>NZ_CP014634.1:1368985-2737971 GCF_001586215.1 Corynebacterium simulans | reverse complement strand
CGGGGTTGACGTCGGTAATATCGCCGACCAAACCAATGTTTGTCAGCCGCCCATCGATGTTGACCAGGCGCTTTCGGGCGCGAAATAGTCCTGCGTCCTCGCCCGAAGTGCCCACCGCGTAGGGCCCGTGGGAGTTGATGAGGTTGACCAATCCCCTGCCCACCTGGCCAAACAAGACCATCCGTACGACTTCCATAACCTCCGGGGTGGTTACCCGAAAGCCACCTTTGAATTCGCCCTCGATGCCGAGCCTGCCCAGCATCTGGTTGATCTGCGGGCCGCCGCCGTGGACGACAATCGGCTTCGCGCCTACCGCGCGCAGAAAAACCATGTCTGCCGCGAACGCCGCCTTGAGCCGCTCATCCACCATGGCATTACCGCCATACTTCACCACGACTATTTTGTCGCGATAATGCTGGAGCCACGGCAGTGCCTCCGCCAAGACCGTGGCCCGCTCCAAGTTCGTTAACTGCATAGTCTCCTCGCCTTTGCCTATTCCCCGAAGCTAAGAGCTATAGGCCGAGTTGATTTCGACGTACTGATGAGACAGATCCGTAGTCCGTAAAAATGCTCGGCCTGGCCCGTTAAGACCTAAGTGAACGTGGACGTCAATATCGATTCCTGATAGGTCCACCTCGCGCGCGCCGGGCGCGCCCGTGGAGTTGATGCAGACAGGCTGATTGTTGAAGGCAACAGAGATGTTTTCCGGGTCCATATCCGCGTCCGCCATGCCCACTGCCGCAAAGACGCGGCCCCAATTGGGATCGGAGCCAAACATCGCACACTTGAACAGGTTATCCCGGCCCAGCGTCCGCGCAGCGGCAAGCGCCTGCGCATCGTCAGTGGTGCCCTCGACGGTGATTTTGACGCGCTTGGTCACCCCTTCCGCGTCGGCCTGCAGCTGATCCGCGATATCGGCACAGGCTTTAAGAACAGCATCGTCGAGCTCTTCCTGCGAAGGCTCGATGCCCGATGCACCATTTGCCAAGATGATGACGGTGTCATTAGTCGAGGTCGAGCCATCAATATCTAAGGTATTGAAGGTCGCATCGCATGCACTGTGCAGCGCTTGCTGCAGCGCGGCAGGCGTGGCCGCGGCGTCGGTTGTCAGGCACACGAGCATCGTTGCAAGCGAGGGCGCCATCATGCCCACGCCCTTGCCCATCGCACCCAAAGTCCATCCACCACCGTGCACCACAGCTTCCTTCGCCACGGTATCGGTGGTCATTATCGCCTCGGCGGCAGCGTGACCTCCTTCTGAGCTGAGTTGCCCCACGACGCCGCGAACGCCGCCCAATGTTTTATTCATCGGCAAAGGCTCACCAATCAGCCCCGTGGAACATACAGCAATATCGTGCCCGACAATTCCAGTTAAAGCAGCAAGTTCATCCACCATGGCTTGGGCATCTTTATCGCCTTGCTTCCCATTACAGGCGTTGGCGTTACCCGAGTTATACAACACGGCCCTTACCTGCCCGTCTGCGACGGCGGCCTTGGAAAGTTTTACCGGTGAGGCAACGACCCGGTTGCGGGTAAATACCGCCGCTGCATTAAAGTGTGGGCCTTGATTTACAACGAGCGCCATATCTGATTTTCCAGATGGCTTAATCCCAGCAGTGGTTGCTCCCGCTACAAAGCCTTTAGGCGCGGTAACGCCAGTCGGTTTGGTCACGGGCATTCCTGGTGTGGTGGGTGATAGAGACATGGTCTTCTCCTAATTAAAAAGGTGGCTATTAATAACCGCCTAGGGCGCGACGGCCGCTTGTGGCAGGCCGGCGGCTTCTTCAAGCCCTAGCGCGAGATTCATACATTGAACGGCAGCACCGGCAGTGCCCTTAGTCAGATTGTCGAGCGCAACAGTGATGAGCAATCGTCGGGCACGACCGTCCACATGAGCGTGGATATGCACCATGTTGGAGCCCACTACGTTCTGCGTTTCTGGCTGGATTCCTTCTGGCAAAACCAAGCAGAAAGGCTCGTCCTTGTAGAAGTCCGCGAAGGCGTTGTGTACCTGGGAGGCATCCACTCCTCCGGCAAGAGGAGCGCTGATAGTTGCCAAAATTCCCCGCACCAGCGGAGCCAAGACCGGAGTAAAGCTGAGGTTGAGCTCAGCGTCACCGTGCACGAAAGGCGCCAGGTTCTGCACCATTTCCGGGGTATGACGGTGCGTGCCGCCCGGCGAATAGGCGCGCAAACTGCCCATGGTCTCAGTACCAAGCAACCCCACTGCGGCCTTCTTGCCTGCGCCGGAAACGCCAGTAACCGCAACCACGTTGAGCTCAGGTTCGATGAGCTCCTGCGCCAAGGCCGGCACAGCACCCAAAGTCACGGCGGTGGGAAAGCATCCCGGCACCGCTACCTGCGATGCCCCCTGCAGCTGTGCGCGATTTCCAGGCAGCTCTGGGATGCCATAGGGCCATGCGCCCGCGTAATCCCCACCATAGAACTCCCGCCAGTCCTCTTCGCTCCGGAGGCGGAAATCGGCCGCGCAATCAATCAACACCGGCACGGCGACGCCGGTGCTTTGCGACGCCGCCTCAATCTCCCGCGCCAACTTCGCCGAGTGTCCGTGCGGCAGCGCCAGGAAGACCACCGAATGCCCAAGCAGGTTTTCCGCCGCAATGTCTTGAATAGTATTCCCCCACACCTGCGGCGCATTTGGCACGACCTGCGCCACCGGTTGCCCGGCTGTGGAGTGCCCACAGAGGGCGCCAATCCGCAGCTTACCGGACAAATATGCTGGATGGGACAAGAGCAGGCGCAGAATCTCGCCGCCTGCATATCCGGAAACGCCCGCGATGGCTACTGAAATACTCATGCGGGAAACAATAACAAGTTATGCAAGGCGCTGCAATATATACGAGGAGTCTTTTATATCGCTCCAAAACGCAAAGTGCCTCCCGCGGCCCTCCTCTAACAATTGAGTGGAGAAGAAAGCCAAGCGGGAGGCACTAAACACTGAGCCTGAGGGCCTCCACCCTCGAGCCACAGCTTAGGAGTAAATCAGCACCTGAGTTACCAGCATGATGCCGCCGAAGACCAGAAGGAAGACCATCATCGGCCAGACGAAGCGCAGCCAGTGCGTGTACTTCATCTTCAGCATCTGCAGCGTTGCCATGACCAGGCCGGTCGGGCAGATGAACAGCATTGCATACTGTCCCCACTGATAAGCACAGACCACAATCCAACGGTCGATGCCCACCGTATCTGCCAGCGGCGCCATAATCGGCATGGACAGCACAGCTAGGCCGGAGGAGGAAGGAACAACGAAGCCCAGCAGGAAGAAGATGATCATCAGCATGATGATGAAGACTGGACCATGCATTCCCTCAACCAGGTTGGTTGCAGAGTTCAGCAGTGTATCGGAGATATGACCATCATTGAGCACCAGGTTGATGCCGCGGGCCAGACCGATAATCAGGGAAACGCCGACCAGGCTGGAAGCACCCTCAGTGAAGGCGTCGCAAAGCTCAGCTTCGCCCAAGCGATTCTCACCGGTTGCCGCAATGAACATGATGGCCAGGGCCACCGTGAGGAATGCGGCCGCCATCGTTGGGAACCACCAGCCCTGGGACATAACACCCCAGACCATCAACGGGAACGCGATAGCGAAGAGGATGAGGATGACCTTCTGACGAAGGTCGAACTTCTTAACGTCACCGGTGGCGTCCATGGACCACTGGCCCTCAAAGACTTCCTTATCCTCCAGGACATAGGAGAAGTTCGGGTCTGCCTTGAGGCGACGCGCATACCAAGCCATGTAGCTAATCACCACGATGCCGCCGACGACACAGCCGACCAGACGCCATACGATGCCGTCTGTGAAGTTGATACCCGCCGCGTTCGACGCGATAACAACCGAGAACGGGTTAATCGTAGAGAACGCCGTACCCATGGAACCTGCCAGGAAGATGGCGCCCACCACGACGATGGCGTCATAGCCTAGCGAGATAAAGATTGGGGCGAGGATTGGGTAAAAAGCAACAGCTTCCTCCTCCAGGCCACAGGCGGAACCGCCCATCACCATCAGCACGGAGACCACGACGACGAGCAGGAACTCGTGCCCCTTCGTCTTCTTGGTCAGTGCGACCAGGCCCGACTCGAAAGCGCCCGTTGCGCGGACCACGCCAATGAGGCCACCCAACACGAGGATGAACACGATGATGTCAACAGCCTCAATGGTGCCCTGCACCATGCTGACCGGGATATCCCACAGACCAGCCGGGTTCTGCGTGACATGCTCATAAGTGCCCGGGACGGAAACTGCCTGCGTCAGTGCACCAGAGGTGAACTGATCGATGTTGATCTGCACGCCCAAGCTATCGAGAGTCTTTTGCGTAGCGTCCAGAACGTCGACCGAACCATCAGGGTTGGTCACGTTCAGCTTGCCCGAGTCAGGGTCATACATCAGCTTCGAATACGAGCCTGCCGGAACCAGCCAGGTGGCGATTGCAGAAATGACCGTCAGGGCAAACAGAATCGTAAAAGCAGACGGAACTGAGAAGTGAAACCTCCGCCTCTTCTTGCGGTCTGTATCCTTCTCTTTCATTGGCGCGGTCATGGCGCCTTCCTTTCATGTGATAAAAGGCCGGGGAAGCCAGCACATACTGTCTTACCCGGCCAATAAACTTCTCCTAAGAGGTTATAACGGTTCCGACGGAACCAGTCATGGCTTCACCGGCATGTTCGAGCGAGGTGATGATTGCTCGACGGCCGGCGCCCGAACGGGCGAACTCCAAGCAGGCTTCCACCTTCGGCAGCATTGAGCCTGGTGCAAAGGCTGCATCATCAATCAGCTTCTCTACCTCGTCAACGGTGACCTTCTCCAGAGCCTTTTGTTCTGGGGTGTTAAAGCCGGAGTAGGCGTAGTCAACTGCGGTGAGAATCAACAGGGTGTCCGCCTCAATCTGCTGGGCGATAAGAGCCGCGGTGCGGTCCTTGTCGATGACTGCGGTGACACCGCTGAGCTGGCCTTCCTTGCGGACGACTGGGATGCCGCCGCCACCGGCTGCGATGGCAATGCCACCGGAGCCCAGGATGTTGGCGATGCTCCTTGCCTCTACAACCTCGATAGGAAGTGGCGAGGCAATGACCCAACGCCAGCCGCGGCCGGAATCCTCGACGTAGGTGTTGCCGGTTTCCTTAGCCAACCGCTTTGCCTCTTCCTCGCTGTAGTACACACCGATGGGCTTGGTTGGGTTATCAAAAGCCGGGTCGTTTTCGTCGACAACCGTCTGCGTAATGAGGGAATAGCAGTCGCGCTCGAGGTTCCGCATGCGCAGCACATTCTCAATGGCCTGCTGGAGGTGGTATCCGATGTAGCCTTCGGACATTGCACCGCACTCGGCGAAAGGAATCTCTGGCGTGGTTCCCTCCTGGTGTGAGAAGTCGGAGGAAACCTTAATCATGCCAACCTGTGGACCGTTGCCGTGGGTAACCACGACCTCGTGGCCGGCCTCGATGAGGTCAACGATTGAGTCGGCGGTCTGGCGGATTGCTTCCAGCTGCTCGGTTGGGGTGTTTCCAAGGGCGTTGCCACCTAGGGCAACGACAACACGTCGCTTTTCCATTGCACTTTCTCCTGGTGAAAAGACCTTGATTTTCTAGGACAAGGTGGCGTACATGACCGCCTTGATGGTGTGCAGACGATTCTCTGCCTCATCGAAGACCTTGGAGTAAGCGGACTCGAAGACCTCGTCGGAGACCTCCATCTCGCTGACGCCGAGCTTCTCGGAAATTTCCTTGCCAATAACGGTCTTGACGTCGTGGAAGGAAGGCAGGCAGTGCATGAAGATGGCGTCGTCGGCAGCCATTGCCATGACATCCTTGGTGACACGGTATGGCTCGAGCAGCTTGACGCGCTCCTCCCAGAGCTCAGCCGGCTCACCCATGGACAGCCAGATGTCGGTGTAGATGACGTGAGCGTCGGTGCAGGCTTCCTTGACGTCTTCGGTCAGGGTGACGGAGCCGCCGGTCTCGGCTGCAATCTTGGTGCACTCCTCGACCAGGCCATCTTCTGGCATCTGTGCCTTCGGGCCACAAGCAACGAAGTGCATGCCGAGCTTTGCACAGACAACCATGAGGGAGTTTGCAACGTTGTTGCCTGCATCGCCCATGAAGACCAGCTTCAAGCCCTTCAGGCCCTGTGGGAAGTTCTCCTCTACAGTGAGCATGTCTGCAATCATCTGGGTTGGGTGGAACTCGGTGGTCAGGCCGTTCCAGACTGGAACGCCTGCGTTTGCGCCCAAGTCCTCAACAATCTCCTGGGCGAAGCCGCGGTACTCGATGCCGTCATACATGCGGCCCAGCACGCGAGCGGTGTCCTCGATGGACTCTTTCTTGCCCATCTGCGAGCTATCCGGCGCCAAGTAGGTAACGCCCATGCCAAGGTCGTAGCCGGCAACCTCGAATGCACAGCGGGTACGGGTCGAGGTCTTCTCGAAGAGGAGGACGATGTTCTTGCCCTCGAGGTAGCGGTGCGGCACACCGGCCATCTTCATTTCTTTGAATTGCTTGGAGAGGCGGATAAGGTAGCGAATCTCGTCTGGGGTGTAGTCCAAAAGCTTGAGGAAGTTACGTCCGCTGAGGCTTACTGGCATTGTTGCCAACTCCTTTCTTTAATAGGGCCTTTTACCCTATTTTCACTCCGGCTACTCCCCTTCAATTCACACTCATGGGGTGCGCCGGCCGAACCCGGAAGCCTTGTGCTTCTCATCTGAAGTTCTGGCTTTATCGTGACTCGATTTCCCCGCCCGAGCAAGCGCTAATCGAGCTTATTTTTCATTAAATCCGGAGTTGACCGCCACTAAACCCGGTTTAAACCACGTTTGAACTGCAGGTTTACGCGCAAAGCTTAGATTGTGATATACATCGCTTTTTCTACATTTGGTAACACAACGTACAAATTAACCCGGTTTAAACCGCTGCCCAAACGCGAGCAAAAGCCGGTTACATTACCCCTGACCAGTACCCCTCAACCAATAGGTCACGAGACTCGTAGGATGACTTTTTCAAAATATTGTGAACGTGGACCTTTACGGTAGAAAGCGAGATGCCGAGTTCGTCCGCGATCTCGCGATTGCTCTTGCGGGCCAGCACCAGGCCGGCCACTTCACGCTCGCGCTTCGAAAGGCCATGGGCCTCCGAAAAGCGCTCAAGGCTGCGCTCGTGAAAGTCATCCGCTGCCGCATCTGAGATTGGCTTAACCGCCGCATCCGCACCAACGTGGCGCAGAACCACTCGCGCATGAGAGACGACGGCCCAGCCGATAGCAATGATCAGAACGTTTTCCATAAAATTGCGCTCCGGCAAGAATGAGAGCACATCGGGGCCGGCTTTCTCCCAGTCAAAGATGAGCTGATAGTAAACGTTCTCTGCCACCACCAGCACGGCACAGATAGCAACCTGGAAGAAGAGATGGCGGTAGGAATAAAGGCGTGCGCGCTCCGCGGGATCATTCGCGCGCAAGTAGCAGCCAAAGCCATAGCAAAGTAGAAATGCCAGCGTGATAGGCCGCATGTTGAAGAAAAGGAACTGGCGTAGTGCCGGGTCCTCTACTGCCCATAAGGCCGCGACGCTGCCTATCAGGAACAGCCCAACGCAGGCATGCGGCAGAAAGCGCCAGCCATTTAAGTAGCGCTGCACCACGATGGCCATCACAGCCATCATCACGCCACCCAGCAATATCGACTCGAAAGGCGCCGTAATTGCGTAGACAGAAACCTCACGGTTAGCCATCCCGCCGTGGATGAACTGCGTTCGAAAGACAAGCGCTATATCGAAGGCATAGACGCCGAAGAATACCGCCAACAGTTTGAAGACTTGGGAGCGGGTGGCCACCAGGCATCCCACGCAGACTCCGGCGACCAGGACGCTGGCTAGCAGCATGCAGATAGTGAAATAGAAGACGGCATACTCTAGCACCAGCACCTACTTTCCCAGCAGCGAGAGAGAAACTGCCGGTCTCAAGTCACGTTCAATAGCGGGAGTAAGTCTAGCTCAGAAGGTTAAGGATTGATAAGAAAAGGCCGCGCAGCCACCCCATAGAAAAGGTGATCTGCGCGGCCCTTTTACGACGAGCTAGAGTTCGGCAGCTGAACCGAGCTTAAGCGCGCATCTGCGCACCCAAACGCTGCTCGGCCAACTTCGCTGCAGCCAGACGGTGTTCGTTGGCCTCCTCGTCAGTCAGCGTGCGGTCAGAGGCGCGGAAGATCAGCTGGAAGGCGAGTGACTTCTTGCTCTCACCCAGCTGCTCACCGCGGAAGACGTCGAAAAGCTCAACGCCCTCGAGCAGTTCGCCGGCGCCTTCTTCCACGACCTTACGCACGGACTCAGCAGGAGTGTCTTCGTCGACTACCAACGCGATGTCTTGGTGCAGTGCCGGGAATGCAGACAGAACCGGAGCCGGGAACATCTCCTCAGTAGGTAGCGCGTTTACATCCATCTCCATCGCGCAGGTGCGTGCCGGCAGGTTCAGTGCCTCGAGGATCTCTGGATGCAGCTCGCCTGCATGGCCCACGACGACGCTTTCACCATCGACGACAGCCTTGATCGCTGCACAACGGCCCGGGTGCCACGGCAGCTCGGAGGCAGCCTCTACCTCGATCTCTACGCCGGCCGCGCGAGCGACCAGGCGCGCAGACTCAATGGCATCGGCGTAGGTGTAGGCGCGACCCTTGCCCCATGGGCCCTCGTGCTCGACGTTGCCGGTAGCAACGGTAGCCACGTGCAGCGGCTGATGCGGAAGGGAGTCGCGCAGCTGCTGCACTGTAGCGTCGCTAGGACGCTGCGCAACGGAAGGCATCTCGGAAGCGTCCGCACGCTTGAAGGAAACCTGCTGCAGGCCGTACAACGCGAGGTCGTTACGGCCACGAGCAACGTTGCGTGCAACTGCTTCGAGCATGTTCGGCAGCAAGGTGGTGCTCAGAATCGCCTTGTCTGACTCGAGCGGGTTCTGCACGGAAACGGTCTTGCGGCGCTCGTCATCGCCTTCCAGGCCCCAGACATCGAAAGTGTTGTTGGCGATGAACGGCGAAGGCAGCACCTCAGCGTAGCCTGCATATGCCAGGCCGTGACCGATAGCGCGGCGACGCTTCTGAGCCGGGGTCAGACCACGGCCACCAAATGGGGTCGGCAGGATGGTCGGGATATCTTCCAAGCCCTCCAGACGCAGGACCTCCTCGATGAGATCAACGTCCATGGTGATGTCGGTGCGCCAGGTAGCCGGGGTAACCAGCAGGTTGTCACCGGACTCCTCAACCTCGCAGCCGACCTCTTGGAGACGGTTCACGATGGTCTCACCGCAGTATTCAACACCGGCGTACTCGCTCGGCTTGGTAGCGCGCATGGTGATCTGCTGCGGACGAGCGACCTCGCCGACCAGGGTACGGCCGGCCTCGATGGTTCCGCCAGCGATCTGTACGAGCAGTGCACAGGCGACGTCGAGTGCGACCTCAACGATGGCCGGATCTACGCCTCGCTCGAAGCGACGGGATGCCTCAGAAGACAGTTTGTGGCGGCGCGAGGTGCGAGCCACGGTGATGGAATCCCAGTTTGCGGCCTCGAAGTAGACGTTGGTGGTGCCGTTTTCGCCCTCGGTAATCTCCGAGCTCGTTCCGCCCATCACGCCGGCCAGGGACTGGATGCCGTTGTCGTCGCAGATGACTACATCCTCGGCGTCGAGGGTGCGCTCAACGTGGTCAAGGGTCTCGAACTTCTCCCCTGCCTGCGCGTTACGTACAACAAGGTCGCCAGAAATCTGATCGGCGTCGAAAGCGTGCATCGGCTGGCCGAGCAGCAGCATGACGTAGTTGGTTACGTCGGTTGCTGGGTTAACAGGGCGTTGGCCTGCCAGCATGAGCTCGCGCTCCATCCAGAACGGAGTGCGCGCGGTCGGGTCAATGCCAGTGACCTTCCGCAGGCCAAAGCGCTGTGCCTTGGTCTCCTCGCGCAGCTCAACATTGATGAGTGAGCCACTAGCCTCCGGCACGGCGCTGACATCGATGCCAGCAACGGAAGGGTCCTGCGCCGGGCACGCGTAATCGAGGCCGAAGGCCGAAGCAACCTCGCTGCCGAGGCCGCGCAGGGAAAGCGCGTAGCCACGGTCCGGAGTGATGTTGACGTCGAAGACAGTATCGTCCAGCCCCAAGAACGGACGGGCATCCTGGCCGACTTTGTCCGCGAACTCCTCGCCCAAGGTGATGATTCCATCGGACTTCTCAGCGATGCCCAACTCGGCCGCGGAGCACATCATGCCCGCAGAGATCTTGCCGTAGGTCTCACGTGCGGAGATCTTGAAGCCGCCTGGCAGCTCAGCACCTGGCAGGGAGACTACGACGTAGTCCCCCAAGCGGAAGTTGCGCGCACCACAAATAATGCCTTGGAGCTCGCCGGTGCCGTTAGCGTCGCCGACATTGATCTGGCAATAACGGATTGGCTTCTTGAAGCCCTCGAGCTCCTCGAAGGAGTCAACGTGGCCGATAACGAGCGGGCCGGTGATTTCTGGCAGGCCCTCGTAGCCCTCGGTCTCAAAGCCGACGCGAACGAAACCAGCGTCAAGTTCTTCCGGGGTGGCTGACCAGCCGGGATTTTTCGCGCCAAGCAACCTGGTTACCCAGCTCTGGGAAATAAGCATTGTGTCTAGATTCCTTCCTAATTGCGGGGTAAACGGTTATGCCTGGACGCCGAACGGCAGGGTGAAACGAACGTCGCCCTCGACCATGTCGCGCATATCGGTCAGGCCGTTGCGGAACTGCAGGGTGCGCTCTAGGCCCATGCCGAAAGCGAATCCGGTGTATTCCTCCGGGTCAACGCCTACTGCGCGCAGGACGTTCGGGTTGACCATGCCGCAGCCGCCCCACTCGATCCAACCGGCGCCGCCCTTCTTGTTCGGGAACCAGACGTCAACCTCAGCGGAAGGCTCGGTGAATGGGAAGTAGTTAGTGCGCATGCGCGTCTTGGTCTCTGGACCAAACAGCACCTTCGCCAGGTGATCCAGAGTGCCGCGCAGGTGTGCCATGGTAAGCCCCTTGTCCACTGCCAGGCCTTCGACCTGGTGGAAGACTGGGGTGTGGGTGGCATCGAGCTCGTCGGTGCGGAAGACACGGCCCGGGCAAGCGATGTAGAGCGGGACATCGCGGTCCAACATGGTGCGTACCTGCACCGGCGAGGTGTGCGTACGCAGAACCTGACGGGAGTCTTCCTTACCCACGTGGAAGGTATCCTGCAGGGTACGTGCCGGGTGGTCAGGCTTGAAGTTCAGGGCGTCGAAGTTAAAGTACTCCGCCTCAACCTCAGGACCCTCGGCAATCTCCCAGCCCATGCCAACAAAGATGTCGGCAATGCGCTCCGAAAGCGCGGTGATTGGGTGAAGCGCACCGGTCTGAGTGCGGGTGGTCGGAATGGTCACGTCGACGGTCTCTGCCGCCAGCTGCGCCTTCCGTGCCTCTGCTTCCAGCTGCTGCTGGACCTGAGCAAAGCGCTTTTCGACGCGCCCGCGGGCCATGTTGACGTTCTTGCCTGCGTCTTTGCGCTGATCCTTAGGCAGGCTACCCAACATGGTGCGTGCCTGTGGGATATAGCCCTGCTCGCCCAAGTGCTCGCGGCGAGCGGCAGCCAGCTCATCGAGGCTTGTAGCAGCGTCAAAAGCGGCTATGGCGGAATCGGCAGCCGCGCCCAGCGCGGCTTCGGTCAATTCGATCTGAGATGTGTCGGACACGTGCCTTGAAACCTTCTTCTTGCGCGAAAACTAACGGCGCTAATCATACCGTAGTGACCGTCACAAGAAGCCAGCAGGGGCACCAGCTAGCGGCTATGAGACTTCGCGGATTCGTAAAGGCAGATAGAAGCGGCGGTGGCGAGATTCAGCGACTCTGCGCGGCCCAAAATAGGAATGCGCACGCGCATGTCTGCCTCGTCGAGCAGCTCCCCTAGCCCGTGTGCCTCGTTGCCAAATAGCCACGCGGTGGGCTGGCTGAGATCTGCCTCGGCAAGGTCAACCTCGCCGTCGGCTGCCGTAGCAAGAATCTGCATGCCGGACTTGCGCAACTGCCCCAGGACGTCCTTGATGTTAGGGTCGCGCGCAACGGGAACGTGGAAGAGCGAACCTGCTGAGGAACGCGCCACCTTGCAGCCCAGGGGATCGACGGTCTCGCCGGCGAAGATGACGCCATCGGCGCCCATGGCGTCAGAAGTCCTGATCAAGGTACCCGCGTTGCCTGGCTCCGAGGTCAAGACCGGAACCGAGACCAGACGTGGTTTGGCGTTGAGAATCTTGCCCACTGACCACAGCACCGGCTTGCAGAGGGCAAATAGCCCGGTGGTGGTTGCGGTATCGGACATGTGGCGCGCTGCTTTATCCGTGATGGGATGGACGTAGACATCCATGTAGCCGGCAGCGGTGACGATGTCTGCGAAACGCTCAGCCGCTTTCTCGGTGACGAAGACATCGGTTGCGGCACCGGTGGACACCGCCGCGTCCACCGCATTTTCGCCCTCAATGATGAACTGCTTGGCCTTGCGCCTATTGGCTGCGCGGTGCAGCTTGACCGCATTAACGATGCGCGGGGTTCTCTCAGTAAAAGCAGATTCAAAGTCCAATTCCATAGACCCCAATCTAGCAGCGCATACGGCCGACACACCAACAGGATTAAGCCACACCCAAAAAGCATCAAAAGCCCCAGAAAACCACCAAACCCACCACAGCAAAAGCCGTAGTGGGCAAGTATTAGAGCGCGGGCTTTAAGTGAGCAAACGCTTAGCGACGCAGCGGAATACCGCGGCCATCGCGGTCGTAGCCGCCGGCACCAGCGATGATCATGATGAACTCGACGAATGCCCAGATCTCGAGGGCACCACCGATGAAAAAGCCGATGATCACGATGAGGGTCACAGCGGAAACCACGAAGGTAATCAGCTGTGCGATACCGCGGTTGGTCTTGCCCAAGTAGAAGTTGTGCGCGCCCAAGTAGCCGAAGAAGAAAGCCAGCAGCATTGCTGCAACCCAGGACTTCTGCTCGACGCCTGCTGGGTACTGCTGAACTGGGTAGGCCTGGCCGTACTGTGGCTGACCGCCCTGGTATGGAGCAGGCGCAGGGGCGTTGTTGTTGAACTGCTGCGGCTGCTGTCCAAACGGGTTCTGCGGCTGGTTGCCGTAGCCTTGAGGGTTTCCGTTGTTTGGATAGGTCATAGAAGGCTCCTGAGAAATGGGCAAAAGATGAAAGAAAAGGAGTACACGCCGGAAAAGTCCGCGCCGTGTGTCACAGACAAATTAGCACGAGCTAACTGCGACTTCCTAGATGGGTATAGATAACTGGGGAAAAATCCCCAAATACATAAAAGCTCCCCCTATCCTTTCACACCATAATTGACGGAAAGTAGTAGCGGGAGCTTTAAAAGTAATACGCTTTGCGCATACCTATTTAACTAGGCAGCCTTCGGAGCGTTGATGTCCTCCGGCAGAGCAGCCTTGGCTGCCTCGCACAGTGCGGAGAATGCCTCGAAGTCGTTGACTGCGAGCTCAGCGAGGATCTTGCGGTCAACCTCGATCTCAGCCAGGCGCAGGCCGTGGATGAGGCGGTTGTAGGTGATGTCGTTCATGCGGGCAGCGGCGTTGATGCGCTGGATCCACAACTTACGGAACTCAGACTTACGGGCGCGACGATCGCGGTAAGCGTAAGTCATGGAGTGCAGCCACTGCTCCTTAGCCTTACGGTACAGGCGGGAACGCTGGCCGCGGTAGCCCTTAGCGGACTTCAGAATCGCGCGACGCTTCTTCTTAGCGTTAACTGAGCGCTTTACTCGTGCCACAGTATTACTTCCTTATCTTGTGTGGGTCTAGTAAGTGGGTTGATTCGGCGCTAATTAGGAGCGGCCGAGCAGGCGCTTTACGCGCTTGACGTCGGAAGGTGCAACGTCCTTGGTGCCCTTGAGACGACGGGTCTGCTTGGATGGCTTGCCCTCCAGCAGGTGGCGGCGGCCAGCCTGCTCACGGCGCAGCTTGCCGGAACCGGTCACCTTGATGCGCTTGGCGGTGCCCTTGTGGGTCTTCTGCTTCATGAGAATTAAGTCCTTAGATCCTAAATGGAGTTTGGTCTACTTCTTGCCCTTGCGGACGGGTCCCAGAACCATGGTCATGTTGCGACCATCCTGCTTGGGGCGGGACTCGACGGAGCCGTACTCAGCGACATCCTCGGCGAGGCGCTCCAACAGGCGGAAACCAAGCTCCGGACGCGACTGCTCGCGGCCACGGAACATGATGGTTACCTTGACCTTGGAACCCTTCTCCAGGAAGCGCACCACGTTGCCCTTCTTGGTCTCATAATCGTGATCATCGATCTTCGGACGGAACTTCTGTTCCTTGACCACAGTCTGCTGTTGGTTCTTGCGGGCTTCGCGAGCCTTCTGAGCCTGCTCGTACTTAAACTTTCCGTAGTCCATGATCTTGGCTACGGGCGGCTTTGCATTAGGCGCAACCTCAACAAGATCAAGGTCTGCTTCATATGCAAGCTTGCGAGCATCATCAGTACGGACGATGCCCACCTGTTCACCACCGGGGCCAACTAGACGGACCTCGGGTACTCGGATGCGCTCATTGATGCGAGCTTCAGCGCTGATTGTGGTTCTCCTCGATTAAGGGGGTGGGTTAGTGATGTGCCTACCGAGACCACAAACGAAAAACCCGGTCTGCCATAAGGCAGCCGGGAGTTCTCACAAAAATGCCGAGGTATTAACCTCAACCCTTTTACCTTTATCCTTCGAACCAAATAGGTTCGCGGCTTCAGGTGGGAGAAACTCCGCTTGTGACCCGTGACCTCCTGGAGAAGGCCCTACGGGCGGTAGTGCTGATTAGTATAACCCCCACTTCCCGCAGAGCCAAATCGCCACGCGCAACTAACTACGCGCTCACTGCCAGAGGCGACTACAGGAGCTCCTTCAGGAACTGGCCTGTATAGGAGCCTTCCACCTTTGCGACATCTTCTGGAGTGCCCTCAGCTACGACGCGACCGCCGCCATTTCCGCCTTCGGGACCCATGTCCACGATCCAGTCAGCGGCCTTAATCACGTCAAGGTTGTGCTCGATGATAAGAACCGAGTTGCCCTTGTCCACCAGCCCTTGGATAACCAGCATGAGCTTGCGAATGTCCTCGAAGTGCAGGCCCGTGGTTGGCTCGTCCAAAATGTAGACGGTACGCCCCTTGGTGCGTTTTTGCAGCTCAGCAGCAAGCTTTACGCGCTGCGCCTCGCCGCCAGACAGCGTGGTGGCCGCTTGCCCCAGGCGAACATAACCCAGTCCGACGTCGACAAGCGTGGCGAGGTAACGGTGAATCGAGGTAATCGGCTCGAAGAACTCGGCGGCCTCGGAGATAGGCATGTTGAGAACCTCAGCGATGTTCTTGCCCTTGTAGAGGACCTCCAGGGTTTCACGGTTATAGCGCGCACCCTCACAGACCTCACACGGGACATAAACGTCCGGCAGGAAGTTCATCTCGATCTTCAACGTGCCGTCACCCTGGCAAGCCTCGCAGCGACCACCCTTGACGTTAAAGGAGAAACGGCCTGGCTTGTATCCGCGCACCTTTGCCTCTTGGGTCTCCGCAAAGAGGTTGCGGATCTTGTCGAATACACCGGTATAGGTAGCCGGGTTGGAACGCGGGGTACGGCCGATCGGGCTCTGGTCCACCTGCACCAGCTTGTCGAGGTGCTCGACGCCCTCGACGCGCTTGGCGCGGCCTGGCACCTGGCGCGCACGGTTGAGCTTGTTGGACAGAGTCTTGGCCAGAATCTGGTTGACCACCGTGGACTTGCCGGAACCCGATACACCGGTGATGCAGCAAAGCACGCCGAGCGGAATCTCAACGTCGATGCCCTTCAAGTTGTTTTCCCGAGCGCCGACTACCTTGAGCTTGCGTTCAGGGTCAATCTCACGACGCTTATCCGGCACCGCCAGCACACGCTTGCCAGACAGATACTGACCCGTAAGCGATTCTTCCTTATCCATGATGCCGGCGGGCTCACCTTGATAGACAACCTCGCCGCCGTACTCGCCGGCGCGCGGGCCAACATCAACAAGCCAGTCGGCCTCGCGGATGGTGTCTTCATCGTGCTCAACCACAATCAACGTATTGCCGATGTCACGGAGGCGCTTCAAAGTAGCGATGAGACGCTGATTGTCACGCTGGTGCAGACCAATGGAGGGCTCATCCAGCACATACAGCACGCCAGCCAGACCCGAACCAATCTGGGTTGCCAGGCGGATGCGCTGCGCCTCCCCACCAGAAAGCGTGGAAGCTCCACGATCCAAGGTGAGGTAATTCAGACCCACGTCGAGCAGGAATCGCAGGCGGGCCTGAATCTCCTTCAATACTGCGCCAGCGATAATTTCCTCGCGGTGCCCCAGTACCAGCGAGTCAAGGAACTCCGCGGCCTCTTCGATAGACAGCGCGGACAGCCCCGCAATGGACTTCTCGCCGTGCGCGGTGGAGGCAAGCCGCACAGCCAAGATCTCCGGGCGCAGGCGCGTGCCATTACAGGTATTGCAAGCCACCCGGCGGGTGTACTGCAGCAAGCGGTCCTTCTGCGACTCGGAATCGGCCTGCTCAAGCTTGCGCTCCAAGAAGCCGATCGCACCCTCAAAGGGAGCGGTCCAGTTGCGCTGCCTGCCGTAGCGGTTCTTATAGCGCACGTTTACTTCCACGTCGGTGCCATAAATCAGCGCATCGCGCTGCTGCTTTGTCAGCTGTGAAACCGGAGTCTGCGGATCAAAGCCCAACGTCTTACCAAGGCCCTCGACGAGTTTGACGAAGTAGCGCGAATTCGGGCTGGAATGCCACGGCTGGATGGCGTCGACTGCTGGAGCGTCAGGATCCGGAATCAGCAGATCTACGTCGACCTCAAGTCGGGTACCTAGACCGTCACATTCTGGACAGGAGCCGAAAGGCGCATTGAAGGAAAACGCACGCGGCTCGTATTCCTCGATGGTTAGGGTGTGACCATTGGGGCAGGCGGCCTTCTCCGAGTAGGTATGAGTGAGCTCGGGGCGATCGATGAAGTCGAGGGTAACGAGACCGTCTGACAGGCGGAGCGCAGTTTCGACAGAATCGGTCAGACGCTGCTTCTGTGAGGCCTTGACCTGCAAACGGTCCACCACCACGTCAATATCGTGCTTGATCTGCTTCTTCAGCGTCGGCGGCTCAGTTAATTGATAAACCTCGCCATCAACCCGCACGCGGGAGAAACCCTGAGATGCAAGATCGGCAAAGAGATCCACAAACTCGCCCTTGCGGTGTCGCACCACGGGAGCCAGGACCTGGAACTTTAGCTTTTCCTCGAGTTCAAGCACTGTGTCCACGATTTGCTGCGGGGTCTGACGCTCAATCACGGCGTCGCACTTCGGGCAATGCGGCGTGCCCGCGCGGGAGAATAAAAGGCGCAGATAGTCGTAGATCTCCGTGATGGTGCCCACCGTAGAACGCGGGTTGTGGTTGGTGGACTTCTGGTCAATTGAGACCGCGGGAGAAAGGCCATCAATGAATTCGACGTCAGGCTTGTCCATCTGACCTAGGAACATGCGGGCGTAGGAGCTCAGCGATTCAACATAACGCCGCTGGCCTTCCGCGAAGATAGTATCAAAAGCCAACGATGATTTACCGGAACCGGAAAGGCCGGTAAAGACCACCATCTTGTCGCGCGGCAGGTCGATATCGACGCCCTTGAGATTGTGCTCGCGAGCACCGCGTACGACCAAACGATCAGCCACTTATTGCCTCCTTTGTCAGCCTAGCTTCGCGCCCATCCTAGGTTCTGTTGGGGATAAGCAGCCAGACCAGTGAAAAATGTCTATCTCGAAATCTACCCGTAGGGTTGGACACATGAATAACGCACTAAAGCTCAAAAGTATTTCCGTGTCCGAGATGGACAACAACTGCTACCTCATCTGTGCCGGGGAAGAAGCACTGCTTGTCGACGCCGCGGATGACGCTCCCGCACTCCTCAACTTGGCCAAGGAAAACGGCGTCCGCATTAGCGCCGTGCTTACTACCCACCGCCACTGGGACCATGTCCGCGCCACTAAGGAAGTAATCAAAGCTACCGGCGCTACCCACTACGCCTCCTTCCTCGACTCCCCTGCGATGCCGGCGCCTGTCGACGTCGAGTTGAAGCAGGGAGACACACTGACTTTCGCAGGCCACGAATTCCCGGCGATTATTTTGCGCGGCCATACCCCAGGCGGCGTCGCCATCGCCGTCGATATCGATGGGACCACGAATCTCTTCGTGGGCGACAGCCTCTTCCCCGGCGGTGTGGGCCGCACCGATTCGGAAGGTGACTTTGTACGCCTTTATAAAGACGTCAACGAGCGCATCTTCGATGTCTACCCAGATTCCGCCATCGTGCGACCCGGCCACGGCAAATCCACCACTTTGGGTGAGGAGCGTCCAAAACTTGCTGAATGGTGGCAGCGCCGCTGGTAGATGCGACCTTTGTACACCAAGTGGTGGGTGGATAAGCACGGTTTCCACCCACAGCGGTCGGCGTTTTCCGTACACTGGTGAGAAGTTCATTACTTTACTCAATGAATCTCAACGAATGGAGTAACAAGTGATTCGTAAGTTTGCTCGCCCTATGCTGGCTTCTGTTTTTGTCTGGGACGGCGTCGATACCCTGCGTAACGCCTCCGACCACGTAGCCGAGACCGAGTCCGTTCTGCAGCGTCTGCGCAAGGTCGTCCCGGCACAGTACGCCGGTTACATCCCGAACGACCCAGAGCTGGCTGCCCGCGCAGTCGGCGGCCTGAAGGTCGGCGCCGGCTCCACCCTGGCGCTGGGCAAGGCACCGCGCACCTCCGCAGCAGTGTTGGCGCTTTCTACCCTGCCTAATCTCCTCGGCCGCAACGCCTTCTGGGAAGCAGAGGATTCTGAGGAGAAGAACAATCGCCGCAACGGTTTCATTACCAACACCGCTCTGCTTGGTGCACTGTTCATCGCTACCCAGGACACCGAGGGTAAGCCTTCCCTGGCATGGCGCGCATCCAAGTCCGCAGAGCGCACCAACAAGAAGATCCAGAAGGCTCTGCCGACCAAGTCCGAGCAGCAGAAGTTCGCTGATAACCTCTCCGACCGCGCCGATGAGTTCTCCACCAAGGCCAGCGATTGGTTCGAGGGCGCTAAGGAATACGTCGATGACAACAAGGATGACTGGCAGGCAACCGGCAAGGACCTGGTAGATTCCGCTCGCTCCTTCATCGAGGACAGCGCCGAGCAGGCAAAGAGCTTCATCGATGACAACAAGGATGACTGGCTGTCCACCGCCCAGGAAAACGCTGAGCTGGCTCGCAAAAAAGCTGTGAAGGCAGCTTCCAAGGCTCAGGAGCGCGCTGACTTCGCTCGCGCACAGGTTGATACCAAGGCCAACAAGCGTGCTGCCAAGAAGGCCTCCAAGCGCGCTGAGAAGCTGCAGAAGGAAGCTTCCAAGAAGCTCGACAAGGCAATCAACAAGTTCGGTGACCGCCTGAACTAAGCCTTTAACCTCCAACGGCCCAGCAAGGTATGCTGGGCCGTTGTCGTTTTTATCAATCTCTTCGCGTATTGAGGTGTATTAACCGTCGTGGCCTCCCCAGAACATAGCCCAAATCACCCGCAGAACGAGCAGGTAGCACAGGAGATTGCCGCTGAGCAGGCCTACGTTGACAGCCTCTTTTCAAGGCTGGACCACGAGGTCGCCCAAGCCAACGAACGCCTCAACGAGGTGCAGGCCGCAGTGGACCCGCACACGCCTGATGCGGATGCCCTAGTCCGCCGTGAAACGGAGTACCACGGCCTGCAAGCCAAGCTGGACCGTCTAAATCTCGCGCAGCTAGGCCTCGTCTTCGGCCGCATCGATATCGATGCCCCAGGCGATAATCCCACCGCAGAAGGCCTAGACCGCCGCTACATCGGCAGGATGGGCTTAGATGCCCGCGAAGAGGATTACCGCACTCTCCTGCTGGACTGGCGCGCGCCGATGGCACGTCCTTTCTACCTGGCCACCACTGCGCAGCCAGAGGGCGTTACGGTCCGCCGCCACATCCGTACCAAAGGCCGAACCGTAACTGATATCAACGATGAAGTTCTCTCCGGTGCTGGCGCGGCGGAAGAAACCGCGGGCGTCGCCAGTGAGTCCGCGCTCTATCACGCGTTGCAGCGTGCTCGCACCGGCCACATGGAATCCATCGTGGAGACCATTCAGCGCGAGCAAGACGAGATTATCCGCGATAGCACCCGCGGCGTACTCGTGGTCGAAGGTGGTCCCGGGACGGGCAAGACCGCAGTCGCTTTGCACCGCGTGGCCTATCTCCTCTACACCCATCGCGAGCAGCTGGCGGCCACGGGCGTGCTCATCGTCGGGCCTAATTCCACCTTCCTTGACTACATCTCGCGCGTCCTTCCAGAACTGGGTGAAACCGGCGTGGTTCTTTCCACCATCGGTGAGCTCTTCCCCGGCGTTCGCCCCACCCACCAAGAGTCTTTGGCCGCGCGCGAAATCAAAGGCTCGGAGGCGATGGTGGAAATTCTCGCAGCCGCGGTGAAGAACAACCAGACGCTTCCCGAAGGCCCGCGCCGCATTCGCGCGGAGCACTTGGAGCTGACCGTCGACCCCGCGATGATTAAGGCGGCCCGCACCCGCGCGCGTCGTTCGCGCAAGCCGCACAATGACGCGCAGGCGGCCTTCGCCGAACATCTCACGGAGTCACTCGCCCAGCAGATGGCTGAAAAGATTGGTGCCGACCCGCTAGGTGGCAAGAACCTGCTCTCGCGCGCGGACATCGACCAGCTCCACGATGACCTGGCGGAGGAACCACAAGTGCGCGAGCTCATCGACGAGTTCTGGCCTACCCTGGACCCGCGCGCAGTACTGGCGGATTTGCTATCTTCGCGTGCGCTTATCGACGCCGCGGCACCGGACTACGACACCGAGACCCGCGACGGCCTGTACCGCGTGCAGGGCGACGCGTGGGCGCCTTCCGACGCCGCGCTCCTCGACGAGCTCGCGGTACTCATCGGCATGCCGAATCCAGAGGAGGAAAAGGCTGCCGCGGATCAGGCCTGGCGCGAGCAAGTTGCCGACGCCGAAGACGCGCTCGACATCTTGTCCTCCTCCGATTCCACAGACAACGACGATGACATGTTCGACGCCGAGATCCTGTCTGCACACGACGTCATCGACGCTGAGACCCTTGCCCGCCGCCAGGAGGTGCGCGATAACCGCACCACCGCGCAACGTGCCCAGGAAGACTACACGTGGGCCTACGGCCACATCATCGTCGACGAGGCCCAGGAATTAAGTCCGATGGAATGGCGCATGCTCTTTCGCCGCAGCCCTTCGCGCTGGATGACGCTCGTGGGCGATACCGCGCAAACCGGAGCGCCCGCTGGCGTAGACGATTGGGCCGAAGCGCTTGAGCCCTTCGTGGCCCAGCGCTTCCGCCACCACAAGCTGACCGTGAACTACCGCACGCCGCAGCCGATTACCGAGCTGGCCAATTCCCTCCTCGAGCTCATTAACCCCGAGGCAGCTCCCGCCGTGGCGGTCCGCGACGGCGCGGAAGTCGTCTTCACCGCGCAGCCAGCAACGCACGCACCGGGGACTTTCACCGATGCCGACGGGCGATTGAACGCCGTCATCACGCGCGAGAACGTCGAGGAGATCAAGGGGCTCGAGTTCGACCACGTGGTGGTCGTTGACCCTGATGCCATCGTGGCCGCCTCGCCACAGGGCCTGCAAAATCTCTACGTTGCGCTCACGCGTGCGACACAGACGCTGACCTTGGCCGGCCGCTTCCAAGAGACTTTCCACTAGTCTGGTGGGCATGGCTTTATCTGACATCGCACGCAAAATTGAACGCGCCACAAATAAGGCGGCGCTAGAGCGCACCACCCGCAAAGGCTGGACGCCGGAACTTACGGGTTATGCCGGATACGGCAACACGGAATTCGTCCACGTCTTGGGCCGCGTGCTCATGCATGATCCAGCGGCCGAGGCCACGGAGACGTGGGCGCAGCGCGGTTACCGTCAGTTTTTCACGATTCAGGTAAACAACCTCGACGTCCGTGTCACGGTCAATGGCAAGACCGTCCACGGCCGGACCAATTACAACGGCTATATCGATATCTTGGTCCACGAGCATGGCCTAGGTGCCGGCTGGCACGAGGTCGTCATCGAGGCAGACGGCGCCGAGCCCATTACCTCCGAGGTGCTCATCGTTTCTGAGGACTCTCCGCTGGGCGTCGTCAGCGATATCGATGACACCGTCATGGTGACGTGGTTGCCGCGTGCGATGACTGCGGCCTGGAACTCTTGGGTCAAGCGCACCAACACCCGCCAGCCGGTTGAAGGCATGGCGCGCTTCTATCAGCAGTTGCAGGAACAGCACCCGGAGATGCCTTTCATTTATCTGTCCACCGGCGCGTGGAATACCTACGACACCTTGGTCAGCTTCATGGAGCACAACGGCTTCCCGCGTGGTCCACTCCTGCTGACTGACTGGGGCCCTACCCCCACCGGGCTTTTCCGAAACGGCCAGGAGCACAAGCGCGTGCAGCTGCGTAACCTCTTTATCGCTTTCCCATGGATGAAGTGGCTGCTCATCGGTGACGATGGCCAGCACGATTCGCTCACCTACGGTGATGCCGCGAACGAGCACCCAGACCGCGTGGCCGCGGTGGCCATCCGCAACCTTTCGCCGCAGGAGCAGTTGCTCTCCCACGGTTCACTGGGCCCGCTTGCCGACGCCAACGAGGAAGGCTCGTTTAGCATCCCCCTCATCCAGGGCGGGGATGGGTCGGAGCTCGCCGCACAGATGCACAAGATTTCGGCGGAGCTTGAGGCTGAGGCGTTTGCAAAGGACGCACCGGAGACCGACGACGTCGAGTAGCACAAGCGAAAAGCCCAGTCAGATTCCCCGCGAGGGAATCTGACTGGGCTTTCTTAAAGCGAGAAATTAGCTCACGGTGTGAACAATCATGACGTCGCAGTCAGACTGGCGAGCGACGTCAGCCGGTACGGACCCCAGCAGGCGGCCGGTCAGGGAGTTGATGCCGCGGTTACCAACGACGAGCAGCTCAGCCTGATTGTCATTAACGATGGACATCAGAGCCTGGACCGGGGTGCCCGGGCGGACGGCGGTCTCTACCTTGGTGGCACCGAACTTCTCAGCGTGCTCCTTGCCGGTGGTGAGGTTAGCCTCTGCCTTCTGGTCACCCAGAATGGTCACGGAATCTTGGCGCAGGGTCTTGGAAGCCTGCTCCTGGTTCTCGTAATAAGCGCAACCGATGATAAGAGTTGCATCGAATGCGGCGGCGATCTTAGCGGCGCGCTCCACTGCCAGGAGGGAGGACTTGGAACCGTCAGTGCCGACCACGATCTTCTTGTAATCGCTCATGATGACCTTTCTTCAGGGGCCTTATACCCCAAATGATGATGCAGAATGTGCAAATTGCTAATCCTTATAAAGGCGCAAACGTAAGTTTAACAACTTTGTGACCTGTCCGTTGCGCAACGTGGCATTTTATACCCCGAATGGAAAGTGCTGTTTTTCTCACTTTTGGCGCCGTTTGTCGTCACCGCAGCACGCTAGATTCCCGCCTCTTTCAGGCCACGCATTTCCTTCTTCAAATCGGCAATTTCGTCACGCAAACGACCCGCCAATTCGAACTTCAACTCGCGGGCCGCAGCCCCCATTTGGGCGGTGAGGTCGTCGATAAGCTTTTGCACTTCGTCGGCAGCCATGCTCGAAACGTCGGGTTTGTCCACCATCGCCGCTGGGTCGGCGGAGTCCTGCTCTTCCCCATCGGATTCGTAGACCTGGTCCAAGATGTCCGCAATCTTCTTGCGCAGCGGCTGCGGGTCGATGCCGTGTTCCTTGTTATAGGCAATCTGCTTTTCACGGCGGCGCTCGGTCTCATCAATGGCCTCTTGCATGGACTCGGTGATTTTGTCCGCGTACATGATGACCTCGCCCGAGACATTTCGAGCCGCACGGCCGATAGTCTGGATGAGCGAGGTGGTCGAGCGCAGGAAGCCCTCCTTGTCCGCATCCAGGATGGCCACCAGAGAGACCTCCGGAAGGTCAAGGCCCTCGCGCAGGAGGTTGATGCCCACGAGGACGTCGTATTCACCAAGGCGCAACTGACGCAGCAGCTCCACGCGCTGTAGGGTGTCGATGTCCGAATGTAAGTAACGGACCTTGACGCCGTGTTCCAAGAGATAGTCGGTGAGGTCCTCGGCCATGCGCTTGGTCAGGGTGGTAACGAGCACGCGTTCCTGCTTTGCGGTCCGGGTGCGGATCTCGTCGATGAGATCGTCGATCTGCCCCTTGGTGGGCTTGACCGTCACCTTTGGGTCGATCAGGCCGGTTGGGCGAATGACCTGCTCGACATACTCGCCCTGGGAGGCAGTCAGCTCGTAGTTGCCCGGAGTAGCAGACATATAGACGGTCTGGCCCACACGCTCTTCGAACTCGTCAAAGGTCAGCGGGCGGTTATCCGTGGCCGAAGGAAGGCGGAAGCCAAACTCCACGAGGTTGCGCTTGCGCGACATATCGCCTTCAAACATGCCGCCGATCTGCGGAACCGTCACGTGGGACTCGTCGATGATGGTCAGGAAGTCCTGCGGGAAGTAATCCAGCAGCGTGGCCGGCGCAGAACCTGCCGGGCGGCCGTCGATATGGCGGGAGTAGTTCTCGATGCCTGAGCAAAAGCCCACCTGCTCGATCATCTCGAGGTCATACTCGGTGCGCATGCGCAGGCGCTGGGCTTCGAGCAGCTTGCCGCGATTTTCTAGATCCTCCAGGCGCTCAGCCAGCTCCGCCTTGATGTCTTCCACAGCCTTGGCCATGCGCTCCGGACCCGCCACGTAGTGCGTCGCCGGGAAGATGCGCACCTCGTCGACGCGTTCTAAGACGTCACCGGTCAGCGGGTGGATGTAGTAAAGCTCATCGACATCGTCGCCGAAGAACTCAATGCGCACCGCACGCTCCTCATATGCCGGAATAATATCCACGGTATCGCCTTTGACACGGAAGGTACCGCGGGTAAAGCCGACGTCGTTGCGCTCGTATTGGATATCTACCAAAAGGCGCAGGAAGCGGTCGCGGTCGATCTCCTCGCCTTCCTCAATGACCACCGAGCGGTCCAGGTAGGACTGCGGGGTACCCAAGCCGTAAATGCACGAAACGGAGGAAACTACGACGACGTCGCGGCGGGACAGCAGCGACGAAGTGGCAGAGTGACGTAGGCGCTCGACGTCCTCGTTGATGGAGGAATCCTTCTCGATGTAGGTATCGGTCTGCGCGATATAGGCCTCGGGCTGGTAGTAGTCATAGTAAGAGACGAAGTACTCCACGGCGTTATGCGGCAGGAGCTGGCGCAGCTCGTTAGCAAGCTGTGCCGCCAGGGTCTTGTTCGGTGCCATTACCAGCGTGGGGCGCTGCTGTTGCTCAATCAGCCAGGCCGCCGTTGCCGACTTACCGGTACCGGTAGCGCCCATGAGCACGACGTCGCTTTCGCCACGGCGCAGGCGCGCGTCTAGCTCCGCGATAGCGGAGGGCTGGTCTCCGGAGGGTTCAAACTCTGATTCCACCTTGAATTCGGCGGAGCGACGCTCCACCTCGCTCACTGGGCGATGCTCAGAGACCGGCAAAATTGGATGTTCCGCTGCAAATGCCATGCCCGCAAGTCTAGCGTTTTAGGGCAATGCAGCGCGCACAGCCATAATCCACGTCTCTAGCTCGCCGGTGGGTTCCCACAGTGCGTACACGGAAGAGGTATCCGGGTCGAGGGTGGCGTTAATCTGCTTGCGCAACCACGCCCGCGACTGCGGCTTGTAGAGCGCGTTGATGCTTTCTGCGCTAATACCCTGGGGCAAATGTTCAGGTGAAGTCTTGGCCAACATGCCAAGGGCAATGACCACCTCGGCCTCGTCGACGTCGAGCGGCGGGGCGGCGCACATGCGCTTGAAACGTTCGAAATCGAAGGAGCCATCACGAATGGCGGCGAGCAGGTCGCACGCCGCGTGATTATCGAAAGGTCCTACATCCCACGTTCCCATAGATTGGGACAATAGGAAAGGAAAGTGAACGTAGCTAAAGCGCAGCGTTAACATTCATCGCTACAAAATTTAAATTTTCGCGTCGAGGGCCGCCACCAGTCGCTCTACTTGCGGCACCAAATCCTCGCGCGCACCGTTGTTGTCGATGACGAAATCCGCTGCGGCCAGGCGCTCCTCATCCGGGATCTGTGCCGCTATCCGACGCCGCGCGTCATCCTCGTCCAAGCCCCGGAACTCGACGAGGCGGCGCACGCGCTCCTTAACAGCGACGTCGACCACGACCGTATAGTCCATGTCGCGGTGCAGGCCTTTATCCACCAACAAAGGCATGTCATAGACGGTAAAAGCTTCACCGCGTTTGCGGGCCTGCGCGAAACGGGATTCGGTCTCAGCCGCAATGCGCGGGTGGGTGATTTCGTTGAGGCGCGCGGTAGAGGCGGCGTCGCCAAACGCGCGCTTAGCCAACAAGCCTCGATTCAAGCTGCCATCCGCCTGGAGGATGTCGGAACCGAAAGATTCTGCCAGCTCCGCTAGGGCGGGCTGGCCCGGCTCGACGATGTCACGCGCAATCTGATCTGCGTCCACCACGTTCCAGCCGCGTTCTGCCAAAAGCTCGGCCACGGTGGACTTGCCGCTTCCTATGCCACCGGTTAAACCAATCAGTTTCATAGTTGGCCAGGGTACGCGAAAAGGCCGCACCCCGCGCTTGGAAGCAAACGGAGGATGCGGCCTTTATGAGCTAGCTGGGATTAGTTGCCAGCGAGCTTGTCGCGCAGAGCAGCAAGCTGCTCGTCGGAAGCCAGGGAGCCGCCAACCTCAGCCGAAGCCTCGGATGCCGGAGCTGCATCGTTGGACTCGGAGGAGTAGTTGGAGGACTCGTTAGCCTCTGCAGCCTCAGCGGCTGCGGCACGGTTGCGCTCGATCTGAGCGGTGTGCAGGTTGAAGCGACGCTCGGACTCTGCGTAGCGTGCCTCCCAAGCCTGACGCTGCTCGTCGTAGCCCTCGAGCCACTCGTTGGTCTCTGGGTCGAAGCCCTCTGGGAAGACGTAGTTGCCCTGCTCGTCGTAGGAGTCAGCCATGCCGTACTTGGACGGATCGAACTCTTCGGTGTAGTCCTCGTCTGCCTGCTTAACGGACAGGGAGATACGACGACGCTCGAGATCGATGTCGATGACCTTGACCATAACTTCCTGGCCAACGGTGACAACCTGGTCCGGAACCTCGACGTGGCGCTGAGCCAGCTCGGAGATGTGAACCAGGCCCTCGATGCCCTCTTCGACGCGAACGAATGCGCCGAACGGAACGAGCTTGGTGACCTTGCCCGGGACGATTTGGCCCACAGCGTGGGTGCGGGCGAATACGCGCCACGGATCTTCCTGGGTAGCCTTCAGGGACAGGGAGACGCGCTCGCGGTCGAGATCAACGTCGAGAACCTCAACGGTGACCTCGTCACCGACGGTGACAACCTCAGATGGGTGATCGATGTGCTTCCAGGACAGCTCGGAAACGTGAACCAGGCCGTCGACACCGCCGAGATCGACGAATGCGCCGAAGTTGACGATGGAGGAAACAACGCCCTTGCGGACCTGGCCCTTCTGCAGCTGGTGCAGGAACTCGGAGCGAACCTCAGACTGGGTCTGCTCGAGGAATGCACGGCGGGACAGGACGACGTTGTTACGCTGCTTGTCCAGCTCGATGATCTTTGCTTCCAGCTCCTGACCGATGTACGGCTCCAGGTCGCGGACGCGACGCATCTCGACGAGGGAAGCAGGCAGGAAGCCACGCAGACCGATGTCCAGGATGAGGCCACCCTTGACAACCTCGATAACGGTACCGGTAACTGGCTCTTCCTTGGCGTGCAGCTCCTCGACTGCACCCCAAGCACGCTCGTACTGTGCGCGCTTCTTGGACAGGATCAGACGGCCTTCCTTGTCCTCCTTGGTGAGAACGAGTGCGTCGATCTGATCGCCGACCTCGACGACCTCATCTGGGTCGACGTCGTGCTTGATGGACAGCTCGCGGGATGGGATGACGCCTTCGGTCTTGTATCCGATGTCGAGCAGGACCTCGTCGTGGTCAACCTTGACCACGGTACCCTCGACGATGTCACCATCGTTGAAGTACTTGATGGTGGCGTCAACGGCAGCGAGGAAGTCCTCAGCGGTTCCGATGTCGTTGATCGCAACCTGAGGGGTGTTAGAAGTTGGCATATGTAGAAATGCTCCGAATTGATGTAGGAGATCGTAAATGGACAGTTACGCGTCTCTCGAAAAGCGTCTCTAAACAGGCAAAATAGCGATAGTTTAGGATGGATTCCGATCCCGACGTGACGATGTATAAAGCCCTCCTACGGAAGCCTTAGTCAACCCACGGCATAGACACGCCCGTGCAATACTACATCCGCGCAGCTAAAACGGCAAATACTTCAATTTTTCAAAAGGACTTCATCCATGCAGACTCCCTCCCGCGCGAACCAATCCTTTTGGGACAACGATGCCGCGGCCTATCATGCCGCGCATCCGAGATATCTTTCCTCCTTTTATTGGTGCCCGGAGATGCTGCACGAGGCTGACGCACACCTGCTTGGCGACGCCGCCTTCCTCGCCGCCGCGCGCGTGCTCGAGATTGGCTGTGGTTCAGCGCCTTGTACCGCGTGGTTGCAGGATAAGGCGGGCTTTGCCACCGGCTTCGATATCTCACGCGGCATGCTCTCCCACGCGCCGAGCGGCCTGCCGCTAGTACAGGCAGATGCCCTGGTGCTGCCTTATGCCGACGAGTCCTTCGACATCGCCTTTTCCGCTTTCGGCGCTTTCCCTTTTATTGCTGACTTAGCCGCGGCGCTCGCGGAGGTCCGCCGCGTGTTGCGCCCGGGCGGGCGCTTGGTCATCTCCGCTACTCACCCGATGCGCTGGATTTTCCCCGATGACCCGTTAAACCTCACCGCTGAGCTCTCCTACTTCGACCGTGCCTACTTAGAGCACGACGCTGATGGCAACTTAAGCTACGCGGAGTTCCACCGCACACTGGGCGACTGGGTGCGCGCGCTACAAACCCGCGGCGGTTTTCTCATCGAGGACGTCCTCGAGCCGGAGTGGCCACAAGACCTCGACATCACCTGGGGCCAGTGGTCGCGCGAGCGCGGCGAAATCTTCCCCGGCAGCATTATTTTTATCTGCACCGCCGTTTAGTAGCAATCGACTATGAGTAATCTATAGCGCATGGATTTTTTGGCTAAAGAGCACCTAGGCATCACCCTCCGCCGCGTCGTGGCGTGGTGGATTGATGCCTTCCTCGCCGCCGCCATCATCATGGTGGTGCGGTGGACCATCAACACGCTTTTCGACGCCCCCATCACCGGCCACGCCGCCGCCATCTACGACATCGCGGCCCTTGCCGGAGTGTTCTACCTCTACCGCGTTATCTGTGAGGCACGCAAGCGCACCTCGCTGGGCAAATGGTCGCTGCAGTTGCACGTCATCACTGACAAGCCCGGCTGGTGGTCGGCCGCGCTGCGCAATAGCTGGATTCTTCTCACGCTCATCTCTTTGACCGGCGTGCCACACGTGGAGGCAGTAGTTCTCGGCGTGTTGGGAATATCGGTTTTGGCAGCGGGCCAAACGCCTTTCGACATGCTGGCTAATTGCCTAGTCGAGCGCCGCCCACTGCCTTTCTAGCTTCGCCTTCGCGTAGGCCGGGATACCGTGGTCCTCGATGCCCTGGGCTGCCAGGCGTGCGCCAGCTTTAGTGCGCTGCGGCATCCCAATCCTTACCGGCACCGGCGGAGACCTCGAGCGGGACGTTGAGCTCGATGGCCGAATCCATCTCGCGTTCTAGAATCTCGCGGACCTTGTCGGCCTCGCCTGGGGCGACTTCCACCACAAGTTCGTCGTGGACCTGCAGCAGCACACGGGAGCGCATTCCCTCAAGCGCCCTATCCACGCGAATCATGGCGACCTTGATGATGTCCGCAGCCGTGCCCTGAATCGGAGCGTTCAGCGCTGCACGTTCGGCGTTCTCACGCGCGAGGCGATTATCAGAGTTCAGCTCCGGCAGGTAGCGACGGCGCCCGAAGACGGTCGCGGTGTAGCCATCCTTGCGGGCTTGCTCAACGACGTTGTCGAGGTAGCGTTTCACGCCACCGAAACGCTCGAAATAGCTTTCCATGATCTCCTTGGCCTCGCGGGCCGGGATGCCCAGCTGCTGGGACAAGCCGAACGCGGAAAGGCCATAGACTAGACCATAAGACATCGCCTTGACACGGCGGCGTAGCTCCGAGGTCACCTCATCGACCGGCACGTCGAAGACCTTCGAGCCGACGTAGTTGTGCAGATCCTCACCCTCGCGATAGGCCTCGATAAGCCCCGGATCCTCGGACAGGTGAGCCATCACGCGCATCTCAATCTGGGAATAATCGGCCGTCATCAAGGTCTCGAACTCCGTGCCCACGATGAACGCAGAGCGAATCTGGCGCCCTGCCTCCGTGCGCACTGGGATGTTCTGCAGGTTCGGCTCGGTGGAGGAAAGTCGGCCCGTGGAAGCCACCGTCTGGTTGAAGGTGGTGTGGATGCGACCGTCCGGCTGCACGGTCTTGATGAGGCCTTCCAGGGTGGTCTTCATCTTCTGATACTCGCGGTGAGCAAGCAGGTGATCGAGGAACGGGTGCGGGTGGTTGACCGCCAGCTGCTCAATCTCCTTGGCCGCGGTGGAATAGCCCGTCTTGGTCTTCTTCGTCTTCGGCATCTCGAAGGTCTCGAAGAGCACGGTCTGCAGCTGCTTTGGCGAGTTCAAGTTCAGCGTCTCGTCGCCAGCCAGCTCGCGGGCGGCGCGCTCCTGCTCGGCAACCTGCTCGATGAAGGCATCGCGCTGGGTTTCTAGAATCTCCACGTCCACGGCGATACCGGTGGCCTCCATGCGCGCGAGAATGCCCACGAGCGGCAGCTCCAAGTCGGTATAAAGCTCGAAGGAATCGATCTCTTGCAGCTGCTTGCTAAGCGCCACAGCCAGCTCCATGATGGCACCCGCCTGGTCCACTAGGGAAGAATCATCCAGCAGCGAGAGCTGGTCGCTGGCCTGGGCGAGAGTCTTCTTCAGGTGACGTTGATAGACATCCGGCAGGTCATAGGTGCGCTGGCCCGGGCGCAGCAAGTAGGCAGCGATCGCGGTATCGTGCGCGATGCCACGCAGCTCGATGCCGCGGCCTGCCAGCATATGGAAAGCGGCCTTGGCCTCGTGAAAATACTTCGGCGCAGAAGAAGCAAACCAGGCGGCAAGTGCGGCGTCATCCTCCGCGCTCAATTCGCCAAGTTCGACCTGCATGCCTTCAAAGTCGGCGTCGACAAGCGCGAGTGCGCTCGCGTCACCCTGGCCGGGGCGGGAGTCACCAGTGACAAAGACCGCGACGTGCTCTTTGCCCTCCAACCACTGGGCCAAAGGCTTGTCGACGACCTTAATCTCCTGCGTCGGTGCCTCCTCCACGGCTGGCGCCCCACCGCCATCGTTCGGGATAGCCTCCAGCACGCGCTCGCGGAGATTGGTGCCGAACTCGAGCTCGTCGAACTTCTCGGCCACCTCGCTAACGGTTGCACCCTGGAAAGCCAGATCGTCTGGGCCGACCCCTAAATCCATGTCCGTGATCATCTGCGTGAGTTTGCGATTCATGCGCACCTGCTCGATGCGATCGCGGAAGTTCTGACCGGCCACGCCCTTGATTTCCGCGGCGTGCTCGATAAGCCCCTCGAGGGTGCCATATTGGAGGATCCATTTGGTGGCCGTCTTCTCGCCCACCTTGGGAACGCTCGGCAGGTTATCGGAAGGATCGCCGCGCAGGGCCGCGAAATCCGGATACTGCTGCGGAGTCAGACCGTACTTCTCCTCCACCGCGGCCGGGGTAAAGCGATGCAGGGTGGAAACACCACGCATGGGGTACAACACGGTGGTGTCCTCGTTGACCAGCTGCAGGTAGTCGCGGTCGCCGGTAACGATGAGGGTTTCATAATTATCGGCCTGAGTAGCCAGCGTGGCCACGATGTCATCGGCCTCGAAGTTCTCGCGGGATAGCGTGGTGATACCCAGGGTGCCGAGCACCTCGCGGATGAGCTCTACCTGGCCGCGGAACTCCTCGGGCGCGGCCTCGCGCTGGGCCTTGTACTCCGGGAACATCTCGGTACGGAAGGTCTTGCGCCCGACGTCGAAAGCCACGCCCACGAACTCCGGCTTCTCCTCGGCGATGATGTTGGAGAGCATGGACAAAAATCCATACACCGCATTCGTGTGCTGGCCGCCGGAGGTGGCGAAGTTTTCTGCCGGCAGCGCATAAAAAGCGCGGAAGGCCATGGAGTGGCCGTCGATAAGCAAAAGGCGCGGTTTGGTGGTCTTATAGTGTGTTGTCGAAGAAGTCACTCGCCCCATCATAGAGCCTTTACCCCCACCTGATTAGTAATTGCTCGCCCGGCTGCGCTAAACTCCTTTCCAGTCAACAAGACGCGCCCCTGTAGCCCAATTGGCAGAGGCAATGGATTCAAAACCCATTCAGTGTGAGTTCGAGTCTCACCAGGGGCACTACCTTCATCCCCTCGCTTGGCAACTTTGCCTGGCAAGGGGTTTTTTACGTTCGGGGCCGCAGAATTGTGACACAGCTAGTGAATAATATACCGCGAGTGGTATTTATTGTGATAGGTTTATTCCTCGGGCGGCGCGGCAACTTCTCCGATCCGCTTAAAATCTCGGCCGTGTTGCGGCACGTCACGCCCCAGAGCCCGATCATTCAAGGTTAGTTTCGAAAGTATGCAATATATTCTCAACGCCATTCGCGGCGCACTCATAGGCTCGGCAGAGCTCGTTCCCGGAATCTCCGGTGGCACTGTCGCGCTTATCGTGGGCATTTACGAACGCGCGCTGCACAATGCAAACTTTCTCATCTCTGCCCGGTTCAAAAAGGTGGAATGGGGCTTTCTCGCCTCCATCGCTGTAGGCATGTTCGCGGCCGTATTTGGACTGTCGACGCTGTTGCACAACTTCGTCGAGAGCCAAGTATCGATATCAAGCGCCCTCTTTTTGGGAATGGTGGCGGTATCCATCTTCGTGCCGATCTCCATGATGACTCGGGCTGAGCGCTTCAAGGTCTCCTCCATCGTCACCTTCGTGGTGGCGTCCGTACTTATTTTCTTCGTCACGGGATTCACCTCGGAGCCGGTGGACAATCCCTCACTCATCGTGGTCTTCTTGGCCGCCATGGTAGCGGTCTGCGCGCTCGTGCTCCCCGGTGTCTCGGGCTCGCTGATTCTGCTGACGATGGGCCTTTACCAGCCAGTCATCGGCGCCGTTTCCGACCGCGAGCTGGGCACCATTGCCGTATTCGCCTTGGGTGCCCTGTGCGGCCTCGCAGCGTTTGTAAAGCTGCTCAACTACCTATTGGATAATCACCGCTCGCTGACCCTGGCAGCCATGGCCGGCTTCATGTTCGGCTCCCTGCGCGCTTTGTGGCCGTGGGGTGCGGACCAGGACGCATCCAGCGGGGCAATCATCGCGATGATGGTGCTCGGCGGCATCATCGTATCCGTATTCATCTTCATCGACGCGCGCAAGGCCAAGGCCTACAACGAGCCGGAAAAGCAAAGTTAGAACACCCCAATGAAAAGAAAAATCGCCACCACAGCCGTGGTACTAAGTTGCACCGTCCTAGCGACGGGATGCGTCACCAACGAGGAATCCTCCATGCCTGAGGGCTGGCAAGCACCTGACATCGAGATGGTTCCGGAAATCGCGGCGATGTACCACGACAACGATGGCGTGCTCACGGCGGGCACCAACCCGCCGTTTGCTCCCTTCGAGTTCAAGGACTCCGATGGTGCGCTCGTCGGCGTTGAGATGGACATCACCAACGCTATTGCCGACGTCCTGGGGCTCGAGTTCCAGCCCGTCGAACAGGATTTCTCGCTCATCCTGCCCGCGGTGCAATCCGGGCAAATCGACATCGGCGCCTCCGGATTTACCGATAACGAGGAACGCCGCAAAAACTTCGACTTCGTCGACCACCTCTATGCCGGCATCCAATGGGCCGAGCGCACCGAGGGCATCAAAGACGTAGACCCGGAAAACCCGTGTGGGCTTACCGTCGCGGTCCAGCGCACCACGGTCTCGGAAACCGACGACCTTAATCCGAAACGCGATGCCTGCGGCGGCGACCTGCGCATTCTGTCCTATGACACCAGCGACAACGCGGCGCTTGCCGTGTTGATGGGCCGCGCGGACGCAATGTCCGCCGACTCGCCTGTCTCATCCTGGGCAGTCAACCGCTCAGAGGGCAAGATGCGCATGGTCGGTGACATGTTTGACGCCGCACCTTATGGGTTGGCGGTGCCGAAAGACTCCGAGCTCGGTCCTGCTGCCGCTGCGGCACTGGACTACCTCATCGAAACAGGCGAATACGAAAAGATTTTGAGCCGCTGGGGCATCTCTGAGGGCCTCGTGGACCAGGCAATGATTAACGAAAGGCCAGTCAATGACTAAGACAACTCCGGCCGCGCAGCCGCAAGAAATTCAGGCTCGTCCCCTGCGTCACCCATGGCGCTGGGTCTTTGCCACTATCCTCGTCCTTCTAGGGCTCTGGTTTGTCATCGCCTCCGCGCGCAACGAGGCATTTGGCTGGGATACCTACTTCCAGTACCTCTTTGACAAGCGCATCGGGGCCGCATCCCTGCATACCCTGGCCATTACCATCCTCGCGATGCTCATCGGCGTCGTCGGTGGCGCGGTGCTCGCGGTGATGCGCATGTCCCCCAACCCGGTTTTGCGCGGCGTCGCCTGGCTATTTTTATGGATCTTCCGCGGCACCCCGGTCTACGTGCAGCTGGTGTTCTGGGGCCTTTTATCCGCGCTCTATCAATCCATCAACCTCAGATTCACCGAGATTTCGCTCTCGGGAGTGTTGACCAACGCCTTCCTGCTGTCCGTGCTGGGTCTCGGCTTGAACGAGGCGGCCTACATGGCAGAAATCGTCCGCTCCGGCATTTCTGCAGTGCCGGAAGGCCAGAAAGAAGCCTCCAAGGCTCTGGGCATGGGCTGGTGGATGACCATGCGCCGCACTGTGCTTCCGCAGGCGATGCGCATTATCATCCCGCCGACGGGCAACGAGTTCATCTCCTTGCTCAAGACCTCCTCGCTCGTGGTTGCGGTGCCCTATACCTACGAGATTTTCGGCCGCGCCACCGATATCTCCGCCGCTCTCTTCGAACCCATCCCGCTGCTTATGGTCGCGGCCACGTGGTACCTGGTGATCACCTCCTTGCTGATGGTGGCCCAGTACTTCTTGGAGCGCCGCTTCGAACGCGGTGCCACGCGTGAGCTCACCGGGCGTCAGCTAGCAGCGCTTGCCGACGCCGAGGGCACAATCCCCCGTAACGTTTCCGTCATCCCGGAGGTAAATAACTAATGGCTACGCCAATGATTTCCGCACAAAATGTGCACAAGTCCTTCGGCAGTTTGGAAGTGTTGAAAGGTATTACTCTCGACGTCATGCCGGGCGAGGTCGCCTGCCTGTTGGGGCCTTCAGGCTCGGGCAAGTCGACGTTTTTGCGCTGCTGCAATCACCTAGAAAAGGTCACGGCGGGCCGACTATACGTCGACGGGGACCTGATTGGTTACCGCGAGCGCGACGGAGTCCTCTACGAGATTACGGAAAAGCAGGCCGCCGCCCAGCGCACCGATATCGGCATGGTGTTCCAGCAATTTAACCTTTTCGCCCACCGGACGGTGCTCGAAAACATCATTGAGGCGCCGGTGAACGTGAAAAAGCAGCCGGTGGAAAAGGCAAAGAAACGCGCGATGGAGCTGCTCGAACAGGTAGGCCTTGCGCACAAGGCGGATGCCTATCCGGTGCAGCTTTCGGGCGGCCAGCAACAGCGCGTAGCCATCGCGCGGGCGGTGGCGATGGAGCCGAAGCTGATGCTTTTCGACGAGCCGACCTCCGCACTCGATCCCGAACTCGTCGGCGAGGTATTACGCGTGATGAAGGAACTCGCTGCGGGTGGAATGACCATGCTGGTGGTCACCCACGAGATGGGATTTGCCCGAGAAGTCGCCGACAAGATTTTCTTCATGGACGGCGGCCAAGTCATCGAATCTGGCACTCCGCAGCAGGTCATCGATGATCCGCAGCACCCGCGAACCAAGGAATTCCTCTCCTCGCTGCTATAGCGAGCTTACGATGAGTTATCCACAGATTTAGCCCGAAAAAGAAGTTAGGGCTAGCACTCGGGTGACTAGCGCTCCTAGCGTTTAAGGCATGACTCTTCAGGCATACCTTGACGCACTGCGCCCCGGCATGGATATCATCGCCGGGGCCCAAGGCATGTCTGCCGCGCGATTAGAAGCCCTCGGCGCCCCGGATACCGAGGCCCGCATGCTCGCCCGCTTGGCGCACACCTACTTCGGTCCGACCAAATTTAGCGCCAAACAGCGCACGGCCCGCGAGTCCACGCACAGTCTGCCGGTGCTAAAAATCATCGAACGCTACGCCGCCAAGGCGGCCAACCAGGCCGAAGCGTGGCGGCTGCGCGAGAAACTCTGCGCGCTGCAGGCGCCCGCCAGCGACATCGAAAAGCAGGCGCGCCGGCTGACCCGCAGGCCGGCACGGGGGCCGCGTGCTGGGGCGCGGTTGTATCGACGTCGCAAAGCGTGGACGCTCGCCATTACCGGCCCCAGCGACATGATTGCGGACTTGTGGGCGCGCTTGGATAAGTCCAAGCCTGTGGAGCAACTGGCCGGCCTTCTCTACGGCGGCGTGAAGGCTGCACAGCGCCCGACGCCGCGCACCAACGTCATCGTGCGCCTGCCGGAGTTTATCGACGTCCTGCACGGCACGGGCGACGAGATCACCCTGCGGCTGACCAACGGCGCCACCATGACTGGAAAAGATTACCTGGAGCGCGTGCTTGCCGACGCCGGCCTCGGCGAGCTGTTTACGCTCATCCACCCGGTGGAAGGCCCGGTGAACCTATACCGCGCACAAAGGCACGCCAGCTCGAAGCAGCGACTTATGGCGGCTGCGGAAAATCCGACGTGCCCGTGGCCGGAATGCAACATCGGCGCCGATGAAGCCCAGGTCCACCACATGCACCCCTGGCGCTTAGGCGGCGAGACCAACATGGCGAATCTGACCACCTGCTGTGGCTACCACAACGGGGTTAACCAAGACGACCCGAACGCCCCGCCAGGCCGCGGGAGGCTAGACCGCATCGATGGTGTGGTCACTTGGCACCGCGGGCGCTGCTAAAAACGCGCAAAAGCGCTGCTCCTTAAGGGGAACAGCGCTTGTTGGCGTGCCTAATGTTCCTCTGACATGGGGTTGTCTGCGGACTGGGCTTGGATGACGTCGTCAAGCACGGCGTGAATATACGGCGGTGCCTGATGATTGGAGTACTCGGAGGCTAGCTCCACGCCCTCCACGAGTGCGGTTGCGTTCGGGACATCCTCGTTGAAAAGAATCTCCCACACGGCCACGCGCATAATTGCGCGGTCGACGGCCGGGATACGGTGCAGCTCCCACTCAGAAGAAAGGTAACGCTCGATGGTCTCGTCGATGGCGTCGAGCTCTTCGGCCGCGCCCTTGACGATGACCTGAGTGTACTCGGCAACCGGGGCGACGCCGTTGGCGTCCTCGCGGGCCAGTTGGACGCGGTCCTCGATGATGCTTACGGGATCGACGTCGCGGTTTTCTGCCTCGTACAGAATGTCCGCGGCGCGGCGGCGCGCGCGGTAGCGCGCCGTGTGGCGCTTGTAGTTGATGTCTTTTTGCTCAGACACGTTGCGCCCTAGTTGTTGACGCGGGAGAGGTACTCGCCGGTGCGGGTATCGATCTTGAGGACGTTGCCGATCTCAATAAACAGCGGTACCTGGATCTCGGCGCCGGTCTCGAGGGTAGCTGGCTTGGTGCCGCCGTTGGAGCGATCGCCCTGCAGGCCTGGCTCGGTGTGCTCAACCTTCAGGTCAACGGAGATAGGCAGCTCGCCGAAAAGAGCCTCGCCGTCGTGGAAGGAGACCTGCACACGCATGTTCTCCAGCAGGAACTTGCCGGCCTCACCGAACTTGTCGAAAGGCAGCTCGAACTGCTCGAAGGTCTTATCGTCCATGACAACGAAATTCTGGCCATCGTTGTACAGGTAAGTCATGTCGCGACGATCTACCGTTGCGGTCTCCACCTTGACGCCAGCGTTGAAGGTCTTATCGGTGACCTTTCCGGAGACGACGTCCTTGAGTTTGGTACGCACGAATGCAGGGCCCTTGCCCGGCTTAACGTGCTGGAACTCGACGATCTGCTGCAGCTTGTTGTCAATCTTGAGAACGAGTCCGTTCTTGAAATCGGTGGTATCAGCCATGGATCAAACTCCCAGTAAAAATAGTGGTGAAAACAGTGTTCCAGCATACCTTATGCAGGTTTGCCAGCATAACAGGGCCAAATTATAGAACCTGCAAGTCCTTCGGAAATGCAGTGATGATCTTCGGCGCGCCGGAGGTGATGATAAGCGTATCCTCGATGCGCACTCCGCCCTTGCCCGGCACGTAGATGCCCGGCTCGATGGTAAGGGTCATGCCCTCGGCAAGCTCGCCCTTACCCGTTTGCGCAGCAGCCGGGCCCTCGTGTACGTCAAGGCCGATGCCGTGGCCGGTGGAGTGCACGAAGTACTCGCCGTAGCCGGCCTCGGTGATGATGTCGCGGCAGGCAGCGTCGACGTCGACAAGCTTGGCCCCTGGCACCGCCGCCTTGACACCAGCCTCTTGGGCGCGCAGGACGATATCGTAAATCTCGCGGGAGAACTCGTTCGGCTCCCCGACCGCGAAGGTACGGGTGCAATCGGAGTTAAAGCCACGCAGGTGCGCGCCGAAGTCGATGGTGACGAGGTCGCCGGAGACCAGTACACGATCGTCGGCGCCGTGGTGCGGCTTTGCGGAATTCGGGCCGGAGGCGACGATGGTATCAAAGCTCACGCGCTCAGAACCCAGCTTGCGCATGCGGTATTCCAGGTCTGCCGCGATCTGGCGCTCAGTGCGCCCCACTGCTACCTCGCCGGCAGCAACCAAGCCCTCCAGCGCTTCGTTGGCCAGCGCCGCGATGTGTTCGAGGCGCTCCAGCTCCTGTGGGTCCTTCACCAGGCGAATGTCTTCGATGACTCCGCTCATCGGAACCAGCTCCACTCCCTCAGGAGCTGCCTCTTCCAAGGCCTTGAACTCAGATACGGAGACATAATCGGCCTCAAAGGCCACGCGCAGTGGTCCCTCGAGGCGCCTGAGCAACGCCGGACCCACCGGGCGGCCCAAGACTGCTTCGAGGTCTGGGACTTCTTCTGCAATCTGGGTGGTATAGCGGCCATCGGTTGCCATCAGCGCCGAGAGGTCCTTGCGCAGCAGCAGGCCACCGTTGGAGCCGGAGAAGCCGGAAAGGTAGCGCACATGCACCAGGTGGGTTACCAAGACGGCGTCGATGCGCATGCCGGCTACCTCTGCAGCGAGCTTGCGGCGGCGGTCACTAAAGCGGGTATCAGCGAGTGTCATGCGTTAATCCTTTTCTTCTTGACGGTCAACCCATGATAACGCCCACCACCCGCGGGTTTGGGGCTAATCGTTGAGAAAATAACCGAGTGCGGCCTCGTAGCCGTAGATACCCAATCCGGCGATAACCCCGCGCGCGATCGGGCTTAAATAAGAATGCTGGCGGAACGGCTCGCGCGCGTGCACGTTGGAGATATGCACCTCGACGAAGCCGGCGCCGTCGGCCACCTCAGCAAGGGCGTCGCGCAGCGCGACTGAAGTATGCGTAAAGCCGCCAGGGTTGATGATGACGGGCCAGTCGGCGTCGGCAGCCTCGTGGACCTTATCGATGAGCTCGCCTTCGTGATTGGACTGGTAGAACTCCAGCTCTGCCTCACCTGCGGCCGCACGCATGCGCTTTTCGACGTCCGCGAGACTCGTCGTTCCATACACTTCCGGCTGCCGCTTGCCCAGGCGGTTTAGGTTGGGGCCGTTGAGAACCAAAATCTTCATGTCTGCTCCGAACTAGTGGGAAATGGATGCATAGGCCGCGCGCAATTCGGCCTCGGTGGCATCTTCGATGCGGGTGGTCTCGCCGATGCCGGTGAGGGCTACGAAACGAATAGCACCCCCGCGGTTTTTCTTATCCCTCGTCATGGCCTGGTAAAGCTCGTCGAAGTGACCTGCTTCGTAGGTGGTGGGCAGGCCGAGCGAGCGCAGGATCTGGGTGTGGGTGTCCAAAACGGCGGCGTCGATAAGCCCGCGGGCGTGGGCTAGGTTGGCGACGAACATCATGCCCACGGCCACAGCGCGGCCGTGACGCCAGGTGTAGTCCTCGCGCAGCTCGATGGCGTGGCCGAACGTGTGTCCATAGTTGAGGGTCTCGCGCAGGCCGGCCTCTTTGAGGTCCTCGCCCACCACGCGGGCCTTGACCGCGATGGAGCGCTCGATAAGCTCGGGCAGACCGCTAAGCGGGTCGAGGCAGGCGGCGGGATCTGCGAGGTAACGCGAGATGATGACTGGATCGTGGATGAAACCGGTCTTGACGATCTCCGCCGACCCGGCGACAATTTCATCCTCTGGCAGGGTGTGCAGGCGGTCCAAGTCCACGAAGACGGAATCGGGCTCGTGGAATGCCCCGACCAAGTTCTTGCCGGCAGCGGTGTTAATGCCTGTTTTGCCGCCGACGGCGGCGTCTACCATCGCCAGCAACGTGGTGGGCACCTGGATGACCTTAATGCCGCGCATCCACGTCGCGGCAAGGAACCCCGCGAGATCGGTGGCCGCTCCCCCTCCGAGTCCCACGATGGCGTCGCGGCGACTGAAGTTTGCCTCGCCAAGGCTGTCCCACAGACCACCCACGACGTCGAGGCGCTTGGCGGCCTCGGCATCGGGAATGGGCAGCAGGGTAACCACGACGTTGCGCGCGGCAGCCTCCGCGGCAAGCTGACGAGCGACGGCCGCGACGGCAGGCTGGAACACGATCCCCACTTGGCCCGCGCCGGTTGTGCTAAGCCGGTTTGCGATGGCTGCGGTCAAACCCGCGCCGACGGTGACCTCATAAGGGCTAGGGCCTGAAACTGGAATCGTGGTCATGAATACTCTTTTCTTAAAGCGTGTCGATAAAGCCCAAGATGGCGCCGACTACCTGCTGTGGGCTGCGCTTATCGGTGCGGACCTTCAAGTTGGCGACCTGCTCGTAGTACGGCCTGCGCAACTCCAGCAGCACGGCGTAGTGCGCCAGGGGGTCGGCGGCGGCGAGGACGGGGCGGTTGGCGTCGCCAAGCGTGCGCGCAACGCCCTCCTCCGGGGAAACGTCAAGGAAAATGACGGTGTGGCGGTCCAGGAGGTCGCGGGTGCCTTCATCGAGCACGGCCCCGCCGCCCAGGCTGACGACGCCGCGCGAACACAGCGCTTGCTTTACCACTTCCGCCTCCAGCTCGCGGAAGGCCGGCTCACCCAGCGAGGAAAAGACCTCTCCACAGGCCGCGCCCTCGCGTTGTTCAATCATCTGGTCGGAGTCGACGTGTTCGCAGTTGAGGGAATGAGCTAAACGGCGCCCGATGGAAGACTTACCCGCCCCAGGTGGCCCGATGAGAACAATGCGGGGACGCGGGCTACCAGTCACGGAAACCGGTGTGGTCATTACTTACTCCTGTTCAAAAGCAAGACGCTGGGAAACATACTCATTGTAGGCGGCGATATTGCGCTTGGTCTCCATGACGCTATCGCCGCCAAATTTTTCTAGCACCGCGCGCGCGAGAACGAGGGCGACCATGGCTTCGGCGACCACGCCCGCGGCGGGCACCGCGCACACGTCGGAACGCTGGTGGATGCCGGTGGCCGCCTTGCCGGTTGCCATATCCACGGTGCATAGGGCGCGCGGGACGGTGGAGATCGGCTTCATGGCAGCTCGTAGACGCAGGGTCTCGCCGTTGGTCATGCCGCCTTCGAGGCCGCCGGCGCGGTTGCTCAGGCGAGTAACGCCCGCGCCTTCCCGCACCATTTCGTCGTGGGCCTCGGAGCCGCGGCGGCGGGCCTCCTCGAAGCCGTCGCCTACTTCTACGCCCTTGATGGCCTGAATGCCCATGAGCGCAGCGGCGAGCTGGGCATCGAGGCGGTCCTCGCCGGAGATGTGCGAGCCCAGGCCAATGGGCAGGCCTTCGACAACGACCTCGACAATGCCGCCTAAGGTATCTCCCTGCTTTTTGGCGGCCTCAATTTCCGAAATCATCGACGCTTGCGCATCCTCGCCGAAGGCGCGCACGGGTGAAGCATCGATGGCGTCGAGATCCGCGTGCGTCGGTGTGGGGCCCGCATAAGGCTCCGAGGCGCCGATGGAGATGACGTGGGAGATAACCTCCACGCCTAGGGTCTCGCGCAGAAAGTTGCGCGCGATGGTGGCGGCGGCCACGCGCGCGGCGGTCTCACGAGCTGAGGATCGCTCCAAGATCGGACGCGCCTCGTCGTGGCCGTATTTGACCATGCCTGCAAAATCCGCGTGGCCCGGCCGCGGGCGGGTCAGCGGGGCGCCACGGCCGGAAGCCATGGCCTTGGCGGTCTCCTCGTCGGACATGTCCAGCGCGTGTGGTGACATGATGGTGGTCCACTTTGGCCACTCGGTGTTGCCGATCATGATCGCAATCGGGCTGCCCAGAGTCTTACCGTGGCGGATGCCAGAAAGGAGAGTTAATTCGTCGGCTTCGAACTTCATGCGGGCGCCCCGGCCGTAGCCTAAGCGGCGGCGTGAGAGCTGGGCAGCGATGTCATCCTGCAATACTGGTACCCCGGACGGCATGTGCTCAAGCATGGCGATGAGCGCCTGGCCGTGGGATTCACCTGCGGTAGTCCAACGAAGCATGCGGGTTATTATCGCACGCCGCGCACACGCGGGCTAGCACTAGGGTCGAACTTAGAGCGCAATCACACACGCCGCCGCAGCCAGCAGCATTCCGGGCCCGTGCGGGGGTGCGGCGTCGCGGCGGGCAAGGCCCCATAACGCAGTGCTAAGCGACGCCCCCATCATCGCCAGCAACTGCCCCATCACCCCTGCTTCGTGGACGGTCCACATGCCCAGCGGAAAGGCGAGTTTAATGTCGCCGCCGCCGACCCCGCCGCGCCATAGTGCGAGTGCGAGGTAGAGCCCCGGCCAGATGAGCCCGGCCGGGGAAAAGATACAAAGCGAGATAAGGCAGGCGGGCAGGGTAAGCCAATTGGGTAGGCGTTTATAGCGGATGTCGAATATACACAGCATGACTATCCACGCGGCGATGCAGGCGTGGATATAAAGATTTCCCCCCATGGGGCCACAGCCTAGCTCAAGGCTGCATCGAGGGCAGCGCGCATGGCGGCTTGTGGCGCGGGATGGCCGGTAAATTGCTCGAATTGGCTGAAAGCTTGATGCGCGAGCATGACGTGGCCGCCCACCGTGGCGTAGCCGTTGGCGGCCGCATGCGAGACGAGCGGCGTGGGCCAGGGATCGTAGATGACGTCGAGGACTGGCGCGTGGGCTAGGTCAAAGAGGTGACCGTCGAGGGCCGCGGAGGGAACCGTGGAGACGACGAGCTCTGCCGCGCGCGCGAGGGCGGCGAGGTCATCGTCGAAGGTGGCGCGATAAAGCTTGAGGCCGAGGGCGTCGGCAAGCGGGGCGAGCTCGGCGAGCCGGTCAGAGCGGTTCAGCACGGTGACGTCGGTAATACCGCGCTGCGCCAGGGCCCAAAGCGCGGGGCGGGCGGTGCCGCCGGAGCCGATGAGAAGCGCGCGACGGGCGGTCTTTTCCCCCATTAGGACCGCCAACGCACCGGCGACGCCCTCGGTGTCGGTGTTGTCGGCGCGCCAGCCCTGCTCGGTGCGTACAAGGGTATTCGCAGAGCCAATGAGTTCGGCACGTTCAGTGCGCTCCGTGGCGCAAGAAAGGGCGGCGAACTTGCCCGGCATGGTCACGGAGAAACCGCGGAAATCAGCAGGCGCTTCCTCGAGAAAGCGCGGCAGCGACGCCGCCGTGACCTCAAAGCGGGTGTAGTCCCAGTCCTCTAGCCCCAGGGCTGCATAACCGGCGTTATGCAGCACCGGGGACAAGGAATGGTCGATGGGTTGACCTAGAACCGCCGCGCGTGGCATTACTCGGCTGGCTTTGCTTCAGAATCCTCGCCACCCTGCACGCCGCCGCGCTGGGACTCGAGAATGCCGGAGTTGATGGCCTTATCGACGTTGGCCAAGTGCTCGTCGTAGTTATCGGTGAACACGGTGGTGCCATCAGCGTCGATTGTGGCGAAGAACAGCCAGTTGCCCTCCTCCGGGTGCTCCATGGCGTCGATTGCTTCAACGGAAGGAGAAGCAATCGGGGTATCCGGCAGGCCCTCCTTAGCGTAAGTATTCCACGGGGTTACCTCGGCGCGAGCTTCGTCGGAAGTCGCCAGCTCCACGTCCGGCAGGCCGTAGTTAACGGTGGAGTCCAGCTCCAAACGCATCGGCTCGTCCAGGCGGTTCAGGATGACGCGGGCCACCTTGCCGAACTCGCCGGCCGGGGACTCGCGCTCGACCAAGGATGCTGCAACCAGCAGCTCGTATGGGGTCTTGCCCATAGCCTGCGCGCGGTCGACGATGCCGGTCTCGTTGTAGCGCTCGGTAGAACGAGTAATCAAGTCCTTCAAGATGGCCTGCGCGTCCATGTTCGGATCGACCACATACTGGCCCGGAGCAATAAGACCCTCAAGGCGCTTCGGGTCCTCGCCACGGGAGCGAATCTTCTCCAGCGCCCATTCGGGCGCGCCAAGCTCGGCCGGATCGACGGTCGCCGCGACCTTCTCCAGTTCTTCCTTGGTCACGGAGCCGCCCTCTTGCTCAGAGACTTGCGCGATCAGCGAGTAGACGCCGTAGCGAACATCGCCGCCGACAACCTTAACGTCGGAAAGCGTGGCTCCGCCCTGCACGTCCAAAGGATCGACCTTGTTTTTGTCATCGAGCAGCGCAGAAACCGCCGCCTTTGCATTCATCTCCTCCTGCAGGCGGTAGAAGCCCGGCTGAATGCTGCCAGCGCGAGGGTTGGAGTTGGCCGCCGAGGAGAAAGCATCCGCGGTCTTGACCACGTTCTTTTCCACGAGCTCCGGGCCGAGCTGGCTCATCGACGAGCCTTCTGGGACCTCGACCAGCTGCACGGTGCCGTTGCCGGTTCCCTCATAGTCCATGCTGCTGCCTCCTCCAAGCAAGCGGAAGCCGATGTATCCCAGGGCGCCGATGATAAGCACCACGGAGGCCACCACCACGGCAAGGCCGCGCTGGCGGCGCTTGACGTGCTTCGGCTCCATGGAGCGCCCGATTCGTTCTTGGTTTCGGCTCACGTAACTAGTCTCCTGCTGTTGAAGGCTCGTGGGTGGTTGCATCTGCTTGAAGCGCGTTGTTACGTGCGTCCAACCAGGATTGCAAGATTTCTACTGCGGCTGCTTGGTCGATGACTTTGCGGCCCTTTTTCTCGGATACCCCCGACGCCCGCAGCGCTGTCGTGGCGGCGACTGTGGTCAGCCGCTCGTCAGCCATGCGGACAGGTGGTCGCCCTATCGTTACATCTTTTCCCAGCCTGCGGCGGATGCGAAACGCGATTTCCTTGGCGTGTTTGACACTTTTCGAGCCGTTGCCCTGCAGATCGCGGGGCAGGCCTACTACTACCTCTACCGCTTGATACTCGTGAATGAGCTCCAAAATGCGGTCGATATCGCCTTTATCGCGGTCTTTGAAACCGGTTTCGCGAGCGACGGTCTCGACAGGAAGCGCCAACTTGGCGTTGTTGTCAGAGACCGCGACACCGATGCGTACGGTGCCTACATCTAGCGCTAGTCGACGCCCATTTCCCGGGTCGTCCACCCCGGGAGTATCGGGTTGTACGGCCATGCTCTATGAATGTCCCTTCGCGGTTGGATGCGACGCAAAAAGTCGCAAAACGGTAACGATGACATTTAGATTCTAGTCATACTATTTGCGGCTATGGTTCGCAGGGGCATAAGTTTTAGCTTATTGGCTGTTTAAAGGCCTAATGTTTACCCCTATCGCGCAAAAATCCCCGCACCTTTTGGCTTAAAGATACGGGGAGAATTCGCGGCGAAAGAATTAGGCCTTTTCGAGTTCGTCGCGCAGGGCGTTGAACGCGGCCGAAAGGCCTTCGGCGTTAGAGCCGGAGCCTTGCGCCATGTCTGGCTTGCCGCCGCCCTTGCCGTCGATGTAGCCAGCGAGCAGCTTGACCAAGTCGCCAGCCTTGATGCCGCGCTCGATGGCAGCCTTGGTGACGCCGGCGATAAACGGCAGCTTGCCGCCCTCATTCTCGGAGGCGAGGACAACCACGCCCGGCTTGTCGCCGAGGCGGTTCTTCAGGTCGATGGCCACGGTGCGCAGGTCGCCGCCGCTGACGTTGTTCGGCAGGCGGGTTGCCACGACGCTAAAGCCGTTGACCTCGACGGCGGAGTTGACCATCTCAGCGGTCTGGGACATCAGCTGGGCCTTGTGCAGGTCCTCGATCTGCTTCTCAGCAGCCTTGAGGCGCTCGGTCAGCTGCGCGATGCGCTCTGGAAGGTCCTCGGACTGGATCTTCAGCTCGCGGGAAACGCCCTCCACGAGTGCGGTTTCCTTTGAGTAGTAGCGGAACGCGTCCAGGCCAGAGTAGGCCTCGATGCGGCGCGCACCAGAGCCCACGGAGGACTCGCCCAGCACGGAAACCGGGCCGATCTCCGCCGTGTTGGTGACGTGGGTGCCGCCGCACAGCTCGATCGAGAAGGGGCCGCCCATCTCGACGACGCGAACCTCAGAGCCGTAGTTCTCACCGAACAGCGCCATGGCGCCCATCTGCTTCGCCTTCTCCAGGGAGGTCTCGATGGTGTTGACGGCAAAGTGGGCGTCGACAGCCTGGTTGGTGATGAGAGCGATCTCTTCCAGCTGGGCCGGGGTCAGCTGTTCGGTGTAGTTGAAGTCGAAACGCAGGTAGCCCGGGCGGTTCAAGGAACCTGCCTGAACTGCGGTTGGGCCCAGCACTTTACGCAGCGCCGCGTGGATGAGGTGGGTGGCCGAGTGCGCCTGGACTGCGCCGTGACGCCACTTCTGGTCAACCTCAGCGGTCACGGAAGCACCCAGGTCGATGCCGCCGGCAGTAACGGCGGCCTTGTGGACCCACAGCTTCTTGCCGATCTTCTGGACGTCGCCCACCTCAAGCAGGCTCTCGCCCGCGTACAGGCGGCCGCGGTCTGCGGTCTGTCCACCGGCCTCGGCGTACAGCGGCGACTGGTCGAGGATGACCTCCACCTGCTCGCCCTCGTGGACCTCGTTGACCTTCTCGCCATCGCGAACCAGACCAATGATCTTGGCGTCGGAAGTAAGCGTCTCGTAACCGGTGAAGACGGTCGGGTTGTTATCGACCCATTCACGGTAGAGAGAAAGGTCAGCGTGGCCGTGCTTCTTGGCCTGGTTATCGGCCTTGGCGCGGCGGCGCTGCTCTCCCATCGCGTCGTTGAAGCCATCCATGTCGACCTCGAGGCCGGCCTCCTGGGCCATCTCTAGGGTGAGGTCAATTGGGAAGCCATAGGTATCGTGCAGCTCGAATGCCTTCTCGCCGGAGAGCACCTTGGTGGTTGCAGCACGCGAGGTGGACTTGAGCTCTGCAACGGCTTCGTCGAAAAGCTTAGTGCCCGACTCCAAGGTCTTGAGGAAGGCCTTTTCCTCCGCGATGGCAACGCGCAGGATGCGCTCGCGGTGTTCCGCAATTTCCGGGTAGGACGGAGTCATGGTGTCCATGATGGTGTTCATGAAGCGCTCCATGCTCGGCGCGGTAGCCCCCAGCAGGCGTGCGGAACGGATGATGCGACGCAGCAGGCGGCGCAGGATGTAGCCGCGGCCTTCGTTGCCCGGGGTAACGCCGTCCAAGATGAGCATCATGCCGGTACGGGAGTGGTCCGCGATGACGCGGAAACGGATGTTGTCCTGATCGCTTGCGCCCTCGCCGTATTTGGAACCAGAAAGCTCCTCCGCGGCGTCGATAACCGGGCGCAAAAGGTCGGTTTCGTAGACGTTGTCTACGCCCTGCAGGATGCAGGCCACGCGCTCGATGCCCATGCCGGTATCGATGTTCTTCTTCGGCAGCGGTCCCAGGATTTCGAAGTTGCCCTTGCCGATGCCCTCACCGCGCTCGTTCTGCATGAAGACCAGGTTCCAGATCTCCATGTAACGGTTGTCGTCGGCCACTGGGCCGCCCTCGGCGCCGTATTCCGGGCCGCGATCGTAGTAAATCTCGGAGCATGGACCGCACGGGCCAGGAATGCCCATGGACCAGTAGTTATCCTCCATGCCCAGGCGCTGGATGCGCTCCTTCGGCACGCCAATCTCGTTGTGCCAGATATCGGCAGCCTCATCGTCGTCCAAGTAAACGGTAACCCACAGACTCTCCGGGTCGAGGCCGAAGCCGCCGTCTTCGACGGAGCCGGTGAGAAGGCCCCAAGCGTTTTTGATTGCGCCTTCCTTGAAGTACTGGCCGAAGGAGAAGTTGCCGGCCATCTGGAAGAAGGTGTTGTGGCGGGTGGTAATGCCTACCTCTTCGATGTCCAGGGTGCGCACGCATTTCTGGATCGAGGTTGCCAGGCCGTTGGGAAACGGCGGGTTCTGCTGGCCGAGGAAGTACGGCTTGAACGGAACCATGCCGGCGTTGACGAAGAGCAGGTTCGGGTCGTCCAAAATGAGCGACGCGCTGGGAACCGCCTCGTGTCCGGTTTTCACGAAGTGCTGGGTAAAGCGTTCCCGGATCTCATGAGTCTTCACGAGCTAAAAGTCCTTCACTGTTTAAGCGGTACGTAACAGCGCTCAACTTTACCCGTATCGCTTCCTAGCACGGGTATCGGGGGAGAAAACTTTAGCGCCGCTTGCCGCGGATGATGTTGCGCAGCCGCCCCAGGTAGTCATGGATGCGCTTTTCGGCACCATGTTCGGTGGGTTCGTAGTACAGCGCGCCTTCCAATTCATCTGGTAGGTACTGCTGCTTAACGACGCCGCGCGGGTCATCATGCGGGTAAACATACCCCACGGCATTGCCGAGCTTTTTCGCTCCTTCGTAGTGGCCGTCGCGCAGGTGGGCCGGAACGTGACCGATGCGCCCAGCTTGCACGTCGGCTTGCGCGGCGCTGATTGCTTGGATCACCGCGTTCGACTTCGGTGCGGTGGCCAGGTGGATGGTGGCTTGGGCCAGCGGAATTCGTGCTTCCGGCATGCCGATCAATTGCGCGGCTTCGGCTGCTGCCACGGCGGTTTGCAGCGCGGAAGGGTCGGCCATGCCGATGTCTTCGGAGGCATGCACGATAAGACGGCGTGCGATAAAGCGCGGGTCCTCGCCAGCCTCAATCATGCGCGCCAGGTAGTGCAGCGCGGCATCAACATCCGAGCCGCGGATCGACTTAATGAACGCAGAGACGACGTCGTAGTGCTGGTCGCCGTCGCGGTCATAGCGCACGACGGCGCGGTTGACGTTGTCACGGATGACTTGGGCGGTCAATTCTCCACCGTCGGCCACGGCCTCGGCCGCGGCTTCCAGGTAGGTCAGCGTGCGACGGGCGTCGCCGCCGGCGAGCAGCACGAGCTGGTCGAGCGCTTCGTTGTTTGCGCTAATGCGCCCACCCAGGCCACGTTCGCTGGTGAGGGCGCGTTCGGCGAGTGCTTTCAGGGAGGCGTCGTCTAGCGGCTGCAGCTGCAGCAACAACGAGCGCGAGAGCAACGGCGCCACCACGGAAAAGGAAGGGTTTTCCGTGGTCGCGGCGACGAGCAACACGGTGCGATTTTCCACTGCCGCGAGCAACGCGTCCTGCTGGGTCTTGGAAAACCGATGTACCTCGTCGATAAACAGCACAGTGCGGCGGCCATGGATGAGTTCTTGGCGAGCCCGGGTGATGACCTCGCGCACCTGTTTGACTCCCGAATCCAAGGCGGATAGGCCCACGAAGTTTTGGCCAATCGATTTTGCGATCAGCGAGGCGATGGTGGTCTTGCCAGTACCGGGAGGGCCATACAAGATGACAGAAGCCTCGCCGGAGCCTTCGATGAGCCGGCGCAGGGGCTTCCCTTCTTCAAGTAGGTGGCCTTGACCCACAACCTCATCGAGGCTCTGCGGGCGCATCCGGGCCGCCAATGGCGAGCCGGAATGGGTGGCAAAGATTTCTTGGCCAGGCAGCGGTGCTGAGGCCTCTGCCCCGCCGGGTGCTGGACCAAATAGAAAATCCTGGCTCATGGCCTAGCCCTCACGCAGACGGCTGGCTACGGTCTGGCCAAACTGCGCTACCGGTTCGCATGCCGCGGAACCGCACTTGGCGGAATACCTCGCCAACGCCTCAAAGGTCTCGTACAAGTCGCGGCGGATGAGAGTTTCCTCTTCGCTAAATGGACCCTGGTCTGCAGGACGCAGCAAGGAATGGCGTGCGTCGTGCTCGATGCCTGCGGAGCCTTCCGAAAGAGCCACAACGCCCTCGATACCGCCGGCGTACATCGTGGTCACACTGGACAAAGCCCAGCCGATGAGCGAGGCGACGATGAGCTCGTGGAGCTCGATATCGTCCCCAAGACGCGGCCATACCTGCACCACGCGGCGCTGCCAGGCGGAGATGAAAATCTCGGCCTCTTCATCCGAAATCGGGCGCGCGAAAAGAAACTGCGGGAAGCCGGCGATGACACAGGCGACGTCGAAGCCGACACTGCGATAGCCCGCCCACTCATAATCCAAAAAGGCTAGGTTTTGGGAAACGATGACGTTATCGGGCGACAAATCAAAAGGCGTAAATGCGCGCTCGCGACCGATGGACAGCGAGCTTGCCGCCTGTTGCGCCAGCTCCACAAAGTCTGCGGGCGCCGGCAGGCCAGCATCGGCCAGGATGTCTGCGCCAATCAAGATCGAGCGCTGCAGGGATTCATCGCGCAGCGACTGATGCTCGGCGTATTCCGGGTGCTGGCGCAGCATGCGGTTGAGCAGCGTCTCGTAGTCCCGCTCGCGGTCTGCGGTACCCGCATGCATCTGGCCCAAAGAACGTCCCAGAGAACGCAGGATCTCCTTGCGGTCCTCGCCCTGTGCTTGGGTGAGAACATCGGCCAAGGTGTCGCCCTCACCAACGTCGGAAAGCACCAAAATGCGACGATCCAAATCATGGGCAAAAAGCACCGGGCCCGGGCGCACGTCCTCGCCCAAAGCGGTGGTGAACTGGTACGCCACGACCTCGCGGAGAAGCGCGGCGTCATCAATCGCATGCCCGGTAGAAGGGTTGTATTTGATGACCACGGAGCGGTGCGGCAAAAATGCCGTCGGAGTCATCCGCGCGCGCAAGACGGTGGCGTTGCCCGAACCGCCTAGGTCAGTTACCTGGGTAAACTCGGCAACCCCGCCGTAACGGCGCGAAAGCAACTCGGCGGCCATCTCGACGACCTCGTCTTGGGTATAGGCCGTGTCAGTAACGCCCGTATTCTCCGTGGTCACTACATCTTCCTTTACTTGATCGCTGAGCTTAATGTCAGCCGCGCTCGCAGCAAAAGCGGGGCACCGCCTCATGCGGTGTGGTGAAACACTTTCCCGCAGCTTCGGCCCTGCCCCGCTTTAAAAGCAAGCTTTAGCGCTTACTTCGCTGCAGCCTTTTCTTCTGACTTCTTTTCCGGCTTGAAGTCGACGCCGGTCTCCTTGCGCTGTGCGGCAGGGATCGGTGCCGGGGCGTCGGTCAGCGGATCGACGCCGCCGCCGGACTTCGGGAAAGCAATGACGTCGCGGATGGAGTCAAAGCCGCCGAGCAGGGACACGATGCGGTCCCAGCCGAATGCGATGCCGCCGTGTGGCGGTGCGCCGTACTGGAATGCGTCGAGCAGGAAGCCGAACTTCTCCTGTGCTTCTTCCTCGCCGATTCCCATGACGTCGAAGACTCGCTTTTGCACATCCTGCTGGTGGATACGGATGGAACCGCCGCCGATCTCGTTGCCGTTGCAGACGATGTCATAAGCGTAAGCGGTAGCCTCGCCCGGGTTCTGGTCGAAGGTGTCGAGGTACTCCGGCTTCGGGGAGGTAAAGGCGTGGTGCACGGCCGTCCACTTGGAGTGGCCCAGGGCAACGTCACCGGATGCGGTGGCGTCGGCAGCCGGCTCGAACAGTGGTGCGTCGACGACCCAGGTAAAGGCCCAGTCGCCTTCCTTGATGAGGTCGAGCTTGCGGGCGATCTCGCCACGGGCTGCGCCGAGCAGAGCGCGGGAGGACTTAGTGTCGCCTGCGGCAAAAAAGATGGCGTCGCCAGGCTTTGCGCCCACGTGAGCGGCGATGCCCTCGCGCTCGGCGTCGGTGATGTTCTTGGCCACCGGGCCGCCCAGGGTGCCATCCTCAGCAATGGTGATGTAGGCAAGGCCCTTAGCGCCGCGCTGCTTTGCCCATTCCTGCCAAGCATCGAACTGGCGGCGCGGCTGGGATGCGCCACCTTCCATGACGACGGCACCGACGTACTCGTTCTGGAATACGCGGAAGGTGGTGTCCTTGAAGAACTCGGTGCACTCGACGATCTTGATGTCAAAGCGCAGGTCCGGCTTATCAGAGCCGTAGTACTTCATCGCATCAGCGTAGGTCATACGCGGGATCGGCGTGGTGATTTCGTAGCCGATGAGCTTCCACAGCTCGGAGACGATCTCCTCGGCTAGTGCGATGACGTCGTCCTGGTCCACGAAGGACATCTCGACGTCGAGCTGGGTGAACTCCGGCTGGCGGTCAGCGCGGAAATCCTCGTCGCGGTAGCAGCGCGCGATCTGGTAGTAGCGCTCCATGCCGGCAACCATGAGCAGCTGCTTGAACAGCTGCGGCGACTGTGGCAGGGCGTACCAGGAGCCTGGCTTCAGGCGTGCTGGGACCAGGAAGTCACGGGCGCCTTCTGGGGTGGAGCGGGTCAGGGTTGGGGTCTCGATCTCGGTGAAATCGTGAGCGTCGAGCACCTTGCGGGCTGCACGATTTGCCGCAGAGCGCAGACGCAGCGCGTCACCCTGGGTCTTACGGCGCAGATCCAGGTAGCGGTACTTCAGGCGCGCTTCCTCGCCGACCTCTCCAGAGGTGGATGGGTCATCGATCTGGAAAGGCAGTGCTGCGGACTTGTTGAGGACCTCGAGCTCGGTGACGTTGACCTCGATCTCGCCGGAAGGCAGGTTCGGGTTCTCGGATCCTTCTGGACGCGGCTCGACGACGCCGGTTACCTTCACGCAGTACTCAGAGCGCAGGTCGTGTGCGTGCTCTGCTACTTCGGATTCGCGGAAGACAACCTGGGCGATGCCGGATCGGTCACGCAGGTCAATGAAGATAACTCCACCGTGGTCGCGACGGCGGGAAACCCAACCGGTGAGAGTAACAGTCTCGCCTGCGATGTCCTTGCGGAGCTCGCCGGCCAAATGAGTGCGCAGCACTAGTGTTCAGTCCCTTCTATTTCGATTTTTTACCCTCTCCCGCCACGCGTAGACAGCACGCGCCGGAGAATGGCAAAACTTGAACGCGCCCAAGTCTACAACCCCGCCTAGTATTTCGTTTCGATGAGGCAGCTACAGAAAGTATCTATATTTTCTGGCGGCACAATGCGCTGGACATATGGCATTATCAATGGCATGACATTTCGTTCGGATGCAGAATTCAACAACACCCGCGCCCGCTCTGGTGGCGGCGGGCGCCGCGGCGGCACCATTGCGGCAGGGGGCGGCCTGGGCACTCTCGTCCTCATCGGTTTGTTCCTGATCATGGGCGGAAACCCATCCGATCTTGATCAGTACTTCGGCACCGAGAATGACCAGGGCCAAATAGCGCAGGAAGAAAACGGCACAGACGCAAACGGCAACCCCACCGGAGAGCTTGCCCACTGCCAGACCGCTGAGGACGGCAACAAGTACGACGACTGCCGCGTCATGTACGCCGCCCAGTCCATCGACCGCGTTTGGGCGGACCAACTTCCAAAGCAGGCCGGGCTGGAATACACCGAACCCGGAATGGTCATCTTTCACGGCGCCACCACGTCCGGCTGCGGCCAAGCATCGGCCGCCACCGGCCCGTTCTACTGCCCGAGTGATCAGACGGCCTATTTCGATACCGCCTTTTTCGATCAACTCACCCAATTCGGCGCCGAGAACGCCCCCCTGACGCAAATGTATATCGTGGCCCACGAGTTTGGTCACCACATTCAAAACCTCGAGGGAACGCTGGGTCTTTCCAATTACAACCAACCGGGCGAGGATTCCAACGCCGTCAAGATTGAGCTGCAGGCAGACTGCTACGCAGGCATCTGGGCAAACTATGCCGATGACAATACGAACATGGGCCTGCAAGAGATTTCGAAGCAGCAGCTCGAGAACGCAGTGACCGCCGCTGCCGCTGTTGGCGATGACAACATCCAGCAGCGCTCCGGCGGCCAGGTCCGCCCCGATCAGTGGACACACGGTTCTTCCGAAATGCGCTCCAAAGCCTTCTTGGCCGGCTACCAATCAGGCGAGATGGCGCGGTGCGACTACCTCGAGCGCAATGCTTATAACGGCTAAACACTTATAGCGCCTAAAGTCTAGGTCCCGCCTAAAAATGACAGGGGTGCGTGGGAATTTCCCACGCACCCCTGTTGTTGACATGTCATATACACTAAAGTTCTAAGCCACACTCAAGGGAGCAGCATGCAATTCGGAATCTTTAGCATCGGCGATGTCACCGCGGACCCAACCAACGGCATCAGCCCCAGCGAGGCCGAGCGCATCCGCAATATGACCGAGATTGCGCTGAAGGCCGAGGAGGTTGGCCTCGACGTCTTTGCCACCGGCGAGCACCACAACCCGCCCTTCGTACCCTCCTCACCGACGACACACCTGGCATATATCGCCGCACAGACAAAGAACCTGCAGCTATCCACCTCCACAACGCTTATCACCACCAATGACCCGGTAAAGATCGCCGAGGACTATGCCTTCCTGCAGCACCTTTCCGGCGGCCGCGTAGATCTCATGATGGGCCGCGGCAACACGGGCCCGGTTTATCCGTGGTTTGGCAAGGATATCCGCGAAGGCATCCCACTGGCGGTGGAGAACTATCACTTGCTGCGCCGGCTGTGGCGCGAGCCGGTGGTTAATTGGACAGGCAAGTACCGAACGCCTCTTCAGGGGTATACGTCTACCCCGGCGCCCCTTGACGGCGTGCCGCCTTTTGTCTGGCACGGCTCCATCCGCTCGGTGCAGATTGCCGAGCAGGCCGCCTTCTACGGCGATGGCTTCTTCCACAACAACATCTTCTGGAACAAGGAGCACACCGCGAAGATGGTGGGCATTTACCGCCGCCGCTTCGAGTCCTACGGTCACAGCCGCGCGGATCAGGCCATCGTGGGCTTGGGCGGCCAGGTCTTCATCGGCGAGACCGAAGCCGAGGCGAAGAAGTTCTTCCGCCCCTACTTCGATAACGCACCGGTGTACGGCCACGGCCCTTCCCTGGAGGAGTTCACCGCGCAGACGCCGCTGACTGTAGGCACGGTGGAGCAGGTCATCGAGCGCACCATGCAGTTTGCCGATTGGGTGGGCGATTACCAGCGCCAGCTTTTCCTCATCGATCACGCGGGCCTGCCGCAGGAGGTGGTGCTGAAACAGATTGAAATCTTGGGCACCCAGGTGGTTCCGGAGCTGCGCCGCCGCATGGAGGCCCGCCGCCCGGAGCATGTGCCTTCAAATCCGCCTACCCACGCAAGTCTGAAGGCCAACCCCGCCGCACCCCATTTCAAGGTCAACCCCGGAGAGGAGAACTAGATGCGTTCACTGGTCGTTGTTACCGCAGGGCTATCCACGCCGTCATCAACGCGCGCGCTTGCCGACGCCCTCTCCCAGGCCGTGTGCTCCCAGGTCGGCGCCCGAGGCGAAGGCGTGGAGACCACCATGATTGAACTCCGTGAGCTTGCCACCGAGCTCGCCGAGGCCATGACGAACTGGGGCTCCACCACTCCCCGCCTAGATGAGGCAAAGCGCGCACTATCGACGGCGAGCGCACTGATTGCGGTGACCCCGATTTTCCAGGGCAGCTACTCGGGCCTTTTCAAGCTCTTCTTCGACACACTCGATCCGCACGCCTTGGAGCACCTGCCCACAGCGATTGCAGCCACGGGCGGGTCTTCGCGGCATGCGTTGGTGCTCGACTATGCATTGCGTCCGCTGTTTAACTACCTGCATGCCACAGTGATCCCCACCGGCGTCTTCCAAGCCACCGAAGACTTCGGCACCGCAGAAGGTACACGCAACGCCCAGCGCATCGAGCGCGCGGCCAAGGAGCTTGCCGATCTCATCGTGGCTCCCACCGACCGCGTCGCAGGACTAGCCGCCCCGAACTTGGCAGAGCCTTCCCCACGTCCCACCGGATTGGACGTGGAAGAAGAGTTCACGCCGTTTAGCGCGCTGCTGAAAGGCCACGACGGCACCGCCTAGCCACAGCGTCATCTAGCAGCACCGCGCACCGGGGTTGGCATCCTGCTCGGCGTAGCGGGCACGCCAATATTCGCGCTCGGTTGGAATCACGGCGTCGGGATGATGCGCTTTAAGGTGAGCGCAGTACTTCGCGTAGGCGTGATCGCCCATGAGCTCGCCGACGTACCAGGTGATTTTCTTGAGCGCGCTAATCACTAATGCCCTCCAGTTTCTTCGAAGCTCATGTTGTACTGCGCGGCTACTTCCTTCTCCCGCTTGGTCGGCATCATTCCACGAGGCAGGAACAGCGTGGACGGGATGTCCTCGGTCTCCGAATCCACTGGCTCGATACCGGCTACGCGCTGCTTGACCGCCTTGATACACGACATCACTGCCGCACCAATAACGGCTAGGACAAGCACGGCGAAGAGGATAGATAGACAGCCTTGGATGAAGGTATTACGCACCACTGCGTCAATTTCTTCGACGGACTTTGCAGACCCGAACTCGCTAAGCCCCTGAGCCGCGGCGTCTTTGAAACGCGCGTGGTTAGCCCAATAGCCGATGGTCGGATCGGAGCTGAAGATCTTCTGCCAGGACGCGGTCATGGTCACGATGAGGTCCCAGGCCAGCGGGATAAGCGGAATCCAGACCCACTTATAAAGACCCTTCTTGACCACCACGACCACGACGAGTGCGAGCGCCATCGCAGCTAACAGCTGGTTCGCGATGCCGAAGAGCGGGAAGAGCACGTTGATGCCGCCTAGCGGATCGGTAACGCCCATGATGAGAATGGCGCCCCACAGCGCACAGACGATGAAAGTGGAAAGGTAGGTCCCGAGCTTCCAGCTTTGGTCGCGGAACTTGCCCAGGCCCGGGATGCCTCCCAAGGAGTCGGACATCATAAAGCGTGCCACGCGGGTGCCAGCGTCCACCGTGGTGAGGATAAACAGCGCCTCGAACATGATGGCAAAGTGGTACCAGAAAGCCTGCATGGCTGGATTGCCCAGCATCTGCGTCATGATTTCGGACATGCCATAAGCCAGCGTTGGCGCGCCGCCGGTGCGGGAAACGATGGACTCCTCGCCCACTGCCTGGGCTGCGGCGGTTAGCTGCTCGGCGGTGATGCCAGCGCCGGGCAGGTTGAGGGTGCCTACGAAGTCGGCCGCACCTTCCGCAGTGCCCTGTGTCTTCGGCGCTGGAGAGTTCATGGCGAAGTACATGTGGCGGTCAATGATGACCGCGGAGATAAGCGCCATGACCGCGACGAAGGACTCCATGATCATGCCGCCGTAACCGATGGCACGCATGTGGGATTCCTTCTCAATGAGCTTTGGCGTGGTACCCGAGGAGATCAGCGCGTGGAAGCCAGAAAGTGCGCCGCACGCAATGGTGATAAACAGGAACGGAAAGAGGTTGCCGGAGAAGACTGGGCCATTTCCGTCCGTGGCGAAGCTGGTCACTGCCGGCATGTGCACGGACGGGCGCTCAATCACGATGGCGATGGCAAGCAGCGCGATGACGCCAATCTTCATGAAGGTAGACAGGTAGTCACGCGGGGCAAGCAGCAGCCAGACCGGCAGGATAGCTGCCACGATGCCATAGCCAATGATGGCAAAGGCTAAGGTCTCCTTGGACCAGGTAAACATGCTGGCACCGAGCTCAGTATCGGAGACCCAACCGCCGCCGATGATGGCGGCAAGCAGCAGGATGACGCCAATGACGGAGACCTCAGAGACCTTGCCAGGGCGGATGTAGCGCAGGTAGAGGCCCATGAACAAAGCGATGGGGATGGTCATCGTGATGGAGAAGACGCCCCACGGCGAATCCGCCAAAGCGTTGACCACGATGAGCGCCAGCACTGCGATGATGATGATCATGATGGCGACGGTGGCGATGATGCCCGCGATGCCTCCAATTTTACCCATCTCATCGTTGATCATTTGGCCCAGCGAGCGGCCCTTGCGCCGCGTGGAAACCCACAACACCAGGTAATCCTGTACCGCGCCCGCAAAGACGACGCCGAGGACGATCCATAGTGTGCCCGGGAGATAGCCCATCTGCGCCGCCATGACCGGGCCGACCAGCGGGCCCGCGCCGGCAATAGCGGCGAAGTGATGGCCAAAGAGCACGCGGCGATCGGTAGGCAGGAAGTCCTTACCGTCATTGGCGTACTCGGCAGGAGTCGCACGACTATTGCGCGGCTTTACCACCTTGTACTCAATAAGGCGAGCGTACAGGGTATATCCGATAATGTAGGAGCCAACGGCGGCCAGGACCAACCACACGGAGTTGATGGTCTCACCGCGGTGGAGAGCGAGCACTCCCCAACCGGCAGCCGCAGCGATAGCGGCAATCAAAATGACGATCTTCTCAACGTTGCCGATGACCTTTTCCGGCTTTACGTCGATGGGCTGTGCCTGGCCGTCGACTTCAACAAATTCGATGTCGGACCGCGGTTCGGGTCCGGTCTTGATACTCACGATAATCTCCCGAGGAATCAGACAGAGCAGATGAAAGAACTTTTATCCAGCCACAGTTGTTAGGCACGCTGAATTGCTTAACTATTGTGAACCGAGATACTAATCAGTATTCATTGTGTGCAAAGGTCACACAATAAAATTCAATAATTTCTATCGGCTTATCCCCAAAAATCGCTTGACCTTGGTCACACCCACCCCGAGGGGTTAACAACGCTGCCTCCACGTAGTGAACTACTGCCAAAGCGGTAACATGGAGAAACTGTATGCGAGGCCTTCCGGAAAAAGTCCTCGTCACAGAGAATTTCGGCCGCAGCAAGATCGCAATTAACACGGGTTTAGCCACAGCCTGCCCCCTAGAAATACTCCCCCCACCTACCCCCAATTTAATTTCCAAACTCACAAAGCAAACTCACAAAGGAGGCACCGCCCAGCATGGCAATCAGCGTCACCGACATTTTCTCCATCGGCATTGGCCCATCTTCCTCGCACACCGTCGGCCCAATGCGCGCGGCCCTTGCGTTCCTGAAAACGCTGCCGGAGCATCCAGCCAAGGTGCACACCGAGCTGCGGGGCTCGCTTTCGCTGACTGGCCGCGGCCACGGCACCGACCGCGCGGTGATTCTGGGCTTGGCCGGCTGGGATCCGCTGACCGTCCCGGTTGATGCTGAACCGCGTTCCGATCAGCCCATTCCGAGCAAAGGCATGACCGACGGCCCGCTGGGCGCGATGGAATATTCCATCGAGTTCAACAACGAGCCGGTCCCCGAGCACCCGAATTGCCTCATCTTCGATGCCTGGGATGCAGAGGGCAACCTACTGGCCGAGCACGCCGAGTACTTCTCCGTCGGCGGCGGATTCATTCTCTCCCGCGCGGAACTCGACGCCGAGGTCGCAGCCTCCGCCGAGGTACCTGCCGGCATGGCAGCGGCCGAATCCACCGACGATGTTCCTTACCCATTCACCACGGGCGAGCAATTGCTGGCGCTGTGCGAAAAGCACGATTTGAAGATCTGGGAGATTGTCGCCGCCAACCAGGAAGCGCTCCATAAAGAAGACGGCGGCCTCGAATACGTCTACGCGCACCTGGATTTGGTGTGGGACATCATGCGCGAGTGCGTCACCGACGGCATCTCTACCTCCGGCATCTTGCCGGGCGGCCTGCAGGTCCCACGCCGCGCGCCGGGCATGTACAAGCAGCTAATGGAGGGCCACGACGATAAGACCTGCGGTTTTTCCGCTATGGAGTGGGTCAACCTGTTTGCGCTCGCCGTCAACGAGCAAAATGCCGCCGGTGGCCGCGTCATCACGGCCCCAACGAACGGCGCCTGCGGCATCATCCCAGCGGTGTTGCACTATGCCCGTGACTTCAAGCCGAACTTCACCCGCGATTCCGCCCGCCGCTACTTGCTTACCGCGGGTGCCATCGGCATGATCATCAAGCACAACGCCTCGATTTCGGGCGCCGAGGTGGGCTGTCAAGGCGAGGTAGGCTCGGCGTCGTCAATGGCGGCGGCCGGCATGGCTGAACTGCTAGGCGCAACGCCGGCGCAGATCGAAAATGCAGCCGAGATTGCGCTGGAACACAACCTCGGCCTTACCTGCGACCCAGTCGGCGGCCTCGTGCAGATTCCGTGCATCGAGCGCAACGCCATCGGCGCGGTCAAGTCCATCAACGCCGCGCGCCTGGCGCGCATGGGCCAAGGCACGCACCACGTTTCTCTCGACGCCGCCGTGCAGACGATGGCCGATACCGGCCGCGACATGCTGGCGAAGTACAAGGAGACCTCCATTGGTGGCCTCGCAAAGACCCTAGGCTTCGCCGTCACGCAGGTGGAGTGCTAATGCAAAAAGGCTTGCGTGGCAAAAGGTAGTCTTATCGCTAACGCACAGACCCTAACCTAGAAAGCGATATCTACCTCCATGCGAGCCGATGCATTACGCCGCCGAATAGCCATCATCGAGGCGGCATGCGCCATGTTTAAACGCCATGGCAACTCGGTCTCCCTTGAAAAGATTGCCTAGGAAGCAGGCGTGGGCGTCGCCACGCTCTACCGCAACTTCCCGGACCGTGAAGGGTTGATTCACGCGTGCGCGGAACACATGAGCGACGATTTTCTGGTCTTCCAAAATCGCTTGATTAAAGGCTTCGAATCCGATCCTTCGGACGCGGAAAACTTCGTCCTGGACTATGCTCTCAAGCTCACGGAAATGGGTTTGACCAGCCTCATCCCTTCCTTCGTGCCGGAGGACTTAGATACCCTGCCGGAGGATTTGCAATTGAAGCGCGACGCGTTGCAGGAAAACGGCGAAAGGTTCATCGAGCTCGGAAAGCAGCACGACGTAATTGGCCCAGGCGTGGGGCACCTCGACTTCGTGGTGGGAATCTTAACGCTGGTGCGCCCCAGGAAGGTGCACGTGGAGAACTACGTGCCCGATATCCAAAACGTATGCTGCGCATCTACTTGGCAGGCATCAAAAGCGGCATGGCGAACGCATAGTAGCAAAACAAAAGGCGCCTTCACTCCCCAACCGATATGTGGGAAGGAAGGCGCCTTTGGCATCTCAGCGAGATGCCCTTTAACGTCGTTGGCTTAATTCAGCTGGCTGCGCAGGTGCTCAACGAGCGCGTCAATGGCGACGTCGCTTTGCTCATGCGCGGCAAGGTCCTTGACGGCGACAACGCCGTTTTCGAGCTCCTGCTCGCCCAGGACAAGCGCGAAGCGAGCGCCGGCACGGTCCGCGCCCTTCATCGCCCCCTTGAGGCCGCGGTCGCCGAAGGACATGTCAGCGGAGATGCCGGCGTTGCGCAGGTCGTTGACGATGCCTGCCATACGGCGCTTAGCATCGGCGCCCAGTGCCACGCCAAAGACCTCAACGCGCTGGTCGACGCCGTCGAGCTGGATGCCCTCAGCCTCCAGAGCCAAGATGGTGCGGTCGACGCCGAGGCCGTAGCCGATGCCGGAAAGCTCCTGGCCTCCCAGCTGAGACATCAGGCCGTCGTAGCGGCCGCCTCCACCGATGCCGGACTGCGCGCCGAGCAACGGGTGCACGAACTCGAAACAGGTCTTGGTGTAGTAATCCAAGCCGCGGACCATGCGCGGATTGATGGTGTACTCGATGCCCATGTCATCGAGCAGGCCGGTGACCGTCTCGAAATGCTCACGGCACTCGTCGTTTAGGTGATCGAGCATCAGCGGGGCGTCGGCAAGCTGCTCCTGGACCTCAGAACGCTTGTCATCGAGGACACGCAGCGGGTTGATCTCCGCACGCTTGCGGGTTTCCTCATCTAAGTCGAGCTTGAACAAGAACTCCTGCAGCTTCTCGCGGTAAGCCGGGCGACAGTTCTGGTCACCCAAGCTGGTCAGCTCGAGACGGAATTGGCTCAGCCCGAGGGAACGGAAGGAGCGATCTGCCAGGGCGATGACCTCGGCGTCGAGCGCGGGATCGTCAACGCCGATGGCCTCGACACCGACCTGCTGAAGCTGGCGGTAGCGGCCAGCCTGCGGGCGCTCGTAACGGAAGAAAGGTCCGAAGTAGTTGAGCTTGACCGGCAGCTGGCCGCGGTCAAGGTTGTGCTCAATGACAGAACGCATAACGCCTGCGGTGCCTTCTGGGCGCAGGGTTACCGATCGGTCGCCGCGGTCTGCGAAGGTGTACATCTCCTTGGAGACCACATCGGTGGATTCACCAACACCACGCGCGAAAAGCGTGGTGTCTTCGAAGATCGGAAGCTCGATGTGCTGGAAGCCGGAGAGATGAGCCTGATGGACCAGGTTCTCACGCACCTTGTAGAAGGTCGCCGATTGCGGCGGAATGTAGTCCGGGACTCCTTTGGGAGCGGACAGGGCCTTAAACTGCTTCTTATCACTCACGCGTATCAGAGTACATCCCGTAGCGTGGCCAAGAATGGATTAGTTGCCCTTTCGGCGCCCATCGTGGTGGTTGCGCCGTGTCCGGGCAGGACAGCGAGCTTGTCATCGAGCCTCCAGACAGGCCCGGCAAGCGAGAGCTGCATCGCGCTTGGGTCAGAGTGCTCGAGGTCGGTGCGCCCGATAGAGCCTTTAAAGAGGACGTCGCCGGCAAGCACGAATTCCTCGGCAATAATAAGGACGGAGCCCGGCGAATGACCCGGGGCATGCTCGATGCGGAACTCGTAGCCGATGAGTTCCAAGGTCTTGCCGCCGTGGAGCTCGCGAAGATCGTCGATGGCGAGCATATTCGCGGCGTCGAAAAGCAGCTGCGATTCCGGTGAGACCCCGGAACCGTCAACAAGCATGAACGCGTCCTTGGGGTGGATGTACACCGGAAGGTTGAGCTGCTTGGCAAGGTCACCTGCCTCGCGGGTGTGGTCGAGGTGGCCATGGGTCAAGACGATAGCTTCGAAGTTAAGGCCATGCTCTTTACCCAAGTCGAGAACACGTTGCATCGCGTGCATGCCTGGGTCAACCACGAAAGCGCGGGAGCCATTGGCCACCACATAGGTATTGGTCTTGTAGGGCCCAGCTGCGAAACCTAAAACGCTCAAAGTCATAAAACGCAGTCTAGCGCCCGCCCCCAATGCAGTGGGGCCAGGCGCTAGATGAGATTTAGTGAGCTTTTACTCGCTGATTTACTTGCTCAATGCCTCGATCACAGCGTCGTAGTTCGGCTCGGTGGTGACTTCATCGACGAGCTCGGTGTAGATGACCTTGTGCTCTTCATCGGTGACAACAACGGAGCGAGCCAGCAGGCCCTTCAGCGGGGAGCCCTGCAGGGTAATGCCCAGCTTCTCGCCGAAGTCAGAGCGGAAGTCAGAAGCGCTAACGACGTTCTCAATGCCCTCTGCTGCACAGAAGCGCTCCTGCGCGAATGGCAGGTCACGGGACACGGACAACACAACGGTGTTGTCTAGGCCGGCAGCCTTCTCGTTGAAGGAACGCAGCTGCGCTGCACACACGCCGGTGTCTACGGACGGGAACAAGGAGATAACCAGGCGCTTGCCCTCGAAGTCCTGGTTGGTTACCTCGGAAAGATCGGTGCCGACGAGCGTGAACTCTGGCAGCTTCTGCCCTACCTCAGGTAGGTTTCCGGCGATTTCGGTTTCGTTTCCATTGAATTTAACGTGAGCCATGGCGCCCCACCCTACTGAAGGATTGCCTGGCGTGCCACGATGGGCAAATACGATCCGTTGGGCCAGACGGGCTAGACTCTGTCAGGTATAGCTCGAGCCCACTGGCTTAGAAGCTAGCGTTTAACTCGAAATCCATCGCCAAAGGACCATTAAATGCCCAACAACAAACAGCGTGGCGAAGAAGCGCTAAACCAGCTCGACCGTGAGCTTAAGGCCCGTGACCGCAAGGAAAAGACCCGCCCTCTGGGCGTTGTCGCGGCCTCGCTCGTAGTTATCCTCGCCTTGGTCGGCGGCATCTACTTCTTCGCCACCCGCGATAATTCCGATGAGAAGGTCGTGGCCGAAGAATCCAGCGCCGCAGAGACCACTGCTCAGGACACCCCGGATGCCAAGCCACTGTCCGGCAAGCGTGCTGAGGCACTGCCTGCGAGCGTGCAGTGCACCTACGAAAAGGACGGCCGGGATGCCAACGGGGCGAAGGTTCCGGACGGCAAGGATGTCTCCACCAAGGGAACGGTGAAGGTTAACTTTGCTACCAACAAGGGCGACATCGAAATGGAGCTCGACCGTGCTAAAGCTCCGTGTGCCGTCAACGCAATTTCGGACCTGGCGGATCAGGGCTACTACGACGACACCATCTGCCACCGCATGACCTCCGGCGGCTTGAGCGTCCTGCAGTGCGGTGACCCAACCGGCACCGGCTCCGGCGGCCCTGGCTTTAGCTTCGCCAACGAATACCCAACCGACGAGACTGATGAAGCTGACACCAAGAACCCGGTGACCTACCCGAAAGGCTCCATCGCCATGGCCAACTCCGGCGTGGACACCAACGGCTCCCAGTTCTTCGTCAACTACGCCGACTCCATGCTCACGCCTGAGTACACCTACTTTGGCGACCTGACCGACAAGGGCCAGGAGACCATGGACAAGATCGCCAAGATCGGCGTCGAAGGCGGTGCCTCCGACGGTAAGCCGGCTGAGGAAATCAAGATCAAGAAGGCGTCTGTCGAAGCCTAAGCGCCGACAAATAGATGTCCTTTCGTCTCCCCCTGGGCACCCCTGATGGGTATGCCCAGGGGGCTTCGTCTTACATGCACCATTTTCAGAGTTAGCTGAGATTTTCTTATGCTTGCGCAGGCCTTTTCACAAAGTAGGCTCAATCATCTAGTGCATTTTTCCTATTTCTCCTGCACACAACAATCCTCCAGATACTTCACAGGATGAACTTTTTCGCTTTATCGGTTGCATATCTTCAGGGCCGGAACTAACATTCGTGGGGTCTTTGAAATTCCCAAACTCCTAAGGATTGAACACATGAAGTTCTTCTCCCGTAAGGCACTGGTTGCAGCAGCTGCAGCCGCTACCATCTCCTTCGGCGGCGCTGGCGCTGCTATGGCCCAGACCGCTGACGAGGCTCCGGTTGAGGCTACCGTTTACGCGAACACCAACACCGACAACAACAAGAACGACGACAACAAGGACGACGCTAAGGAGAACAAGGGTTCCTCCTCCTTCGACAAAGACCAGGCAGACGAGGTAAAGGCTTGGATCGGCGTTGCAACCGCAGTCATCTCCGCTCTCGGCGCACTGTTTGGCTTCATCAACAAATACTTCAAGATCTTCTAATTTCGATCCGAAGATCTAGAACAACCGCTCACCATTTGGTGGGCGGTTTTCTTGCGTCTGGTCCATCTTTTCGCCGCATAAGCGGGCGACACTGGCCGACCGTAGCATACAGACTCGCTGGTTAACACCAAAGAAGAACTTTGGTTGCCTACCAACTACTAACGCACGATGCGTCGAATGCCGAACACACCAAGCGCTTTCTCCCACCATGGACGTTTGCGTGCTTCATCCAAGCACTTCATGTATTCCTCCATGAAGAAATGTGCTTTCTTTAGTGCTTCGAACTCTTTATCGGACATAGGCTGTTCGTTGTGCGCTTGCTCGCCAGGAACCGTCATTACACGTGCATCCTTTCAGTAGTGGCTATAACCTTCGGCCGCCGCTACGCCTTCAGGCTACTGTCAAAACTCGTCTGTCAGCCACATTACTCAGTCAACGGACACCGTATTCAGCCAAGACCGCAGCTACTTCTCCCCTTTTTCCTCGTCCATGCCCTCGATGAGCTCAGCGCCGAGGATGTCGCGGAAGAGGTCCGGGTCGACGAATTGGCCGATTTTGATGACGGAAATTTGGCCGGTGGGTTCGAGGATCATCATCTGAATGTCGCCGCGGCGGCCGAGTCCGGCTTTGCGGGTTGCGGAATTTACGTCGCTGACGGTGATGTGGGCAAAGTGCATGTTGTCTTCGAGCAGCTCGCCGTTATAGACCAACAGCACGGGACGGCGGTCTAGGTAGCGGGACCAGCCGATGTAGCGGCGGATGGTGCCGAAGGCAGCCTCTAAAACCATGAGCGTTAGAAGGCCGATGACGCCGGCGGCAAGGGTAGGTGGATTACCCACGATGACACGGCCGGCCACGGCACCGAACATAATGATGATGACCGCATCGGAGGCAGTCATCGACGTCAGCACGCGGGTGCCAAAGAGCTTGACCAGAATCATAAAGGCCAAGTAGATACCGATGGTGGCAAGTAAGACCACGGGGATTCGGTGTGGCTCAATGCCTAATTGATATACCGACTCACGCCCGATCAAATCCACAATATCCACGTCAAACTACTCTACTACCACGCTTTTCCTTCACGGAGCTTGGATAGACAAAGGCACCGTGGAGAAGATTCCACGGTGCCTTGCTTTAGACTGCAGTGCTTATATGTTGAACTGCTTGCGCAGGTTCTCAATGAAAGCACGCACCGGCGCCGGCAGCATGTGCATGTTCATGCCCACCACACCGATGATGCCCACGATGGCAGCGATGACGCCCGCGGCAATGCCCAGGCCCTTGGAAGAACCGGAGTCCAGGGAGGACAGGGAGCTCAGCGAGGAGCTGTCGGTAGTATCGCCCTTGCCCGGCTCGTCGCTGCAGGTGGCGTCGTCAAGCGGCAGCGTTGCCTCAGTGCCAGCGTCGGTGGTGATTTCGAGCGGGGTATCGCAAGTGAAGTCCGCCGGCACGTTAAGCTTCAGCGTCGCGCGGCCGCGCTCACCGAACTGGTCGTCACCGTCCTGCTTCGCGTTGTCGATATCCGCAGTGGCGGTCTCATCCCCCAGCTTGACCGTGGCGGTCTTTGCCATCGGCTCGCCCTCAGAGGTGTAGTTGAGGGAGGACAGCTCCACGGTGATCTCATTGCCCGGCTTAACCTCGCCGGTGATGTGAGCGCCAATCTGGCCCTGACCCTCACGAGCGGCTGGCTTGCCAGCCTTGATGTAATCAATCATGGCCTGAGTGTCCATGTAGCCCAAGTCCACAACATCCTTGATGGCGCCCTCAGCGAAGTAGCCGTCGCCGCCGCCGATGAGGAAGGTGGACAGCGCGATGGTGTAGTCCTTGCTCGGGTCGACCTGCTCACCGTCGATGGTCACGGACTTAATGCGGCTACCGTGCTCACCGGTCTGGTCATAAACCACTTGCACGTTATCGGAAAGGCCCATGGCCAGGCGCGGACGAGATGCGCCTTCCTGCCACTGGTTCTCCAGAGCCTTGATGAGGTCAGCGCCGGAAACCTTGCCGTAAGCCACGGCGTTGCCGAATGGCTGCACCGTGAAGACATCCTTGTAGGTGACCTCGCCTGCAGGCAGGTCCGCGCGCACACCACCGGCGTTCATGACGCCCAGGTCGATCTCCTTGCCCACGGCCTTCGCCACAGATTTGCGCTGTGCCTGCGCGATGAAGTTGTTCAGGGTGGATTCCACGCCGCGGTTGGAGCCCGAACCCTTGCCCTCATCGGAGCCACGGAAGAGCGCCTCTGGCATGGTGCCCACGACGTCAGCACCGAGCTCCTCCGCCTTGGCCGCAGCTTCATCGACGATCGCGGCGATTTCGGCATCCTCGCTAAGCGAAGCCGCGTCCGTCGCGTCGTACTGCTTCATTTTGATGTCGGTGACCTTCTTCGCCTTGGTGTCGAAGGTGATATCCAGGTCGTTGAGCAGCTTGCCGTACTCGTGGCCCTGCGCCCACTGCAGCGGCAGGGCGCCCTCGCGGGCGACCTCGCCCTGGGTCTTCACGTGGGTATCGCCGCCGAAGAGCGCATCAACGTCGGTGCTGAATCCGTCGGCGAACTGCTGGGCGTCCTCGTGGAAGAGCGCGATGACGACGTCAGCCTCGCCGGATTCCTTCAGGTGCTTTGCCTCTTTATTGGTGGCCTCAACTGGGTCGGTGAAGGTCACGCCTGGAATCATTGCCGGGGCAACCTTGAACTCGGTGTTCTGGGTAACGGTGCCAACAAAACCCACCTTGACGCCGCCGATTTCCTGGACGATGGAAGCATCGAGAATCGGCTTGCCATTCTGCAGGACGTTTGCGCCCAGGATCGGGAATTCGGAGTGCGGCTGGATACGGTCCCGCAAGTCATCGACGCCCTTATCAAACTCGTGGTTGCCCACTGCGGTAGCATCGAGGCCCATCGCGTTGAGAACGTCCATGGTGTATTCATCCTCAGAGATGGCGGAGATATATGCAGAACCGCCCACGTTATCGCCAGAGGAAGTCAGCGCATATTCTTGGCCTTCGTTGACCTTCTTAATCAGCGACTGCAGCAGAGCCGCGCCCATCTCATCGCCGGGCTTTACGGTCTTGTCCTTGGGCAGGCCATTTTCCAAATGACCGTGGATGTCAGTGATGTTGCTGACGGAGATAGTCACGGTGTTGTCCTGCGCGAAGGCAGGGGCTCCGCTGAGAGCGACGGCAGTAACGGTAGAGGCAGCGAGCAGCTGGCCAAAGCGACGAAATTTCACGAGTTCTCCTGTTTCATGAGAGAGGTACGAACGTCTTGTTTATAGTCGCTTTAAGGCACCTTCGCAGCCCACATAAATGCTTTTACCTGGCGTTTTACCGGGCATGCCCGGAAAGTTCACCTGCCCGCAAACCGCCAGCTATATGGCATTAAGAAACCCTCACCCTAGGTTGGGTGAGGGTGACGGCGTCCCGCCGTCACGGTCTGGGCTTTACCTTCTAGGCCGTTACGCGGTAGACGTCGAAGACGCCCTCGGTGTTGCGCAGCGTGGTCATAAGCTGGCCCAGCTGCTTGGTATCCGAGATGGAGAAGGTAAAGCGCATCGTGGCGATGTGGTCATCACCGCGATTGGAGCTCATGGACAACACGTTGAGCTTCTGCTCACTGAACACGCCGGTCAGCTCAGCCAGCAGGCCCTGGCGGTCGATGGCCTCGAGCTGGACGCTCGCAGCAAACTCGCCGGCGGCGCCCTTGCCGGAGGACCACTCCACCTTCATCATGCGCTCTGGTTCCTGCTTGAGCTTTTCGGCATTGGTGCAATCTGCACGGTGAACCGAAACGCCGCCGCCACGGGTGACGAATCCGAAGATGGCGTCACCAGGCACGGGCTGGCAGCAGCGCGCCAGCTTAGCCATGACGTCGGGGCTACCCTCCACTAGGATGCCGGTTCCCTTCTCGGAATCGGTGGTGCGTTGAGTACGGGAGTTCTCCAACTCCGTGAGCGAAGTACGTGACGCCAGTGCCTCAGCGGCATCGTCTTGGTCGCCGAAGAGCGACATCAACTGGTTAGCCACGTGCTGGGCCGAGACGTGGCCCGCGCCGATTGCCGTGTAGAGCGAATCGACGTCGTCAAAGTGCAACTGCTCTGCCACTTGGCGCATCGAGGATGCGGTGAACAGGCGGTGCATCGGCAAGCCTCCGCGCTGGATTTCCGCGGCCAAAGCGTCGCGGCCGGCCTCTAGGTGCTCTTCGCGGCGCTCCTTGGCAAACCACTGGCGCACCTTCGCCTTCGCGCGCGGCGATACTAGGAACTCCTGCCAATCACGCGAAGGACCGGCATTCTGATCCTTCGAGGTAAAGATCTCTACCTTGTCGCCGGACTTTAGCTGGGATTCCAACGCCACCAGCTTGCCGTTGACCTTCGCACCGATGCAGCGGTGCCCCACCTCAGTGTGGACGGCATAGGCAAAGTCCACCGGCGTGGACCCCGCTGGCAGAGTCACCACATCGCCCTTGGGCGTGAAAGCAAAGATCTGCTTGGTGGTCAGGTCATAGCGCAGCGAGTCTAAGAACTCGTTCGGGTCTGCAGCTTCCTTCTGCCAATCCAGCAGCTGGCGCATCCACGCCATCTGGTCGACTTCGGCATCGCCGGCGCCGTTCTTGCCCTTTTTCTCCTTGTAACGCCAGTGCGCGGCCACACCAAACTCGGCGTTGTAATGCATCTCGTGCGTACGCACCTGAACTTCCAGGGTGGAGCCGCCTTCTGCAATCACCGTGGTGTGCAGCGACTGGTAGACGCCGAAGCGCGGGGAGGAAATATAGTCCTTAAACCGGCCCGGCAGCGCTTGGTAGAGCGCGTGGACCACGCCGATGGCGGCGTAGCACGAGTTGACGTCATCGACCAAGATGCGGATGCCCAGGAGGTCGAAGATCTCCGCAAAGTCGCGGCCACGGACCATCATCTTCTGATAAATGGACCAATAGTGCTTCGGGCGGCCCATGACCTCGGCCTGAATGCCGTTTTCACGCAGCGCCGCACCAACCTGCTTCTGGATCTCCTTAAGGGCGCGATCGCGCGAAGGCGCGCGATCTGCCACCATGCGTACAATCTCGTCGTACTTCTTCGGGTACAAGATGGCAAAGGAAAGGTCTTCCAGCTCCCACTTCACGTTCGCCATGCCGAGGCGGTGCGCCAGCGGCGCGATGACGTCTAGGGTCTGGCGCGCCTTCTTTGCCTGCTTCTCTGGCGGCAAAAAGCGCATGGTGCGCATATTGTGCAGGCGGTCGGCGACCTTGATAACCAGCACGCGCGGGTCAGTAGCCATGGCCACGATCATCTTGCGGATCGTCTCCGCCTCCGCGGCGGCGCCCAAGGCGACCTTGTCCAGCTTCGTCACGCCGTCGACAAGCCGGGCAACCTCCGGGCCGAAGTCGCGCGTGAGGTCATCCAACGAGTAGTCGGTATCTTCCACCGTGTCATGCAGCAGCGCCGCAACGATGGTGGTGGTGTCCATGCCGATCTCCGCGGCAATCGTGGCCACCGCCAGCGGATGCGTAATGTACGGCTCCCCCGACTTACGGAACACCCCCTCGTGGAGGCGCTCAGCAGTGTCATAAGCGTTGTTGAGCACTTCTGCATCGGCCTTGGGGTGAAACTGCCGGTGAATGGACATAAGTGGGTCCAAAACCGGGTTGATCCTTACCCTTCCGCCGGTCAAAGACCGCGCTAAACGGGCGGACATGCTGCGCATGCCGCCATTAGGGCGCTTTGTCGACTTCTCAGTGGTCACGGCGTCGCCCTCCTCATAGGTCATGGGGGTGATGTGTTTGGCCTAGTATGGCCCTAGTATGGCCCTAGTATGGCCTTAGCCACATCATTCTAGCCGGTCGCGCCCGCCTGATTGAGCACTACCAGCGGAACATCTGCCAATCGCTCGCGGCCGGCTAAGCCATTGACCTCTAGCACCACGACGTTTCCGGCAACTTCCGCACCCGCGGACTCCAAAAGCAACTTCGCGCCGTAGAGGGTGCCACCGGTTGCCAGCACGTCGTCGACAAGCACGACACGTTTGCCCTTGATGTCCACGCCATCGGCCGGAATCTCCAGCGCCGCGGAGCCGTACTCTAGGGTGTATTCCTGGGTCAGTACTGGTGGCGGCAGCTTGCCTTTCTTGCGGATGGCCAGAATTCCCAGGCCCAGCTTATAGGCCACGGCTGACCCCAGCAGGAATCCGCGGGCATCCAGGCCGCCGATCATGTCGGCGCCCAGGTCCTTACAAGCCTGCGCAAGGCCATCGACGACGGCTTGGAAAGCATCGGCGTCGGCTAGCACGGGCGTGAGATCCTCAAAGAGGATGCCCTCCTCCGGGAAGTCCTTCACTAGGCGGACTTTTTCCGCCAGTGCACGTGCAGCGTCTGAATAAACTTCACTCACGGTCTAAAAATCCTTATTAAAAATCAGTGTTAAGTGGAAAGGTCTGCGCACTAGCTCGCGGAAGCGCTCACGGCCCAGCGGTCCATGTTCCAGCCAATGCCCGCGCTGCCAGTGTAAGGCACTACTCCCTTGACGTTGCGATCCACGATGAACACGCGCGGCTGTGCTGCCACCGGAATGGAAGGCACATCCTCCCAGAGCTTTTCCTCCGCGCCTCGAATCTCCTTCAGATTCGAGATATCGGCATCGGGCGTGGTGTACTCGCTCATTGGATCGACAGGACCCAAGAAGACGTCGATGGTAGGCGTCCATGTAACCGGATCCATCTCGAGGTAATGCTGGGACATGTACTCGGCGGACTGGTCCTCGATGGTGATGCCGGCCGGCTCGCACATGGACTTAATTTCCTCCACCATCGCGGCATAGCGCTCATCGGGGCCTAAGTAGCCAATCTTGATGGTATTGCCCGAAAGTTCCGAGGCCTTGGTCATGTCCGCCTTCTTGTGCGCATCCGCGATATCGCTAAGGTGTGTGCCTACCGGGTCGGAGTGACGCAGGGTGCGTGTGTAGACCGGCGGCACGTCCACGCCGGAGATGTCCGAACTGACCTTGGCCAGGCGGGACTGGTCGATGCAGGCCGCGAAGGCTTGACGCGCCCACGGCTCCTGAAAAACGCCAGCCTGCGACAGCGTCAACGCATCGGTCAACCCGCCGACGGTGGGCTCAACCTCATAGGGGCTTTCCTCGTCGGCGGCCGGCAGCCACTTCGGCTTAGCGGAGCCTGCGTCGACGACGCGCAGGTTACCAGACTCCCGCAGCGCCTTGGCATCTGCGGTATTTGGCCACACCACAACCCTGTCAGTAGAGGGCTGATCACCAAAGTATTCCTCATTGGCGCGCAGGATGACCTCGCCGGACTCCCCGACCTTATCCACGACGAAGGGGCCAAAGGAAACCTGCAGCGCGGGATCAAAGTCCTCGGCTGTCGTGGAGAAACCGTAGCGCCAGGTCTCGGCGACCTGTTGTAAGGACGCAGGATCCTGCGTGGACAGCGCCGCGTTGAGCTCTTCTAGGTTCATCCCGGCCTTCTTAGCCACGGCATGCGCCGGCATGACGGTGCCCGGGCCAAAGAGGTAACGCCACCTATCGCCTTGGTCCTTGTTGAAGGTGATGGTGAACTTCTTCGCGTTGGGTGCGCAATCAAAATGCGCGATCTCGCTAGTAAGCGGCATGTGCGAACCAAACTCGGCTGGCATGACGCCAGCGGTATATGCCAACAGGTAGTCATCGCAGGTCACCGGAACGCCGTCGGAGAAGGTTGCCTGCTCCGACAAGGTGAAATTGACCTGCTTATATGGGTTCTCCGGGCTGGCCGGTATCTCCTCGGTCTGCACCAAGTCCGAGTTTGGAATCATCTGCCCCGATGGGCCCGGCATGTAGATGCCTGGGTATAGGCGGCTCGACAGCTGGGCCGCATTCGCAGCGTTACCAAAGGACGTTCCCGCATTGGTGGTGGCCAGGCGGGTATTGACCATGTAACCGAAAAAGTCCGTGGAGTGAGAGCCAGAATCCTTGGCTTGCCCAGCGGAATCCTCGCCCGGTCCATTCGAACACGCTGTTGCGCTTAGCCCGACAACGGCGAGGAGCGCCATCGCAGCTCGCTTGCTCCAATGACGCTCGTTCTGTGGTGTGTTTACCACGGTAGTACTCGCTCCCTTTCGCCCCGTTGTGCTTAACGGCCCGGGCGCCAGCTTGCGCCAGCGCTGCCCGGCGTATCCAGGTTACGCGGGGTGTCATCGCCAGTGCTTGGCGACGCCGCCTTATCCGCCGTTGCCGCACGCTGCGGCGAAGCCACGGTTCGTGAACCCTTAGCCGCCTCAGTTGTGTCTTCTTCGGTGGCATCCTCGCCGTGCTCGGCGCGGAAGGCCTTAACGGCCGCATTGTGCTTCTTTACTGCCTTGCGGCGGTTAGCCAAGGTAACCAGCAATGGAGTAGCAAGGAAGAGCGAGGAGAAAATGCCCTCGATAACGCCGATCAGCTGGATAAGCGCGAGATCGCGCAGGGTGCCGATGCCCATGAGCCAGACCGCGATAACAAACAGCGCGATGATTGGCAGCACGGAAATGATCGAGGTGGAAATCGAACGCATGACGGTCTGGTTCGTAGCCAGGTTGGCCAGCTCGCCGTAGGTGCGCTTGCGCTGCCCCTCAAAGCCTTCGGTGTTTTCGTTGACCTTGTCGAAGACGATGACAGAGTCATAGATGGAGAAGGTCAGAACGGTCAGCAGACCGATGATGACGGCCGGGGAAACCTCCAAGCCGAACAAGGCGTAGATGCCGGCGATGATCACGCCGTCGAGAATCAGCGCCAAAATGGCGGCGAAAGCCATGTCGCGCTGCAAGCGCACTGCCACGTAGATGGTGGCGGCGACCAAGAATACGAGCATGGCCAGCAACATGCGCTCGGTGATTGAAGATCCCCAGGACTCAGAAACCGTGGAGGAGCCGATCGCATCCGGAGTGGCCTCGCCGGATTCGTCCTTCGGCTCGTACTTTTCAAAGATCGCCTGGCGGGCAGTGTCGACCTGCTCCTGGGAAAGGCGCTCGGTGGTGATTTCGAGGGTGCGGGAATCGCCAGCACCGACGATCTGCACCACCTCCGGCTCGATGCCGGTTGCTTCCTCGAAGGTGTCTCCTACCTGCTCGGCCACGAGGTCGCCTGCAGGCATGTTGAGCTTGGTGCCGCCCTCGAAGTCGAGGGAAAGGCTGAAGCCGCGAATGGCGATGGCCAAGACGGCGGCAACCACGAGGGCTGCGGTGATGGCGTACCAGGTCTTGGAACGGCCAATGAAATCGAATCCGCCCTCGTCCTCGTAGAGGCGGTCCAGCTTGGAAATTTTGTGGGACTTAACGCTAGAGGTCATGCTTACTTCTCCTCCTCGGACAGGCGGGACGCATCGGATTTTCCTGCCGCCGGGGTCTTTGCGTAGTAGCCGCGGGCGCGGCGCTCCTCGACGAGCGCGTAGATGCCGCCGAGACCATTCATTGCGGGCTTCGCAGCCGCAGGCTTGCCGCCGATGAGCTGCATAAGCGGCGCCATAACGAGGAAGGAAACAACCAAGTCGAAGGCAGTGGTAAGGCCCATGGTGAAGGCGAAGCCCTTAACCTCACCGATGGAAAGGAAGTAGACGATGACGGCGCCGATGAGCGTCACGGCGTTACCTGTGACGATGGTGGCACGCGATCGCTCCCAGGCCTTGGTGGCGGCGGAACGGAAGGAGCGGCCCTCGAGCAGCTCATCCTTGATGCGCTCGTAGTAGACCACGAAGGAGTCAGCCGTGGCACCCACACCGATGACCAGACCAGCGACGCCGGAAAGATCCAGGGAGTAACCAATCCAGCGGCCCAGCAGAACCAGGGCGCCGTAGGTCAGGATGCCGGAGGCAACCAGGGTGATAAGGGAAACGCCAGCAAGTGCGCGGAAGTAGTACAGGGAGTATGCAGCCACGAGGAGGAAGCCGACGATGCCGGCGATAAGGCCCGCCTTCAAAGCTGCCTTGCCCAGTGATGGCGGAACAGTCTCGACGGTGCCGCCAGGCTCGCCGTTGGAACCGGTAAAGGAAAGCGGCAGTGCGCCGTACTTCAGGTTATTAGCCAGGCTACTTGCTTCTTCCTGGGAGAAGTCGCCGGTGATGGAGGTAGCAGAACCAACCGGGGTTGCGCCCTGGATGACAGGTGCGGAGATAACCGCGGAGTCAAGGGTGATGGCAACCTGCTTCTGCAGGTTCTCCTGGGTCAGCTTGGACCACGTCTCGGAGCCGTTCGGGCCATCGCCGTCCTTGAACGCGAAGCTGATTTCCATCTGGCCAGTCTGTGGGTTCAGCCCACCATTGATCGGCTTGTTGGTGTCGATCTCGTTACCGGTCAGGCGAGTGCCGTTTGGATCCTTAATGCCCTCGAGAAGCGGGGACGGCGCCAGAATGTACGGCGTCTTATCAGCAAAGTCACAAGCCACGAACTGCTTGGCTGAATCGTCGGTGCCGGCGAGCGGATCGGTATCGGCGTCGCAACGCATCAGTGCGGAAGCCGCGGAGATAGTCGTGGCGTCTTCAGACTGGCGGTCCTTGAGCAGCATCTTAGTCATCTCATCGCGGAAGTCTGCCTTTTCAAGCGAGTTGGAAGGCTCTTCCTTTGGCTTAGCGGTGACCTTCGGTGCCTCGGATTTCTTAGCATCCTTGTTGCCAGCCTGCTCTGCGCCCTGCTGGATTGCATCGTTGACCTTCTTCAGGGATTCATTGGCCTGCTCAGGGGTGATAACGCGGTATTCCACCCAGCGGTTAGCCATATCCTGCAAGGTGTCTTCCAGCTTGGACATATCCGGCATCGGCTGCTGCGCAACAGGGCGGAACAGAAGCTGGGAGGTCTGGCCCACTGCCTGTGCCTGGGAGGCGTCCTCGCCAGGGACGGTGATAACGAGGGTGGATCCGTTAATAACCACCTCGGAGCCAGAAACGCCCATACCGTTGACGCGCTGTTCAAGGATGTCGCGTGCCTGCTTGAGCTGATCCGGCGTCGGTTCCTCTCCCTGCGGCACGAGGGTCACGCGGGTACCGCCCTGCAAGTCGATGCCGAGCTTCGTCGAAGCCTCGCGCGGGCCGGTTAGGAAAATAAGGGCGTAAATAGCAACGACGATTAGCGCAAACAAGGCCATGGCGCGCTTGGGCCACTGCCTGTTTTTGTTGCGCAATGCGCCACGATTTTTTGCGGACAAGAAGTTCTCCTGTGCAACTAGAAACAGGGTTTAACAAATTAAAAGTGAATAATTCGTGCGGCCAATGTTTTACTGGCGCACGAGCACGATCCCTCATGATACGTCATGGACGGGCCATTAACTCAACGGGATCTCAGCTGTAGCACTGAGTGTGACCAGCGCTACAACAGCAGCTAACGCTGCGAATCCTCAGCAGACTCAACAGGCTCAGTGGTCCCATCCGCAACGCGTGCATTGTCGACGTCGGGGGCCTCGCCAGGCTGCTCGGTTTCAACGGTGCGCACGATGGCCATCTTGTCGAAGGTTGCGACAACGCCTTGGGCAATCTGTAGCTGCACATCGCGTTCGGTGGTGGCAACCACAGTGCCGTGCATGCCGCCCGCAGTAATAACTTCCTGCCCAGGGGCGAGGTTCTCCTGGAGATTGCGCAGCTTGTTCTGGTGCTCCTTCTGCTTCCGCATAGTCATGAAGCTAGGCAGGATAATAAGGAGGGCAATAACGAGTAGAAAAGCGTATTCCATAACAGGACAGTGTGCCAGAAATCCACATCTAGCGGCTGCCAAAACGCCGCGACGCGGCTTCTAAAACAGCGCCTCGCCCAACGTACCCTCGGGCGGTTCCAATCCAATATGGCGCCAGGCGGCTGCGGTAGCCACGCGGCCCCGGCCAGTGCGGGCAACCATGCCGGCGCGCACGAGGTACGGCTCGCAGACCTCCTCCACTGTGGAAGGCTCCTCACCCACCGCTACTGCGAGGGTGTTGACACCAACCGGGCCGCCGCCGTGGCCCTTGATGAGTGCTTCCAGCACCGCGCGGTCGAGGCGGTCCAGGCCCTTTTCATCGACGTCGAAGACGGCCAGCGCGCCCTGTGCTGCGGCGAGGTCAATGTGGCCGTCACCGTTGACCTCTGCAAAGTCACGCACGCGGCGCAGCAGGCGGTTCGCAATACGCGGCGTACCGCGCGAGCGAGAACCGATCTCTACGGCAGCATCTTCATCGATGGAAACGTCCAAAATCTTTGCTGCACGGGTGATTACTCGTGTCAGGTCAGCAGTGTCGTAGTACTCCATCTGCGCAGTGAAACCAAAGCGGTCACGCAGCGGGCCGGTCAGCATGCCGGCGCGGGTGGTAGCGCCCACCAAGGTAAAAGGCGGAATCTCCAACGGGATGGAAGTAGCACCAGGGCCCTTGCCCACGATGACATCGATGCGGAAATCCTCCATTGCCATGTACAGCATTTCTTCTGCCGGACGTGCGATGCGGTGGATCTCATCGATGAATAGGACGTCACCCTCCATCAGGTTAGACAGCATGGCAGCCAGGTCACCGGCACGCTCCAGCGCTGGGCCGGAGGTCATGCGCAATGACGTGCCGAGTTCCTGCGCAATGATCATCGCCATGGTGGTCTTACCCAGGCCAGGCGGGCCCGAGAGCAACACGTGGTCTGGAGTTACCCCACGGTTCTTAGCACCCTTCAACACCAGTGAGAGCTGTTCGCGCACTTTGGGCTGGCCGATGAATTCCTCAATGGACTTCGGACGCAAGGAACGCTCAATGTCGTGCTCGCCCACCTGCTCGCTCGCATCAACGTCGAGGTTGCGCTGCGGCGCGCTCGGGTCAGCTAGCCCCTCAGGGAGCTGAAACTCAGTGCGTTCTACATCGGACATGCATTCTCACTTAATTTAGATAGTCGGGCGGGGGTTAAGACTCAAAGCGAATATGAACTGCGAAAGTTACTTCTTGCGTCCCAATTGTGCCAGTGCACCGCGCAAGACGGTGGAAGTCTCGGCTGCCGGATCTGCCTCCACAATAGATTCCACGACGGGCCGCGCCGCCTTATCGCTAAAGCCCAGTCCAACGAGCGCTTCCACGACCTGCTCGACTACCGGTGCATGGGCCACAGCGGAAGTACCCGTTGTAACTTCGCCGGCTCCTGCTTGGGGGGCAAAGACGCTGACCTTGTCCTTCAGCTCTAGCGCTAGGCGTTCTGCCATGCGCTTGCCCACTCCAGGAATAGACTGCAGTGTCTTTGCGTCACCGCTAGAGATTGCCGCTGCCAACTGCCCCGCTCCCATCACGGACAGCGCCGCTACTGCCAGCTTTGGCCCCAAGCCGGAGACGGACTGCAGCACGTGAAACATCTCGCGGTCTTCATCGTTGCCGAAACCATACAAAGTCATGGAGTCTTCCTTGACCACCATGGAGGTAAGCACGGTAGCTTCCTCCCCGCGACGCAGGGTTCCGAGAGTTACTGGGGTGGCGAGAAACTTATACCCCACGCCCGCACATTCGATGACAGCGTGGTCAAGGCCGATGGTCAACACGGTTCCGCGTAGCGAGGCAATCATGTGGGTGGGGCTCCTTTATTTGACGGGATGAAATCTAAAGCGATGAAACAGTAAGTAAAGCAGTGCGAGTCTGGATAGCGTCATGCTGGCCGGCACCCCGGCTACGTACCAGACGATGTCCGCGGCTTATTGGCCCGGCCCTTCACGCCGCTGGTCTTAGGCCAAGAGCCGGTGCTCTCCCCCACGCGGGCCAAAGCGGGTGCGCGCCAACAGTGGCATACGGCAAGCGCTAGGGCATCGGCGGCGTCGGCAGGCTTGGGTGCTTCACTCAAGCCAAGGATACGGGTAATCATTACCGTCATCTGCTTCTTATCGGCGCGGCCATTGCCGGAGATGGCTTTCTTTACCTCAGACGGGGTGTACATGTGCACTGGGATGTTGCGCTCAGCAGCAGCAAGCACCACTACCCCAACCACATGGGCGGTCTGCATGACGGTGGAGACCTCGCCGCGTTCGAAGACGCGCTCGATAGCGACCACATCGGGACGGTAATCATCCATCCACTCTTTAACTGCCACCGAAAGACGCAGCAGACGCTCGGTTAGCTCTTTATCGCTCGGCGTACGCGCCACGCCGACTGCCACGGGAATCACCGCGCGACCGCGCCCAGCCTGGACTACCGAAAGGCCACAGCGGGTAAGCCCTGGGTCAATGCCCATGACGCGCAAGCCTTCAAGGTTCACGGCAAGCCTTTCTGTGGGTAGTTGGATTTGGAATCCGAGCGAAGTTCAGGAAAAAGATCCTCCCACATCATACACACACATGTTCTAAAAATGGAGCGGGGTTAAAACGAGCAACCGCGCCTTTTCTCCTTATCGCCTACGCGAGGCGGAGAATAAGGCGCGGTGCGAAGTGGCAGAGCCTGGCTAAATGCTAGTCCTGCTCGAGCTCGGCCAGAACCTCTTCAGAAAGATCCATGTTGGTGTAGACGTTCTGCACGTCATCGGATTCTTCCAGCGCGTCGATGAGGCGGAAGATCTTACGAGCATCAGCGGCACCCAGCGGAACCTCAACGGATGCGCGGAAGTCGGTCTCATTGTCGTCGACCTCGATGCCAGCCTCAACCAGGGCTTCCTTAACTGCCGGGATATCGCCCGGCTGGCAGACAACTTCGAACTTCTCGCCCAGGTCGTTAACCTCTTCAGCGCCTGCTTCCAGAACTGCCATCAGGACGTCATCCTCGGTCAGCTCGCCCTTGTTGACCAAAACAATGCCGGTGCGGGAGAACATGTAGGCAACGGAACCGGACTCGCCGAGGTTGCCGCCGTTCTTGGACATTGCGGTGCGAACATCGGTGGCTGCACGGTTGCGGTTATCGGTAAGGCACTCGATGAGCATTGCCACACCGTTCGGGCCGTAGCCCTCGTACATGATGGTCTCCCAGTCGGCACCGCCGGCCTCTTCGCCGGAGCCGCGCTTGCGGGCGCGCTCGATGTTGTCGTTCGGCACGGAGGCCTTCTTGGCCTTCTTAATCATGTCATCGAGAGTCGGGTTAGCAGCCGGATCGCCACCACCGGTGCGGGCCGCGACCTCGATGTTCTTAATCAGCTTGGCAAATTCCTTGCCACGCTTGGCATCGTTAGCAGCCTTCTTGTGCTTGGTAGTAGCCCATTTGGAGTGTCCGGACATTTCATCCCTTTCATTGTGGCTCTATGAAACTGCCTGCAATTATACGGACGGGCGTAGAGTAGCTGAAAACAGCCCCCACCGTTTTCCGGCGTTTGAGTGAATATTTTTCTAGACGTTTTGCCAATTGCCGTTGTGCGAGCCTACCTGCATGCCCTCGCGCACGGTTCGGGTAAGCCCTTCCTGGACCACCACGGCAACCAAATCCCCGCCTTGGTTAAAGATCTTTCCGGTGGCCAGACCGGTCGCATTCTGCGCGGATGGTGATTCCTGCGCATACAGCAACCACTCATTAACACGCACTGGACGCAGGAACCAGATCGAGTGATCCAGGCTGGCAAGCTGTACTTGCTCGCCTTGGTGTGGCAGCAGAGAAGCACGGATTAAGGTCATGTCAGACATATAGGCAAGTGCCGCACGGTGGGCATCCTGGCTGCTTTCTGACGCCGCAAATTCTTGCGAGGTATTGCGGAACCACACGTAGCGGAACCCAGCGCCTGTGGCTTCGGCAAGTTCAGGGTCACGGCTTTCCTGCGGGACCAAACGGATATCCCAGTCTTCCCACTCGCGCAGGATGATGCGGGTGGAATAAGGAGCACCACCGCCGGCGGCGGCCGCCTCCTCCGGGCCCATAACCTCCGGCATGGCGTCCTGGTGCTCAGGACCAAAGTCATCGGCGATGTGGAAACCCGCGTTGAGCATGAAAATCAGGCGATCGTCTTGAAAGATGCGCACCTGACGGGTAGCAAAGGAACGGCCGTCCCGCACGCGCTCTACCTCGGCACGCGCAGGCGCGGCGGCATCACCTGGGCCCACGAAGTAGCCATGCAAGGAATGCACGAGCTTTCCTTCAACGGTGTGCTGGGCTGCAGCGAGCGCCTGGGCCACCACCTGCCCGCCAAAGGTGCGCGCAATCTGGGACGGAACCATGGGCACGGAAAAGACATCACCCTGAGCCTTTTCGTTCAGCGGCGCTAGATCAATAACCTCGCACACCTTAGCCATTACCTACGCGGGACTCCCCTCTTTGCTCAACGCGCAACCTTAACGTGCGCTCTTCACATGCAACCCTGTCAACTTTACCTGTGCGCCGGGCTAGCGCGTAGGATATGCCGCATGTCTTTTTTACGCCCTGCTCGCCTGCACCGCGTCGTTGCCTACCTGGAGATGTTCACGTGGGCATTTCTTATTTTTTCTATGGTTCTGAAGTACTCCGGCGTGACGGAGGCTCTAACTCCTATCGCTGGCGGTATCCACGGTTTTGGTTTCCTCTGCTTCATCGTCGTGGGCGTCATGGTGTGGATCAATAACAAGTGGTCCTTTGGCCTGGGCATGTTGGGGCTTATCGTTTCGGTCATACCTTTTGCCGCACTCCCGTTTGCGCTATGGGCGGACAAGCACGATAAGTTCCTGCCGCATTGGCGCTTTAGCGATTCTGAGCAGCCGCACGGCCTTGCCGAGCAGCTTTTGGCCCAGGTAGTGCGCTTCCCAGTGCGCACTCTGAGCGTGTTCGTCGTAATCATTGCGCTGGTCTTTGGCGTTCTGCTGATGCTCGGGCCACCCGTCGATGTCGAATCCACTATCGAGTCGAACATCTAATAGCATTACTTAGGTGAAAATTTTTCGTTCCGTTCCAGCAGTTTGGACTGGCTGGATTTGTTTCCGGCTTATCCTCATCGGACTGCTGCAATGGAACAACGTCCCGCTAGGAGATATTTCCTATTACTTCTCCGAGCGTTTTGGGACAAACTCCTCGGATATGACCGAGTACCCGCACCCTGGCACGTGGCCTTCAATTCTCGTCGGCTGGTTGAGCGGCCCGAATCAGACCAGCTTTACCGGTATTTTTACAGGGCTGTGCCTGCTTGTCGACGCCGCTTTCCTCATGGTCTTGCTTCACGGCTGGCGCCGCAAGCCGCAGGCCTTCGTCGCCGCATGGTTTTGGGTTATCTTTGGAACCGCAGTGGGTCAGGTCTTTGTCTGGCGCCTCGATATTTTTCCGGCTCTGGCAGTTGCTGCCGCAGGAATGCTTCTTGGCCGCAACTCGCGGCTTGCAGCGGCGTTGCTTGGCCTTGCCACCACGATGAAGCTGTGGCCGGGCGTGCTCGCCGCAGGCCTGGTTGGCCGCTTCAATGCCCGTGCGACTTGGCAGCGCCTTAGCGCGTTCTTCGCTTCCATCGTGGGCATCTGCCTGCTCGTCATCACCTTCAATGACGTCGAGCGCCTCATTTCCCCGCTGCGCTACCAGGGAGTACGGGGACTACAGGTGGAATCGATACCTGCAACACTTCCGGTATTTGCCTCGCATCTTTTCCCGGACACTTGGTCCATCGGCTACGCTGCCTCCAAGAGTTTTGAAATCACCGGCCCTTGGGTTAGCGCGCTGTTAGTTCTTAGCAACGTTTTGACCTTGGCGATGCTGTTTTTCGCTATCGGCTTCGCACTCATGCGCTTCCGCAACGGCAACTGGGGTGCGCGCAGCACGCTGGCCTTTTTCATCACGATGATCTGCCTGCTTTTTATCAGCAACAAGGTCTTTTCCACCCAGTACATCATCTGGCTCGGCCCGATCTTGGCGATAGCGCTCAAGCATGCCTGGCCGCGTGCCTCATCGGTTGCACATCAACATATCGACGAAAAAGTAGGCAAAGTGCTGCGCAACCTCGCACTGTGCACGCTTGCTGCGGCGGCACTGGGCACACTGGTCTACCCGTTCAACTATGACGCGGTACTCTACGCGGGCCGCGACGGCCTCTTCCCTGCTTTCTTGCTGCTGGCGCGCAACGTGCTCATCCTCGTGATGACAGGCCTTGCTTTGTCTTGGCTGCGCTTGGAGCTCAAGCGCGAAAACACTAGCTCTACCAAGCAAACAGCTCAGTAGCAGGAACTACTCAGTGATCCGCAGCTGACTGAGCTCGAAGAACTCCGGCAGCGGTGCCGTGCCGCCCAGGCGGAACATGCGCACAAGGGGGCGTAGGCGTAGCGAGCGGGTATCGCTGACCGCTTCGTTGTAGAAGCGATGAGCAAGGTGGATGCGCCCCTCGGCGTCGGCAAGCAATGCGGGGCGCTCGGCAAAGCGCTCGTTGACCGCGATAGACAGCTCCCGCTCGTGGGCCGAACGCGTCTCAAAATGGCCCTGGGTAAGCTCGCTCGACTCCGCGCGGGAGGCAACCTCCTCCAGCTCAGGCGCTAGCGCTGCGACGACTGCGGCGCGGCGGTCAAGGGTGGCCTCCAGCTGCGCCAAAGCCGCATCCGTGCGGATGTGCAGGGAGTTCAAACGCTGCGCGGTGAAATAGGCCCACATCAAGATGAGCACGAGCGCGACGATCGCGATAACCAGTTCTACTGCCATAGTCTTTTCCTGCTCTTAAATCTGATGTGGGTAAAGGGCGGCAACGCCCGCTTCTACTTGGTGCGGACCTTAGTTCCGTCCTGCACAGTCTCATAAACCTGCATCACGGCAGCGGCCACATGGTCCCAATCGTAGTTGCGAGCGCGCTCGGTACCGGCTTCAATTAAAGCATTGCGCTTATCTTTGTCCTGCAGGACAAGGTTGAGCACCCGCGCGAGATCGCGGGCATCCTCGTTGCGGAACAACGCACCGGCTGGGGTTTCAGAATCGGCGTCGCATACGGCGGCAAAGGCTTCAAGATCGGAAGCTACCACCGCGCAACCTGCAGCCATCGCCTCTACCAGGACGATGCCGAAGCTTTCGCCGCCGGTGTTAGGCGCGACATAGATATCAGCGCGGCCGAGGATCTCCGCCTTTTCCACATCGCTCACGCGGCCAACGAAATCCACGCCCTCAACCTCACGCGGGCGGCCGCCGCCCATGACGGTGACCTTGACGTCCGTGTCCACCATCGTGAGAGCCTCCAGCAAAATATCCAGGCCCTTGCGTGGCTCGTCGAGACGCCCCAAGAACACAATCTCGGGCACCTTCTGCCCGGATTGCCCTGGCTGCCCTTCTTGGTCTGGTTGCGCAGCGACGCGCTTGCGGGCAGCCGCATACACGGAGGTATCCACGCCATTCGGAATAAGTACTGGGTCGCCGCCGAGTTGTTCCACCTGCCAGCGGCGGGCCATCTCTGAGACGGCAATGCCGCCGCGCACCTTCTCCAGAATTGGTGTGAGGAAAGGCTTGGCCAGCTTCAACACGAGCGAGCTAGAAGCCGAGGCGTGATAGGTCGCCACGATGGGACCTTTGGCTTGTGCCAACGCAACCATGGAGTAGCTCGGCGAGTTCGGCTCATGGATGTGCAGCACGTCGAAGTTGCCGCGTTCGATAAACTTCTTGGCGTTGCGCTTTACCTGCGGGCCTACGGACAAGCGGGCCACGGAGCCGTTGTAGGTAATCGGAATGGCGCGCCCGCCTTTCATAACAAAGCTCGGCAGCTGTGTCTCCGGCGCTGCTGGGCCAAGGACCTCCACGTGATGGCCTTGCTCGATAAAGACGGTGGCCAAATCCAAGATGTGGGCCTGCACGCCGCCTGGCTCATCAAAGGAATACGGGCATACGATTCCGATACGCACTACTGCCTACTTCCTTACTTTTTACCGTCATCTTCGAGCTTTTCTTGGGACGTACGTTTGTCCTTGGCTGCGGGGCGTGCGGCGCGTTCGGCCGCGCGGCGTTTAACGTCTACATTCCACTGCGGCTGCAGCATATGCCAGTCCGCCGGGTGGGCCTTGATGTTCGCGGCGAAGCCATCGGCTAGGCGTTGGGTAGTCTCCTGCACATTGGTGACTTCCACCTGCGGGCTGACGGAAAGGCCCCAGCCTTCATCCTCGAACCAGGAGTGGACCACGTGCAATGCCGCCCCGGTTTCCATGGCCAGGCGGGCTGGGCCGGCAGCCATGTTGGCTTCCTCGCCCATGAAGTCGACCGTGACACCAGTACGAGTGAGGTCGCGCTCGGCCACCAGGCAGACAACGCCACCGGCTTCCAAGACTTCCTGGAGCCGGCCAAAAGGTGAGGTCTTCTCTCCGGTCAGGGCGATGACCTCAAAGCCTAGGGACTCACGGAAGTCCACGAAGGCGTCGAAAAGCACCTCCGGCTTGAGCCTTTCTGCAACCGTTGTGAATTGGCCATAGTGGCCTACCAGAAACACCCCGGCCATGTCCCAGTTGCCAGTGTGCGGAAGCGCCAAGATGACGCCTTTGCCGCGGGCCATGGACTCGTCGAAGTTCTCTAAGCCCTGCAAACCGGAAAGCAGCTTGGCGTGCAGATCCGGATCCTGATGGATCGACGGCAGGCAGAATGCCTCCCGCCAGTAGCGCATATAGGAACGCATCGAATTGCGCACCAACTCGCGCGTGACGTTTTCTGGGCCCACCACGCGCGCTAAGTTTTGGCGCAGTTGCTCCATGCCGCGGCCATCATCGCTGGCGCGGTCTGCGCCCCAGTCAAAAAGGCGCTTGGCCCACTTCTCCGGCAACAAACGCACCAGCCGCCAACCGGCTAAGTAGCCGGCGGCAGACAGCTGCTCACGGTCTAATCCAGGAAGAAGAGCCATAGGCATTAATCCTTAAAGGTCTGGGGTGAAACGGGCCTTCGTGTCCTGGCGGGCAGCCTGGACCATGCGCTGAATGACGGTAAAGATGGAACCGAATACAAGGATCCACAGGGCGATCTCGATGGCGTCGGGAACACCCAAGCCCTCCAAGCCAATACCGGCCAGGCCGATGATGAGGCGCTCTGGGCGCTCGATCAGACCGCCGACCATCTTGAAGCCAGAAGCCTCGCCGCGGGCCTTGATATAGGAAATGACCTGCGAAGAAACCAGCACGATGAGGCAGGCCACCACGTGGATGGGGCGAGCGTTATCGACGTAAACCAGCCAGTACAAGATGGCAGAAAACAGGGCGCCGTCGGTGATGCGATCACAGGAGGCGTCGAGAGTCGCGCCAAACTTGGACCCGCCCGTGGTCATGCGGGCCATCGTGCCGTCGAGCATGTCAAAGGCCGCAAAGAGACCAGAGAGCACTGCTGCCGCGAACAGGTGATCCAGAGGAATGCAGACGACTGCGATAGCAATGGTGACAAGAGTGCCGACGATGGTGACCACGTTGGGGGTCAGCCCCATCTTCAGAAACAGCTTTGCCACGGGTTCCACGACGACTGCCGCTGGCTTTCGCCCGTGAACGCTAAGCATTGGAATCCTCCTCATCGATCTCCCGCCAGCCTTGGGCCAAAAGGGCGCGAGTCTCTTGTAATAACTGAGGCAACACTTTAGTGCCCTCCAAGACAGTCATAAAGTTGCTGTCACCGGCCCACCGGGGAACCACATGCAAATGTAAGTGATCTCCCACGGAACCGCCAGACGCCTTGCCCAGGTTGAAGCCCACGTTGATTGCTTCCGGTTTGGACACGCGCTTTAAAACACGTACCGCCTTCTGTGCGAAGGCCATCAGCTCGTGGGATTCCTCTAGAGTCAAGTTCTCCAGCTGGGATTCCTTGCGATAAGGCACCACCATTAAATGTCCCGAGTTATAGGGAAAAAGGTTCAGCAAAGCGTAGACATACTCGCCGCGGGCAATGATTAGCCCGTCCTCATCGCTGCCTTTGGGAGCCTCAACGAAGGGGTCCTTCGAACGCTTCGAGATATACGCCATCCGGTAGGGAGCCCACAGCCGCTCAAGGCGGTCTGGTTCCCCTGCCCCGGAATCGACGTATTGCTCGTTAGCGTCGTGCACTGATCAACTCTTCGTTCGGCTGCTCGTTGATGCGCTCAGCAATCCATGCAGCAATGAGCTCGATAGCCTCATCCACCGGCACGCCGTTGACCTGCGAACCGTCGAGGAAGCGGAAAGAGACGGCATTTGCGTCGACGTCGCGCTCGCCGGCGAGCAGCATGAAAGGCACCTTGCCGGTGGTGTGATTGCGGATCTTCTTCTGCATGCGGTCGTCAGAGGTATCCACGTCGGCACGGATGCCGCGCTTGCGCAGCTTCGCAGCGATCTCCTCCAAGTGCGGGGAGAACTCGTCTGCAACCGGGATGCCAACTACCTGGTGCGGAGCCAGCCATGCTGGGAATGCGCCGGCGTAGTGCTCCAGCAGCACGCCGAAGAAGCGCTCGATGGAGCCGAACAGCGCGCGGTGAATCATGATCGGGCGCTGCTTGGTGCCGTCGGATGCGGTGTACTCGAGCTCGAAGCGCTCCGGCAGGTTGAAGTCCAGCTGCACGGTAGACATCTGCCAGGTACGGCCGATGGCATCGCGCGCCTGCACGGAGATCTTCGGGCCGTAGAAGGCAGCACCTGCAGGATCCGGAACCAGGTCCAGGCCGGACTTTTCAGCCACCGACTGCAGGATGGAAGTAGAACGCTCCCAGATCTCGTCGGTACCGACATACTTGTTCGGATCCTTGGTGGAAAGCTCCAGGTAGAAGTCATCCAGGCCGTAGTCCTTCAACAAGGAAATGATGAAGTCCAAAACCTTGGTCAGCTCTTCTTCCAGCTGCTCCGGGGTGCAGTAGATGTGGGAGTCATCCTGGGTAAAGCCACGAGCGCGGGTCAGGCCGTGGATAACGCCGGACTTCTCGTAGCGGTAGACAGTACCGAACTCGAACAGACGCAGCGGCAGCTCGCGGTAAGAACGGCCACGGGAAGCGAAGATGAGGTTGTGCATCGGGCAGTTCATCGGCTTCGCGTAGTAATCCTGCGGCTGCTTGGTGCAGTTACCGTCCTCGTCATACTCGCCGTCCAAAGCCATGGCCGGGAACATGCCGTCCGCGTAGAAGTCCAGGTGGCCAGACTTCTTGAACAAGTCTCCCTTGGTCAGGTGCGGGGTGGAGACGAAGGAGTATCCATCCTCGATGTGACGGCGGCGGGAGTGCTCTTCCATCTCCATACGCACGATGGCGCCGTTCGGGTGGAAGACCGGGAAGCCGGAGCCAATCTCATCCGGGAAGGAGAAAAGGTCAAGCTCCTGGCCCAGACGGCGGTGGTCACGCTTTTCTGCCTCCGCAATCATGTGCTGGTAGGCCTCAAGCGCCTCCTTGGACTCGAAAGCGGTGCCGTAGATGCGCTGCAGACCAGCCTTGGACTGGTCACCGCGCCAATAAGCAGCCGAGGAACGGGTCAAGGTAAACGCCGGAATGTACTTGGTGGTTGGCAGATGCGGACCACGGCAGAGATCGAACCACTCCACCTCGCCGGTGCGCGGGTTGATGTTGTCGTAGTGCGTCAGATCGCCTGCGCCAACCTCTGCTGCCTCATCGGAGTCTGGGTCAACGTTGCCCTTGTCCTGAATGAGCTCCAGCTTGAATGGCTCTTCAGTAAGTGCTGCCTCTGCTTCCTCGTTGGAGGAGTACACGCGGCGTTCAAAGCGCTGACCAGTCTTGATGATCTTCTTCATGCGCTTTTCGATCTTCTTCAAATCCTCCGGCGTGAAAGGCTCGGCGGTCTGGAAGTCGAAGTAGAAGCCGTTTTCAATGGCCGGACCGATACCCAGCTTGGTACCCGGGAACTCAGCCTGAACTGCCTGTGCCATCACGTGTGCAGTGGAGTGACGGATTACAGCGCGGCCGTCCTCCTCGCTTGCTGCAACTGGGGTGAATTCGGCGTCGGCAGTCGGCGTATGCGAGAGATCGTAGAGAGCTCCATCGGCGCCGCGTACGACGACGACTGCCTCTGGGCCCTTGTTTGGAAGCTCGAGCTCCCGCATTGCTGCGCCTACGGCAGTGCCTGCTGGCACCTTAAAAGGCTCGTAGTTCACTGGTACAGCTGGAATCATTTCCGCCATTTAGACTTGCGCTCCTTATGCGCTCACGCTTCGATCGACATACCTGGCCGACCAAAGCTAATCGTAGAGTTACAGCGAAAGATTCTACCCCGCTTAACCCTCAAGAAGCGATTCGCCCCAATAGGAGTTAGAGGTGGTACCGGCCGGTACAAAGTACATGGCTGAGCCGATGTGGGTAATCCACGTATTGAGCAAATCTTGCTCATCAAGGCGGGCTTGAATGGGCTCAAATTGCTTACTCGGATCCTTTTGATAACAGATGAAAATCTGCCCTGCATTAGACAGCTCACCTGGGTTTTCTGCACTCGGCGGGAGGTTGTAATTGAACGGTCGGCGCAGAATCTTCTGCTCCGGATGGTCCTTCGGCGGATGGGCGCGCGCCACGTGGGATGCCGGGTCAATTGCCTTCAATCCGAACTTATCGCGCGCGTTGAGGTCCACGGCATCGAATTCCTCGGTGCCGTGCATCGGTGCACCGGAGTCCAGCTTGCGGCCAGTGGAGTTTTCCCTGGAAGCGCGGTCAAGCTCTTCCCACGTGTCCAGATTCATGTGGATTCGGCGCACCACCATGGCGCTACCGCCGGCGAATTTTCCTTTATCGATCCAGACCTGCTCCCGGAATTCCTCTGGAGTGTGCGGATTGACAGTGCCATCCTTTTGCCCGAAGAGATTGCGCGCGGTCTCCCCCTTCTTGGCGGCGCCGTTGGCATGACCAAAGCCCTGCTGTACCCACTTGGTGTCCACGTAGCTCGCACCCGCACGGGTCATGTGCCGCATCACGTGCGCCGCCGTTAGCGGATCATCGCTACAAATCTGCAGCACCACATCGCTTTGGCCCCATTCCGGGCGCAACTTATCGCGCTTGTACGCGCGCACATCCCGGAGCCACTCCGGCTTGGCGACGCCCGTCCGGGCAAAGAAGCCTTCTCCCCAACCGCAAGTCACGGTAAGGCTAGCCGGGGTTTGCGCCAGCTCCGGCTCCAGGCTGCCCAAGGGGTTTTCTGCGGTGCACAGCCGGCGTGCGTCCTCAGTCCACAACCGCATCAGCGCCTTGGCGCCGCGCTTGGTGGTGGAATCTTTTAAGTCAAAGCCCACGAGCGCCACGTGTGCCTGCGGCGGGGTCTCGATTCCGGCCTGGTGCTCGCCATCGAATGCGACGATATTATCGCCCATGATCTCGGCTGCTTCATCCTGCGCTGGCTGCCCAGCAGCAGCTGCCGCACCAGACCCAGAGTCAGAATCGTCGCGAGAAGGTGAAGCGCAGCTGGCCACCGCCACCGCGCTGGCCGCGACGGCGCCGCCAACCAGCAGGCCGCGTCGGCTCAAAAACTCCGTGGTCTCACGCGCGGAGGAAGATGCAGATTTTAAGGACTCATCCATGTTCTTTTCCCTACTACTCATTCCAATGCTGGCGCGTGAGTAATCCACCCGCGCGTCGGCTTTAGCCTTTAGTGGTGCGAGTGCTCGCCGTGCTCCATCGAACCGTGATCCATAGAGCCATGGTCCATAGAGCCATGATCCATCGAACCGTGATCCATGCCCGACATGTCGCCGTGCTCCATCGAACCGTGATCCATGCCCGACATGTCGCCGTGCTCCATCGAACCGTGATCCATGCCAGACATGTCGCCGTAGTTCTCATCGCCGGCGCCGATTTCGCGCACCGGCACCTCACCGGCCTCGACCTTGGAACCGTCCTCAAGCAAGAGGGTGACCTTGACCGTCTCGCCCGCCATGACTGGTTCCTTCACGCCCATCAGCATGAAGTGCTCGCCGCCTGGCTTGAGTTCTGCGGTGCCACCAGCCGGAATCTTCAGGCCGCCCTTCTTTTCCTGCATTACACCGTCAACAACCTCGTGCACCTGGTTCATCTCGGCGTCGATGGAGGAGCTAAAGCCAGTGACGGTGATGTCCTTGTCGGAATCGTTATGGATGGTGCCGAAGATAGCAGTCATCTCCGCATCCTCAGCCATGGCGCGAACCACGCCGTCCTCGATGGTGACATCGCCTGCCTGCATATCGGAGGCGCTTGCGCTTGCCGGAGCCGCGCTGGTTGCAGCTTCCTTTTCGGCACCGGAATCCTGCTCGCTGTTGGAGCAGCCAGCCAGCCAGAGTGCGCTGACGGCAACGGCAGAAACAACGATATTACGCATCTTCATCATTAGATGTCTTTCTTGTCCAAGCTTTAAGGCGCGAAGGCACTCGTTTTATTTGTGTCTTACCTGCGCCTTAAAAAGGGGTGGGTTTTAAGAGTCCAGGTCATTTGCGCGGCGCATCTTTGCACCGGCCATGATGACCACGGCGACGATAGCCAGAACACCGATGATGCCCAGCGCCCACAGTGCGGCGGGCGGCAGGCCCTCGGAGTTGGTTTCATCTTGTTTAGCAGCATCGTCATTCGCGTCATGGCTCTCGGCGGCATCGTCAGCTGCGCCATCGGCAGAGCCGGCAACGCTAAACGGAACGGAACCACGGGTGGCATGCCCGTCCGAGGAGGTGATCTGGAAGCCCACCTGGTACTCGCCAGGTCCCGGCTTTACATCGTCCGGAACCTCGATGGTGAGCTCACGCTGTTTGATTTCGGGCTCGGCGTCGAAAAGCACCTCGCCCGTCTTGGTGTCGGTGACAGCGAAGGTGTTGAAGTCGTCCCTGGGTACTGCGGAAAACTCCAGAGTGATCTCCTCCGGAAACTCCTGCAGCGGAGAATCACTGACCACATTGCCGCCGATCACGGAGTCGTGTGCCAAGGCTGCAGGCGCGGACATGGCGAGCATGGACGCGGCAGCACAGAGCGCAAACAGACTGGTGGAGCGACGAAAGTGCATAGTTTTCTCCTCGAATTGCATGGCTTGCGAATGGGTAAATACATGCTATAACCGCACCCGAAACAATGGCCAATAACCTAAGCCTTGCTTAAAGCAAATCAGGATACCAACCAACTGAACGAGCAGCGGTTGCCTTATTAGTCGCTGCCCCATTCGGCTTAGTTCCCAGTGTCATAGGAAATGTGTTAATGCACACTATTTTCGGTAAATGGTTAACGCCTCCAGGCGGAAATTGACGCACCCGCCAATCGACGCCACGCCCGGTGGGTATGGCTGCCTGTACGAGATAGGACCTTCTAGATCAATTCAACGCAATCATCATTAATCAGCAGCGCCTGCCCATCACGCAAAAGCACCAGGTTCCAGTCTTTTCCGTACTTTTGAACCGTTTCACTAATAACCGAAATTGCGTATGGGCCAGTAGTTCCCTGTGCGTGAGGAACTACAACATAGGGAGTAAGTGATAGAGCCGTACGATCATGCAATTCGGGAACAGCACCTGGATCATCCATAACGGAAATCGGTTCGACCGATGGCCCGGCAAGGACCGCACCCGCCGAGCTGCCAGCATATGGCAAACCGCCGCGAACCGCTTCAGAAAGCAGTTCGAAGGCACCAGACTTCTTTAACTCATACAGTACGCGGTAAGCATTACCGCTTGCGACGTAGACACAATCCGCCTTCTTTACTTGAGTCTCAAACTCTTCAAGCGTGGTATTCGCAACGGTCAGTGAAACAAAGTCGGATGCAATAGAAGCCACTTCTTCCCGCTCCTTCTGTGCAAACGGCACTTCTTCCATCCCCACTGCAGCGTCATCGATGTACAAGATTTTGCCGTGTAAGAATTCCCGCAGCTGCGGATGAAGGTAGGACGCAAGAAACAGTTTCATGGTGCCAGTATGCATGAGCGCTCCAAGCAACGCAGCAATAGGCTCTGCAGGAGCAGTATTCTTCGCCACTGGAATACAGCTCATCCGCATCAAGGTAATGCCAAAAGGGCTAAAGAGCCATAAGTGCTCTTGAAACTTTCAAAGTGCACGACAAAAACGCTCCTGTCCGGAATCCCGAACAGAAGCGTTCTTATTTGAGCGGATGACGAGACTCGAACTCGCGACCCTCACCTTGGCAAGGTGATGCGCTACCAACTGCGCTACATCCGCATTCGGGATTCTGATCGAAGCCCACTAGGTGCTTTAAGCACCTAGTGCGCGATACTGGGATTGAACCAGTGACCTCTTCCGTGTCAGGGAAGCGCTCTCCCACTGAGCTAATCGCGCTTAACGCGCGTAAACGCGTCAAGAAATTGAGGTGGAAACGGGAATCGAACCCGTGTGCACGGTTTTGCAGACCGTTGCCTCACCACTCGGCCATTCCACCGTGGCGATACCGCCTCACACACAAGTGTGCTGGAGCGGATGACGAGACTCGAACTCGCGACCCTCACCTTGGCAAGGTGATGCGCTACCAACTGCGCTACATCCGCATTCGAAAACCAGGCCCGGTTTTCTAGGCCCGTTTCTGGGCCTTGTGCGCGATACTGGGATTGAACCAGTGACCTCTTCCGTGTCAGGGAAGCGCTCTCCCACTGAGCTAATCGCGCAGATATTTTATTATCAACACGCTAACCAGAATAGCTACTGATCAACGTCTTGGAGCGGATGACGAGACTCGAACTCGCGACCCTCACCTTGGCAAGGTGATGCGCTACCAACTGCGCTACATCCGCATTGCATCGTACAAACTGTTGTGTGTAACAACCGTCTGCCGTGGTGCGAGTAGAAACATTATCGCGCACTTTCGAAGTTTCCAAATCCGCAGGATAATTAGCTGTTTTTACAGCGCTGTTTGATAGAGATTTTCACCGAGCGAATTACGCCGATGTCATTTTAGATTTCTCTTCAATAGACCGATTAGGAGTTGCCGCCGCCCTAGGTGTAAATTCAACACCGCACCGCGGTCCTATAGCTCAGTGGGAGAGCGTTCCGTTCACACCGGAAAGGTCGCTGGTTCAATCCCAGCTAGGACCACCGCTTTCTTAAAGCCGGCATCTTTTATTGAAGGATGCCGGCTTTGTTGCATCTCCTCGTTGTATCTCCTCCGCTGTTTCTCCACTAGGCTGGCCGGCATGAGCGAAAGCATTGATGTATCCACGCTGGTCGGCCCTGACGAGCCGGGCATCCGTCTGATTGAGGTCTCTACCCTATCTGGTTCGGCCACTATAGATGGCACCTCGGATGCCATGGGCAACGATAACGACGCCGCGTTGTTTGCAGCACTGCGCGAATGGGCCGACGTCGCAGTAGTGGGTTCAGGCACGGTCAAGGCCGAGGATTATGAGGGCTCCTCCCCTGGCAAGGCACGCATTGCGGTGACGAGTAACTCGCTTGACTTGGACGTGGAGTCGAAGCTTTTTAATGTTGGCACTCCGCCCATCATTTTGACCCCAGACGAGAACCTGGGCACCACCGCGGCGAAGCGGTTGGAGGAAGCCGGCGCCACGTTGCTAGGCACTGGTGACGGCACGATCCCTTCCGTCGTGGAGGCACTTCGTGCGAAGGGCTGGTTCCGCATTAGCTGCGAGGGAGGCCCAGGCATCTATTCTCTTTTCATTGCCGCAGGCATGGTGGACAAGCTTTATTTGACCCTGGACCCGCATCTTTCGTCCACGGTTTCCCAGCCGCTGGTCCACGCGCCGGATGAGGAAACGGCTAATGCACAGCCGTTGAGCCTGTCGCTTGAAAGCGTAATCCCGGACGCTGACGGCACCGTGTTTCTGCGCTACGCCGTAGTAGGTGCCCCGTAAACTGCACATCGTGAAATCCCCGAGTCTCTCTCCAGCTGCTGACGCGTTGCCATTGGACACAAAATCTTCGTATGGCTCGCGAAGCATCAAGGTTTTTAAAACCGCGGCTTGGCCGATTGCACTGTTGTTGGTGTTCCATCGCGTTGTCATAGTCGCGTTAAACGGCACCACCACCGACGACTTTACTACCGTGCATTCAGCCATGCGCCGCTTCCTGCAAGGCATTCCCGTCTACGAGCAGGACTACACGCATGTCGATCCGCTCTATCTCTACAATCCAGGCGCCACGCTTCTACTTTCGCCCTTAGGGTGGATGGATCTCACGGTGGCGCGCTGCGGCTTCATTGTGATCAATGCATTGGCCATCATCGGCGCCTTGGCCGTCCTCATCAAACTCGTCGGACGCAACCTGCGCAGCCCGGAATTTCCGGCCTCCATCATCTTGGCTTTTGCCACTGAGTCAGTGACCAATACCCTTGCCTTCACCAACATCAACGGCATTCTCTTCTTGGCCATGGCGATATTCCTCTGGGGCATTTTGGATTCGTACCGCCGCAGCCACATCATCGCGGGGCTGGTGTTGGGCTTGGCCATCCTCATCAAACCCCAGTTTGGGCCGCTACTCTTCCTAACGCTGGTAAAGAAGCGGTGGCTAAGTGCCGCCTTAAGCGTCGCGGTGCCGGTCATCTTCAACGCCATCGCTTGGCCGCTTACCCCGGGCGCCAGCGGCTACCTAGACAAGCTTGTGCCTTATCTCGGGCAAACGCGCGACTTCGCTAACAGCTCGTGGCCGGGCGTGCAGGCTTACTTTGGGCTTGGCGACGCCCCGTTCTACGCCGTTTGGCTCGCCGCCGCCGCGGCGTGCGCGTTTAGCATCCTGGGCCTACTCAAATGGCGCGATACGGAACCGGTGTTCTGGGCTTTGACCACCTCAGGCGCAATTATGGCGGGAATCTTCTTCCTGTCCTCGTTGGGCCAGCAGTACTACTCCATGTGGCTTATCCCGCTGGTCTTTACCGTTTTTCTGCCGCGTTCGGTATTTCATACCGTCCCGGCGTGGTGCGTGGCATTTTTATTCCTCGCGCCAGTCAAGTGGACTTCGGTGCCCTGGCCCACCGCGGGATACTGGATGGCCGTGTTCAGCGCAACAATTGGCTGGGGCCTGCTGATTGTCTTGATCGCCGCATCGGTTGCCGGATGGTGGCGGCAGGATGAGACCAAGGTCTAGACTTCCCGGCATGACTGATTTCAAGCTCATTGCCGATACTGAATGGCGCAACCGGCTAAGCGCCGAGGAATACCGTGTGCTGCGTCAAGCTGGCACTGAGGCGCCTCACGTTGGTGAGTACACCAACACCACCACCGAGGGCGTGTACTCCTGCAAGGCCTGCGGAGCCGAGCTTTTCCGCTCTACAGAAAAGTTCGAGTCCCACTGTGGCTGGCCTTCCTTCTTCTCCCCTTTGGCTGGGGAGGCCGTCATCGAAAGAGTTGATACCTCACACGGCATGACCCGCACCGAGGTGTTGTGCGCCAACTGTGAGTCCCACTTGGGCCACGTATTTACTGGCGAGGGTTATAACACCCCGACGGATCAGCGCTACTGCATCAACTCGATCTGCCTCAACCTCAAGGAAAAGCCCGTCGAGGATTAGGCCGCGTTTGTCAAATACCTAAGAAGGCTGCTTTAGGCAGCAGCCTGAGGCAGCCTTCTTAAGGCAGCACCGCGATGAGCTCGGCGACGTCCTTGACACGACGACCGGTGTGGAAAGGAATCTCCTCGCGCACGTAGTGGCGAGCCTCGGTGTAGCGCATCAGGTACATCAGGTCGACGATGCGGTGTAGCTCTGGAGCCTCGAAGGCGAGGATCCACTCGTAGTCGCCGAGCGCGAAGGATGGCACGGTGTTCGCACGCACGTCTGGGTAGTCGCGGGCCTGCATGCCGTGCTCCATCAGGATGCGGCGGCGCTTTTCCTCATCCATGGTGTACCAGTCGTAGGAACGCACGAACGGGTAGACCGCAATCCAATCCCCTGGTTCCTCACCCATGATGAAGGAAGGCAGGTGGGATTTGTTGAACTCTGCCGGACGGTGCAGGGCGTTGCCCACCCAGGTCACCTCAGAGACCTGGCCGAGAACGGTCTCGCGGCGGAAGTCCGCAAATGCCTTCTGGATGTCCTCGAACTGCTCGGCGTGCCACCAGATCATGAAATCGGCAGAATCGCGCATGCCCGAAAGATCATAGATTCCGCGGACGGTTACCTTCCCTGCAGCTTCGAGAGCCTTGAAGAACTCCTGCGCCTGGGTCACGATGTCCGCGCGCTCGGTTCCCAGGGCACCCGGGATGACCTTGAACACCGCGTGTTGGGAATACTGCTGTACTGCGTTGAGCTCTTGGAAGTTAACCTTCGCCATAATGGACCGTCTCCTTGAAAAGCGGATTCATTTTGAAATACCTATCCATCATAAGTTGGATAGGCGGCCATTTCCATTTCCCCTGCCACCGCCCTGCCTCATTTGTCGGGCAGCTCACCGAGTTCCGGCGCGCCTTCGCCCTATTCCGAGCCGAAAACTATAGCTTGAACCTCGTGAGCAATTCCGACGCAACTTCGAGCACCCCGGCAGGCGCCCCAATGAGCCTGCACGAGCACGCCGCAGCCAAGGCCACTTCCGCACAGGAAGAGGCAACGACGCCCACCGTCTTCAATGCCGCTGTAGATTCCATGCACGCGGCACAGCTGCGCCCCGAAATCACTTTGGGCACCATTCGCCCGCCGCAGCGCCTAGCGCCGTATAGCCACGCTGTTGGCCTGGAAATTGGCGACGCCGCGGAAGGCACCGACGTGGTTCCAACGGACGCCGAGGGCGATGCCTTCGGCCGCCTTATCCTCCTGCACGATCCCGGCGCCGAAGAGGCATGGGAAGGCGCCATGCGTTTGGTGGCCTACATCCAGGCAGATATGGACGATGCGGTCGCGGGTGACCCGCTGCTTCCCGACGTCGCTTGGCAGTGGCTCAACGAGGCCATGGAGGCCAACGGCGCAACGCACACCAACTTGGGCGGCACGGTTACCTCGACCGCCTCTGTCCGTTACGGCGAGATCGGCGGCCCACCGCGCGCCTACCAGCTGGAGATGCGCGCCTCCTGGACTGCTGCGGATCTGAACCTAACCCCGCACGTTGAGGCCTTTGCCCAGGTTCTCGCGAACGTCGCCGGCCTGCCTCCGGAGGGCGTTACAGAACTCGGACGTTAACCACCGCTCCGTGTCACACCAGACTTGTAGGCTGGCTACTATGACTGAATTGCGGACCAGACCAGCGGAAGGCACTCCAGAGGTTTTGCGCACCGCGGCGGAGTTCAAAGCCGCGGCTAGTGCGCTGGCAGCTGGCGTGGGCCCTTTCGCTATCGATACTGAGCGTGCGTCCTCGTATCGATATGATGACCGCGCATTTTTGGTTCAGGTGCGCCGCAAAGGCGCCGGAACCTTCCTCTTTGCACCGGAGGGTAAACGCGAACAGCTCACGGCAGCGCTTGCGCCGGTGCTTAATGATTCCGCGTGGGTAGTCCACGCCGCGCCCTCGGATTTGCCGTGCCTGGCCTGGTTGGGGCTATACCCAGGCACCCTTTTTGATACTGAACTCGCCGCCCGCATGGCGGGGTTCGAGCATGCGAATTTAGGCTCCATGGTTGCAGAGCTTTTCGACGTCGAGCTAGAAAAAGGCTACGGCGATGCTGACTGGTCTGAACCGAACTTGAGCTTGGATTTGCGCGCCTATGCGGCCCTCGACGTCGAGTTGCTCTTAGAGCTCGCGGAGGCCTTGCGCGATATCTTGGCTGAGCAAGACAAGCTCGACTGGGCCTACGAAGAATTCGCGGCAATCGTGGCTGAGCATGCCGGCATCAAGGAGTCGGCGCCGCGTACCTGGCGCGGGCTCAAGGGGCTCAACGCCCTTCATAAGTCGGAACAACTCGTCGTGGCGAAGCTGCTGTGGACCAAGCGGGAGAAGATTGCCCGCGAGACTGACACCGCACCAAACCGCGTCTTGCCGCACCGCGTGCTCGTGGAGATCGCACGCCAGCTGCCCGATTCTCCCCGCGATTTTGCCCGCATCAAGGGCGTGCCGCGCAAGCGCCACGGGGCGGGCCTGCAGTGGCTGGCGGTAGTCCAACAGGCGCGCGAGATAGATCGACGCGAGTGGCCGAGCAAGAAGCGGGAGCCTTCCCGCGTTCCTTCCAAGACGGTGTGGAACAAGGACCACCCGCATCTGTGGAAAGTGTTCCAGGACCTGCGCACCGATTGCGAAGAGCTCGGTGAGGAATTGGGCATGCCGTGGGAAATCATCATCAAGCCCGCCACGTTGCGTGCGGTGGTGTGGGCCGCTGGCTGCCCGCCGCAGGCACGACGCGAGGGTTCCGTAGGCGGACTCGTCACGGACGAAAGCGATATCGCGCCGTTCCTACGGGATGAAGGCGCCAGAGAATGGCAAATCGAGCTCCTTCAACCGATTCTGGAAGAAGGGCTCGATTATTCCAGCAGCTAGGTCCTAGCCTTCGGTGATGGTACCCAGCCAATCCTCGACGGCTGCGGCGATTTCCTCCGGGGTGAGGCTGTTTTCCTCCAGCACCTCGCCGCGGCTTGCGTGGCGTGGGAAGTAGTTGGCAACGCCCATGCGGCGCAGCGGCGTATCCACCTCAGCGGCATTCAGCGCCTCTGCGATCATGGAGCCAATGCCGCCACGGATGATGCCGTCCTCGACAGTGACCACGAGGTCGTGGTCTGCCGCGAGGCCAACCAGGGACTGCGGTACCGGAACCGCCCAGCGCGGGTCGGCGACGGTGACGTTGTAGCCGCGCTCTTCGAGCAGCTTCGCGGCGTTGCGGGAACGGGTGCTCATCGCGCCGATGGCAACGAGCAGGATGTCTGGGACATCGGAAGCAGCTTCCTCAGCATCGTTGTAGTAGATGATGTCCACGCCGTCGGAAAGCTGGTCCACTGCTTCGATGTCATCAAGCAGGTTGCCCTTGGGGAAACGCACGACGGTTGGCCCGTCGTTGACCTCGAGGGCCTCGTTGAACAGCTCGCGCAGGCGGGCGCCGTCGCGAGGAGCGGCAATGCGCATGCCTGGGACGATGCTCATCAGGGCCATATCCCACACACCGTTGTGGGAAGGGCCGTCGGAGCCGGTGACACCAGCGCGGTCCAGGACGATGGTCACCGGCAGCTTCAGCAACGCGATGTCCATGATGACCTGGTCCACGGCACGGTTCAGGAAGGTCGAGTAGATAGCAACCACCGGGTGCATGCCGGCTAGCGCCAAGCCAGAGGCCGAAGCCATGGCGTGCTGCTCTGCGATGCCGACGTCGAAGAAGCGCTCTGGGAAGCGCTCCTCAAAAGGCGCGAGGCCGGTAGGACCTGCCATGGCAGCGGTAATCGCCACGATGTCCTTGCGGTTCTCTGCCGCCTTAATGAGCTCCTCGGAAAAAGCTGCGGTCCAACCCGGCTGCTTCTGGCCCTTTGGCACGCCGGTGACTGGGTCGATGGCACCGGTGGAGTGCATCTGATCCTTCGGCTCGTTGACGGCTGGGGCAAAGCCGTGGCCCTTTTCCGTTACGGTGTGGACGATGATTGGGCCGTCGTAGTCGCGGGCGTAGGAAAGCGCGCGCACCACGGCGTCGATGTCGTGGCCGTTAATGGGGCCAACATACTTAATGCCAAGCTCTGGGAACATCTCGGTAGGCATGACGGTGGACTTCACGCCGTCCTTGATGGCATGCAGCGCATCGAAGGTGCGCTCGCCTACCCAGCCCATGGACTTCAGGCGCTTCTTGCCCTGTTCCATGATCTCATCGTAGCCATGCTGGGCACGGATACGACCCAGGTTCTCGGATAGACCGCCGATGGTCGGCGAATAGGAACGGCCGTTGTCGTTGACGATGATGACGGCGTTGCGTTCTTTATCGGCCGAGATGTTGTTGAGCGCTTCCCAGCACATGCCACCGGTCAACGCGCCATCGCCCACGACGGCCACGGCGTTGCGGTGGTTCTCACCCTTGATCTTGAAGGCCTTGGACAAACCATCGACGGTAGAAAGCGCGGCAGAAGCGTGGGAGGACTCGGTCCAGTCATGCTCAGACTCGCTGCGGTCGGTGTAACCGGAAAGGCCGTCCTTCTGGCGCAGGGTATCGAACTGATCGGTGCGCCCCGTTAACATCTTGTGCACGTAGGACTGGTGGGAGGTATCGAAAACGATGGCATCCCGCGGGGAGTCAAACACGCGGTGGATGGCCACGGTCAGCTCCACGACGCCCAGGTTAGGCCCTAGGTGGCCGCCGGTGACGGAGACCTTCTCAATCAGACGTTGACGAATTTCATCAGCCAACTGGCGCAGTTGTGCTGGGGAGAGAGCCTTCAAATCGCGAGGCGACGCAATGGTATCCAGAATGGTCATGGAGCGGCCTTCTTCTCCTTCTTGTCAGTTCTTTTTCTTTTCTACCGTACCCGTTCCTGCGCTAAGGGCGGCAATCCTCGAATTAGCTTGGGTGTTAGCCGCGGCGGCGGGGACAGGGCTATTTATGCGGCTGCAGCAGCGCCATCGTCTCTAAGTGATGCGTTCCGGGGAAGGCGTTGAGCATGGTCAAGCGTTTGAGTTCATAGCCGGCCTGCTTCCACGCCTTGATGTCGCGAGCGAAGGTTGCTGGGTCGCAGCCGACGTGGACGACGCTGCGCGGTGCGGCGCTAGCGACGGAACTTACGACGTCGTCTCCAGCACCGGTGCGCGGTGGGTCAAGGACCACGAAGCGCGGTGCGGGCAGCTGCGCCGCAGATGATTCCACCTTGGCGCTGCGGAACTCCACGGAGTACGGCGCCAGGCAATCCTGCTTAGTGGCAGCTGCTGCCGGCGAGTAGTCCACGGAGTAAATTTGCGGGGAGGCAAAGCCTGCAGGTTTCTCGGCCGCTCCGCTGCTTACCAGGGCGTCGTGCAGCGCGGGCACAAAGAGCCCAACGCCTCCATAGAGGTCCCAGGCCACAGCAGATTCTCCAGAAGAATCCGCCGGTGCTGACGAAGCAGAGAGCCACTCGCGCACGAGCGAGGTATAGGCCTCCGGGGCGGCGCGGTGAGCCTGCCAGAAGGCGGTGGCCGGGAAGGTAAAGGCGTGCTTGCCTACCTTTTCGACCACGGTGCCGGTGCCTTCAATGACTTCGCGGACGGTTTCGACGCGGCGCCCGCGCGGGGCACGGCGGGATTCCACGACGTGGCGGTTTCCCTCGCTGTCCATCACGGCGATGACTTCAGCACCCGGGGTGAAACGACGGGCGTTCTCCCCTACGATTCCCTCCACGAGGCCAGGAACCAGCTGGGTGCAGGCAACATCGGTGACAAGCTCAGTGGAGCCACGCTTGCGCAAGCCGGCACGGCCCTCCTGGTCCACGCCGAGGCGCACGCGCGTGCGCCAGCCACGCTGTGGGGCAAGCTCGCGGGTCTCTACGTTGAGGGCCTCGAGCTCTTCTTTTTCCAGCTTGGCCACGCGGCGCAGCTGCTCAGTCAAGACTTCGGTCTTGATCTCGGATTCCTTATCCGGATCCAGCTCGTGGAAGTCACAGCAGCCAGCGCCCTGTGCAGCCGCCGGGCAGGCGGACTCCACACGCAGGGAGCCAGCGGTATTCACGGCCACGAGGTCAGCCTCAATGAAGGACTTCTTGACCTTACGGGCGATAACGCTCACGGCGTCGCCGGGGAATGCGCCGTGGACGAAGACGATGCGGCCGTCGGCAGCATGCGCGATGCCCACGCCGCCGTGTGCCATGCGCTCAACGGTGACGTCGAAAGTCTCGCCCTTAGTAATCGTTACCTCCGGGCTAGTCACGAATAGCCTCCTCAGCGGACGCGGCCGGAGAGGACGTAGCGGGTGCTTCTGCTTCCTCTGCTGGCATGGCTTCCTCGACAGCGGCGTTGGCACGGCGGACCATCCAGATGGTCAACAAGGTAACCAGGCCCGTAAGAGGCCAGCCCATCAGGATGCGCACGACGCCGAGCGCGGTGGTGTTGTCGGCGTTGTAAATGGCGTTTTGCACGATGAAACGCGCCAGGAAGATCACTGCCCAGCCGGCAGTTGCGATGGCGTAGGCGCGGCGGGCTGGCGCCACGGTGCGCCAGCGCATGTCCTCGCCGTTAATGCCTTTCCAGATGACGCCGACCAGCGGCCAGCGCACCACGATTGAGATGGCAGCCACGATGAAAAACAGCAGCGACATCCAGATGCCGTAGAGGAAATAGCCCTTTGCATCGCCCGTGAACCACGCGATGGCGGCGCAAATACCCACGCCCACCAGGCCGGAGATAGCAGGCTGCAGGGTTTCCTTGCGGGCAATGCGCCAGACGGCGATAAGGAGGGCAACACCAAGCGCGGCCAACAAGGCAGGGCCCAAGCCCCACACGTTGTTGACCGGAATGAGAACCACCACGGGCAGAGTCGCAGATACCAGGCCGGAAAGCCCGCCCATCTGCTCCAGAAGGGTGGGCTCTTGCTCAGTAGTTGCGGTTCCGTCGTTGGACGCGTTGGACGCGGATGCGCCGTTAGAACTATCGGGTTTCGTCACGTTAGCTTTCTTCTTTGTTCAATTCATCCAGCTGTGCCTTGGCTTCAGCCTCCGCTTCAGCTGCTGCAGAATCAGTGCGCTGGGCGTCTGCGCCCTCGGCGCTGGTTCCCTCGGCACGCTGCTTCATTGCCTGCTGCACCTGCTCGGCCAGCTGCTGCGGCAGGGTCACCGGCAGCGAGTTGCCAGCCAGGATCGGATCCTCGCCGCGATAGATAAAGGTACGGGCGAAAACCTCACGGCCAAGCTCTGCGAGTTGTTCCTGCTTGCCCGCCGGTGCGGCAAGCGTCAGGCGGTACATCCAGCGCGGGCCGTCGACGCCGATGATGCGGATTTCACCATTCGGGTTGGTGCCGACGATCTCGGTGCCCCATGGGCCATCCTCGCCGTGGGCCTCAAAGCCATCGCGGGTGAGACCATTAATAATGTCCGTCGCGGATTCAGCCCACTGACCCGGCTTTCGCGGCGCCGCAAAAGCAACCGGCGTCATGCGGCCATGTTGGCTAACGATGTGGAGCATCTTCGGGCCCTGCTCGCCCATCTCCACCTGGACCTGGGTGCCCTTTGGCAGCGGGATGCGCATGGAGCCCAAATCCAAAAGGCCTACCGAGAAGTCCTCGAAGTCGAAGTCCTGGATATTTACTTGGTCGCCGTCAAAAGGACCCATCTCGCCGCCCACGGCGTCGTGCTCGACGCTGTAGGCTTTGAAGCCCTCTGGGCCGGACGGGGCGTCGCTAAGCGCAGCTGAAGCGTCACTTTGCGCAGCATCATCTGCCGCCGAAGTTCCATCGGCCGCGCTGAGATCCTCGGCCTTATTACGGGTTTCAAGGTCCTGGGCTTCATCGCTTTGGGAGTCAGATTTCTTCTTAGAAAAAGGCCACATAGGCATAATTGTTCTCCAAACTTTTCTCGCGCGCTACCTAAACACCAGTGGAGCCATAGCCGCCGGTGCCGCGCACGGTCTCGTCGAGTTCTTCGACTTCCTCGAAATCGACCAGCTCCACGCGCTGGATGAGCAGCTGCGCGATGCGCATGCCGCGCTCCACGTGGAAAGTCTCGTGCAGGTCGTGGTTAATCAAGCAGACCTTAATTTCGCCGCGGTAGTCGGCGTCGATGGTGCCCGGCGTGTTGATCACCGAAACACCGTGCTTGGCGCCCAGGCCGGAGCGCGGGTGGACAAGGCCAACGGTGCCCAGCGGAAGTGCGACCGCGATGCCGGTTCCCACGAGGACGCGCTCGCCCGGGGCGATGTCGACCGATTCTGCCGCGCAGAGGTCAGCGCCGGCGTCGCCACGGTGTGCGCGTTGCGGCAGCGGCAGCTCCTTATCCAGACGGCGTACCTTGACAGGGCCAAATGGGCTTGCAGGATCGATTAATGGGTTCGTCTCATTCACCCGCACTAGCCTACCGTGGCGCCACAACGGCTTCGCTAAAGCAGGGCCTAAGTGACTACACTTACTTCCCGTGTCTAAGAATTCTGCTTCCGCTTCCCAAACCGCAGCCGACGTAGCAGGCAGCCCCGCGCCGGAGGTCCTCTACAGCGAGCGCCAATGGGTGCCGTGGTATTTCTGGTTCATGGCAGCCTTCGTCGTGGCGATTACCACCGCGACGGTCAGCCTGAACCGCAATATTTGGTGGATCATCATCCCGGCCGTGGTCTTAAGCGCCATCGCAATTTGGGTCATGGTTTCTTGGTCCGGCACCGTCCTGCGCGTGGAAAAGGATGCTGATGGCACCCGCTGGCTCGTGGTCAAAGACGCGCAGCTTCCCCACGATGTCGTGCAGCGCTCCATGGTGGTGCCAAAGTCGGCGCGCCGCAGCGCCCTTGGACCGCAGTTCGACCCAGCCGCCTTCCTGGTCACGCATGGCTGGATCGATGAGCACGTGATGCTGGTTCTGGATGATCCAGAGGATCCAACTCCGTACTGGCTCGTTGCCACCAAGAACCCACAGCAGGTGCTAAATGCCTTCTTAGATCCGGCAGATCGCCCTAACACTTAAGAGCCGCAAGCTCCCTAAAGGCAGCAAGACATAAAAATTCCCTTCTGCGCCGCTTACCCAAGTTATTGCTCCGAAAGGAACTATTGCTCCAAAGGGTAAGTCGCCCGCAGAGGGGAATTTGATTTCTCGCCTATGCGCAGTCGAGGCAGATCGGCTGACCATCTTCCTCGTGGGACAAGCGCTTGTTGGATTGCACCAGGAAGCAGGAAGAGCAGGTGAACTCGTCTTCCTGACGCGGGATGACGGTGACGTTGAGTTCCTCACCGGTGAGATCCACTGTCGGTGGCTGGAAAGCCTCGACGATTTCTCCATCGTCGTCCATGCCGTTGTTGTCGGTTTCGGCAGCCTTCAGACCTTCGAGAGAGTCGGCTTCCAGCTCGTCTTCTACACGGCGACGCGGTGCGTCATAATCGGTGGCCATAGTGTACGCCCCTATTAGTCATGTGGTTGGGATAGGTATTTATCGTGCGCATCCTAAAACACATTTGCTGCGATGTCATACTCGCCCCGCCGCAGGCGCGTCAGATTCCTACCCCCGCAGTGGCTCTAGGGCACCATTTTCTTCGAGAAGCTGGGAAAATGCCGAGGCCAGGCTACCCCCGCAGGCCCAGGTTAATTCGCCGTCTTTTGCGCCTTTATTCAATCCTGGGCGATTAACTACAGCTCCGGCTTCAGCTGCGATGATGGCACCGGCGGCGCAGTCCCAGGCGTTAATTCCGTGCTCGTAGTAGGCGTCGACGCTTCCCTCCGCCACGCGGCACAAGTCGAGCGCGGCCGCGCCCATGCGACGAATATCACGTACCTGCGGAAGCAGTCGGCAAAGCAACTCCGCCTGCGCTTGGCGGCGCCCCGCTGCATACCCAAAGCCCGTTGCCACCAGGGCTAGCGCAGGATCAGTTTCGGTGCGGCAGTGAAGCTTTCGTAGAGTGCCATCGGACGTTTCTAGCGTGGCGCCGTAATCCAGGGCCGCCGAGTAGAGGTCGCCGCGCACTACGTTGATGACGGCGCCGGCGACGATCTCGCCATCCACGGCGGCGCCGATGGACACCGCATACTCATTGATGCCATAGAGGAAGTTCACGGTGCCATCGATGGGATCGACAATCCAGGTAATGCCGGTGCTACTTAAAACGTCTGCGCCTTCCTCGCCCAAGATGCCGTCGCCAGGACGCGCGAAGACGATCTGCTCGGTGATAAAACGCTCAGTTGCTTGATCCACCTCGGTGACGGGGTCCACCGCACTCGACTTCGTCTGCGTGTGCGCGGCGAGACCGTCGGCGTCGATAAGCGCCGCTCTTTGCGTGCGAATACGTGCTGCGGCGGCACGGGCAGTAGCCGCGGCGAAATCGCGCAGCTCTTCGACGTTAATTACATCCCTATCAAAGCTAGCCATGCCAACAATTATGCATTTGCCTAGACTTGATGCCTATGACTGGCACTACAGCTGAAACCAGCACCGCAAACCACGCCGCCCCAGCCCAGGCGGAGCACTCTTTTGGCATCGACATCGGAGGTTCCGGCATCAAGGGCGCGGAAGTAGACCTAGCAAACGGCGAGTTCGTGGGCGAGCGTCTAAAGATTGCTACCCCGGAAAAGTCCACCCCGGAGGCCGTGGCGACGATCGTCGCGCAGATTGTGGCGGAAAAGAACTGGGAGGGCCCGGTGGGTATCACTCTGCCTTCCGTGGTGAAAGATCAGAAGGTGCTCAGTGCCGCCAACATCGACAAGTCCTGGATTGGCGTGGATGCGCAGGAGCTTTTCGCCCAGTACCTGGATCAGCCTTTCGTGGTGCTTAACGACGCCGACGCTGCCGGCCTCGCCGAGGTTGCCTACGGCGACGCGGTGGCGCGCACGGGCTCGGTCATCTTCCTGACCCTCGGCACTGGTATCGGCTCCGCGTTCCTGCTGGACGGCAAGCTCTTCCCTAATACGGAGTTGGGCCACATGATGGTCGGCGATGCCGAGGCTGAGCACCAGGCGTCCTCTGCTGTAAAGGAGCGCGAGGGACTGAAGTACAAGGAATGGGTCAAGCGCCTTGACCGAGTATTGGAAGAATACAAAAAGCTTTTCAATCCCCACGCTTTCATCATTGGCGGCGGCATTTCCCGCAAGTGGGAAAAGTGGGGCGATAAACTCACCACTTCTACTCCCGTTGCCCCAGCGCAGTTACGCAATCGTGCGGGCATCGTGGGTGCGGCTATGGCAGCCCAGCAGGGCCTTAAGCCGTAACAGCAATCACATAGCTAATCGGCCCCAGTTAACCGCCTTAAAGGCAAGATCATCTATACTGGGCCGTCGATCCTTAATCTAAACAGCACGCGGCGTGCCTAACCCGCCCTGATGTGGCGAGCTCGTAGCATGGCCCCAAAGGTTGGACCTTGTCTAACCTTGCTGTTTTCAATCACAAGCAAGTCGAAAGGGCGTACGTGGCAGCCACTGATTCTTCAGACCAGGTTCTCGGCGAGGGCACTGATGCCGCCGAGGCATCTGCCCCTGTCAAGAAGACCGCCAAAAAGACGGCCAAGAAAACCGCAAAGAAGGCCGCGAAGAAGACCGCCAAAAAGACCGCGAAGAAAACGGCCAAAAAGACTGCTAAGAAGACGGCCAAGAAGACTACTCGCAAGACTGCGAAGAAATCTGCTAAAAAGACCGTCCGCAAGTCTGCGCAGAAGGCCGCGGCCGCTCCTGAGGAGAAGCAGGAACAGCTCGAGACCGCTTCTGACGAGCTCGAGGACGAGCTGGTAGATGACGCGGACCAGGATGACGCTGACTTCGATCCAGATAACGCGGACATGGACGATGACGAGTTCGGCGATTCTGATGACGAACTCGATGCGGATGAGGACGATGAAGACGACGAAGAGGATTCTTCCTCTGTCTGGGACGAGGAAGAGTCCGCTACCCTGCGCCAGGCGCGCAAGGATGCACAGCTGACCGCTTCTGCTGACTCCGTCCGCGCTTACCTCAAGCAGATCGGTAAGGTCGCCCTCCTTAACGCTGAGCAGGAGGTCTCCCTGGCAAAGCGCATTGAGGCTGGCCTCTACGCGCAGTACCGCATGGATGAGATGGAAAAGGCACGCGCTGAGGGCGATAAGGCCGCCAAGCTCTCCCCTATGGAAAAGCGCGACCTGCGTTCCATCGCCCGTGATGGCCGCAAAGCAAAGAACCATCTGCTGGAGGCGAACCTCCGACTCGTCGTTTCGCTTGCGAAACGCTACACCGGCCGCGGCATGGCTTTCTTGGACCTCATCCAGGAAGGCAACCTGGGCCTTATCCGTGCGGTTGAGAAGTTCGACTACACCAAGGGCTACAAGTTCTCCACCTACGCCACGTGGTGGATCCGCCAGGCCATTACCCGCGCTATGGCGGACCAGGCCCGCACCATTCGTATCCCGGTCCACATGGTTGAGGTCATCAACAAGCTGGGCCGCATCCAGCGTGAGCTGCTGCAGGATCTGGGCCGCGAGCCCACCCCGCAGGAACTGGCGAAGGAAATGGATATCACCGAGGAAAAGGTGCTGGAGATCCAGCAGTATGCTCGTGAGCCTATTTCCCTGGACCAGACCATTGGTGATGAGGGCGATTCCCAGCTGGGTGACTTCATCGAGGATTCCGAGGCAGTCATCGCTGTCGACGCCGTATCCTTCACCTTGCTGCAGGACCAGCTCCAGGACGTGCTCACCACCCTGTCTGAGCGTGAGGCCGGCGTTGTCCGCCTGCGCTTCGGCCTGACCGACGGCATGCCGCGCACTTTAGACGAAATCGGCCAAGTCTACGGCGTCACCCGCGAGCGCATCCGCCAGATCGAGTCCAAGACCATGTCCAAGCTGCGCCACCCATCGCGCTCTCAGGTGCTGCGCGATTACCTCGACTAAGAGACCAAGCTAGCCAAGGCAAGCAACAAGACGCACACGCTTGCCGACGCCGCCCTCTCCTCCCCCCGTTAGCACTAAGCTGCGGAGGGACGCGAGGGCATTTTGCATCTGTGGCACAAGCAAGAGTCCCAAGGATGAGTCCTAGGGATGAGTTCTAAGCCTCAACATCATGGGTTCGCAGCCAGACAACAGATGCAATCCAAGCTCCGATGACGAAACAGATAGAAACAGCCATCCTGAACGCGATACCGTACACATCAGGAGTGTCATCTGCGCTGAAGGCAGTACTGCCGAGCGAAATCGTCGACGTAACCATAGCCGGTGGCAGCAGCATCGGGATGAGCCGAATACCGCTGTAGAGAATTCCAACTGAGGCAATCGCGCCCACAAGTGAAATCGCCACGGGCGTGGCAAAGCTGCGAAAGATCATCGAGAAGAAGGATTGCCAGGCCCCGACTGCGAACGCCGGGATGATTGCTAAGAACAGCGCGCTCACGTTGAGCGGCGAAATCTCTCCCTGTATTCCTAAGCCGCGTCCAATGCCTAATGCCAGCGCAATGAACACCGCCTGCATTAGCGCGATGAGGACCATGATGGAGAAAAACTTGGACGCGACTACTTCTCCCGCCGAGCGCGGTGAGGTCAAAATAGTGTTCCAATTGTGATTGCGGTGTTCCAGGCGCCAGGCAGCTGCAGCGATGATGGCCACTCCCACAGTCATAAAGATTAGGCCGTAGAACAGCGTTGCTTGGGAAAGATAGCTTGCCCATCCGGCATTAAGTAGCGCCAAGTTGGCGTGATAATTCGCGGCACCAATGCCGACTGCTATACACGGCACGAGGAAGGTGACAGCCCATACGTAAGAGCGTCGAAATTTCAGCAGGTCGATAGCAAACATGAACTTATTCCTCCTGGGAATCAAGCGTGCGACAAAGCACGGTGAAGATGACGGTTACAACGGCGATGAAAAGTGCCCATGGAATCCACAGTGGTTCGATGCTCGCTAGGCCTTCGGGGCGGAAGGTAAATGGGGATAAGACTGCGTAGTAGCCGAAGGGATTAATGAGCGTGACCGCGGTTGGGGAAAGCATTCCTGCCACACCGAGGAAGCCGCCTACTACCCCAGTGCTGAGCACCACGAGCTGGGATTCCACGCGTGCTGCCTGCCACAAGAAAATCGCCATCAGTGCGCACGAGGTTCCATATAGACCAGCTGCTGTGAGAACCCATGTGCCGAGTGAATCAATCGACTGTGCGCCAAAGAGGAATGGAGTGGTCAAGACCGCGAGCAATTCAACTACCTTTACTGCGGCTAGGACAAGGGCTAAAGCTGCGAACTTCGCGCGGAGCAGACCACCGCGGCGGTACCCGGCGATGGAATTGAGCCGCCAGCCGCCGTGGAGATGCTCTACATCGGCTGCGCGGCTGGCTAACAATGCCACCTGCACCGGAGTGAGGAAGGCCGTCGCCATGATGTAGCCAAGGAGATGCCCGCCCCATTGACTATGCGGATCTTGCTGAAATTGTTCGGCGGTGTGCTCACCCACCAGATTCATACTGGAAAAAGCAACGATGGCGAGCGTGACAGCAAGGGCAAGCGGCAGCATCCGGGTATGCCGCATCTTGGCATATTCATTCTGCAGCATCATTGCAAGCCACCTCGTCCCGTAATCGAAATGAAGATCTCTTCGAGACTGCGGTGCGTTCTTAGCACCTGGTAGATGGGCACGCCATGGTTGACGAGCTGCGCGCAAGCCCCCGCGACGTCGCGCTCGCTTAAGTTCGGAACCCGAATGCCACCTTCTACAAAGCGCACTGAGATACCCGCGAGTGCTTGCGCCGCTTCCTTGGGGTTCGGAGTTTCAATAAAGACTTCAGGCGGCTGGGAATGGAAAAGCTCCTGCTTTGTACCTTGGAAGAGCAACTGCCCGCGATTAATAATGGTCAGCTCACTAGCCATCTTTTCGATTTCCGAGAGAAGGTGGCTCGAAACCAATACCGTTCGCCCCTCATCGGCAGCGAGGCTGACGATGAGATTGCGAATCTCTTCGATACCGGCAGGGTCAAGACCGTTCGTTGGTTCATCAAGGATCAGAAGCTGCGGGTTACGAATCATAGCCATTGCGATGCCGAGGCGCTGCTTCATGCCCAAGGAATAGTTCGCTACTTGCTTGTCCAGCTGCTTTTCCAGCCGCACGAGGTGCACTGCGCGATCCACGTCTTCTGCTTCAGCGCGTAGAAGCCGCGCAGCGATGCGCAGGTTCTCTCGCCCGGTGAGGTGCAAATAGGCCGAAGGCTGCTCGATGAGCGAGCCGGTGCGGGCCAAGGCCCGGCTGCGCGTCTTAGGCCCGAAAGGCTCACCGAACAAGCTGATGCTTCCCTCGGTCGGCTTTGCCAGACCCAAAAGCATTTTCATGGTCGTGGACTTGCCCGAACCATTTGGCCCCAACAATCCGTGAACGACACCGTGGCCGATTGCCATATCAAGGCCGTCGACGGCCTTGAATCCCTTATATTCCTTGGTCAAACCATGAGTTTCGACAACATATTCTGTGCTCATAACTCAATCGTTGCCCGGCGCGCCTACGCCGCACATCGCCGCGAGGCACGATTTTGCGAGTCATACCGGGGTATTAGGAGCTAAGCAGGTCAGCACGGGAGACAACTCCTGTGCGATAGGCGAAAAGGGCTGCGTGTACACGGTCCCTAGAACTCGTCTTGGCGAGTACTCGTCCAACGTGCGTCTTGACGGTCGGCATAGAGATGAACATCCGCTCACATATCTCTGTGTTGGACCATCCCATCCCGATTGCTTCAAGGATTTCTTGTTCACGGGCAGTCAGCGACTCAAGTACCCGACGGTCTACGCCGCTAATACTCAGCGTGTCCGTGGAATCATCCCTCATACTGTGGACAAGGCGCTTAGTGGCGCGGGGTGAGATTACCGCGTCTCCGCGATAGACAGTGCGCAACGCGCTTAGTAGCTCCTCTGGCTCTGCGTCCTTGAGCACGAAGCCACTCGCTCCTGCTCGCAGCCCAGCTACTACGTAGTCTTCGTCATCGAAGGTTGTCAGAATGATGACCTTCGTCTCCGGAAGAGTGGATGCGATTTCAGCAGTGGCGCTAATTCCATCGCGGACAGGCATCTGTACATCCATGAGCACCACATCAGCAGGCGTGGCCGCGCATTGGGTCAGCGCATCTTCGCCATCGTTTGCTTGCCAGATAACATCCATGTCTGGCTGCGAACTAATGATCTGGGCAATCCCGTGTAGGAAGAGAACCTGGTCATCTACCAATCCGACTTTCATTGCTTACTTCCTCCTCCTGTGGGTAACTCTGCTTCTACTATCCATGTGCCAGCATCACTGCGCTGTTGGAAGGTTCCTCCAACCAATTCCGCTCGTTCCTTCATTCCCACAATGCCATGTCCCTCGCCTCGGGCATCACCCATGTATCCATTGCGCACCTCAAGGCGGACGATACCTTCAAGCCATTCGACTAGTACGTCTGCTTGCCCGCCACCATGTTTGTTCGCATTGGTCAAAGCCTCTTGGACAATTCGGTACAGACTTAGTGACGTCGCGGCGGAAAGCTCTTCAGGTGGCGTTCCTGTGCAGCGATATCCCACAGCAATGCCGGCGCTTCTAACGCTATTAATGAGTTCTGAAAGATCACCAAATCCCGCCATCGGCTGAGTGCCGCGCTTTTCGCCTGTGCGCAGCAAGCCCACGACTCCCCGCATCTCCCGCAAAGAGGTCCTTCCCACGCGGGAAATAGACTTCAAAGCTTCTTCTTGCGCTTCCGTGTCTTTGGCGTAGAGCGCCCCATCGGCTTGGGCAACTATAACCGATAGCGAGTGCGTGACGACGTCATGGATCTCACGTGCGATGAACGCCCGTTGTTCCGTCGAGCTTTTCTCGAATTCCAGGCGTTGTTTCTCTAAAGCACGCGAAATCTCCCGTGTGCGTTCTTCCTCTGCTCTCCTACGCAGTTCACCCACAAGCATGCACACCGCAAGGACCAGTAGGCTCCAGCCCACGACGAAAAGGCGCCGCGCAATATCCTGTGCTGCTTCCTGTACCGTTTGGCTCACCCAAAATACGCCGATAAAGTCCGCAGCAAGCATCCCTATAGTCATTATTCGACGTAGGGGCTCTTCCAGCCTGCGGCGAATAATGCAGGCGACCTGCCCCGCAAGGATTATGATGCCTACGGTGAGTTCCACCTGGAACAGGCTGGCGAAGAGCACCACTGATGCAACGAAGACCACCAGGCGCGGCCACCGCCTGCTAATAATTGGCACTAGCACGACCAAGGCGATAATCAGGTAGTCAAAGAGCGGCCGGGACATCAGGTCCCTACCGATGAGAGACGCCGCTCCGCACAAAAGCGACACCGCAAGGTCACGAATCATTCGCCTATCAGAAAAGACTTCCACGCCTCTACGCTATCCGGTTCGACGAGTTAAGTAGTCATGCCTGAGTACGATTCCGTCGGTCATTTCTTTCCTAGGCCGGGTCTAAATAGACCTCCTTCCCCACAATTTCAGGCAGCCGAAGATTGGAAATCTGCGCCCCAAACTAATGTCTTGGGATACCGTGACGAGAGCAACATTGCAGAACAGCCTGATTCGAAATCCTCGCCGCCCGCCCCGCCGCGGTGACACACACCATAGAAGTCACCGGACCCGTCGGACAACAGGTCACCGCCCAGTGGGTCGAGTTCCCCGCGCGACGCCTCGCCGTCATCGAGATGGCCTCCTGCGCAGGCCTCTCCCTCGTGCCGCAGGACCTGCGCGACCCCGGCGCGACCACCATCCTCCTAGCCGCGCACATTCGCTTGCGCGGCTTCCGCGTTCCTATCCCTCAATGCCTGCGACCCCGTCGCTCCCCGCGGCGGGGTCGGAGCTGTTTCCACCCCCGCCAGAGTGCCCCCTTGCTGGAACCGGTGGTGAGGAAATAGGGTGGATTTAACAAATTGCAAACGTTTACATCAATCGTTTGCACACCACAGGGCGAAGCGGGGTGACCATCATGGCAGCAGAACACAGCCGTCCCACCCTCAAGGACGTGGCCCAGCGCGCCGGTGTCTCCATCGCCACCGCCTCCCGCGCCATGGCGGACAACCCCGCGGTGGCCACCACCACCCGCACGCGCATCCAGGCCCTAGCCGCGGAGATGGGATATCTCCCCAACGCCCAGGCCCGGGCCCTGCAGAGCTCACGCAGCAACACCATCGGGATAGTGGTGCCCAGCCTGATCAACCCCTATTTCGCCACCATGGTCTCCGCCGTGCAGAACGCAGCCGAGGGTGCCGGTCTGGCCACCATCATCACCAACACCGATGAGCGCCCGGAGACCATGGCCGCCTCCCTGGCCTTCCTTGCCAGCCACGGGGTGGACGGCATCATCTGCGTGCCCGATGAAGCCTGCGCGGACCAACTGAACAACCTGCACGCCCAGGGCATGCCCTTGGTCCTCATCGACCGAGAACTCACCGGATCCCCCATCCCCACCGTCATCTCCGATCCGCAACCCGGCATGGACGCCGCGGTATCGCTGCTGGTGGAGCACCATGCCCTGCCGATCGGTTACCTCTCCGGGCCGCTGAGCACCTCCTCGGGACGTGCCCGCCTGGAAGCCTTCCAGCAGGCCTGCCGGAACAACGAACGGGAACCGCAGCTGGTCTTCCGTGGTGGGTTCGAACAGGAGCAGGGCTATCAGGGTGCCACCCACCTACTCAACCACGGGGCCCGTGCACTGGTCGCCGGGGACACCATGATGACCATCGGGGTGCTCCAGGCCTGCCACCGGGCGGGCCTGAGTATCGGCGAGGGCATCAGCGTGATCGGTTTCGACAACCAACCCATCTTCGCCCTGCAACCACGGCCCCTGACGGTCATCGACCAGCAGGTGGACGTCATGGCCCGGCAGGCCTTCACCGTCCTGCACGGGCTGCTGACAGGCTCCAAAACTACCGAATCCACCCAGACGCACCTTGTCACACCCACTATCCTGATCCAGGGTGATTCCCTCATGAAAGGCCCACAACCATGACTGACATACCCGGTTCACCCGGTTCCATTGTTGTTGTCGGATCCATCAACGCGGATCTGACCACCACGGTCCACCGCCACCCCCACCCCGGTGAGACCCTCCTCGGCGGCGGTGGTGAGATCAGTGCCGGCGGCAAGGGCGCCAATCAGGCCGTGGCCGCCGCCCAGCTCGGTGCGGAGGTCCACATGGTCGGTGCGGTGGGTTCCGATACCATGGCCGACTCCGCCCTGGTGCACATGCGTGCCTCCGGCGCTGACATGTCCGCAGTCCACACCGTCGACGGCCCCACCGGTCTGGCCGTGATCACGGTGGCCGATGACGGTGAGAACACCATCATCGTCGTGCCCGGCGCGAATGCCAGCATGGACGCCGACTATGTGGACCGGCATGCCCGGCTCATTGAACAGGCCGGCATCGTCCTGCTGCAGGGTGAGATCCCCGCCGATGGTTTCAACCGCGCGGTGGACCTGGCGCAGGGTCGGGTGGTGATCAACCTCGCGCCTGTGGTCCCGGTCGGTCATGAGCAGCTGCGTCAGGCGGATCCCCTCCTGGTCAATGAGCACGAGGGTGCCCTCGTGTTGGAGATGCTCGGTGCACCCACCCCCGAAACCGATCCGTCCACCCTGGTGGCAGCCCTGCTGGGTCAGGGTTTCCCCACCGTGGTCATGACCCTCGGTGCCGATGGCGCCCTGGTCGGTGACGCCGAGGGCCTCACCGCGATCCCGACCCCCACCGTTGAGGCGGTGGACACCACCGGCAGTGGCGATGCGTTCGCGGGTGCGCTCGTCGCAAAGCTCGCCGACGGCCACTCCCTGGTGGAGGCCGCACGCTTCGCCGCCCGCGTCGGTGCGTTCGCCGCCACCCGCCGCGGCGCGCAGGCCTCCTACCCCACGCTTGTCGACGACCTACCCACAGTCACCGCTTAACTCCCCCACCGAAACGAGAGTAACCATGTCAACCACCATCGAACCGAAGAAAGCCCCGGCCGCTGCGATCATCCCGCTGATGATCGCCCTGCTGGTGGCGGTGTTCGCCTTCCAGCTCAATGCCTCCATGCTCGCTCCGGCCCTGGCCACCATGGAGGTCGAACTGAATGCGACCCCCGCCCAGATCGGTATGACCCAGACCGCGTTCTTCACCGCGGCCGCCCTGTTCTCCCTCTTCCTGCCGCGCTGGGGTGACCTCATCGGCCGCCGCAAGGTGCTGATCGGCATGATGATCGTCACCGGCATCGGCTGTCTCGTCGCGGCACTCGCCCCCAATGTCACCGTGTTGTTCCTGGGACGTCTGATCCAGGGTGTGGCCGGCCCCACCGTGCCGCTGTGTCTGATCATCCTGCGCCAGCATGTGCCCAATGAGAAGCAGTACGCACTACTGCTGGGTGTAATCACCTCCATCAACGGTGGTATCGGTGGCGTCGACGCAATCGCCGGTGGCTGGCTGGCGGAACACTTCGGCTTCCGGTCCATCTTCTGGGTCATGGCCGTGTTCTGCGTGGCGGCCGCCCTGGCCCTGTCCTTCAGTGTGAAGGAATCCACCGCCGAGACCACCCCGAAGATGGACTGGCTCGGTGTGCTGCCGCTCGCCGTGTCCATCGGTGCCCTGCTGACCGCCTTCAACGAGGCCGGCAAGCTTGCCGACGCCAACTGGTTCCTCGTCATCGCCCTGTTCGCCATCGGCATCATCGGCACCGTCGCCTTCTACAACATTGAAAAGCGTGTGAAGAACCCCCTGGTCAGCATCGAGTACCTCGGCCAGCGCCGCACCTGGGCGCTGCTGCTGACCACCCTGTTGACCATGACCGGCGTGTTCGCCATCATGAACGGTCTGCTGCCCAACCTCGCGCAGAACGCCACCCATGGTGCGGGCATGTCCGCCGGTGTGGTCTCCTGGTGGACCCTGACCCCGTATGCCCTGGCCGGCCTGGTCTTCGGGCCCGTCGCCGGTATTCTCGCCGGCAAATTCGGCTACAAGATCGTCCTGCAGATCGGTATCGCCGCCACCATCATCGGTGTCGCCGGTGCCACCTTTCTCGTGGGCAGCACCTCCAACCTGGCGTACCTGGGGATCTCCATCTTCGTGGGTATCACCTACGCCGGTATCGCCAACATCATGCTCAACGGACTCGGTGTGGTGCTCTCCCCCGCCGACAACCAGGGGTACCTGCCGGGGATGAACGCCGGCGCCTTCAACCTCGGTGCGGGTATCTCCTTTGCCATCCTCTTCGCGGTGGCCACCAGCTTCGGGGACAGCAACGGTGGGTACGCCGCCGGTATGTGGGCCGGTGTGATCATCCTGGCGCTGGCGTTCCTGTGCTCCCTGCTCATCCCACGCCCGGAATCCATCACCGATACCGTGGCGGCCAGAAACCTGGCTGCCAATGCCACCGACACCACCGATACCGCCCCCCGTGGGCAACTAACCCCGCACTTTGAGAATTAGGAGTTTCACTATGACCACCAAGATCATCCTCGACTGCGATCCCGGACACGATGACGCCGTCGCCATGCTGCTCGCCCACGGCAACCCGGACATCGAGCTGCTCGGCATCACCACCGTCGGCGGCAACCAGACCCTGGCCAAGGTCACCCACAACGCCCGTGTCGTGGCCACCATCGCCGGCATGGACACCCCGATCTACCCGGGCGTGACCCGCCCGCTGGTCCGCCCCATCGAGGTCGCCGAGGACATCCACGGCGACACCGGCATGGAGATCAACAACTATGACCTCCCCGAGCCGACCGTGGGCGTTGAGGACACCCACGCGGTGGACTTCATCATCGACACGGTGATGAACAACGAACCGGGCACCGTCGCCCTGGTTCCCACCGGCCCGCTGACCAACATCGCGCTGGCGGTGCGCAAGGAACCCCGCATCGCCGAACGCGTCAAGGAGGTCGTCCTCATGGGTGGCGGCTACCACGTCGGCAACTGGACCGCCGTCGCGGAATTCAACATCAAGATCGACCCGGAGGCCGCCCACATCGTCTTCAACGAGTCCTGGCCCCTGACCATGGTCGGTCTGGATCTCACCCACCAGGCGCTGGCCACCCCGGAGGTGGAGGAAAATCTCGCCGCACTGGGCACCGCGACGGGCGACTTCGTCGTCGCACTTTTCGACGCCTTCCGCAAGAACTACCAGGACGCCCAGGGATTCGACAACCCACCCGTCCACGACCCCTGCGCCGTGGCCTACCTCATCGACCCCACCGTGTTCACCACCCGCAAGGCACCACTGGATGTGGAACTGTCCGGCGCGCTGACCACCGGCATGACCGTCGCCGATTTCCGCGCCCCCGCCCCGGAGGACTGCACCACCCAGGTGGCGGTGGAACTGGACTTCGATAAGTTCTGGACCATGGTCGTCGATGCGGTGAAGCGCATCGGTTAGGAACTCAACGCACTAGGGGGACGTGAATGTCCCATTACGTTGTTAGCAGTTCCACCCCAGGGCACCGAAGATTCAAAGCCCGTCCATCCGAATGGGCGGGCTATGTTTATGTCCGTTCCCGCCGTCTGAAAGGAAAGTGGAACTAGTCGCTGGCTTCGGTATGGCTTATTCCTGTCCCTGTCTCTGAAAATGATCCGGGGGTGATGCCGCCGAAGACAATGACATACTCAAACAGCTCAATAGGAACCTGGCCCGGCCCGGGTGGCATGAGGTTTCACAGTAATGTGGATGCCAGCGCAAGTATGTCCGACCACCCCAGCGATGAAGCTCATCTATTCAACTCCCTACTCATCGCTAGGAAGCACAGACTCATGGCCTATGACTTCGTCATTGGCATGGACGTCAGCGAATTCCTGGCCAGCGACGCCGACGCCTCAACGTCCTGTTCGCAATGATGCGCAGCGGAGAGCTCTACAGAGACATCCCCACAGCCCGGGAGGCCGCAGCGGCCTAGCCCCTACAAGCCCCGAAGCCGATTGTGCAGGAAGCCCTGCTCTGGAGCGTCATCGCGTACTGCTCGAGCAACGCGCTGTTCACCGTGGTCATGGGCAACGCCTTCGCCGCGTTCCCCATCATGACCGCTGCAATCGGCTGGCCAGTCCTCGTTGAGAACTTCAACGGAAACCCCACCGCCATCATCATGCTGGTGTCCATCACAATCATGATGCGAGTATTCGCCTTCTAGCGAGCCAAAGTTACAAAAGAAAACAAGAGACAAAAGCCTATAAAACTCTTCCCTGTGACCTAGGAAACAGTTAGCATTGCGGAATGAAGTCGATTTTTATCTCCGGCGGCTGCGGCGGCTTCGGTCTCGCCGTAGCCCATATTTTCCGCAATGAAGGCTACATCGTTGGATTGGGCGATCTTCGCCCACCAGCCGACGAATCCATCCTCGGTGAGGGCATCACCTTCTACGAGCTCGATGTCACCAAACCAGAGTCCTGGGACGCTGCCCTATCCGAGTTCACCAAACTCACCGGCGGCAGGCTCGACATCCTCGACAACAACGCCGGCATCATCGACTCCGCCACCATCGCGGAAAGCGAACCCGCGCGCATCCGCGCCGTCATCGACGTCAACGCACTAGGCGTCACCCTCGGCGCACGCGCTGCTTACCCCTATCTGAAGAAGACCCCCGGCTCACAGCTGATCAACATCGCCTCCATCGCCGGTTGCTACGGCATCCCCGACGTCGGCGTCTACGCCGCCACCAAGGCCTATGTCCAGTCCATGACTGAAACCCTCGACCTCGAGTGGCGGCGCGACAAAATCCGCGTGCTCGACATCAACCCCCTATGGGCAAAGACGCCCATCTCCGACGTCAAGTCCAAGACGGTCACACGCCTCGGCGTAAACCTCACGCCAGACGACGTCGCGCAAGCCATCTGGCGCGCCGCCAACCCCAAGAACCGCTGGGACAAAGGCCGCCTCCACTGGGGCGTCGGCGCCCAAGACAAAGCAGCCCGCGTAGCCCGCAACATGGTGCCCGACCGCGTAGCCAAGGTCATCTACCAGGTGCTGTCAACCTAGTTATCGAGACCATCCGCAATAGCATCAGCGATTTTGTCGACAATCGGCTTATCCGCTGAATCACCGATGATCGTCACGGTGTCGCCCTGCGCGGCGCCCAAGGACATCAGCATCATGGCGGAATCGGCATCAGCTCGGTCGTCATCGAATGCAATGACAATGTCGCCACTTGCCTCCGCGGCCATCTCAGCCACCTTCGCTGCAGGGCGTGCATGGAGACCAGCAGCATCAGCCACGGTTGCCGACCGTGAGTATGCATCGCCGTCTGCGACGTCTGCCTTGCGTTCCGCCACTTTCTTTGGCACGAACACCTCGATGGCGCGCTCGGCAGCAACAGCAACTTCGTCAAGGTCATCACCTTGCTGCGCCGCAGTAGCCGCAGCGATAGCAGCCTCCACGAGCGGTGCGTCCACGAACTTCACCGGCTCATCGTCAAGGAACTCCAGCACCGACTCAACGGTCATTGTTGCCGAGCCCAAGTCGGTGAGAACAACAACTGCGAGGCCTTCCCCGAGCAGGTCATTAATAGCCGACTCGATGAGGTCATACGAGGTTCCGATTTCACCGGACTCCAGACCACCCGCGGCTGCGATACGCACGTCAGCGGCCATCTGCCCAGCCAGCTCAGCAAGGCCTTCGGCCAGCTTGGCTGAGTGCGAAACTAGGACCAAGCCCACTTTCGGTTCTGCCATGCCCTAACCCTCCTTTACAGCAGAAGCAGCGTCAGCAGCTGCAGCAATAAACAGCGCGGTCGAAGCAGCACCTGGATCCTTATGGCCAACAGAGCGCTCACCCAAGTAGGAAGCACGGCCCTTGGTAGCAACGAGTGGAATGGTTGCCTCGGCGCCTTCGGCTGCGGCATCGGCTGCCGCGCGCAGAACGTCGGCAACTCCCGCCCCGGCATCAGCCTGCTCGCGGGCAGCACGCGCCGCCGGCGCCCACGCATCAACCATGGTCTTCTCCCCTTCGGCGGCCTTACCACGGGTGGTGATGCCCTCGAGTGCCGCCTCAATGAGCGCGGCCGCGCCAGCGCCATCAAGCGCTTCACCGCCGACTGACTTAGCAGCGCGCAGGAATGCAGTTCCCAAAAGCGGACCAGATGCGCCGCCGACGGTGGACATCAAGGTCTTGGCCGTCAGCTTCAGCACATCCACGATGCTTTCCGAGGCATCTGCTTCGAGCTTTTCCACGACCGCACGGAAACCACGGTCCACGTTTTCACCATGGTCACTATCGCCGATGACGCGGTCGAGCTCAATAAGCTCCTCCCGGTGCTCGTGGGCTTGTTCGGCACAACCTTTCATCCAAGCCAGGGCCCATTCGGTGTTCAAAGTTTCAACAGAAGTCACTTTATTCTCCTTGGCGTAGTGCGGCGGTATGGCATGGTGCGTCGAACAGCTCGATGTCTTCATCGTCGGCGCGCATGACCGTGACAGAGCAGCCCGCCATGTCGAGGCTGGTGACGAAGTTACCTACGAGGGAGCGTTCAATGGTCACGCCCGCTTCTTCTAGGCGCTGAGCTACTCGGCGGTAGACCACGTAGAGCTCCGATGCCGGGGTGGCACCCATGCCATTGACGACGACGATGGTTCGCTCGCCTTCTGCCAACTTCAGGTCGGCAAGAATCGGCTCCATGAGATGATCAGTGACATCGTCCGCGGAGACCAACGGGATCTCCTTGCGGCCCGGCTCGCCGTGGATACCGACGCCGAGCTCCACCTCATCATCTGCGAGGTCAAAGGAAGGCTTGCCCACGTGCGGCACGGTGCAAGCGCTCAGTGCTGCGCCCATGGTCGCGGTGTTCTCCACGACCTTCTTCGCCACTGCCGTGACAGCAGCTAGATCATCACCGCGCTCAGCGGCTGCACCTGCCAGCTTCTCCACGAGCAGCGTGCCCGCCACACCGCGACGGCCTGCAGTGTAGGTGGAATCCTCCACCGCCACGTCATCATCCACGATTACCTGGCTGACCTCAATGTCATCGAACTCCGCCAACTCAGCCGCGGTATCGAAATTGAGGACATCGCCGGTGTAGTTCTTCACGATGTAAAGCACACCCGCACCCGCATGGACCTCGTCGGTCGCCGCCTGGATCGCATCCGGCGTCGGCGACGTAAACATCGCGCCTGGCACCGCGGCATCCAACATGCCGTGGCCCACGAAGCCTGCGTGGAGCGGCTCATGTCCCGAGCCACCACCAGAGACAATCGCAACCTTGCCCTGTTCCTTCTTCTGCGCACGCGCCACAAACAGCGGCTCAGTAAAGCGCTTGACGATGTCGCCGTGTGCCAGCGCGAAGCCCTCCACAGACTCCGCCACTACGTTCTCCGGTGAGTTGATGAGCTTTTTCATCACGTATCTCCTTGGGATGTCGAATTAACCCAATTTCACTGGTTATAACAGTGCCGAGCCTACACGCGGATCCGCATAGATGAACGCAAACTTAAGAAAATGGAGACGCCGAAAATACCCGTCTACAAATCAAAAAATATTCCCAGCTCACTACGTCGAATTTCGACATAACACTCGAGAGTACACAGCCCCGCTGCCGCGGATGCATGGATAGACTCTGGTGTCATGAATGCCTTCACGCCCGCCCTTGCGGCCTTCCTGGACAGTTCAAGCCCCATCGATCTGCTTCAGTGGGTCTCTGCGATCCTGTCCCTGGATGACGATTTCTCGCAAAAGCCTGCCGAGTTCTTTGAAGCCATGTGGGATAACCCCGCCCCAGAGACGACCGCGGTACTCTGGGCCGCCGCCCTGCTGGATGAAGATAAAGAGCGCGTAAAGCTCCATCGCGCTGAGCTCGCCCGGCGCGATGACTTACCGCAGGAACCGACCTGGCTTGCTCACCTTGAGCAAGCCAGCGTAGTCAACGTCATCGAGGCTACGCAGTACTACGGGGATGTCCATTACTACACTCTCGAGCTATCCGTCCCGCACTCTGCGCCCCTGACGGTGAATGTCTCCATTGACCTAGCAGGCGGCAATGGCTCGATTTATGACTGTTTCCTCACCGAGGCCAATGCACAGCAGGTTATGGAGATCATGTCCAAGGATGAGTCCATGGAGAGCTTCGGCCCTACGAGCCAGGAGGGCCTGGCCGATTTCCTCAGCAACGCCATCTGGCTAGATGAGATCACAGTCGACGACGGCCCTGGTGAAAGCTGGCCTACCACCCGTCCGCTGCTGCGCTGGGTGCTTTCGCTACTAGATAATGTCCCTGCTACTGTCTCCAGTCCCGGTATCATCGGCCGCCGTATTCGTCTTGAAGAAGGCGATAATTCCGAAACTGAAGAAACATTGGCCGCCTTCCTGGATGCCGTTCCGCTTAAGAAGGAGGAGGCCGATGCTACCGAGACGCTACTCAGCATCACAGCCAATTACACCATGGCCGACCTCTACCACTGGTCCCCACTACGTGTGGAAATAGCTCTGACCCTCGTAGCCCGCAAAGTCATAGCCCGTGACTCGTTCCTCCGGTGCTTCCCACGCGTCCTCACCAAGTTCGTCACCTGGACCGGCGAAGTCGCAGGACGCCCCGCCCACATCCAAAGGCAGCTCGACTCAGCACTAAAGGAAGAAGGAAAGCGCTTCCGCAGGGAACTCCAAGCACAATCCGACTTCGGTTCCTATGGCTACGGCCCAGATGCCATCGGCCTCGGCCCTGGCATGCCCGACCCCGAGACCTCCCGCTTCGACGCACAGCTCGACGATTCCCCTCTCCCCTCCGAGGACACCAAACTCAGCGCCCTAGCCCCAGACGTTATCGCTGGTGTAAAGCAATGGGACGCACTTATCACCGAGTGGTTTAACGATCACCCAGAGATCGATCCGGAACTGCTAACATCCACTCGCCGGCTCCTGAGCGCCCTAGCCCACGACAAGCCGAAGCAATTTAGCTCGACCAACGCCACAGTGGAGCGCAGCGTCGCCGCACTTCTAATCGCGGTCTCCGAGATCAACGCCGTGCCATTCGTAGTCGCCCAGATCCAACGTGACTTCGATTTACGCACCAGCCCCCGCTCGCGTGCCGATACCCTCCACAACTATCTTTACGATGCCGCCATCCACTCCGGCCGCCCCTTGAGCGGCTACCTCATCTCTCAAACACGACAGAGCATGATGAGAAATGCAGGGCTCTACTAATGGCTCAAGTCATCCACCCCGGCTGCACAACATCGCCACCATTTGGAAGTGGAGAACTCATGTGTAGTCCATAATGGACACCATGTCTGCTTTCGGTGAAGTCCTAGCCCAGCTCCGTGAAAATCAGCCTCAAGGCTCGTACGGCATTAAGTTCGAAAAGTTAATGGTCAACTACTTCCGAACCGATCCCGTCCTCCAGGAGCAGTTCTCGGAAGTCAGCCGTTGGAGCGATTGGGAGTTCAACGGCGGTAAGCAAGACACCGGCATCGACCTCGTTGCCCGGCGCGCCGATGACGACGCGTGGGTTGCCATCCAGTGCAAGTTCTACAAGCCGGATACCTATATCCAGAAGCGTCACCTTGATTCCTTCTTTGAGGCATCCGGACACTCGTTTACTACAGACAAGGGCACAGAATCCTTCGCACAGCGGATCATCATCTCCACGTCGGAGCGATGGTCAAAGAATGCTGAGGAGATGCTGGAGCACCAGCTCATCCCAACCAACCGTATCGGCACGGCAGCGATTGCAGAATCCCCTATCGACTGGGATGTGACCTTCCCGGGTTCTGAGATCGAAATTAACCTCACCCGGCGCGAGGTTTTCTCCCCGCGTCCACACCAGCAAGAAGCGATCTCGAAGGCTATCGCAGGCTTTGAAACACACGACCGTGGAAAGCTCATCATGGCATGCGGTACGGGAAAGACGTTTACCGCCCTGCGGCTGGCGGAGCGCTTCGCGGAGCTCAACGGCAACAAGGCCCGCGTCCTCTTCCTCGTTCCCTCCATCTCCTTGCTCTCGCAGACGTTAAAAGAATGGACCGCACAGAACCAGGAGCACCTGCCGCTGAAGTCCTACGCAGTCTGTTCGGATACGAAGGTCTCCAAGAAGGCTGAAGACATTGCCTCCTATGACTTGGAGGTTCCGGTCTCTACCAACGGCAAGAACATTGCCGAGCGCACCGCGCAGGGCAAGCGTCGTGCCGGTATCAACGTCATCTTCTCCACGTACCAGTCCATTGAGGCCATTCACGAGGCCCAGGAACTCGGCATGGACGCCTTCGATCTCGTCATCTGCGATGAAGCTCACCGCACCACCGGCGTCACCCTCGCCGGGGAGGATGCCTCCAACTTCGTGAAGATTCACGACGAAAAATACATCAAGGCTAGCAAGCGTCTCTACATGACCGCGACTCCCCGCCTGTTCGATGACAACATAAAGGGCAAGGCCGCTGAGCATTCCGCGGAGCTTGCCTCCATGGATGACGAGGCCATCTACGGCCCCGAGTTCTACCGCCTCGGCTTCGGCGAGGCCGTGGACAAGGGTCTACTCACCGACTACAAGGTTCTCGTCATGACCGTCGAGGAAGACATCGCCGCCGACGTCCTCGCTACCAACCCCACCAACGAAATCAATCTCACCACTGCCTCTGCCATGATCGGCGCGTGGAACGGACTCGCGAAGCGTTCGGGTGCCGAGCAAGACACCAAGTCCGGCTTTGAAGCGAACGCCCAACCCATGCGCCGCACCGTTGCCTTCGCCAAGGACATCAAGGCCTCGAAGACCATCCAAGAGACCTTCCCCACGCTCATCCGCCAGTACCAGGAGCAGCTCAAGGACCACGCCGCCACCAACGACGTCAGCCTGCTCAACATCGATCTTCAGGTCGCCGTCGAGCACGTCGATGGCACCATGAACGCCCTCGAGCGCGGCAATAAGATCTCGTGGCTTGAGTCCTCCATCCCCGAAGACGAAACCCGCATCCTTACCAACGCCCGCTGTCTCTCCGAAGGCGTGGACGTCCCCGCCCTCGATAGCGTCATCTTTTTCCACCCGCGCAATTCCATGGTCGACGTCGTCCAGTCCGTCGGCCGCGTCATGCGCAAAGCCGAGGGCAAGGACTACGGCTATATCATCCTGCCCGTCGCCATCCCGCCGGGAGTCTCCCCGTCCCAGGCGCTCAACGACAACACGCGCTTCCGCGTCGTCTGGCAGATTCTCAACGCTTTGCGCGCCCACGATGACCGCTTCAACGCGAAGGTCAACTCGATTGCGCTCAACGAGAAAGTTAAGCTGCCCATCGATGTTCAGCCCGTACCAAACTCGAAGCCAAACGACAAGCCTGCCGACGACGATCCGGCCACGGCCAAGAATAGGCTCAATGCTTCCGATACCTCCCCAACCGGCCAGTCCGAAGCTTCCAGCGAGCAGGAACTCACCGCGGAGCAGATGACTCTGTTCTCCCTCGAGGCCTGGCAGGAAGCCATGTACGTCAAGCTGGTCGACAAGGTCGGCACACGTACTTATTGGGAAGACTGGGCTGACGATGTCGCCACGATCGCCGAAGCACAAATCGCTCGCATCAAGGCACTCATCAATGCCGCGGATGACACGATCCGCAAGGAATTCGAGGTCTTCATCGAGGGCCTGCGCGGGAACCTCAACGACTCGATTACCGAGGACGAAGCGATCAGCATGCTCTCGCAGCACCTGATCACCGCCCCGGTGTTCAATGCACTGTTCACCGAGCACGACTTTGCCGCGCACAACCCGGTCGCCCGCGTCATGCAGCGCATGGTCGACGCGCTCTCGGACGCCAAGCTCGAGTCGGAGACCGAGTCTCTGACGAAGTTCTACGAGTCGGTCCGCATCCGCGCCTCCGAGGTCTCCTCCGCTTCCGGCAAGCAGCAAGTGATCAAGGACCTATACGAACGATTCTTCCGCAAAGCCTTCAAGAAACAGTCCGAGGCCCTCGGCATCGTTTACACCCCAGTTGAGATCGTCGACTTCATCCTTCGCTCCGCCGATCAAATCTCCCGCTGGCACTTCGGCAAGGGCCTTACCGACGAAGGCGTCCACATTCTCGACCCCTTCACCGGCACCGGCACGTTCATGGTTCGCCTCCTCCAGTCTGGTCTCATCGAACCCGACGACCTCGCCCGCAAGTACGCGACCGAGCTCCACGCCACTGAGATTATGTTGCTCGCCTACTACGTCGCCGCGGTCAACATCGAGACCACCTACAACGCACTCCAGGCCGAACGCGCCCAACGCAATGGCGAACCCGAGCCCGAGTACGTCCCCTTCGACGGCATCGCTCTTGCCGATACCTTCCAAATCCATGAGGAAGGCGACATCCTCGACCTCAAGGTCTTCAAGGAAAACAACGCCGCCATCCAACGGCAAATCGATGCTCCTATCAATATCATCGTCGGTAACCCGCCCTACTCCGTGGGCCAGACGAGTGCGAACGATAACAACCAAAACCTCAAGTACCCGACGCTCGACAAACGTATCGAGGAAACCTTTGCTGCAAATTCCAGCGCTCAGCTAAAGAACTCCCTCTATGATTCATACCTCCGCGCATTCCGCTGGTCGATTGACCGACTCGGTACACACGGTGTGATGGCATTTGTTTCAAACGGCGGCTGGATAGACGGCAACACCGCTGACGGAGTTCGGTTGTCTCTTGACGATGAACTCAGCGACATTTACGTGTATAACCTTCGCGGTAATGCGCGTACTGCAGGCGACGTTCGACGACAAGAAGCAGGCAATGTCTTCCGTGACGGCGGACGCACAACTATTGCGATCATCATCGCCGTCAAGCGCGAAATCCCCGACGATGTCTGTATCCACTACCGCGATATTGGCGACTACCTCAGTGCAGACGAAAAACTTGCGATTGTTGATCACTCCACGCTCGATAATGTCGATTGGCAAATTATTGAGCCCAATATTTACGGCGACTGGCTCGATCAGAGAAATGACGAATTTGAAACTTGGCCTGTTCTGGGCGACAAGAAAAACAAAACCGGGCTAAAGATTTTCAGACTGTTTTCCGCAGGCTTGAAAACAAGTCGAGATCCATGGTGTTACTCCAGCCAACAAGCAAAACTGAGGTCTCAGGTCACGAGTTCAGCAGCTTTTTATAATTCTGAAGCTGAACGACTCGGAAAACTAGTCGCTAAAGGGCAGTCCGAAGATGAGGCCCGTAAAGAGATCTGTTTTAACTCGGAGAAATTTTCGTGGGACCGAGTAAACATTCGAAACGTAGTCCGCGGCAAGAACATTACAATCGACCAAGCAGGCTTCCGGACAAGCCTCTATCGCCCCTTTTTCAAGCAGCATTCATATTTTGATCCAACTCAGCAATTGAACAACTGCACCTACCAGCTGCCGCAGCTGTTCCCCACGCCAGCCCATGACAATTTGGGTTTCTACCAAGTAGGGGCAGGATCAGCAGTACCGTTTGGAGTAATCGCCACAAATTTGCTGCCCAATCTTCACGTGACTGGAGCTGGCTCAGGCGGCCAATTCTTCCCCCGCTGGACCTGGGAGCACATCAAGGCGCCGGAAGGTGAGCTGGACTTTGGGATGGGGGCATCGGAAGGCTCGGAGCCTGGTACGGAAGGAGAAATCCTCGACGGGTACCAGCGCGTGGACAACATCACGGACGAGATTCTTAGGATTTACCGCCAGGCGCTGGGCTCGGATGTGACGAAAGACGACATCTTCTACTTCGTGTACGGGCAGCTGCATGACCCCGAGTACCGAGAGAAGTACGCCGCGGATCTGAAGAAGATGCTGCCACATATCGAAACGCCGACGTCGCGGGCGCGGTTCGACCAGCTGGCTGACGCCGGCCGGGAGCTCATGGATCTGCATGTGAACTACGAGGACGTGGAGCCGTGGCCGGTCACGGTGGAGGTGAAGGCATCGGCAGACGAGTCCGACCGCGAGACGTGGCGCGTGCAGAAGATGAAGTGGGCGAAGAGGAAGGACTCGGAGACGGGTAAGAACGTCAACGATGTAACGACGTTGGTCTACAACAAGTCCGTGACCGTGCGCGACATCCCGGCCGAAGCGGACGAGTACATGCTCGGCTCGCGGTCTGCGCTGGCGTGGATTATTGACCGGTACCAAGTGAAGAAGGACAAGGCATCGGGAATCGTCAACGACCCCAACGACTGGGCTGACGAGGTGGGAAATCCGCGGTACATCGTGGACCTCATCGCGAAGGTTACGCGCGTGGCGGTGAAGACTGTACGAATCGTCGAAGGAATCAGAGAGGTTGGCGAAAATAAGTAGCTCTGGGGGACATGCCATCGATTAAACCGGGGTCGAGCCTGCGCCTCAGTACAGCGCGGGCGCTTCCTCTTTTTAGTCTCTGAAAGAATCATTTCAAGGCCACCAATTCTGCTCGGCGAGACAGAGTATGTCTCGCACATGCAGGTGACAGGCCGAGGCTAGCTGTATGTCGTAATGTCAGGTAATATAAGTTCCAACTTTTGCCTCAGACTTTCGCCGATAAGGAAAGGTGGACAGAGCCATGAATCGCAAAGACGCAGCACGTAAGCGTCTTCTTGAAAGCGCTCAAGAGTCTGCCGCCTCTGTCGAAGTACTTAGCGACAACGAACTTGCTACAGCAGCCTACCGTCAGCTTCTCCGCACAATCGATGCTCAATCTGAGCCCCTTGATCCCGGTGCTGCGGAAGCGTTTGCTCATGAAGAAATCGCCACTATGCGAATGGAAAAGAGGACCCGTACCGCCTTGGGAGCAGGTAAGTGACCGAAGAGCTTCAACAGATAGCAGCACACAGAAAGTTGCGTCTGGTTGTTGATACTAACCTCTTTATATCGTCTTTGCTGTCACCTCGCGGCTCCGTGCGCGCGCTGATTGAAGCATGTTTTGCAGGAAAATTTGAGCTGCTCTACTGCGAACGCCTTCTCCAGGAGATTGAAGACGTTATTTCTAGAGCAAAATTTCGGAAGCACTTCACTGTAGAAGAAGGCCTATCCCTTATCGATGCCATCGTCCTTGTCGGGACAGAGGTTCCGGACCGCGAGGAGCAAAAACTACCGCGAATCTGCGATGACCCCGATGACAACTTCCTTTTCGCTCTCTACGAAGACGGTAACGGAGACCTCCTTGTTAGCGGCGACAAAGATGTCCGCAAAGCCGCAGTCAGCGCACTTTGGGTTACCAGCGCCGATGGCAAAATGGCAGCCACTCTCCTAGAGAATAGGAAGGCTTGGGGATCCGAACTTCTCAGAGGTGATAGTGAGAGCGGATGGGAGGCTATCGAAGCAGCGGGAAATCGGGCTATTTTCAACGCCGTTAATTTCCTATTCGAGGTAATAGAGGGCATTAAGTCCAAAAAATTTGACCGTGAACTACTCGCCCAAGCCGTTGTCCCCGGCACCGCAACTGCGTGGCTTGATGACTTCGAATCAGCTCAGTCATTGTTAACGAACCGCGCATTCGGTACTCACCCGATTATCATCTCGCCCGAGATTGTTGCCATCAAACTGGTGCCTGATCTTGGAGATTCCTACGTCGCGCTGCGGCCGACTGCACCGATCGAAAACGCCGTTTTCCTCACACTTGAGCGTTGCCCAGACCTTCTCGATAACAAAGGGAACGACGCTCTCGGCCTTGATGGTTGGAGAGCACACAGCATAGGGCCACGATTCTTACAGCCCAATGAAGTCCGGCCTCCAACGGATGCAGTACGCAAGAAGGCAGTTCAGTCGCTACGCGGTTCGCGAAACTAAGCAAGCCCCAGAAAACAGATCACCATAATTTTCGACCCCTTTGGAGTCTTTCACGCGCACACCTTTCGTTAGTTTTTATGCAGAGTTCTCTCTTCAGTTCCTAATCAGCCTTTCGGCTGCAGGCAGGCGTTGCGCCCTATATCGTTGAAAGGATTGATTCACGTGCACCATTAGCGAGGGGAGCCGCAGCCGCATGAAGGGCGAAGTCAAACAGGCATATACCATTTTCGACAGCGTCGAGAAAGAACTCATTATCCCTGTTTATCAACGCAATTACGACTGGTCAAAGAAGCAATGTGAGCGACTATTCGACGACCTGGAAACTCTGATTACGGAGAACAGAGAACGTCACTTCTTCGGCTCGATCGTTGGCAACCCCGAGACATCGTTCAAGTGGGTCGTTATTGATGGCCAACAGCGCCTCACCACGCTGAGTCTCTATATCCTCGCGCTCACTCACCTGTTGGATACCGGTGTCGTAACCTCCAAAGACCCCGAACTCGCACGGCGGTTGCGTACTAGCTATCTCATGAAAAACAGCTCGACCAACGAACCAAAATTCAAGCTCAAACCTGTAAAGAACGACGCGACCGCTTACAAGCGTTTGTTCGGCGATGAGTCGATGTTCATCGAGGACAGCAACCTCACGGCAAATTACCGGTACTTCCTCGAGCGAATGAACAAGACCAAGCTCACCGGCGATCAACTGTGGAACGCCATCGAGCGACTTGACCTCATGATTCTCGATCTAGAGTCGCACGATGATCCACAACGCATCTTCGAATCTCTCAACTCGACAGGCCTTGCGTTGAGCGAAGGCGACAAGATTCGCAATCTCATACTCATGGGCTGCGAGCACCAGTTACAGACGACGCTGTACGAGAACTACTGGAATCCGATGGAGAAGAATATTTGGTACCTCACGGACTGGTTCATCCGCTGGTACCTAACAATCAAATTGTCGCGGACTCCCAAGCGCAACGAGGTCTATGACGAGTTCAAGGCATACTTCAAAAAGCAAAGTTCCGATGTCCAGACGGTACTCGCCGACATGTACGAGTATTCCCAGTTCATGCGCGAGATCTGTGGATCCGACACGAAGAATGCCGCGCTGGACGCACAGCTCGAACGATTTAATTTCATCCGCGGCGATGTTCTGCTTCCGCTTCTCTTGCCGTTGTATCGCGACGTCAAGCTTGGCAAGCTTTCAAGAAACGAATTTTCGCGCATCATTCGACTACTGGAGATCCATATCTTCCGCCGTACGGTCGCTTCTGTTCCGACGAACTCGCTCAACAAGGTCTACGAGACCATGTACAACGACATGCGGAAGATTCGTGGAGAGAAAGATACGGCGTACGACGTGCTCACCTATCTGCTCCGACGCCGCGACGGATCGTCCGGACGCATTCCCAGCGACGAAGAATTTAGCGCTGAGTTCCGCACCCGCAATATGTACAACATTCACAAAAATGTGCGCGCTTATCTTTTCGATGTTCTCGAAAACGGGGATTCCAACGATACGAAGGACATCGCAACCGCGCTCGAGAACGGCAATATCAGTGTCGAGCACATTATGCCGCAGACGCTCAATGCGCAGTGGAAAGAAGAACTCGGAGAGGACTTTCAGGAGATCCATCAAACGTGGGTAAACCGCATTGGAAACCTCACTGTCACTGGTTACAACTCCGCGTACTCCAACTCCAATTTCATTACCAAGCGTGACCGTGAGAAAGGCTTCCGAGAAACCGGTTATCGCCTCAATGACGATGTAAAGACGAAGGACAAATGGGACCGGGCAGCTATGGAGCAGCGTACCGACGCACTTTTGCGCCGCGCTCTCAACTACTGGTACCTCCCCAATTCCGACTTTATCCCCAAGCGCGAAGTGCTCCCTACTGAGCCGATGGGCGACGATGCGAACTTCACTGGGCGCTCGATCAGCGCCTTCGAATGGGAAGGCATCAAGATCCCTGTCAAAACCTGGGCCGAGTTCGTCCACATGCTGCTTAAGTTGATGGCCGAACGCTACCGCACGGAACTGATAAACTTCGTCGAACAAGCATCAGGAACTCTCGTGCTTACTAAGTCCGGCTACGCGTACTCGAGCCGAGTGCGTGAAGTTGATGCAGGTCTGGGCGTCGTCCTGTCTACATCGACCGATCAGAAAATTTCCTTCCTCCGTAGACTCTTCGATCATCTTCAACTAGATACCAACGAGGTCATCCTCACGCTGAGGAAGACAGCAGGCGAATCACAACGCAACGAGGAAGAAGCCGAATCGAAATACTCTGCACTCACCGTGTTCAAGAGCATGGCGGACGATTTTGGTTCCCAGAACATCACTCCAGAAGACACGCAGCAATTCGAGAATCAATTTGCTGAAGCGTTGGAGAAGTTCCGTCCAGATGAACCTGCCACTGTACTGGGAACGAAACCGCTTTCAGAGCTTGAGACAGCTGAGGGAATTGCAGCTGCCAGCGCCGCGGAGATTATTGCGGCTATCTGTCTAACCTACGACAAGCCGCCGGTGTATTTCCCCAACGCAATGTTCCACGCCATTGCAAACGGACACATGTCAATGTGGCTTGCGCGACTTGAAGACATTGATGCTGCCGTGGACGAGAACCACTAAAGCATAAGACACCACGTTCGTTGGGAACATCGAATCTTCCGATTAATCACGGCGCCCTTCACCTCGGGCGCCGACGGCGGAGTGGGCGACAGTGCGGGCGGCATCGGCAAGCGCGATGAGTTTGATAAGCCAATCTTCGACCTTGACGGTGTCGTCTTCCTCGCTCGGGGAGGCGGGGTTGAGGACGAACTCCATCCGCTGCGCGGAGTTGACGACCGAGGTGGGAAGAGCGGTCTCACGCACGAGCTTATCCTGCGCCGCCTTCGCCGCGTAGTACGGGAACTTCGTATTCTCGGGCTTGTCGAGGTTAGTGATGGACAGGAAGACGAGATGGCCCACGCCGGTGTGCGGGCACGCGTCACTAATGCGGCGCATGACGGTCGCCTCAGCGCTCCTCGTTCCCGTAATCGCGATGGCGACTTATGCAACCAGCTTCAGCAGCATCGATAACAGGGCCTGGCTCAGCTTTGCGTTCCTAGCGTTGTACTTTTCGGGCACCGTCCCGCTCGTGAAATCCATGGTGCGTGAGCGCAAGACGCCAGGTTTCACGCAGTTCTCCATCCTCTTCCACGCCGCCTGCGCCATCGCTTTTGCCGCAATAGTCGTAGCGCTGCTAACCAAAGAGTTTCTCAACATCTTTACCGCTACAGGGTTTAGTGCCTTCGGCCATCACATAATCTGGCAGGCAGCACTAATGGAACTAACTCTCATTGTGATGGTTACTTTGTGGTGAGCGCCGCGGTCACACTATTGAGGCGCGGGGCCTACTGCATCGACAATGAGCGCAATATCATCCTCGGAGTAGTCGGCATGAGCTGTAAGTCTTAGCAATGCCTGTCCGAGCGGTACCGACGGATAGCGGATCGGAGAAACAATTACTCCCCTTTCAGCCGCCTGTGCCGCACACTCCATAGCTGCGTCCTCAGTGTCAGATGCGAGTTTTTGGTACCGGTGTTCTGGTGACTCGGTACTGTCGTGTTCCGGGTAGTTGGTACCGGGCCGAGGGGTGCGTCGGCCCGGCCCGTCTGTATTAGTCGTCTGGGGTGGTGGGGGCGGTGGCTTTGCGCATGTCGAAGTCTCCGATATGGATTCGGTGGCCGTTGTTGAGGCGGCTTACGAGTGAATCGGCTCCGACTCTGTCTGGCAGTGTTTCAACCCAATAGGCGGCAGCTGATTGGGAGGAGATAAGTGTAGGCAGCCTTCCGTCGCGGTCGAATATGATCTTGGTTAGGTCTTCTTGCCCGCGCTGGTTGATGCTGATGGTCATAAAGTCGTCGATGATAAGGACATCGACGTTGATCAGTTTGCGCATCTTATCGAGGTAGTTTTGGTCAGTCGGTGAGAAGACCGCCAGCATGTCTACAAGTTGATCCAGCCGGTAGTACGCCACCGAGTATCCAGCCTTGCATGCGGCGATGCCGATGGCGCAGGCAATGTAGGTCTTGCCTGTTCCCGTCGGGGCGAGGATGTGAATGTTGGTCGGGTTTTCCCGCCAGTTAGTGGCTGCGATTCGTTTCAACTGGCGCATGTTGATACCGCGTTGTTCTGCCCGGGTGATTTCAGCCAGGCTTGCATCCGGGTATCGGAATTTAGCCTGGGTGATGGCCTTGGCAATGTTGCGCTGTTGGCGTTGTGTATAGGCTTCTTCGACTGCAGCGAGGAAAATGTCTTCTGGTAGCGCATCCGCATAGGCCTCGTCGTTGACAACCTCGTAGAAGATGTCAGCGAAGGTCGATACGCGAAGCTTGCGCATTTTTGCCCGCACAATCTCGTCGTCGATGCTGCTCATGATTTTTCACACTCCTTCTAGTTTTCGTAGTGGTCAGCAGGCCGGATAAAGACGGCATCGGCCACCTCACCGGTAAGCGGGGTACTTGGGCGTGGTTGGCGCTTGGCTACAGGCTGTGTTTTTGGCCCTGGTTGCCCGGGATGTTGTTGGGCGTGGGCAATGTCAGTCTGGAGGCGTTTGATCACAGCCATCGTTGGGGCCAGCTTTTTGTCCACGACCTGTTGGCATGCAGGCTCTAGGGTGGCTTTGTTGTGCTTTTTGCCCAGGTTGGCCAGTACGTTGCGTGCCTGGATGAGTCCGCGGGGGATGGCGGCACTATTGCGGTCGAGGATCATCGCTATGACTGCGTGCGTTGCTGCCCCGAACGACGAGGCCCAAGCCAAAAGCTCGTCACGGGTAAGCGCCTTGTGGCCTTCATCATCGCCACATGGCCCATGCTGAGGGTTGGTGGAATACCGGTATTTGAATCCGTGAAGGCGCGTGTGTTCAGCAACAAGCTGCTCCCCGCTGAAGATGCTTACTAGTTGCGGGGTGAGCCTGACTGTTACCGATTCTCCTACCAGCTGAAATGGCACTGAGTAGTACTGGTAGTCACAGGTGATGTGCCAGTTGCGATCGACTTTGAGCCGCTTATAAGACACTTCCGTAAACGGCGTCGGCGGAAGATCCCGCATCATTGGTGCCTCTTCTCGATCAAAGCGCATGCGCCGTGTTGAGCCATCAGGCCGCGTCATTGCGCTGTTGATATCGGCAAGACGGCAAGCGATCGCCTCATTGAGTTCATCGAGGTCGTAGAAGACCTCGTTGCTGAAGTAGCCCAGGATTTTGGTGTAAGCGATTTTCACGGCACGCTCTACCGCTGCCTTGTCACGAGGCCTGCCGGGCCTGGTCGGCACGATCGTGATCCCGTAATAGTCTGCAAACGCTGCGTAGCGGTCAGTGACCATGCGGTACCTTGAATGCTTCTTCGGCCGATAAGTCGCCGTAGAAGCATTATCCGGCACGATGACTGCTGGTACTTTGCCAAGATAGTTCAACGCTTTGACATGGCACTCAATCCACGCCGGCATCTTCTCGTTCGCAGCGGCCGTGACATACATCAGCCCTGAGTACGGGCTGACCGCGACAAACAATGACGCCTTGAACGCGGTGTCACCACTGGCCTGATCTACTACAGGCACTTTGTCACCGGCCCAGTCGACATAAAGCTCTTGCCCTGGCTCATGGGTGATAACTTCGACGAGATCGTTGGCACGCAGAAATTCATTGAGCCCACTACAAAACTGGGAGTACTGGTACTTTGTCTTGTCCGTCGGACACGGCTGCGACAAGTAGTCCATCCACAGCTTGTGCCTGGTCACATGCTTTGTACTTTTCAGTTTGCGGGCAAGAGCATGAAAATCAGGTTGGTCGTAGGTCATCGTCCGTTTACTCCGGCCGTCGCTGAATCGCTCATCGAACCATCCCGGTGGAAGTTGATGGAAACGCTCTGGAGTTAGTTCCTCATCGTTGATGACTTTCTTCGCTCGGGATACTTCTCGTCGTGAACATCCCAATGCGTGTGTGATCTGCGCGTAGCTAGCACCATCAAGGCACATCGCGATGATCTGTTTGAAGTTGGCCACAAGTGTTCAGAAGACTGAAATGGTAGCGGTGTGGTGAGTATCTGGTAGCGCCTGAGTGAGTATCCGGTAGCGGTGTCTCACTCAGGCGTTGTTGGTGGTTATGCGTTGGTGTTCAGGCGCATGTTTGGTCCTTCGAGTGTGATGATGGGCCCGACCCCCGGAAAGTGGACACATCGGGGGCTGGCTATGCTGCTGTGGTCAGTATAGCCGAAGTCTCGGCTTCAAAGACATCAGGAGCTACGAGATTGCACCAGGAGTGCCGCCGGCGCGTGTTGTAGCGCATGCACCACCGGAAGACCTCTTGACGACAGCTAATTGGGTTGTTAAAGACTTTCCGATCACGCAGTACTTCCCGCTTTAAGGTGGCGTTAAAGGATTCTGCCAGGGCATTATCGGCACTCGTTCCAACCGCGCCCATGGACTGGCGCACACCTAACGACGAGCAGTAGTTCCTAAAGGCTTGTGAGGTGTACACGCTGCCGTGATCGGAATGGAAAATAGTCCCATCAAGACTGCCGCGCACGCCGTGTGCGTGGGCTAGAGCATCGATAACTAGTGAGACCCGCATGTGGTCTGCGAGTGCATAACCTGCAAGTTTACGTGAATACGTGTCAATGACTGTGGCAAGGTACATGTTTTTGCCTCCCCTACACGGCAGGTAAGTAATGTCACCGACATACACACGATTTGGCTCGCCAGCTGTGAACTTGCGGCCTACTAGATCTGGCATGACACGGTGACCAGGCTTACGCCTGGTAGTAATGCATCGACGCCGTTTGCTAAAGCCTTTTAACCCCATGGATTTCATGATGCGTGCAACTTTCTTGTGATTGATCGGGGTATACGTCGTGTCCTCCTTGAGGCTTGCGGCGATGCGTTTAGCACCATAAAGCCCGTGCTCATCATCGAAGATGGTCTTGATTCTTGCACCAATAACGGCATCAGAATACATCTTTAACCTGCGTTTTTTACGGGTGCTCACCCACTTGTAAAACGAGGAACGATTCAGCTTTAACACATCGCACATCCGCTTAACCGAGTACTCGGTTCGGTGGTCATCGACAAACTGGAAGCGGATCACCAGTGAGTCTCTTCGGCAAAATATTTCGCGGCCTTACGCAGGATGTCGCGTTCTTCGCGCAGCTTAGAGACTTCTTTTTCCAGCTGACGGATTCGCGCAGAATCATTCGCCGCTTGGGCTTGATCGTGCACGGCCTTCGTGCGGGCACGTTTGCCAGTGCCGTACTTTTTGACCCAAGAATGTAGCGAGGCACGGTTGATACCGAGCTCAGCTGATGCTGAGTTCAGCGAGAGATCCTCGTTGTTCTCATAGAGGGCTACGGCATCGCGTTTGAACTGTTCGGAGTACCTGGACATGGTGGTAGATTACCTTTCTTCCCAGCTCGACTGGGCTGGATATCAGGTGTCCACCACATGGGGGTCAGGTCCGATCTCGGCGCCGGAGACGAGTCGGTTGAGGATTGACTCGGAGATCACGGCGTCGGGGATGGACTTGTACCACTCCAGTGGGGTGAATTGTGAGGTCACTATCGTTGAGACTTTGCCTTCACGGCCGGCGAGGATGTTGAGAAGTTGGTGCGCAGTCGCGGCATCAACAGGTGTGGTCAGGAAGTCATCGAGGACTAGGACATCGACGTCGTGGAGGTGCTGGATGAATTTCAGCCGTTTAGGGTCATCGGGTTGGAGGACTGCCAGTTCGGCGGCGAGCATGTCGGTGTGGTAGAACCGTGCGGAGTAGTCTTTGCGGCATGCTGCTGTGATCAGGGCTTGGGCGAGGTAGGTTTTGCCGACTGAGGATTTGCCCAGGATGACAATGTTTTGGCCCAGGTGGCACCATTGTCCGTGAGCGAGTCTGCTGACTTGCTCGGGGTTGATGTTGCGGTCAGGCGTGCAGACCACGTTTTCAAGGCAAGCATCAAGGTTTGGAGATCGGGATGCTTTCAGCAGTTTGTTGATGCGTCGCTCGCGCCTGGCCGCGACTTCTTTATCAAGTGCGTAGAGCACCTTTTGGGAAAACGTCCATGTGTCGAATGCGGGATCGTTGGCGATGTCGATGACGCTTCTGCCAAAGGCTGTCATCCGCAGCGCGGTGAAGTCGGGCAGGACGGATTCGTCAAGGAAGCGATCTGTTGGCGGGGTTGGTGATGACAAGGGGTTTAGTTTCCTTTCTTTGCGAGGTTGTCCATGCTGAACTGGTCTGCACCGCCGAGAAACGCGCCGGTGGTATCCCGGTCAGCGGCTACAGGCTGGGCGGTTGTGGTGCTACGCGGGGCCTGGTCTAATCCGCGGGGCCGAGTGGCGTGTTCTTTGCGTATGGCGGCCATCATGTTTTTGACTGCGGTATATGACACCGCCCGTCGGCTGCCGTCGTTGGCGGTCAGGCGCTGGCATGCCTCTTCCAGGATTGGTTTGTTGCCGTGTTTGCCCATCGAAAGCACATTTCGGCAAGACTGGTACGCCTGGGCCGGGATGGCTTTCGCCGCGATGAGTTCTTCGATGACCTTGCGTGTTGCCGGGCCGGTTTTGCTGGCTTCGCGATAAAAGTAGTCACTGGTCCACAGTCCACGGGTGGAGTCCATTCCAGATGGAATGTGCTCATAGTCAGTGACATAGGCCCCACGCTTATGCGAAACCTGGTGGGTTGCCACGGTCGTCCCCTGATCAAAGACGGTCAAGACCTGGCCTGTGATGCGCACATCGACAGTGCGGCCAACAAGCTGGTGCGGAACGGAGTAGCGCACCGTTGCAACCGTGATATGGAAATCAGGGGCTACTTTCGCGCGCTTCCACTCGGTGTGCTGCCATGGGGTTGTCGGCAGGTCAGCAAGGAGATGCTGCTCGTGTTCTTCGAAGAGATCCCTGCGGCTGATGTGCTGACTGCGAAACGGCACGGACCTGTTGATTGCATCGACTAAGTCCACAATCTTTCCGTTGAGCTCGTCCAAGTCAACACACTGGTGGCCTTCAAGGGCGTGGATGACTTTGTGTGTGACGATCTTTACCGCAGCTTCCACATTCGCTTTATCCTTCGGCCGACGCGCGCGCGTAGGAAGTGCTGCTGTGTTGTAGTGCTCCAAGAACTGCTGGTAAGTGTCGTTGACCTTCCGATTCCTATCGGCAGTGCTGATCGCGTTTGATGCCGTCGACGCGTTATCGGGGACAACAACCTGGCAGACCCCACCAAAGTAGTCAAACGCTTGACGGTGGGCATCAAGCCAGGACTGTTGCCGCTGGTCAATACACGCACAGGCAAACAGCATCCCTGAATACGGCAGCGCGGCAACGAAAATGCTGACTTTCGCACCCGGTGTGCCCGCAGGGTCGTACAGGCACATCTTGGTCCCCGCCCAATCCACCTGCATCGTATGCCCTGGTGCATGGGTGATCCGGGCGGTAAGCCCGGCCGCATCGACATGGGAAGCAACCAACTGGCGGAACCGGTCGTAGCTGTAGTGACGCTGACCCGGCTGGGCGGGGATCGTGGTGTACCGAGCCCACAATACTTGCAGTGTTTGCTTCACACGCCCTGTGCGTGCTTTGACGACCGCGTCAAAGTCAATCGGGACGAACTCGCCTTGCCCGCTACTGCGCTTGTCAACGAATATCTCGTCCAGCTCGTCATTCGTCAACGCCGCGACCTGCTGGGCAGTGGTCAAGCCAAGGCTTCGCAGCGCTTGGTTCGCTCGGGAAATCGCGCGGTGCGAGCACCCGAGTTGGTCTTCAATCTGGCGGTAAGAACGCTTCCTAATCAGCAGCGTCATCACCGCACGGTAATCCGTCATCAGCGGACTCCTTCCAGTACGCGCCGCACCCGAGTGGTGCGGCTACCGGAAGTATCATCCCGAGCGCCCTGAGCTGCTACCAGATACTCACTGAAGCGCTACCAGATAGTCACGACACTGCTACCAAATAGCCGGTCGCAACACACAAGGACCAGCTCCTTCCAAGTAGAAGTTGACGCAACACCAGCGGATTGTGGTGTCGCCAACATCAACTATGAAAGAAAACCCCCTTGCAGTACCGGATACGTGGAACACCGGTACCAACTACGCGGACTCGCGGTACCAACTACCCCAAATCGACACTCAGCGCCTACTGGCAAGACGATAATAGGTGCGGGCGAGTCCGCCACTTTCCATCCGTTCGCCCGCAGACGCTGCCGAAGGTTGTGCACGACGCGGGCAAGCCGTGGCACATGCGAAGGAACAAGAGCTAACGCCGCACTAATAGCAGCCGCCTGCGATGGTGGCATGGACGTTGAGAAGATATAGCTGCGGCAGCGTTGGCGGCATAGCTCGATAAGTGGCTCACTGCCCACGACGAAAGCGCCCGCCACACCTAGGGCTTTGCTAGCGGTACCGATATAGATATCCGGCAAAGGTAAATCGAAATGCTCACAAACGCCGCGTCCATTTCTGCCAAGTGTGCCGATCCCGTGCGCGTCATCGATCATCAACCAGGCGTTGTAATCCTGAGCAAGTTCCTGAAGCGCATGGAGATTCGCAAGCTCGCCGGACATGGAAAATACGCCGTCACTGACAATCAATCGGCGCTCTGATGCATCGGCAGCAAGCTGCTCTTCTAAGGTTTTCACGTCGAGGTGCGGATAAACAGATGACCGGATCCCTTGGTAGCTCGACTTGGCCAGCCGGATGCCGTCGATGATGCTCGCATGATTATCAGCGTCAGAGAAAATAGAAAGTCTCTCGCCACAATCTCGCGCAGCTGCAGCAAGCGCAGGGATTACTCCCATGTTGGCGTGGTAACCCGAACCGAACACGAGCGCTGCCGGCGCACCGACAAAACCAGCCAGATCACGCTCGAGCGCGACATGATAATCACTCGTACCCGTAGTCAGTCGCGATCCTCCCGACCCCACCCCGGCGCGCAGCGTTGCTTCGTGGGCTGCGTCGGCAAGCGCGCGATTCGCCCCGAGCCCCAGGTAATCAGACGATCCCGCAAGCAGCGTTTCACGCCCATCGACCACGGTGCGCGGACTTTGACTACCGCTAATGACCCTTTCGACTCTTTCCAGACCACGCTCACGCCACGAAGCATTAGAACTGCATGCCCAGTCTTCCAGGCTCATTGCCAAGAACCTTCCACGAGGACAGGCTTTTCACGCAGCCACTGCTCTGTCGCCGGAAGTGCACTAAGTGCGCCTGAATAGAACAAGACACGTCCGCCTTGTTTCCCGCCTTCAGCCTTGACGTTGTGCAAAGCCGTATAGGAACCTTCGACCGCAACATAACCCGTGGTGTAGCTCGGGTCATCGGAAATACAGACTTCCGCGACAATGCCCGGCGCAGCAAGAGCCTTGGATGCTAAAGCAACGGCATCAGCCCGATGGTTCTTCGACTCGGCGCAAAAGGAATCAGCCCAATCAAATGTTCCCACCCGAACGCCACGTTGCCCATGAGTGTCTAGACGCTCGCCGGTTTCAGCACAGACGATGCTCGCACCGCGCATATCGCGGGTGCGGTACAGAAGCTCGATACCTCGGCGGGCTGCGCTCTCGGAAACTCGGTTGCCCTTAGCGAGCACGGCTATCATCGCTGTTTGTGCAGACTCCGGGTTCTCGCAGTCCCGTGTACTCACCTTCAAGGCACTGACATGAGCAATGTCGCTTGCTGCAACCACCCTCGTAGCGATATTGATGGAATCCGGCACGCCCTTTTCGTGCCGCAACGCACGAGTAGCAAGCTCTGAGCTCACACGAGGAACAAGGTGCGGTTCTACGATGCGTTCTGCACCCGAGATATGCCTACCTTCAAGGCTTGCACGCATCTTGATACTCATCAGCACAGTCGAGGTTTTTGCCATGCAGGTATCGTAGCCCAGCATCTTGAACACCGTTCAATAATTATCAAACAGGGTTAATCCCCTCTCCTAGTTCCGCTCGGAAACGCACTTACCGACGCCAAGTGACAGAGCGACTTCCACGAGACATTAAGAACCCCCACGTGCCTTCCAACCACATATGTGGTCGGGGCTCGTGGGGGTTGCTTAGTGCGATGTGTGGGTATTTCCCCTACTGCTGTGCTGCGGTGCCTAGGCTATCCTCCATGCAGGCCTGCTGCTGAGCAGGGTCCTGCATCTCCAAGCACTTGTCGGCGCCGGTCTCACCGAGGAACGCGACGCCGAGGGCCATGACGGCGATGGAGCCAGCGAGGGCCAGGATGGAAGTAACCAGGCCGACGATGGACATCCAGGTGCGGCGCAGCTCCTTCGGGCGCTTGCCGCCAACGACCAGCGCGATGATGGAGACGATGATGCCGATTGGGCCAAGCAGGAGCGGCGGAACAATCAGCAGCAGGGACAGCAGCGCGATGATGCCGATGACCATCGCCCAGATAGCAACGGCGTTCTTCTTTGCCGGCTGGCTGTCAGCACCAGCGTAGGCCGGGTAGCCGGTGCCAGCGGCGGTTGCGTTAGCGTCCGTGGCGTATGCGTCGTGAGCGCGCTCCTCGTTGGCCTTGGAGGTTGCCTCACCGTAGGACGGCAGCTTGCTGGTGCTGTCGCTGCTAAATGGGTTCTTTACGTTGTCCGGGTTCTCTGGGTTGTTCAGGTTGTTCGGATTCTCTGGGTTGTTCGGGGTGGTCATGTGGTTGGCCTCCTTGGGGCAGCCCTAATAGCGTGCTCTTTATCGAATATGTGCGTTAAATAGCTTATGCGTTTGTAATCGCTTCCGGCCACGTTACTGACGGAACCTGTGAAATCACTGGCAACCTAGTTTTAAGTAGCGCCATTCAAAGAATCTTCCATGCAGGCTTGCTTTTGCACTGGGTCATCGATGGTCATGCACATTTCAGGGTCAGGCGTCATCGTCCAACCAATGTGCGTATACAAGTAAACCGAGAAAGCAACGGACAAGATTAATGCGATAATTGAGGTAATCAAGCCGGCGATGGACATCCAGGCGCGGCGTAGCTCTTTTGGTCGCTTCTTGCCTTTTAGCAATGCGACGATGGAGACGATGATGCCAATCGGCCCCAGCAGCAGCGGTGGAACAACTAGGAACAAAGACACCAGCGCAATGATGCCGATTACGAGAGCCCAAACAGCGATCACGCTTTTCTTTTCGGCTTGAGGTTCACCGACACCACCACCGGCAAAAGCCGGGTATGCCGCGCCTTCGGTACTGTCGGAATTCTTCCCGTTGCCCGGGGTGTGAGGGTCGTTCGGGGTGGTCATACGCTTGGCCTCCTTGAATGCAGCGCAAAAGCCTTAATCGTGTTATTGCTCATCGTTCTATTGCTTTTGACTACTGCTTTTGACTACGTTACCCACGCTGGGTGCGCTCCACGCTAGGAGTGCACCGCGTCGCGTCACCTACCACTTGCGCAGGTACTCGATGCGCTGGCGCAATTGCTCGGCGTCGCAAAGCGCGGTGGGTGGGCCGCCGCAGGCCTTGCGGACCTCAGTGTGAATGGCGCCGTGAGGGCGGCCGGTGCGCTGCGCGGTAATGGAGACAACGGTGTTGAGTTCCTTGCGCAGGTTGCCAATCTCATCTACTACGCCGGTGGATTCTTGGTTGTTAGTTGGTTCCTCACGGCGCTTCGGAGCGTACTGCATGCCGTAGAGCTTGCGGCGCTGTTCCTCAGCGGCCTCAGCAGCCCGGCGCGCCTTCTCCTCTGCTTCGCGGCGATCGAGTTCCTCCGACTGCTTCTTGCGCAGCAGGTCCTTGACCTGGTCGGCGTCGAGAAGCCCGGGGATGCCCAGGAAGTCCGCGTCGACGTCTTCGGTGATGTCGCCGGTGTTGAACTGCGAGCCGTTAAAGAGCAGGCCGGAAAACTCCGCCTCCGCGCCAAGGGCCTCGTAGGAGGGCTCGAGCATGTCGGGCTCAGACTTCTTAGTATTGGCCTCCGCCAATAGCTCGTCATCCCAGCCCTCTTTATCGGGGCTCTTTTCCTCACCCAGGACATGGTTGCGTTCCTTTTCCATGTTCTCAGCCAGGCCCAGCAGCACCGGCACGGAAGGCAGGAACACCGAGGCGGTCTCACCGGGCATACGCGATCGCACGAAGCGGCCGATTGCCTGCGCGAAGAACAGCGGAGTCGAGGCCGAGGTGGCGTAAACGCCCACCGCTAGGCGCGGGACGTCGACGCCCTCAGACACCATGCGCACTGCCACCATCCACTCGTCGGTGGACTTGGAAAACTCCTCAATGCGGTCCGAAGAGCCCGGGTCATCGGACAAAATCACGGAGACCGGGGTCGAGGAAAGCTGCTTCAAAATCTTCGCGTAGGCGCGCGCAGTTTGCGTATCGGTAGCCAACACCAGGCCGCCGGCGTCCGGCATGTTGCGGCGCATCTGCATAAGGCGCGTGTGTGCGGCCTGCAGCACCGCCGGGATCCACTCGCCCTTCGGGTCCAGCGCCGTCTTCCATGCACGGGCTGTCTGCTCAGGGTTCAAGATATCGCCCAGACGCGCGGCGTATTCCTCACCCGCGGAGTCACGCCAGCGCGCCTCGCCCGAGTAAGACAAGAACACAACGGGGCGCACGACGCCGTCGCGAAGCGCATCGCCATAGTTATAGGCGTGATCCGAGCGAGAGACCAGGTGGCCCTCACCGTCCTCCTCGTAGCGCACGAAAGGAATCTGCGAGTCATCCGAGCGGAAAGGCGTACCGGTAAGCGCCAAGCGGTGCTCGACGTCGTCGTAAGCCTCGCGCACGCCGTCGCCCCAGCTCTTGGCGTCACCTGCGTGGTGAATCTCATCCAGGATCACCAACGTACGGCGCGCCGAAGCCACCGCGCGGTGCTTGAACGGGTGCATGCCCACCTGAGCATAGGTCACCACGATGCCGTCCATCGCCGGGTTCACGGCAGAAGAATTCGAGAAGTTCGGATCCAGCGCCAAGCCCACGCGCGCGGCCGACTGGGACCACTGAATCTTGAGGTGTTCAGTAGGCACCACGACGATGACTCGCTCGACCGTGCGGTCTTCCATCAGCTCTGTGGCAATGCGCAGCGCGAAGGTGGTCTTACCTGCACCAGGCGTTGCCACGGCCATGAAGTCCTGCGGCTTTTTAGACAGGAACTTATCGAGGGCCGCCTGCTGCCAGGCGCGTAGCTTTCCGTTGTTGGCGAATCTTCTGGGGTTGCGGGACACAGAATTACTCACCGGGCGGCTCACTTGCGGCGCAGGCCCTTGTACACGCGCTCACAATCCGGGCATACCGGGGAGCCGGGCTTTGCCTGCTTGGTTACGGGGAAGGTCTCGCCGCACAGCGCAACGACGTACTTACCGTTGACTGCGGAGTCCAAAATCTGGTCTTTCTTTACGTAATGAAAGAACTTCGGGGTGTCATCAGAAGTGGACGTGTCCTCGCGGACGTCGGGGCGTTCAATCGTCTTAGTCGTCGTACTCACTCCACCAATCATGCCGCATCGGTGTCGAAGTTCGCACCTCGCCCGTCTACCCTTGTACGCATGTCCCCCAAGAACTCGCGCGATAGGTTAAGCCGAAATTCCTCCGGCACCCCACAAACGGGGCGGCGCGGATGGGCGCGCCCTTTCCGACGCCGCGAAGCCCACCTCATCACCACCGCCCAGCTCTCCCCGGGCCAACAGTTGCATCGGCGCGAAGTCATCTATTCCATCCTGCAGCTTCTGCGTGTGCCCTCCCTCCTCATAGGCGGCGCGCTCATGTACTTCTTCGACGCCTGGCTCGCCGGCACCTTAATCATCGCCGTGACCTTCCCGCTGCCGTGGATCGCCGTGGTGATTGGTAATGCGCAGGGCCAGCGCAAGGACAAGCGCGAAAAGAACATCTATAAGCCGGCGCTTGCCCGCCAGATGGCGCAAATGCAGGCAGAGCAACTAGCCCAGCCCAAGCGCGAGGGCATCGAGCAGCGGTCTGCCGAGACCATCGATCATGACGACGACTCGCAATAATCGGCATAGATAAACAGATTAAGAAATAAGGCTGGAGAAAAGACGGAGAAAAGATGATGACTAAATTTGGACCTGACTTCAATCCCGAGCTCCCCGTCGCCGCTGTCGCCGCGGAGCTTAGCGAGTTCTTAAGCTCCCACGGTTTCACCGCCGACGGCATCGCTGGGCACTTGGGCCCCGAATACACCGAGGCGCTTCACCGCGGCGAGCCGGCCGCCGTGGCCCTGGGCGCTGCGGGTGATACCACCTTGGACGCACTCATCCGCCTGTTTATCCTGCACGATGCTGTTGCGCCGACGCAGCTTTCCGACGTCCTCGGCGCCCGCCTTGCTACCAAGCTCATGGATGCAGGCGTGGCGCAGCTGGACGAGTCCGGCAATGCCTACATTGCCTATGACATCCGCCCACACATCATCGTCGGCACCAACCGCCTGGTCTTCTCCGACGTGGATGCTTCCCTGGTGGACCACGTCCCGGGCTCCGAGCACGTGCTCGGCGTGGGAGCGGCCAGCCTCTCGCTTTTGCAATCGACGCCGCTTACCCCGGTGGAGACCGCATTAGACCTAGGCACCGGCTCCGGCGTGCAGCTGCTCGGCCAGCTTTCCACCGCCGCCCACGTGACGGCCACCGACCTCCACTCCCGCGCTCTGGACCTCGCGCGCGCCACGCTGGCCGCAGCGGGCCCCGCGGCAGAAGAAAAGGTCGAGCTGCTCCAGGGCTCCTGGTTTGAACCTGTAGCCGGCCGCCGCTTCGATCGCATCGTGGCCAACCCGCCTTTCGTGGTGGGCCTGCCGGAAGTCGGCCACATCTACCGCGACTCCGGGCTTAACCTGGACGGCGCCAGCGAGCTCGTGGTCTCCCAGGCGGTCGAGCACCTCGCGCCGGGCGGCAGCGCACACATCTTGGGAGCATGGGTCCACCAAGGCGAGCAGTCCTGGCAGCAGCGCGTGGCCTCCTGGCTGCCGGAAAAGGGCGTGGCCGCCTGGATAATCCAGCGCGACGTCGCCGACCCTGCCCTCTACGTCTCCACCTGGCTCAAGGACGAGTCAGTGGACGTTCGCAGCGACCTCGGCCGCGAGCGCGCCCGGCTTTGGCTTGAGCACTTTAACGAGCACGACGTCACCGGCATCGGCTTTGGTTTTGTGGCCATCCAGCGCATCGACGATGACGAGCCTTCCGACGTCCTCGCCGAGTACATGCCGCAGCCTTTCACCGATCCCCTGGGCCCAGAAGTAGAGGAATACTTCGCGCGCGTGGCCTGGCTCCGAGGTCTTGTCCCGGGCGAGCTAGAGACCAAGCACTTCCAGGTCCGCCCCGGCGTGGCCCGCGAGGACGTGCAGCTTCCCGACGCCGAGTTGGGCATGGGCTTTGCCCCCGCCGCGCTGCGCCTTACCCGCACGGAGGGCCCACGCTGGTCCCACGACGTCGACAAGCACATCGCGGCCATCGTCGCCGGCTTAAACCCAGCGGGGCTCTCCCTTGGCGAGACCATCGAGCTCTACGCCGCAGCCCAGGGCTTCGATGAGGAGGAGCTGGTGGCCTCCGCGCTGCCGGCCATGGTTGACCTCATCCGCCACGGCCTCATCATCCCCACCGAGCTGGCCCCGTTCTGCAACCTTGTAAATGGCGCAGTCGCTGCCGGCCAAACTGCTACTGCTGAGGAGGAAGACTAATGCGCGCAGTTTTAACCCGAGTATCCAGCGCTTCAGTGATCGTAGATGGCGAGGTCGTAGGGGCTATCGACTGCCCAGAAACCGGCGGGCTCCTCGCACTTGTGGGAGTATCACGCGAAGACACTGCAGTAAATACTGCAGAGCTAGAAGCCAAGATAGAGAAGATGGCGCGCAAGATTGCCGAGCTACGCATCCTCGAAGGCGAGAAATCCGTCGAGGAAGCAGGCGCTCCCGTGCTGGTAGTTAGCCAATTTACGCTCTATGGCAAGACTGCTAAGGGACGCCGCCCCTCTTGGTCTGATGCCGCGCCCGGGGATGCAGCAGAGCCTGTGATTGAGAAAATCATTGCAAGACTTCTTGCACGCGGCGTCCACGTTGAGACCGGAAAGTTCGGCGCGATGATGGAAGTTGCATCCGTCAATCAAGGCCCTTTCACCGTTCTGGTGGAAACTTAAAGGGGATCAATTAACCCCAAGGGGCGATTAATACATCCGAGCGCAGGTACTTTTACCTGCGCTTTTTCTTTTTGTCTGTGACGTAGTTCATTGTTTAATTTAGAGTGTTGAACAAAGCACAATCTGGCGCAAAACTCAAATTTTAAGGGAGTGATAAAAAACGTACTTGCAATGCGATAATTTATTATCAAATCTTCTCCAAACAGGCTTATGATAAAGACACAGCGAAGCAACAAGGGCTGAAGCTGCAGGACACAGAGTTGAAAAGTCCAACTGCAGTTGCAAAATTGTAGCCGCGAGAAAATTCTCAAGACTTGCAAAGTTGCGCCAAGCTCTAAGGCTTCGGTCAACCAACTAGAGACATCAAGGAGACCAAAAAATGTCTCACTCAGTCTTGCGGAAAGACACCGCTAACCATCCGGAGAATGAGCCAAACATGCCTGAGAACATGAAGACCTCAAAAGCAGTCAAAGCTGAACAAGCCGCAGGATTCGATCCTGCAGAATCCCCATTCGCCGGCACCACCGGCGCACCGAAGTGGAACAACTCCGACCTAACCTGGATGCTCTCCCTCTTCGGCACCGCAATCGGTGCAGGCGTTCTGTTCCTCCCAATCAACGCCGGCATCGGCGGCATCATCCCGCTCATCATCATGACGGTTGTTGCCCTGCCGATGACCTACTGGGCACACCGCGGCCTGGCTCGCCTGGTTCTCTCCAGCTCCAAGCCATCCGGTGACCTGACCGACGTCGTCGAGGAGCACTTCGGCATCAAGGCAGGCGTGTTCATGAACATCCTGTACTTCCTGTCCGTCTACCCCATCCTCTTGGTCTACTCCGTGACCATCACCAACACGGTTAACTCCTTCCTGGAGAACCAGCTCGGCGTCACCCCGCCGGACCGCTGGCTGACCTCCCTGCTGCTCGTCGGCGGCCTCATCCTCATCGTCCGCATGGGCAAGGATGTCATCGTCCACGTCATGTCCTGGCTGGTCTACCCATTCATCGCCGTCCTGGTCCTCCTGTCCATCTACCTCATCCCGAAGTGGAACACCGCACTGTTCGATTCCTTCGACCTGAACGTTGCCCGTGAAGCTTCCGGCCACAGCTTGGGCGTCACCCTGATGCTCCTGGTTCCGGTTATGGTCTTCTCCTTCAACCACTCCCCGATGATTTCCTCCTTCGCAGTTGACCGCCGCGAGACCTACGGCAAGTTCGGCGAGGTCAAGGCACGCACCATCCTGCTGCGCGCAGAAATCCTCATGGTCGTCGTCGTTATGTTCTTCGTCTTCTCCTGCGCACTGTCACTGTCGCCAGCTGACATGGCAGAAGCAAAAGCCCAGAACATCACCATCCTGTCCTACCTGGCTAACCACTTCGATACCCCGATCATCCAGTGGATTGCACCGATTATCGCAATGATCGCTGTTGCAAAGTCCTTCCTCGGCCACTACCTCGGCGCTGCTGAGGGCTTCGAAGGCCTCATCCTCAAAGGCAACAAGAACCTCGACAAGGACGACGCTGCAACCGCTCGCAAGCTCGGCACCATCACCCTCATCTTCATGCTGGTTACCGCATGGCTGACCGCTTGGGCAGACCCATCCATCCTGGGCATGATTGAGACCCTGTGTGGCCCGACGATTGCACTCATCCTCTTCCTCATCCCGATGTGGGCAATCCACAAGGTTCCTGCACTGCAGCGCTTCAAGGGCCAGGCTTCCAACTACTTCGTCTTCTTTATGGGCCTGGTAGCTGTCGCCACCATCCTCTACACCATCGTCCAGGCTTTCTAAACACTAGAAACCCCCGGACCCCCTCTCCCCCTCGGAAGATTCAAGGAAAAGCAATGTTCATCAGCATTTTCGATATGTTCAAGATCGGTATCGGCCCCTCAAGCTCACACACGCTTGGCCCAATGAAGGCTGGTAAGGCGTTCGTAGATGAGCTGAAAGAAAAGGACATCTTCGACCACGTCACCCGCATTCAAGCCAACGTGTACGGTTCCCTCTCGCTTACCGGCATCGGTCACTCCACCGATAAGGCCATCCTCCTGGGCCTGGCCGGCGAGGTGCCAGAGACCGTAGACATCGACGGCATCAACGAATTCGTGAAGAACGTTCGCACCTCCGAAAAGCTCATGCTCGGTGGTACCCGCGAGGTCGATTTCCCGAAGGAAGGCGGCTTCTACTTCCACAACGAGTACCTGCCGATGCACGAGAACGGCATGTGCCTCATCGCCTTCAACGGTGATGAAGAGTTGCTCCACAAGACCTACTACTCCATCGGCGGCGGTTTCATTGTCTCCCAGGAAGATTTTGCAAAGCGCGGCGAGGACAACGTCAAGGTTCCTTACGCCTACGCAAGCGCACAGGAAATGCTCGCCCTCTGCGAGCAGCACAACTTGACTCTTCCAGAGCTGGGCATGGCCAACGAGCTGGCACACGCCACCGAAGAAGAGGTCAAGGAGCACATGCGCAAGGTCCGCGATGTCATGTACACCGGCATCGAGCGTGGCTCATCAACTGACGGCCCTCTGCCGGGCCAGCTCCTCGTCCCACGCCGTGCTGCTGCGCTCAAGCGCCTGCTGGAAACGGATGAGCCGCACGATGGCCTCAACATCCTCGACTGGGTCAACATGTTCGCGCTTTCCATCTCCGAGGAAAACGCTTCGTGTGGCCGCGTGGTCACCGCTCCTACCAACGGCGCTTGCGGCATCGTCCCAGCAGTCATCGCCTACTACGACAAGTTCGTTGAGCCAGTCACCGAGGAGATGTTCTCCGACTACATCTTCGCCTGCAACCAGATTGCTTCGCTGTACAAGATGAATGCATCCATCTCGGGTGCAGAGGTTGGTTGCCAGGGCGAGGTCGGCGTCGCCTGTTCCATGGCCGCCGGCGGTCTGGCTCAGCTCATGGGCGCTACCCCAGAGCAGGTCTGCATCGCAGCCGAAATCGCTATGGAGCACAAGCTCGGCTTGACCTGTGACCCGGTCCTGGGCCAGGTACAGATTCCGTGCATCGAGCGCAACGCAGTCGCTGCAGTTGACTCCATCACCAGCGCCCGCATGGCCCTTGAGCGCGAGTCCAAGCCATGCGTCAGCCTCGATGACGTCATCTGGACGATGTACAAGACGGGTAAGGATATGAACGCCAAGTACCGCGAGACCTCCCAGGGTGGCCTTGCACTGGCTATCCACCCACCTATCCCAGTCTGCGGCTAATACTGCCGTAAGGCACACCTTGAGCGGGTGAACACAGCGCTTGGCCGCTCGTGTTTACCCGCTTTTTGTCGTGTTAATATCTATCCAACTTTCTTAAAGTGTCAGGAACTTAAAGGACATGCTTCAGCTGATGAATGAACTCAACAGTCATGGCATAGACCAAGATTTCCTCGGGCAGTACGTACCACTCGTCGAATTTCTAGGCCAGGCCTTGGGCCCAAACACTGAGATCGTTCTGCACGATCTCGATGTCCCAGATCAGTCAATCATCGCCATTGCGAACGGCCACATCTCCGGCCGCCAGATTGGCGGGCCTGTAACTGATTTCGCCCTGTGGTTTATGAAACAAGGCGACGCCTCCGCCGTCCCCATGATGACCGGCTACCGGGCCGTCAACACGGAGGGCAAGATTTGCCACTCCTCTAGCTACTTCCTGCGTGACGAGACCGGCCATATGCGCGGCATGCTGTGCATCAACGTCGACATCTCGGATCTCGTAGCAATCCGCAACGCCGCCAGCTTCCTCATCGGCAACACCGAGGAAGCACCGGATAAGGCCCAAGCCTTCGGCGGCTACCCGGGAGCAAGCGCAGCCCAGGCTGCTGTGACTGCTCTGGCCCCGCAACCAGAGCCAGAGGAGGCGGTCAGCGAATCGCTGCGTGACAACGTAGAGAACCTGTTGGACTCCATGCTGGATTCCGCGATTTCTACCCAGTCCGTGCCTGTCCGACGCATGCAGCGCGACGAGCGCATCGAGGTCGTTCGCGCCCTCGAAGATAGCGGCTTCTTCCTCTTGAAGGGCGGAATCGCCGCCGCGGCAGAGCGCCTTCGAGTCTCCGAGCCGACCATCTACCGATACTTGGTCAAAGTGCGTAGCTAGCCGGCCCCAATGGCCAACTACAAGGCCAAACTGCCCATGCCATGAGTGAGCCCTCCCCCGTATGCGGGGAGGGCCTCCTTAATGTGTGCACTACTTTTGAGTAATTTTCTATCCCGGGGAACTAAACGCACAAGCGCTTCGTTGTACCTCATGTACAAAGCCGCAACCTCAGGAGGCTAGAGATGGCTGAAAAGTCCCACACCAAGGCCGCTGACCTTGGAAACAATTCAAATGAAGAGGAGCAGGAGGTAGACCGCGGCTCACGCCGCAACCAGACCAATGACAACCCTTCCGCCGACTTGGTCCGTGTTTATCTCAACGGCATCGGCAAAACCGCACTGCTTAGCGCTGAAGATGAGGTAGAACTCGCCCAGCGCATCGAGGTTGGTCTCTACGCCGAGTACAAGCTGGCGAATGCAGAAAAGGTCACCCGCGCCGAAAAGCGTGATCTCAAAATTCTGGTCCGGGAAGGCAAGAAGGCACGCTCCCACCTGCTGGAGGCAAACCTCCGACTCGTCGTTTCGCTTGCGAAACGCTACACCGGCCGCGGCATGCCACTTCTGGATCTCATCCAGGAAGGCAACCTGGGCCTTATCCGCGCCATGGAGAAGTTTGATTACGCAAAGGGCTTTAAGTTCTCCACCTACGCCACCTGGTGGATCCGTCAGGCCATTACCCGCGGCATGGCTGACCAGTCCCGCACCATCCGTCTGCCAGTCCACCTGGTAGAGCAGGTCAACAAACTCTCCCGCATCAAGCGTGAGATGTACCAGTCCCTGGGCCGCGAGGCCACCAATGAGGAGCTGGCTGAAGAGTCCGGCATCGAGGAATCCAAGATCGAGATGCTGCTGCGTCAGTCGCGCGATCCTGTCTCCCTCGACATGCCCGTGGGCACCGATGAGGAAGCACCACTGGGTGACTTCATCGAGGACGCCGAAGCTACCGACGCCGAATCCGCCGTTGTGGCGGCCATGCGTCACTCCGATATCCGTGGCGTCATCGACACCCTTGAGGAGCGCGAGCAGGACGTCATCCGCCTGCGCTACGGCTTGGACGACGGTGTCCCGCGCACCCTGGATCAGATTGGCCGCAGGTTTGGCCTTTCCCGTGAACGTGTGCGCCAGATTGAGCGCGAGGTCATGGCCAAGCTGCGTGACGGCAACCGTGCAGACCGCCTGCGTGAGTACGCGCTCTAATCTTTAGCCCTCTCCTGAGAAATTCTCTTCACCCTGTCAGCCTCTTCCCCTTTAATAGGAAGTAGCTGACAGGGTTTCAACCTTTTATAGGTAGAATATGTGAAGTTACACCGCGCCGAAAGCAAGAGATGCGTTTATCCCTTTCGGAAGCAGGCTCGGCAAAGTGCGGTATTGTTTAGTTATTGTTCGAAGACGCTGCGAGCCATGTCGCCCGCACCGAAAGGTGCGTTCCGGCCTTTTTGCTCACGGCGCCTTTCACCATCGTGCAGAAAGGTATGCCCACGTGAGGGACCTAGTTGATACCACTGAAATGTACCTGCGTACCATCTACGAGCTTGAGGAAGAAGGCATCACGCCCCTGCGCGCGCGTATCGCCGAGCGCCTTGAGCAGTCAGGGCCCACGGTATCTCAGACCGTTGCACGCATGGAACGCGATGGCCTGCTGCACGTGCGCACCGACCGCAGCCTCGACCTCACCGCCCAGGGCCGCGAGCTCGCCACGGCCGTGATGCGCAAGCACCGCCTCGCGGAGCTTTTGCTTACCGACGTCCTGGGGCTCGACATCCACAAGGTCCACGACGAAGCCTGCCGCTGGGAGCACGTCATGAGCGAGGAAGTAGAAAAGCGCGTTGTCGCCGTGCTTTCCGACGCCACCCGCTCCCCCTTCGGCAACCCCATCCCGGCGTTGGATCAATTAGGCATCGAGGTTGGCGAGACACCGAGCGGCACCCGCGCCATCGACCTTCCCAACGGTGTAGAGACCAAAGCTACGATCACGCAGATTAACGAGATCCTGCAGGTAGATTCCGCCACGTTCCGCGATATCAACGCAGCCGGTGTCGTCGTGGGCGCGCCCGTCACCGTGGTCAACGCCAACGGTGCGGTGACCCTTACCACCGAATCAGGCGCCAAGATTGAGCTGCTCGACGATCTGGCACACGCTATCCGCATTGAGGTGAAGTAGATGAAACTCCTAGTCACTGGCGGCGCAGGCTACGTCGGTTCCGTCTGCGCGGCGGTACTGCTGGAAGCAGGCCACGAAGTCACCATCATCGATAACTTCACAACCGGCAACCGCGCGGCAGTTCCGGCAAACGCGCGCCTGGTAGAAGGCGATGTCGCCGACGTTGCCGATGAGGTGCTCTCCGAGGGCGGCTTCGACGGAGTTGTCCACTTCGCTGCCCGCTCGCTAGTTGGCGAGTCGGTGGAAATCCCTGCCGACTACTGGGAGCACAACGTTGTCACCTCCCTGAAGCTGCTCAACGCCATGCGCGCTCACGGTGTCAACAACCTGGTCTTCTCCTCTACCGCCGCCACCTACGGCGAGCCGCAGCAGGTGCCTATCACCGAGGACATGCCGACCCAACCCACCAACCCTTATGGCGCGTCCAAGCTGTCCATCGACTACATCATCACCTCCTTTGCCAAGGCTTATGGCCTAGGCGCCACTTCGTTGCGCTACTTCAACGTCGCGGGCGCTTACGGCCTCATCGGCGAAAACCGCGAGGTGGAGACCCACCTGATTCCGCTGGTGCTACAAGTAGCTTTAGGCCACCGCGACAAGATCTTCATGTTCGGTGATGATTACCCCACCACCGATGGCACCGCCGTGCGCGATTACATCCACATCCGCGACCTCGCCGAGGCACACCTGCTCGCGCTTCAGAGCAACGAGCCGGGCACCCACCGCATCTACAACTTGGGCTCCGGCGATGGCTACTCCGTCAAGCAGGTCATCGAGATGTGCCGCGAGGTCACCGGCCACGAAATCCCGGCAGAGATTGCTCCCCGGCGCGCCGGCGACCCAGCCACCCTGGTTGCTTCCTCCGAGAAGATCAAGGCCGAACTGGGATGGAACCCCACCCGCACGGATCTGCGCACCATCGTCACCGATGCTTGGAACTTCACCAAGCAGCTCGGCGATAAGGCTCATTCCGCCAAGCGCTAAGCCACTTTGCCGTCCCGGGCTTGCAGCGCCATGGAACGCGCAACCCCAGAGGAATGGCGCAGGGCTTCGGTCAGCTGGCTTGCTAGTCCCTTGCGGTAGAGCTGGTGGACCAGATTGCCGAAGGTATGCTCTGGGGCTTCCTCCAGCAGGATATTCAGCGCTGGCCCTGCCAGCTGGTAGCGCTCCATCTGCAGCTGCGCGATGGCATAAAGCACCAGCGCGTTATAGCGGATGACTCCCTCGAAGGTCTTCGCCGTGGCTAGCATCAGGATGGCCGCTTTGTCTGGCCGCTCGCAGAGCTTCTCGATGACCAGGTCGCGCGACCACGTGGTGGCCAGCCAGGTGGCGGCGGTCTCGAGAGCCTCGACGTCGCCAAGCGTGGCGTGTAAATCCTGCACCGCGCGCAGCTGCCACCACGCATCATCCAGGAACTCCTCAAGCGCTAACTCTGGGTCATCCTCGTAGAGCTCGATCTCTTCACGGAATTGCTGTGCCGCAGCCCGTGCGCGCTCTGCAATCTCGCGGCCCAACACCGTTCCTACCTGGTTATTGCCCGGCGCGAGCTTGGCATAGAGCTCCTCACGCGTTAGCTCCGGGATAAAGTCCTTATCCACGCAGTGGTGCATGGTGGGCGCAGAAGTCAGCGGTGGAATCTTTCCTTCCTGCCAATTCTTCATCGGCCCCTTGCCCTCGTGGTTGACGGCGCCGAAGAGAATTTCATAGCTGCCGCCGGTGATGATCTCCGGGGTATGCCAGGCGGCGTCGATGTCCATGCCGTCGTTGTGCTTGTGCAAGCCGTACATCCACTCGGCCAATGTGTCGACTTCGCTGGGTGGGCGCTGGGTGATAAAGAAGGCGAAGACGCCCTCGGTGCGGTCGGTGGTAATTGTCTGCCAGACTTCCTCCGTCGCCGCCTTGGCGTCTGCGAAGTCCACGCGTGCGACGGGGCCCAACGCTATGCCGTGTGGTGAAGGCTCGAAGGTTAGAAAGACTACGGAATCGGTGGGATAGAACCCGAGCACTCCTGGCAGGTTGGCCAAAAGGTGTCCCGGGGTGTTGATCGGTGGATAGCTGTGCTGATGTGTGTCTTGCTTGCTCATAGCACTCACTATGCGCGAGCGCGCGGGCCACACACTAGGGTCAGTTTTCCAAAACGGCCGAATCTGTGGATAACTCATCGCGACGCCACCTGCCATCCGGGGCTTTTAGGATCCTAAAGGGCGAAATTCAGGAATACTTGTTTAAGGCTCGGTGTTGAAAGCGGTAAGTGTCTTCCGAAGCTGTATTGTCGGAGCACAGGTTAAGGAGGTATCGCACGCATGCATGATGATCAAAGGCGCATCTACGAATTGGAATACCCAGCCCCAGTGGTGAAGGATTCTTCCAGTGAGGATAAAGGCCCCACGATGATCGTGGCTATGCACGGCTATGCCGATGCCGGCCAGGCGGTGGAGGCCTCTGCCGATCACTTGAAGGCCGCGCTGGAAAGCCGCCAGCTCGCCTCCTTCAATAGCGACGAGCTCATGGACTACCGCTCGCGCCGCCCCATGGTCACCATTGACCATGACCGCACCGTAGAAATCGAAAACATTGAGCTCGGAATCAAGGTGCTGCGCGATAACTCCGGCAAGTCTTTCCTGCTGCTTTCCGGCCCTGAGCCGGACCTGCGCTGGGAGGCTTTCACCGAAGCCGTCGTGGGCATTGCAGAGAAGTTCGATGTACACGACACGATCCTTCTCTACGCCGCCCCGATGCCGGTTCCGCATACGCGCCCCACGGTGATTACCGCGCACGGCAACTCCCCTGAGTTGGTAGGCCGCATGATGAAGATTGAGCAGACCATGATGGTTCCAGGCTCGGCTGCCCTCTTCCTGGAAAAAGCACTGGATAAAAAGGGCCGCAACGTCGCTGGTTTTACCGTTTCGGTCCCGCATTACCTGGCTTCCTCACCGTATCCGCAGGGTACTTTCTCCCTGCTGAACTCGGTGTCGAATGCCGCAGGCCTCAACCTGCCTCTGCGCAGCTTAGAAGAAGACATCACGCGCGTGAACCAGCAGCTCGAGGAACAGGTCATGGATTCCGAGGAGGTTTCCTCCGTGGTCCAGCAGCTCGAGCAGCAGTATGACCACTACCACGAGCGCTACCGCAAGGAGCACCCGAATGCTTTGCTGCCGGGTGAGGAATCCGTGCCCTCCGGCGAGGAAATCAGTGCGGAGTTCCAGGCTTTCCTAGCGAACCTGGACGGTGATTCCGAGCAGCGCCACGAGGTTCTGGACAGCGAGATCGATGACCGCGAAGATGCCGCCGATCGCGCTGCAGAAGATGATGAAGATAATCAGGAAGGCGAGAACTAGCCTCTTTCCACACGGCGGCGCCTTCATCCCCTAAGGTGGGGAAGGTGAATCTTTCTCAGCTGCTGCCCGATCTCGCCGAAGTTCCTGATTCCCTCGTTGACGAGGCGATTTGGGATACCTTTACTAGCTGGACCACGCAGCGCGGCATTTCGCTGTACCCAACCCAAGAGGAGGCCTCGCTGGGCATCCTCGCTGGCGATAACGTCATCCTTGCCACGCCCACGGGCTCTGGCAAGTCCATGGTGGCAAATGCCGCGCACTTCATCGCCTTGGCGCGTGGCCAGCGCAGTTTTTATACCGCGCCGATTAAGGCTTTGGTCTCCGAGAAGTTCTTCGCCCTGTGCGAGATCTTCGGCGCCGAGAACGTAGGCATGATGACGGGAGACGCTACGGTCAACGGCAATGCTCCCATCATCGCTGCCACGGCAGAAATTGTGGCGAACATTGCGCTTCGCGACGGCGCTGATGCTGCCATCGATCAGGTAGTCATGGACGAGTTCCACTACTACTCCGAGCCGGACCGCGGCTGGGCCTGGCAGGTGCCGCTGCTGGAGCTGCCGAAGACGCAATTCTTGCTGATGTCTGCCACCCTGGGCGATACCGGCTGGTTGGAAAAGGACTTAACCGAGCGCACCGGCCGCGAGACCACGCTGGTGGCCGGCACCACCCGCCCGGTGCCGCTGGATTTCTCCTACGTGTTTACCCCGGTCCACGAGACCATCGAGGAAATCCTCTCCTCCGGTAAGGCGCCGGTCTATGTGGTGCACTTCTCCCAACGTGAGGCCGCCGAGCGCGCCCAAGCGCTGACTTCCCTATCTGGCATCATCACGCCGGAGGAAAAGGAAGCTATTGCCAAGGAGCTGGCGCACTTCCGTTTTTCCACCGCCTTCGGCCGCGACTTGTCCAAGCTTTTGCGTCGCGGCATCGGCGTCCACCACGCGGGTATGTTGCCGAAGTACCGCCGCCTCGTCGAGAAGCTTGCGCAGCAGGGGCTGCTTAAGGTCATCTGCGGAACCGACACCCTGGGCGTGGGCATCAACGTGCCGATTCGCACGGTGCTGATGACCGGCCTGGCCAAGTTCGATGGTCAACGCAAACGCATTTTGAAGTCCCGCGAGTTCCACCAGATTGCCGGCCGCGCGGGCCGCGCGGGCTATGACACCGAGGGCACCGTCATCGTTGAGGCCCCGGAGCATGAGATCGAAAACGCCAAGGCGCGGCGTCGCCTCAGCAACGACCCGGCGCGGCTGAAGAAGCTTAAGAAGAAGTCCCCGCGCGATGGCGAGGTCTCGTGGTCCGAGAAGACCTTCGCCCGCCTGACCGAGGCCGAGCCGGAGCAGCTGACTTCGCAGTTCCGGGTCTCGAACTCGATGCTGCTGAACGTGCTTGCCCGCCACGGCAACGGGTACGAGCATATGAAGCACCTGCTGCGTACCAACCATGACACCCGTAGCAAGCAGAACCAGGACATCCTGACCGCTATCGAGCTCTTCCGCGGCCTGCTGAACTCCGGCGTGGTGCAAAAGTCCACCAAGGGCCTGGACATTTACGGCCGGCCCTATCACTTGGTCCGCGAACTGCCTCGAGACTTCGCGCTGAACCAGCCGCTTGGGCCTTTTGCTCTCGCCGCACTCACGCTGCTGGACCCAGAGTCTGAGACTTACACCTTAGACGTCATTTCCGTTTTTGAGGCGATCCTCGATGACCCGCGCCAGGTGCTCGTGGCCCAGCAGAATCAGCGCCGCGGCGAGGAGATTGCCGCGTTGAAGGCCGACGGCGTCGATTACACCGAGCGCATGGCCATCGTTGAGGACATCACCTGGCCAAAGCCACTGGAGGAGCTGCTCGAGCAGGCCTATGACACCTTCGCGGAGACCAACGCGTGGGTCAAGGAGTTTGAGCTGCGCCCGAAGTCCGTGGTCCGCGACATGTTGGAAAACGCCATGACCTTCTCGGACCTGGTGGCCACCTACGGCTTGGCTCGCTCCGAAGGCGTTATCCTGCGCTACCTCACGGACGCCTGGCGCACGCTCAAGCAGTCCATCCCGGAGGAATACATGAGCGAGGAGCTTGCCGACGTCGTCGTTTGGCTCGGCGAGCTCATCCGCCAGGTGGATTCCTCCCTCGTGGACGAGTGGGCGCAGATGGCCGGCGAGGATTCGCCGATTTCCCAGGAGGACCTGGAGCGCGAGCTGGCCTTCGGCGTTGAGGACCCTTCTGCCCTAACGTCCAACCGCCGCGCGTTTAGCATCATGGTGCGCAATTATTTCTTCCGCTTGGTGCAGCTTTTCGCGCTCGAAAAAGAGGATCGGCTGGCCGAGCTTTTGGACTACCTGGACGAGGTCCCCGACTTCGGCGCTGTCCTCGACGACTACTTCGACGAATACGACGACATCGATTCCGGCCCCGCCGCCCGTGGCCCGGAGTTCTTCCGCGTTTCCGGCCAGGACACCCGCTTGTGGGAGGTACGCCAGGTAATCAAGGATCCTGAGGGCGATCACGGCTATCAGTTCGTTGGACGCGTGGATCTCGACGCCTCCGATGCAGCCGGCGAGGTGCGCCTAGCGGAGCTGCGTATCGAGCACTAACTTAGGAAAGGGTCTGCTGCGCGCCGCCAGCGCAGCCTAACCATGCTAGACAAGCCCTTTGACCTGCGACGACAATAAGAGTCGAAAGGACAAAAGGTGAAGACCATGGTTGATATGCTCCACCCCACCGAGCCACACGCGGCAAGCCATAACTCGCGGCTCAATTCGCTACGCGCAGCCGTGCTGGGCGCAAACGACGGCATCGTATCGGTCGCTGCGCTCTTGCTCGGCGTCGTTGGTTCTGGTGCCAGCGATCAAACAATCTTGACCGCCGGTCTTGCGGCCACGGTCTCCGGCGCAGCTTCCATGGCCTTGGGCGAATACGTCTCGGTGTCTGCGCAGCGCGACTCCGAGCGCGCACTCATTGCCAAAGAACGCTGGGAGCTCGCCGAGTTTCCTGAGCAGGAGCACGCCGAGCTCACGGAGATGCTCGCGAGCTACGGCATGAGTGTGGAAACCGCGAGCCGCACGGCTTACGAAATCGCCGATAATGACCCGCTCGATGCCCACCTGCGGCTGGAACTCGGCATCGACGGCGATGACCTCACCAACCCCTGGCATGCCGCCTTTTGGTCGGCGGTCTCCTTCCTCGCCGGCGCCTTGCTTCCGATGCTTGCCATCCTCATCGCGCCTTCCGCCGCAGCCGGCTGGGCCGTCGCCCTGGTTACGCTCCTAGCGCTTGCGCTTACCGGCTATATTTCCGCCCGCCTTGCCCGCACCAACTCCGCCCGCGCAGTCATCCGCCTGCTCATCGGCGGCGCCGCGGGTCTGGCCGTAACTTATGGAATCGGTACCTTGTTTGGGGTGGCCGTCGGCTAGCGCGGCGTTAAAACGCCAAAAAGGCTCGCACGATATTTCACCGTGCGAGCCTTTAAAAGTGCTTTTAGCGAGCAGCCTCAACCTGAATGGTCTGAGCGATAGCCTGGATAACGCCAGCGATCTTGACGCCCTCCCAGATCTGCTCCTTGGTCATGCCCTCTTCCTGCAGGGTCTTGGAGTGAGCAACCAGGCAGTGCTCGCAGCCGTTGATTGCGGAAACAACGGTGTTCCACAGCTCGAAGTTAGCCTTCTCCACACCCGGCTTAGCAATGATGTTCATGCGCAGGCCGAACTTAACCTGAGCGTAGTCCTCGCCCATCCAGCCCTTAGCGCGGTATGCAACGTTGTTCATTGCCATGACGGTGGCAGCGCCCAGCGCGGCCTCGATAGCCTCAGCGGAAAGGTGCTCCTTTGCCTCTTCCATGATCTCAGAAAGAACGGTGTCGTTGCGGGTTGCGGCAGCAGCAGCCAGCATGGAGCCCCACAGCTGCTCCTCGTTCAGCTCGGTGGAACGAGTGAGGGTGCCCAGGTTCAGCTTCTGGTCCTTTGCGTACTCCGGAAGGGAAGACTTCAGGTTATCGATAGACATATCTTTTGCTCCTTAGCGTTTTTGATAAGTGTTTTTCAGAAGAAGTTCAAAGGAAAGCCCCTTCGGTTGCCCGAGGGGCTTTATTATCACGCGTGACTACGTTGTCACGCGTGACTACCACGCGCGGCCTAGCACGCGCGGTTTAGTCACCCTTAGAGAGCAGACTGAACAACGTCCATCTTGTTGATGTTCTTGGTTGGGTCATTAGCTTCCCAGTTGCAAGCGCAGACCTCTTCGGACTGCAGTGCGTCCAGAACGCGCAGAACCTCGTCGACGTTACGACCGACAGCGTCCGGGGTAACGGAAACGAACTGGATAACGCCGTCTGGGTCGATAATGAAGGTTGCGCGGTCAGCAACACCGTCAGCGTTCTCAACGCCGAGGGCGCGGATGAGGTCGTGGCGGATGTCAGAGAACATCGGGAAAGGAACTTCCTTCAGCTCTGGGTGGGTTGCGCGCCAGTTAAAGTGAGCGAACTCGTTATCGGTGGAGCCGCCGAGGATCTGGGTGTCGCGGTCCTGAAACTCCTCATCCAGCTTGCCGAAAGCAGCGATCTCGGTCGGGCAAACGAAGGTGAAGTCCTTCGGGTAGAAGAAGACGACCTTCCACTTGCCCTCGTACTTGTCCAGGGAAACCTGCTCGAAGTAATCCTCAGGCTGGTTAGCGTTAACGTCGTGCAGGTCGCCGCCCTTCAGTGCGGTGAGCTCGAACTCTGGGAACTTCTCGCCAACGGTCAAGATAGGCATATGAAAGACATCTCCTTATTAGATGTTGAATCAAAATTCTGGGCTGCGCATCTTCCAGCGCTTGTAGGGCCTAAAGCCCCTGCGCAGCCAAGTATGCCAACATCCGTTGCGCATGTCAATAGGAAATCCTATCGATGGATGTTACAGTTATAGGCATGCACAATAAAGAGTACCGTCCCACACTCGCTCAGCTGCGAACATTCGTCACCATCGCGGAGAACAAACACTTCGGCACCGCCGCCGCAAAGCTGGAAATCTCCCAGCCTTCCCTCTCCCAAGCCCTCGTGGCCCTCGAACAGGGCCTTGGAATTCAACTCATCGAGCGCTCCACGCGCAAGGTAATAGTCACCGCCAACGGCGAAGAGCTCCTGCCCTACGCTAAAGCAACGCTCGAGGCCGCCGATGCGTTCCATGCCCATGCCCGCGGTGCCCACGGTACCCTCACTGGGCCGCTGACCATCGGCGTTATCCCCACCATCGCGCCATATATCCTGCCTACCCTGCTGCGGTCTATCACCGAGACCTACCCAGAACTCGAGCCGCGCTTCGTGGAGGAGCAGACGGAGCACCTTTTGGGCAAGCTGCGCGACGGCCAGTTAGATCTTGCCATCATCGCCCTGCCCTCCGAGGCCGCCGGCATGGTGGACGTGCCGCTGTACACGGAGGACTTCGTCGTGGTCACCGACAACAATGATGCCCTGGCAGGCCGCGAGGACCTCACCCCTGCAGAGTTAGATAGCCTGAAGCTTTTGCTTCTCGACGACGGCCATTGCCTCCGCGATCAAATCCTCGATCTGTGCCGCCGCGCGCATATCAACGCGTCTGAGGCCACTAACTCAGTTACTCGTGCATCCTCTTTGACCACCATCTTGCAGCTAGTTATGGGCGGGCTGGGCGCTACTTTGGTTCCGGAATCGGCCATTGCCACCGAGTGCACCAACCCGCACTTACAGGTCTCGCGCTTCGACCCAAGCGTTACCGCTGAGCGCGAGGTGGGCTTGGTCTTCCGCAGCTCCGCCGCTCGCGCCGAAGAGTTCCGCAAGTTCGGCGCGCTGGTTACCGCAGCCTTCGAAGAAGCACTGCAGCGCTCGCGCAACGTATAAAAAATTCCTCGGCTCCTTGATTGGAACCGAGGATTTTTCTTTTATCTTTAGGCCTGTACGTAGCGGCCAGCGCACTGGCGGAACAAGTGCGCCTCAGCCAGCAAGGAAACTGGAGCGAAGATGAAAAGGCCCAGACCAAGCGTGAAGATACAAGCGATACCCAGGCCGAACATCATCAACGCGTAGAGCAGCAGCTGCGCGTAGTTGGCCTTGCCCGCCATGAAGCCCTTCTTGATGGAATCGCCAATGGAGTCACCGTCAGCTGCGAACCATGGCATCAGCTTGTACAGCGGAGTGACCAGCCAGCCGATGATGACCATCACTGCCAGGATGCCGAAGACGGTGCCAGCAGCCGCCAGAGCTGCATCCTCGTCCTGAATGTCCGCGCTGGTGAGCGTGGCAAAGGCGGTGCCACCAAAGACCATGACGGCCAAAATCATGACCACGAAGGACACGAGGGCGATGATCAGCAGCATCAGGAAGGTATTGCCCCATCGCACGTCCTTACCGATGTAGGACCAGCCAGTCTTCGGGTCATCAATCTGGAACAGCGCCAGACGCATGACGAACAAGGAGACCAGCAAGGAAATCACCTGCGTGATCACGTTGGAGAAGATATTGCCCGTGAACGCGGCGTTGCCGTCGCCGTTGGAGGCCAAGATGAATCCCACAACGGCACCGAGGATGCCGAATACAGCCAACATCAAAAGCGAACCCAAAATCCACAGCTGCCAGTTACCAAAGGCCGTGCGGAATGCCCAGCCGATAGCCTTCGTCGCAGAAACCGGGCCGTTGTAGCCCACGCCGCCCTGTGGCTGCTCGTCGTAGCCAGCGTTCCCGCCCGCGTTGTAGCTACCGTAGGAAGGCAAGCCGTAGTCAGGACGGTCCTCCGGGTGGTTGGTTGGCTCATAACGCGGGAAATCCTTGCCGTCGCCTGCAGATCCAAAAGGTGAAGACATCTTCAATCCCCTCTATTCAAATTCATTTTCTTTTGCCTTGATCGCACCCACCCTATCAACATTTCCCGCCGCTTACGACGACTAGTAGAATTCACAACCAGCTATGACGACTTCTTCAACGCCCACCCGCGACGAGCTTTACGCCGCTCTCGACGAGGTTTCTACCAAAGATGCCCGCGCTTTCCGACGCCGCCTTCGCAAGGCCCGCTCGCCCCAAGCCCTCACCGCAATCGGGGGCGATATCCAACAAGCCCGCGAGCGCGTCGCGCTAATCGACGCCGCCGTTCCCCCTATTTCCTACCCCGAGACCCTTCCGGTTTCCGGCCGCAAGGACGACATCGCAGAAGCCATCCGCGATAACCAGGTGGTCATCATCGCCGGCGAGACCGGCTCCGGTAAGACCACGCAGATCCCTAAGATCTGCCTCGAGCTAGGCCGTGGCCGCAAGGGGCTGATCGGCCATACCCAGCCGCGTCGTCTAGCCGCGCGCACCGTCGCCGAGCGTATCGCGCAGGAGATGGATCAGAAGATCGGCGAGTCCGTGGGCTACGCCATCCGTTTCGATGATCGCGTGTCTGCTACCACTGCCGTGAAACTAATGACAGACGGCATCCTGCTCGCGGAGATGCAGCGCGACCGCTTCCTGAATGCTTATGACACCATCATCATCGATGAGGCTCACGAGCGTTCCCTCAACATTGATTTCCTGCTGGGCTACTTAAAGCGCCTGCTGCCTAAGCGCCCGGATCTCAAGGTGATTATCACCTCCGCGACCATCGACCCAGAGCGCTTTGCCCAGCACTTCGCAGACGGTGAGGGAAAGCCCGCGCCCATCATCGAGGTCTCCGGGCGCACCTACCCGGTGGAAATTCGCTACCGGCCGCTCGAGTTCGAAGCTGGGGGCAAGGTCGTCGATCAAGATCCGCTAGACGGCCTGTGCGAGGCCATCGAGGAGCTCATGGCAGAAGGAGAAGGCGACATCCTCTGCTTCTTCCCCGGCGAGCGCGATATCCGCGACGCGCAAGAGGCCATCGAGGCGCGCAAGTGGCGCGGCGTTGAGGTCACCCCACTGTTTGGCCGCCTGTCCAACGACGAGCAGCACCGCGTCTTTTCCGAGCACCGCGGCCGCCGCATCGTGCTGTCCACTAACATCGCAGAGACCTCGCTGACGGTCCCGGGTATTCGATACGTGGTAGACACCGGCACCGCGCGTATCTCGCGCTATTCCACCCGCACCAAGGTCCAGCGCCTGCCCATCGAGCCAATTTCGCAGGCCAGCGCCAACCAGCGTTCCGGCCGCTGCGGCCGTGTTGCCGACGGCATTGCCATCCGCCTGTACTCCGAGCAGGACTTCGCCTCCCGCCCAGAATTTACCGACCCCGAAATCCTGCGTACCAACTTGGCCAGCGTCATCCTGCAGATGATTTCGCTGCGCCTAGGCGATATCTCGGAGTTCCCCTTCGTGCAGCCGCCGGAGAACAAGGCCATTCGCGATGGCCTGCTGCTCCTCCGCGAGCTCGGCGCCCTGCACTCGCAAGAGGAAAAAGACGGTCTTCCGGTTCTCACCGACATCGGCCGCGACCTTTCCCGCATCCCCGTCGACCCCCGCATGGCGCGCATGCTCGTCGAGGCCCACCGCTCCGGCTGCTTGGAAGACGTCATGGTCATCGTCGCGGCCATGACCATCCAAGACGTTCGCGAGCGCCCCCTCGAATACCAAGCGCAAGCCGACCAAGCCCACGCGCGCTTTAAGGACGCCTCCTCCGACTTCCTCGCCATGCTCAACCTGTGGGATTTCCTCAAGGACGCCCGCACCGAGATGAGCGGCAATGCCTTCCGCAAGCGCATGAAGAAGGAATTCCTGCACTACATGCGCATCCGCGAGTGGTTTGACTTGGTGCGCCAGCTTAGGGACGTCGCCAAGCAGCTCGGATGGAACCAGCAAGAAGCCACCGAACGCCGCCCCGATGACATCCATATGTCGCTTTTAGCGGGCCTTTTGTCCAACATCGGCGCGCGCGATGGCAACTCCAAGGAATTCCACGGTGCCCGCAATACTCGCTTCCTAGTCTTCCCCGGTTCCGCGCTGGCGAAGAAGCCGCCGGAATTTCTAATGGCCGCCGAACTCGTCGAAACCTCGCGCCTGTGGGCACGCGACGTAGCCGCCATCGACCCCGCGTGGGTGGAAAAGCTAGGCGCGGACCTGCTACGGCACAACTATTCCGATCCCGTGTGGTCGCGCAAGCGCGCCGCCGCCGTGGCCACGCAGCGCTCGACTCTCTACGGCGTCCCCATCGTGGTAGACCGCACGGTGCCCTATCACCGCGTCGACCCGACGGCCGCACGCGATATGTTCATCCGCTCTGCGCTAATTGAAGGCGAGTGGAATACCCACCACCACTTCTTCCACGACAACGTGAAAAAGCTGGAAGAGGCCGCCGAATTTGAGGACAAGGCACGACGCCGGGGTCTGGTGGTTTCGGAGGACACGCTCTTCGATTTCTACGACACACGTATCCCCGCCAAGGTCACCACGGGCCGGCACTTCGACTCGTGGTGGAAGAAACAGCGTCACAAGACCCCAGACCTGCTGGACTTCGACCCGGAAAAGCTTATCGAGGAAGACCACGACGTCACGGAGGAGGCGTTTCCGGATAGGTGGCTGAAGGGTTCGATTGACTATGACTTGAGCTATAAGTTCGAGCCCGGGGATCCCCTCGATGGCGTCACCTTGATGGTGCCCGTACCGTTGCTTGCAGGGCTGGATACGGAGGGCTTCGATTGGCTGGTGCCGGGCCTACGCCTGGAGTTGGCCACGGAGCTAATCCGTTCCCTGCCGAAGGCGTTGCGTCGCACCGTGGTTCCCGCGCCGGAGTTCGCAGAGCGTGCCCTGCCGCGTCTGCTCCCTTATGAAGGCCCCCTGACGCAGCAGCTTGCCGACGTCCTCCGCGAGCTCGGCGGCCAAGGGATCAACGCTTCCGACTTCCGGCCATCCAGCCTGCCGCCGCACCTGCAGATGAACTACGCTGCGGTGGATAAGCGCGGGAAGATTATCGATTCTGACCGGGACCTCGCAGCGCTCGTGCAGCGCCAGGCGGGGCACATCAAGTCCTCAGTCTCGCGGGTCGGACGCAAGTCTGAGTCGAAGGCCGTCAAAGAGTGGACGCCGGAGACGCTCGGCACTATTGACGAGGAAGTCCAAACGGTGGTTGACGGCCATGAGGTCACCGCGTACCCCGCGCTCGTGGCAACCACGGACGGCGTTTCCCTGAAGGTTCACCCCACCAAGGCCGCTGCCGACGCCGCCATGTTGACCACCACTCTGACGCTGCTCCTGCGGGAGATTAACGTCAATCACCAACAGATGGTCAAGGGTCTGCCCTTGCAGCAGCGCGTGGCTGTCGACGCCTACCCTCACGGCGGCGCCGAAGGCCTCGTTGGCGATGCGCGGGTGGCTGCCATTCGCGATCTCATGGTCGAAGCCGGCGGTGCGCCTCGGTCGCCGGAGGGCTTCGCCAAGCTTCGCGACGTCGTCAAGCCCCAGGTGCCTGGCCGCGTCCGGCAATCCGTGGTGGCAATCGCGCCAGGGCTTGCCGAGTATGCGAACCTGCGTGCCGAGCTCAAACAATGGGAAGGACCTGCAATTGACGATATGCGCGAGCAGCTGAAGTTCCTGCTTCCCGAAAACGCCATCACCGTGCATGGCATGGCGCACCTGCGCCATCTCCCGCGCTACGTACAGGCTATGCGGATTCGTCTAGATGAGATGGCAATAGACCCAGACAAAGACGCGGACCGGCAGGCCGAAGTCGATGAGGCCAAAGCCTACCTCAACAATCGCCTGCGCAACCTGCCCGCCGGACGCGCCAAAACCCGCGAGGTCAAGGACATCTACTGGATGGTCGAGGAACTACGCGTCTCACTTTTTGCTCAGCGCCTCGGCACCGCGCACCCGGTATCCTTGCGCCGCATCCAAAAGGCGGTGGACAAGCTCCGCTAATCACCACGCCGTCTAGCTCCAGACGCGGCCATACGCCGTTTGCCAGCATCCGCAAACGAGCACCAGCCCTAGGCTGGCACTGCGGCTCTTAAAAGTTATCGCGGTCGCGGCGGCGCATCAGGCGAATTTCGGATTCGAAATCGTCGGCGCTTTCGAAGGACTTGTAAACGGACGCGAAGCGCAGGTAGGCCACCTCATCAAGGTCACGCAGCGGCTCGAGGATTGCAAGGCCAATGTCGTTGGCATTGACCTGGGAGGAACCGTGGCTGCGCACGGTCTCCTCTACTTCTTGGGCTAGCTTTTTCAAAGCGTCGTCGCTGACGTCGCGTCCCTGGCAAGCGCGACGGACGCCGCGGATTAGCTTGTCGCGGCTGAACGGCTCCGCCAGACCGTTGCGCTTAACCACCAAAAGAACCGCCTTTTCCATCGTGGTGAAACGGCCTTTGCAGGAGGCGCACTCGCGCCGACGGCGGATGGCGGTGCCGGCGTCGACTACACGAGAGTCGATGACTCGCGACTGTTCATAATGACAAAACGGGCAGTACACCGCACGGTTCCTTTCACTTTCACGTCATCCACCTCCCACACGTGGAAGGCAGGCGTTAAGACCGCATTTAGTGTACTGCCCAAACAACTGGGGATGCCATTTTCCGGCCGGCATCCAAGCCGAGTGATTACTTTCCCACACCAACACTGCCGCACGCCCACAGAACCGCACGCCACAAGCGCTGCCTAGCCAAACGCGCGACGGCAGCTAACGCGCGACGGGGTTAGCGTGCAGCGGCGGCTAGTGCGTAACGCCTGCCTGAACCACTTGGGCGTTCTCGGTGTGGACAGCACCAGTGTCAGCAGTCAAGCCTCCGAATACAGTTCCGATGAACACTGCTGCACCAAAGACAGCGCCCAACAGATAATTCGCACGATTCGATTGCGCACGCGAATATTCTTGCTCGCCATGACCAGCGGATTCAGAATTCGCGCAGCGGCGGATAGGGGCTCCGTATGTTCGATTATCCACGCTAAGGGTTCGAACATCGTGGGGTGTTGCGGTTACCCCAGCGCGACGGGCATCGTAGACATCCGCATCCCAAACAGAGGCTGCCGGCACGACGCGAGCGCGGTACGCGCGGCGAGCATTAGTGGAAGTAACATAGGTGGATGCGGTGTTGAGTGCGATAGCCATTGTGAGATTCTCCAGTGTTTGTGTGTTGCGATTAACTGATGGTTGCAGAGTACTTTTCTGCTGCGACATGTTCGAAAAGTTTCATCGATAATCCGTTCGAATTAGTTGCTATGTTCGATTTATAACAACTTTTCGAAAGTTTGTCCACACCTCCGGCAAATTTCTCGAACATTTGTCCCCCACGTGGTAGAAAAGAAGGGAAGCTTTTCGAAAATTCGAGCAACCCAAGTTCGAACAACCCAAGCCGCGACGGAAGCCGCGCGGCAACTTCCACCCCCGCCGAGGAGAAACTGTGCCACGCAAGCCAGCTAAAAATTCCGCTAAGCCCGACATCAACTCCCTTTCGCCGCGCCAACGCCGCATCCTCGACGTCATTCACGACGCAGTCATGCTCCGCGGCTACCCGCCAAGCATCCGCGAAATCGGCGACGCTGCCGGCCTCCAGTCCACCTCTTCTGTGGCCTATCAGCTCAAGCAACTAGAAGAAAAAGGCTTCCTGCGCCGCGACCCAAACAAGCCCCGCGCCGTCGATGTACGCCACCTCAATGAGGAAGAGCCCAAGAAGCCAGGGCGCAAGGCCTCACCCAAGGAAGAACCGCAGCAGTCTGTCGACGCCACCCCAGAGGACGCTTCCGCAGTTTCCTATATTCCGGTGGTCGGCCGCATTGCCGCAGGTTCGCCGATTACCGCCGAAGAAAACATCGACACCTACTTTCCCATGCCAGATGACGTAGTTGGCAACGGCGAACTATACATGCTCCAGGTTGTGGGAGACTCCATGCAGGACGCAGGCATCCTCAACGGTGACTGGGTCATCGTTCGTTCGCAGTCGGTGGCCGAGGAAGGCGAGTTTGTCGCCGCGCTTCTCGACGGCGAGGAAGCCACCGTCAAGGAATTCCACCGGGATTCCTCGGGTGTGTGGCTCCTGCCCCACAACGATGCTTACTCCCCAATCAAGGGTGACGATGCAGAAATCATGGGCAAGGTAGTTTCGGTGTTCCGCAAGCTCTAACCACCCACTTCCGCTGCTTCAACGCCGGCCAACGGATGCCCGAAAATACCCCCTTTTATGCGTAATTTTCCGGTTGTCCATTGGCCGGCGTTTAAAGTCACATTTTGCAAATCTGCAGCTAAAGAAAATTTCGGCGTCCGCATGCAAGATTAGCGATATGTGAAACTCTTTGTTTCGTTCCGATTCGTAGGGATTTCTGGAAAACTAGAGGCAAGCCAGTATTATTCCGGCAACAGCTTCCGCTTTACCCCCAATAGACGGAGGCTGTCTAGCCCCCACCCCGTTCCTGGGCAGATCTTTGGAGGACCCTATGTACGCAGAGGAGCGTCGCCGTCAGATCGCCTCCCTCACCGCAGTTGAGGGACGCGTCAACGTCACCGAGCTTTCCGAGCGCTTCGACGTCACCGCTGAAACCATTCGTCGCGATCTCGCGGTCCTAGACCGCGAAGGCGTTGTGCACCGCGTGCATGGCGGCGCTGTGGCCTCTCAGTCCTTCCAAACCGCAGAGCTGACCCTCGACACTCGGCAACGTTCCGCTACCGGCGCCAAGATTGCCATCGCACGCGCCGCCATGCAGTTCCTCCCAGACGCCGGCGGCAGCGTCTTCCTCGACGCGGGTACTACCACCAATGCCCTGGCAGACCTCATCGGTCAACAATTCGCCGCAGGGCAATTTTCGATAGTTTCCAATAGCTTGCCCATCTCGCTTTCCTTGGCAAGCAACGGCGTTCCCGACGTTCAGCTGCTCGGCGGCACCGTCCGCGCCATAACCCAGGCAGTCGTGGGCGATACTGCACTGCGCACCATGGCGCTCATGCGTGCCGACGTCGCCTTCATCGGCACCAATGCGCTCACCCTCGACCACGGCCTGTCTACCGCAGATTCCCAAGAGGCAGCCATCAAGTCCGCTTTTGTCACCAACGCCCACAAGGTCGTGGTCCTCTGCGATTCCTCGAAACTCGGTAACGATTATTTGGTCAGCTTCGCCTCCATCGCGGATATCGACGTCGTCATCACCGATGCCGCCGCACCAGAAAGCTTCATCGAGGCGCTTCGCGAGCGCGAAATCGAAGTAGTCATCGCCGCCGATAAGTAGCATCGGCACATACAAAGATAGCCCCGCCAAAAGCGGGGCTATCTTTATGTTTTAGAACTCGTCCAACAAAGCGAGCGCTGCCGCTCGGGCTTCGGATGGGCCCTCGGCGTTGATGGCGGCGTCGGCAAGCTTTTGGCACTGCTCGAACGTCAGCTCCGCAAGCTGTGCGCCCACGCCGGCGACAGCCGTGGAAGCCGCCGACAGGGAGTTCACGCCCAAGCCAGTCAGCACGCAGGCAAGCAGCGGATCCGCTGCCGCCTCGCCGCATACGCCAACCGGAACATTGTTATCCTGGCCCACCACGCAGGTGTGCTGGATAAGGCGCAGCACTGCCGGCTGCCATGGATCAGTAAGATATGCCAGCTGCGGGGAAAGACGATCCGCCGCCATGGTGTACTGCGTCAAGTCATTGGTACCAATGGAGACGAAGTCTAGATGCGGCATGATGGTATCGGCCATCAAAGCCGCCGCTGGAACCTCAATCATGGCGCCCGCAGTAAGGCCACGCTCGCGACAAAGACCCGCGAACCACTTCGCCTCAACGGCGGTAGCGACCATCGGCGCCATAACCCACGTCGGGGCATCGTCGCCACGGTCTGCGGAAGCCTGCGCAATGGCATCCAGCTGGCGAGTCAACAGCGCCTCGTTATCGCGTGCGATACGCAGACCACGCACGCCAAGCGCAGGGTTTTCCTCGGAAGACATGGTGGCATAAGAAATCGGCTTATCTGAACCCGCATCCAAGGTACGAACAACCACCTTGGAAGACGAGAAGGCGTTAAAGACCTTCCCATAGATGCGCGCCTGCTCATCCACCGTCGGCTCCTCGCTCGCAGAGAGGAAGGAAAGCTCAGTGCGGTAAAGACCAATGCCCTCCGCCTGGGAATCCGACGCGATACGCGCCGCGTTGCCGTCCGCGACGTTGGCCAAAAGCTGCACGCGATGGCCATCCTTAGTTTGCGCCGGGCCACGCCACTGCGCCACTCGCACAGCCTTCTCGCGGTATTCCTCTACCGCCCGCAAAGACTCCTCGCGGTCTGCACCCAAGTTCACCGCGCCAATAGAGCCGTCCACGAACACGAGCGCGCCGGCCTCAATGTCACGCAGCTCCGCGCCCACGGCCACGATGCATGGAATGTCCAGCTGGCGAGCGATAATCGCCGTGTGGCTCGTCGGGCCACCGAGCTCGGTGACCAAAGCCTTGATGTGTGCGGTGTCGAGGGTTGCGGTATCGGCGGGCGCGAGGTCATCAGCAAGCAGCACTGCTTCTCCGGTGACCATCGGCAGACCTGGCTCCTGCTCGCCACGCAGCTGCGCAATAACGCGGTCGCGCACGTCCTTTAGGTCCGTCGTGCGCTCGGCCATCACACCGCCTGCTGCTTCAAACATGGTGACAAACTTCTCAGTCGCGCTCGCGGTTGCGTACTCCGCCGGCCGGCCTGCACGGATGGACTTGCGCACCGCCTTGTGCCAGCCGCGGTCCTTGACCATGCCGGCGGTAGCGCCCAGCACCTCAGCCGCCTGGCCTTCTGCGCCGGCCGCACGCTGCTCGAGGCGGCTTGCCACGATATCGACAGCCTCTAGGAATCGGTCATACTCGCCGTCGCGCTTTTCTTCATCGATTAGCTCCCCAGCAGTTGGCAGTTCTGGACGAGGACGCACCCACACGGCCTCGGCGTATGCGACACCGGCAACGACGCCAGTGCCCTTGATGGTTGATTGAGATTCGTTTTCCATCACACATTCCTTTGGGAGGGGATTTGCTCTCCCCCTAGATCATCACAGATCGGGCGAAAAAGCAACGAATACCACACTCTTTTGATTGACTTTCGGACATAACCAGACAACAATCAACAGGGAGCAGAAATCTGCGCTCGACCACCGTCCAGCTAGCTTTCTCCCAATATACGCAAACTGCGAAAGGGACGAGTCTCCACAATGATTCTCACATTGACCCCCAACCCCAGTATTGACGCCACCCTAAACCTCCAAGAAGCCATCAATCCTGGCGCAGTTCACCGCGCCAGCCTGGTTTCGCAGGTCGCAGGCGGCAAAGGCGTCAACGTCACGCACGCGGTGCACCTTGCCGGCGAGAAATCCGTCGCTCTTCTGCCCGCACGCAAGGGCGATCACTTCCTTACCTTGATGGAAGACGGCAACATTCCCTTCGATGCCGTATCTATGCCTGGTTCTGTCCGAACCAACACCACCATCACCGAGCCAGGTGGCCGCACCACCAAGGTCAACGGCCCTGGCCCTGAGCTCGACGAGACAGTCCAGTCTGCCATTTCCTCCTCACTGGCCGCGCTTTCCATCGGCGCGGAATGGGTGGTGCTTGCGGGTTCCCTGCCCAAGGGCGTTCCCACGCATTGGTACGCCACGCTTGTCGACGCCATCCGCTCCGCCGCGCCCCAAGCACGCATCGCCGTCGACACTTCCGACGCCCCGATGGTCGCCCTTGCAGAGCGCCTCAACGAGTCCGCACCGAATCTACTCAAGCCCAATGGGCTTGAACTCGGCCAGCTCACCGATACTGACGGAAATGCACTCGAGGCCGCCGCGGAACAGGGCGACTACTCAGGCGTCGTCGAAGCCGCGCGCGTAGTGGTTGGTCGTGGCGTCGATGAGGTTCTCGTCACTTTGGGCGGTGCTGGCGCAGTTCTCGTTACTGCAGATGGCGCTTGGGCTGCTACCCCACCTCCTACGGCTGTCGCATCCACCGTCGGCGCGGGTGATTCCGCACTTGCCGGCTATATTTTGGCCCGCCGCGCAGGGAAGGACTTTGCGGAAGCTTTGCGCCAATCCGTGGCCTACGGTTCTGCGGCTGCGGCTCTGCCCGGCACCCAGCTGCCAAAGCCTGCACAAGTCAATATCTCAGAAACTAAAGTTTTAAGCCTTTAACCGCGTTTAACTACAACTTTGATCATTAAAGGAGTGCCCTCATGGCATCCAATCTCATCACGACAGACTTGGTCGCGTTGGACGCCGATTTCGGCGACAGTGTCGAATCTGTCATCACTAACCTTGCCACCCTGGTGCACGAGACGGGGCGCGCGACCTCCGCCGAGGGTCTCGCCCAACCGGCCATCGACCGCGAGGCCAAGGCTGGCACCGGCGTGCCCGGAGGCGTTGCTATTCCACACTGCCGCTCTGAGGTCGTAACCGAGCCAACGCTGGCCTTCGCGCGACTTTCCCGCGGTGTCGATTTCTCCGGTCCCGACGGCGACGCCAAGTTGGTCTTCCTCATCGCTGCCCCCGCCGGTGGCGGTAAGGCACACCTAAAGATCCTTTCCAAGTTGGCCCGCGCACTGGTCAAGAAGGACTTCCTAGAGGCGCTGCGTACTGCGGCGACCAAGGATGAAATCGTCAAGCTGGTGCTGGATGTGGTCAACGCGGAAAAGCCAAAGAAGCCCGCGAATTCTGCTTCCGCGGCGTCAACTTCCGCCGCTACGGCGGCGTCCGCTACCGCAACACCAACTACCGAGAACGCAGCCACCAACATCGTCGCGGTCACCGCCTGCCCCACCGGCATTGCGCATACCTACATGGCTGCCGACGCCCTGACCCAAACCGCGGCAGAGCGCACCGACATAAACCTCACCGTCGAGACCCAAGGCTCCTCGAATAACACCTCCGTCTCGCAATCGGTGATCGACGCCGCTGACGCCGTCATTTTCGCCACCGACGTCGGAGTCCGTGAACGCGAACGCTTCGTCGGCAAGCCCGTCATCGAATCCGGCGTCAAGCGCGCCATCAACGAGCCTGGCGTCATGCTCGATGCGGCGGTCGCCGCTGCCAAGAACCCGAATGCGCGGCGCGTGGCGGGAACGGCGACATCGGAAAGCGCGTCAGGAAGCGCATCAGGCAGCGGAGAAGAAGGCGAAGCACTCGGCTGGGGCAAGCGCATCCAGCAGGCGATCATGACCGGCGTGTCCTACATGGTGCCTTTCGTGGCCGCGGGCGGCCTTTTGCTCGCCCTCGGCTTCCTCTTCGGCGGATACGACATGGCCAACGGTTGGCAGGCGATTTCCACCAACTACTCGTTGACCAACCTGCCCGGCCACCAAGTTGAGGTCGACGGCGCGATGATGACCTTCGACCGCTCCGGCTTCCTGCTCTATATCGGTGCGGTGCTCTTTGCCATCGGCCAAGCAGCCATGGGCTTTATCGTTGCGGCACTGTCGGGCTATATCGCCTTCGCTTTTGCCGGCCGCCCGGGCATCGCTCCTGGTTTCGCCGGCGGCGCCATCGCCGTCACCCTCGGCGCGGGCTTCATCGGTGGCCTGGTCACCGGTCTTATCGCGGGGCTTATCGCCATGTGGATCGGCAACTGGAAGGTCCCCCGCTGGATCGGTTCCCTGATGCCGGTTGTCATCATTCCGCTGCTGACCAGCCTTATCACCGGTCTGCTGATGTACCTGCTGCTCGGAGCTCCGCTGGCCGCAATTATGGAAGGCCTGCAGAACTGGCTTTCTTCCATGTCCGGCTCGTCTGCCGTGCTGCTGGGCATCATCCTCGGGCTGATGATGTGCTTCGACCTGGGCGGCCCCGTCAATAAGGCGGCCTACCTGTTTGCCACCGCCGGCCTTTCCACCGGCGACCAGGCCTCCATGGAGATCATGGCTGCCGTCATGGCCTCCGGCATGGTTCCGCCGATTGCGCTATCGATTGCGACCTTCCTGCGCAAGAACCTGTTTACCCCGGCAGAGCAGGAAAACGGCAAGTCCGCGTGGCTACTCGGCCTCTCCTTCGTCTCGGAGGGCGCCATCCCATTCGCTGCCGCTGACCCATTGCGCGTCATCCCAGCGATGATGCTCGGTGGCGCCACCACCGGTGCACTGTCGATGGCCCTGAGCGTCGGTTCGCGTGCCCCACACGGCGGCATCTTTGTCTTCTTTGCCATCGACCCGGCCTGGGCTTATGTCGTGGCTATCGCGGCGGGCGTCGTGGTTTCCGCGCTGGCGGTCATCGCCCTGAAGCAATTCTGGCCGAACAAGACCGTCGAGGAAGCAGCCGCCAAGGCGGAGGCTGCCAAGGCCGCGGCATAACGCGTACACTTGTAGGCACGAAATCTCACATAGTCGAAAGGACTTATCATCATGGCATCTAAGACCGTAAAGGTTGGCTCTTCCGTCGGACTGCACGCACGTCCTGCGTCCATCATCGCAGACGCTGCAGAGGCTTATGACGAAGACATTCTGCTGACCCTCGTCGGGGGCGATGACGACGAAGAGACCGACGCAGCTTCCTCCCTGATGATCATGGCCTTGGGCGCTGAGCAGGGTGACGAAGTTACCGTTACCTCCGAGAATGCAGAAGCAGTCGAGAAGATCGCCGCTCTCATCGAGCAGGACCTCGACGCTTCCTAGCGTTAGCTTTAAAAGACTCCCGAGCTTTAAAGCTTGGGAGTCTTTTTTAAGTTTTGGGCATGCCAAAGCGCCCGCGCGTGGCGGGGGCTCTAGCTCACCGGCGAAGCCCACGGCGGCAACCAGGTGGTTTTTCCGCGAATGCGAGCTAGCTTTCCACGGGAAGTTTTCGGCGAACTTCCAGGCGGAGAGTCGTCATTTATTCCGTTGTGATACGCACAGCAGGTTACGAGGTTTCCGATGTTCGTATCGCCTCCCCTAGCCCAAGCGGTGAGGTGATGGGCCTGCGCACTATCCGCCGGGTGATTACAGCCCGGCCACGCGCACGTGGGATTTTCGGCCGCGGCCAGCAGGCGCTGCTTTTCATTAGCAAACCGCCGCGTGCGATAAAGATTGACCGGCCCTTCATAAGGATGCACGAGGCTGACCAATCCATGCGCGGAAAGCACGCGGGAGACGAAATCCGCGCCAGAAATGCTCGCGCCGTTGGTCATGCGAAGCAGGATTTCCTCTCCGCCGCCTTGCGCGATTTCCACGAACTCATCCAGAGTGATGACGACGTGGGAGCCCGCCACCGGCTTGTGCGCACCGGAAAAGAATCCCTCATAAAAGGATTGGACGGGCGCTTCCGGTTTTAAGGCAGAGAAGATATCGGCAATCATGTCCTGCTTGCCGGTAACGGTCAGGGACCACAGCGCTTGGCGACGCCGCGTAATCCGCACCCCTTCCTGTGGTTGCTTGGCGTATTCTTTCGCCATCGCGCGGGCTTTTGCCTTCAGCTTGTCCGCGGGAAGGGTGCTGGCGCAGAGTGCTTCCCGTACTTTCCACTTATCGCGTTGGCGTGGGATGCGGGAAATGTAGCCTTCGATCATCGTCAGCGTGGACAGGCTATGCTCTGAGCGCTGCGCGTTGCGCTGGCGGCGCGAAGAGGAGGTGGGGCCAAAATAGATGCCCGCCAGATAGATAAGCTCGCGGGCCTGTAAGTTCGACGCGCCGAGCTGCACGAGCTGTGCTTCGCTGCGCCCGTGGGCGCCGGCAAGAATGGCCATGCCTGGCGCCTGGGCTGCGAGGAAGTCTGCTAGTGCGTTCATGGTTTTTGAGCCTAAAAAGCCCTCACCAAACCCCACAAGAGGCAATTTTTTTGCCTGTGGATAACTTCGCCGAATTCACCCCGAAAAGGGGCAAGATTGGTGACGTATCCCCTTTTAGTACTTGGCGCCCTTGCCCTCACCAAGGGTTTCGTAGAGCCACTTCGCCGCAGGGTAGACCACAATGACGCCGATGGAGCCCCAAGCGATGCCCTCGAGGGAAACGGAACCCACGTTCAACGTCAGGTTGCCGATACCCGCAATCAACGCCACCGCAGCACAGGTCAGGTTCACCGGATTGTTGAAGTTGACCTTGTTATCCATCCAGATGCGGATGCCCAGCATGCCGATGAGGCCGTAAAGTACGAGGGTCGCCCCGCCCAGCACACCGGTGGGGATGGTGAAAATCAGCGCGCCGAACTTCGGGATGAAGGCCAAGCAGATGGCGAAGACCGCAGCCACCCAGTAGGCCGCCGTGGAGTACACGCGAGTCGCGGCCATAACGCCGATGTTCTCGGCATAAGTTGTGGTGCCGGAACCGCCGAAGCCGCCGGCGATGGCGGTGCCGAGGCCGTCGGCGATAAGCGCGTCGCCAGCTAGGTCATCGAGGTCGCGCTTCGTCATCTCAGACACGGCCTTAACGTGGCCAATGTTTTCTGCAATCAGCACCACCAGCACTGGCAGCGCAACGGCGATGGCGGAGAACTTAAACTCCGGCGAGTGGAACTGCGGGAAGCCAATCCAGGCAGCATCGCGGATGGTCTGCGCGGTTCCTTCCGCCAGGTTTCCGGTAAGCGCCGCAAAGACCCAGCCCACGACGACACCGATGAGGATGCCCAAGCGGGAGACCATGCCGCGCCCGCCCACGGTTGCCAGGACGATAGCAGCCAGGGTAATCGCTGCAACGAGCGGCTGGGTCTGGAAGTTCGTCGTGGCCGCCGGCGCCAAGTTCAGGCCGATGAGCGCCACGATGGAACCGGTCACGGCCGGCGGCATCACCGCGTCCAGCACACGGCGCCCCGCAGCTTTCACCACGAAACCGACGGCCATCAACACTGCACCGGTCACCAAAATGGAACCGGCCTGCGCGCTGATGCCATACTGCTGCGACGCCGTCAGCGGTGCGATGAAGGCAAAAGAAGAGCCCAGGTAGGAAGGCAGGCGATTGCGGGTAACCAACAGGAACAAAATAGTGCTGATGCCCGAGAACAGCAGCGTCGTATTAACCGGGAAACCGGTCAAGGTGGGAACCAGCAACGTGGCGCCAAACATAGCCACCACGTGCTGCATGCCGATGCCGATAGTGCGGCCCCAGCTCAAGCGTTCTTCAGGCGCTACTACCGCGCCAGGTGCAATATTCTTACCATCGCCGTGCAGGCGCCAACCAAAAGTACTCACGAGCCTTCATTATGGCCCACCAGCGGCGTTTTAGGAAACTTCTTCCGCAACGTACTCCGCCAATTCGTGGGCAATGGAGGCAGGCAGGCGGACGTCGACAAGCGTGCCCTCCCCTGTGTACTCCTCGCCCAAAACAGTGCCTTCGGCATGCACACGGGAGACAACATCGCCGCGGGTAAAAGGCACCAGCAAACGCACGTGCGCATCGCGGGAGTTGAGAAAAAGCTCAACACGCGAGGTCAGCTCATCAATGCCCTCGCCGGTGTGCGCGGATACGTAGACCACGTTCTCGCGGTCGAGCACGTGGCGAATCTCAGCAAGCACCAGCGGATCGGCCTTATCGATCTTGTTGATGACGATAATCTCCGGCGGCGCCTGCTCGCCTGTTTCCTGCACGATGTCGTAGATGACCTTGTTGACAGCCTCGATCTGTTTCAGCGGGAACGGGTCGGAGCCATCGACCACGTGCAGCATGATATCTGCAGCCAAGACCTCCTCGAGGGTGGACTTGAAGGCCTCCACCAGCTGCGTGGGCAGGTGGCGCACGAAGCCGACGGTGTCGGTGAAGACGACTTGGCGGCCGTCGGCAAGCTCTGCGCGGCGGGTGGTTGGGTCAAGGGTGGCGAAAAGCGCGTTTTCCACCAGCACGCCTGCGCCGGTCATCGCGTTGATGAGGGAAGACTTGCCCGCGTTGGTGTAGCCGGCGATGGCAATTTGCGCGATTGTCGACGCCTGACGCTTCGAGCGTTTGATATCACGTGCGGTTTTCATTCCGCGCAGCTCTTTACGCAGGCGCGCCATCTCGGAGCGGATGCGGCGCCGGTCGGACTCAATCTTGGTCTCGCCGGGGCCGCGCAAGCCGACGCCGCCGTTAGAGCCCGCGCGGCCACCCGCCTGGCGCGAGAGGTTGCCGCCCCAACCGCGGGTATGGGTATAGAGGTATTCCAGCTGTGCAAGCGAGACCTGCGCCTTACCCTCTTTGGACTTCGCGTGTTGGGCGAAGATATCCAGAATCAGCATGGTGCGGTCAATGACCTTGGTGTTGAGCTCGCGCTCTAGGGCGGAAAGCTGGCCGGGCTGCAGTTCGCCGTCGCAGATGACGGTGTCGGCGCCGGTGGCTTCGACGATTTCTTTGAGTTCCTGGACCTTGCCACGGCCGATGTAGGTGCCAGGGTCGGGCTTTTCGCGCTTTTGGTAAATCGCTTCCACGACTTCGGCGCCGGCGGTCTCGGTCAGCGCGGCAAGCTCGGCCATGGTGGCCTCTACTTCGGCGACGGTGCCTTCGGTCCATACGCCCACGAGTACGACCTGCTCGAGGCGCAGCTTGCGGTACTCCACCTCATAGCCGTCGGTGGTGTCCTCAGCGCGGATGGTGGTGGAAACGCGGCGAAAGGCATTGCGCTCGGCTAGGTCGAGGTCGCCCGTGGTGGGCTGGAATTCCTCACCAAAAGCCTGCGCGAGAAGTTCTTCGTGATTTTCGTTCATGTTGCTTTTATTCTTGCACGTCGCAGGCTTAAAACCCCAATTTTTAGTAGCTAAAGTCTGCGGAGATACAATAGCCACTATGACCGAAACTTCCCCCGCCTCCACTGCCAATACTGAGATGCAGGCAATTGGCCTGAACTTTGTGCGTTGGCAAGACGCCGTTGAGGCAGCCATTTCCACCAACCAGCTCACCGTCACCGGCGAGATCCGCGACGGTCAGCTCATCCAATTCGCGGACCCGTCCGGTGCGCAGATCAATATCCTCGCGGTCGAGCCTTTTGCCACCTACATCGGTTTCGATTCCGTAACGCAGGGCTTTGCGCATGTGTCCATGGTCAACGACGTGCTGGCTTTCATGGAAATCCTGGACCCATTCGGCACCGTTCTCGCACAGGCCACCGCTAACCTCGCGCAGGGTCCGCTGCTGGCAGACGAAGAAACCCAGCCGTGGCAGCAGGTAGGCCTTAGCGTCATGGGCTTCGGCGTGAAACGCTATGCCTCCGCCGCAGACTACGAGGCGGAGTTTGATACTTACCCGGCGGCCTTCGAGTCTGAAGGCGCAGAGATTGTCGCGAAGGGTTCCGGCGCAGCGGCGCCTACCCCGGGCTGCCGATTCGCCGCCCGCGTGATGGAATCCGAGTGGCGCGAAAACCAGCTTACCGGCGAAAAGTTCATGCACCTGGTCATGGACGGCGTCTTCCCGTTCGACCTCTGCTTACCGGCCAGCTTCGGTAAGCTTCCCGCCAAGGATGAAGTTCTGGCTGGAACTGGTATGCTGACGGCTTCAATCGAAATGCCCACCGGCGGCTGCGGCTCCGACGGCGGCTGCTCCTGCGGTTCTGGCGGATGCCACTAAATAAAACGAAGAAGGGCCAGGTATGGACTCGACAGGGCGTCATATGCTCGCCGTCACCCTCGCGGTGGTGGCAGCCGTTGCGCTCATCGTGACCCTGAAACTGCCTGGCCTTTTCATTTCGCTCTTGGTGGCAGGCGCCATATGGCTTTTCGCCTCTGCACGTCCCGACGCCTCCGAGCACGCCGCCCTGCGCACCTCCATCGATCTTTCCGCGGACGATATCCGCGACGTGATCGCTGAATTCGACGCCTTCTGCAATTCGCAAAATACCGATGCCATTGCAGACCGCACTTTGCACCGCCCCGCGCTGCTGGATCTGGATTGCACGGATCCCACCATCGAGGCCTTCCGCTACGAATTAAACGGCGCCAAGCGATTTTTAAGCCGCTTGGACATCCGCGTATACCGCACAGACATCGAAACCGACGAGCTGGAATCCCTCTTAAGGGTTACCGATGACCGCGCCACCGAGCTGCGCGAGACCTGGCTCGCCGCCCGCCGCGCGGCCCTTTCCCTCGGCACGCACTACAAAGACTAAAGCGCGGTCTCGCCAGTTGCCACGATGCGCGAAGGGCCGGTAAGACGCGAGTCTTCGTCAAAGATCTCCACTTCCACCGTGCCGCCGGGAACATGGACGCTGACGGTGCCGGTGCCGTAGCCGGCGTCGGCAAGCGCGGCGCATGCGGCCGCCACGGTGCCGGTGCCGCAAGAGCGGGTCTCTCCGACGCCGCGTTCGAAGACACGCATGGAAACGGCGCCTTCAGCAAGCTGAGTCAGCACCTCAACGTTGACTCCCTCGGGAAAGAAGGACTCATCGAAAGTCGGCTGCTCGAAGGTCATCTCGGCCAGGCCTTCTGCCGAAAGCCCCGGGATGACCGCTGCCAGGTGCGGATTGCCCACGTCGACACCGAGGCCCGCAAAGCTCTCGCCTGCCATCGACGCCGTGGAAACTCCGGTTACCCGCGCAGCACCCATCTCCACGCTAACCTGCGCCTCGAACTCATCGAAGGAATGCACCGTCACCGTTTTCGCACCGGCACGGGTGCCGACGGTGAAGGTATCGGCCTGCACCAAGCCGCGGGAGCGCACCCAGTGGGCAAAGACGCGAGTGCCGTTGCCACACATTTCGGCGACGGAACCATCGGCGTTGCGGTAGTCCATGAACCAATCCTCGTCCGCGATGCCGTCTGCGAGCGGCTCCCTCAGCGCTCCCGCGCGGACCACGCGCAGCAGGCCATCGCCGCCGATTCCGGCGCGGCGATCGCACAGGCGCTGCACGCGCTCGGGGCTAAGCTCTAGCTGGCCGTCATGGTCTTCGATAATGACGAAATCGTTTTCCGTACCGTGTCCCTTGGCAAATTTCATGCCTCAATAATACGCAGCGCCTGCCCACGAGTATCGGCGGCCGCATTCAGCCAGTTGATGCGCTTGTCGCGGTTAAACCAAGAGCGTTGGCGGCGCACGTAGCGCCGCGTTCCGGTAATCGTGCGCTCTATGGCTTCGTCCCAGGTCAGTTCTCCTCGCTGAGCTTGGAATACCTGCGCATAGCCGATGGCGCGGCCGGCAGTGGAATCTTCTACGAGGCCTTGTGTTTGCAGGCGCTCGACCTCCGTTACGAGCCCGCGTTCGAACATGCGTCGGCTGCGCAGCTCGATGCGCGGGTTGAGCCAATCTGCTTGCGTGCGCAGGCCCAGCAGCAGCATGTTCCAGCGCGGCGGCGCGTCCTTCGGCGGCTGGCTGGCCTTGAAGGGTTTGCCGGTTAGCTCGATGACCTCCAGCGCACGGACGGTGCGCCGCGGGTCTTTGTCCTCGATGATGGCGGCCGCGGCCGGATCTACTTCTGCAAGCTCCGCGTGCAGCTTATCGACGCCGATTTCCACCCTCCGCTGCTCATACTTCGCGCGAACTGCAGGGTCGGTGGGTGGAAACTGCCAGTCGTCGACGAGCGCCTGGACATAGAGCATCGAGCCACCCACGAGGATGGGCGTTTTGCCGCGGGCCATGATCGCCTCGACGTCGGCAATGGCGTCTGCCTGATAGCGCGCGACGGAGGCCTTCTCCGTGACCTCCCAGACGTCAAGCTGGTGGTGCGGGATGCCCTCGCGTTCTTCCATCGTGAGCTTCGCCGTGCCGATGTCCATGCCGCGGTAGAGCTGCATGGAATCGACGTTGACAACCTCGCCGTCTAGCTCATGCGCGAGCTGCACGCCCAAGTCACTTTTACCCGAACCCGTAGGCCCTACGACTGCGATTGGTCTTAGCATTGCCACCCCGCCACGTATCGTCCAACGCCCAGCGTCGAATCCGCCGCGCGCAGTTCCGCTTTTACCGGCCGCAGCGCCGCGAGCTCTGCCCACAGAGCAGTCTCTTCGACGCCGGCGGCCCGCAGCTTTTCTTCATCGCAGCTTTCGTCCGCGCCCGCTAGCAGGGATTCGCACCACTGGGCGGCCGCAGGGGCGGCGTCGATAAGCGCGAGCGGCGCGCGTTGGGTAAGCCCGGCACTGCCGTCTACGCACACTATGGTGAGAACGCCCGCGCGTGGGGTGCCCAGGTGCTCGCGGACCTCGCCCACGCGATAATCCGGACCGCCTGCAAGCATGTAGCGCGCCATAAGCTCCGGCAGGTAATTGCCCTCGCCCAGCTGCACGCTCGGGGCACCCCACGCGCGCAGGGAACCTGTATGTGCCGTATGCCAGCGTGCATCCCTGGAGCCAACGATGTCTAACACCAGCTCCTCATTGGCCGACGCGTATTCGCGGACCAGCTGCCGAGCTGCGCCTAATAGCGCGCGGCTAGGGGCATCTGCGGGAGATAATTCCTCCGCCAAGGCCGGCGAGGAAGGCATAATCAAAAGATTTAACATTGCTCAACTCATCCTAATGCAGGAGAAGGTACTGTTAGGGAGAACACTCTAGGCAGCCGTGACGCGCGGCGCGACTTTCATAAAGGCGGTTTCAACCATGTCTATCCCAACCCCAGGTGCAATGCCCAAGAAGGGTGCTCGTCCAGGCCCTCGCCCGGGCGCACAGCCGGCGGCTAAGGTCGCAAAGAATGATCCGGCCAAATGGGGCCGCGTGGAGGAAGACGGTTCCGTCTTCGTCAATGCTCCCGAAGGCGAGCGCAAGATTGGCGAGTGGCAGGCCGGCACCCCGGCTGAGGGCTTGGCGCACTATGGTGCCCGCTACGATGACCTTTCCACCGAGATTGAGCTGCTGGAAACACGTTTGAAGGCGCACCCGGGCGAGGCGGAAACCATCAAGGCCACCGCCGCGGAGCTGCGGGAGTCTTTGCCTACCGCTGCCGTTATCGGCGATATTGCGGCCTTGGACAAGCGTTTGGGCGCTGTCATCGAGCACTCCGTAAGCGCCGGCGAGCAGGCGCAGGCCGATAAAGCGCGCCGCCGCACGGAAGGCATCGCGGCCAAGGAGAAGCTCGCGGCAGAGGCCGAGGACATCGCAGCGAACTCCACCGAGTGGAAGGCCGCGGGAGATCGCATCCGCGCCATCCTCGAGGAGTGGAAGCAGATTCGCGGAATCGACCGCAAGACTGACGACGCCCTCTGGAAGCGCTACTCGCGAGCACGCGACTCCTTTAATAGGCGTCGTGGAGCGCACTTCGCGGAGCTAGACCGCAATCGCGCGGCGGCCCGCAAGCGCAAGGAAGAGCTCGTCGAGCGCGCCGTGGCGCTGCAGGATTCCACCGACTGGGCAGCCACCGCGCGCGCCTACCGTGACCTGATGACCGAGTGGAAGGCCGCCGGCCGCGCCCCGCGCGAGGCCGATGACAAGCTGTGGGCTCAGTTCCGCGCTGCGCAGGACCACTTCTTCTCCGCTCGCAACGCCGTCAACGACGAGCGCGATAAGGAATTCGCCGCCAACGCGCAGGCGAAGGACGCCCTGATTGCGGAATACGACTCACAGATCGATCCTTCCAAGTCCATCGAGGCCGCTAAGGCGAAGCTGCGCGAGCTGCAAGAAAAGTGGGAGGAAATTGGATTCGTCCCACGCAACCAGGTCCGTGAATACGAGGCCAAGATTGAGGCCCTGGAAAAGCGCGTTTCCGCCGCGGAGGATTCCGAGTGGCGTCGTACCGACCCCGAAGCTCAGGCACGCGTGGCGCAGTTCCAGTCCAAGGTCGACGATCTAAACGCGCAAGCCGACGCCGCCGCTGCCAAGGGCAACGCCAAGAAGGAGCAGGACCTGCGCGCCCAGGCCGCGCAGTGGCAGGAGTTCGCGGACGCAGCGGCAGCTGCTGTAAATGACAAATAATTTGCTCGTCCAGATTGTCCCCGGCCGCGGAGAGCCAGCAGATTGCGTCCGTAGCTTCGTCTTCGACGCGAACCTGTATGCGCAGGAGGCCAGCGGTGACCCAGCCGCATCTTCTGCGCCTTCGCGGGTGGTCCAGCGCCTGCAGGGCTCGAACGAGTCGCAGACCTATCTCTTTGGGCTAACTTCTCCTACCCCACTGGAGGTGGGCGCGCTGGGCTTGCCCACTATTTCCGCGGTGGAGCCCAGCCCGGAGTTGGATTTCGACGGCTTCATCCATATCTCGCTGCCTCTTCTTGAAGAAACACAGAATGCGGAAATCGAGTGCGTTCTCGCGGCGGGCCTGCTGCCCATGCCCGGCGAGGAGCTGTCCGCGGAAGCGTACGGGGTAGCCGAGCAGCTTGTCGACGCCGCCCTCGACCTGGCCCATAGGCTCGGCCGCAGCGTCGCACAGGTAGGCATGCTCTACCCTGCCGATGCGGACTACTCTTATGACCCGTTCTCGGGCCCGTATATCGCGCGGGGCTTTGCACAAAAGCACGCCGAGCACCAGATGTTCGTGGAGTTTCCGGATACGCCGGCGCGGCCTTTCCCGGTGGCCTCGCGTAAATTTCACGTCTTTGCCGACTATGACATCCCCGCTGAGTATCTGGATGACATCCTGGAGCTTTTGACCGTGGCCTCCACGGATGCGGTCTACGGCGATTTGAGCACCGAGCCTATTTATTGGACCGCGCAGCGTTTGGAGGAGGCGCATCGCAGGCTGCGGGCACGGCGCTCGCATACTCTTCTGGTTGCGGTCGAGGAAGCCGGGCGTATCGTGGCGCTGACGGAGCTTTCCCGGCACGCGGATGCGGACCCGGAGGTCTGTGAGTGGACGCTGACGGTCACCGCCCGCGATAGGCGTCGACGCGGACTGGCCACGGCTGCGAAACTGCACGCACTGCACGAGGTCGCGCGGTGGTGGCCGGACGCGCGCCGGGCATATTGCTCGGTAGCGGATGAGGACCCGGCGATGAACCGCATCTATAAGCACCTAGGTGCGAAGGTTATTTCCACGTCCTCAGCCTGGGAGCTGCATCTCCGGAGTTAAATTCGGGGCTTAACGCTTGTGCGCTCGGCGGCGCCGGTCGTCGATAAGCAGCGGATTCTCCTCCGGAGGAAGTGTGGTCGCGGCCTCCGTCTGCAGGACGCCGACTTGATCGAGGCAGCTGGCTGCGGCGCGGGCCTTTTCGGCCGCTGCAATTTGCTCGGGGCTGCGCCTAAAGGCCACGCGGCAGTACGCCAAGAATGCAATCAGGCTAGCGAGCACGCCGACCCACATGCCGATGGAGGCACCGTCCGCGGTCGAGCCGCGGTACCAGAAGCCCCAGAGGTTAAGAAACAGCGAGATTGCCACCAGCATCCATGCAGCAAGACCGAAGTTTAAGCGGCGGGTGATGGCGGTGAGGCTGGTCAGCACGCCGATGCCCAGCAGGGCACACCACCCCGAGATGTTCTCCATGATGGATATTTTCACACTCGTGCTGCCCAGACCAAGAACCTCCCAGCCCTGAGCGGAGCCGGCATAAGGCAGAACCAGGTACGCCACCCACGCGACAACCGCTACGATGAGCGCGGTTTTGTAGCCTCCCAGTTCCATCTTCTGGGCGGCAGCGCGCTCGGCGGCGTGGGCGGTGTCGTACTGATTGCTCATGAAATACTCCTTTAGCAGCCGCAGGAATCTTGGGTGGCGGGGGCGCCAACCTGCGGTAGCCCCAAACCTACGCCGATAGGCGCGGTGGTTGGGGTCTGCCCCGCTGCGGACATGTCGCCGGCCTTAGTGCGGCGGTGCTCGGTAACGCCGGAGTCAGCCACGAGGAAGAAGGAACCGGAATCGGTAACGGTGGTATGCACGACGTCGCCTGGGCGGATATCTGCGCTGATGTCGGTCCCGGCGGCGTCGATAGGCGCAAAGTGCACGAGGCGGCCGTCGCGGGAACGTCCGGTCAGGCGGTGAGTTTTGTCAGCCTTGCGGCCGCCCTCGGCCTGCACCAGCAGCTCAACGTCGGTGCCAACCAGCTTCGCATTCTCCTCGGCCTGGATGGAGTCTTGCAGCGCGACGAGGCGCTCGAAGCGCTCCTGCACGATGTGCTTCGGGACCTGCTTTTCCATCTCCGCCGCCGGGGTACCCGGGCGCGGCGAATACTGGAAGGTAAAAGCGGAGGCAAAACGGGCGCGTTTTACCACTTCCATGGTGGCCTCGAAGTCCTCTTCGGTCTCGCCTGGGAAGCCGACGATGATGTCGGTGGTGATGGCCGCATGCGGCATCTTCTCGCGGACTTCATCCAGGATGGCGAGGAACTTCTTCGAACGATAAGACCGGCGCATCTCCTTCAAGATGCGGTCGGAGCCAGACTGCAGCGGCATGTGCAGCTGCGGGCACACGGCTGGGGTCTCGGCCATGGCGTCGATGACGTCGGAAGTAAATTCTGCCGGGTGCGGCGAGGTAAAGCGCAAACGCTCCAAGCCCTCGATCTTTCCCACCTCGCGCAGCAGCTTCGAGAACGCGAACTTATCGCGCGGCAGGTCAGGGTCTGCAAAATTCACGCCATAAGCGTTGACGTTTTGGCCCAGCAGCGTGACCTCGGAGACGCCTTGGTCTACCAGCGCCTTGACTTCGGCCAGGATGTCGCCTGGGCGGCGGTCCTCTTCCTTACCACGCAGGGAAGGAACGATGCAGAAAGTACAGGTGTTGTTACAGCCCACCGAGACCGAGACCCAGCCGGCGTAGGCAGACTCACGCTTTGCAGGGAGCACGGAAGGGAAAGCCTCGAGGGAATCAACGATTTCCACCTGGGCCTCGTCATTGTGGCGCGCGCGTTCGAGCAGCGTAGGAAGGGCACCCATGTTGTGGGTACCAAAGACCGCATCGACCCATGGCGCGTTATCGAGGACGGTGTCTTTGTCCTTTTGCGCCAAGCAGCCGCCCACGGCAATCTGCATGCCGGGGTGGTTCTCCTTGGTCTTCTTCAATGCGCCCAGGGTGCCGTATAGGCGCTTATCTGCGTTCTCACGCACCGCGCAGGTGTTAAAGACGATGAGGTCGGGCTCGTCGCCGGAGTCGACTGCGCAGTAGCCTGCCTCCTCCAGCAAGCCGGAGATGCGCTCGGAATCGTGCACGTTCATCTGGCAGCCAAAAGTACGCACTTCGTAGGTGCGGGGCGCCTCAGTCTGGGGATTACTCACGTCGGGTCATTCTATCGGCCAAAGCAGCCAACTCATAAACCCTAGGATTCCAGCTCCGCGATGCGCGCATCCAGCGCCGCAATGGCAATCCGCATGGACATGCCTTGGTTGAAACCGCGCCGCGCCAGCACGCCTACGATGCGGCGCAAGTATTTATCACGCTCCGCCCGATCCGTCGGCGCCGTTTTCACAGAGCGCGCCTTCTTTACCGCCAAGGCCTGGGCAATGGACTCCTCAGATTCCTCCGTCACCTGCTCCAAGGCCTCACCCCGCAGGGCTTGGGACACACCCTTTTCCTGCAGCTCGCGGTCTAGCACGCGCGCGGATTTACCTCTGCGGGCATGGCGCTGGCGCACCCACTCTTTGGCAAAGGTGGCGTCGTCAAGCAGGCCCACGTGCGTTAGGTCATCGAGGACCATCTCCACTACCTCGGCGTCGAATTCGAGGGCAAGGAGGCGATCACTTAATTCCTTACGCGAACGCGCGCGCTGATCCAGCAGCAACAGCGCGCGGGAGCGCACCTTGGCTTTGGCTTCTTCTGCTTCGGCATCAAAAAGCCCGCCTCCAGCGGCGCCGGATTCATATTCGGCAAGCGCCTGGCGAAGCTTTTCGAGCTTTTCTGGGGCGGGCTTTGACATTTAGTCGTCGTCGAAGTCGACGTTCGGAACCAAATCGACGGCGTCATCCGTCAAGGAATCGTCCGCACCGGGCACGTCCATGTGGACTTCCTCTCCCGTCGCGGCCGCGGCGCCGATGCCCAGCTTGGTGAAGATCTTCTTCTCGATCTCATCAGCCAGGTCCTTGTTTTCCTTCAGGAAGTTACGGGCCTTCTCCTTACCCTGCCCCAGCTGGTCACCCTCGTAGGTAAACCAGGAACCGGACTTCTTGATAAAGCCGTGCTCCACGCCAAGGTCGATGATGGAGGACTCACGCGAAATACCCTCGCCGTACATGATGTCGAACTCGGCGATCTTGAAAGGCGGGGAAACTTTGTTCTTCACAATCTTGATCTTGGTGCGGTTACCAATCGCATCCTGGCCATCCTTAAGCGTCTGGATGCGGCGGATATCGCAGCGCACGGAAGCGTAGAACTTCAGCGCCTTACCACCGGTGGTGGTCTCCGGGGAGCCGAACATGACGCCGATCTTCTCGCGCAACTGGTTGATGAAGATGGCGGTGGTGCCGGAGTTGTACAGCGCGCCGGTCATCTTGCGCAGCGCCTGGGACATCAGGCGGGCCTGCAGGCCGACGTGGGAGTCACCCATCTCACCTTCGATTTCCGCCTTCGGGGTAAGGGCCGCGACGGAGTCGATAACGATGATGTCGATAGCACCGGAACGCACGAGCATGTCGGCGATTTCCAGCGCCTGCTCACCGGTATCCGGCTGAGAAACCAGCAGGTTATCCGTATCCACGCCCAAAAGGCGAGCGTACTCAGGGTCGAGGGCGTGCTCGGCGTCGATAAACGCAGCGATGCCGCCTTCCTTCTGCGCAGACGCAATCGCGTGCAGCGCAACGGTGGTCTTACCCGAGGACTCCGGGCCGTAAATCTCCACGATGCGCCCGCGCGGGAATCCGCCGATGCCCAGTGCGATGTCGATGGCGGTGTTACCGGAGGAAATCGCGCGGATTGGGGGACGCTCGTCGTCACCAAGGCGCATAACAGCACCCTTACCGAAATCCTTCTCAATCATCGCCATCGCGGCGTCGAGCGCCTTCTGGCGGTCATCTCCCTTGCCCGCCGCAGCGGTGGACTTCTTCTTCGTTGCCATTTTTAATTCCTAACGTTGATTTACCTGCGCATCCCACAGGCTCATTGATTTAGACTGCCAAACCGCACCTACGGTTCCGCAACAAAAGCTAAGCTAGCGCCGACGCCCGACACCCCAAACCACCTTACACACAAGTGTTCGAAACTAAAATACAAACCCTGCGTGTCCGCCCGGTTTTTAACTCACAAGTCTTCGAATGCGTTCGAACAACTAGAGCGTGGGATAGTCCACGCCCAGGCGGCGGTTTTCCGGAACACCAAAATCATCGCACAGGCCTTCCCACACCTCGCCTGGGTCTACCCCGCGTTCGATGAGCTCGTCGGCGGTTTCACCGTATTTAGCCAGCACGTGGGAGTGGCTTATCCACTTGCCTTCGGATTCACCGAATTCATCGACTATCAGTTGGTGATACTCCGTCAATCGCATGCCCGCTATCCTACAGGCCGAACTTCCAAGCCCCAGTCCCTGCTCAACACACCCGCCTGAACGCCGTTCAAAAGGCGAGTTTCCCAGCCGCAATGCCAGGCGTGTAATCTGCCCAACATGAAGAAGAACTCTGTCGCGGGCGACATCGCTTACGTTGCCGTCTTTACCGCTCTCATTATTGTCTTCGCGTTTGTTTCGATCCCCAGCCCGGTCTCCGGCGTTCCGATCGTTTTGCAGAACGCCGTCATCACCCTTGCCGGCCTGATTTTGGGCGGGCGCCGTGGCTTCTACGTAGGCCTACTTTTCATCGTTCTAGGCCTCGTTGGCCTACCGGTCCTGGCAGGCGGCCGCAGCGTTTTGAGCGCACTGGCCGGGCCTACTGTGGGCTACATCGCGGGCTATGTCATCTCCCCTGCCGTAGGCGGCGCGATTGCTTACCGCGCCCCGCGCAACAAGGCCGGCATGTCCATCGTCATTGCGCTCGCGGGCATCGTCAGCCTGCTCGTGCAATACACCTGCGGCACCATCGGCATGGCCTTGCGCGCGGGCATGGGCTGGGGCGAGGCCGCACTCGCACAGATTCCATTCCTGGGCCCTGACGCACTAAAGCTAGCGGTCATGGTCGTTATCGCGATTGGCGTGCACGCGGCGTTTCCGGATCTGATGGGACGCAAGCCCAAGAAGGCATAAATGTCCACCATCGAGTTCCAGAACGTCAGCGTCGCTTTCGACGAGGAAGAGGTTTTAAGCGATATAAACCTCACGCTTTCTGAGCAGCGCATTGCCATCATCGGCGCGAACGGCGGAGGTAAGTCCACGCTCACCCGCCTCATCAATGGCCTAGGCGAGCCCACCTCGGGCACCGTGCTTGTCGACGGCGCGGATGTCGCCCGCCACGGAAAAGAAATCCGCCGCAAGGTCGGTTTTGTATTCTCCGATGCGGAGAACCAAATTGTGATGCCGAACGTGCGTGACGACGTCGCCTTTTCGCTGCGTCGGCTAAAGCTCAGCAAGGCCGAGCGGAACGCGCGCGTGGATGCTGCGCTGGAGCGCTTTGGGCTACGCGAGCTGGCAGACCAGTCGCCGCATACGCTTTCTGGCGGGCAAAAGCAGCTGCTGGCTTTGGCCGCGGTCCTCGTGATGGAGCCGGTGCTTATCATCGCCGACGAACCCACCACTCTTTTGGACCTGCGCAACCGCGACCGCATCCGCCGCGAGTTTGCGCGCCTGGAGCAGCAGCTTATCGTGGTCACGCACGACTTGGATTTCATCCACGATTTCGACCGAGTCATTTGCATCGATGAGCACCGCATTGCTGCCGACGGCGCGCCCGCTGAGGTCATCGAGTTCTATCGCTCCCTGATGGCCTCCCGCCCGCTGTAGAAAAGGGAGACATTCGTGCCACAGAATATTCCGCTTGGGTTTTATGTCGATGCCGATACCTTCATCCACCGCTTGCCGGCGTGGGTGAAATTTGTGGTGCTCATCGCTTTCATCATCAGCACCACGATTTTTGCAAAGACCATTCCCGTAGCCGTGGGTTGCGCGGTAGTCGCGCTTGCGGTCTACCCGCTCGCGCGTATCCCTGCGCGCGTGGCCTGGAACCAGCTTTATCCCCCGCTCTATTTGCTCGTAGCGCTGGCGGCGCTGCAATGGTGGCAGCAAGACCTTGAAACGGCGGTGACTACTTTCTTTAGCATTTATGCCGCCATCGTCGCGGCAGTGCTCCTCACGCTGACTACTAAGGTCTCGGAGATGATGGAGTCTTTTGAGAAGGCGCTCGCGCCTCTTGGCAAGCTGGGGCTGCCGGTGGAAAACATCAGCCTGGCGATGTCACTTACGATCCGCCTCCTGCCGCTGATGCTCGGCACGGTTCAAGAGGTCATGGACGCCCGCAAGGCCCGCGGTGCGGGCACTTCCCTGCTGGCTTTCGGTACTCCGGTGGTCATCCGTTCGATACGCCGCGCCCGAGCCATGGGCGAGGCACTCCAAGCCCGCGGCGTGGGCGACTAGATACAGACTAGATACCGTCTAGATCCACAAAGACCCTCGAAAGAAGTTCTCGAGGGTCTTCTTAAAACTAGAGGCTACTGCTCGCCGCGCAGTTCGCGCAGGCGGGCCTGGACGGCGTCATCAGCAGCGGCGTTTGGCTGCGCCGCCTGGTCCGCTGCAGAACCAGCGGTGCGGTTGCCCTCGATTGCCTGCTGGGAGTTGCCCTCAACGGCCTTGGAGGAACCCATCTCTGCACGGATCTGCTCCAGACGGGAGTGGCCAGCCAGCTGCACGCCTGCCTGCTCCACCTCGTGCATGCGGTTAGCCACGGAGTTCTCCGCCAGCTCCGCCTGGCCCAGGGCCTTGGTGTAGCGGCGCTCAATCTTGTCACGGACGGAATCCAAAGACGGAGTGTTGCCGTTAGCAGTCATCTCGTTCATGGAGTTGAGAGACTCGGAGACCTTCTCCTGCATCTTCGCCTGCTCGAGCTGGGAAAGCAGCTTGGAACGCTCGTTGACCTTTTCACGCAGGGCCATGCCATTGCGCTCGACGGCCTTCTTGGCCTGCTCTGCCTGCTGAAGGGCTTGATCGTGGAGCTTCTTGGTGTCTTCCACAGACTGCTCTGCGGTAACCAGCTGTGCGGCGAAGGCCTCTGCGGCGTTCTCGTACTCGGTGGCCTTGGTGTTATCGCCTGCAGCGCGAGCCTTATCAGCAAGCTCCAGCGCCTGGCGGGTATTGCCCTGCAGCTTCTCAATCTCATTCAGGCGGCGGTTGAGCTGCATCTCCAGCTGACGCTGGTTACCGATGACAGCAGCTGCCTGCTGCGAAAGCTCCTGGTGCTGGCGCTGTGCGTCCTCGATGGCCTGCTCGATCTGTACCTTGGGATCAGCGTTTTCTTCGATCTTGGAATCGAAGAGTGCCATCAGGTACTTCCATGCCTTGGAAAATGGATTCGCCATTAGTGTGTTTAAGCCTTCCTAAGTTGCGTTTAACGCGTGACTAAAAGTGTTTCGTTACCCCACCAATACTAACGAAATCCGCGCCCCACTGTGGTGCCCGAAGGCATAAAGTTCACTGTGAGACGCGGAGAGTTTTAAAGCTCCGAAGCAGCAGGTGCGGTGGTTGCCAGTTCCTCGTCCATGGACGGCAGCGCCATGAAACCTGCAGCCTCAATCAAGACGTCAGAAACGCTGACCTCTAGAGCGTGGCAGACGGAGGCCAAAAGCTCGGAGGAAACTTCCTTGCGGCCGCGCTCGAGCTCCGAAAGGTAGCCTGGGGAAACACGCGCGACGCTAGCAAGTTCGCGCAGGGTCACGCCCTTGTCGGCGCGGAATGCGCGAAGGGTCAGCCCCAGAGCCTCACGCAGCAGCGGCTCCGGCGCGCGTTTGGGAGCCTCAACAGCACCTGCCGAGGCGTTGAAAGGCTTTTCAAGAAGTGCAGTAGTAGTGTTCATCAATCTGTACAACGGCGCTGCGGCCGGCTTTGTTCCCGAGAATCTTAATTTTCATTCAAAGTTGATAGAAGCAGGCTCAAGACCTCTTCCACAGCGGCTTCACGGATCGCGTTACGGCTGCCCGATAGCTGCTCCAGTTGTATGCCACGGGCAGGAACCCCGGGGCCAACGATGCCCACGAAGACCGTTCCCGCGGATTTGCCCTCTTGCGGGTCAGGTCCTGCCACGCCTGTCAGCGATAGCCCCCAGTCCGCGCCGGTCTCACGCACCGCAGCCTCGGCCATCGCCTGCGCAGTTTTGGCAGAGACCACTCCCTGGGCTTCCAGCTCCTCGACCGGAACCGACAAGAAGTGAGACTTCACCTCAGTGGCATAAGTTACTAATCCACCGCGCAAGACTGCCGACGCCCCCGGCACCGCAGCGAGCGTGGCCGCCGCTAGGCCCGCAGTCAAGGACTCGCAGAAGGATACGGTCTGGTGGCGGTTGCGCAGGGCATCGACAAGCGCGGGCGCAGACATCAGGAGTTCTGCTTCCTACCGTCGATGAGGTACTGCACGCCCGTTACCACGGTGACCACGACGGCGATAAGCATGACCACGAAGGAAGGAATGTCCATCCAGCTCGGCAGCGGGCACAGGTACATCGCCACGGCAAGAGACTGCAGGACGGTCTTGAGCTTGCCACCTTTAGACGCTGGGACAACCTTGCCCTGGCGCAGAAGGGCCATGCGCCAGAAGGTGATGCCGAATTCGCGGACAAGGATGACCACGGTGACCCATACCGGCAAAACGCCGATGATGTTAAGGCAGACGAAGGCCGCGGTCATTAAGGCTTTGTCTGCGATAGGGTCGGCGATTTTGCCGAAGTCGGTGATGAGGCCACGGGAACGGGCGATGTCGCCATCGAGTTTGTCCGTAATCATCAACGCGGCGAATACACCAAACGCCCACCAGTCGTGGCCGGCCAGCACCAACCAGACGAATACGGGGATGAATAAGATGCGCAAGCTCGTCAGGATATTGGGTAGATTCCAGTTGGAAACGTGGGGATTTACATCCGACGCCGCCGCCGTTTTCTGCCGAGCCCTAGAGTGATTCACGGACTTTATCCTACCTGTCCTATTAAAGCCGCTGCGGCAAACTCCCCCATCTCTTTAAGATAAGTTCATGAAATACTTCGCAGTCAGCTACGAATACAACCCGCAAAATCCAGCCATCGCGGAAAACCGCCCAGCGCACCGCGAATTCATCGGTGGCCTAAATGAAAAAGGCATCATTTTAGGCTCCGGCCCCTTTACTGATTCCAAGGGCGGTGCGCTCATCGTTTTACAATTTGCCGATGAGGCCACCGAGGTTGCCGAAGCCATCAAAATTATGGACCAAGATCCATTCTTTGTCTGCGGCGCTGTTACCGCGCGCGCATTCCGGGAGTGGAACCCGGTGATTAACTCTTTTGCTTAAAGGTTAGGGCAGTTCGGTCTCTGGCAGATCGGCTGCCTTACCGACGAACTCGCCCGACTTGGTGCGGACGATCTTGTTGCCCTCTTCGTCCCAGTCATAGTGGTTGTGGGACACGGTGATGCCGCCCTGCGCTTCGTCGCGCTTGTTCTTAAGGACAGAAGCCGCGACGGTAAGCCCCAGCACGCCGACGATGACGAGCAGGGAGACCAAGGTCGGAATCTCTGGAATGCCGCCGACGTTTTCACCGCCATTCACGAACGGCAGGTTGTTCTCGTGCAGCGCGTGGAAGAGCAGCTTCACGCCGATGAAGCCCAGGATGATACCCAAGCCATAAGGCAGGTAAACCAAGCGCTCGAGCAGGCCATCGATGAGGAAGAACATCTGACGCAGGCCCATTAGCGCGAAGGCGTTGGTACTAAAGACCAGGAACGGCTCCGAAGTAATGCCGTAGATGGCTGGGATGGAGTCGAAGGCGAACATGACGTCGATAAGCCCGATGGCGACCAGTGCCACGAACAAAGGCGTCAGAGCCAGCTTGCCCTTCTTCGGGCCGGACTCCTCGCGGTGAGTGAGCTTGTCACCGTGGTAGCGCGGGGTGACGTGGATGACCTTGCGCAGCCACTTGATGATCAGCATGTCATTCGGGTCAGTCTCTTCGGCATCGGTGACCTCGTCCACGATGAGCTTGACCGCGGTGTAGATGAGGAAGATTGCGAACAGATAGAACACGTCGGACCACGCCTGGATGATCGCAGCACCGAGCATGATGAAGATGAGGCGGAATAGCAGCGCCAACACGATGCCGATGAGCAGCACCTTCTGCTGGAAGCGGCGCGGAATCTTGAACGAACCCATAATCAGCGCGAACACGAAGAGGTTGTCCACGCTCAAGGCTTGCTCAGTCACCCAGCCTGTGTAGAACTGAATGGCGTGCTCGTGATCCCACAGCACCCAGACGATACCACCAAAGATGACGGCCATGCCCATGTAGAACAAGGTCCAGAAGCCGGATTCCTTCATGGAGGGCTCGTGCGGCGAACGCACGTGGCTCAAGAAGTCAAAGATGAAAAAGCCGAGGATGACGGCGATGGTTAGTATCCAAATCCACAAAGGGACATGCATATAGAAATATCCTCCGGTCGAGTAAGAAAAGATTTGACCGGAGGTCTCCCCCAACTCGTCTACTGCGAGCCAGCGAGACCGGGAACTCATTTCCCTGCGGAGTTGCCGTGTTGACGATCATCGCTGTGGAACGGGGTACTCCCCTCCAAGACTTGTACTATCTTACACAAAAGTTAATGCCCCACCGCAATGGCTGCGGTGGGGCGAGAAACTTATTGCCTAGAAGGCGCCGGAGGACGGGTTATACGTCACTTGGACAGTGCGCGTGTCCTCGCCACTTGGGGCGGAGGCATCGTCGGCGGAAGAATCTTCCGCCGATTCAGACTGCGCCATCTCGTCCTGGATTTCCTTCGGTGCCTCTGCTGGGTCGGCGCCCTTGATCATCCAGATGATGGTGTCGAGTTCTTCCGGCTTGACCAGCACCTCACGGGCCTTGGAGCCCTCGGATGGGCCCACGACACCGCGGGATTCCATGAGATCCATGAGGCGGCCCGCCTTGGCGAAACCGATGCGCAGCTTGCGCTGGAGCATCGAGGTCGAACCCAGCTGGGAGGTGACAACCAGCTCGACTGCCTCGAGCAGATCGTCCATGTCCTTGCCGATATCGTCGTCGATTTCCTTCTTCGCCTCGGACTTCTTTTCTTCCGTGACGCCTTCAGTGTAGTTCGGCTGACCTTGTGCCTTCGCGGCATCGACAACCGCTTGCACCTCTTCGTCGGAGACGAAAGCACCCTGCATACGCACCGGACGGCCGCCCTGCGGAATGAAGAGGCCGTCACCCATGCCGATGAGCTTTTCTGCACCGCCTTGGTCCAAAATGACGCGGGAGTCCGTAAGGGACGAGGTGGCAAATGCCAATCGGGAAGGAACGTTGGTCTTGATAAGACCGGTGACCACGTCCACGGAAGGTCGCTGGGTTGCAAGCACCAAGTGGATGCCGGCCGCACGCGCCTTCTGGGTGATGCGCACGATGGATTCCTCGATTTCCTTCGGCGCGGTCATCATGAGGTCGGCCAACTCGTCCACGACACAGACGATGTACGGGTACGGGCGCATCTCGCGCTCGGAGCCGAGCGGCGCCTGGTGCGCGCCGGAGATGACCTTGCGGTTATAGTCCTCGATCTTACGCACGCGGGCAGCCTTCATGTCCATGTAGCGCTGCTCCATCTCCTCGACGAGCCACTGCAGGGCCGCCGCCGCCTTCTTTGGCTGGGTGATAATAGGCGTAATAAGGTGCGGGATGCCCTCGTAAGGAGTCAGCTCCACCATCTTCGGGTCAACGAGGATGAGGCGGACCTGCTCCGGGGTCGCGCGCGTCAGGAGGGAAACCAGCATCGAGTTCACGAAGGCCGACTTACCGGAACCGGTGGCACCGGCGACGAGCAGGTGCGGCATCTTCTGCACGGAATAGGACGAGTACTCGCCCTCGATGTCTTTACCCAGGCCGATGAGCATCGGGTCCTCATCACTTGCGATGGCCGGGGAATCCAGAACGTCACGCAGGCGCACCATCTCACGGTCCGCATTCGGAACCTCGATACCCACCGCAGACTTGCCCGGGATTGGGGTCAGCAGGCGCAGGTTGTCCGTCGCCACGGCATAGGCCAGGTTGGACTGCAGGTTCGTAATCTTGGAGACCTTCACGCCTGGTCCCAGCTCGATTTCGTAGCGGGTGACTGTCGGGCCACGGCTAAAGCCGGTGACCTGCGCGTTGACCTTGAACTCCTCGAAGACATCGGTAATCGCCTCGATGATGCGGTCGTTGGCCTCGGTGCGCGCCTTGGTGGGCTTACCCGCGGTCAACAATGCGGTGGTAGGCAGGTCGTAGTCGGAGTCGTTGCCCATCGCGCCGCCCTGTGCGGCGGCCTGTTGCTGCGCAGCAGGCTCCTCCACGGACTTACCCGTCGCCGCATCGCGGCCGGAGCGCTGCTGGAACAGGCGCACTGCCTCCGCGTGTGCGGAAGAAACAACGTCGGAAGCAGCGTCCATTGCGGCCGCACCAGCAGCGCCGGCAACGGCGGCACCAGCAGCGCCGGCAGCGGCGGCACCGGCAGCGCTTGGCGACGCCTTCTTGGCTACAGGCTGAGCCGCAGGTTGTGCGGCCGGCTGCTGGGCCGACTGCTGGACTGGCTGCTGAGTCGGCTGTGCAGATTCTTGACGCTGCGGTGCAGAAGGCAAAACGGTGGTCTGCTCTTCATCACGCACGGCCGGGAACTCGTCGGTGTCCTCGATGTTGCGGGAGCCAGCGAAGTCTGGGCGACCGTGCTGGACTGGCGCGGCGTTAGAAAAGACTTCGGTGGGCTGGCCGGCCTCGTCAAGCAATGCTTGCTCTTGTTCTTGGGCAGCCGGCTTGGTGTTCGCGGAATCGAAGGACACGGTGGGCGGGTTGGCCGATTGGTTATCTGCCGGGTAATTATCCAACGGCGTCGCCAAGCGGCGTGGGGCCTGGCGCCGCGCGCGACGTGGCTGCGACTGCTGGCGCTTATCACGTGGGGTGCGCTCGCGGCCTTCGGCAATGTCTTCGATGTCATCGTCGACGTGGCCATAGGCATCGTCGTCGATGTCCTCGTCATAGTCGCCATAACGCTCGGCCTTCTTCTCGCGCAGGCCCGCCATCAGGTCGTTGAAGAGCGCAGAAAGGTAGTCGAAGGCCTGGCGCAAGGTGATGCCCGTGACGTTCAAAGCGCCGTAGATGATGAGCAGGATTAGCAGCGGCACGGCGACGTAGGCGGAAAATGCTGCCTCCAAAAGCTGACCTACGGCAAAGCCGATGGCACCGCCGGCGTCTCCAGCCGCGTTATCGCGCCAGGAAAGCTTGGGCAGACCGGCGAAGATATGAATTAGGCCCAGCATCGAGACGATGATGAGGCCAATGCCGCCCATCACGCGGGGCTGCAGACGGCCAGCTACGCCGGAAACTCCCATCATCAGCGCCATGGCGAGCGCGATCAGTGCGACCGGCAAGACGTAAGCGCCCGCGCCGATGACATAGCGCACGGCGTCGGTGAGATAGGCGCCGATAACGCCAACGATGTCGAACCATACCGCGCATGCCAAGACGATGGCTACGCCGATGAGTGTTAAGGCAACGGCATCCGGGTTGGAAATCTGGATGGTGCGCTCTTCGCGCGAGATTGCATCAGGAGCAGTTGCCAGATGCTCATCGAGCTCATGCTCGCGCGCTGCGCGATCTTCTGTGGCCTTTGCGCGGGTCACCTTGTTTTTCTTTTGTTTGCCGCGAGTAGAAATTTCCTCTGGCTCCCTTGCATCGTCGTATGCGAATTCTTCATAGCCTTCTGCTCCGCCGTCACTCGGACGCAGATTGCCAAAACCGCGGCTAACGCCGCGCGTCATATCGCCCATGCCACGCGCGGTGGCACCGAATGCGGCACTTAGGCCACGCCCGACAGCACGAAATGCGCTGCCGGTCCGCTCATAAGAGGGATCAGCAGCGCGGTTGGCGGAAGTAAGCGTCAGATTCTCTGCTGCATTCCGCGACGTGGACTTGGCCGCTCCAGACCGCCCCGAGGGGCGCGATCGATTCGCAGGACGGGCCGCCCCCTTGCCGGAGCGGCCGCGATGCGAGGCGCGTGACGGTGCGTTTTTGACAGACATGCCAGCCACTCTAGTAGCCCACACCCCACTAATCACATACGCCACACGGGTTTCGAGGAAGTATTTTCCTTAGTTAATGATGCGTCTGCGGGCCTGCAGGGCTGCCCGCAAGACGTACGTGGCTATATCTAGTCTAGAGGGTTGACCTAACGACGGCGCTTACGTCGCCCTCAATTTTCAGCGAGCAAGCATCGCGGCCAAAGACCCACAGCACGAGCTCTGGAACGGGCCCCATCACGCGGACGACGTCATCGCCGCGATCGGCAACCTTCCTATCGTCCGCGACGACGATCCGGCCAAAGTTCTCCGGATACAACACGACCGGCTTGGAAGACTTTTTCAGCATGCGTGGCGCGAGCATTTTCAGAGCCTTATGCAGCTCGCCCAAAACCACCGCGGAGAACTCGCGTTGCTCATTCATGCCATTGGCGCGGCGCACGTCCTCGTGGTGGACAAAGTGCTCGGTGAGATTGACCTTGGAGTCAACAAGACGCATTGGGTTGGCGCGTCCGGCTCCCCTCCCCCAGTCATCGACGAGCTCGGTGAAGTCGCGGGCAGCCGCCTGCTCCATCGCGGCGTCGAGACGGCCGGCAAGCTGTGGGACCAGCATGCCCGCCGCAGCGTCGGGACGGTTCTCACGCACCCACAGGTGGGCAGCTAGATCGCGGGTGCTCCAGCCCTGGCAGAGGGTGGGAGCGTCTGGTCCGAGCTTATGAAATAGCGTCACCAGCTTGGCGCGCTCAGCAGAAGAAAACGACATGTGCCCCAGCATAGACTGCTGGGGCACACGCCGTCAGACGAACAAGGCGGCTCGATACGCGCTGCCAAGCCTAAAGGTTTTTAAAGGGACTCGCGGGAAGCCTCTACCTCATCGTCGTCTGCAAGCAACGGACCAGAGTTGGTCGGAATGATGGTCGGCAAGATGACCGGCTCACGCTTGTACTTGGAATCCATGAGCTTGGTGACCTTGCGGCGGACCTTCTGGACCATGCGGTAGGTGTCGTTCTCGCCTTCGGCAGCGAGATCGTTCATGGTGTTTTCCACGATCTCGGCAACCTCTGGCACGATTCCACGGTCGTCGTCGGAGAAGCCCGTGGTGGAAACCGCTGGCTTTTCGAGCAGACGCGAGGTGCGGTTGTCGATGACACAAGTGATGGAGACAACGCCGCCAGCACCGAGGTTGGTGCGGTCTGCCAAGGTATCGGCATCGACGTCACCCATGGAAACACCATCGACGTAGAGGTTGCCCACCGTGATCTGGCCAACGACCTCGGCACGACCCTTGCGCAGGTCTACAACGACGCCGTTTTGGGCGAGAACCACGCGGTCGCGGTCGACGCCAGTAGAGACAGCCAGTTCCTTGTTCGCACGCAAATGGCGCCACTCGCCGTGGACCGGCATAGCGTTCTTCGGACGTGCAGCGTTGTAGAGGAACAAAAGCTCGCCGCCGTAGCCGTGGCCGGAAGCGTGAACCTTAGCCTCCTTGTTGGTGACAACCTCGGCACCAATCTGGGAGAGCATGTTCATCACACCGTAGACGGCCTCTTCGTTACCCGGAATCAGGGAGGAAGAGAAGATGATCAGATCGCCATCGCGAACGGTGATCTGACGGTGCTCGCGACGCGCCATGCGCGACAGTGCCGCCATCGGCTCGCCCTGGGTACCGGTGGTAATCAGAAGGACCTTGTGTGGTGCCATCTTGGCAGCCTCATCGATCGGGACGATGGTGCCGCGCGGAACCTTAAGGAAGCCCATCTTCTCGGCGATTTCCATGTTGCGCATCATGGAACGGCCGTTGAACGCGACCTTACGGCCAGCGTAAACGGCGGCGTCGATAGCCGCCTGCACGCGGTAGACGTTCGAGGCGAAGGACGCAATGATGACGCGCTGCTTGGCATTGGAGACCAAGCGGCGGAAGGTAGCCGGGATATCGCCCTCAGATGCGGAAACGCCTGGGATGTTCGCGTTGGTGGAATCGCAGAGCATGAGGTCGACGCCCTCGTCGCCGTAGCGAGACAGCGCCGGAAGGTCGGTCGGGCGGTTATCCAGCGGGGTCTGGTCCAGCTTGATGTCACCGGTGTGGATGATGTTGCCAGCCGGGGTGCCCAGCATGATGCCCAGTGCATCCGGAACGGAGTGGTTAACTGCCCAGAAGCGCAGACGGAACGGACCGTAGTTCACATCGGACTTCTCGTTGACCTCAACGAACTTCGGCTTCTGGCGGTGCTCCTTACACTTCGCCGCAATCAGGGCAATGGTAAAGCGCGATGCCACGATTGGGATATCCGGGCGCAGCTTGAGAAGCCACGGGATAGCACCAATGTGGTCCTCGTGAGCGTGGGTAACCACGAGCGCCTTGACCTTGTCGATCTTCTTTTCGATCGGGCCAAAGTCCGGCAAGATAAGGTCCACGCCCGGCTCACCGGAGGAAGGGAAGAGCACGCCACAGTCAATGATGAGCAGCTCGTCCTGGTACTCAAAGACGGTCATGTTACGACCGATCTCAGAAATACCGCCCAGAGCGTAGATGCGCAGGGCATCCTTCGGCTGCTTCGGCGGCTGCGGCAGGCGCTTGGTCAGATCCGCGCCCTGCATGGACTTCGGAACGTTGCGGCGGCCGCGGTTGTTGTTGCGGTTGCCACGGCCACCATTGTTATTGCCGTTATTGCCGTTGTTGTTAATTCCGTTGTTCTCGGCGTTGTTGCCGCCGCGGCCGCGACCGCGACCACCGCGGGAGCCACGGGAACGCGAGCGCCGGTTGCCGCCGTTCGAGTTCTCGGAATTGCCGTTGTTATTGGACTTCTTGTCACCGGATTCCTGTTTTGGCTCCGAGTTGCTCGGTGCCTGAAAAACCGGCGAAGCCGCCTCGTTGGAGGCGGACTCGGTTTCCGCTGGTGGGCCCGCCTTGCGGGTAACCTTGCGGGAACGGTTACGGGGTTCAGTCATTCTTAAAGGACTCCAGCCTTTTCCATATCACGGCGAAGTTCCTCAATCTCCTGCTCGCTTGCTGCGACAACAGGCAGACGAGGATCGCCGACTTCGATGCCCTGCAGGCGCAGGGCAGCCTTTGCGAGTGTTGCTCCTCCCAAGCGTGCTTGAGCTTGGATGAGCGGGGTCAAAGTTTGTGCATTGATCTTCCTTGCGCGTGCAAGATCGCCTTCTTCGAAGGCATCCAGAAGATCTGCGAGACCGCGCGGTGCTGCATGGCCAACCACGGAGATGACGCCAGATGCGCCCAAGGAAAGCCACGGCAGGTTTAGCGGGTCATCGCCGGAGTACCAGGCGAGGCCGGTCTCCTGAATAAGTGGGGTGGCTGCACCAAGGTTGCCTTTGGCGTCCTTGATGGCCTGAATGGTCGGCAATTCCGCGAGGCGACGGATGGTATCCGTCGCAATCGGAATGCCCGAGCGGCCAGGAATGTCATAGAGACAAATTGGGGTATCAGTTGCCTGAGCAATCGCTGCGAAGTGCGCATACACGCCTTCCTGCGAAGGCTTGGAGTAGTAAGGGGTCACGACGAGCAGGCTGTCTGCTCCCGCTTCTGCGGAAGCCTTTGCCATCTCAATCGAGGTGGCGGTGTTGTTGGTGCCTGCGCCGGCGCAGATCTTTGCGCGGTCCCCTACTTCTTCCTTGACGGCCTTGAGCAGCGTTAGCTTTTCATCCAGCGTTGTCGTCGGCGATTCACCGGTGGTACCGCCCAGAATCAAAGAGTCGATACCGTTGTCAACGAGGTGAGCCGCCAGCCGGCGTCCCGCAGCGACATCGAGTTTGCCATCCCCGTCAAACGGGGTGACCATAGCTACTCCGACGCGTCCGAAGGTTTCTACGCCTGTCTTTGCTGTCATACCTGTGCTCATAGCCGTCAAGATTACCCGCTTCCCGCGAAATTTTGTTCATCGGGGTGGTCGCGTGGCGGAACAAGCTATGGCCACCGCCACGGACTTTAACTAGGCGTATGGGCTCGATGCCATTTCGGTGCCGTCGGCAAGCTGGGTGATGTGGAAGTCATCGAATACCACCGGCGACTGCTCCCGCAACAGCTTCAGGCAGGCAATAGCTAACTCGCGCATCTCGGTATCCGCCTGCTCTGTGGCACGCGCGCCGATGAAGTGACGCCAAGCGCGGTAGTTGCCGGTAACCACGATGCGGCTTTCCGTGAGATTGGGCAACACCGCACGTGCCGCCTGCCGCGCCTGTTTTTTGCGCAGCAGTGCGTTGGGCTCATCTTCTAATTTGCTCTCCAGCGCGCTGAGCAGCTCGTTATAGACAAAGCGGGTTTCATCAACGGCCTGCATTGTAAGCCGCGTCAGCTGCTCGTCTTCAGCAATGAGCTTGGGCAGCACCACCTGAGTTTCCTCCGGGTGGACATAGCGCTGCGAGAGCTGGGAAAAGGAAAAGTGGCGGTGGCGCACCAGCTCATGACTGGCAGAGCGCGACAGGCCGCGGATATACAATGTGGCCGTGGCGTGCTCCAGCAGAGCGTCGTGGCCCACCTCCAGGATGTGGCGCAGGTAGGCCGAGTTGGCCGCGGTGCGCGGATTCGGCTTATTGAAGGACTCGTAGCAAGCCCGGCCGGCAAATTCGACGAGAGCCTCGCCATCGGAGGCTGCCTGTTCCCTCTCCCACTCGATGCCCTGCGGCGGGTGGAACTGCGTTGCCGCGATGAGCTGGACGTCCAGTTCGCTAATGCGTGCCATATCTAGTGCCTTATGTCTCCTCGATAGTCCGACTTATAGGCCCAAGTACTTCTCAAGACCCACGGTCAGCCCTGGACGCTCTGCAATCTGGCGAACGCCAACCAGCACGCCCGGGGTGAAGGAAGAACGATCATAGGAATCCTGGCGGATAGTCAAGGACTGCCCCTGGGCGCCGAAGATGACCTCCTCGTGGGCAACCATGCCGCGGGTACGCACGGCATGGACTGGGACACCGTCGACGTCGGCGCCGCGTGCGCCTTCGAGAGCCTGCTCGGTAGCGTCCGGCATCTGACCTAGACCTGCTTCCTTGCGGGCGGCCGCAATGCCCTGCGCGGTGTGGATGGCGGTGCCAGAAGGCGCATCCAGCTTGGTTGGGTGGTGGTACTCCACAACCTCGGCGGTCTCGAAGTACTTCGCAGCCTGTGCTGCGAAAACCATGGTCAGCACGGCGGAGATAGCAAAGTTTGGTGCAATCAGGACGTTGCCGGCGCCATCTTGCTTGGTCCACTCCTCGACCTGTGCCAGGCGGTCTGCGTCGAAACCGGTGGTGCCCACGACACAGTGAATGCCGTTGCCAATGCAGAACTCGAGGTTTGCCATCACCGAAGATGGCTGGGTGAAGTCAACGATAACCTCGGCGTGGTTATCCACCAGCACCTGCAGGTCGGTATCGCGGTCAACCTCAGCGACCAGCTCGAGGTCATCTGCCGCATTAACGCCTTCTACAATCGCCTGGCCCACGCGGCCCTTCGCGCCCAAGACGCCAACTTTGATAGCCATAAATGCTCCTTTGCCCTGTTCAATGTTCAACGTTCAATCTAAATTGTTCAACGTTCAATCTAAATTTAAATACGTATAAGCACGCTACATCTAGCGCAGGCCTTATTGCCTGCCCCAATGCCGACCAGTCTAACGCGCCAGTTGGCAACGTAGACTTTGTGCCATGCGTATCTAGATTGCTTCCGTGCTTGTCGACGACGTCGCTCGCGCCCACGATTTCTACGTCAACACCTTGGGATTCAAGGTTAAAGACGATGTCACGCACGGCGACTTCCGTTGGCTCACTGTCACCAACGCCTCCGGTCCAGCCGACGGCAGCGGCATCGAACTCCTGCTAGAGCCCAAGGGCCATCCAGCAGCAGCTCCTTTTACCGAGGCTCTTAAAAAGGATGGCATTCCGCTCACCCAATTCATGAGCGAGGACGTGCAGGCCGAGTATGAAGAACTCAAGGCCAAGGGCGTCGGGTTCACCATGGAGCCAACCGACGTCGGCCCTTCCATCATCGCCGTCTTCGACGACACCGTGGGCAACCTCATCCAATTGGTGCAACTCAAGCATTAAATCATTAAATATTGTGCAAAAGCGTGAGCCCGTTTTCTTAGACTGGTCAGCATGATTCCTCTCAAGCTCTCTGTGCCTGCCGATTCGCTTGCTCATCGCCGCCGCCTGCACGTTGTGGCCGCCACCTTAACCACGGCCACGCTGACGCTTTCCGCCTGCGCCGGCGGTGCCTCCAACGACGACAGCCACAGCGCGCCGGTATCTACCGTGGCGCCTTCTGAGACCACGCCGCCGACAAGCAGTCAAACGATAGAGGAGACCACAAGCCCGCGGCCGACGAGCACCGAACAGAAATCAGGTGGGCTTCCAAAGGGCTTCTTAGGCACTCCAGATACGGCAGACATCGACTTCGACGGAACCTCCGAGGGCGAACTAATCCCAACCACTATGCGTGCTGGTAGCCATCAAGGCTACGACCGCGTTGTCATAGAGTCCGCGGGTGCCGGCATTCCGCGGTGGTGGGCACACTACACCGAGTCCACAAGCGCACCAGGGTCGGGGTTCCCCGTGCCCTACTCCGGCACTATTGCTCTCGAAATAGGCCTCGAACGCACACCGTGGCCCGATACCCAAGAGCTCCAAGACGCAATGCTCAAGCCCAATGCCCAAACTCCTGGCGCGGGTGTCGTGCGCAGCGTGGAATTTGTCAGCGCATTCGAGGCGCAGTCTCACTTCGTTATTGGACTCGATAAGAAAGTGCCCTATTCCATCACGTACTTGGACGGTCCACCTCGCATTGTCATTGACTTCCTCACCAACTCTTAAGGCTTGTCCCTAGCCACCGATGACGCTAGAGACAAGGAAAAGCGCCCTCGCTAGCAGCCGGCAAAAGTTGCGACCGCCAAGCGAGGGCGCCGTTGTGTAACAGCCGCATCACACGGCTTGTCGGGAGGGTGCGACTAGTTTTCCTCGACCGGAACCAAGGAGATCTTGCCGCGGTTGTCGATGTCTGCGATTTCGACCTGAATCTTATCGCCGACGTTGACAACGTCCTCGACCTTCTCGATGCGCTCGTCGCCGCCGAGCTTCGAGATGTGGATGAGGCCATCGCGGCCCGGGGCCAGGGAGACGAATGCACCAAAGGCGACGGTCTTAACGACGGTGCCGAGGAAGCGCTCGCCGACCTTTGGCAGCTGCGGGTTAGCGATGGAGTTAACCTTCTCGATCGCGGCGTCGGCAGCCTCACCAGTTGCGGCAGAGATGTAGACGGTGCCGTCTTCCTCGATGGAAACCTCAGCGCCGGTCTCCTCGGTAATCGAGTTGATGGTCTTGCCCTTCGGGCCGATGAGCTCGCCGATCTTGTTGACCGGAATCTTCACGGAAGTGATCTTCGGAGCCAGACCAGACATCTCGTCTGGGCCTTCGATGACCTCAGCCATGGTCTCCAAGATGGTGGCGCGGGCGTCACGTGCCTGCTCCAGTGCCTTAGCCAGGACCTTGGATGGGATGCCATCGAGCTTGGTGTCCAGCTGCAGCGCGGTGATGAACTCGGAGGTACCTGCGACCTTGAAGTCCATGTCGCCGAATGCGTCCTCGGCGCCCAAAATGTCAGTCAGAGCGACGAACTTCTCCTTGCCGTCTACCTCACCGGAAACCAGGCCCATTGCGATACCTGCAACCGGAGCCTTCAGCGGCACACCAGCGTTGTACAGGGACAGCGTGGAAGCACAAACGGAGCCCATGGAAGTAGAACCGTTGGAGCCTAGCGCCTCAGAGACCTGACGGATGGCGTACGGGAAGTCCTCGCGGGAAGGGATGACCGGCAGCAGGGCGCGCTCGGCAAGAGCACCGTGGCCGATCTCGCGGCGCTTTGGGGAGCCAACGCGGCCGGTCTCACCGGTGGAGTACGGCGGGAAGTTGTAGTGGTGCATGTAGCGCTTGCCCGTGACCGGGGTCAGGGAATCGATCTGCTGCTCCATCTTGAGCATGTCCAGGGTGGTAACGCCCAGGATCTGGGTCTCACCGCGCTCGAAAAGGGAGGAACCGTGTGCGCGTGGGATGAGGTCAACCTCAACGCCCAAGTCACGGATGTCGGTGACGCCACGGCCGTCGATACGGAAGCCCTCGGTGAGGATCTTCTTGCGCACGATGGCCTTCATGACAGCGTTATACGCAGCGCGGATCTGCTTGGAGGCATCCTCATCCTCAAACTTCTCGAGGAGATCCGCCTCGACCTGCTCCATGTACTCGTTGGTAGCGTCGTCACGGTCCTGCTTGCCAGGGATGGTCATCAGCTTCTCCAGCTTCTTGGAGGCTGCCTTTTCCACGGCGGCAAATACGTCATCGGTGTACGGCGGGAAGAGTGGGAACTCCTGGGTTTCCTTCGCTGTGCGCTCAGCCAGACCTGCCTGCGCCTCGCACAGGGTCTTGATGAATGGTTTTGCTGCTTCAAGGCCTGCTGCAACGGTGGATTCCTGCGGTGCCGGTGCGCCTTCCTTGATGCGCTCTGCAACGTTGATACCAGCGCCTGCCTCAACCATCATGATGGCAACGTCTTCCTTGCGGCCCTTCTTCACAATGCGGCCGGCGACGACCATCTCGAACAGCGCACGCTCGTGCTGCTCGTGGTTCGGGAACGCAACCCACTGGCCTTCTGGATGCTTGTCATCAGCGATAAGCGCCATGCGCACGCCGCCGACGGCGCCGGATACCGGCAGGCCGGAAAGCTGGGTGGAAGCAGATGCACCGTTGATGGCGATGACGTCGTAGTACTCCTCCGGTGCCATGGAAAGCACCGTGACAACGACCTGCACCTCGTTGCGCAGGCCCTTGACAAAGGTCGGGCGCAGTGGACGGTCGATCAGGCGGCAGGCCAGGATGGCTTCGGTGGAGGGACGGCCTTCGCGGCGGAAGAAGGAGCCCGGAATCTTGCCGGCTGCGTACATGCGCTCCTCGACGTCCACGGTCAGCGGGAAGAAGTCGAAGCCCTCACGCGGCTGGTTGGAGGCGGTGGTGGTGGACAGAAGCATGGTGTCCTCGTCCAGGTAAGTGGTGACAGAGCCGCCCGCCTGACGAGCCAGCTGGCCAGTCTCAAACCGGATGGTGCGGGTGCCAAAATCGCCATTGTCAAGGGTGGCGATTGCTTCGGTGATACCGAATTCTTCATCAATGTTGAACTCAACAGCGTTTCTAGCGCTCAAAGTTTTCTACTCCTTGTAGTCCGGCGATCATCGGTGCCGCCGGTTAAAAATGGTTAGGTTTCTACAACGAGTAGCGATTTTAGCAGCTTTCCTGGGATTATGTCGAACATCACGCTCCCCGAATCGCGGTACAGACTTAGACTTAAACCATGGTCATGTTGTTGCTGTGGTCGCTTCCCACACTCATCTACCTTCTCCTCCGCCGCCAGCCGGCAGTCGCCGTCTGCGGACTGGGACGTCCATGGGCGCGCGGGTGGGCGTGGGCAGCGGTGATGCTGCTCGTATTGCTGGTGCTGAGCTACCTCGCGTTGTTGCCTGCGCCGCCGGAGGTTGTCGCGCAGACCACGACTGCAACAACGGCAATGGGATTCCTCGCGATGGCGCTGCGCGCGGTGGGCGAAGAGATCTTCTTCCGCGGTTTCCTACAAGGAATTATCACCCAGCGCTGGAATGTCGGCGCGGGAATTACAGTGCAGGGCCTCCTCTTCGGCCTCATCCACCTACCGCTGGCCATGCTGGATATCAGCCTCATCCCGCTCTTTGTTTTGCAGATTGCCACCGGCTTCGCCATGGGTTGGCTGCGCGAGAAAAGCGCTTCTCTATGGCCCGGCGCCACCGTGCACGCTACCATCAACGTCCTCACGGCAGTGCTCCTCGTGTAGCCCACGCACAGGACTAGGCGAACGGGTCGCGCCCTCCCAGCATCATTTCGAAGCGCGCATAGTCCTCAAGCGACGCAAAGTGGCGCGCATAGAGGTCCACGTCTCCCTCGACCGTGCCGTCGAGTGTGGGCGCGACATCCACGATGTGGCGCATCACGATTGTGGGATGCTCTGCCGATTCTTGGCTACGCGCCAGCGCCTCGACCTTCGCGCGCGCCTCATCGTCGTCTGTGGCACGGACGAGGACAAAATCTTCCCGGAAATACGACGGCTCACTGGGCTCTACCGATTCAAGTTCAAAAACGACAATGCCGATATAAGGTTCCATGGTGCCAAGCTACCGTCTCTGGGGCCGCGATACCTGATGCGTGATCGAGACGGCCTCAAAACGCAACAAACCCCGTCCGAAGACGGGGTTTGAAAGCAACCGAAAGGCTTAGCGGCGCAGGCCCAGGCGGGAGATGAGGTCACGGTAACGATCGATGTCGTTAGCTGCGAGGTACTTCAGCAGGCCGCGGCGACGACCGACCATCAGCAGCAGACCACGACGGGAGTGGTGATCGTGCTTGTGGAACTTCAGGTGCTCGGTCAGGGTGTTGATACGGGAGGTCAGCAGAGCGATCTGTGCCTCTGGGGAGCCGGTATCGGTCTCGTGCAGGCCGTACTCCTTGAGGATCTCTGCCTTCTTCTCAGTGCTCAAAGCCATGTTGGATTTCTCCTATTGTATTTCAGTCCGCATGAAATTCTTAGCGCCTTTAACTGCTGCGGACCGCAGTCACAAAGCCAAGGGATAACTCTAACAGCTTTTCTGCCCCAAACCCAAACTGCGACTTCTTGGAACAATTCGCAGGAAGATACGCCACTTTCTGCACGTTAATGCTATTGCAGAAGCGAATCGAGCTTGTCCATCAGCTCGGCCACGAAGCGCGGGGCATCCACCTCTACTGCCACGTGGGCAGCCTTGTGTGGTTCTTTCATCCTGGCAACGTCGCCGATGGTGCGGCCAGGGGTCGTGCCAGTGGTTTCACAGACCAGGTTGGTATCGAAGCAGGTGACCAGGCGAGGGTCTGCCGCCACGGCCACCGCGAGCGGATCATGCAGGCCACAACCGCCAAGGTCCGGTTCGATGGCGGCGTAGGCGCGGATGTAATAGTCGAGCATGTCCGCATAAACGCGTCCGGCCCGTGTACCGAGCCCACGCCACTGCCGGGTCTCCGCAGTGGTCAGAAGCGTTTGCAGCGTGACATCCAAGCCCACCATCGTGACATCGCGTGCAGTGCGGAAGAGGAAGTCCGTGGCAGCGGGGTCCTGCGCCACATTGGCCTCAGACCAGGTGGTGACGTTGCCCGGCACGGTCAGGGCGCCGCCCATCATGACGATGCGAGTATCCGCGAGTGCCGGCTCAGCTTTCAGCGCCGCCGCAATCGTGGTGGACGGCCCAGTCGGGATAATCACCAGTTCCTGACCGTGCTTCCGCGCGGCACGGCACAAGAACTCCACCGCGGATTCTTTTTGCGCGCGCCCGCGCGGCGGCGGAAGCAGGACGTCGCCAATGCCATTGCGGCCATGGATGAATGCGGAAATTGGCTTGACCTGGAATCCCGCCGACTGCGCACCGGCAAAGACCGGGACGCCGCCCGCGCCGAGCAGCTCCAGCAAAACCAAGGTATTGCGCACGCCCAGCTCCACAGGCACGTTGCCATAAGTCACCGTCACGCCGATGAGCTCAAGGTCAGGATGCGCCAGCGCATAGGCCAGCGCTAAGGCATCGTCGATCCCGGTATCGAGATCCAAAATGACCTTCATTTAGCCCTCCTGCAGAAAGTACTCGTCCTTCTCCCAACCGCATGCCTTAGCATCCTCGGCGAGGACCTCACGCGCCTTGGCCACATCTGCAGCCATCGCCCCCAGCAACTCTTCTACCGAGTTGAACTTCACCATGTCGCGCAGATGATCCACGAACTTTACCGTGGCTACGTGCCCATAGAGATCGGCGTCGCGATCCAGCACGAAGGACTCGATGGAACGTTCTTCGTCGCCGAAGGTCGGGTTCGTGCCCACGGAGATCGCTGCCGCATAAGCCATGCCGTGGTCCATGTTGCCCTCGACGGGCGCCTCAGCCGGCTCCAGGATGAACCAACCCGCATAGACGCCATCGGCCGGAATAGCCACGCTGTCCGGGAAGTACTGATTGGCGGTGGGAAAACCGAGCTCCTTGCCGCCGCGCCCGGCACCGCGCACCACCGGGCCAGTCACTGAAAAGTGGCGGCCAAGCGCCCAGTTAGCCTTGGCAATCTCGCCCGCCGCCAGGTTAGCGCGGATGTTTGTGGAGCAGATTCGCACCCCGGCGTCGTCAAGCAGCGGCACCACGTCGACGCTAAAGCCATGGGTTTTGCCGAACTCCACCATCGCGTCCGCCGTGCCGCTCGCGCCCGCACCGAACGTGAAGTTCTCCCCCACGACCACGTGACGCGCATGCAGCTTTCCCACAATCAAGTCTTCAACGTAGTTCTGCGGAGTCGTGCCCACGAGCTCCTTGGTGAAGTCGATGACGAGCACCGCATCGATGCCCATCTCTTCCGCCAGCTGCAGGCGACGCTCAAACGTCACCACGGACAGCGGCGCGCGCTCCGGGAGGAAGACCGCGACGGGGTGCGGATCAAAAGTCACCATCACCGTGCGCAATTCCTCCGCGCGCGCATAGCTCACCGCATTATTGATCAGCTGCTGATGGCCGCGGTGTACGCCGTCAAAGACGCCGATGGTCACCGCAGTCGGGCCAAAGTCACCGGGGATGCTGTCGATTCCGTACCAAATATCCACGGCCACCATGCTAATGCACGGCGAGGCGTGGAATAGACTGCAGGGCATGACTGATGCGCTCGCAAATTCTGGCCTGGTGGTAGTGGACAAACCGCAAGGCATGACCTCACACGATGTGGTGGGCCGCCTCCGCCGCATATTTCACACCCGCAAGGTGGGCCACGCAGGCACCCTCGACCCGATGGCCACCGGCGTTTTGGTGGTCGGTTTGGAACGCGGCACCAAGTTCCTCGCGCACATGGTCGCGTCAACCAAGTCCTACGACGCCACCATTCGCCTTGGCATGGCGACGCATACTGACGACGCCGAGGGCGAGCGCACCTGGGGCGAGCCTGCAAGCGAACTCGATATGGAGCAGGTCAATAAAGAGGTCACAGCTCTCACCGGTGACATCATGCAGCGCCCCGCTGCGGTCTCTGCAATCAAGATCGACGGAAAGCGCGCCCACGAGCGCGTGCGCGAGGGCGAAGAGGTAGAAATCCCCGCCCGCCCGGTTACGGTCGGCCGCTTCGACATCCTCGCCCACCGCATCGAAGGTGAGTACCTGGACCTCGACGTCACCGTTGATTGCTCGTCTGGCACCTATATTCGCTCCCTCGCCCGCGACTTAGGTGAGGCGCTCGGCGTGGGCGGTCACCTCACCGCCCTGCGCCGCACGGAGGTGGGGCCATTTAAGCTTGACGACGCCCGCACCCTCGACGAGCTCGCTGACGCTCCGGCCCTATCGCTTAGCCTCGACGAGGCGCTCGCCCGCTCCTACCCTGTCCTTCAGGTCACCGAAGACGAGGCAAAGGCGCTCGCCATGGGCAAATGGCTCGAGCCGCGCCGGCTAAAGGGCACCTATGCGGCGGTAGATCCTGATGGTCGCTCGATTGCGCTCATCAAGGAAAAAGGAAAGCGCCTGGCCACGATCTTCGTGGCCCGCCCGTCGACGCTTTAAGCGTAAAGGTGGGCTATTAAAGGTGGGCTATTAAAAGCCCACCACTAAAAGCCCACCGCGGGAACGACCGTGGAGACGATGACGAAGCCATCGCGGATAATCCAGCGGCCACTAATCAGCGGCACGGGGGTCGGCCGGGCCAAGATATAGGAGATCAAGGTGCCATCGAGGCGCAGGTCGATCTCTGCCTGGTCGAAGTCCAGCCAGCGATGTGTCATGGGAAACCACGCCTTGTATGTGGCTTCCTTGGCGCAGAACAAGAGGCGATCGGGGCAGGCGATTCCGGCGTCGGCAAGCTGCGTTAACTGCGCCATCTCCCCTGCGCGCGCAATCATGGTCAGCACGTGATCGGGCAATGGCTCGGCGGGTTCGGCATCGAGGCCCATGGAGCGCACATGTTTAATCGGAGCCGCTACCGCCGCGCGCAGCCCCTCTGTATGCGTCATGGAACCGGTATAGCCGTGTGGCCACAGCGGCATGCCCCGCTCGCCGCGCATGATGGGCTCCTGACTTGCACAGCCCAGCTCCTGCAAAGCGCGATGCGCGCACCAGCGGGCGTCTCCGAATTCCGCCTTGCGCACGTCAACTGCCTGGGAGACCAAGGATTGCTCCTCCGGATCCAGCTGCGTGTAATTCACCAAATCCGTAAGCGCAGCGTCGGTGCGCACGTAGCAGTAGCGGGCGGTATCTGGGAACAGGTGTGGTTCCAGCATTAGCGCACCTCCTCAAGCGCCGAGGACGCAGGCTCATCACTGTGTAGGACCGGATAGGGCCACTGCTGGAGATGTCCGTGCGCCTCCCACTCGCGGGGATAGCCCAGTGAGACCTCGATGTGGTCTACCCCATCGACGTTGGTGCGGCCGGGCAGATGCAGGTGACCGTAGATGACCGCCTGCGCGTTATAGCGCCGCGCCCACGAGTGGGTATGGCGAGTGCCGCACCACAGGGCGATTTCCGGCCACGCCATGCGCAGAGTGGGTTCTTGAACCAGCGGCCAGTGATTGACCAACACCGTAGGCCCACTTACCCGGGAAAGGCGCTTGATGGAATAGGCAAGGCGATCCCAGCACCAGGCGCGAACGTCGACGAAGGGAGCGATGGCGAAGTCATCGGTCATGACAATCTGGCGTTCACGGGCACGCTCTAGGGCACCCTCGACGGTGGTGCCGGGTGGGCGGAAGCTGTAATCATAAAGGGTAAACAGCGGCACGATGGTCACGCCGCCGAAGACGGGATATGGGTCTTCCGGAGTCACCACGCCGATTTCGCGGCAGCCCTCCACCAGCTCGTCATACTTGGCGCGGCCCTGGCACCTATCTTGGGAACGCGAGAAGAGCTCGTGGTTTCCCGGCACCCAGATCACCTTGGCATAGCGCCGCGAAAGCTTGGTGAGGATGCGCAGTACGAGTTCGGTGCGCTCGGCCACGTCACCGGCCACGATGAGCCAATCGGCAGGATCTTGCGGGTAGAGCTCATCGATGCGGCTGGAATTGGCGCGCACTGCCGCGTGGAGATCTGACACCGCCCATAAGGTGGCCATGGCGTGCTCCTTTCTTCTTCCCTTTCAGGTTAGACCACGGCCCAGCGCATCGAGCGGAAGCGATAGACCACCCCGAGGAAACGGATGAAAACAAACAGCGCAAGGCCGCACCACACGCCGGGCAGGCCCGCGCCCAAGGCGTAGGCCGCCCACACGCCGGGCAGGAATCCACAAAGCACCGAAACGACGGTCAGCGTGCGCAGGAAGGCGGCATCGCTGGCGCCGAGCAGGACGCCGTCGAGTGCAAAAACCACGCCTCCCAGAACCACCATGGCAATCATGATGAGCCACGGCAGCCGGATGACCTCGAGCACCACTGCATCGGTGGTGAAAAGCGCAGGAATGATGCCGATGCCCAGGGCTAAGACTGCGCCGAGCCCGAGTGCAAAGGCCGTGGAGTAGAAAGTGACCTTGGTGCCGACGCTGCGCGCATGCTTGGCTGAGCCCGCGCCGAGCGCCGCGCCGGTCAGCGCCTGGGCGGCGATGGCCAGAGAATCCAGCACAAGCGACAGGAAGTTCCACAGCTGAATCATGATCTGATGCGCGGCAAGCTGGGCCGTTCCGAAGCGGGAGGCCACGGCGGCGGCCGAAAGGAAGGCCACCTGGAAGCTGGCAGAGCGCACGATGAGATCGCGGCCCAACACGAGCTGGCGCTTGACGACGCCCCACTGCAGCCGCCAGGACCCCACGTGCTCACGGTGGAGCTCGCGCAGAAATAGCGTGGCCATGATAGCCATGCCCAGCACGGTGGCCCAGGCGGAGCCGGCAAGGCCCCACTGGTGGACGAACACTGGCACAGCGATGGCGCCAGGAATGAGGCCGGCCAGGGTAAAAAGCAGCGGTTTTACGGTGTTTTGAACGCCGCGCATCCAACCGTTGCCTGCCATCTCGATGAGATTGAGCGGGATAGCGAAGGCAGCGATGCGCAGCCACAGCGCGGTGTCCTGGGCAGTTTCTGGATTGCCGGTTAGCCAGCGCGCAAAGTGCCCTGCGCCCAACCACATGATGACCGCCAAAGTCATGCCCACGCCGATGGCCACGTAGGTAGCTTGTACGCCTTCGGCTACGGCCTCGTCCTTCTTGCCCGCGCCGAAGAGCCGGGAGGCACGCGCCGTGGTGCCATAGGAAAGGAAGGTCAGCTGGGTGGTGACAACCGTGTGGATGGTCGCCGCAGCGCCGAGTGCGGCCAGCTGATGCGCGCCGAGGCGGCCCACCACTGCCGTATCCAACAACAGGTAGAGCGGCATGGCAGCGAGCACGCCGAGCGCCGGAAACGCGAGGCGAAATACCTCACCAGCGCTCACGCGGGTGACTGCCTTACCTGGCTTCGAAGTATCTTCTGCTTCTGCCGAAGCATTGTCCTGTTCGCGCCGCGTGATGGTTACTCCCCTACAGCATTTTCTTCGTCGTAATTGGCAAGTGCGTCGACGAGATGAGCAATGATTTCTTCTGGTTTGCCCAGGGCCGTATAGCCGGCCGCCGGGATGTGCCCGCCGCCGTCGAACATGAGCGCCACCTGCGCGCAGTTAACGGTGGAAGAACGCAGCGACACCGCCCAGACTCCCGCGCGTTGCTCTTTGAACACCACGCCCATGTCAGTGCCTTTGAGCGCGCGCACGAAGTCCACCATGGATTCCACGGCAGAATCGGAGTGCGACTGTACTTCCTCAACGGGCACAATAAGCGTGCCGAGGCGGTGCTCGCCGGCCTCGATGATGCGCAGACCAGACAGCACGCGGCCGACCATCTGCACGTCGTCGGCAGTATTGGAGTCCATCAGATCCACTGCGATCTGTTTGGTATCGAGCCCATAGAACATCAGGCGGGCAGCGATGTCGTGCATGACTGGCCGACCCCAGCGGAAGCTGCCGGTGTCGGTAACCAGACCGGCATAAAGGCAATGCGCAATCCCACGATCGATCTGCACGGAGAGCATATCGAGGACGTCGAGAAGCACCACAGTGGTGGACTCGCACTCCGGATCAATCAGGTTGATGGAACCGAAACCGCGGTTCGATGCGTGGTGGTCGATGCACAGAACCCGGCCGGTGCCTGCCATCTTCTCCAACTCCCCCATGAGAGCGCCGGTGCGGTCGATGGAACCGCAGTCCACCGTGACATAAAGATCATAGCCTTTTGGCAGGGTGTTGACGAGCTCAATCTCGTCGGAGGCAGGGATGGTGAAGAGATTGTTCGAAAACGGGCGTTCCTGGCCGATGACGGTGCGGGTCTGCTTGCCCCGCTGGCGCAACGCCAGGTTCAACGCGGCGGCAGAGCCGATAGCATCCGCATCGGGGCGCAGGTGCGTAATGATGCAGATGCTGCTCGCTTCTATCAAGGCGTCGGCGGCGCCTTGATAATCAGCGCGGCGCACCCTAGGCCTCTTCCCGATCGGAATCCTTGTATGGGTTTGCGTCTCCAGCCGGCTTCGCGTTGGCCTTCAGCTTGGCAAGCTCCGCATCGCGGGCGCGGGCGCGCTCCAGCAAATCCTCCATGTGGGCGGAAGCCTCCGGAACGGTATCGACCTCGAAGGCGAGCGTCGGGGTAAAGCGCACGGAGAGCTGATCGCCCACAATCTTGCGCAGCTGGCCCTTCGCGCGGTTGAGTGCCTCTGCTGCCTTGTCGAAGTCTGGCTCGGAGTCGATGTCCTTGCCGCGCACGGTGTAGTAAACAGTGGCATCGTGGAGATCGCCCGTGACGCGAGTATCGGTGATGGTCACCATCTCGAGGCGACGATCCTTGATCTCGCGTTCGATAGCACTCGCCACGATTTCCTGAATACGCTTGGCCATTCGTGCAGCACGCGCGTGGTCAACCATGGTGCAACTCCTTCTCCGTCGAACTAGCGATCTCTACCAAGATCTATAAAATCGTGTTCATCTTACATTACTCCGCATACATGTCCTGAAGCAGAAAGAGGAAGCGTCATGCCCCATCATTTAAATGAGTTTCATGCCGATGCTCCGAACAAAGCAGCAAGCTGCCTCGAAAGGGCTGAACTCACGCAAGCTTCTCTGCTAAACAAGGCACGCATTAGCAAACCCAACTTGTCTTAAACCGGTCTGGATAGTTGAAACACTAAGGTTCAGCAGAAGCTACAAATAAAATCGCCAGGGCTTCCCCAGCGGGGAAACACCTGGCGATTTTATTTACACTGCTTGCGGACTAGGTACGCGGAACCTCGACCTCTTCGTAGGCCTGGATCTGGTCGCCCACCTGGATGTCTGGGTAGGACAGGACCATACCGCACTCGTAGCCGGCGTTGATCTCGTTTGCGTCGTCCTTTTCGTGGCGCAAGGACTCGATCTTGGCGTCGGAAGTGATGACGTTGCCATCGCGAACGAGGCGGACCTTGCCGTTGCGCTTGACCTTGCCCTCGGTGACCATGCAGCCCGCGATGGTGCCGACAGCGGAGGACTTGAACAGCGCGCGGATTTCCGCAGCACCGGTGTCGCGCTCCTCGTAGATTGGCTTAAGCATACCCTTGAGAGCAGCCTCGACCTCTTCGATGGCGCGGTAGATAATCGTGTAGTAGCGGATATCCACGCCCTCGGCGTTAGCTTCCTCAGTTGCCTTACCCTCAGCGCGAACGTTGAAGGCGATGATGATTGCGTCGGAAGCCGCTGCCAGGGAGACGTTGGTCTGGGTTACAGCACCAACGCCACGGTCGATGATGTTGAGCTGTACCTCGTCGTCGATCTCGATGTCCAACAACGCATCTTCCAGGGCTTCCACCGAACCGGCGTTGTCGCCCTTGAGGATGAGGTTGAGGGTCGAGGTCTCCTTGAGAACTGCATCCAGATCCTCGAGAGAGACGCGCTTGCGAGCCTTTGCCTGCAGAGCGGAACGCTTACGAGCATCACGCTGTGCAGCAATCTGGCGTGCCACGCGGTCATCTTCCACCACGAGCAGGTTGTCGCCGGCACCCGGAACACCGTTGAGGCCCTGGACCTGAACCGGTCGGGACGGACCAGCCTCTTCGACGTCGTTACCGAACTCGTCAAGCATGCGGCGGACACGGCCGTGCGCATCGCCAACGACGATGGAGTCACCAACGCGGAGGGTACCGCGCTGGACGATGACGGTGGCAACCGGGCCGCGGCCACGGTCGAGGTGAGACTCGATGGCAACGCCCTGTGCGTCCATCTCTGGGTTCGCAGTCAGTTCAAGCGCTGCATCAGCAGTCAGGATGACTGCCTCAAGCAGGCTGTCGATGTGCAGATCCTGCTTTGCAGAGATATCGACGAACATGGTGTCGCCGCCGTATTCCTCCGGCACCAGGCCGTACTCGGTGAGCTGGCCACGGATCTTGTCCGGGGAAGCCTCTGGCTTATCGATCTTGTTGACTGCAACCACGACTGGGATGTCCGCAGCCTTGGCGTGGTTGATTGCCTCAACGGTCTGCGGCATGACGCCGTCATCTGCTGCGACAACCAGGATTGCCAAGTCAGTGGACTTCGCACCGCGTGCACGCATAGCGGTAAACGCCTCGTGACCCGGGGTATCTAGGAAGGTGATGGTGCGCTCGCCATCTTCCAGTTCAACGGTGGTCTGGTATGCACCGATGCCCTGGGTGATGCCGCCGGCCTCGCCCTCGCGCTCGTTGGTCTTACGGATGGAGTCCAAAAGGCGGGTCTTACCATGGTCGACGTGACCCATGACGGTAACAACTGGAGGACGGTTCTCCAGCGCCTCTTCGCCGCCTTCGTCCTCACCGAACTTCAGGTCGAAGGACTCGAGCAGCTCACGGTCCTCGTCCTCTGGGGAGACGACCTGGACGTCGTAGTGAATCTCAGCGCCGAGCAGCTGCAGGGTTTCCTCGGAAACGGAGGCGGTTGCGGTAACCATCTCGCCCAAGTTGAACAGTGCCTGCACCAGTGCTGCCGGATCTGCGCCAATCTTCTCTGCGAAGTCAGCCAAGGAAGCACCGCGGCGCAGACGAATGGTCTTGCCCTTGCCGTCAGGCAGGCGTACGCCGCCTACCTCATGCTTCTGCTGCTCTTCAAACTCATGGCGCTTCTGACGCTTCGACTTCTTGCCGCGACGCGGTGCGCCACCTGGACGGCCGAATGCACCTGCGGTACCGCCGCGACGTCCGCCGCGTCCGCCACCGCGGAAGCCGCCTGGGCCACCTGGACCGCCTGGTCCACCCTGGCCACGCCCACCGCGGCCGCGGCCACCGCCGCCACCGTTGGAGGACTTAGACGGCATGGCTGCCGGGTTTGGATGCGAAGGCATCATGGCCGGCGATGGACGACGACCGCCGCCCTGCCCCTGACGCTGGTTGCCCTCGCCCTGGCCCGAGCGTCCGCCGCCCTTGCCGCCGCGGTTATCGCCTGGCTTACCGCCAGGACGCTGGCCCTTGGAGCCGCCCGGACGTGGTCCTGGACGGCCGCCCTCGCCACCACCCGTGGAGAACGGGTTGTTGGCCACGCGGCGGGTGCCGCCCGGCTTCGGCATGGGGCGAGGCATAGCGTTGCCTGGGTTTGGACGTTCTGCGCCCGGCTTCGGGGCAGACTTAGAAGCGGACTTGTCCGCGCCGTTTGCCTGTGGCTTCTGGCCACCCTTCGGGCCCGGCTTAGCAGCACCTGGCTTGGCAGCTCCCGGCTTCGGGGCGCCTGGCTTCGGTGCGCCTGGCTTTGGCGCGTTAGCTGCAGGCTTTTCTGCCTTGGCAGCGCCTGCAGCCTTAGCTGACTTAGCGTCCTTGGCAGCCTTGTTTGCGGCAGGCTTTTTCTCTGCCGACTTCTCACCGGCCAGCTTCTCGCCGCCGGACTGCGCCTCGTAATGGGCGCGCATCTTCTTTACCACTGGAGGTTCAATGGTAGAAGAAGCAGTCTTGACGAATTCGCCCTGCTCCTTGAGCGTAGCGAGTAGTTCCTTGCTGGTTACTCCGAGCTGCTTTGCGAGCTCGTGAACACGTAGCTTTCCGGGCACTTGTCTCCTTGTGATCGTTACTAGGAGCCAAGGCCTGGAAGTGGCCTGACCCCTAGTTAATGGCTATGGACTTTCATCGCTGATGCTTCATCGTTGTGCGCTCATCAGTGTTCGGTCTTCCTTTAACTCTGGCTCGTGAAGGCGCGGTGCCTTCACGAATGCACCTATGATTCGCCGGCTTTCGCCAACTTCTCCAGGTACTCACGTACGTGACCTGTATCCACGTCAGTGGATAACCGAAGCGCGCGCCGAAATGCTCGGGTGCGCTCCGCCAGCTCTAATGCAGAAAGTTCCGGGCTAATCCAGGCTCCCCTTCCGGGAAGGCGGCGCCGCGGATCCGCCACGACACGTCGGCCGCTTGGGTCATCGCGGTCAACGACAACACGCAATAGCTGCGTATCGGGAAAGCGGCGGCGCGTAGCAATACAGGTACGAATACGTACGTGAGGGTCTGACTGTGGTTGTCTCAGTGACATCCAACTCCCTTACGTTTTCGCGCTTACCTGAAAAACGCCACAGCTTTTCTGCATGTGGGCCGTTATCTAGCTTACGCGAAAACCTGGCAGAACCTTAATTAGTACCTTTATCCCTGTGCAGCCCGACTACTAGTTGGATTTTGCATCGGAGTGGATGTCGATCTTCCACCCGGTAAGACGCGCCGCCAGGCGGGCGTTCTGGCCTTCCTTACCAATTGCCAAAGACAACTGGTAATCCGGAACGGTCACGCGCGCAACCTGTGCTTCGTGGTCGATGACCTCAACGCGGACAACCTTGGACGGCGCCAGGGAGTTGCCCACGTAGACGCTTGGGTCCTCGCTGTAGTCGATGATGTCGATCTTCTCGCCGCCGAGCTCACGCATGATGTTGTTGACGCGCTGGCCACGTGGACCAATGCAGGCGCCCTTGGCGTTAAGGCCCTTTGCGTGGCCCACCACTGCCACCTTGGAGCGGTGTCCGGCCTCACGCGCGATGGCCACGAGCTCGACGGCGCCGTCGCCCACCTCAGGGATTTCCAGCTCGAACAGGCCGCGCACCAGCTCCGGGTGGGTGCGCGAAAGGGTGATCTGCACCTGCGCGCCGTTGCGGGTAACTCCCACAACATATGCCTTGATACGGTCACCGTGCTCGAGTTTCTCACCCGGCAGCTGCTCAGCGGGCAGCAAGATAGCGTCCTGGGAATCCAGTTCAGTACCGAGCTGGACCACAACGACGCCGCGCTCGTTGGCGCGCACATCGCGCTGGACGACGCCGGATACGACGCGCCCAGTCAGTTCCGAATAGGACTCATAGGTTTGCTCGGCTTCTGCCTCGCGCAGCTTGCGGATGATGGCCTCGCGCACTGCCTGCGCACCGAAGCGACCAAAGTTTTCTGGCGTATCGTCGTATTCGCTCAAAGTCTCGCCAGTTTCCAGGTCGGTCTCCGTGACGATGACGGAAACTGCACCGGTGTCGGCGTCGATGTCTACGCGGGACTTGGTGCCCTCCGCCTTGGTTTCTGCCGACTGCTTGCGATAATCCAGGTACGAATACAACAAGGCACTCGCGATCGCTTCGAGCAGGTCCTTGACGTGGACGCCGCGCTCGTTCTGGATCGTACGGAGTGCCTCTAGATCAATATTCACTTTTCATCCTCTCGGGTTGCCGAGTTCTGCTCGGCGTATTCAAACGTCTGCTGCGCTGCCTCCTGCTCGTCCGCAGAAGGTTTAGCAAATTCAATTTCTACCACCGCGCGGTGGATATTTTCCAATCGCTCGATGCGGAATTGGACGTCCTTCTTCACCGTAGTGATAAGCGCTACCGCAGCCTCATCCGCGGAAAGCGCACCGATACGAGCCACTTCGGTCTTGCCCGGAGCGGTTTCAAATGCGACGACGCGGCCACGGTTGCGGCGCCAGTGGCGCGGGGCGGTAAATGGCAGATCGACGCCCGGGGTAGAGACCTCCAGGGTGTAGCCTGCGCCAAAGTTCAACTCGCCTGATTCTTCCTTGGCATCAAAGAATTGGGAGATCTGATTGGAGACTTCTTCCAGGACATCGGAGCTCGGGCGCGTATCACCATCGATGCGGATGATGACCTGGGATTTCTTTCCCGCCTTGGTAGTCTTTACGTCCTCCACGTCGAGCCCGCGGGGCTCCAGCAATGGTTGGAGTAGTTCAGTTAATTGTTCTGCATCTGGAAAAGCCATGCGCTCTAGCCTAACTGTTACGTGTAAGGTCTTTTGCGTGAACCGCCGTGCCCTAGCCCCCATCGCAACGCTTACCGTCCTTGGCGCACTCGCGCCCGCGCTGAGCGGATGCCAAGCCGTCGACTCCATCGTCGACTACTTTGGCCCCCGTCCCGATGAGGCACTCGTGGGCTTAGGCCGCAGCGCCGACGCGGACGCGCAGCAGCTCGCTGCGGTCGATCCCCACGCTTCGCAGTTGCGCTCCGAGCAGGCCGATGCCCTTTATGCCGAGGTCGAGCGGCTTTGCGGCCGCAACGAGAAAGGCGCTGCCCCGCGCTCCTGCGAGGTCCAGCGCGACCCGCAGGCCGCCGACCAAGAGCCGGCCGCAGAAAATATTGATGTCATCGAAGTCATGGACCAAGCCGCGGTGCATACCCGCGACGCCCTGAGCGAGGTCAGCGCGGAGTCCCGCGCGCTGGTGACCAACCAGGCCATCATCTTGGACGCGTGGGAGCCTTCCCAGCTGCCGGAGTCCCCGGAGCTTGATCCCAGCGAAGCCGCCCGCGCCCGAGAGCTTCTGGAATGGGAATACGAGCAGGTCTACGGCCTGGACTTCGCCCGCTCCTACGCCGCGCCGTCGATGGAAGAAAACATCGATGACCGCCTCGAGATGCACGAAAAACGCATCGCAGCGCTGCAAAAGGCACTCGCCCCGCTTGGCGAAGTCCCCCAACCGGCCCCCGCTTACGAGCCAACGCCTGAGGAAATGCCGCTGCCTAGCGACGCTGCTTCCGCCCAAGCTTTCGTCGACCACCTGGGGTGGAATGACTCCCTCGAGTGGTCTTCTGCCGCGTCACAAGCCGCCGCCCCCACTGCCGAGGGCGAGGAACGCGTGGCCTGGCGCAACTGGCTCATCGCCGTTGCTGCCCAATCCCGCGGTTTATAGAAAAGCGTGAATCCCTAAACAAATCTTCGGGCCCCGCCTTAAGGCTGGGCTTTACAATGGCCATGGTGTCTCACCAGAAAATACGCCACCTTAGATGGCCCGCTCATCCCTAGCAAAGACGGCAACTCAGCCATCGTGCCAGTCCAGGTAACGGCCGGGACCTCTACCGAAATCGCCGACAAGGTCACCCAGCTGCGCGAGCACTTCGGTGAGCACGCCGGCACCCGCAGCGAGGGCTCTGTACTGGTAGGCGGCCCCGACTCCCAGCTAGCTGACGAAGAATCCGCGGCCGCGAGGATGCCCGGGCCGATACCCGCCGGGTCGCTCGGAGTGTTCTACTCGATACACTCATCGTGCGCACCGTCTTGGTACCGGCCTTGGTCCAGATCCTCGGCGAGAAGTTCTGGTGGCCCACACACCTAAAGCGAGCTGCTACGAACAGCGCTAGCGCACAAACTGCAACGCCTCGCGAATAATCAGCAACTGTGCTGGCTGACGCAGCACGTGATAGAGCTTCTTACCTACGCCCGTGGAGGATTGATTCCAATCCTTGCGGGCGTGATACATATTGGCGGGCCATACCGCAAGCAACAGTGCTACTGCGGACCAGCCGCCGACGGAACGTGTGCGCTCATTAATTACTGCTGCACCGGTGGCCAGCTCCCAGATACCTGAGGCATAGTTATAGAACCGCGCACCGCCTGGCAGACGCGGCGGCACGATGGATTCAAATTCTTCCTTCTTCACAAAGTGCAGCGTGCCCATGCTTAGCATCACAGAGCCAAACGTAAGGGCACGGGCACGCTTCCAATCAATAGCCATGCCCTGACTCTACATCGCCGAGTTTTCTCCACCGAGCCCACAGCCGCTTAAGGCTTACTGAGTAGCGGCCAGACAATGAGCAGCAAACTTTACGACGCATTTCATTGCGAGGGCCCTCCCACCGCTTTTACGTTGGTTGGCCATGGACACACCGGAGATACCGCGTGGGTGTTCCTTTAATGACACAAAGAGAAGGAGAACTTTCTCAATGCGTTCAAAGAAGAAGTTTGCAACCCTGTCCGCTGCCGCTGCAATGGGCGTTGCCGCACTGGCGCAACCTGCCGCAAACGCTGCCCCGGCCTCCGCATGGGAACAGGTTGCAGCATGCGAGTCCGGTGGTAACTGGCAGATCAACACGGGCAACGGCTACTACGGTGGCCTGCAGTTCAATGCACAGACCTGGAGCAGCTTCGGCGGCCAGCAGTACGCCCCAACCGCTGACCAGGCAACAAAAGAGCAGCAGATTGCTGTTGCCGAGCAGGTCCTGACTACCCAGGGCGCCGGTGCTTGGCCAAACTGTGGTGGCCCGGTAGGCGGCTACTAAAGCCACACTCATACGTGCCATAAGGCCCTGCCCCTCGAACCGAAAGGGGCAGGGCCTTCGCGTATCCACAGCAACCCACCGCTTTGCATCCCCCATCAACGGACCGCTTTGCATCCCCCATCAACGGACCGCTTTGCATCCCCCATCAACGGACCGCTTTGCATCCCCCATCAACGTACTTCTGTGTGCAAATAGGCCGCCTAAAACACGGCAAACAGCTGCCCTATTTACGCAGAGCGGTACTCGCCCTCTAACGGCTCACCTCAACCCCGCGCACCGCACCCCACAAAGCGCACCACCCCACGCGGAAACGTCCCGCGAACCCGCACGGCCGGAGTGACCCCAACTGCCAGGTACTTATATATGCAAATAAGGCCCCCAAATCACAAGATTGGAAGCCTTATTTACATACAGCGGTACCTGCGCCTTAACAGCGCACCATTAACAGCGCGCTCTTAACACCACGCGCCAACAGCGCCCCCTTAACGGCACGCCTCAACCGCGCACGAGCTCCAAGAGCTTGTCCACGATCTGCTCAGCTGGCACCTCAAGCGTTTCGCCACCACGGATGCGCAGCTCGATGATGCCATCGGCAAACGAGCGGCCAAGGATGGCGATGAACGGCATACCCAGCAGCTCAGCGTCCTTGAACTTCACGCCCGGAGATACCTTCGGACGGTCATCAAAGAGAACCTCGATTCCAGCAGCATCAAGGTCCTCGACCAGCTTCTGCCCTGCCTCAAGCGCAGCGGCGTCCTTGTTCGCCACAGCCACGTGCACCTGGAAAGGAGCAACTTCAACCGGCCAACGCAGGCCCTTCTCGTCAGCCATCTGCTCGGCCAAGACAGCCATCATGCGGGAGATACCGATGCCGTAGGAGCCCATGGTCGGAACCGCACGCTTGCCGTTCTCATCCAGGATCTGAACATCGAATGCCTCGGTGTACTTGCGGCCCAGCTGGAAGATGTGGCCCAGCTCGATGCCGCGCTCCAGGGTCAGGGTGCCCATGCCGTTCGGTGCCGGATCGCCTTCCTTGACCTCGGCGGCCTCGATGAACTCGTCAACCTCGAAGTCGCGGCCAGCAATACAGCCCACCACGTGGTGGTTAGCCTCATCAGCACCAGTAATCCAGGAGGAGCCCTTTACCACGCGCGGATCCGCATAAACCTTCACGTCGTTTGCGTTGAGCGCACGCGGGCCCACGTAGCCGCGAACCAGGAAGGGGTTCTTCTTGAAGTCCTCGTCACCGGCCAGCTCAAACTCGGCAGGCTCAAGGGAGGCCTCAAGGCGCTTTTCGTCCAGCTCGCGATCGCCCGGAATCAGAACAGCAGCTAGCTGCCATTCCTTTTCTTCCTCGCTTGCCGCAGGCTGTGCCACCTTGATAACCATGCACTTCAGGGTGTCAGCGGCTTCCACCGCACGGCCTTCAACCTCGATGCCTTCAGAGTTAGCCCACTGCACCAAAGAGTCAATGGTCGCAGCATCAGGCGTCTGGTAAACCTTCGCCTCTGCCTGGCCTTCAATTGCCTTTTCTTCCGGCACAGGGGTAACCACGGCCTCAACGTTAGCCGCGTACTCGCCCTCCGTGGCGCGTACGAAGGTGTCCTCACCTGCCGGAGAGACAGCCAGAAATTCCTCGGACGCGGAACCTCCCATGGCACCAGAGGTTGCCTTGCAGATGGCGTAATCAATCTTCAGACGGTTGAAGATGTTCTGGTAAGCCTTGCGGTGGCGCTGGTAGGACTCGTCCAGGCCCTCGTCGCTCATGTCGAAGGAGTAGGAATCCTTCATCACAAACTCGCGGCCGCGGAGAATGCCCGCACGCGGACGCTCCTCATCGCGGTACTTGGTCTGGATTTGGTACAGGGTAACCGGGAAGTCCTTATAAGAGGAGTACATGTCTTTTACTGCCGAGGCGAACATCTCCTCGTGTGTCGGGCCGAGCAGCATGTCTGCGCCCTTGCGGTCCTTCAGGCGGAAGAGGTTATCGCCGTACTCGGTCCAGCGCTGGGTCTGCTCATAAGGCTCACGCGGCAAAAGGGCCGGGAAGAGCATCTCCTGGCCGCCGATTGCGTTCATCTCCTCGCGCACGATGTCTTCAATCTTGGACAGGGTGCGCAGGCCGAGTGGCAGCCAGGTGTAAACGCCCGGCGCGGCGCGGCGGACGTAGCCTGCACGAACGAGGAGCTTGTGGCTGGTTACTTCGGCATCTGCCGGATCTTCGCGCAAGGTGCGAAGGAAGAGATTCGAAAGGCGAGTAATCATGCCTAGCACTCTACCCCGCTAGTATTTAGCTATGCTCATTCTCCTCCCTCCTTCTGAGACGAAAGCCCCCGGCGGCACCGGTGCCCCGCTCGACTTTGGAGCATTGTCCTTCCCCTCGCTGAACCCGGCGCGCCAGGAGATCGCGCAGGCGCTTGCCTCTCTCGAGGTGGATGAGGCGATGATTCAGCTAAAGCTCTCGGAAAAGCTCCGCGGGGAGGCCGAGGCCAACCAGGTAATTTATAGCTCTCCTACCCTGCCGGCCATCGAACGGTATACGGGTGTGCTTTATGACGCGCTGGATGCCGCCACGCTTTCCGACGCCGCTCGTTCCCACCTAGCCATCGGCTCCGCCTTGTTCGGCATCGTCCGCGCCGATGATCTGATTCCGCATTATCGTCTCTCCGGCGGAACGAAGCTGAGTGGAAACACTATGAAGTCTTGGTGGGGTAAGGCGATCACTGAGGCCTTGGAGGAAGTCGCGGCCCATGAGCTGGTGGTCGATATGCGCTCTGGCACCTACCAGCAGCTGGGCAAGCTCAAGACGGCGGCCACGGTTCGCGTGGAATCGGTTCAGCCTGATGGCTCGCGCAAGGTCATCTCTCACTTCAACAAGCACTACAAGGGCCTACTCGCCCGCCACGTGCTCAGACAGCCGGTGCTTCCAACCACCTTCGAGGAGTTTTCCGCAGCCGCCGCAAGCTTCCCCGAGTGGGAGACGGAAATCCGCGGCAGCGAGCGCGCCCCAGAATTGGTGCTCGTGCTTGACTCCTAGGACCGAACACCGGCAAATTAGCTGTTATAGCGCAGGCTATTGCGCTCTAGGCTGCATTCGGTGGCAATCGCAATCCCGGAGGCAAGCTTGCCTCGCTCGCGCAGGCGGTACAGCGAATCAACGATGCGGTCGCGCAATCCCCACGGCGAGATGGTGTTGATATAAATCTTGGTCCCGCCCTCAAAGCCGGCCAGCGTGGACACGCGCAGTTTGATCATCACTCGCCACGGCTGCGCGAGGTCGACTGATGGTGCCTTGTGGTGCCATTCCTCATTGCAGGCCACATCGGGGCCAACTGCCACATGGGCTGCGTGGATAAGGTCTGACATTCCGCGGATTTCCCCAGGCGTTTGCTCCCACGGCTCGCAGCGTTCGGACTTGGAGAAGATCTCCAGCGTGGGATAGCGGTGTCCAAAGCCGGCGAATAGCACCGCATATTCGTTTTCTGCAATCACCAGGTTGTGCTGCGCCGCATAGCCTACGGCCCAGTCGTTGTACATGTTGGGGTGCGCACGCAGGATGTCGTTTTCATGCGCGGCCGACATGCTGAGGTCATCAATGGCCACCAGCTGCTTGTGTAGATGGTCAAAGGAAGCCCCGGCTGGCGCCAGCCAGTTCTGGAAGGCCACCACATAGTCGGCGTAACGGTTGCGCTCATAAAGGTCACGCATGGAATCTACGGTGAAGGAAGTAAAGAGGAAGTGTTCGTCGGGGCTGAGCGTGCCAGATGAGGCCAACTGCGAATCGTCAGTAGCGCCTTCGACAAAGTGGCGGGCGCCAATGATGACATCGTGACCGCCACCGAAAAAGCAGCCGGCGTGTGTAAGCAGTTCCTGCTCCCCTAGGTCCGCATCTCGACCGGCCGCCCTGAGCTTCGTCCGTACGATGTTTAGAACGTGCTCGCGGCCTACAGGATTCGCAATGTAGCGCTCCATCCTCTCTTTAGTCTCCGCGTCCATCTCATACTCGTAGTTGGCCTTCCAGTAGTCGAAGGAGACGATCTCAAAGAGGTTCGGTACGCGCCTAAAAGCCGGCTTGGTTGTATCCAACGAATCTGGCGCAGCCCCACGCACAATCTCGCCAGAGGCTAAGATGCGTGACTTCTCAGGCGGGGTTTCCAGCTTGCGCGAAGAACAAAAAGCACAGGTGTTTCGCGCGGCATCGGTAGCCAGCGGTTGGGAGCTAGAGGCGGCATGCGCAAACGGACGATTCCCGCGGCCTGGAACGGTCCATACCTCGGTTCCGGAGAAGGGATTGACCTGTTTGACGGTGCCATCCGCCATCACTTGAATTGGCTCGATGCGGCTAAAAAGTGCTTCGCTCATGTTCCATAGGATAGACCGCGGCATGGCGGCTTGCGCGGGCTCGTAAGCTGGTGGCCATGCACCTTGATTACTTCGAAGTCGATGTCTTCGCCACCACGGCCTTTAGCGGCAATCCCCTAGCTGTCATCGCCGGGGCGGATGAGCTTTCGACCGAGCAGATGCAGCGCATTGCTAACTGGATCAACTTCTCGGAGACGACGTTCCTGTTGCACCCTACTACCGCAGACGCTGACTACCGGGTGCGTATCTTCACGCCGCACGAAGAATTCGCTTTCGCAGGTCACCCCACGTTGGGCACAGCACGGGTATTCTGCGAGCTCACCGGACATACAGGAGACCTCGTTCAGGAATGCGGCGTTGGGCTAGTAGATATCAAGGAAGAAAGGGAAGTCTTTTCCTTTGCCACCCCCGCGCTTTACAAATCTGGGCCATTGAGCGCGGCCGAACTGAGCGAGTCCGCCGCAGCACTCGGCATCGATGAGGCTGATATCTGTGATGCCGCATGGGCAGACAACGGCCCCGGCTGGCGCCTGGTGCAGCTTCGCGACGCCGCCGCGGTCCGCGCACTGCAGCCCAACAACGCGCGCGGCATCAAGGTCGGTGTCGTGGGACTTGAGTCCCTGCAACAAGCAGGTCAACCGCTCTACGAGATACGGGCATTTACCCCAGGCTTCGAAGACCCAGTCACGGGCTCTCTCAATGGCGCAGCAGCCCAATTCATGCGCGAGCGCGGCCTGGTACCGGATAGTTACACCGCACGGCAGGGCAGCCAGCTTGGCAGGAACGGCTTGGTGCATATTACTGACGACGGCGCTAGTGTCTGGGTCGGTGGAAACGTCCACGTACGAGTTCGCGGAAGCTTGGAGGTTTAGGCATGTCACTTCCCTTCGAACTGCACCACACCTTTGCTAAGCGCCTTTCCGGCATGGCGCGGGAAAGCCACGGCGAGCAGCAACCTGCGCCCAGCCTGCTCATCTTGAACGAGGATCTAGCTTCAGAGCTGGGCCTCGACCCAGAGTGGCTGCGCAGCCCCGCTGGAATCGATTTCCTTTGCGGGCGCAGCGAGGATAGCCCGGCACACGCGATGGCCTATGCCGGTTACCAATTCGGCCAATTCAACCCGCGCATGGGCGACGGTCGCGCCTTACTACTGGGTGAAATCGAGACTCCGGAAGGCCTGCGCGATCTCCATGCGAAGGGAACCGGCCTTACCCCCTACTCGCGTCCTGGGGCTGACGGGCGCGGAACAGTCCGTTCTATGTTGCGCGAGTACCTGTTCTCAGAGGCGATGCACGCGCTGGGCATTCCGACGACGCGCTCGCTAGCGGTCCTTTCTACTGGCCGGCGCATCCAACGCCAGGTGGAGGAGGAAGCCGGCATCTTGGTGCGAGTAGCTGCCAGCCACATCCGCATCGGTTCTTTCCACTACGCGGCGCAAACAGGCCAGCTACAGCAGCTGGCGGATTTCACGATCGCCCGGCATTACCCTGGCGCGAGTTACAAGGAGCTGTTTACCCGCGCCCTCGACGCCCAGATTGCTACGGTCGCGGCCTGGCAGCATGTAGGTTTCATCCATGGTGTGATGAACACGGACAACACCACCCTGTCTGGTGAAACCATCGACTATGGCCCGTGCGCCTTCATGGAGACCTACGATCCTGATACTTGTTTTAGCTCCATCGACACCCGCGGCCGTTACCGCTTTGGCCACCAGCCCGACATCCTGGGCTGGAACTTCGCGCGTCTGGCGGAGAGCATGTTGCAGCTTTTCGACGCCTCCCCCAACGAGGCCATCAACTTCGCCCAAGAAACCATCAACAGCTACCACGAGCGCTTCGCTTCTCAACTTGAGCGCGACTTCGTCAAGCGCTTTGGCATCAGCACTGATGCTGCAGTCAGCGCTAGCAAGAACGCTAATCTCCGCAGTGAGTACTTCACCGAGCTGGTAGAAAAGCAGCCGGACTTCACGCTGGCCAACCTAGAGCTGTGGGAGAAGCTGCACGGTACGCAGCCAACGAATCCGCCCGGCGGCCCGAAGAACAGCACCGTTCCGCGAGTCATCCCACGCCCGCACAACGTGGAGGAAGCGCTGCTCGACATTGACGCCTTCCAAGAATTCTTGGACGCCATTACTCGCCCGTTTGCGCCCAACGCCAAATACGAAACGCCCGGCAACCCTGAGGGTTACCGGACGTACTGCGGAACTTAGGCGAAGTTTTTACTTCTCGTCGAGCTTGAGGGTCTTCTGGGTGTAGTCCCACATCTCGTCGTAGAGCTTCTTATCCTTGGCCAGCTTGATGCCGTAGGAAGGAATCATCTCCTGGATCTTGTCGCCCCACTGGATCATGTTCTCGCCGAAGCAACGTTCAAGCAGCTCGATCATGACGGCCGGGGTGATAGAAGCGCCCGGGGAAGCGCCGAGTAGGCCAGCGATGTTGCCCTCTGGGTTGTTAACGAGGGTGGTGCCGAACTCGAGGGAGCCGAAGTGCGGTGCAGCGGCCGGCTTGATGACCTGAACGCGCTGGCCGGCGATGACGGTCTCCCAGTCTGCTGGGTCTGCGGAAGGAACGTATTCCTTCAGCGCCTCGACGCGCTTGTCGAAGTCCTTGAGAACCTCGGAAACCAGGTACTTGGTCAGGCCGAACTCCTGCACGGCAACGCCGAGGTAGGAAGGAATGTTGTCCGGGCGGATGGACTTGAAGAGGTCGAGGTAGGAGCCCTTCTTCAGGAACTTCGGAGACCAGCCACCGTACGGGCCGAACAGCAGGCCCTCTTCGCCGTCGATGACGCGGGTGTCAAGGTGCGGAACAGACATCGGAGGAGCGCCGACGGCAGCCTTGCCGTACACCTTCGCGTGGTGCTGCTTGACCAGCTCAGGGTTCTTGGAACGCAGCCACAGGCCGGAAACTGGGAAGCCAGCGAAGCCGGAGACCTCGCGGACGCCTGCTTTGCGCAGCAGATTGAGTGCGTATCCGCCAGCACCAACGAAGACGAACTTCGCGCGGACCACGGAGTAGTCACCGGTGTGCAGGTTCTTGGCGTAAACTTTCCAGGTGGAGCCGTCGCGCTTGATGTCAACGACCTCGTGGCCGTAACGGATCTCGGTGCCGGACGCCTTTGCAGCGGTGAAGAATTGCTTGGTCAGTGCACCGAAGTTTACGTCGGTGCCTGCCTCGGTCCAAGAAATTGCAACCTTCTTGGAGTTGAAGTCGCGGCCTTCGGACATCAGCGGCAGCTTCTCTTGGAATACTGCGTCGTCGTCGGAGAACTGCATGTTCGGGAACATGTGGTTGTCCTTGAGGGCCTCGAAGCGGCGCTTCAGGTACTCAACCTGGATGGAGCCCTGTGCGAAGGACACGTGTGGGACCGGGTTGATGAATGCCTTCGGGTCGGTCAGGATGCCGTTGTTGAGCTGGTGAGACCAGAACTGGCGAGAAACCTGGAACTTCTCATTAATGCCCAGAGCCTTAGAAATGTCGATGCGACCGTTCTTTTCTGGGGTGTAGTTCAGCTCGCACAGCGCAGAGTGGCCGGTACCAGCGTTGTTCCATGGGGAGGAGGACTCCAGAGCAGGTCCATCGAGGCGCTCGAAGACCATCTGGGTCCAGCTTGGCTCCAGCTCGCGGAGCATAGCGCCCAGGGTGGCGCTCATGATACCGGCGCCTACGAGGGCTACATCTACCTCATCTACAACTTGTGCTGTCTTCTTGTCGGAGGACACCTTGCTATTACCTCTTCAGATTGAAAGTTATTGCTCCTGGACAAAGCTCTCGCTGGTGAACAAGAGCCTTTAGTGTCTTACGTTCTCGCCCACCTTTTACGTTCCACTATCAGGAGGACAAAGCCTGCGGCTTTGGTCACGCAAAGGCCAGACAACTGCCCTAATCCTTTGTCGCTGACAACGGCACATAACAAGGGACGCGTCACGCATTACCAAACCACCATACGCCCTTAATGTAGAAATTGGGATTCTTCAACCGGGAAAATGTCCGTTTTTTCACAGTCCGTATCACCCCACTTTGCCTAGACTGTGCATATGACTGAGTCAACTCTGCAATGGAAACAAGACATTTTGGGCACGGGTTTCCAAGCCGCGGCCCTGCCTCTAGGCACCGACCCCGACGGCGAAGGCGAAGTCGAGGCCACCTTGATCCGCTATACAGGCACCGCGAACGACGCTGACGAAGCCACGGACCGACAAGACGCCGAGCACACCGCGTTAGATAACCGGGTCGCCGTCGTGTGGGTTCACGGCATGACTGATTACTTCTTCCAGGCGCACGTGGCAAAGCACTTCCACGAGAAGGGTTACGCGTTCTACGCCCTCGATCTTCGCAAGTGCGGCCGCTCCCGGAAGCCGAACCAGAAGTGGCATTACATCACGGACATGCACCACTACTTTATGGACTTAAACGCGGCACTCGACGCCCTCCCGCAGGACAAGGTCGTGTTCTTGGGCCACTCCACCGCGGGTTGCATCCTTCCGCTGTGGCTTGACCAGTTACGCCGTCGCGACGAGCAGCGCCACAACCGCATTGCAGGGCTTATCCTCAATAGCCCATGGCTTGACATGATGGGTGTGCCGAAGCCGGCTTACACGGCGCTCAAACCAGCCATCTTCACTTTAGGCAAGCTCGCCCCCACTCTCCCGCTTTACGGCGGCAATCTCACAGCATTTGGTGATTCCATCCATTCCAGCCGCTATGGCGAGTGGAACTATGACCTTGAGAAGAAGCCCCTAGCGGGCCACAAGAAATATATGGGATGGATCCGCGCGGTGTTTAAGGCATTCGACGCCATCCACTCCGGCCGCATCGATGTCGGTGTGCCAATCCTGACGCTGACGTCCACCAAGTCGAATTTCAGCGCACCGTATTCGGAGGAAATCAACTACGTGGACGCTGTAATTGATGTCAAGCAAACGCAGCGCTGGGCCAAGGAGCTGGGCACGCACTACACGTTGCACCCGATTGAGGGCGCGCGCCATGACGTGTTCTTGTCTCGGGAGCCGATCCGCAACGAGGCCTTCCACGTAGTCGATGAATGGTTGCCGGGCATACTTAAGCCCTAACTAAAACAGACTGAGTAAACGCACCCTAAAACGTTTCCTAAATAATGAGGAGAAAAATGACTTCGCAAGATTCCACTTTCCCGGACGCTGAACACTTCGATCTGATCATTATCGGTACCGGTTCCGGTAACTCGATCCCTTCGGAGGCTTTCGAGGATAAGAAGATCGCCATCGTCGAGGAAGGAACCTTTGGCGGCACTTGTTTGAACGTGGGTTGCATTCCGACGAAGATGTACGTCTACGCAGCCGACTTAGCGCACGCAGCGAAGGAGGGAAAGCGCCTGGGAATTGATGCGCAGGTAAATAATGTGGACTGGGAATCCATTATTGAGCGCGTCTTCGTCAACCGCATCGACAAGATTGCCGAGGGCGGCGAGGCTTACCGGCGCGGCGATGAGACGCCGAATATTACGGTCTTTGGCAAGCACGCCACGTTCGTGGGCCCCAAGGCAATTGCGGTGGGCGATGAAGTGATTACTGGCGAGCAAATTGTCATTGCGGCGGGCTCTCGCCCATCTATTCCTGCGGTATACAAGGATTCCGGCGTGAAGTTCTATACGAACGAAAACATCATGCGCATGCCTAAGCAGCCGGAGAGCCTGATTATCGTGGGCGGCGGCTACATTGCCATGGAGTTTGCGCACGTCTTCGATGGTCTTGGCACGAAGGTCACGGTGGTCAACCGTTCCGAGAAGCTCCTGCGCCACTTGGACCACGACATTGTGGAGCGCTTCAACAAGCTCGCCCGTGAGCGCTTCGATGTCCACATCGCGAATGCCCAGAAATTGGAGGAAACTGCGAAAGGTGTAGCGCTGACGCTGGAGGATGGTTCCACAGTTGAGGCCGAGGCAATCTTGGTGGCAACGGGCCGCAAACCAAACGGCGACTTGATGGACTTGGACAAGGCAGGCATTGAGGTCCGTGAGGACGGACGCATCAAGGTCGACGAGTTTGGCCGCACCTCCGTGGAGGGCGTTTGGGCGCTTGGCGACGTCTCGTCTCCCTACATGCTCAAGCACGTTGCTAATGCAGAGATGCGCGCGGTCCAGCACAACCTCCTTCACTCTGAGGAGCTTCAGGCTATGCCACATGAGCACGTCCCGGCGGCTGTTTTCACCCATCCACAGATCGCCAGCGTTGGCCTAACGGAGGAAGCAGCCCTCGAACAGGGATACAACATTACCGTTAAGGTTCAGAACTACGGGGATGTTGCCTATGGATGGGCCATGGAAGACAATTCAGGAATTTGTAAGCTAATCGCTTGCAAAGAAACCGGCCGCCTACTAGGCGCACACCTAATGGGACCCCAAGCATCGACTCTTATCCAGCAACTCATCACCGCCATGGTTTATGACGTTGACATGCGCACATTTGCTCGGAAGCAATACTGGATCCATCCAGCTTTGCCGGAGCTCGTGGAAAACGCAGTCCTTGGACTAAACTGGCAAATGACTGTGTTACGTGACTAACATCACAATTACCTCCACAAGGGAACCTCAGAAGGAGAGTTTGCCCACTTGAGCACGGGGACCATCCCGAAATCCATCGTTGTAAATCCGACCGGTTACGGGGGCAGCCCCGACAACTTTCTAAATCAAATTACAAACGTGACGTGCAATTTAAGTACATATGGGCTACCTTGATTGAGGACACCGGCTCGAGCCGAAATTAAACCGGCGACCGTGTGTTTCTGGAAATCCTCTGAAAGCAATTTCGGGAGTAGTTTCCACAAAACACTTAGGTTTTCCATCGAAAGCCTTGCAAGTACGACATTTAAGGATTTTTGATATGCGTATCCGCAATGCAGCCCTCGCCGGCGCAACCGCAATCGCTGTAGCATTCGGTGGCACCACCGTTGCTTCCGCAACTGAGGCTAAGGACACCACCAACGTCAGCCTTTCCTCCAAGATTGGCGCAGCCTTGGAGAAGGACCAGAACGCTGATGGCCAGGCTATCTTCGGTTCCTCCAAGTCCGAGCACGGTGACGCTAATGAGACCGGCGAATACGAGACCCTTTCCTCCCAGCCGGCATGGGCTAAGGCTCTCTACGCCGCAACCATCATCGGTGGCGTTGGTGCCCTTCTTGGCGGCATCATTGGACCTGTCTACAACTTCATCGTTCACGGCCCATTCTCCCGCTAATCCCTTCCGTCAAGAATTCTGAAAGGTAAATAAATGCGTAACTTCCGCACTGCTGCAGTTGCTCTCGCAACCGCTACCACCGTTGCTTTTGGCGGCGTTTCCGCTGCTTCCGCTGCTGAGCTCGAGGACGGCGGCAAGCCATACGGCTCCTCCAACTGGAGCACCTCCGCCAAAGACGGCATCGAAGCCGGCAAGAAGGTCTCCGAGAACGACAACAAGGAGCAGAGCCTGTCCTCCAAGTGGGCAGGTGAGACCGACGGCACCAAGCCGGCACAGGGCCAGAAGCTCCTCGGTTCCTCTGTAGACGACGAGACCAACGCACTTTGGGCCAAGCTCTGGCGCGATGGCACCTACGCTGCACTGGCAGCTTCCGTCATCGGTGGCCTGATCGCTGCTTACAACCAGGCTGTCTACACCGGCATTCTGCCGCAGCACATCCTGGACCCAATCTTCCGCCGCTAATTTACGGTAGAAGGTCCTAGGACTTTCAAAGCGCTGGCGCTCCTCCCCTTTTGGGGACGGAGCGCTTTTCGCGTATCTGGGCCCAGTATTGAGACGGGTCAGATAGAAAAAGTGGCGCCTTCCAAGATGGAGGGCGCCACTATATTGTGTTGGCTTAGGTTTCTAGCTTCGGTTAGTTCTCGTCTGGCAGCGTGAGGATTTCGGCGCCGTCGTTGGTGATGACGAGGGTGTGCTCGAACTGTGCGGTGAACTTGCCGTCAACGTTCTGCACGGTCCAGTCATTGTCCCAGATTTCGTAATCAAGGGAACCGAGGTTGATCATCGGCTCGATGGTAAGGGTCATGCCTGGCTCGAGGATGTCACGGTACGTGGTGGAATCGTAGTGCAGAACCACGAGGCCGTTGTGGAAGGTAGGGCCAACGCCGTGGCCGGTGAAGTCACGGACAACGTTGTAGCCAAAGCGGTTGGCGTAAGACTCGATAACGCGGCCGATGACGTTAACCTCACGGCCTGGCTTTGCCGCCTTAATGCCGCGCATCATTGCCTCGTGGGTGCGTTCAACAAGGAGCTTGTGCTCCTCAGAAACGTTTCCAGCGAGGAAGGTAGCGTTGGTATCGCCGTGGACACCATTCTTGAATGCGGTGACGTCGATGTTGACGATGTCGCCATCCTCAATCACGGTGCTATCCGGGATACCGTGGCAGATGATCTCGTTCAGCGAGATGCAGCAGGACTTCGGGAAGCCCATGTAACCCAGCGTCGAAGGGTATGCACCATGATCCAGCATGTACTCATGCGCGATGCGGTCCAGCTCATCAGTCGTAACGCCAGGAGCGACAGCCTTGCCGGCCTCCTGCAGGGCGTTAGCGGCAATCTTGGATGCCTCGCGCATGGCCTCAATGGTCTCAGGGGTCTGAACGAAAGGCTCACCCATCGCTTCCTGGACGGTTTCCTTCCAGACATACTCCGGGCGCTCAATGGAATCCGGAACGGTACGGATCGGGGTGGGCTTCTGAGGGGTCAATTTTGCGCGATTACTCATGTTTGACCATGGTAGTCCTGTTCCCCACCCCGCGGCTAACCAGGTTAAGTGCTGCGGCTAGCGCTGGGTTGCGTGCGTGCTACTCGCCTTCTTGTGGCGCGGGAGCCGAGCCGTTGCCCTCGGCGCGGTAAGCGTCGAGCTTCTGCAGGAAGTTGTCGGTGATGTTGACCGAGGTATCGGAACCACCGCCCAAGACAACGAGCGTGGCGAAGGCGATGTCATCTTCGCGGTAGCCCGTGAACCAGGCGTGGGAGCCTTCGTTGATCTCAGCCTCACCGGTCTTGCCGTAAATGGTGCCGCCGGCCTGCATACCCGATGCAGTACCGCCGGTAACCACCGCGCGCATCATGTCGCGGACGTTTTCCAGCACGTGCGGATCAGGTGCCGGGGCGTCCTCAGACGCCTTCGTTTTGTGATTCGACAGCAGAGTCGGCATCGGCGTCTTGCCGGCCGCCACCGTTGCAGAAACCAAAGCCATGCCGAACGGGCTAGCCAAGTCCGCGCCCTGGCCATATCCTGCTTCGGTGCGCTCCAACGGAGTCTTGCCCTCTGGAATGGAGCCCGTGATAGTGGTCAGCCCCGGGATGTCGTAATCAATGCCCAGGCCGAACTCCTTGCCTGTCTTCGCCAGCTCGCCTTCCTTCAAGTTGGTCGAGACCTCAGCGAAGGTGGTGTTACAAGACTGTGCGAAAGCCTGGCGCATCGGCACGCTGCCCAGCGAAAAGCCGTTGTAGTTGGTGACGGTGCGGCCAAACAGATCCATCGTGCCCGGGCACGGGACGATGGTATCCGCCGTAGCGCCCTGCTTATCCACCGCGGCCGAGGCCGTGATGATCTTGAACACCGAACCCGGCGGGAACTGACCCTGCAGCGCGATATCGCCCTTCTTATCTGCCTGTTCAGTCTGCGCAACGGCAAGGATCTCACCATTGGAGGGGCGGATGGCAACGAGCATCGCCTCGGAGTCAGCGCGCATGTTCACCGCTTCCTGGGCCGCGCGCTGCACGTTGTAGTCCAAGCCAACGCGGATGGAGGGAGATTCCTCGGGTTGATGCAGCTCGACGTCGCTAAGCGCGGCACCGTTCTCATTGACCACCGAAATAGACCAACCAGAATTGCCCTCGACCTCATCCGAAACAATCGAGCGCACGCGCGCCAGGATATCCGGGGCCAGGCCCGTCTCCCTCGTCACCATCGCAGGCTCCTCGTTCAAACGCACGCCTTCGATGTGCTCCAACTGCGGGCGCACCTGCTCCGCCTGGGCCTCATTGAGCATCGTCACCGAGTAGCTATTGCCCTCAGAGCCCTCCAGCTCCTTAGCTAACTCCCCCGCGTCCTTCTCCGGCACGGAATCGTCCTTGGAGTGCGCCTGGTTCAACGCGCTTGAAATCTTGGCGGCCAGTGGACGCATATCCCCCGCTTTTTCCTTGTCCACCACCACGCGGTACTGCAGGCCCGGCGATAGTAGCTCCACGCCGTCGGAGGAAACCACGCTCGCACGCTTGGCGTCAATGGCGCGCAACTCCAAGTGCTGATGCGCGCCCAAGTTCGGGTGAACCAGGCTCGGCTGCCAGCGCACCTGCCAGTCCTTGTCCTTCTTGGTCAAGGTCATCTCGGTGTCGTAGCTCAAGGTGCGGTCCTTGGGCAGATCCCACGTCACCTTGTACTTGGCCGTGGCGTGCGAGTCATCCTGGGTTACATCACCAAGCTCAATATCAAGACCTTCTGCCTGCAGGCCCGAGTAGGTGGCATCCAGCGTAGACGTGGTGGCGTCCGGATTATCCACCAGCGTTGCCAGCTCATCGTTGTTGCGGGCTTCCATGTCCGCGATGAATTTTTCCGCAACAGGCTCCGCCGAAACAGGTTTCGGCGTGCACGCCACCAGCGAGCTAGCCCCAAACGAAGCCGCACATAGCAGCGCCACCATCTTTCTCATGTTTCGGCATACTAGCAGCCGAAAGAGACAAAAAGTCCGCCCCACACCGAAGTGTGAAGCGGACAATTTTTATCGTGTTTTATGCTGAGTTTTCTGTGGGCTCTAGCGGGTTACGCGGACCTCAGCCTTGGCACCCTCGACGGCCTCCAAGCCTTCCTCGTCAGCAATGCGCATTGCTTCCTCGATGAGGGTTTCCACAATCTGGGACTCAGGGACAGTCTTGATGACCTCGCCCTTGACAAAGATCTGACCCTTGCCGTTGCCGGAAGCAACACCCAAGTCAGCATCGCGCGCCTCACCTGGGCCGTTAACAACACAACCCATAACAGCCACGCGCAGCGGGAACTCCATGCCCTCGAGACCAGCGGTAACTTCCTCGGCGAGCTTATAAACGTCCACCTGGGCACGGCCACAGGACGGGCAGGAGACGATCTCCAGCTTGCGTGGACGCAGGTTTAGCGACTGCAGAATCTGGTCACCAACCTTGATTTCCTCAACCGGATCGGCGGAAAGCGAAACGCGGATGGTATCGCCAATGCCCTCAGAAAGCAGGGCGCCGAAAGCCACGGAGGACTTGATGGTGCCCATGAACTTCGGGCCCGCCTCGGTAACGCCGAGGTGCAGCGGGTAATCGGTCTTCGCAGCCAGCTGGCGATAAGCCTCAACCATCAGGACTGGATCGGAGTGCTTCACGGAAATTGCGATGTCGCCGAAGCCGTACTCCTCAAAGAGGTCGGCCTCCCAGATAGCGGACTCGACGAGAGCCTCTGGGGTGGCCTTGCCGTACTTTTCGAGCAGGCGCTTATCCAGGGAACCGCCGTTGACGCCGATGCGAATCGGGATGCCAGCGTCACCGGCTGCCTTAGCAACTTCCTTGACGCGGCCGTCGAACTCCTTGATGTTACCCGGGTTCACGCGGATAGCCGCGCAGCCGGCATCGATGGCCTGGAAGATGTACTTCGGCTGGAAGTGGATATCCGCGATGACCGGGATCGGCGACTTCTTCGCAATCGCAGGCAGCGCCTCGGCGTCGACTGGCTTAGGGCAAGCAACGCGCACGATGTCACAACCGGTGGCGGTCAGCTGCGCAATCTGCTGCAGCGTGGCGTTAACGTCGTGGGTCTTGGTGGTGGTCATGGACTGCACCGAAATCGGGTGCTCGGAACCAACGCCAACAGGGCCTACGAAAAGCTGACGCGTTTTGCGTCGCGGAGCCAAGGTAGGAGGTGGGCCGTCTGGGATACCAAGACCGATTGGGGTCGACATGAATGCTCCTTAACCAAGCATGGAATTTAAATGGGGATTTAACGTCACCACTTTAGCACCGCTAAGTGGTGCGCCTCGTGCCCGCCCTGCGCCCAGGGCGAGTAAAAGGCCTTAGCCGAATAGGCGAATTGGATTAACCACATCGGCGACGATGATGAGCGCACCAACCACCATCAGCACGGCCGCGATGGCATAAGTAATAGGCATCAAGGCTGTGTAATCGGCCGGACCCTTCGGCTCCTTGCCAAGCAGGCGGCGGATGGCGTCGCGAATCCTTTCATAAATGATGACCGCAATGTGACCGCCATCAAAAGGCGGCAGCGGAATGAGGTTGAACAAAGCCAGGAAAAAGTTCAGCGTCGCCAGCATCATGAAGAAGGTCGACCACAGGCTACGCTCCACCAGCTCGCCGCCCACGCGGGAAGCGCCAACCACGGACATCGGACCGTTGACATCGCGCTCGTGACCAAAGATGGAGGCCACCACCCCAGGCACCTTGGCCGGGAACTGAATAATGCCGTCGACGGTCGCGTCTAAGACATAGCCCGCATAACGCGCCGTGGCCGGGAAGGCGCCGATAAAGTCATGCTTTTCCGTGGTATCTACCGTCCGGTTGACCAGGCCAATGGAGCCGGCGTCGACAAGCGCACCCTCCTTGTTCAAACGCTTGACCGAATCCAGCGTGATCTCCAGCGTCTTGTGCTGGCCATCACGCTCGACCTCGAGTTGCACCTTCTCCCCCGGGCGCGGGATGACCTCCTCGCGCAGCTGCGCAAAGCTTTCCAAAGGCTTGCCGTCCAAGGCCACGACGATGTCGCCGACCTTCACGCCAGCCTTGCCCGCAGGCCCCTCGCCCTGGCAGTCCGCAAACTTGCCCTGCTGGTTCTGATCTGCCGAGCAAACCACCTCGCCCACTCGTGGGCGCACGTCTGCATCCGGGTTCGGAATGCCCGCCGTCATGGCGATGAGCAGCAAGATGACAAAACCCAAAAAGAGGTTGACCATGATGCCGCCGGCCATCACGATGACGCGCTGCCATGCCGGCTTCTTGTACATCGCATGCGGCTCTTCCTCCTCCGTGAGGAAGTCATCTTGTTCCGTCATGCCCGCGATGTCGCAGAAACCGCCCACCGGGAAGGCCGCCAGGCCGTACTCGGTGTGCCCGCGAGTAAAGCCCGCGATCTTGGGGCCAAAGCCGATGTAGAAGCGGCGCACGCGCATGCCAAAAGCACGAGCGCTGAACATGTGTCCAGCCTCGTGCAAAGCAACGGTGATACCGATTCCCAGGGCGAATAAGACGATGCCCAGGATATTTGCCATAGTGGTGAAAGCTTTCTAGTTAGCCAAAGTGTCCACCAACGCGTTTGCGCGCCGGCGGGCCTCGCCCTCAACGGCGATTACATCATCGACGGATGAGGGTACACCAGCGAACTGGGAGGCCTCCCCCAGGACCTTGTAAACGACGTCCACGATCTCTGGGAAGTGGATGCGGCCTGCCAAGAAGGCTGCCGCGGCCTCCTCGTTCGCGGCGTTGTAGACCGCCGGATGCGTGCCACCCGCCTCCGCCGCGGCGCGGGCAAGGGAAACGGCGGGGAACGCGGCGTCGTCAAGCGGCTCAAAGTGCCAATCGTGCGCCTTGGAAAAATCGAGCGCCGGCTGCGCACCGGGCACGCGATGCGGCCAATCCAGCGCTAGGGAAATCGGCAGCTTCATCGAAGGCGGCGATGCCTGGGCAATGGTGCAGCCATCCTTGAATGTAGCCATGGAATGAATGATGGACTGCGGGTGCACCGTAACGTCGATGCGCTCGGGGGCAATGTCGAAGAGCAAGGTGGCCTCGATAAGCTCCAAGCCCTTATTAATTAAGGTCGCGGAATTAAGCGTATTCATCTGCCCCATGGACCACGTGGGGTGCTGCGCCGCTTGCTGCGGGGTCACGTCCCACATCTCCTCACGTGTGCGGCCACGGAAAGGGCCACCCGAAGCCGTCAACACGAGCTTTTCCAGCTCCCCTTCCGCGCTGGAGCGCAGGCACTGCGCCATGGCGGAATGCTCGGAATCGACCGGGATGATCTGGCCCGGTTTTGCCATGCGGGTGACAATATGGCCGCCGGCCACCAGAGATTCTTTATTGGCCAGGGCAAGAAACGCCCCCTGCTCCAGCGTGGCGATGGTAGAGCGCAGGCCCATCGAGCCCACCAAGGCGTTGAGCACCTTGTCTGCTTCGACTTCGCGCACCAACTGCTCAGCGGCATCCGCGCCCGTGCGCACCGGGCCTCCCAAGGCTGCTGAGACTTCGCGTGCAGCCTGCTCACTCGCCACCGCCACGTGGTCAAACGAAAGATTGAGAGCACGGGCCTGCTCTATCACTAATTGCGGGTTGGAACCGCCCGCGGCGATGCCGACTACTTGGAATTTATCCGGGTTATCGGCGATAACTTCCAGTGCCTGGGTGCCGATGGAGCCCGTGGACCCGAGAATAAGAATGCGCTGTGTACTCACCTCTCCAACCCTAGCGAGCCGCGGCCAAAATAGGGTGAGCGAAATTGCCGGGGGTGTTTCTTCGCTAACGCGGCGAGGATGATTTAAACTACTACACAGAATAAATGGCATTTCATGTGCGCGCGCAGAGTGCGCCATGTACACGCAAAGGAGAGCAAGTGTCTTCCCACAAGCCGGCACCGCAGGTTTTCGACGGCGTTTCCACTGAGGACGTCCCGTCCGCAGGTTTTGGTTGGTCCCGCATCAGCCGCTCTGGCGTTCAGATCGCTGGCTGGATTTCTGTACTCTTCCTGCTGGCCTACAACTTCGGTAACCACAAGGGCCACGTTGAGACCGTCTGGCTCATCGCTCTTGCCGTCGTTCTTGCTCTGGGCCTTATCATCTTCGCCCTGCGCCCGAACCTCTCCCAGGTGCGCACCGTCACCGCTCGCAACCAGCCGGTTGGCCACGTTGAGCCGGACTGGGTATATGACCAGAAGACGGTTTCCGGCTCCTACGCTGAGCTTAACGACGCAGAGCTGCGCGCCCTGAACATCGACCCGGCTCGCGTTTCCCACCTGCGCGTCGAGCGCGGAACCGCTCGTCCAGCTCACAAGGCAATGCACTAAGCGCACACGCGAAATACTCCCCGCCACCCACGTTGCTGTTGGGTGACGGGGAGATTTTTATGCGCTCTTTAGCTGAAGCGCCGCCCAAGGCGAGCTTGGGGCGGCGTAAATGGCTCGGGCGACTTGGCTGCGTCTTAGGCGGACTCGCGTTCGTCGGCAGCGAGCTGGCCGCAGGCCGCGGCGATTTCATCGCCCTTGGTATCGCGGACGGTGCACGGCACGCCTTGAGCGATGACACGGCGGACGAACTCGTCCTGGCGGGCCTTCGGTGCGGCGTCCCACTCGGAGCCCGGGGTTGGGTTCAGCGGGATGACGTTGACGTGCACCTTGGAGCCGAGCGCGCGGTGCAGCTTCTGCCCCAGCATGTCGGCGCGGAAGTCCTGATCATTCTTGTCACGGATGAGCGCATACTCGATGGAGATGCGACGGCCGGATTTGTCAGCGTAGTAACGCGCGGCGTCAAGGACCTCCTCGACCGGCCAGCGGTTGTTGACCGGAACCAGGGAATCACGCAGCTCATCGTCTGGAGTGTGCAGGGAGACTGCCAGGGTGCAGGAGAGGTCTTCGTCGGCAAGCTTGCGGATAGCTGGCGCAAGTCCCACGGTGGAAACCGTCACGTTGCGCTGGGAAAGGCCAAAGCCCGCCAAGTCCTGGCCGGTGATCTGGCGCACGGCGTGGACCACGCGCTTGTAGTTGGCCAGCGGCTCGCCCATACCCATGAACACCACGTTGGACAGGCGGCCGCCTTCTTCCTCCATGAGCTTGGCGGCGTGGCGGAACTGCTCCACGATCTCTGCGGTGGACAGGTTGCGGTCGAGGCCGCCCTGACCGGTAGCGCAGAACGGGCACGCCATGCCGCAGCCGGCCTGGGAAGAAATACACAAGGTGGCGCGGCCCGGGTAGCGCATGAGCACAGACTCGAGCATGGTGCCATCGTGCAGGCGCCACAGGGACTTGGTGGTCTCCCCGTCATCCGTGGAGGTCTGACGGATGGGAGTCATCAGCGTTGGGAAGAGACGCTCCTGGACTTCCTCACGCTTGCCAGCCGGGATGTCTGTCATCTCGGAGACATCGGCGGTGCGGTGTACGTAGTAGTGCTTTGCAAGCTGGTTCGCACGGAACTTAGGCAGGCCAATTTCCGCGAGGACGTCAATGCGCTCGTCGTGGGACAGATCCGCGAAGTGCTTCGGCGGCAAACCGCGCCGAGGGGCGGAAAAATTTAGTTTCAATGCTTCAGCCATGGTTCCGCCCATTTTTCCACGTTTTCGGCATTTTTACCCAATTGAAACCGGGGCGAAGTGGCGCAATCGACAGCTCACAGGATTAAATAGACATATGACACAAAACGAATTCCCCGCAGACGAGACCGCCTACACGCCAGAGACCAACGTTGATAACGCCGCTGGCACGCACACCGAAGTTGAGTCCGCTTACTCCCAGCAAGAGGACACGAAGGTCAAAGGTTCTTTCGCAGCTTCCACCTGGGCCGCTCTGATCGTGGGATTCCTGCTGCTCATCGTCCTCATCGTCTTTATCCTGCAGAACCAGCAGAAGGTGCCGATGAACTTCCTGAACTGGTCGGGCGAATTCCCGGCCGGCATCGCCTACCTCATCTTCGCCATCGCCGGCGCGCTGATCATGGCACTGGTTGGCATGTGGCGCATGTTCGAGCTGCGCCGCCAGGTGCGCAAGCAGGCCAAGGCACGCAACCGCTAAATTCGCAGCGCGCCAAAAACTAAAACATTAAAAATCTCCTCCCGCATCTTCTTGCCTCACGCTAGGCGCGTGGCCGGAAGAGAGGGAGGAGTCTTTTAGGTTTTGCGTTCGGCTAAAAATTTAGAAACCGTGGAAATTAGCCAAGAAGTTCACGGCCACCCAAGTCACCATGGCGGAAGGAAGCATGCCATCGAGGCGGTCCATCAGGCCGCCGTGGCCGGGAAGAATCTGGGACATGTCCTTGATGCCCAGCTCGCGCTTAAATTGGGATTCCACGAGGTCCCCCAAGGTAGCGCAGAACACCAGCCCCAAGCCCATCAGGCCGCCTACCCATGCATCGTGGTGCAGCAGCAGCTTCACGCTAAGGGCGCCGGTGACAACGCCAAAGATGACCGAGCCGATAAAACCTTCCCACGACTTCTTGGGGCTTACCGCAGGGGCCATGGGGTGGGAGCCGAACATCACGCCAGCTATGTAGCCGCCGGTGTCAGAGGCCACGACGCAGAGCATGAAGGCCACAATCGACGCCGCGCCAGAGGCGAACGGAGTCTCCACGCGAGACAGCATCGCCGCAAACGTGGCAAACAAAGGAATCCAGGTCAGGACGAAAAGTCCCACGGCCATATCGCGCAGATAGTTAATCGGCGGGCGATGCCGGCCGTTGTGGAAGAGGCGGCCAAACATGAGCGCCAAGACGGCGACGACGTAGACCGCCACGAGGCCGGGGGCTCCCAGCGGCCAGGAGACCCAGAGCATCGCTTGGCCCAAGACGATGAGCAGGGTGCGAGGCATAAAAAAGGAATGCTCGCGTAGGCGCGTGAGTACTTCCCACATTGCGATAGCGACGGCTACTGCCACGACCATGTACCAAGCAAAGGCACCGGCCCAGACGGCAAAGACAACGAGTGCGCCAAGGCCCACGCCTACCCCGACCGCCGCAGGCAGGTCACGGCCCGCGCCGTTCTTCGGCTTGGGCAGACGACGATTCGACTCGCTAGTCACGCGCGCTCCTTCCACAGGAAGATGGAATACTCACAAAAAAGCGCCGCCGAGCTGATAGAGCCCGGCGGCCAGGTTCGAGGTACTTAGACCTCCATCAACTCGTTTTCCTTGTTGGCAACGAGCTTGTCCACCTGGTCGATATAACCCGCAGTGGTCTTTTCCATTTCCTTTTCGGCTGCAACGACTTCGTCCTCGCCGGCGTCGCCGTCCTTCTGCAGCTTCTTCAACTGGTCCATGGCCTTGCGGCGGATGTTGCGGATAGCAATCTTTCCGTCCTCGCCCTTGCCCTTTGCCTGCTTGACGAGGTCGCGGCGGCGCTCCTCAGTCAGCTGCGGGATGGTTACGCGCAGAACGTGGCCGTCGTTGGTTGGGTTAACGCCCAAGTCGGAGTTGCGGATGGCGTTTTCGATCTCGTGGATCATGGACTGCTCATAAGGCTTGATGAGCATCATGCGTGGTTCCGGAACGGAGATGGTAGCCATCTGGGTGATCGGGGTCGGCGCACCGTAGTACTCAGCAACCAGGCCGTTGAACATAGCCGGGTTTGCGCGGCCGGTACGGATGGTGACCAGCTGCTCGCGGGTGTGCTCCACCGAAGCGGTCATGTGCTCTTCTGCTTCGAGCTGGATCTCGTCGATCATTGGGTTAAAACTCCCCTTTTCGAATTTAAGGTAACTGGGATTGAATCTAGCAGGATCGCACGCCTTCTGGGGCGAAGGACGTGGCCTAAAGTACTTTCTTAGTCTTCCTTGGACTGAACCAGGGTGCCGATCTGCTCGCCGTTGACGGCGCGCTTGATGTTTCCCTCAGTCAGCAGGTTAAACACCAGGATTGGCATGTCATTGTCCATGCAGAGGCTGAACGCGGTGGCGTCTGCAACCTTTAGGCCCTTCTCGATGACCTCACGCGGGGTGATTTCGGAGTAGAGCTCCGCATCAGGGTTGGTGCGTGGGTCGTCGGAATAGACGCCGTCAACAGCCTTGGCGAGGAAGAGCACCTCTGCCCCAATTTCCAGCGCGCGCTGTGCGGCGGTGGTGTCAGTGGAGAAGTACGGCATGCCCATGCCAGCGCCGAAGATAACCACGCGACCCTTTTCCAGGTGGCGGTCTGCGCGCAGCGGCAGGTAAGGCTCTGCGATCTGAGCCATGTTAATGGAGGTCTGCACGCGGCAATCGACGCCCTGCTGCTTCAGGAAGTCCTGCAGTGCTAGGGAGTTCATGACGGTGCCCAGCATGCCCATGTAATCAGAACGGGCGCGGTCCATGCCGCGCTGGGAAAGCTCGGCGCCGCGGAAAAAGTTGCCGCCGCCAATGACTACGGCGACCTCGGTGCCCTGCTTTGCAATCTCGGCGATCTGCTGGGCGACGTTTTCTACAACGTCTGGGTCGATGCCGACCTTGCCACCTCCGAACATTTCACCGCCCAGCTTAAGCATTACGCGCTTGTATCCGGTTCGCTTGGTGTCAGGGTTAGCCACGGCCTTCATCGTCTCCTTAATGCGGGCGTTTTTAAGTCCGTTCCATCTTACCCACACAAGCTCTATTGCTCATATTCAATGGGGTGGATGCCACCCGCACAGAAAACGCGAAGTGGTCCTGCCGCAATTGCGACAGGACCACTAGAAAGTCTGCAGCTAAAAAGCAAGCAGCTTTAAATCGAAGCCTTAGGCGCCGACCTCGTAACGGACGAAGCCCTTGATGGTGGTGCCAGCTTCCTCAGCAACCTGCTTGACGGTCTTCTTAGAGTCAGACAGTGCAGCCTGCTCAAGCAGAACGACGGACTTGAAGAAGCCGTTCAGGCGGCCTTCCACGATCTTCGGCAGAGCAGCCTCCGGCTTGCCCTCCTCGCGGGTGGTAGCCTCAGCGATCTCGCGCTCCTTCTCAACGACCTCAGCCGGAACGTCCTCGCGGGTCAGGTACTCAGCGTTCATAGCTGCGATCTGCAGAGCAACAGCGTGTGCGCCCTCAGCGTTGCCCTCGTAGGAAACGAGAACGCCAACTGCCGGCGGCAGGTCAGCGGAACGCTGGTGCAGGTAGACAGCGACGTTGTCGCCCTCAAGGGTGACTGCGCGGCGTGCCTGCAGCTTCTCGCCGGTCTTTGCGGACTCTTCGTCGACGATTTCAGAAACCTTCTTGCCGTCGATCTCGAGGTTGTTCAGCTCCTCGCCGGAGTTGACCTTAGCCTCGCCAGCAGCCTCAGCGATCTTGGTAGCGAAAGCCTTGAATGCCTCGTTCTTTGCAACGAAGTCGGTCTCGCAGTTGATTTCGACCATGGTGTTGCCGGAAACAGCAACGAGGCCCTCGGTAGCCTCGCGCTCAGCGCGCTTGGAAACGTTCTTTGCGCCCTTGATGCGCAGGAACTCTACGGCCTTGTCGTAGTCACCGTTGGACTCGTCGAGTGCCTTCTTGCAATCAAGCATGCCGGAGCCGGTAGCCTCGCGCAGTGCCTTAACGTCTGCAGCAGTGTAGTTCGCCATAGTTCGGGCGATCCTCCTTGGTTTCAAACAGTATTCGATGTGACAGCGTACTCGACGCTAACGTTTTACGCCGTCCTTGGGGGTGAGTTTTTACAGAAGAATAAACCCCCGCGGCCGTAATCCAACGGTAGCGGGGGCTTAGCCTAAAGTCTTTTACTTTGCGGACTCAGCGGATGCTGGGTCGGAAGCAGCAGCAGCCTCTGCTGCGTCGCGAGCTTCCTTCTCAGCGGAGTCGCCGGCAGCTTCCTTAGCTGCAGCCAGCTGGCGCTCCTCGCGGGCCTTCTTGCCCTCTTCAACTGCGGTGGCGATGATGCCGGACAGCAGTTTGGTAGCGCGGATTGCGTCGTCGTTGCCCGGGATCGGGAAGTCAACGTCATCCGGATCGCAGTTGGTGTCCAGGATGGCAACAACTGGGATGTTCAGCTTGTGAGCTTCCTTAACTGCGATGTGCTCCTTGTTGGTGTCAACAATCCACAGTGCGGAAGGTGCCTTGGTCATATCGGAGATGCCACCGAGAACGCGCTCCAGCTTGACGCGCTCGCGCGTCAGCATGAGGACTTCCTTCTTGGTGCGGCCCTTGTAGCCGTCCTCAGCTGCGTCCATTGCCTGAAGCTCCTTCATGCGCTTCAGACGCTTGGAAACGGTCTGGAAGTTGGTGAGCATGCCGCCCAGCCAACGGTGGTTGACGTAAGGCATACCAACGCGGGTTGCTTCCTCAGCAACTGCTTCCTGAGCCTGCTTCTTGGTGCCGACGAAGAGGATGGTGCCACCGTGGGCAACGGTCTCCTTGACGAACTCAAAAGCCTCATCGATGTAGGTCAGGGTCTGCTGAAGATCGATGATGTAGATGCCGTTACGGTCGGTGAAGATGAAACGCTTCATCTTTGGGTTCCAACGACGGGTCTGGTGGCCGAAGTGCACACCAGCGTCGAGGAGCTCGCGCATGGTTACAACTGCCATGATTCGCTCGCTTTCTGTTGTTATTTCGGTTTTGCAAGAAAATGTGCGGTGTTTTATTCCGCACCCTAGCAACGAAGGCTCTGGTCAACACCCCACTTCATGTGGGGACCGCGTCAACACAGGGCTGTTTCTTCCTTAACCCAGGAAGCAACGACTTCGCCGCGCGTAGTCAGCGCATCGAAATGTTTTTAAACATGCCAGACACACTGCTGGGGCAAATTCTAGCCACATCCTGCGCACTAGTCCAAAACGAGTGACGCTTTTCCACAATTTTTCGCTGACGCGGCCCCAAACGGCGCCACATCGTTCACATGCACCTCACTTACCTCAGTTTGTCCACAGCGCAGTAATCAACTCTTTCGCCACCACTGCCCCATTGCAAAGACTTGTTCTATGACACTCAACGCAAAGAATTTTTCTTGGATACACACGAAGCCAACTGTCTGCTGGCTCGCTCTGTGCCTCGGTGCCTTTCAACTGGTCATTCTTCCCTGTGTTCCCGGCGCGCCCAACACGCCGACCGCGTGGGCATATGTCGATCCCACGACGGGCGCTGCCATGGCAACGCGGGTTTTGGAAGGTTTTGATCCACCGGCACAGAAGTGGAGCGCTGGTCACCGCGGTGTGGATCTGGCGCTTTCGATTGGCTCTGACGTTCGCGCTGCTGGCGACGGCGAGGTCTACTTTGTTGGCAAGGTGGCGGGCAAACCCGTAGTTTCCATCGCACATGCCGATGGCGTGCGCACGACCTATCAGCCTGTATTCGGGCATGTGTCCAAGGGCGATAAGGTCCGCGAGGGCCAAGTCATTGGCAGGTTAGCGCCACCGGTGGACGGCAAGTCTGGTCTGCACTGGGGCGCGCTTATCGACGGCCCGGAAAAGACATATATCGATCCGCTTTCGCTTCTCGACGCCCCGGTGATCCGGCTTAAGCCCGTGGATGGGCCTTAGAGTAAACGTCCTTGAGCCGCTGGGCAGAAACATGGGTATAAACCTGCGTGGTCTGCAAAGAGGAATGCCCTAAAAGCTCCTGCACCACGCGCAGGTCTGCGCCGCCTTCTAGAAGGTGGGTCGCCGCAGTGTGCCGCAAGCTGTGCGGGCTTAGCCCATTGGCGCCGGTTACCTGTGCAGCTTTTTCCACCACGCGGCGCACCTGGCGTTGGTCAATACGCCCACCGCGGGTGCCCACGAAGACGGCTTCCGTCTCCCCCGCCAATTGCGAGCGGCCCTTATCCAGCCAAGTGCGCAAGGCATCAGCGGCTGCCTCTCCAAAAGGCACCACGCGCTGTTTGTTTCCTTTGCCGGTAACCCGCGCGGTCTGCCGACGCAGATCGAGGTCACCGATATCGAGGCCGGCAAGCTCTGCCACGCGCATGCCGGTGGCATAGAGCAGCTCCAGCATCGCACTATCGCGCAGGAAATGAACCTCGTCAGCCGAGACGGCATTGCCCACGAGCTCCCCTGCTTCGTTCTCCCCCAGAACCTTAGGCAGATGTTTTCCCACCTTCGGAGTCACCAAGCGCGCTGCAACATCCGAGCCAAGATGGCCTTCGCGCACCGCCCACGTCGAAAACGCACGAGCCGCCGCGGTGCGGCGTGCCAAGGTAGCTCGGGACTTGCCGGCAGTGACAGCCTCACCGAGCCAGGCGCGCAGTGCGTTCAGGTCAAAACTCGCAAAGTCTGGAACGCTACGAGCTAAGTCTCGAAGGTCAGAGCGGTATCCCTTCACCGTGGCTTGCGAACGCCCACGGATGAGCAGCTGGTGCTCGGCAAAATCCTCGATTGCCTCCACCAGCTGCCCAGATAGCTCCTCCGCGCTCCGTGTCATGTCCCAGGAGTCTACTCCAGTTGCAGAAGGCTCAACATTCCCGTGTCTAGCGCAGCGCCTTTTGTCATTTCTGTCTTCGTATCTCATTCACTGCGCCGCCAGTGCTTGCCCTCGCGCATGACCAGCCCCTGTTTCTGCAAAGCCACCAAGAGGTGGACACACAAGGCCACGCGCATGCCTGCTTGTTGCGCGATGTCTTCTGCGGTTGCACCTTCCTCGCTATTTTGTGGCGCGGCATCAAAGACCTTGAGCTCGTTGCGAGATAGCTGCTGCACCTTGCTCGGAGCAAAGTCGAGCTCGTACTGCCCTACCGCATCCACGCTTCCGACGTTGCCCACCAACCCGCGAATCTCATCCACCGATGTCACCAGCTGTGCCCGCTGGTCCTGGATGCGTTGATGGCATCCCAGCGAGCCTGCTGTGGTGACTGGCCCTGGCACCGCCATGGTCACCCGGCCAAGCGCCTCCGCCCAGTTCAAAGTGTTGAGTGCCCCTGAACGAAACGCGGCTTCTACCACCACAGTGCCGGCCGAAAGCGCCGCGACCAAGCGGTTGCGGGTGAGGAAACGATGACGCTGCGGGGTAGTCCCCGGCGCGAACTCAGAGATGACGCATCCGTTTTCCACGATCCGCGCGAACAAGGACGCATTGCGCGCAGGATAGTTAACATCAATGCCGCATGGCGCAACCGCAACTGTTTGGCCACCTGCTTCCAACGTTGCTTCATGGATAGTCGTATCCACGCCCAGCGCCCCGCCCGAAACCGTGGTCCATTGATGGCTGGCCAAGCCCCCAGCCAGCAACTTGGAGACCTCCCAGCCGTAGCGACTAATCGCGCGTGTTCCCACGAGAGCTACCGACTGAGCCACGCATTCGCGCACGGACTTGCCTTTCACCCACAGTGCATGCGGTGGAACGGCCTGGCTATCAAAGGTCGCCGGGGCATCGGCGCCGCCTGCCTGATAGAAACCGAAGGCCTGTGCGAATTCTTCCCGAGGCCATTCAGCATCCTCAGGAGTAATCAGCCGTGCGCCCACGCGCTGCGCCGCTGCCAAGTCTTCGTCCTGCCGCAGCCAGTCCCTCCTACTTGCCGTCTCATCGCGCAACGCACCAATCCAGTCCGCCGCGTGATAGACACCATGCGCCACCTCATCCACGGGGTACTGGGACAACAAACCGTGCAGGGTACGAGATGGACCTTCCACCACTCGGTTGAGATAGACCCAAGCATGCAGCGAAGTAGACAAATTTAAGCTACTCATGCCGCCAGCCTTTCCAACACGCCCGCCCCACGCAGGTCTAGTGCCTTGCCCACATGGTCGATATCAGGCTGGGCGCTGCCATCAAGGTCTGCCAGCGTCCACGCTAGGCGTAGTACACGGTCAACGCCGCGCTGGCTTAGCTCGCCATCTGCAAGATAGGCCGCAAGCATCGCCATTGCAGTCTCCGTAGCAGGACGATTCCGCCGCAAATAGGAAGCCGGCACCGCACCGTTATTGTGAACGGCAAGTCCATCACCGCGCCAGCGCTGCTTCGCTCTATCCCGTGCTTGCGCGACCCTTTCCGCGATTGCCGCCGAAGGCTCCTCATCCACCGCATGCAAGCTCGCCGCCCGGCCCGATATATCCACCACCATATCCAAGCGGTCACGCAACGGCCCCGACAAATTTGTGAGATAGTTCCGTCGTTCAGACGCCCTACACCGGCACTTGCTTGGCTCCTCAGCGGCACAACGGCACGGATTGGCGGCCAACACCAGCTGAAAGCGCGCCGGGAAGGTAACTTCGCGCCGCGCACGCGAGATGGTCACGTGCCCGTCCTCCAAAGGAGCGCGCAGCCCGTCCAATACGCGCGCGGATACTTCGCTGGCCTCATCGAGAAACAGCACCCCATGATGCGCCAAGCTCACCGCGCCTGGCCGCGGGTTCCCCGCACCGCCGCCGAGCAGAGCTGCCCGCGTGACCGAGGAATGCGGCGCAATAAACGGCGCACGGGAGACCACCGCGCCGGGAGTGCCCGCCAAAGAGTGGATGGCTGTGGCCTCGACGGATTGATCGGTGCTCAGCTTGGGCAAGATGGAAGGCAAACGTGCCGCAATCATCGACTTTCCTGATCCCGGCGGGCCCACCATCAACAGGTGATGCCCGCCAGCGGCCGAAACCTCTGCGGCCCACTTCGCTTCCCTCTGGCCCGCGATGTCGCGAAAGTCTGGAACCTCCTCGCCTGCGGGAACTGGTACTTCCATCCCCTGCGCCGAAGGCAATTCCCGGCTGCCGCATGCCCATGCGAAGGCATCGACAAGCGTGTGCGCCACCAGCACGTTCATATCCGGCACCAGCGTCGCCTCAGCCGCATTGCCCGGCGGGATCACCAAGGTGTCGAAGCCCTGGGAACGCGCCGTTAGAAGTGCTGGAATGATGCCAGATACTGGGCGCACGCTGCCATCCAAGCCCAGCTCACCAAGCACCAACGCATTGTCGAGGAGTTCATTGTGCGGCATCTGTGCAGACAAGATCGCCAATGCCATGGGCAGGTCAAAGTGTGCACCTGACTTCGGCAACGCCGCCGGCGCCATTGAGACCACCACGCGCGTCTTCGCCCACGGCAGCCGCGAGTTAACTACCGCAGTACGGATGCGGTCTCGCGATTCCGAGATCGCCGTATCCGCCATGCCCACCACCTGCACTCCCGGCAGCCCCGTTCCCACGTTGGCTTCCACCGTGACCACGTGAGCGGTAACGCCTTCGAGGGCCGTCGTATGGCATCTACCGAGCGCCATGCTCCACCCCTTCGTAGTGCGTGAGCTCAAATCCCTGGCCGCGTGCCACCAGCGCCACGACGTCGAAGCGCACTACGGACAAGGGCTTATCCTGCAGCCACTGCGCCGCAGCTTTCCGCATGCGCGCCAGCTTTCGCGGGGTAACGGCTTCGGCTACCCCAAAAGCATCAGAGGCCCTCGTCTTAACTTCTACGAAAACAATCGTGGCTCCCTCCTGCACGATGAGGTCAATCTCGCCCACCGCATAATGCACGTTGGCGGCCAGCACCTGTCCGCCGCGCTCACGATAAAACTTCGCGGCAAATGCCTCCCCGCGTTTTCCTAAAACCTGGTTCTTATTGGACCTTAAAAGCACGCTTTACTCCCCCAAATTCCGAGCTTTCGCCGCACCCTGGGCTGTGACACCCGCTGAAACGCCGCAAAAGCCGCATCAACTTTCCTTTGTAAGACCCAGTCCAGCGCAGGAGCAAAGAATATAGCTAGCCCCAAAACGCAAAAACGCGCCAACTGTGGATAACTCACCGCGACTTAGGCAAGTTACCGCGACAGGGCGCGCAAAGATGGTGTCGTTTGCTAAGCCAGCACAGCCTTACTCAGGAGCTGACATTTTTAAGGAAATAACTATTCCGGCAGGAGGAAGTCTGGCTTATCCAGCTCCTCAATGTTGACGTCTTTGTAGGTAATCACGCGGACGTAGCGCACGAAGCGAGCGGAGCGGTACATGTCCCATACCCAGGCATCAGACATGCGTACCTCGTAGTAGACATCCGGGCCCGAGGTGTGCGGGATGAGCTCCACGGCGTTCGCCAGGTAGAAGCGGCGCTCGGTTTCCACTACGTAGGAGAACTGGCTTACAACATCTCGATATTCGCGGTAGAGGGAGAGTTCTACTTCCGCCTCGTAGTTGTCGAGTTCCTCGGCGCTCACTTGCTAATCCTCCAAAGTTGTGGGGTCAATGGGCCTTAGCTTAACCCGGAAATCACCTGAACAGTTTCAGGCGCGCGCGAGAAATTTCGCGTGGGCTTGTGCCACGTTGCGATAGCTCATCCGGTGTTCCGGACAGGCACCCAATTGGGCGATCGCTTCCTGATGAATAGCCGTTCCATAGCCCTTGTGCGAGCCCAGACCATAGCCCGGATACTGCCTATCGAGCTCATCCATAACGTGGTCGCGCGTGACCTTCGCCAGCACGCTGGCAGCCGCAATGCAGCGCGCCGCGGCGTCGCCGCCCACCATGGGCAGCTGGGGTGCGGGCATGCCGGGGATCTTCAGGGCGTCGGTAAGCACGTAGTGCGGGCGCACCTCCAGGCGCGCTACCGCCCTGCGCATTCCAGAGACGTTAGCGTGCTGGATGCCGCGAGAATCAATGTCATCCGCCCCAATATGCACCACAGACCAGGCCAGAGCCTTGTCTTTGATGATGGGATAGAGCTTCTCCCGCGTCTTGGGCGTGAGCTTTTTAGAGTCGGTGAGCTTATCCAACTCCGGAATGATCTTCTCCGGCAGAATGCATGCGGCGATAGTAATCGGCCCGCAGCACGCCCCGCGGCCGGCCTCATCGACGCCGGCTACCGGGCCCAGGCCAGCCTTACTCAAGGCCACTTCGTAGGTGCGCTGTTGTTTAAGCTGCCGCATGTTGGATTTTGGGATCGTCGATAAGCTGTGCGCGTGGAATCGGCAGAACCACTGCCTCTACCTTGCCGCGAACATTGTCCACCGGAATCGTGCCCTGCAGGTTATCGCCCAAGTGCGCGCGGGAGTCAAGCGAGTTCGTGCGATTATCACCCATCACCCAAATATTTCCCTCCGGGACCGTGACGGGGCCAAAATAGCTGCCGCCGCAGGCCTCCGAACCAGCTGCGGTATCTACCGGCATCTCTGGCGGGGTCTTGACATAAGACTGGTCGATGGGCTGGCCATCCACCATCACTGCTGGGTCGCCTGCCTCGCAGGAAACGGTCTGGCCTTCGGTAGCGATAACGCGCTTGACCAAAATGTTTTCACCATTAGGCAGCAAGCCGATGGCTGCACCGGCATTTTCGACGCCGCGAACGAGCACGTTATCGGAGCGTTTTACTTCGAAAGAGGAATTCCAGGAATCGGCGCCCGCGAAGACCACGACATCACCGGGCTGCGGATCAGAGAAGTAATAGCTGAGTTTTTGGACCAAGATACGGTCATTCTTACAGCCCGCACAGCCATGCAACGTCGGCTCCATCGAAGCCGACGGAATCAGATACATCCGCCCGATGAACGTCTGCACGAAAGCCAAGACCAGAAACACCACGATGACCGTAGGCAGAAGATCGCGCACGCGCACGCGCTCTTCTTCCGGGGCGTGGTCAACGGCGCGGTTTTCTAGGTTTGTCCGCCGCTTTCTAGGCCTGGATGTCTGGGTCATCTACCCCACCAATGTGGTTGAACGGGAAGAACACGAACATGACCTTGCCGCGGACGTTTTCTACCGGAATGGTGCCCTGGTACTGATCCTGCATGTGATAGCGGGAGTCCGCGGAAGCCGTGCGGTTATCGCCCATTACCCAGATGTTTCCTTCCGGAACGGTAACTGGGCCAAAGTAGGCACCGCCGCAGGCATAGGAACCGGTCTTCTCGTCAACCTTGTAGGTTGGCGGGTCCATGACATAGTCCTGGTTAATCGGCTTGCCATCCACCATCACAGCTGGATCGCCCTCCTTACAGGACACGGTCTGGCCGCCCGTAGCTACGACGCGCTTGACCAAGGTGTTCTCATCCGGCGGGGTCAGCGAGACGTAGCTCAGTACATCCTGAATCTTGTGAATGACCTCGTTGGAAGAACGCGGCGACTGGTAATTGCGGTTCCAGTCATCGGTGCCCTTGAACACCACGACGTCGCCAGGCTCCGGGCCCTTATCTCCGTAGTAGGAAATCTTCTCGGTGAAGATGCGGTCATTGGTGCAGCCATCGCAGCCGTGAAGGGTTGGCTCCATCGAACCAGAAGGAATGACATATTGGCGGCCGATGAAGGTTTGTACGAGGCCTACCACGCACAACACGCAGAGGATGATGAGAAGGGTCTCCAGGAGCCACGGCAGCTCCTTTTTCTCCTTCTTTTCTTTCTTCTCTGATACTTCTTCTACCGGCTTAGCCTCGCTAGTCGCGACGTCTGCGCCATGGTCTTCGAATTCCTTCTCGTTATTCACGGGCTAAATCCTAGCAACAATGGGCCCGAAAACCGGCACCCTGACGAAAGCATTCAGCGAACTCTAAGTTCGCCGAATCCCCCATCAGTCCCCCGCGAGCTCTGCAAACTTCCATCAAAAAGTATTGAATTACTTTTTCTCCTGAAGTAGCGTGCTGTTTATGTCTTTGGGAATAGTTGAACTTCTTTTCATGCTCGTACCGCTACTGATCATCGTTGCGATCGTCGCGGGCGTCGTCTGGTGGGCGAAAAAGGTAAGGAGCGACCAACAAGACATTAAGCACATGCTCACCGAGCAGCAAATGGCCCAGGACTCCACCCAGCAGCCGGGCACCGGCTCAGCACAGATTTAAACGCCGGACCAAAACCAAGAAAACTAGAGCAAAGCTAACAGTCCAGACCTAAAAGTCTAGACATAGCAAAAGCGCCCACTCTCCCTCTCGAACCTCGAATGAGGAACGAAGACGGAGGCGGGCGCTTTCGGCGCTAGAACTAGCGGCGCTCCTTGATGCGAGCCTTCTTGCCGCGCAGGTCGCGCAGGTAGTACAGCTTTGCACGGCGGACACGGCCGCGGCGTACAACCTGGATGGACTCGAGGTTCGGGGAGTGAACCGGGAAGGTACGCTCAACGCCGATGCCGAAGGAGACCTTGCGGACGGTGAAGGTCTCACGGATGCCAGCGCCCTGGCGGCGGATGCACACGCCCTTAAAGAGCTGAACACGCTGGGTCTTACCCTCGATGACCTTGACGTTTACGTCGAGGGTATCGCCTGGGCGGAAGTCTGGAACATCGTCACGCAGCTGTGCTGCATCTACCTTGTCAATGAGGTTAGCCATTGTTTTTCCTTTTCAGTTTAAGACAGAGGACCCTAGCGCCCCTTCAACCTTGAAGAAGCTGACCGGTTCGTGCCTGTTACATAGAACAAAGGAATTCTTCCATACCCACCGCGCGAACAGCAAATTCTTGCAATTCCAAGACAGACGCGCATCACAGGGTTTATGGTGTGTGATGCAAGTACCCCACGGGTGCCCACGAAGAAGTGGGCTGAGATAGGCGCCAAGGCCGCGTCTAGACCGTTCGAACCTGTCTGGTTAGCACCAGCGAAGGAAGTGAGGAAGGCGCCATGTCGGCTACCCCTAACGAGATCCATCCAAAGCACTCTTACTCCCCCATCATCCGTGATGGCCTGGAGGTACCGGAAACCCAGATCGAGCTCGATGACTCGCCCACTGGGCCCAACGAGCCTTTCCGCGTCTACCGCACCCGCGGCCCCGAGTGTGAGCCGGAGGTGGGCCTGCCGGGTCTGCGCAGCGAGTGGATTGCAGGCCGCGGCGACGTTGAGGAGTACGCCGGGCGCGAGCGCAACCTGGCCGATGACGGCAAGTCCGCGCAGCGCCGCGGGGCTGCCTCCCAGGAATGGCGCGGCGAGAAGCGTGCTGTCCTGCGCGCCAAGGCCGGCAAGCGCGTCACCCAGATGCACTATGCCCGCAAGGGAATCATCACCAAGGAAATGGAGTTCGTGGCGCTGCGCGAGCACTGCGATCCCGAGTTCGTGCGCGCCGAGGTCGCCCGCGGACGCGCGATTATCCCGAATAACATCAACCACCCTGAGTCCGAGCCGATGATCATCGGCCGCAAGTTCTTGACCAAGATCAACGCCAACATTGGCAACTCCGCCGTGACTTCTTCTATCGCAGAAGAAGTGTCCAAACTGCGCTGGGCCACCCGCTGGGGAGCCGATACCGTGATGGATCTTTCCACCGGCGATGACATCCACACCACCCGCGAGTGGATTCTGCGCAACTCCCCAGTACCGATTGGCACCGTGCCTATCTACCAGGCGCTGGAGAAGGTAAACGGCGTGGCCGAGGACCTTACCTGGGAGATCTTCCGCGATACCGTCATCGAGCAGTGCGAGCAGGGCGTGGACTACATGACCATCCACGCCGGCGTTCTGCTCCCATTCATCCCGTTGACCACCAAGCGCGTCACCGGAATTGTCTCCCGCGGCGGTTCGATTATGGCCGGCTGGTGCCTGGCCCACCACAAGGAGTCCTTCCTCTACGAGAACTTCGACGAGCTCTGCGAGATTTTCGCGCAATACGACGTCGCCTTCTCCTTGGGCGATGGCCTGCGCCCTGGCAGCCTGGCCGACGCCAACGACACGGCGCAGTTCGCCGAGCTTAAGACCATCGGCGAGCTCACCCGCCGCGCCTGGGAATACGACGTGCAGGTCATGGTGGAAGGCCCCGGCCACGTTCCGCTGAACATGATCCAGGAAAACAACGAGCTGGAACAGGACTGGGCCCACGACGCCCCGTTCTACACACTGGGCCCGCTGGTCACGGACATCGCTCCGGGATATGACCACATCACTTCCGCCATCGGCGCCGCACACATCGCCATGGGCGGCACCGCGATGCTGTGCTACGTCACCCCGAAGGAGCATCTGGGTCTGCCGAACCGTGACGATGTCAAGACCGGCGTCATCACCTACAAGCTCGCCGCGCATGCCGCCGACGTGGCCAAGGGCCACCCCGGCGCGCGGGCGTGGGACGACGCCATGAGCAAGGCCCGCTTCGAATTCCGGTGGCACGATCAGTTCGCGCTTTCGCTCGACCCTGAGACCGCGCAGGAATACCACGATGAGACCTTGCCGGCTGAGCCCGCCAAGACCGCGCACTTTTGTTCGATGTGTGGCCCGAAGTTCTGTTCCATGCGGATTAGCCAGGACATCCGCGATACTTTCTCGGATTCCCTGGGCATGCCGAGCTTTCCCACCGATGCCAAGGCCGGCGAGGCAATGATGTCAGCCGAGTTCAAGGCGCAAGGCTCCAAGCTCTATCAAACGGCAGACAAGGAACCAGCCGACCGTGCTTGATCTGCGTTGTTACTTCGTCACCGGCACCAATATGTCACCGGAGATTGCCGCGGCCGCCGTGCGTGGCGGCGCGGGCGTGGTACAGGTGCGCTCAAAGCCAATTTCTGCCCGCACGCTCTATGATTTGGGCGCCCGCGTGGCCGAGGCGGTACACGAGGTAAATCCGCGCGCGCACGTGCTTATCGACGACCGCGTCGACGTCGCCCTAGCTCTGCGTTGCGCGGGCGCGCCCGTCCACGGCGTGCACATCGGCCAGGACGATCTCTGCCCACGTGCCGCACGTGAGCTGCTCGGCCCCGATGCCATCATCGGCCTGACCACGGGAACGCTTGAGTTAATTAGGGACGCGAACCAGTACGCGGACGTCCTCGACTACGTCGGCTGCGGTCCCTTCCGCGCTACCCCGACGAAGGATTCCGGGCGCACCCCGCTGGGGCTCGAGAGCTACCCAGAGATCGTCGCCGCCTCGCAGCTGCCCGTAGTCGCCATCGGCGACGTCACCGCGGACGATGCCGCCGAGCTCGCTGCAACTGGCGTCGACGGCCTGGCCGTCGTGCGCGGAATCATGAATGCCCCGGACCCGGCCGCCTACTGCGAGCGTCTCCTGAGCGAATTCGAGAAAGGTCGCGCATGAGCGTTGCCATCGTCGGTGCCGGGGTCATCGGCCTTGCCACCGCAGTAGAGTTGGCCCAGTCAGAGATCAAAGTCGATGTCTTCGACCCAGCGCCAGCATCCGGCGCCACGCACCATGCCGGCGGCATGCTGGCTCCCGCCGCGGAGGTGGTCTATCAACAAGACCCGCTCTTTCCGCTGATGCAAGCCTCAGGCAAGTGGTATCCGGAGCTTATCGCGGCCGTCGCCAAGCACAGCGACCTCGATACCGGCTACCGCGACGAAGGCACGCTCGTGGTAGCCGCGGACCGCGCCGATTCCCAGCATTTGTCAGAGCTCATGGACTACCAGAATGCGCACGGCATGCAGGTCGAGCGCATCACCGTGCGGCAGGCGCGCTCCCTCGAACCGGGGCTGAGCCCACGCCTGGCCGGCGCTGTCTCAATTCCTGGGGATACGCAGGTCTTCCCCCGGCAATGGGCGCTCGCGCTATACGACGCCGCGGAAAACCTAGGCGTGCACTTTCACCGCACAAAGGTCACACACATCGGCGATGGAGTCGACGGCGGAATGGTACACACCGAAGGAGGTACTTTCGCCGCAGACCAGGTGGTGCTGGCCGCCGGACTGGGGGCGAATAGTCTTAGCGAATGGTCGCAACCGCTGCGCCCAGTCTACGGCGACATCCTGCGCCTACGTGTGCCAGAGCAACGCCGCCCACTGCTAGACCGCGTGGTGCGCGGATTCGTGGAAGACCGCCCTATCTATCTGATTCCACGCGGCGACGGAACCATCGCCGTGGGCGCGACCAGCCGCGAGGATAGCCTCAATGCCCCGCAGGCCGGCGGTGTCTATGACCTGCTGCGCGATGCCATCCGGGTGCTGCCGGGCATCGAAGATTGCGAGTTCCTAGAAGCCACCACCGGCGCCCGCCCGGGCACGCCTGATGATCTTCCCTACCTGGGGCGCGTGAGTGACAGGCTCATTGTCTCCACCGGGTATTTCCGCCACGGCATCCTGCTGGCCGCCTTCGGTGCACGGTGTACGCGCGAGCTCGTCCTCGGCGAGGACCCCAGCATCGAACTTTCGGCCTGCGACCCGCTGCGCTTTGCGCGCTAGAGCCGAAGTAAAGACAGCTATATCAAGACAGATATTTAAGGAACACGATGACAATCACCTACAACGGGCAGAAGATGGATACCACCGCAGCAACAGTGGCGGCACTGATTGCCGAGGTCAATGCACCAGAAGCGGGCACTGCGGTGGCCATAAATGGCGCGGTGATTCCACGCTCGGCGTGGGAAGACACCTGCCTCGAAGAAGGCGCGGTCATCGATGTTCTTACTGCAATCCAGGGAGGCTAGTAAAGTGCTGACAATCGCGGATAAGAGCTTTGAAACTCGGCTCATCATGGGCACGGGTGGCGCAAGCAGCCAGGACGCGCTGGAAAAAGCGCTGGTAGCCTCCGGCACGCAGCTAACCACCGTGGCGATGCGCCGCCACAGCGCGCAGGCAGGTGGCGAGAGCGTCTTTGACTTGCTGCGCCGGCTTAACATTGCGCCGCTGCCGAATACCGCGGGCTGCCGCACCGCGCGCGATGCCGTGCTCACGGCGCAGCTGGCGCGCGAGGCACTAGGTACCAATTGGGTCAAGGTAGAAGTCATCGCGGATGAGCACACGCTGCTTCCCGATGTCGTAGAAACCATCGACGCCACCGAGCTCCTCGTGGCAGAGGGGTTTACGGTCTTGGCCTATACCAGCGATGACCCAGTGGCGGCGCTGCGCTTGGAGGATGCGGGCGCTTCCGCCGTGATGCCGTTAGGCGCGCCGATCGGCACGGGGCTGGGTATTTTAAATCCCCATAACATCAAGCTCATCGCCGCGCGCGCCAGTGTGCCCGTGCTTGTCGACGCCGGCATCGGCACCGCCTCCGACGCCGCCCTCGCGATGGAGCTAGGCTGTGACGGGGTTCTGCTGGCCAGCGCTATCAACCGCTGCCAAGACCCCGTGGCCATGGCCCACGCTATGCGTCATGCGGTGGCCGCCGGGCACTATGCCCGCCAGGCAGGACGCATCCCGCGCCGCGAGCATGCCCAAGCCTCTTCAACCTTCGAAGGCCTTGCCAGCTGGGCCGATGAGGTGCTCTAGTGGGCCTTAGCGAACTCGAGTCTGCCCGCACCGCGCGCCAACAGGTGCTAATCGGCCAAGATGCGCAGGTAGCTCTTAACCGCGCGCACGTACTCATCGTGGGTGCGGGCGGATTGGGCTGCCCGGTCCTGCAGCAGCTGGCCGCCGCGGGTATCGGGCACATTACGCTCATCGACGATGACGAGGTAGCGCTGAGCAATATCCACCGCCAGGTGCTCTTCGGCGTGGATGACGTGGGCCAGCCCAAGGCCGCGGTCGCCGCCCGGCGCGCCCGTAAGCTTCAGCCAGAGATACACATCGAGGCGAAAGTCGCCCGATTTAGCGCAGACAATGCACTGCAACTGTGTCAGGACACAGACCTCGTCATCGACGGCACAGATACCTTCGACACGAAGTACCTCATCGCCGACGCCTGCGAGGCAACCTCGACTCCGCTGGTCTGGGGCACCGTCTTGGGTTTTCGCGGCGACGTAGCACTATGGCATTCAGGCACTTTCACACCGGATGGCCGCGGCTGCGGTTTGCGCGACCTCTTCCCTGCCGCTCCCAATGCCGATGCCCTTCCCGATTGCGCCAGCGCCGGTGTTCTGGGAGCTACCACCTCCGTCATCGGCGGGCTGATGGCCACCGCCGCGATTGGCTGGTTCACCGGAATCGACACCACCGTGGGCCAGGTATCCAGCTACACCGCGTACCCAGCTAGCCTGCGCAGCTTCCGCGTCAGCGCCGATCCTGGGCGCGCACTATGCGCTTCACTGGAAGCTCATGCCGAGCTCGACTCCGACGCCAGTGTTGCTGCTAGCACTGGCGAAGCTGCGGAGTGCTTCCTCGACATCCGGGACCCGTCCGCACTGCTTTATAGCTCGCTGCCGGCGAACTTGCGCCAGCACGCTCTGCCTTTTCACACGATTGCCGCAGGCACCACTGGCGATGAGATGGTGCGCGCAGCACTGGGCTCCTTAGAGGCTCCGGCTGGCGGCACCGTCTGGGTAATTTGTGATTCTGGCAGCCGCAGCGCCGGTTTCGCGCTGCGCTATGGCGAGCTCGCCGCAGGGCTTGGACTGCGGCTGCGCAGCTACCCCGGCGGCGCGGAGCGCCTACACCGGGAGCTTGGTTAGCTCGCGCACGCCGCTTAAGCCGTGGTCGCTGCCATGACCTTGTGCTCGTCCAACAGGCGGGCGGTGCCGTGGTGGCGTGCGCGGAAGATGAGGTAGCTGGCGGCTACTGCCAAGACGGTGACGCTGAGCAAGACCATGATGCCGCCGGCGAAGGTGCCGTCATGAATGCCATCGGTGGCGCGGGTGAAGGCGTTCTTGGCATAGGTCATCGGGTGAAAAGGATGCAGCAAACGCAGCGGTGCCGGGATGGCCGCCGTGGGCCACACGCCGCCGAAGACCATGACTCCCATGGCAAAAACGCCGACCGAGAAGATGGCGCCAATCCTGCGCCCGAAGGTCACCAGCAACAGCTGGTAGGTGGCAGCGCCCACCATCGCGATTGCTGCGAGCACTCCCAGCATCATCGGCCAGCTTGCCGGGTGCCAGCCCATAAGCGTGGACATCAGCGCCATGCCCAGCAACAACAGGAAGTTAATGCCGCTAACCACCGCGAATGCGGGCAAAATACCACGCAGATAATAAGGCAGGGTCATAGCGAGCAACAGCATGGCTAGGAAGCCAAAGACGAGCACCAGAAGCATCGAGACGCCGCCCGTGATTTCCTTCTTGGTTGGGTCGACGGCACTAACGCCGGTCTGCACCGGATGAACGTTGGATTCGGTGAAGCTGATCGGCACCGCCATATTCTGTGCTGTCACGTCCGGCTGGGTAATATGCGGGGCCTTCGCAGCACCCTCGCCCAGCTTCGTGGCGAGCTGACCCGAACCATCCTTGAGCCTATCGATGCCGTCTTTCAATTGGGCACCGCCGCCCTTCAACTGACCGGTACCATCCTTGAGGCTCGTGGTGCCCTCTGCCAGGCGTCCCGCACCTTCATCCAGCTGCACGGCACCGGTAGATAGCTCGCCCACGCCGCTTTTTAGCTGACCGGTTCCCTCCGCCAGCTGATGGGTGCCTTGGTTGAGCTTGAGCATGCCACCTAGGTACTCGGAATTCGGGTCGGACAAGTTGTAATTCAGCTGCTGCGTACCATCACGCAGCTTCTCCAGCTGGGAGACCATGTTGCTGCTATTTGCCGGATCCAGCTTCGTCAACAAAGTGGAAAGCTGGTCTGCCTGGGCCGTCATGCCCATTCCGCGCAGCACATCCACCAAGCCGATGAGGCTCGGCACCACTGACTGTGCTTGCTGCAGGAGTGGGATGAGCATGCCGGTGAGCTGGCCGACGCCACCTTCGATTTGGCTGGCTCCTTCGCCAAGCTTGCCCGTGCCCTCCAGCAACTTATCGGAGCCCGTCGCCAACTCATTCGCGCCGTCGTCAAGCCGGCCCGCACCCGTGGAAAGCTCGCTTACGCCCTGGACCAGCCGGCCAGTGCCATCGTGCAGCTGCCCCGCACCGTTGTTGAGCACGCCCGCTCCGGCATCCAGCTTGTCGATGCCGGTCACCGCCTTCTCGCCGCCAGCCTGCAGCTTGCCCACGCCCTCGTCAAGACGGCCTGCACCTTCGGCCGCGGTACCAATGCCATCGCTGAGCTTGACCATGCCCTCGATGACTTGATCCGCATACTTTTTGGAAATCGCGTTCTCAACGCTGGTCTGAACCTGCGGAACCAGGCTCGAAGAAATCACCGAGCCATTCGTTCCGTAATAATCGTTGCTGGCGAAGTGGATCTGCGGTTTGACCGGCTTATCGCTGATGATGGTAACCGCTTGCTCCGAGAAAACCTTTGGGATGGTCACCACCATCAGGTACTTGCCCTTTAACAACCCATCGTTTGCCTCCTGGGCGTTCATCTCGGCGAAGTTCAGGTAGTCAGTTTCCAGGAGGCCTTCTACTACTTGATCGCCGTAGTTGACGTATTTGCCCTGTTTTTCCACGCCGGCGTCCTCATTGACCACCGCCAAGTCAATCTGCCGCATGTACTTGGAAGGGTCCCACATCGCCCACATCATCGTGGCTGCGAGGATGACTGGCGCTACCAGCAAGAAAACGATCAGCACCCGCGAGAGTGTGCTACGCGGGCGCCAGTCCAGGATGCGATGCCACCCCTTCGCTTCCGTTTCCTGCACGGCATGGGCAGCCGGCTGCGTGGCGTCGAACGGCGTTTGTTTCTGATGCAAGGCGAAACCCTCCCTCATGAAGGTACAGTGACCGCGGTCACCCTTTTGTTTGTTTCACCAAACTTATCACTAACTCGCCGCGCTGCACTAACACGCCACGAAGCAACTTTTAATAAATTTATTTGCCGAAGCCGGCCTTCTTCAGCGCATCCGCCATGGAGCCGCCGGCGGGACGTCCACCGGAATTGCCGCGGCCGCCACGCGCTCCACGGCCACCTTTGGGGCCATTGCCGGTGTTGCCGCCTCTGCTGCTACCGCCGTTGCCACCACGCTTGCCGCCACCCTGGCGTTGTGTAGGCTGGCCTGGTTCATCATCGAGGCGCAGCGAGAGGCCGATGCGCTGACGCTGCACGTCAACCTCCATGACCTTGACCTTTACTACCTGCCCGGAGCGCACGACCTCGTGCGGATCAGAGATGAACTTATTGCTCATCGCGGAGACGTGTACCAGGCCGTCCTGGTGCACTCCGACGTCCACGAAGGCGCCGAAGGCCGCAACGTTGGTGACGGTCCCCTCCAGGATCATGCCCGGTACCAGGTCCGAGACTTTGTCCACGCCTTCCTTGAAAGTAGCGGTCTTAAACTCTGGACGCGGGTCGCGGCCAGGCTTGTCCAGCTCGGCAATGATGTCGGTGACAGTCGGGATACCGAAGGTCTCATCGGCAAAGTCTCCCGGCTGCAGCTTCTGCAGGACGCGGGAGTTGCCAATCAAGTCCGCCACGCCCATGCCAGTGGACTCCGCGATACGCGCCACCACCGGGTAGGCCTCAGGGTGAACTGCCGAGCTATCGAGCGGATCGGTTCCGCCATTGATGCGCAGGAAGCCTGCTGCCTGCTCGAAGGCCTTTGGCCCAAGGCGCGGCACCTTCTTGAGCTCCTTGCGCGAGGCAAAGGAACCATTCTCGTCGCGATAGGCCACAATGTTGGTGGCGATGGTGGAGTTTACGCCCGCCACGCGCTCAAGCAGCGGAACAGATGCGGTGTTTAGGTCAACGCCGACACCGTTTACTGCATCCTCAACCACGCCGTCGAGGGTGCGCGCCAGCGAGGTCTGGTTGACATCGTGTTGATACTGGCCCACGCCGATGGCCTTCGGATCAATCTTGACCAGCTCAGCCAGGGGATCCTGCAAACGGCGTGCGATGGAGACTGCACCACGCAGCGAGACATCCATGTCTGGGAACTCATCCGCCGCCAGCTGGGAGGCCGAGTACACCGAAGCGCCGGACTCGGAGACCACGACCGGAGTTGGGCGCTGGCCGCCGGCCTGCTTAAGCATGTCAGCGATCTCGTTGGCCAGCTTCTCCGTCTCACGGGAAGCGGTGCCGTTGCCGATGGCCATAAGGTCCACCGAGTGCTTCGCACACAGCGTGGCCAGAGTGTTTACTGCCTGGCTCCACTGGTTCTGCGGCTGATGCGGATAGACAATTGCGGTATCAAGAACCTTGCCCGTGGAATCAACTACAGCGCACTTCACGCCGTTTCGATAGCCCGGGTCCAGCCCAATCGTGGCGCGTTGACCCGCCGGTGCCGCCAACAAGACGTCGCGCAGGTTGGTGGCAAAGACCTTGAGCGCGCCCTCCTCCGCGATTTCTTTGAGGCGCATGCGCACATCAAGGCCAGAAGAAATGTAGAGCTTCGTGCGCCAGCCCCAGTGCACGGCGTCGGAAAGCCACTTGGAATCGCCGACCGCAAGATCAAAACGCTCGGCAATCATGCCCTCATAGACTTCGTCTTCACCGGCATCCAGGTTGAGCTGGAGAACGCCCTCGTTCTCACCGCGCAGCAAGGCCAAAATCCGGTGCGAGGGCAGCTGGTCGAAAGGCTCAGAGAACTCGAAGTAGTCCTTGAACTTGGCGCCTTCGGCTTCCTTGCCAGCCACCACGGAAGCGCCCATGGTGCCCTCGTTGAACATGCGCTCGCGCACCTCGCCGACCAAGTCGGCGTCGAGAGCAAACCGGTCAATGATGATGGAACGCGCGCCCTCGAGAGCCTTCTTGGTGTCTTCAAATCCTTCAGTCAGGAACTGCCCCGCCATCTCTTCTGGATTGGCCGTGGGGTTCTCAATGAGCTTGTCCGTCAACTCTTCCAGGCCGGCCTCACGAGCGATGTCGGCCTTGGTCTTGCGGCGCTTCTTGTATGGCAGGTACAGGTCTTCCAAACGCGCCTTGGTCTCACACTCGAGAATCTGTGCACGCAGCTCGTCGGTGAGCTTTCCTTGCTCATCGATAGCCGCCAAAATTGCCTCTTTACGCTCTTCCAATTCGCGCAGGTACGTCGCGCGCTCCTCGATGGTGCGCAACTGCGAATCATCCAAACCACCAGTGGCTTCTTTGCGGTAGCGCGCGATGAATGGGACAGTGTTTCCCTCCGCCAGAAGCGTCAAAGCAGTCTCAACCTGAGACTCCTTTACACCAATCTCTGCGGCGATGGTAGCTGCAATCTTCAAAAGAAATCCTCACCTTTGTGGCTGATTTTCTGGACTCAACAAAGGTACCGCACCGCCCTTTCATCCCAGCGATGAGCGCTCCAACTCCTCAATTGCTTCCCCTCACGCAGTAACGCCCCAACACATTCGTGTCGGGGCGACTCGTTCAGGAAGCGAAAGCGCTTTGGCGTGCTGGCAGAGTGCTAGTAGATGAGAACTGCTGCGTTGTCGCCTCCAGAACAGCGGACAGAGGAGGACGTGCCGGAGCAGTACATGTCGTAGTTGCCGCCGGTAGCCGGAGAATAAACCTTCAGCGTTGCGTTCGGGGAGCCGGTCGCGGCGTAGTTGCTTACAAAGGATGAATAAACATTTGCTGCAAAGCTTTGCGAGGTGTTGCCAGTGAGCGCTCGATAGCTGGAGTATCCAGAGGAGTAGGACGGAGCTTGTGCAACGCGCTCAACGGGTACGACGGGTTCTGGCGCCTGCGCGGTCACGGTGGCCGGGCGCTGCTCAGTGACAGTTACTGGGGCGGCCTCCTGTGCAGGGGAGACGAGTACTGGGGAGGCCGCACCAGCAGCAGCATCATCAGAGCCGCCACTTTTGCCCATGAACGCCATGACGCCCGCCACGATTGCAGCCAAGCAAAGACCAACGATGGCCGTAATAGCCACCGTCAAGCCGGTTGATATCCCGCCGCGCTGCTCTGTGGGTGCCACGTAGTTATCTGCCGGATCGGTGAAACCAGCGACGTTGTTGGCCGGAGGGAAAGTATTGGGGATGGACATGCGGTGCACCTGCCTTGTATCGAGTAAAGAGAGAAGGAAGTAAGGAGACTTCCTGTTGATGACCTCATGCTAAGACGGGCGCTACCAACGACGATTGAATCCGGGGAACATTCCTCTTTCCGCAGCTCACAAGATGATTCTGCAGCAACTAATCAAAGGGCGAGGTTCCCCATTTTCGTCGCCGAAGTTACTACCTAAAGATTTATGGTTGCCACGCGCAGGCGGTGCCCAACCCGAACTCGGTGTGACCGATCTCGGAGGTGCCGTACCACAGCGTGTGCGGCGGCAAACAGTCCACCACCGCCGTGGTGACCTTATGCAAGGGCAGGTCAGAGCTGCCGTTGACGATGACGCGCCACACGCTCTCGCCTACTGGTGCGCTGCCATGCTTGGACATGTACTCGTTGACCAAGATGTTGTCCGGCTCGCAGGTAAAGGAGATGACCTCCGCGCTGATATTCGCAGGCTCATAGCCACCTTCTGCCAGCTTCTGCGGCATGTGGGTCAGAATGTCATTCCATTCTTTTTCCGTCATCAAAATAGATAGATCGGTACTAACTTCCATTGCGTAGCTGCTCCAAGTACTTGCGGTCGGCTTTATCGAGCTCCACGCCGTCCAATAGCTCGGGGCGGCGTTCAAAGGTGCGGCGCAGTGATTGCTCGCGGCGCCACTTATCCACGAGCGCGTGATTTCCAGAGGTCAGCACCTCAGGCACGGCCAGCCCACGCCACTCGCGTGGCTTGGTGTAGCTCGGCCCTTCGAGCAGCCCATCAGAGAAGGAGTCCTCCTCATGCGAGCGGCGGTTGCCCAGCACTCCTGGGATTAGGCGCACGATAGCCTCGGCCATGACGAGCACCGCCACTTCCCCGCCGATCAACACGTAGTCGCCGATGGAGACCTCGCGTACGCGGTAGCGCTGCGCTGCATCGTCAATGACGCGCTGGTCGATGCCCTCGTAGCGGCCGCAGGCAAAGACGATGTGTTCCTCATTGGACCACTCTTGGGCGTCTGCCTGCGTGAAAGGTTTTCCGGCAGGCGTCGGGACGATAAGCAGCGGCAAGGACTCGTCCTCCGCAGCCTCATTCGCGCCGGCGGATGCGCCCGCTGGACGTGCATAGGCTTTCGCTTCGACGCCCTCGACGTCGTCGTGGCGCGGCTTGTTCAGGTGCGGGAGCGAGGATTCCAAGTCCGTGGTGTGCGCGGCGCCACTGGCGACGTCGTCAAGCGCAGGGCCCCAGACCTCCGGCTTCATCACCATGCCGGGACCGCCGCCGAAGGGCGAATCATCCACCGACTTATGTGTATCGGTGGCCCAGCCGCGCAGATCGTGCACGCCCACCGAAAGCTTGCCTTGTTCGATGGCCTTACCCAGCAGAGCATGGCGCAGCGGGTCTAGGTATTCAGGGAAAATTGTGACGACGTCTAGCCTCACAGCTCTAGCAATCCTTCCGGTGGCGTAATCGTGCAGGTACCTTCCTCAAGATCGACCTCGGGGACAATCTCCTCAACGAAAGGAATCAACGCTTTCTTGCCGTTTTCTAGGCTGACCGACAACAAGGACTGCACCGGGCCGTGGGTGACGCCGGTAACCTCACCGATGTCGGCCCCCTCGTGGATGACGCGCAGACCCTCGAGCTCGTGGTCGTAGAAACCTTCGTCGTCTGGGTTATCCAATGGCGGCGCAAAAAATTGGGTGCCGCGCAGGCTATCGGCTGCGGTTCGGTCTTTTACTTCCTCGAAGGTAATGAGCAAGCGGCCCTTGTGCGCACGCACTGCCTTGATGGTGAGATCGTGTTCCTTCTTTCCCTGGCGGCCATGGAGTACCTCACCCACCGCGAAGCGGATTTCGGGCTCGTCGGTGGTGGCTTCGACGCTCAGCTCGCCTTTGATTCCGTGCGATTTGATGACACGGCCGATCATTAGTTCCATTTGCCCAACTTTAATCGCTTCCAACTGACGGCACGAACTACAATATTTTATACGGCTCGAGCCTTATTAAATCTGATGTTTTTGGGTAACGTTGAGAATAAAACCATCGCCTTTAGATAAAGGAGAAGCCCATGACGGACAAGCCCGTGGCAGAGCTTCCAATCAATAACGTAACCACCTTCGGTAATGCCAGCCATCACGGCGAGAAAATGCTTAACCTGGACCTCCTGGCGGAGGCGCCGAAGCCGAACGCGCAGCGCCCACGCCCGGCCGTCAAACGCGTGTTGAGCGCCGATGGCGGCAACCTCATCCTATTCACCTTTAACGCGAGCCAAAGTTTGCCAGACCACAAGGCTGCGCATCCGATTACCGTTCAAACGTTGCGCGGAGAAGTCTTTTTTACGTGTGAAGGCAAAGAAGTTCTCCTCCGGCCAGGCCAGATCATCCACCTTCCCGCCTATGTTCCACACAGGGTTGACGCAGTGGAATCTGACGGCGATTCACCGGCAATTATGCTGCTCACAATGTTGACAGGAGAAACAATAGCTAGCACTTACGACGGTGATAGCATAGCCAAATCATGAGTACCTCCAAGCCATATCATCACGGAAATCTGCGCGCGGAGATGTTGCGTGTAGCAGTAGAGCTCGGCCGAAAGCATGGGCCTGACGCGGTGAGCATTCGTGCAGTCACGCGCACCATTGGCGTGTCCCCCACCTCGGCGTACCGCCACTTCACGGATCAGGAGGAACTGCTACGCGCGGTTGCCGACGCCTCGATTGATGAGCTCCTCAAGCGCCTCGACGCAGCGCTGATCGAGGCCGAGGACTTCGCCGCGCAGGAAGAAAATCCAGGCCCCATTCACGTCGAGCAGCTCATGCACGCCGCAATGGCTTATCTCCGCTTCGCTTTGGACGAAAACGGCTTCTTCCAATGCATCTTGTCTGGACGCGGCTTTAATTACCCGCGGGCATTCAACGACGATCTAGACATGGGTGCTTCCGACGGCCACTCGTCTACGCTGCACCGCTTCTATCACCTACTGGCCAAGCACGCGATAGACACCGATGGCACAGCGGATTACACGCACTTTCCCGTCAACGCGCTTGCTGCTTGGGCCACGGTGCACGGCTTTTCGGTACTCGCCACCAGCGGTCACCTCAGCGCACTACCGGAGCAAATGAAGCTCGACATCGCCAAATCCGTCTTCGCCGCCTCCATCCGCGGCACCGATTTTAAGAATCCGGAAAATCCTTATCGTAACTACCCAGGCAGCGTGCGACCGGAAGCGCAATAGCAAAAAGCGCCTGTTACCGTTCCCCTTTACGGGAGGTAACAGGCGCCCTTTTAGAAGATCTGATTAGAAGATCTAGTTACGCAAAAGCGCGGCGAGATTACTCTGCGGACTCCTCAGAAGCCTCAGCGGACTCCTCGGACTCTGCAGCGGCAGCCTCAGCGGCAGCAGCTTCTTCTGCAGCCTTCTCAGCAGCAGCCTTAGCCTCTGCCTCTTCCTTGGCCTTCTTCTTCTTTTCGGTAATAGCCTCGATGGTCGGGCCGTTGTTGGCCTCAGCCAGTGCAGCGTTGAACAGCTCCAGCTTGGAAGGCTTCTCCTCAGCAACCTTCAGGGTGCCCTCAGCACCTGGCAGGCCCTTGAACTTCTGCCAGTCACCGGTAACCTTCAGCAGTGCGAGAACCGGCTCGGTCGGCTGTGCGCCGACGCCCAGCCAGTACTGTGCGCGCTCGGAATCGATCTGGATGAGGGAAGGCTCCTGCTTCGGCTGGTAGATGCCGATGTTCTCGATAGCCTTGCCGGAACGGCGGGTGCGTGCATCAGCGATGATGACGCGGTACTCAGCGTTGCGGATCTTACCCATACGCTGCAGCTTGATCTTGACAGCCATGATTGGCTCCTTTTCTAGTCACCGAGCAGTTCAGACGCGTGGATTCAAACCACGCCGGTTCAGCTCTTGAATTTACCCTGCGCGTGACGTGCCGGCCGTCCGTAGGCGGTATACGGCGTTACGCAGAATGTTAAGTTTGCAGTGTTGTCTATCTAGTGTCGTCCATCTATAGAACCAACTACCTATAGACAACCCCGACTATATTAGCGGCAGACGCCCCAAAACGGAAATCCTCCCACGGAGAACTCTGGTGGCACTTTTCCTAGGACTTTTATGCAATCTTCGGCGGCATTGCCCGTGGCGTTATGAACAGCGCGGCCCGAGAGAGTACCCTATTTGACGCTAACCTAGACACCTTTCAGGCCAGTTTGCCCTTATTTACTTCCAAACACTTCCCCTTGAGGCAAAACCTTTTAGGGGACAGACGTATGCCTTAATTGGCCTGCTGAGAGAAATTATGACTGAAAATTCACCACGCAGCTTCCGTTACCGCTATGACCTCGATGGTCTGCGCGGCATCGCCATCGCACTCGTGGTCATTTATCACGTCTTCGTCGGCCGAGTTTCGGGCGGCGTGGACGTGTTCCTTTTGCTTTCGGGCTACTTCTTCTTAGGCTCCCAGCTGCGTTACGCGGCCAAGCCTAATGCTTCTTTGAATCCATGGTGGCCAATCTGGCGCACTTTGCGACGCCTCGTTCCCAGCCTCGTATTGGTCATCGGCGTCACCTATATCTTGGTTCGCATTTTTACTCCGGAACTGATGCGCACAGAGCTCGCCCAGCAAATCACGGCCACGATGCTGTATTTCCAGAACTGGGAGCTAGCCCGCCAAAACGCGGACTACACCGCAGCTTCTGCTAGCACCTCCCCTCTGCAGCACATGTGGTCCATGGCTGTACAGGGTCAGTTCTACATCATGGGCATCGCCTTTGCGCTGATTCTGGCAGCCATCATGAAGCTGCGCCCGGCACCGGACCCGAAGCGCCTCAAGCAGGTGCGCTTCCCCACCGTCAACCAGATTGCCGGCCCTATCCTCATCGTCGTTACCATCGCGTCCTTTGCCTATGCTTCCCGCGATGGCCTCTACGGCACGGCCGCTAACTACTACTCCACGTGGTCGCGCGCATGGGAGCTGACCCTGGGTGCGGTTCTGGCTATTTACGGTACGAAGTGGAATATTTCTAGCCGTTTTTCCAACCTGTTTACCGGCCTCGGCCTGGTGTGCCTAGCGTTTACCGGCGCTATCATCGCTGAAACCACGGCTTACCCAGGCCCGCTCTCCCTGCTGCCGTTGGGTGGTGCGGTGCTCATCATCTTGGGCGGCGGCGGTTCCATCTCCCGCCACATGGCTTCAAAGAAGGCGCGCTGGCTTGGCGACGTCGCCTACCCGCTCTATCTCTGGCACTGGCCGCTTCTGATTTTGTCCACCAAGGCCCTCGAGCTGGAGACCCCTCCATGGTGGCTGGGCATCATTATCATCGCCATCTCCCTAGTGCTGGCAGATCTTACCCACCGCTTCTTGGAGAAGCCCCTGCGCCAGGCCCGCAAGCGCCCGACGGCGGACGATATGCCGGTCAATAGCGCCATTGCCTCCATGAAGCAGCGCGTTGGCGCGTTCCGAGCGGTAGGCGGCGTCGTCGTGGGCGCCTGCGTTGTCGGTTTGCTTGCCATTCAGCCGCTGTGGATGAACACCATCTACTCCGAGAATGCGGAGAACCTCGACCCGAAGCTCTACCCAGGTGCCACGGCCCTCGCACTAAATAAGCCGGTGCCGAAGGACGTAGAGTACAAGCCGGACCCGATCCTCGTTGGCGGCCTCATGCCGCCAACCGCAGTGGCCTATTGCTTTATTGGGCAGGACATGCCGGCGGATTACCTGCCGGATGCCCGCCGCGACGGCACTCCGTGTGAGTGGGGTGACCGTGAGTCAAAGACCGAGGTCTACGTCGTCGGTGGCTCCCACGCGGAACAGTGGATGTCCGGCTTGGACCGCCTGGGCCGTGAGATGCACTTCAAGATCATCCCAATGCTGCGCCAGGGTTGCCCGATTGAACTTGGTGAAGACCTGACCGTTACCCCTGAATGTCACGAGTGGGGCGAGATGGTCACCGAGCGCATCCTGGATGCGGATCCGGCGCTGGTCATCTCGAATACCACTCGCCCATCCGGCCCGCTGGGAGAAGGCCCAGACTACGTCCCGGCAGGCTACGCCGAGTTCTGGAAGCAATTGGCAGACGCCAAGATTCCATTCTTGGGCCTACGCGATAACCCGTGGGGCTTTGACGATGCTGGCAAGGGCCGCGAGTTCGACGAGTGCTATGTCGCCACCGAGGACGAGAAGGGCTGCGGCATGACCTTCGACAAGGTCTACGCGCCGGTCGATCCAGGTGCGGAAATCCTGTCCCAATACGACAACATGCTGTCGCTGGATACCTCTTCCTGGTTCTGTGACAAAAATGGCAACTGCCCGGTGGTCATCGGCAACACGATGGTCTACCGCGATATGCACCACATCAGCAACGCCTTCGCGGAGTCCGCAATGCCAATGCTGCGCGAGGCCATCGAGCCGTTCCTGGCCGGCAAAAAAGTAAAGCAGGCACCGCCTAAGACGCCTGCTAACATGCCGACCTCAACCGCACCGACCACGCCGTCGGCACCGGCCGATGCCACGGCCTCCAATGCCCAGCCGGTCCCCTACCCGTATCTGACCGACAACGACGCAGTCTAAGTCGCGGATTACTTAATTTCCTCACCCTAGAGCAAAGAAAGCGTGGTGCCATCTGGCACCACGCTTTCTGCTATTTGACCCACGCCGCGGGCACGTATGCGCACGTCGGGTCGGAAGCTAGCGGATCACCCGTCATTGCGAACGCGGTCGAGCGGGAACCGCCGCAGACGGTGGCATATTCGCACACGGAGCACTTGCCCGACCACTGGGCGGGGTCGCGCAACTTTTTAAAGACAGGCGAATTGGCATAGATTTCGGGCAGCGGAGTGTCTTTGACGTTGCCGCAGTGCATCGGTAGGAAGCCGTTGGGATAAACGTCGCCGAGGTGGTCGATGAACACGAAGCCAGAGCCTGCGTTAATCGCCATGGGCGGGCGCGGGCGGCGGGTATGCGCGTCGTCGGCAGGCCCGAGCACCCGCTCGGTCTCTTCGGTGAGATAGCGGTAGAGCTCTCCCCCAACGTATTCCTTGCCCTGTTGTGCCTCCAGCACGATGCGGCGATACTGCGGGCCCTCAGTGGTCTTGATTGCCACGCGATTCGAAACATCGTGCAGCCAGTGCATAGCGTCCTCGCGCTCGTGCGGAGTCAGCGCCTCGAGACCCGTTCCACGGCCAGTTGGCACCAGGAAGAACACGCTCCACAGCTTTGCTCCCATGTCGATGACGCGCTTGAGCAGCTGCGGCGCCTCATAGACGTTGTTCTTGGTGATCGTGGAATTGATCTGCAGGCGGTAGCCCACGTCCGTGACCACCTCTGCCATCTCGATGGTCTGGTCAAAGATGCCGGAAAAGCCGCGAAAATAATCGTGGGTCTTGGCCGTCGCGCCGTCGAGCGAAAGCGACAATGCCGAGCCACCCGCGGCACGCAGGCCTTCGAGGCGCTCGCGAGTAAGACGCGGGGTGACCGAAGGCGAAAGTGAGATGTTTAGCCCCAGCGAGGTGCCGTACTCCGTCAGCTCCTCGAGGTCGCCACGCTCAAAGGGATCGCCGCCTGTGAGCACCACAATGGGACGCGGCTTCTCATAGCTCGCGATGGAATCCAATAGCGCCTTGCCCTGCTGCGTGCTCAGCTGCCCTGGCGCTGGCTCATGCTGCGCATCGGCGCGGCAATGCTGGCACACCAGCTGGCACGCGCGCGTCACCTCCCAGATTGCGATGAAAGGCTTGGCGTTGATGTCGTGGCGAACTTGGCGAACAGCTGGGATCGGCTTCATAAGTACAACTTTAGCCGTAGAAAAACACGCCTCCAAAACGCGAAAAAGAGGCGAGGAGTTCCCTCGCCTCTTCTAGGCCCGACTACTTCTTGCCCTGGCCAAAGTCCAGGTTATTCAAGTCGATGTTTTCCATGCCCTTCGGCATCTTAGGCAAACCCGGCATACCCCCTGGCATGCCTGGCATTCCGCCGCCGCCCATCTGCTCCTGCAGCTTCTGCAGCTCCTCCATGGAAGGCATGCCGCCCGGCATTCCCGGCATACCGCCTGGCATACCTGGCATGCCGCCGCCTGGACGGTTCTTCGGGGCCTTGCGCTTGCCGTTCTTGCCCTTGCGCCCCTTCCGCTTCTTCTTGGTGGCAGAGCGCCCCATGCCCGGGCCCATGCCAAACTGGCCGGCCATCTTGGACATCATCTTCTTCGCTTCGTTGAAGCGCTCGATGAGCTGGTTGACCTCGGAGACGGAAACGCCAGAACCGTTTGCAATACGCTTACGGCGCGAGGCGTTAAGGATCTTCGGATTCTCACGCTCTTGCGGGGTCATACCGCGGATGATGGCCTGGATGCGGTCGAGCTGCTTCTCATCGACCATTTCCGCCATCTTGTTCATCTGCTTGCCGCCCGGCATCATCTTCAGCAGATTGCCAATCGGGCCCATGCGGCGGATCATCAGCATCTGGTCCAAGAAGTCGTTGAGCGTTAGCTCACCGGTGCCCAGCTTGGCGGCAGCTTCTTCTGCCTTCTGGTGGTCCAGGGTGGCCTCAGCCTGCTCAATCAGCGAGAGAAGGTCACCCATGCCCAGGATGCGCGAAGCCATGCGCTCCGGGTGGAAGACGTCGAAGTCCTCGAGCTTCTCACCTGTGGAGGCAAACATGATCGGCTTGCCGGTGACCTCACGGATGGACAGCGCCGCACCACCGCGGGCATCGCCATCGAGCTTGGTCAGCACGACGCCGGTGAAATCAACGCCGTCACGGAAGGCCTCGGCGGTCTGCACCGCGTCCTGACCGATCATGGAATCGATGACAAAAAGGACCTCGTCCGGGTTCACAGCGTCGCGAATGTTGCGTGCCTGCGTCATCAAGGTCTCATCGATGCCGAGGCGGCCCGCGGTATCGATGATCACGATGTCGTGCTGGGTCCGCTTAGCTTCCTCGATGCCGGCCTGGGCGACGGCGACTGGGTCACCGTGGGAGGTACCCATCTCGTGATCATTGGAGTCGATGGAGGTGCCTGGGTCCGGAGCAAAGACCTGTACCTCCGCGCGCTCACCAACAATCTGCAGCTGCTGGACCGCGCCCGGACGCTGCAAGTCACAGGCCACCAGCATCGGCGTATGGCCCTGCTTGGCCAGGTGCTTGGACAGCTTACCGGCCAAGGTGGTCTTACCAGCACCCTGCAGACCAGCCAGCATGATGACCGTGGGCGGGTTCTTTGCCAGCTGCAGGCGGCGGGTCTCGCCACCCAGGATGTCAACGAGTTCCTCATTGACAATCTTGACAACCTGCTGCGCCGGGTTCAGCGCCTCAGAGACCTCTGCACCGGCAGCGCGCTCCTTAATACGCTTGATGAACGCGCGGACTACGGTCAGCGAGACGTCAGCTTCCAGCAGCGCAAGGCGAATCTCGCGCGCGGTGGCATTGATGTCGGCCTCGGTCAGCTTGCCCTTGCCACGCAGGCCCGACAAGGCAGTTTGCAAGCGATCGGACAGTGACTCAAACACGAGTGAGTGCTCCCTAAACAATCTCGAGTAATTTTTAACTCCCCCAGCTTAGCCGCTGACTAGCGCTTCGGTCACATTCCTGACCAATGTCGCGCGCGCGACATCGCCTAGCGGTTTGGCGTGCAGCACCATCGTTGCGCCCGGAACGTAGCTCGTAATCCATTCGCAATCGGGAAGCTTAGCGATGACATGTCCAAGCACACCCGTACGCTCGCCCGTGCGCACCTCGAAGATGCTTCCCGTCCACATCGCCGTTGTGGGCGCGCCATCAATCTCCGGAAGGATGGTGTACACGCCAGATTTATAGGACTGGATGAAACGCGCCTCATCGGCCGCCGCATCGAAGCTCTCCGCCACGGTACGCACGTCGAATTCGGCAGCAAAGCCCTCGCCTTGCTCGTCACTTACCCTGCCCATGCGAGAGGACTCGATGGTCCAGCCCAACGCCGCAATAAGCGCCAGCGGGCGGATGACCTCGCGCTGATACTTGCCCCGCCACGAAACCGTCAGGGTGCGTTCCTCATAGTTCGCCTTGAGCGCAATCTCCTTTTGCGAATACACCACCGGCTTCGTAGGGCTAAGCGCCTCCAGCTGCGCAAAGGCGCGCGAAGACAGCACCCGAATGCCCGCCTCCAGGCGCGGATTCCACACGCTGGGGCCAGTCGATTCAGCATCCGCGCGTGCCAAGACCAGCAACAGCGAGAGCGTCAGGTGGTCATAATGCACCGCCGCCAGCAACTTATCCCGAGCCACGTCCGATTCCGGGTCCATGCGGGAGACCAATTTGGCCAAGGTTGTATGCTCTGCCACGAGCGTCTGCACACGCGAACGATCCGCCAGGCTCAGCCGCATTTTTGCCGCGGCCTTGGTCACCATTTCCGCGCCTACGGCGGAATGCGGGCGGCCATAGCCCTTGCCGATGTCGTGGTACAGCGCCGCTAGCAACAACAAGTCCGGACGCGCGACCGTGGTACGCACCTCCGCGCAGCGCGCTACGGTCAGCATGGTGTGATAATCCACAGTGTGAGCGTGACTACGCTCCCGCGGCAGCATCCCGCGGATGTGCCCCCACTCCGGCACCAGAGTCTCCCACAGTCCCACCTCGTCAAGCTCCTCAATGAGCCGTGGCGTTTCGGTGGGCGAAGACAAGATAGTAAAGAAGGCGTCGGTTATCGCGGTATTCCAACGCTCCGGAAGCGCAGGCGCGTTAGCCAGCAGCTTCCACACGCCCGGCTCGATGGGACGGCTCGTGCGCGCCGACGCCGCCGCCACGCGCAGCCCTAGCCCTGGGTCCTGCAGGTCAGCGTTGCGCGCCAGCGTCACGTAGCCGCCACTATCGACGACTCCTAGGTCCAAAGGCTTGCGCGAACGGTCCCGTTGCCTTTTACCCACGACGCCGCGGGCCGTGGCAAGCGCGCGCTCCATCGCCCTATCGACTGTCGACGCCGCTCGCACCACCGTCGCCGAAAGCTCGTAACGGTCCGCGAAACCCAGCTCGTCAGCGATCTCCGCGGCGAATTCAGGGTCCAAAAGGTCGCGGTGACGATGGGCATGCATATGCAAAAGGCTACGGACATCGAGCAGCAGGTCACGCTCGGCATCCAGCCGCGGAGCGTCGGCAAGATTGCCCAGGGCCAGGGCCCTAATGAACTGGATATCGCGCAGGCCGCCCCGCCCGTTTTTAATGTCCGGATTCGCCATCGTGGCCAACGTGCCCGAACGCCGCCAGCGCGCAATTGCGGTGCTGACGAAAGAATCGAAATGCTTTTGCAGCAGCACCCGCCACTGGGATAGAAGCTTGGCGCGGGCTTCGTCGACAAGCGCCTTGCTACCCGCCACAAAAGACAGATCCAGCTGCGCAAAACCCGCCGCCGGATCCGTGCCGGCTATCTCCGCGCACTCGCCCGGGGTACGCAGGGCATAATCCAGGTGATACCCCGCCTGCCAGATGGGATACCAAATGTTGGCCACCGCCTGCTCGTCTAGCACCATCCCCTCTGGATGAATCAACAGCAGATCCAGATCGGAATACTTTGTCATCTCGCGGCGCGCAAAAGACCCCGTCGCTGCGAGGGCGGTGCCCTCTGGCAGCTCCAGGGTCTTAATCAATGCTTCTGCCGCATCGAAAGCTTCTGCGCGCAGCTGCGCGGCTTTGTCCATTTAGACAGCAGCCTCGCCGCGCTCGCCGGTGCGCACGCGGATGACGTCCTCGACTGGGGTTACCCACAGCTTGCCGTCACCGATCTTGCCGGTGTAGGCAGCCTCAACGATGGCGTTGATGGTCTCTTCTACCGCTGCGTCATTAACAACGACCTCCAGCTTGACCTTCGGGACGAAGTCGGTGGCGTACTCGGCGCCGCGGTAGACCTCGCTGTGTCCGCGCTGCTGGCCAAAGCCCTGCGTTTCAGTCACGGTGAGACCATGAACCTCAAGCTGTTCCAATGCCTCGCGAATATCCGGCAGCGTAAAAGGCTTTACAACAGCGGTGATGAGTTTCATGTCCTACTCCTTGGGCTCCGATTGAAAGTATGTGCCTAATGTGATCATATTAGCGTCAACGGCTCCGCCGCGACGCTAATTAAACCTCGTCTTCGCTGGCTTCTACCATGTCGGTCTGCTTCCGCATGCGGCGCGCATACTTCACGTCTGTGACGGTGACGCCGTAGATGGAGCGGCCCATGTAGAAAGAGCCAACGGAGCCGATGATCCACACGCCGAAGCATGCGATGAGAACGCGCACCAGCGACCACAGATCAAAGCCGTTTTCAGCAAAGTCCACCACGAGCTTTCCCACGAGCAACAGCGGCACCGCAAGGCCGACGGTCGGGCCCAAGAGGTTTACTCGGGTCAACGCGTCGGGGGCGCGCCACAGCGCGATTGCGGTAGCAACCACCAACAAGGTAGCCACGATGAGGAGAATGGATGCGATGATTTCGTACCACGCCATGCTTATCGACGTCCCTTCGAAATGATGCGCGCCATCGACAACGTAGGCAGCACGCCGGCTGCAATCGCTGCCAGCATGGCGATGTCATAGAGAATCGAGGCGTGATTGACAAAGGTCCAAGCGATGTACATGCACAACATGCCGTAGAAGGCCATGTCTGACATGACGGTACGTGTCAGCTCGTCGCGGGAGCGCAGCGCCAAGACCAAGGCCGAAGCCAGGGCCCCGCCCATCACGAATATGCAGACGAAAATGACCCATTCGAAAGCGCTAAAGTGCGCGAAATCTACCATTATTCGCCCTTCCTTTCCGGACGCAGCGGCCAGACGGAATACTTCTCCGTCTCATCCGCTGGCAACGGGGTGTCTTCTTCTTGCGCGATATCCGGCGCACGCATGTGGCGGCCGAGGGTCTCGAGTGGGTACTCGTAGAAGGCTGGATCCAGATCCTTGGTATCGCTCTGGCCTGGCACGCCATAGTCGATGTCCTTCACGTGCGGTGCCAAGTGCTCCTCCATGTCCGCGAGCGACTCCATGATTTCTACCGGGTCATCGCCCATGACCGCCTGGACGAGCACGATACGCGGCAACCCCTCTGCCACCGGCTCGCGCAGGCCCAGCGACAAAGTGCCAGGGGTTGCGGTGATAGACGAGGTAAACCAGAAGATCTCCCACGCATCAGTCACGCGCAGCGGGTAGCGCACGATGACCGGGTGGTAGGAATTATGCGGCTTGAAAGACTCCATGGCCAGGCCGAAACCGGCAACGAAGATCTCCTTAATCAGCCATAGGCCATAGACACAGGAGTGGAAGAAAAGTTTCATTTAGCGACCTCCCTGGATGGAGTCGATGTCCGGCAAGGCAACGGGGGCGTCGCCAAGCACGGCTTCGGTATAAGCCTGAGTATCCAGCAGATCCTGTGCCGCGTGCAGGGTGATATCCATGAACGGGCCTGCCAGGACGAACATGGTCAGCGAGCCCATGATCAGCGCAGCGGAAGGAGCCATCAGCTTCTTGCGGATGATGAGTTCCTTCGGCACCTTCTGCTTTGGCAGATCCTTGCCCCAGAAAACCTCGCGCCACACGCGCAGCATGGACAAGAAAGCGGCAAAGGAAGCGATGATGATGACCGCGATGACAATCCATGCCCATGCCCCACCGGTGCGGGCGATCTCGATGACGATCAAGACTTTGCCCCACATGCCAGAAAATGGCGGGAAGCCCACCACAGAGAAGGCACCGGCGGCGAAGATCCAGGCGATGAGCGGATCGCGGCGTGCCAGGCCCGAAAGCTTAGATAGCAAGCCAGTGCCGTAGGTCTCTTCGATGGCACCAGAGGCCAGGATGAGCGAGCCCACCGTGAGCATGTGGTGGATGGTGTACAAGATTCCGGCGGCGAGAGCGCGCTGTGGATCGTGGGTGGTAAAGGCCATCATCACCAAGATGAAAGGCATGCCATTGAGCATCTGATAGCCCAAGACGCGACGGATGGAGTTTTCGGCCAAGCCACCAAATGCGCCGATCAGCATCGAAATGATCATGACCACGATGATGAGAGTGCCCCAGCGCTGGTCCATGCCAAAAAGGTGGACCCACAGGCGGTAGAGCATGTAGACCGCAACCTTGGTGTGCAGGCCGGAGAACAAGCCCATCACGGCAGCCGAGGTGCCTGGGTAGGTGCGCGGCAGCCAGGACTGCACGGGGAAGACGCCGGCCTTCGCCGCGATGGCGATGACTACGATTCCCGAGGCCACGGTCACTGGACCGTTGCCCGCCGCAGCGCCCTCTAGTGCGGCGAGGTTGACCGCGCCGGTAACGGAGTAGATATAGCCCACGCCGACGACCAGCAGCGTCGAGGCAAAGAGGTTAACCAGAACGAAGGCACGGCCGGCCGCGAGGCGCGACCAGGTACCGGACATCGTGATGAGGCCATAAGAAGGCAGCAACATGACCTCGATGAACACGAAGAAGTTGAAGAGGTCTGCGGTAAGCAGCGCGCCGCAGACACCGGTGATGAGAATCAGCGTCAGCGATGGGTAGTAGCGCGACTTCGTCTCGCCGCCCACGATGGCAAACCAGTTGGCGCCGAATGCGACGATCATCGTCGTGACAATCATCAACGCGGAGAAGGTATCTGCTGCGAAGGCAATACCCGCGTTACCTGGGTAGCCGCCCACGGTGTGGGCCACCACGCCGTTGTTCAAGGTGTAGAGCAAGAGCGCGAAACCAGCAAAGATTCCGATGCCCGGGATAATCAGCATGATGGAATCACGCACGCCGCGCCACGGGGCCATTAGGGCCAAGGCCGCGGCCACGAGGGGAACCGCTGGGAATAGCGGCAACAGTGCACTGACGAGTTCAGCCATTACTTCTCCCCTTCCTCACTGTGGTCCAACTGCTTGACGCGATCCATCTTGTTGGCCGAACGCTGCAAAATCTCTCGATTCTTAGAATCACGACCCAGCGTGGAGAACGCGTGGTCAATGGTGTTGTCATCAACCGGCTCCACGATGTCCGTGTCATCATTGGCGCCCATAGCCGCCATGGTTAGCAAGATCGTGGAGGTCGCCATGGAAATGACCACGGCGGTAAGCACGAAGGCCTGCGGAAGCGGGTCCGCCATCTGGTCGTGTGCGACCTGCGAGGGGAAAGATTCCCCGCGGTAGGAGTACACGCCCGTAGCGAGCAGCGTCAGGTTAGCGCCGTGGCCGAAGGCCATCATGCCCAGCACGATGTGGACCAAGCCACGCTGCTGGATGAGATAGACCGCAGAACCGATAAGCAGTGCGATGGTTAGTGCAAGAATCATTATTTCTCCCCGCCTTTCTGGCGTGCCACGCGCGGCGAGTCCTTCTTAGTTCGAGCCTCAGACTTGTTGAGCAAAGCCAGCGGATTGCTCGAAGGGTTGATGGGCTCGGGGTAAGGATCATCGACGTCGTCAAGCACAACGCGCGGGGTCGTCGGCAACGCGGAATCGTCGTCGTGGATCCATGGCAAGAAGTCGCGCTCCGTGCCCGGGCGCAGATAACCGCCGAGGGCGTTGATGGCCATGGTCAGCATGCCCAGAACCGCGAGATAAATACCGAGGTCGAAAATCAGCGACGTGGTCCAGTGCTGGCCCAATGCGTGGCCGTGGATGGCGGTCAGGAAGCCGCCCGGCTCGCCGTGATGCGGGATGTAACCGATAAAGCCTGCAGTCAGCGCCACGATGATGCCGATGCCCGTGAGGTGAATCGGGGTCATACGGCCGAAGACAATCTCGTCGGAGCCGCGGGACAGGTAGGTCAGGCCGATGGCTGCGCCCATAATCAGCGCGGCCGGGAAGCCGCCGCCCGAGGCCTGGTGACCGCGGTAGAAGACCACGACGGAGGTGACAACCAGAATCGGAATAACGATGGCAATGCCCTTACGCAGCGGAACCGAATTTAGCTGCGACTGGCCGAACGGAGCCGGGCGCGTGCCGGAGGTAAATGGGAAGCGCGGCAGCGTGGAGGTAACAGAAGCAATCACCACGGCGGCCATGCCCAGAACTGAAAGCTCGCCCAGGGTATCGAGTGCACGGAACTCCACGATGATGGTGGCCACGACGTTGTCGCCGCCGGTGATATTCGGAGCGTTGTCCAGGTACCACAGAGAAATATCGGAACGCTCGTGGCGGCCCATCAGGCCCCAGACACCGAGGAAGGCGGCCACGCCGGCGAGGACAGCTACCACGATGGAGCCGGTCTTACGCGATGTCTCTTGCACTGGGTGGAACTTCTCCGGCAGGTAGCGCAGCACCATCATCATCACGATGACAGACAGCGCCTCGACGGTGAACTGGGTCAGCGCGACGTCGGGTGCGCCAAGCAGGAACATCTGCAGGGTCACGCCCGTGCCGGCGATGCCGATCATCACCGCGCCCGTCAGGCGGTTGCGGGTGCGCACCAGGCCAAACATGGACAGCGCGACGATGGAAAGCGGCAAAAGATCCCATGGGTTATCCAGGCCTTCGACGCGTGGTGCAAGAGCGACGCCGTCGACGCCCTCGCTGATAAGGCCTGCCGCAGCCAGAATGATGAGCAGCAAGACGATGGGCAGCATCAGGCGTGAAGGATTATGGGTATCGGACATGCGGCCGACGAAGCGGCCGATCGCGGTTGCGCCATTTTGGACGGAGCGCAGAATCTCGTTGCCGGTGCGCGGAACCAGCTTGGTGTCCTCGAATGCGGACCACAGCTGCTTGCGAATGAAGATACCAGCGATGCCCGCGATGAGAACCGCAACGGAGATGACCAGTGGAACGTTCACCCCGTGCCACAGGGAAAGGTGGGCGTGGGATTCCATTCCCACGGAACCTGCCATCAAGTCCAAAGGCTTGTCGAACTTGCCCAACACGAAGACCAGCGGCAAGGACATAAAGCCCGGAAGTGCTGCCGGCAGCCAGAGACGAACAGGCGCCTCGTGGACCTTGGACATGTTGCGCGGGCCGTCGAAGAAGGCGCCGAAGACGATCTTGGCGGAGTAGGTGAAGGTAAAGAAGGCGCCGATTGCGGCAACCATCAGCAGCACCAGCTGCCCTGCCCCACCGATGGGCGCGTCTTCGAAGGCGGTGAGCATGCCCTCCTTGGAAACGAAGCCCAAAAGCGGTGGAACCGCGGCCATCGATGCCGCGCCGATAACCATGGAGCCGAAGGTCCATGGCATCTTGTTCCACAGCACGCCGAGGCGGCGGATATCTCGGGAGCCGGCCTCGTGATCAATCACGCCGATGAGCATGAAGATGGAAGACTTAAACAGTGCGTGCGCCAGCGTGTGCACCAGGGCGGCGGTGATAGCAAAAGGCGTGCCGACGCCGATGGTAGCCACGATCCAGCCTAGGTGCGAGACGGTGGAATAGGCGGTCAGCTTCTTCAGGTCAGTCTTTTGCACCGCAAAGACCGCCGACATAACGGCGGTGCCCATACCAACGACGATGAGCAGCCAGTTCCACACGGCCACGTCGTGGAAGATGGTGGAGAAACGAATCAGCAGGTACACGCCTGCCTTGACCACTGCGGCTGCGTGCAGGAAGGCAGAGACCGGCGTTGCTGCGGCCATGGCCTCTGGCAGCCAGAAGTGGAACGGAAACTGCGCGGCCTTTGTAAAAGCAGAGCAAGCAATAAGAACTGCCACGGCGGCAGTAAGGCTTGGGCGCTCGTGCCAGACACCGGAGGCCAGAATCTTTTCCAGGTTGGTAGTACCCGCGGCCGTCGCCGCGATGGCCACGCCTGCCAACAGGGTAAGGCCACCGATAAAGGTCAAAATCAGCGTGCGCTGCGAGCCCTTCTCGCCTGCCTTACCCGAACGCGCGATAAGCATAAACGAGGCCAGGGAAACCAGCTCCCAGGCAAGAAAGAGCAGGATGACGTCGTTAGCCAGCGCCAGCAGCAGGATCGACATGGTAAATGCCGTCATCAGCAGATAGAAGCTGGTGTTTCCTTTGCCCTTGGGCAGGTAGGCGGCCGAGTAGGTAAGGACTACGGCGCCGATGACCAAAGCCAGCAAGGCGAAGAATACGCCCAAGGCATCGCCGCGCAGAGCGAAGTGGACGTCGATGCCGGTGCCGACGACGTCGCCGACCCACGTGCGCGAGAAAGACAGCTCTTCGCCCGCCGATAAAGTTCCAAATTCTTTAGCAAGAAGACCTGCCGCCACAATAAAAATGCCGGCTAGGGGGTAGCCGGCGGCGCGATCAGCAACCTTGACGATTACTGGGGCAAGGACCACTGCCAAAGCTGCGAGGAGGACAACATAAATAAGTGTCACGAAAAATTAGCCTCACAAACCATTGTGTAGAGATTTATTACTTAGAGCGCGCATAAAATACGACGTTCCCACACTACCATTGTGGCCCACGTCAAAGCACATTTTTTCGGTGCTCAAGGCGACAAATCGCGCGGCGATTTTGCAAGAAAAACAACCTCCAAGCAGCGCTTTCCAGCATCGTTCTAGCGGCGGCGCCAGAAAGCACCGCCCCATACATAAAAAGCCGCCGCGGAAAGAAATCCACGGCGGCAAACGCGAGGCTAAAGGAGGCTACTTCTCCCCGAGCAGCGCGTCGACGAAGCCCTCGACCTCGAATGGCGCGAGGTCATCGGCACCCTCGCCCAGGCCAACAAGCTTGACTGGGACGCCTAGCTCCTCCTGAACCTGGAAGACAATGCCGCCCTTGGCGGTGCCATCGAGCTTGGTCAGTACCACGCCCGTGATGTCGACGACCTCACGGAAAATGCGGGCCTGTGCTAGGCCGTTCTGGCCAACGGTGGCGTCGAGAACCAGCAGAACCTCGTCCACCTCAGTCTTCTTTTCCACCACGCGCTTGACCTTGCCCAGCTGATCCATCAGGTCAACAGAAGTGTGCAGGCGGCCGGCGGTGTCGACGAGGACGACGTCTACGCCTTGGTCAACGCCCGCTGCAACGGCATCGAAAGCAACGGAAGCCGGGTCAGCGCCCTCCTTGCCGCGGACAGTGCTGGCGCCGACGCGGCGACCCCAGGTTTCGAGCTGATCCGCTGCGGCTGCGCGGAAGGTATCCGCGGCGCCCAACAACACCTTGTGACCCATCGCGACGAGCACGCGCGCAAGCTTGCCCGTGGTGGTGGTCTTGCCGGTGCCGTTGACGCCGACGACCATGATGACAGCAGGCTTGCCCTCGTTCGGCATGGCCTTGATGGAACGGTCCATCTCCGGGTGGCCGGCCTCTATGAGGCACTCGCGCAGCATCGCGCGGGCCTCTTCCTCACTGGCGACGCCGCGCTCTGCGAACTTATCGCGCAGCGCCTCCGTGACCTTCATAGTGGACTTGGTGCCCAGGTCCGCCATGATGAGGGTGTCTTCGATTTCCTCCCACGCTTCCTCGTCGAGGTCACCCGCGGACAAGATGCCCATCAGGCCCTGTCCAATAGCATTCTGCGAGCGCGACAGGCGGCCGCGCAGGCGCCCCAAACGGCCACCCGCCGGCGCAATATCAGGTTCCGTCGCCTCCGCCGCCTCGACAACCTCAGCGTCCGCAGAGACTTCAAGCTCCTCCGGCTCGGCCTCTAGCGCTGCCTCAGCGCCCTGCGTCTGCGCATCGGCTGCCGCCGCGGCTTCCTCAGCCTCCGCAGCTTCCTCAACCTCCGCAGCTTCGGCATCAGAAGCTTCTGCTGGAGATTCGGCGGCTTCATCTGTCGGGACTTCGTCTGTACTTTCGGTAACAACCGTCGGCTCTTCCGCGATCGCTTCCTCCTGCGGCGCCTCAGCAACCGGTTCTTCTGCTGCCGGCTCCTCGACGGCCGGCTGTTCAACCGGGGTTTCATCTGCTACCGGCTTGGCCTTTTCAGGTTCAGTCTTGGCAGACTCAGACTCCGCCGGCTTGGAGGCAGCAGCTGCAGCTCCTGCGGCAGCGGTACCGGCAGCGGCCGCGCCGGTTGCAGCACCAGCGGCGGGTGCGGACTTCTCAGCCTTAGGCTCAGCAGGCTCGGCCGGCTTGGTGGGCTCAGCCGGCTTGGTGGGCTCAGCCAGCTTGGTCGGCTGAGCGGGAACCTTCTCTGGCTCCTTGGCGCCGCTGCCGGCGGGGGCAAAGTTGAACCCGGACTTGGCCTGGTAGTTGCCAGACTTTTGCTCCTGGGTCAGCTCCTTGGGAGCTTCCTCGGCAGGCTTTTCGAACGATACTTTCTTGGCATCGCCGCGCTTTTTACCTACTACTACCAGCACAATCGCCAGCAGCACGATGACGGCTACGGCAATAAGAATCCACATCAACGTCGTATTCATGCCCTCTATAGTGCCAGGCTTGCTGCAGCCTGGCACCACTACCCTGCGGATTAACCCTGGGTTTCGGGCTCAGCGTCGGGCTCGGCGTCGGGCCCAGCGTCGGGCTCGGCGGCGTCGCCAAGCGCAGCGCCGCGCGGGGCATCGACGCCCAGGCGCGTGGCGTCCTCGGCGGCAGCGGCGGAACCGGGGGCGTCGCCAGCCTGGCTCATACGCTGCGAAATCACGCGCGTAACGCCATCGCCACGCATCGTCACGCCGTAGAGGACGTTAGCCACATCCATCGCCGGCTTCTGGTGTGTGATGACGATAAGCTGCGAATCCTTGCGCAGTTCCTCAAACAGGGCGATGAGGCGTCGCAGGTTGACGTCATCGAGCGCGGCTTCAACCTCGTCCATCACGTAGAACGGGCTCGGGCGCGCACGGAAGATGGCCACCAGCATTGCCAAGGCGGTCAGGGACTTCTCACCACCGGAAAGCAAGGATAGGCGCTTGACCTTCTTGCCCGGCGGGCGCGCCTCAACCTCAATGCCGGTGGCCAGCATGTCATCCGGCTCCGTCAGGATCAGTCGGCCCTCGCCACCCGGGAAGAGGGTCTGGAAGACCTTCGGGAACTCCGCCTCCACGTCGTTCCACGCATCAGTGAAAAGCTGCAGAATCTGTTGATCCACATCCTCAATCACGCCCGCCAAATCCTTGCGCGCCTGGATAACGTCATCGAGCTGCGTAGACAGGAAGGAATAGCGCTCCTCCAGCGCCTTGTACTCCTCCAGCGCTAGCGGGTTGACCTTGCCCAGGGAGTTCAGGTCCTTTTCTGCCTGCTTCAGGCGCGCCTTTTCCGCGCTACGGTCGAAGTCCTCGCCCGGCGTGTAATCGCGCAGCAAATCAGGGATCGCAATGCCCAACTGGTCCACGATCTTCGCTTCGGTCTCATCCACGCGCACCTGCGCCTGCGAGCGGGCGATTTCGGAATTATTGGCGTTCGCCGTCAGGCGGTCAAGCTTCTGCCGCGTTGCCGAAACCTGCTGCTTGGCCGCTTGCAAGCGCCCGCCTAACACGTTGCGCTGATTGACCAACTCATCGCGCTCAGCGGTGGCGCGCTCCAGGGCCTGGGATGCGCGTCCGGCAAGGTCGGTGGCATGACCCGCCACCGCTTGAGCTAAAGCGGCCTGCGCTTTACGACGCGCCATCGCTTGCTCATGGCGGGCCTTTGACTGACGTTCATGCTGCGCTTGGCGACGCAGCGCGTCGCCCTTACCCGCAGCCTGCCCCACCTTGTCTTGGGCGGTGCGCGCCGCGAGCTGGGACTCCATCTCCATGGCCTTGACCTGCTCCAAAGCGGCCGAGGCAGCATCGCGCTCGTGGGAGGAAGGCTCGCCGTCTTCGACCTCCTCATCCACGCGCGAGAGGCGGTCGCGGGTCTCAGCCAGCTGCTCGCGCACTTCGGCAAGCTTGACCTCGATCTCGGCCGCACGGGCCGCGGCTTTCTCATGCTCAGCCTTGTTGACCTCGTGCTGCTTCAGCAGGCGCTGGTGGTCGCGCTGCCAGGCTTCCACGGTCGTGTCGTGCTCACGCAAGGCCGCCTTTGCCGAGGCCGCTGCGACGCGCGCCTCCTCGGCCGCCATCTTCGCGCCCTCCAGGGTGCCGGAGAGCTCTTCCAACTCCTGCGTGGCAGATTCCAGCTGGCCTTCTGCCTCCGCGATGCGCGCGGTGACCTCGACGGTAGAAGAAGCGCCGGTGCCGGCTTGGACCCAGCCCTCGCCCACCAACAGGCCCTCGGCGGTAACCGCGCGCAGGCGCGGATCCTCGCGCACCAGCTCGCGGGCTTGGGCAAGATCGCCGACCAGCGCGACGTCGGAAAGCAGACGCGTCAGCGCCGCCTGCACCTCGGGTGCAAGCTGTATCTCATCCAGCAGCCAGGTCGCACCGCTGGGCAGGTTGGCGTCCAGACGCCAGTCGGAGGCACCCGCGGCAGTGGTATCCACCAGCGGGGTGCGGGCGGCGGTGCTCAAGGCTTCCACGATGTCCTCTGTAACCGCGCCCGTTTGCGCCTCCGCGAACGCGCCCAACGCCGCCGCAACGGCCGTGTCATGGGAGGTGGTGATGTAGTGCGCCAGCGGCTTAAAGCCCTCGCCCAAGTCGATATTTTCCGGGGCGGTCTGCGCCAAAGTATCGATGCGCGAGCGCAGCGTGTAGACCGCGCGTTCGCGTTCGCGCTGACCGTCGCGAAGCTGCTCCAGGCGTTTTTCGGCCGCCCCTGACTCACTCGCGGCCCTCACGTGGGCCTCTTCCAGCGGCTCGCGCTCGGCGTTTAAGGCCTCCAGCTTATCGGCGACTTCGTCCGCCTCAGCCTGCGCCGTGCGCGTGCGCGCCTTGGTGGACTGCAGCGTCTCCTCCTGGCGCGCGAGCTCCTCCTCTGCCGCGGAGACCTGCCCGGCGAGGTTTTCCTCGGAGGCGATGAGGCGAACCACTCCCTCGCGACGATCCGCAATCGCGCGTAGCTGCGCCATATGTTCCTTTTCCGCCTCTTCGAAGACGGCGCGGCGTTGCGCCACCTCCTCGCGGATGGACTCCAGGCGCTCGGCGGCCTCTTCGGCCTCCATGAGCAGCTCGGCGTGCTCTTCGTCCGCGCGCAGGGCACGGGCCTCGAGCTCTTCTGGGTCTTGGCCTGCATAGGCGACCTGTGCGCCGACGTTTTTCGCACGCTCTTCCGCAATGCGCTGGGTGGCGGCGATGCGCTCGGACAGCGTCGACAGGTCGAACCACAGCTTCTGCGCGGCCTCGGCCTGCGGATTAACCTCCTCGAGCTGGGCTTCGATTTCCAATTGGACGCCGGTGGCCTCTTCGTGCTGCTCGGTAGCTTCCGCCACCTGCTCGGCGAGCACCTGGGCCTGTTGCTCGGCATCGGCGTACTTCTTGCGGGTTTGCACGACTTGGTCGCCGGCGATGCGCAGGCGGGCATCGCGCAAATCCGCCTGGACGGTGGCCGCGCGCTGGGCGGTTTCGGCCTGACGGGCCAAAGGCTTTAGCTGTTTGCCCAGCTCTTCCGTGAGATCCTGCAAGCGATCCAAGTTGGCCTGCATGCCGGTGAGCTTGCGCTGCGCTTTTTCTTTACGACGCCGGTGTTTGAGCACGCCGGCGGCTTCCTCAATGTAGGCGCGGCGATCTTCTGGGCGCGATTCCAGGATTTCGGAGAGCTTGCCCTGACCGACGATGATGTGCATCTCGCGGCCGATACCGGAGTCAGAAAGCAGCTCCTGGATATCCATAAGGCGCGCTTTGGCGCCGTTGATTTCATACTCGCTGGCGCCGTCGCGGAACATGCGGCGGGTGACAGAAACCTCGGAGTATTCGATGGGCAGCGCACCATCGGAGTTGTCGATGGTAAGGGTTACCTCGGCGCGACCTAGCGCCTTGCGGTCGCCCGCGCCAGCGAAGATGACATCCTGCATCTTGCCGCCGCGCAGGGTCTTGGCGCTGCCCTCGCCCATGACCCACGCCAACGCGTCGACGACGTTCGACTTACCTGAGCCGTTCGGACCAACCACGGCGCAAATGCCGGGCTCGAATTTCAGGTTCGTCGCGGACGCGAAAGACTTGAAGCCTTTGAGCGTGAGCGATTTCAGGTGCATTCGTGAAAGTTTAGCAAGCCTAGGCGCTAGCGTTCGATAAAGCCGCTCTCACCGCGTGGGTCTGACCACTGCTCCACCACGGTAGTTACGGTTCCGGGGCGCTTGGTGGTGGAAGGCTGCTCGCGCAATAACTCGAGCAGGCGCTCGCAGTCCTCGCGCGGGCCTTCGGCAACAACCTGCACGCGCCCGCCCTTTAAGTTTGTGGCGTGGCCCGCAAGACCCAATTCAAGGGCCCGAGAGCGCGTCCACCAGCGGAAGCCAACGCCTTGGACCGTACCGTGCACGAAAGCGGTCAGGCGTTGCATTTAGTACTCCCGTAGGTTGGTGCGATCCGACAGATCGTACTTGTGCTGCAAGTGCTTGCGGTCCTCCGGGCTGCGGCGGGTAACCGGGTCAGAGCCGTCCCAGCACTCGACGTTTTTCAGTTCCGGCATCATGTCGCGATGGAAAATCGGGTCCACGCCGTCACGACGCTGCTCGTTGAAGTTCTTCAGCAGCTTGATGGCCACGCCGGACAGAGGAACGATGGCAAGAATATTCAGGAAGACCATCGTTGCCGCGCCGGTATCTGCCAGGGCGAAGACCAAAGGCAAAGAGCCCACGGCGCCAAACCATACGAAGAAGAGCACCACGAGGCGGAAGAGGATCAGCAGGCTCTTTTTGCGGGTTAAGTACTCCACGTTGGCCTCTGCCAAGTAGTAGTTGCCCAGAATCGAAGAAAATGCCAGGAAGAACAGGATGAAGCTGACGAAATGGATGCCCCAATCGCCCACCTCAGAAGCCAGTGCAGCCTGCGTCAGGGAAACACCCTCGGCTTCCGCGCCGTAGTTGACGGTAGGCCCCAGCAGGATGATGAAGGCGGTGATAGAACAGACAACTAGCGTGTCGAAATAAACGCCCAAGGTCTGCACCAGCCCCTGTTTGACTGGGTGCGACACAGCGGCGGTAGCTGCGGCGTTCGGCGCGGAGCCCTCGCCGGCCTCATTGGAAAACAGGCCGCGCTGGATTCCCTTCATCATGGCAGCGCCTAGACCGGCGCCGGCGATTTCCTTGAAGCCCAGGGCGTGGCCGATGATGTCACCGATCATGCCCGGGACCTTGTCAAAGTTGGCCACGACAACGAAGCCGCCGATGAGCAGGTAGGCAATCGCCATAAACGGAACGATGACCTGGGTGATATTCGCGATACGCTGCACACCACCGAAGATGATGAGAGCGGAGATAGCAGCGATGATGCCGCCGATGATAAAGCGGAAGGTGAAGTCGTCACGGCCGAAGGAGAACGCGATGGAATCGGCAATGGCGTTGGTCTGGAATGCGTTGTAGACAAAACCGAAGGTAAAGGCGATGGCCACAGAGAAGATAACGGCAAGCGGGCCCCAGCCTAGGCCACGCTTCATGTAATAAGCCGGGCCGCCGCGGTAAGCAGTGCCTTCACGGACCTTCCACACCTGAGCCAGGGTGGACTCGATAAACGCCGTCGCACCGCCCAGGATGGCAATCAGCCACATCCAGAACACGGCACCAGGTCCGCCCACGGAAATAGCCACAGCCACGCCCGCGACGTTGCCGGTGCCCACGCGCGAGGCCGCCGAAATGGTAAAAGCCTTGAAAGCGGAGATTCCGCCGTAGTCCTCGTCTTCGTCGCGGCCGACGCCCTTCGGGCGTTCCACCACAGCCTTGAACATTTGCGGGACCATGCGCACCTGTACGAGCGCAGTCCTAAAGCCGAAAAATAGTCCCGCAGCAATCAAGATCCACGGGATCAGATAAGTCCATACCGAATCGTTGAACGTTGTCACAGCGTTCTCAATAAATTCCATGTGGAATATTAAACGCTATATATCCCCTATCGATCCATTAATAGGTTTGGCAGCGGGGGCAATAGTGGGTAGATCTGCCGCCCACAACCACCCTTTTTAGCGGCGTCGCACACCTATCGCACGGCTCATCGCCGCGGCCGTAGGCATGCAAAGAGCGGTCGAAATAACCCGACTCACCATTGACATTGACATAAAGCGCATCGAAGCTAGTGCCGCCGACTTTAAGGGCAGCGCGCATGACGGTCGCGGCGGCGTCGACAAGCACAACTGCGTCGCGTTGGCGCAGCGTGGAGGCCTTCTTTTGGGGCTGTATGTGGGCTAGCCAGAGCGCCTCGTCGGCATAAATATTACCGATTCCCGAGACCACAGTCTGATCCAGCAACGCCGTCTTCACCGCCGTTTTCTTCCCCCGCAGCCGCCGCGCAGTGGCAACAAGGTCAAAGTCCGACTCCAGCGGGTCCCGCGCGATGTGCGCAATCTTCGTCCATGGGGCCAGCAACCAATATCCAAAGGTGCGCTGGTCCACGAAGTTCAGCTGGACGCCGCCGCTTAACGACGCCGCGATGCGTACATGTTTCGAGTCCGTCTCCCCCACCCGCATTTGGCCGGACATGCCGAGATGTACGAAAAGCACATCGCGGCCGGGATCCGTGAGGTCCTCATCGGCGAATTCCAGCCACATGAACTTGCCGCGCCGTGCCACACTCGCGATTTCGCGGTCGGCTAGGAGCTGGCCCAAGGGGCCATCCTGGCCGCGGTTGGCCCGCGGGTGCAAGACTTTCACGGACTCGAAGCGGCGGCCAGGAAGATAGGCCTCCAGCCCGCGGCGGACGGACTCGACTTCTGGAAGTTCAGGCATTAATTCTCGCGGTTAGCGGTGCCCTGGACCAAAAGCGGAGTTTCGCGCAGAGTATCGCACGCCTCTTGCGCCGCCTGCTGCTCGGCCAGCTTCTTGTTGTGGCCAACGCCGTTGCCCACGGTCAGGCCCGCGACGGTAGCCACCGCGGTGAAGGTCTGGTCGTGCTCTGGGCCGGTAGAGGTAGCGGTATAGACCGGCATCGGGGCCTTCAGCTCGGCGCACAGCTCCTGCAGGTTGGTCTTCCAGTCCATGTGGCGGCCGGAGACGACAGCGTTGTCGATCTTCTTTTGGAACAGGCGCAAAATAACATCGCGCGCGACCTCAAAGCCGTGCTGGCGATAAATCGCGCCGAAGATGGCCTCGGTGGTATCCGCCAGAATCGAATCTTTGTCGCGGCCGCCGGTGGACTGCTCGCCCTTGCCCAGCAGGATATGTTGGCCCAGTTCAATCTCGCGAGCGATATCGGAAAGCCCGTATCGCGAGACGATGGAAGCGCGCATCTTCGAAATATCCGATTCCGGACGCGAAGGGTACTGCTCGTAGAGCTTCGAAGCCACGGAAAGGCCAAGGACAGCGTCGCCTAGAAACTCGAGGCGTTCATTGTTGGGCAGGTACCCGTTTTCGTTGGCAAAAGAGCGGTGGGTCAGCGCCAGACACAAGTTTTCATCGGCCAGGTTGATGCCCAATGCCTGCAGCAACGGGCCATGATCGACGGCGCTATAGGCCTGCTGGAGGGCTTCCTCGCCGGTCAGCTTCTTCTTCTTGCTCACAGGAACTTCTCCAGTCCAGACCAACGGATATCGACTTTGTCTTCCTCTTCCCCAGAGACTCCGGTGGAAACACCCTCCGGCATCTCTATGTCGCAGCCTTCCTCGCACACCGGCGCGAAAGGCAAGCTCAGGCCAGCTTCATCGATGACAGTCTGCAGTAAATCGATTTCGTCGTCTACGACCTCAGGAACTTCATCGCCAGAGCCTGCATCCTCATCATCGAGTTCGTCGCCGCTGATGAAAGACTCGTCTGCAGCAAAAACCTGCGAGACCTGCAGATCCAGCTGCGGCTGCAGCGGGCGCAAACAACGAGCGCATTCGCCGGTGAGAGTGCCGGTAACCGTGGCGTCGACAAGCACGCCCGATCCCAGCGGTGTCAAGGTAGCGTCGACCGTAATCTCGTCGCCTTTTGCAACGGCGATCATCTCGACACCGATACGTTCGGGCGCAGGGCCCTTCTGCACGCGCTGCTCCGGCATTGCGGCAGCACCCTGGCCACGCAAGAGCTCGGCCACGTTAAATTTCAGCGGTGATTCCAATACATCTGCCATAACGTCTCTTAGCCTACATTGTGCGGCGCCATCCTTTTAGCAGAGCTTTGCCCACGCTTGCCGACGCCGCCTTTTGCCCGCTATCTGGGTGTTGCCTGAACTGCACCGCACAAGGTCTTATGCACTAAAGGCAGGTGGTTTCCCAATGGTTTAGCGGGTCTTAGGCTGGGGACTATGAATTACGGCACCACTGCACCAAACAGCGAATTAGCCCAGCTTGGATGGGCGTTTTCTCTGCTTTGCGTGCTGCCGGTGGTAGCGCTTGGCGCAATCGCATATCTGCAATACCGCCGCAGCCGCCTGCGGCCGGGGATGGCACTGCGTTCCCTGGCCTATCGCGGTGTGGGTTTGGGACTTGTGCTGGGTGCTTTCGTGGCGCTTCCGCTGCCCTTCGACATCACGATGATTGTCGCCTCCGCGCTCCTGGGCCTTGGCACCGCGTGGCTGGCCTGGAATGCACGCGAAGGGCTATCGGGCGTTCTCATGTCCGTTGCCACGGCGCTCGGCGGTATTTTGAGCGTTGTCGCAGGGCAATATTTGGTGGAGGCGCTATTTTCTGTGCGTCTCATCGCGGGTACGCCAATGGAAACGTTTGCATTGATGTGGGGCGTGTTCGGTTTTCCTGCTGCGGTATCGGCGGCGATCGCCGTTGCTACAAAGACGATGGCCCCAGCTGATGAACAGACGGTGTACGACAAACCGTCTGGCCACCAGCAAGGGCCATCGTCTCCGCGCCGCAGCCGAGATATGCAAACCCTATGCAAACAGAGTGTGCATTCGCCGCGCTAGCGCCCGGGCGCCGGAAGCTCTCGGCGCTTGACGCATCCGCGCTATAGGTCTTAGCGTTCGTAGCGCTCGGAGCTTTCGGCGCGGTACTCGCCGCGCTCGCCCCGGTCGGCACGGTACTCGCCGCGCTCGCTGCGCACATCTGCGCGCGGATCGCTTATGCGGGAACGCACGCCCGCGCCGCGGCGCAGCGCTTGACGGTCAGAGTTCACGGTACGCAGCAGGCCGGAAAGAGAGCTTTCAAACTCGCCGAGCTTAGAATCAACAAACTCATCACACTCGGTGCGCAAACGATTCGACTCGGTGTGGGCGGTCTCCACAATGCGCTGCGCCTCATCGTTCGAGCGGCGGACCACCTCGGACTCAGAGACCAAGCGCTCCTGCTCCGCCTGGCCTGCGGCGACGCTGCGCTCGTATTCCTGATTGCCCTGCGCGATGGTGCGGTCCGCATCGGCACGCGCGCTTTCGATCATGGCGCTGGCATCGTCTTCCGCCTGGGCGACCATGGCGGTCGAGCGCTGCTGGGCGTCGGAAAGCATGGCGTCAGAGTCTTCCTGCGCACGCGCCATAATCTCGTCAGACTGCGCGTTTGCATCCGCGACAATCTGCGCAGCGCGTTCCTCCGCGCCAGCCAAGATTTCGTCCTGCTTATCTAGGACATCCTGCGCATCGTCCATTTCGACGGGCAGGGCGTTACGGAGGTCGTCGAGAAGCGCGAGCATCTCGTGGCGCGGGACCATGCAGTTGGCCGTCATGGGAACGGAGTAGGCCTGCTCCAGGTTGCGAACAAGTTCATCTAGGGACTCAAATACGCGGTACATGCGCTCAGAGTAACCAAAGAAACTTTTTTCACACGTTTCCCACGCGGCACTTGCAATAAAAATCTAAAGTTCGACTTCAGGCTTTCAGCAGCGCTAAACGACGCCCTGCGCCAACATCGCATCAGCCACCTTCTTAAAGCCCGCGATATTCGCGCCCGCGACATAATCGCCCTCCATGTCATACTCCCGCGCGGTGCGGTCGATGTTTTTGAAGATATTCGACATGATTTCGTGCAATCGTTTATCGGTGTAGTCAAAAGACCACGAATCGCGCGACGCATTTTGCTGCATCTCCAGCGCAGAGGTGGCCACGCCGCCTGCATTCGCGGCTTTGCCCGGCGCGAATTTGACCTGCGAGCCTACGAAGAAGTGTGCCGCTTCTGCGGTACACGGCATGTTCGCGCCTTCGGCGACATAGCGCACGCCATTTTCTGCCAGCAGCCGCGCGGCGTCGACGTCGAGCTCGTTTTGGGTAGCGCACGGCAACGCAACGTCGGCAGGCGTGGCCCAGATATTGCCGCCCTCGTAATATTTCACTCCCGCTTCCTGGGCATAAACGCTAATGCGCTCGCGGCGCGCCTCCTTGACATCCTTCAGCAGCTCGATGTCAACGCCGTTTGGGGTTTCGACATAGCCCGCGGAGTCGGACATCGCCACGACGGTGCCACCCAACTGTTGGACCTTCTCGACCGCGTAAATCGCCACGTTGCCGGAACCAGAGACAATGACCTTCGCGCCGTTAAAGGACTCGCCGTGGGTCTTCATCATCTCTGCGGTGAGATAGACCAAGCCGTAGCCGGTGGCCTCGGTGCGCACCAGGGAGCCTCCCCAGGACAGCCCCTTGCCCGTCAGCACGCCGGATTCGTGGCGGTTTTCCAGCCTGCGGAACTGACCGAACAGGTAACCAATCTCGCGTCCGCCAACACCGATATCGCCTGCCGGAACGTCCTGATATTCACCGATGTAGCGGTGCAATTCCGTCATAAAGGACTGACAAAAGCGCATGATTTCCGCATCCGACTTGCCCTTCGGGTCGAAATCAGAACCGCCCTTACCGCCACCGATGGGCAGGCCGGTCAGCGAGTTTTTAAAAATCTGCTCGAAGCCCAAGAACTTGATGATGCCCAGGTTCACCGAAGGATGGAAACGCAGCCCGCCTTTGTACGGGCCCAGTGCGGAATTGAATTGCACGCGGAAACCGCGGTTGACGCAAACGTTTCCGCGATCATCGGTCCAGGGAACGCGGAAGATGAGCTGGCGCTCGGGTTCGCATAGGCGCTCGACCAGGCCGTAGTCGGCGTAGTGCGGATCCTTGTTCAGGACAATCTTCAGCGAATCCAGCACCTCGGAGAGGGCTTGGTGAAACTCGGGCTCGCCGGCGTTTCGCTTTAAAAGCATGTCGTAGTAGCTGGAAATTTGCTTTTCGATGTGCATCTGGTGCGCCTTTCGCCGGCGAGGGTGCCGAATCGGTGGTTTACAGGACACCAAACACTTTTCTATCGTTTGACCAAAAGCGCAAGTACCCGCGAGGTGAAACCGCCCACGAATTAGTGGCCACCTATACTTTTCGGCATGCATATCATCGTCGCACCGGACTCTTTCAAAGGGACAGCAAGCGCAATGCAGGCCGCGGCAGCCATCGCTGGCGGTCTGCGCGAGGCCCTTCCCGACGCCACCATCACCACCTACCCTATGGCGGACGGCGGCGAAGGCACCTCCGAAATCCTCGCCACCGCCGCCAGCCTTTCCGGCGTCGAGGTGCAAACGATTACACTGCCCACCACCGACGCCCGCGGGCGACTGACCGAAGCCAGCTACTACCTAGCCGGCGAGCATGCGCTAATCGACGTCGCCTCCGCCACCGGGCTGCCCGCCGTCGCCAATGACCTCGACCCACTGCACTCGGATTCCTACGGCACCGGCGTGCTCATCGCGGACGCCGAAGCCCGCGGCGCTAAGCACATCGTTTTATGTCTTGGCGGCAGCGCGACCATCGATGGCGGAATGGGCATCCTCGCCGCACTTGGTGCTGCGGCACACGACGAGCGCGGCTACGCACTACCCAAGGGCGGTGCTCCCCTTGTTCGCCTCGACAACATCGACACCGCCCAACTCAACATCAAGGCCGGTGCCCTTGACTACACCCTGCTCGCCGATACCCGAGCCGTGCCTATCCAGGCCGCGACCATGTACGGCCCACAAAAAGGCGTCGAGGGAGAACACATCGCGCTGCTCGCGGGCGCTCTTCTTCGCCTCTGCGAAGTAACCGGCACCGACGAAAACGCCGAATCTTTTGGTGCCGCAGGCGGCATCCCCATCGCTTTGCACTGGCTTTCGCAAACGCTCTGGGGAAGCGAAGAACACTTCGAAGTAGTCCCCGGCGGCGCGTATGTGGCAGAAAAAATCGGCCTGTCGGCGAAACTCGCCGAGGCAGACCTCGTTGTCACCGGCGAGGGCCGCTTTGATGAGCAATCCCTTACCGGCAAAGTTGTCGGCACCGTCGCCGAGCTAGCCGGCGAAACGCCAGTCGGCGTCATCGCAGGCTCCATCGCATCGCCGCTTCCCCACGGCGCCGTAGGAGTCGAGCTCGACAATGCGCAAGGCGCCGCGAAAGGCGACGTCGTGGAGCAATTGCGTACCGCCGCCCACGCGCTGGCCGCTAAGGTTGCACCTGCACAGACCACGGAAAAATAGCAGGCCGCTCGTGCGCGACTTCATCTTCCAAAAGCACGTGGTCCTTCGGCAACACCGCGTGCGGGGTAAGAAGGCGCGCGAGCACCATCGTCAGCTGATTCACGGATCCCTTCACACCGTCGACCTCAATGTTGTAGCGATACACGTTGGCATCTTCTAGCTCGCGGTCGAAGTGCTCATCACGGTAGGTCTGGCGCAACTGCTCCTCCAAGCCGGCCGGCAAGGTGGGATTTTCCTCGCGAGTTACGCGGGCAGCGGCCAGCGTTTCATTTGCAACCAGCTTTTCGGTGGCGGTGCTAAAGACCTCCGTCACGCGCTCGGCCTGGGCATCCGGCACAAGAACATCAAACTGAATAATTGGCATGTAGGTAACCCTACCCTAACGAAAAGAAGATTAGCTATGGCAGATTCCACCAAAATCGCAAACCACTTGAAAGACTGCCGCGTAGACCTCAGCTGGCAGCGCGAATTCTACGAGGACCTTCACGCTCACCCTGAGCTCTCCCACGAAGAAGAGCGCACCGCCGGCCGAATCCTCGAGCGCCTGCGCGCTTTCGACTGCGAGATTGTCCAGCCCATCGGCGGCTTCGGAGCTGTGGCCATCTTCCGCAACGGCCCCGGGCCCACCGCTCTTTTCCGCGCTGACTTCGACGGGCTGCCCGTGCAAGAGGAAACGGCAGTTGCATACGCCTCCCGCAACGGCAACATGCATGCTTGCGGCCACGACATGCACACTACAGCGCTGCTGGGAGCCTGCGCGCTTCTCGACGCCCACCGCGACGCCTGGTCCGGCACCTTCCTCGCTCTTTTTCAGCCAGCAGAAGAATCTTCCATGGGAGCAAAATATATGCTGGCCGATTCCCTTACTACCCGCGTCCCCAAACCCGACATCTGCCTCGGCCAACACGTTATGCCCGGCAAAGCAGGCGATGTTCTGTCCCGCCCCGGAGCAATCATGGCCGGTTGCGACTCCCTGCGCATCACCATTCACGGATGCTCGGCACATGCCTCGATGCCGCACGCAGCCGTTGACCCGACCTATATCGCCGCCATGGTCATCACGCGTTTGCAAGCCATCGTTGGACGCGAGGTGGCACCGCATGACTTCTTTGTCATTTCTGTAGGGGAGCTGCATTCAGGCGATAAAAACAACATCATTCCTGAGACCGCCGAGCTGGTGTTGAATACCCGTTATTACAAACCGGACGTCGCCAAGCGTGTGTATGCCTCCCTCGAGCGAATGGTGCGCGCGGAATGCGAAGCCTCCGGCGCCCCAAAGCCGCCGGAATTCGAGTACTTTGCTCACGGCGAAGTCACCGACAACGATCCTGGCGCCCACGAAACCGTGCGCGCAGTCTTCGACGCCGCCTTCGGCGCAGCCTCGGGTACTGCCGAACCTTCGACGGCCTCCGAGGACTTTTGTTACCTGCCCCAAGCTTGGGGTGTGCCGTATTATTTCTGGTTTATTGGCTCGACGCCCGCGGAACTGGCAGATAACCCACCCGTCAACCACCAAGCGACATTCCTACCCGATTATGAACCCACCGTGGCGTCGAGTACCCAAGCCGCCACAGCAGCGGTGCTGGCCTACCTCGCAAATTAAGCAAGCGCTTGCGCTCAAGGCCGGATAAGCTGGCACACGGTATTTTCCATTCTCTTAAAGAACCCGATAGGAAATAAATGAGCCAGCCCAAGCACTCTGCTTTTCAGTCCACTGTCCCCGCACACGTGCGCTCCGCTGCCGGGGTTAGCCCTTCTGCTGCCAGCCAGCGCAAATTCTGGTCCGGCTTATCTTCTGCTGTCGTAGCCGAAATCGCTGACAATTGGGAAGCCACCCGCGCTGCCTACTCTGCGACCCGCCAGCAGCACTACTTTTCCGCTGAGTTCCTACAAGGCCGCGCGCTGCTTAATAACCTCACCAATCTGGACTTGGTCGACGAAGCCAAGGCCGCAGCGAAGGCAGCCGGCCGCGAGCTTTCCGACGTCCTCGAGGCCGAGCACGACGCCGCCCTCGGCAATGGTGGCCTAGGCCGACTCGCTGCTTGCTTCCTCGATTCGGCGGTCACGCAGGACTACCCAGTCACCGGCTACGGCCTGCTCTACCGCTACGGCTTGTTCCGCCAATCCTTTGAAAATGGGCACCAAAAGGAGCAGCCTGACGCATGGATGGAAAACGGTTACGAGTTTGTCATTCGCCGTGCTTCCGATCAGCGTCGTGTGCACTTCGATGACATGGACGTCCGTGCGATTCCCTATGACATGCCTATTACCGGCTACGGCACCGACAACGTCGGCACCCTGCGCCTGTGGAAGTCCGAACCCATCGACGAATTTGACTACGATGCGTTCAACTCACAGCGGTTTACCGACGCCATCGTCGAGCGCGAGCGCGTCATGGACATCTGCCGAGTGCTCTACCCCAACGACACGACCTACGAGGGCAAGGTGCTGCGCGTGCGCCAGCAGTACTTCTTCGTTTCTGCTTCGCTGCAGCAGATGATCGATAACTACATCGCCCACCACGGCGACGACCTGCGCGGATTCGCGAAGTACAACTGCATCCAGCTCAACGACACACACCCGGTGCTGGCGATTCCAGAGCTTTTGCGCCTGCTTCTCGACGACCACGGCTTGTCCTGGGACGATGCCTGGCAGGTTGTCACAGAGACTTTTGCTTATACCAACCACACCGTTCTCGCCGAGGCGCTGGAGAGCTGGGAAGTGTCTATCTTCCAGAAGCTGTTTTGGCGCATCTGGCAGTTGGTGGAAGAAATCGACCGTCGTTTCCGGCTGGATATGGAAGCTCGAGGCGTCGATTCCCAGCGCATCGAGTACATGGCGCCGGTGTCCAACGGGCAGGTGCACATGGCGTGGATTGCCTGCTACGCGGCGTTTTCTATCAACGGCGTCGCCGCCCTGCATACGGAAATCATCAAGGCCGACACGCTCTGCGAGTGGCATGAATTGTGGCCGGAGAAATTCAACAACAAGACCAACGGTGTCACGCCTCGCCGGTGGCTGAAGATGTGTAACCCGCGCCTGGCGAAGCTTCTGACCAAGCAGTCCGGTTCTGATGAGTGGGTCACCGACCTTAACTCACTTGCCTCGCTTACCCAGCTTTCTGAGAACAAGAAGGTTCTGCGCAAGCTCATGGAGGTAAAGCACAAAAACAAAGTCGACTTCGCAGAGTGGATCATGCAGCATCACGGCGCGGAAGTCGACCCGGATTCTATCTTCGACGTGCAGATCAAGCGCCTGCACGAGTACAAGCGTCAGCTGTTGAATGCGCTTTATATCCTGGACTTGTATTTCCGTATCAAGGAAGACGGCGAGTCCGTGCCGAAGCGTACCTTCATCTTTGGTGCGAAGGCCGCCCCGGGCTATGTCCGTGCTAAGGAGATCATCAAGCTCATCAACTCCATCGCTGAGCTGGTCAACAACGACGAGGACACCCGCGATGTCATTCGCGTTGTGTTCGTGGAAAATTACAACGTCTCCCCTGCCGAGCACATCATCCCGGCCGCCGACATCTCGGAGCAGATTTCGGTGGCGGGTAAGGAAGCATCCGGCACCTCGAACATGAAGTTCATGATGAATGGCGCGCTCACCTTGGGAACGATGGACGGGGCAAACGTTGAAATCGTGGAGGCAGTCGGCGAGGACAACGCGTATATCTTCGGCGCTTCCAACGAGGAGTTGCCAGCGCTACGAGAGTCTTATAATCCTGGCGAGCTCTACGAATCCGTTTCGGGTTTGAAGCGTGTTCTGGATGCCCTCAACAATGGCACTTTAGGCCACGAGAACTCCGGTGTGTTCGGCGACTTGCGCTCCTCGCTTCTCGACGGCCAGGGTATCCACGCCCAAGACACCTACTACGTCCTCGGTGACTTCGACTCTTACCGGAAGACCCGCGACCGCATGGCGCAAGACTACGTCGACGCCCCACTCGACTGGGCCAAGAAAGCCTGGCTGAATATCTGCTTGTCCGGCCGCTTCTCCTCTGATCGTACGATTGCCGATTACGCCGCCGAAGTCTGGAAGCTCAACCCCACCCCAATTAATAAGTAACCACGACCAGTAGGCGCTAGGCATTTCACCTAGCGCCTTTTTCGGCTTTCCCCGCCCTACGCGGCCCCGCCACTCAACCGCTGCCACTCAATCGCCGCCACTCAACCGCCGCTACTGACACCCACGCCGTGCAACCCGTGACTCCGTTTGCACGAGCGTCCGGCAGGGGGCGGTCGGGCCAGCGTCGGCGTCTGCGGGATTGGCGGTGACGAGACTGCGAGACCGGGTCGCGGCGATAGAGCCGGCCCGGCGCAAACCTAGGGTGGCGGGCGGAGGTTGTGTTTTAGAAACAACGGCCTGCCGGTTTTGGGTGAAAGCCAGGCAAGATGGCCGTCGATAAGCGTGATGCGACCGCGATGCGCGGGCCCTAGTGGATCGTCCTGGTTGAGCCCGTTGTGATAGGCGCAAAGTGGCACCAAATTTTGTAGGTTGGTGTGCCCGCCGTGGTTCCACGCTTCGATGTGGTGGATTTGGCAGTCGTCGAAAGGCACGGAACATCCCGGCCACACGCACTCGCGGAACTTCGCTTTGAGTATGGCACGCTGTTTATCGTTTGCGATGCGCTGAGTTCGGAAAGCATCGACCGGCCCAGCCAGCGGATGCACGAGGACGGCCTCCCCATGCTGGGCCAGCGCGCGCTGAATATACTGCGCGCCAGAGACCACCGCGCCGTTGCTCAGCTCAATGGTGACCTCCTCACCCTCACCGTTTACGATGCGGTCGAGTTGGTCAAGGTAAACAATCGCCGAGGTCGACACTTTAACGGCCCCTCCGCTCGCCTTTCCGGCCACCAACGCGCGAAAACCCTCAAGGGCGCCGTCCGCATGCGAAATGATGGCGCGAAAGTCCTCGATGGTCATCGCCTTATCGGTGATACGGATTGCGCCCAGGCCGTTGGAGTACCGGGTATGCGATACCTGAGGCTGGGGCTGCGGCGGAGTGAGGATCTCGCGTAACCGAGCGCGCGCGAGTCCGTCCACGTTATTGGCTGGCGCGTGGCACAACTCGACTCTTAGGTCCCACGCGTGATGGCGGTTGCGCACCCGCGCGACATATTTTTCGATCCGGGCCAGCACGCTCAATCCATGACCACGGCGCCGCGCTCCGGCGAGCGCACGAGCCTGTTTGCGGGTATACGGCGTCTTGCCAAAATAAGGCTCGGCGAGGCGGATGAGGTGATCGGCGTCATCGGGGCTTGCGCCTAAAGCCATGATTTCAGACTTGCTTAACGCGGCCGCCTCGGCGAGAAGATCCACGCCGCGCGCCCGTGCTTGCAAATACGTCTGAAGGTTCATGCCTTTCACGCTAAAAGCACCCACGAACCGCCACAAGCATCAATTCTTCGTCTGTGGATAACTTCGCCAAAAGGGGACTAAAACGCGCTTTCCGATGACGCGGCCACAAAGTTATCCACAAAAAGAGGCCTCCCTGCGCAAAAGCAGCAAGGCCACAGCGCTGACGGGCCAGCACTTTTCGAGCGCCGGCGAAGCGCGCTCAAGGAGCTCGGTTAGCGGCTTCCACCCAACATGTGGCACTGAATCATGTTGGTGTTGCCCGCAATTCCCGGCGGGGTGCCAGCGATAACGACGATAAGGTCGCCTTCCTTGTAACTATCCATGGCCAGCAGCGAGCGGTCGATGGTAGCCATCATGTCGTCGGTGGAGTCCACGGCATCACTCAGGAAGGTCTGCGCACCCCAGGTCAGGGCCAGCTGCGAGCGCACCTCCGGGAACGGGGTAAACGCCAGCAGTGGCAGCTTGGAGTGCAAACGCGCCACGCGCTTTGCGGTATCGCCGGAGGTGGTGAAGGCAACGATTGCCTTCGCATTCAGGCGCTCCGCGATGTCGCGCGCTGAGTAGGACACCACGCCGCGCTTGGTGCGTGGAACGTGCGAAAGCGGCGGCACCTGGCCATCGGACTCGGCATTCTGCACGATACGAGACATGGTGCGCACGACGTTCTGCGGGTCGATGCCCACGGAGGTCTCGCCTGAGAGCATGACGGCGTCGGCGCCATCGAGCACGGCATTGGCCACATCCGATGCTTCCGCGCGGGTCGGGCGCAGGTTGCTGATCATGGAATCCAGCATCTGGGTTGCCACGATGACCGGCTTAGCGTTTTCACGCGCGATTTGGATGGCGCGCTTCTGGAACAGCGGCACCTGCTCGAGCGGTACCTCGACGCCCAGGTCACCACGGGCAATCATGATGGCGTCGAAAGCAAGGACGATGGACTCCAGAGCATCGACCGCCTCCGGCTTCTCCAGCTTCGCGATGACCGGCACGCGGCGGCCCTCTTCGTCCATGATGGCGTGGACCAAGTCGACGTCGGCTGGCGAGCGTACGAAGGACAGCGCGATCATATCGACGCCGAGCTGCAAAGCGAAGCGCAGGTCGGCGATGTCCTTTTCGGATAGAGCCGGCACGGAGATATCCATGCCGGGCAGGGAAACACCTTTGTTGTTGGATACGGGGCCACCTTCAGTGACCTCACAGACGACGTCGTTGCCATCTACTTCTTTACAGACCACGGCGACCTTGCCGTCGTCGATAAGCAGTCGGTCGCCGGCCTTCGCATCCTTCGCGAGGTTCTTGTAGGTGGTGGAAACGCGGTCGTGGGTGCCTTCGACGTCGTCGACGGTGATGCGAACGATTTCACCATCTGCCCACATCTCCTCGCCGTTGATGAAGCGACCCAGGCGGATTTTCGGCCCCTGCAGGTCGGCTAGGATGCCGACGGCGCGGCCAGTTTCATCGGTAGCCTCACGTACCCAGCGATAATTGGCTTCGTGGTCGGTGTGCTCGCCGTGGGACATGTTAAGGCGAGCGACGTCCATGCCCTCTTGCACGAGGCGCAGGATTCCGTCCTTGCTTGCCACAGCGGGACCTAAGGTACAAACGATTTTGGTTCTTCTATCCAACATTAAAAGCCCTATTCACATCGGGAATGCTAACGAAACCCAACCTACCCGCGTTCGCTGGCAACGGCCACTGCCAAAGCCAACATAAACCCGCAAATCCACAGAAAATCTCACCAAAAACCAGAAATGCCCGCATGAAAGCGGGCATGAATGGGCAACGTACGCTGCTTAGTGTGATTCCTGCGACTCATCGAGCGCTTTCGGCCCGTTACGCGCAGGATCTACCTCATCGGGAGTCTCCTGCCCGCGCGGAAGCTTGAAAAATACCACCAGCGCCACGATGAAAAGCACTACTGAAACAATGACGTTGATACGCAGGCCGAAGACCATCGTGGCCTCATCCGAGCGCATATTCTCAACGAAGAAACGGCCCAGCGTATACCCCGCCACATAGAGCGCAAACACGCGGCCGTGCCCCAGCTTCCACGCCTTTTGCGCCCACAGCAGGAACAAGCACACGGCGACATTCCAGACCAGCTCGTAGAGGAAGGTCGGGTGCACGGACGTTATTACTTCCCCAGTTGAGCGGCCCGATACCGGCGCATACTCCCCTGCCTCGTTGATGCGGTAGTAAATATCCAGCGCCCACGGAACGTCGGTGGGCCGGCCGTAGAGCTCCTGGTTAAACCAGTTACCGAGCCGCCCGATGGCTTGGGCAAGGATGAGACCGGGAGCGACGGCGTCGGCAAACGGCGCCATGGGCACCTTTTTAATCTTGAACATCACCCAAATCGCGAACACGCCGAGCGCCACCGCGCCCCATATACCGAGGCCGCCGTTGGTGATTTTCAAGGCATCGGCCGGGTTACAGTCGGCACAGAAATACTTCTGGTGATCCGTAATCACGTGATACAAACGCCCGCCGACGATGCCCGCCGGGATGATGACGATGGCCGCATCCCACACGACATCGGAATTGCCGCCACGCGCAACGTAGCGGCGCTGCGTCATCCACATCGCCACCAGAATGCCGACGATGATACAAAGTGCGTAAGCACGCAGCGGAAACGGGCCTAAATGCCACACGCCCTGCGGCGGGGACGGGATGTTTGCGAGAATTTGCACGCTAGACAGTTTGCCTTATCCGGCTGGACAAAGCCACTAAAGAGACTTCCGCGAAGGGCACGCCGGGTGCTGGCCAGCAGCGACCAAGGAACGCGCCGCGGCGGCGGGGTCTTGGGCCGCCATGATGGCCTCTCCTACCAGCACCGCATCGGCGCCCTGGGAGGCATATCTCAACACGTTACGTGGCGAATTCACTCCGCCGATTGCGATGCGCACGATGGATTCCGGCAGCCCCGGCACAATCTCGGAGAAGGCCTCGCGGTTGATGGCATCCGAGGCCACTGACCATGCGTTAATGGCCACCACGCTGCCACCGGCCTTGATGGCGCGGTCGACTTCATCACAGGTGCGCACCTCTAAAATTGCGGTCATTCCCAGCGATTCAATGCGATCGAGCAGCGCCTCCAACCGCGCCTGCTCCAAGAGCTCCACCTGCAGCGGCACCGCGTCCGCGCCATAGCAGCGCGCCTCGTGGATCTGATACGGGTCCACGATGATGTCGCGGCAAATCATCGGGATATCGATCGCCGCGCGGGCCTGGCGCATATCCTCCAAAGAACCGTGGAAGCGCCGCCTGTCGGTCTGGCAGGCCATCAGGTGGACCCCCGTGGCAGCTAGCTGCGCGGCAATCTGCGCCACCGACTCCGGAGAGTCCAGATGTGCGATTTCGCCGGCATAAGGCACGGCGCGTTTGATTTCGGTAATCACGGAGCAGCCCTGGCGTAACAGCGCAGCACGGACGTCGCGAGGCTCGCTCATGGAACGCGAGCGCGCTTTGATGTCTTGGAAGGAGACGCGGGCTTCGCGCACGGCGACGTCGTCAAGCACACCTGCTATCAGGTGGTCTACGGCGATCGGAGTGGACATCAGCACCTCCCTCCACAGGGGCGTTTGAGATCACACTTAGGCTATCGCGATGGCCCGCGAAATAGAAATTCAGGGGCGTTTTACGTCCGTGGGGTCAATGTCGGCGTCGAGCGCATCCCACATCACGCGACCGGAATCGGTGGTGGTCTCCAGTTCCTCGGCGATGCGTTCCTGGCGCGCGGCCGGGCTTTCATACTTGGTCGAGCGGGGCTTGTCGACGCCCGGTTTGCGCACCAGCAGCATCGCCCCAAACAGCGCGCACGCTGCGCCGAAGATGGCAAGAATGGGGCCAGCCTTTGCAGCCTCGGTGCTGATGACGGTGGCCCACTCCGAGATTTGCGCACCGTTGACGGCATTCTCGTCGGAGGAGCCGGCGCGCAGGAGTTCTTGGGCGCGAGCGGCGTCGGCGCCGTAGGTCAGCAGGGAGACTGGGCTCCACGCCACGGCGGCTGCGGCCAGCGCGCAAATGACGGCCACGATGCGGCGGGAGGTGCGACGCAGGGCCGCCACGGCGACCGAACCGGCCAAAAGCACAAGGGTCAGCGCGATTAGCTCGAGCGACCAGAAAGAACCCACCATGTCGACGGTGCTGAAACCGGACTTATCGTCTTCTACGGCAGCGGTAGCCCACGTCATGCGGGATGAAAGCCACAGCAGGATTGCGCCTGCAGCAATTAAAAGTGGGCCAAGACGGCGTGCCATCTAAAATGCGCCTCCCAAAAGGTCACGAGAATCGAAACAAGTGCGGTCTCCGGTATGGCAGGCCGCGCCTTCTTGGCGAACTGTAATCAGGATGGTGTCGCCATCGCAATCCAGCCGCACCCCCAGCACTTCTTGGGTATGCCCCGAGGTCTGGCCTTTTATCCAATAGTCCTGCCGCGAACGCGAGTAATAGGTGCCCTTGCGCGTGGCCAAGGTGTGCGCGAGTGCGTGGTCATCCATCCATGCCAACATCAACACCTCGCCTTGCTCGGACTGGGCGATGGCGGGAACCAGGCCGTCGGCGTTGCGCTTGAGCAGCTTAGCGACGCCCGGGTCTAGCTCGAAGTCTGCCGGGCTACTCACTTGCGTACCTCGTAGGAGGCCGCCGCGAGGGCATCCTTCACCTCGGCGATTTCCACCTCGCCGAAGTGGAAGATGGAGGCCGCGAGGACGGCGTCGGCGCCAGCTGCAATAGCCGGTGGGAAGTCGGCCGCCTTGCCCGCTCCGCCGGAGGCGATGACGGGGATAGACACCGCAGCACGCACCTTTTTGATGAGCTCGAAGTCGAAGCCTGTCTTCGTGCCGTCACCGTCCATGGAGTTCAGCAGAATCTCGCCGACACCCAGCTCCGCGCCACGGGCCGCCCATTCGATGGCGTCGAGTTCAGCGGAGCGCGTGCCGCCGTGGGTGGTGACCTCGAAGCCGGAAGGCATGCGTGGGGTTCTGCGGGCGTCGACGGATAGGACGATGCATTGGGAGCCGAAGACCCGGGCAAGCTCGCGCAGCAGCTCCGGGCGGGAAAACGCCGCGGAGTTGACGGCTACTTTATCGGCGCCGGCGCGCAGCAGCTTACGGACGTCGTCGATGCAACGCACGCCGCCGCCCACGGTCAGTGGGATAAAGACCTGGTCTGCGGTACGTCGCACCACCTCGAGCATGGTGCCCCGGCCTTCTTTCGAGGCGCTGACGTCGAGGAAGGTCAGTTCATCGGCACCGAGTTCTTCGTAGCGGGCGGCCAACTCTACTGGGTCGCCGGCATCGCGCAGGTTTTCAAAGTTTATGCCCTTGACCACGCGGCCGTTGTCCACATCGAGGCAAGGGATAACACGCACGGCCAAGGCCATGGCATCCTCCTTTTTAAGATTTTTGACTGTGGCGGGCCACGATGTCGAGAATCGTGGCGTGCACCTGAGGGGTGCCGGCGACCAGACCGCGGGCGCCCGGTGCCCAGTCGTTGCCTTCGGGGTCGGTTGCGATGCCGCCAGCGGCCTTGATGAGCAGAGCGCCCGCGGCGTTGTCCCACGGATGCGGCGAGAAGTTCACCACGCCGTCGAAGACGCCCTGCGCCACGAAAGCCGAATCAACCCCCACGGAGCCGGTCATGCGTGGGCGCAGCCCGGTCTCGCGCAGCTCGTGGAAGATATCCGTGGGCAGGTGCGAAGAGCAGCCGACGTGCCCGCGGCCTTCGTCAAAACCGAGAGAATCCGCACCGCCGCCAAAGCCGGTGGCAGGTCCGCCAACCGAGCGCAGACCCATTCCCTCGGCAGCCACCACGCGGCGCGCCAGCAGCGGGAAGTCCGCCACCGCAACTACGGGGCGGGAGTCATGGATGAGGCTGACTAGAACGCCGCACAGCGGGTTGCCCGCGGAATAGTTCGCGGTGCCGTCGATGGGATCGACCACCCACATGGCCTTCTCGGACGCAAACACGCCGGAGGGCGAGGCAGACTCCTCGCCATAGACCGGAATGCCTGTGAGCTGGGTGAGATGCTGGCGCAGCTGCGCCTCGATCTGCAGGTCCACTTCCGTGGCAAAATCGCCCTCGCCCTTGAAATGGGCAGGCGGCGCGCCGAGGCCGGCGCGGAATAGTTCGCTTACTTGGTCAACGGCCGCCTCGGCAAAAGCCACGAGCTCACGCGGTTGAGTCATGAAATGGCGCTCCTCGCTTTAATAAGTGTCAATGGGGTCGATGTAATCTTCTTCCGGCAGCGGCTCTACCTCCGCCACCGCCGCGATTGCTTCTTCGAGGCTAAAGCGCTGCTCATAGAGCGCTTTCCCGACAATCGCGGAATCGATGCCCTCGTTTTCATACAGCGCCAGCTCGCGAAGATCATCCAGGCTAGAGATGCCGCCCGAGGCCGTAATCTTTGCCTCGGTAGCCGCAGCAACCTCACGCAGCAGCTCCACGTTGGGCCCTTCGAGGGTGCCGTCTTTGGTGACGTCGGTGACCACGAAGCGCTGGCAGCCTGCCGCATCGAGGCGCTCGAGTACCTCCCAGAGGTCTCCGCCATCCGATACCCAGCCGTTGCCGCGGCAGCGCCACTCGCCTTCTTCTAGCTGCACCGCTAAGTCCACGGCAATTTTGTCGCCGTGCTTTTCCAGCATTTCCTCGACCCACTCCGGTTTCTCCAGCGCCGCGGTGCCGATGTTGACCCGCCGCGCACCGGTGGCAAGCGCACGCTCCAAAGACTCACCGTCGCGAATTCCGCCGCTCAGTTCCACCTGCATCGAAAGCTCCGCGGTAATCTCCGCCATCAGCGCGTGATTAGAACCGCGGCCAAAAGCCGCATCGAGGTCGACAAAGTGCAGCCATGAAGCTCCCTGCTCCTGCCACTTGAGCGCGGCCTCGCGCGGGGTGCCATAGTTCTTTTCGGTTCCGGCCGCGCCTTGGTCAAGTCGCACAGCCTGGCCGTCAACGACGTCGACGGCCGGCAACAAAGTAAAGGTCATGGTTTCAAATCCTACTTAAAGCGTATTAATCCAGTTGCGCAACAACTGCGCTCCTACCTCGCCGGACTTCTCCGGGTGGAACTGGGTGGCCCACAGCGCGCCATTTTCCACGGCCGCCACGAAACGGTCCCCATCGTGCTCAGCCCAGGCCACACGCGGCGGCTCGGTGATTTCGGTTTCCAGCTCCCAGCGGCGTGCCGCATAGGAGTGCACGAAATAGAAGCGCTCTTGCGGAGAAATCCCCGCGAACATCGCTGAGTCCGCAGCAAATTCCACGGTATTCCAGCCCATATGCGGAAGCACGTCAGACTGCAGTTTTTCCACCCGGCCGGGCCACTCCCCGCAGCCATAGGTGGCAATGCCGTGCTCGAAGCCGGCGTCGAAAAGCACTTGCATGCCTACGCAGATCCCCAACACCGGCCTGCCACCGGCCAAGCGCTGGCCAATGATCCGCGGGCCCTGGGCCCTTTTCAGCCCCTCCATGCACGCGGCAAAGGCGCCGACTCCGGGAACCACGAGGCCGTCGGCAGAAACGGCCACCTGGGGATCCGCAGTGACGGTGACCTGCGCGCCTGCGTGTTCAAGCGCGCGCTGCGCCGAGCGCAGATTGCCGGCACCGTAGTCCAGCACAACAACATTCTTGCCTGTCATGGGCTATACCTTACGCAACCTTCGCAAACGGGTCTTGATATCGTGCGTCTCGCTAACGCGGGTACGTCCCAGCAGCGTATCGCTGACGGTCAGCAACAGCCCGCCCGCGATAATCGCAGCGCCCGCACCAAACGCACCGCTATAGCCGGTGCTGGCGACCAACGCGCCCAGCACCGTGGAGCCCAGGCCGGTGCCCGCGTCGTAGAAAATATTCCACACCGCGGAGGCCTCAGAAATCTTTTCGCGAGGCGCGCGGTCGAACATCGCCAGCAGAGCCTCGTTCTGCGCGATGCCAAAGGCACCGCCGAAAATTACGGCGCCACAAACCAGCAGCCACAGCGACCACCCTTGCGCGAGCGTGAAGGCAATCAACGCCACGCCACCGGCGGCCACGAACTGGGCCGGGATATACAAAGTGCCGGGTTTGCCAAGGCGGTCTGCCACCGCGCCTGCGAAGTAACGCATCACCATCGTCGCAGCACCCACCAAGGAAAGCAGCAGGCCGCCGACGGCCGCGCCGGTGACTGGGTCCAGTTCTCGCGCCGCGGGGGCGATGAACGTGGATACCACGCCGTAGCTCATGGAGAAGGTGGTAAGAGCTAGTGCCGGCACGGCGAAGAGTTTCCACATCGGAGCGACGGCTCCGGTCTCACGGTTCGCCACGCTTGACGACGCCGCCTTCAGCGATGGCACACGCAAACACATCACGAAGCCAATGATGCCGATGATGCCAGCGGTGATGTACGCGGTTTCAAAGCCCCAAGCCTGCCCCATCGCAATGCCAGCCGGCAAAAAGACCATCTGGGCGAATCCGACAAAGACGCCGATCATGCCGGTGGCCTTTCCCAGCAGCCGCGAGGGGGCGATTTCTGCGATCAGCGCGCTTTCCGAAACTGTCAACGCGCCGAAGCCAATTCCGCGCAGGGCGGAAAAGACAAGCACGACAACGGCGGCGTTACCAAGCAAGTGGCCGAAGGCCGGAACACCGAGCAGCAGCGCGGCCGCCGCCATGACGGGACGGTAGCCAAAGGTACGCAACATGCGCGGGGTCAAAGTCTGGGTGATAACCGTGGCAGCCATGAAAGCGCCGGTCGAGGCGCCTGCCAGGGTTGCCGAGCCGCCCGAGTCTAGAACCGCCAGCGGGACCACCGGCAGCAGAATGGACCACGCGCCAAAGGCCGCCGCAACGGCGACCATCGTGGCGGTATAGCCCGGGACCTTCCAGATGGACTGCTTCGCGTTGCTCACTGGCCCATCACACCAAACATCCACGCCAGCGCCGCTGCGATGGATACCGCGCCGAGCACAGCAGCCACGATGGTAAAGAACTTAGAGCCTTGCTGATAAGCAGACCAGGCACCACCAAAAAGAAGTCCTGCCACCAAGAACAGGACCAAAATCAAAAAGTTCCCAGAAATTATAAAGCTCCCTTCGTGGAAGGAATCCCCTTTACTCGGGGATCCGGTTCGACGGCCTGCCGCAGCGCACGGGCTACCGCCTTGAATTCTGCCTCGGTGATGTGGTGCGGGTCGCGCCCGTAGCGCACGTTGAGGTGCAAGGTCATTGCCGCGTGTGTGGCCAATGTTTCGAAGAAGTGGCGGTTGATGACTGTGGCATAGTGGCCGCCAATAATCTGCCATTGTAGATGCTCCGGCTCGCCGTTCATCACGAAGTAGGCGCGGCCGGAAAGATCCACCACTGCTTCTACCAATGTCTCATCCATGGGCAAAAGCTGCGAGCCGAAGCGGCGGATGCCAGCTTTGTCACCGGCGGCGTCGGCAAACGCGCGGCCCAACACAATCGCGGTGTCTTCCACCGTGTGGTGGGCATCGATGTGGGTATCGCCTTGGGCGTGGACCTTGAGGTCGAAGCTGCCGTGGGTGCACATCGCGCCCAGCATGTGGTCGAAGAATGGCAGGCCGGTGCTAATGTCTGCGTCCCCGCTGCCGTCGAGGTTTATTTCGACGCGGATTTGGGACTCGTTGGTCACCCTTTCCGCTTTGCCGATGCGGTTTGCCATTAGTCTTCTCCTTCCGCAGTTACTGTACCGCTAAGTTTCGCTGCCACCGCGAGGAAGGCATCGTTTTCTGCCGGCAGCCCGATGGTGGCGCGCAGAAATCCGCGCTGGCCGACGTCGCGAATCAGCATCTCGCTACTCAAAAACCGCTCCCAGACCGCGTGCTGATCTGCAAAGCGGCCAAAGAACACGAAGTTGGCCTCGCTTTCTACCACAAAATATCCCAGCTCCTGCAGCTTGGCGACGACGCGTTCGCGCTCCGTGGCCAGCTTGTGCACCGTTTCCAGTGTCTCGGCGCTATGCCGCAGCGCGACGATGGCCGCGGCCTGGGAAAGCGTGGAAAGGTGATAAGGAAGGCGCACGAGCATAACGGCCTCGATGAAGGCTGGGTCAGCCACGAAGTATCCCAGGCGCCCGCCGGCGAAGTCGAAGGCCTTGGACATGGTGCGCGAGACCACCACCTTGGTGGGATATTTCGCAATCAAGTGGGCAGCCGAGGGCGAGGTAGAAAACTCCATGTAGGCCTCGTCCACGATGATGATTCCCGGCGCGGCCTGGACCAGTTTTTCGATGTCTGCAAGGCGCGTGACATCGCCAGTGGGATTATTCGGCGTGGTGATAAATACGATGTCGGGGCGGTGCTGCGCTATAGCTTCCAGCGCTCGGGGCACGTCGATGCGGAAATCCGCACCGCGTGGGCAATCGATGAACTCGGTGTGGGTGCCCGCGCACAGGATGGGGTGCATGGAGTAGCTAGGGCTAAAGCCCAGGGCTTTACGCCCTGGGCCGCCGAAGGCCTGCAGGAGTTGCTGCAGAACCTCGTTGGAGCCATTTGCCGCCCAGAGGTTTTCCGCTTTCAGGTTGGTGCCGGTTTGGGCGCTTAAGTACTCGGCCAGCGCGCGGCGTAGCTCGGTGGCGTCGCGATCTGGATAGCGATTGAGCGTGCTTGCCTGCTCCTCGATGCTGCGCACGAGATCCGCTACGAGGGCGGCAGAAGGCGAATAGGGGTTTTCGTTGGTATTGAGCTGGTTGGCCACACGCAGCTGCGGCGCACCGTAGGCAGACTTGCCGCGCAGCTCTTTACGCAGGGGCAGATCAGAAAGTTGGGTCATGGCTATATTCCTTGAAAACGGGCGGCGATGGATTCGCCATGGGCTGGCAACTGTTCGGCGGCGGCGAAGGCGATGACGTTGTCAGAGATCTCTGCCAGCGCCGCTCGGTCATACTCGATGAGGTTGACTGGGCGCAGGAAAGTATGGGTGGATAACCCGGCACTAAAGCGGGCGGTTCCAGAAGTTGGCAGGACGTGGTTGGAGCCTGCGGAATAATCCCCCAGCGGCACCGGTGCGTACTCCCCGACGAAAATCGCGCCAGCATGCTTAATGCGTTCGGCCACAGCGCGGGCATCATTGGTGTGGATTTCCAGGTGCTCGGCGGCATAGGCGTTGGCAACCGCGATTCCGGCCTCTAGGTCATCGACCAGGATGATTCCCGACTGTTGGCCTTCCAGCGCCTCGCGCACCCGCTCGGCGTTGCGGGTGACGAGGTAGCGCGCGGAAACCTCGGCGTCGACTAGCGCGGCAAGCTCCGGCGAGTCAGTGATGAGCACGCTCGCCGCCAGCGGATCGTGTTCTGCCTGGGAGATTAGATCGTAGGCAATATAAACCGGGTTTGCCGTGGAATCCGCGAGGATGGCAATCTCTGTGGGCCCTGCCTCCGCATCGGTGCCCACCACGCCGCGTACCAGGCGCTTGGCTGCGGTGACGAAGATATTGCCAGGGCCAGTAATAATATCCACCGGCTCGAGGGAGGCCTCGCCCGTCACCGGTTCCTCGTCGCCGTAGGCCAGCAAAGCTACGGCCTGTCCCCCGCCGACGGCCCATACCTCGTCGACGCCCAGCATGTGGCAGGTCGCCAGCACTGTCGGATGCGGCATACCAGCGAACTGCTCCTGCGGCGGCGAGGCCACCACCAGGCTGGAAGCACCCGCCTCCTGCGCGGGAACGGCATTCATGATGACCGAGGAAGGATAGACCGCCTTGCCGCCTGGAACATAAAGGCCCACGCGCTCTATCGGCTGGAAGACTTCCGTCACCGTGGCTCCCGGGCCAAGCGTCGTGGTGTGCGCGGCTGGCTTCTGCTCCGCGTGCACCTTGCGCACGCGCTTGATGGATTCCTCGATAGCGGCACGGACCTGAGGCTCCAGCCCGGCGGCGGCTGCAGCGAGCGCGGCTTGGGAAACGCGCACGGCGGCCGGGCGTACACGATCGAATTGCTCGCCATAGTCCAATGCCGCAGCCGCGCCCTTTTCCCGCACCGCATGCACCATGGGTGCTACCTTGTCCAGATAAGCCGCAACGTCAGCGCCGCCGCGTGGCATGACTCGGCGCAGGCGGGCGGGGCTTAAAATCTTTCCGCGCAGATCGATGGTGTGCAACATAGTCCGAGCCCTTTCTATAGCTAGACCAATATACTAACGCCGATTCCCCAGCGGTAGGGCGAGTTTTGGTAATAGAATTGGGCCACAGCTTCTCTCCCCTTATTGCACTATCGCTTAAGCAAATCATGGAAGGCAGGGCCCAGCGCATGGATGAATTCGATTCAGATGCCAGCTGTGAGTCCGCCACGAGCACGAAGCTCTTGGCTCGCATGTGCGAGATCGCTTCCCGCTTGGGCATTCATTCCATTAAAGCCACTGATGAGCTAGTGATTTTTCCACATTCCACAGCGGGTGAAACCCGCGTGAGCCTCGACGCTGCGGGCGAGCCGGTGTTGCATTTTTATACCACCCACCAAGGCCACTTGGGCTTCGAAGATATAGCAGCGCTCGGCGAATTCGCCAACGACTGGAACCACGACTGCATCTCGCCGCGCGTGGTGGTGGATTATGCCGACCCCACTGCGGTCACGCTGTGGGGGCATACATTCTTGGTGGTTCAGGACGAGCCGCAGGATTCCCAGTTGGAGGCAGCGCTGGTGCCGGCTTTGCGCAATGCGAGGTTGTTTTTGAACGCGCTTGCCGACGCCTTCCCTTCCCTCCGCAGCCAGCCATCCCCAGCGGAGGATTCGCCGGCGTCGGAAGGCTCAGCCGCGGAGGTGCTGCCCGTGGACATCGCACGGGTGGAGGATATCCTGCGCAGGCTAGGCATCAATCGCTTCCAGACGGACGCCGAGCAATCCGTTTATGCCTGGATAAACGATGTTTTATTTGCATTCGTGCTCGATGTGGGCCCGAGCCTAATCATCAAGGGCCACTGGGACCCGAACTTAAGGGGCGAGGATTTCACCCGCATATTTTTAACGTGCAACGACTGGAACCGCACGCATCATTCGGCGGCGGCGTTTTGTCACTCGAACGTCGACGGCCTGCAGGTGCGCTTGGATTACGCGGTCATGGCAGGCGGCGGGCTTACCGACGCCCAGCTATTGACCAGCCTGGGCCGCGGCATGAAGCACATCCTGCACGGCATCGACGATATTGCCCGAGAGGCGGTTGGCGCCTCACCGGTCCAGTGGCCTTAACAGGCCTTAAAGGCTCAAACTACTGGACGATTTCGTAGTTGCCAGCCTTAGCCAGGGCCTCGTTCATCGCCGGGACGGAGGGGATCACATCGTCCTTGTGCTTGACCACAAGGCGGGCATACTCATGGTCCGTAATTTCGAAGGTGGCCTGGCCCAGGCCACCGGAAGCGAAGATGTCATAGAGTGCCTGCAGCGCTTTGCGGACATCGTTGTCATTCTTTACGCCGCTGACGTGGTAGTGAGTGGAAACAATAATCGACATGAGTCAAATTGTACGACTTTTGCCGTTAGATTCCCGAACTTAGATACGGCCGTTGAACGCCTGCAGCGCAGAATCCTCGCGGGTACCGCCGCGGCCGTCGCCGTAGCCTGCGTAATCAGCGATCCAGCTAACCTTGGAAACCCACTTCACGGCCTTGTAGCCGTGGTTGGATTCCACGCGGCAGCGCGCCGGGGCACCGAGATGGATGTCGACTTCATGGCCGTTGCGGGACAGGGCGATGACAGACTGTGCATCCAGGGCGTCGTCAATGCTAAAGCAGGCATAGAAGGGCTCGCGCGGGCGGTTGTCGTACATCTTCTGCGCTAGGCCATAGGACTCGACCATGACGTAGTTGGCGCCTTCTGGGCGTGGTCCCAACAGGCTTAGCACGTCCTCGATGGAAGGCCCAGCCCAGCGGGAGGTCGCCGACCAACCCTGCATGCAAGTATGCGTTGCCACGTAGGACTGCTGCGGCAACTCACGTAGCTGCTCGATGGTGACGACCTTCTCTACGCCATTAATGTCATCAGCCAGCGTGATTTCGTAGCCCTTCCAGTCATTCTCGCGGAACTTGGTCCACTCCGGCGACTCATCGGGCGTCGGCGGCAGGCCGTTAGTCCAGTGAAACTTGGAAATGTCCTTATCGGTATAAGCCTGCTGGGTAGAAGGCGAAACCTTCAACCAGTTCAGGAAGAGCTTGCGGCCGAGCTCGGTAAACTTCACCACGATGCGCTGGGCACGGGCGCGATCCGCCAGGGACCAGTAGGACAAGAAGATCCAGAACAAAATGACCACCACGATGGTAAAGACCACGGTGGTAAAGGCCTGCGCGTAGCGCTCCACGCTCACGTCGCCGAAGACCATGTGGACCATGTTGTGCTCGCGGTGAACGAAGAACACGAGGAAGACGTGCACAACAATAAACGCGCTCATCAGCACCATTCCAATGAAGTGCAGGGAGCGAGCACCTTGGTGGCCACCCCAGAACTTCACGTAGCGAGGGAACTTCACTCGCACGGCCGGGGCCATGGCTACGCCGGTGAGCATCATAAACGGCGCCAGGATGAAAATGACGAAGGAGTACGCGAGCTGCTGGAGGGCGTCGTATGGCGTGAAGTGCTCCAGCGAGGGTGCCTGCAGGCTCAAGTAGACCTTGGCCGATTCCCAGGCCTCAGGGACTATATCCCAGGAGGTCGGAATCAGCCGGCGCCACAGGCCGGTGGCAAAGAGCAGGGTAACGTAGACAAAGCCATTGAGCACCCACAGCATCACCGCGGCGCCGTGCCAGTGGCGGCCCAATCCGATGTTCTCGCGGCCGGGCAGGGAAAGCATCGGCGAGACCGAAAGCTCATCCATAAGGGAGGTGTAAACGCCCTCCTCTTTGGGCAGCTCACGCTTTGTAAATTTGATCCACTCGGTGCCAGGCGCGCAATCACTGCGCCACCACAGACGCGGCAAGGAAGAGAGCATTTCGATGCCGGAGCGCAGCAGCATACCGATGAGTACGAAGTTGATGAGGTGCGAGGCCCGCAACCAGATAGGAAAGTCTGGGTTTTCACCCAGAGCCAATACATAGTCCATGGGAAAATTCCTCGGTGGTGAGAGATACAACTTTTCACTAGTGTGACTTATTTTTCATTGTGTCGCACCCACCCCGAAATACCAATGGTTTTTCCGTGCTTATTTAGCTTTTGGACAAAATCGACCCGCATAGCTGGAACAATGCTGGTTTACTCCACAGCATGATTCCCGCCACACGTCCAGCAAATTACACATAATGTATACCCCCGAGCCCCGCATCCTCGGCCTCTAATCTACGCCCGGCACATCCACGAAGGCCGCCGACCAATAAGCAAACATCGCCATAAACGGCGAAACCACCCACGCGATCCCCGGGGCAAACTTTGGCACAAACTGGACCACCTGCCCCGGATCCGCCGGCGCGGAATGCGCCGTTACCCCGCCAACCACATAGAAAGCCGCCGCACCTGCCAGGCAGGCCACCCCACACCACAGCAATTGCCCGACGCCGCGGAACGCCGCGCCGCGCATATAAGAAAACAGCCCGAAGCAAAGCCCCAAGAAACCCACCAGGACAGCGAATACAATGAAGGAAGAAAATTGCACGTCAGCAACATTTTCGATGGCATAGCCGCCGTCTTCTACTTCACGGCCGGTAAGAGTCGGGCGCCACATCCCCCACACCGCCCCCACTACCGAATAGACAACAAGGACTAGGGCAAGCAGCCCCGCACCGAACCCGATGGAGCGAGGAATACGAAACTTGGACTTGGACACCATTTCTTTATAAGGCCTGACTCGAAAGAACTAAAACGAAAAGGAGGAAGTGCCAAAGCACTCCCTCCTTATAAATTACAGCGCCTTGTTTGACGCTATTTTCTCCGCGGAGAGTTTAGACCTCGCCACAGAAGGTCCAGTTGCCGTTCTCGCGGCGGAAACGCATGGTGGAGCTATCCAGACCTTCGTTGGTGTTGACGTTGACGGTTGCGGAAGCATCGTCACCGTTGACAACAACGTCGTTGATGGACTCAACGCCAATTGCGTTCCAGTCGAAGCCATCCAGCTGGGAGGTGTCCTGGCCGGAAGCTGCGAGCATGTTCTTCAGCTCGTTCATCGGAACATCCGGGATCTGGTTGTAGTCCATGTTGGCAACCTCAGAGCCCTGCGCGTTCAGCACTGCGGAGCAGGTGTGATCCGGCATGTACTTGAAGAACTGGCGCATGGTCTTGGTCTCGTAGAGGCCACGGACCAGCTGATTGATGCCGTCGACATCTCCCTGCTCTGCCGGAGCGCCCTCAACCGGAGCGACCGGCGCGGCGTTCTCAAGCGGGTTGGCGCCACCCTCGAATGGGTTAGCCAGGGTCTCCTCCGCAGCGGCTGCGTTGGAGTCCTTGTCTGCGCCTCCCTTCTTCTCTGCGTCCTTGCCGTCCTTCTTATCCTTGTTTGCGTCCTTGTCCTCGGACTTCTTTTCCTTGCTCGGAGCAGCAGACTTGTCCGCATCCTTGGAAGCCTGCGTGGTCTTCGTGGCGGTGGTCTTGTCGCCACCCTGAGCGTTGTTGGCTTCTTCGTCGTTACCGCAGGCAACGAGGGTCATCGGCAGAACCATGGCTACAGCAACGAGGGACTTCTTCGCAGGGGTTAGAAAAGACAAGGGTTAGGCTCCTGAAATATTTACGATGGCTGGCGTCAAGGCTAAATGTAGGTCGCTGTAAATCGGTTCCGAATGGTCGCCGATTCAGCGCGAGCGAAACAGCCTGAGCCAGTTTTCTTTCCGCCTCATCCTAACAAGTCGAAGGTGCGGAATACATGTCGGATCCCTCAAAGAAGCCTGTGAACTTAGGCCTTTTCTTACACATTTACTGGCAAATGTTAAGCCAGTCACCACTATTCGGCGCACAGGCCTTATACACCTGCCGTGCCGCACGGATGCACCGACAGCCGGACGGGTAAGATAACAGCGTGCAATTAGACCGAGACCGTATTCTTTCGACTGCCCTCGAGCTCTTAAATTCCTACGGGCTCGCGGACGTTACGATGCGCAGAGTCTCCACCGCACTCGGCGTAGCGCCCGGCGCGCTGTACTGGCACGTCGCCAACAAGCAAGCGCTCATCGCCGCCATGGCCGAGAAAATCCTGGCGCCTGTTTCCGGCACGAGCCCGCTAAACGTCGCAAAGAGCCTGCACTCTGCCCTACTCAGCTGGCGCGATGGCGCAGAGGTTGCCAGCGCGGGCCTCGCCTACCCTGATTCCGGGACTTGGGAAGTACTCACCGAAAAGATCGCCGCCTCATTTAAGTCAGTCGAAGGCCACTGCGCCTTGGAAGCCGAGGTTCAGGCGGCGTCGCTAGCCATCGCGCACCTAGTCTTGGGCGCTACCCAGATGGAACAATCGCGCCAGCAGTTGGCAGAGTCAGCTAAGGCCACAGCCTCTGCAGACGCCGCGGATAAATCCCCCGTAGACCACCGCCCAGATATCCACCGCGGCGTCGAGATCATCGTAAACGGCCTGCGCAACCCGCTCGCGGGCACGGAAAATTAATTATGCTCTAGGGCATGACTGAAACCGCTGTCTGCCCTACCCAAGCCTGGCCAGGAAAACCCGCGCCACTAGGATCCACGTTCGATGGCTCCGGTACAAACTTCGCCATCTTTTCTGAAATCGCCGAAAAAATCGAGCTCTGCCTCATCGACCGCGAAGGAAAAGAAGAGCGCGTCGAGCTGAATGAAATAACAGCCCACGTCTGGCATGCCTACCTGCCCAACGTTGGCCCGGGCCAGCGCTATGGCTATCGCATCTATGGCCCCTATGACCCCGCCAATGGCCTGCGCTGCGATCCCTCAAAGCTGCTGGTAGATCCGTATGCTAGGGCCTTCGACGGCGATTTCGATGGCGACGCCTCCCTCTACTCCTATGACATCCACGCCGAAGAGGAAGGCACCGGCCGCAACACTGAAGATTCCCTCGGCCACACCATGCTTTCGGTGGTCATCAACCCCTTCTTCGATTGGGCCGGCGACCGCCGCCCCCGCACCCCTGATAATGAGACGGTCATCTACGAAGCCCACGTCAAGGGCATGACTATGCGCCATCCCGACGTGCCTGAGGAGCTGCGAGGCACGTACGCGGGCATGGCGCATCCAGCGATCATCAACTATTTCAAGGAGCTCGGCGTCACCGCCGTCGAGCTGATGCCGGTGCACCAGTTCCTGCAGGATGATCGCCTACGCAACCTCGGCCTCCGCAACTACTGGGGCTACAACACCTTCGGCTTCTTCGCTCCTCACCTGGACTATGCCTATGCCAAAAAGCCCGGCGAGGCCGTCGCGGAGTTCAAGGCCATGGTGCGTGCCTTCCATGAGGAAGGCATCGAGGTCATCCTCGACGTGGTCTATAACCACACCGCGGAGGGCAACCATCTAGGCCCCACCATCGCCTTCCGCGGCATCGATAACCACGCCTACTATCGCCTGGTTGATGAGGACAAGAGCCTCTACATGGACTACACTGGCACCGGTAATTCCCTTAACGTTCGACATCCGCACTCGCTGCAGCTGATTATGGATTCGCTGCGCTACTGGGTCACGGAGATGCATGTGGACGGCTTCCGCTTCGACCTGGCGGCGACGCTGGCGCGGGAGCTTGACGACGTCGACAAGCTCGCCACCTTCTTCGACCTCGTGCAACAAGACCCCGTGGTCAGCCAAGTAAAGCTCATCGCGGAGCCCTGGGACGTGGGCCATGATGGCTACCAAGTGGGAAACTTTCCACCGATTTGGAGCGAGTGGAACGGCAAGTACCGCGACACCGTGCGCGATTTCTGGCGCGGCGAGCCCGCCACCTTGGGAGAGTTTGCCTCGCGGCTTACCGGCTCTTCCGATCTTTATGGCAACAATGGCCGCCGCCCTACCGCTTCCATCAACTTCATCACCGCCCACGATGGATTCACGCTGCGGGACCTCGTCACCTACAACGACAAGCACAATGAGGAAAACGGCGAGGACTCCCGCGACGGCGAGTCCTTCAACCGCTCCTGGAACCACGGCGTGGAAGGGCCCACCGAGGACGAAGAGATAAAGAAGCTGCGCCGCCGGCAGGTGCGCAACTTCCTGACCACCTTGTTGCTTTCCCAGGGCACGCCGATGCTTTGCCACGGCGACGAGTTCGGGCGCACGCAGGGCGGAAATAACAACGTCTATTGCCAGGACAACGAGATTTCCTGGATGGATTGGTCGCTGCTGGAAGAAGAAAAGTCCGAGGCGATGCTGGGCTTTACCAAGCGTGTGCTCGCCATCCGCCGCGCGCATCCGGTCTTCCGCAGGCAGCGTTTCTTGGCCGGTGGCCCGCTGGGCTCCGACGTGCAGGACCGCGACATCGCCTGGCTGGTGCCCTCTGGCAAGCTGATGACGCAGGACGACTGGGACCATGACTTTGGCCGCGCGTTGATGGTCTACCTCAACGGCAACGCAATCACCGAGACCACTGCCCGCGGCGAGCGCATCACCGATGATTCCTTCATCATGATCTTCAACGCCCACCACGGCGAGATTGAGTTCACCCTGCCTACCAAGGACTTGGGCGCGCGCTGGCGGCTTATGGTCGATACGGCAGATTCCGGCGGCTACCCCGCGGAGGAAACCTACATTGATGCAGAGGGTACGATGACTGTTCAACCGCGCTCGACGCTGATTTTGCGCCAGGAAGAGCCGCCAGTCTTCGACGCTTAAGAAATTTTCCTCCGATTTTCCCGGAAAGGTAGTTCGTGTCTTTTCACGCCCACGCCACCCGCATCGATGTCACGAATAAGGAGCTTATTTTCCAAGCTTCTTTGCTTTCTGCTTGCCTGGGCAAGGCTAAACAGGAGCAGGTTGCGCTAAGCGACGTCACCGATGTCACCGTCTGCGCCCCCACCGCGGCGGGCTTTGGATACGTGGAATTAGGCGGCGTCGGCAAGCGCATTGCCTTTGCCCCCAATCAGGACGCGGCGGCTTTCGCGCGTGCGGTCGAGGCTGCACTGCGCGGTGAGGCGCCGGCGGAGGAGACCTCGGTCAGCGGGCTGAACTTCACCGCCGTTGATGTGGAAACCGCCAACGACGATTGGGGTTCGGTGTGCCAGATTGGTGCGGTGCGTTTCCGCGATGGGCAGGAAACAGAATCCCGCACTTGGCTGTGTACTCCCCCGCCGGGCCTTGAGAAGTTCGCCGATATCAACATCTCGATTCACGGCATTAAGCCTGCCGACGTCGAGGGTGCCCAGCCTTTTGCAGAGGCCGCGGCGGAACTTTTTGAGTTCATGGACGGCGATGTTTTGGTCGCGCACAATGCGCAGTTTGATTCCACCGCTTTGCGCCAGGGCCTGCTGAAGGCTGGCGGTTCGATTCCGGAGATCACCTTGGCATGTTCGCTAGCACTGGCTCGCGATGCCTCTTCTGCCGGCGTTATCGATGTGGTCAACCACAAGCTGCCCACGGTGGCTGCATTCTGTGGCGCCGATGACTTCCAACACCACGAGGCAACTGCCGACGCCCGCGCAGCCGGCGTCATCGTCGCGGACCTTGCGCGGCGCTTTGGACACGTGGGCTCGGTGGGTGAGCTCTTCCGTTCCCGCGAATTTAGCCTCGGCAAGTTGGATAAAGAGGCAATTCTGCCGGTACTGCGCGCGCATACCGCGCCTACCTCTGCGGCCGACCTTGGCGCTGGCACGGACTTCCGCGACAAGACCCGTAAGTCGGGTACTAAGACCGACGCAAAGGCCGGCGGAAAGGAAAAGAAGTCCGGCCGCGGACCCGCTCCGTGGCAGTCGGTAGCCACACCGGATACCATTCCGGACCCGAACCTCGATGCGGATCCGGAAGGCGCGCTCTTTGGCCAAAACGTAACTCTGACCGGTGACTTTGAGCCTTTCGATAAAGGTCTGCTCTGGAAGGGCATCGCTGAGCGCGGCGGCAAGATTGGCAAGAACGTCACCAAAAAGACCACCATTCTGGTCCTCGGCGAGTGGGCGACGAAGACCTCGAAGGAAAAGCGCGCCGAAGAGCTCATCGAAAAAGGCCAGGACATCGCATTGTGGCCGGCGTCGAAGCTGCTGGAAGAACTCCAGCTCAACGAGCAGCCGCCTTTTTAAAACTCTCCTACTCCGTTGGGAACCGATGGCGGGAAATGGCAGTCCAATTAGTGCAGAAAGTGAAATATTCGTTCTGCGGGGAGGACACACGCCATGACCACTGCCATTGCGCCGGAAAAGTTTGAGTCGCTAGATTTCGAGGCCATCGCCCTAGCGGGGTTGCTGCCGGCCCTAGCGCGCCGGAAGGACTTTTCGGGCGCTACCTTGACGGACCAGGGCTTTGGCGATACTCCCGCTGGAGTGCAGCTCTCCCGCCAGCTTTCGGTGCTATTCCTTCAGCGCGACGAGTTCGCAGACACCTCCGCACACGCTCCGCGGGCTTTTGTTTCGCATCGCACTATCAGCGGTTTCGGCTTGAGCACCCGCCAAGCGTGGGACTTGGCGGCAGCGAACCTGCAAAGGCGCGCTCTTACTGCCCAAGGACTGCGCTTTCGCACCCGTTGCGCGGCGGAGATTCTGCCGGGCTGCGAGGAAGGCATTCAAATCCAGGCCCGCGGCGCCGAGGCTAGTGCGTGGTTGGCGCATCCGCAGACTTTCAGCATCATGGACTCGCACCTGCGCCGCTTAACCCATGCAACAGCTCGGCAGACGTTGTACTACCTGGTTCCGGATCCCGCCACGGTGGTGGCCTTGCATGACTCGCCGCTAAAGCGCGTCCGGCACTGGTCACGGCGCTTAAACGAGCAAAGGCGCCTGCGCGGTGCGGTTCTTGCGCCCGAACCACTATTATGGGCTAACGGATTTCCTCTAGAAGCTTAGGGGAATAAACGCATGCTTAAGCAAAAAGTCAGGAGGTCGGTGCGGGGTGAAGGAGTCCGCCATCTCTCGGTTGAGCAACCAGTATCACGAGTGGGTTCGCCGGCATCCACGAGCAGAAGCAGACTTCAACGAGGCCATCGAGGACCTGCTTAACGACGCCGGCGTTATCTTCGACCGCGCCTCCGCCCGCGTCAAGCGCTGGCCATCGCTAAAAGCCAAGGCCAAAAAGCGCCACGCAAACGGCGAGCTTTATTACCCCAGACCCTGGGAAGACATCCACGACGTTCTCGGCGTGCGCATTACGGTCTTCCACTCCACCGCTATCCCCCAGGCGCTCGAGGTCTTGGGCGATTCCTTTGCGGTGGTGCGCTCGGTGGATAAGGCCGCAGAGACCCGCATTTCCGGCGGTTTTGGCTACGGCTCCCACCATTTAGTGCTGCGCGTGACCAACGCGATTGAAGAGCTCGCAGAGTACGAAGGCTGGACCTTTGAGGTACAAATACGCACCGCGCTGCAGCATGCGTGGGCAGAGTTCGAGCACGATATCCGCTATAAGCAAGGCACTGCGGCTCCTTCCGCGCAGGTTGACCGCCTCTTTACCTTGGCCGCCGGGCTTATCGAGCTGGCGGACCAGCAATTCGATCAGATTGCTGCGCTGAAAGATCCTTCCACGGATACCAGCGAAGACGTAGAGCTTTCCGCCGAGACCCTGCCCGGTGTCTTGGCTGTGTTGATGGGCGGGCGCTTCCCGCGCTCGCGTTCGGAGCACTACCGCTTCCTAGCAGAGATTTTGGAGCTCAACGGTGTGACCACAATGAGCCAATTGAAGTCGCTGCTGAATGCAGGTGACATCGCCTTCGTACACGACGCCATCAACTACCGCTTCCGCCCCGGCCAGGTGCGCCTCATCGACGACCTGCTGCTTAATAAATTTGGCAAGCAGCACGTGGAGGCCACTGCCCTTGCAGGAGACCGCAAAGACCGCAAGCGCCGCCTCAATGGCCGCTACAAAGCGCTGCAGAATTACCGCGCGCACTCCTCAAAGACGGAGAAAAAAGAGGCCAATAACTAGCGGAAGCCGCCGCGGAACTTTTCCATCTGGCGGCGTTCCTTCTTGGTAGGCCTGCCCGCGCCGCGCTCGCGGACTGGAACCGAAGGCATGAACTCCTTCGGCGGTGGCGGCGGCGCATGGTCGATGTAACACGCACGAGCCACCGGCGCTCCGACGCGCTTTGCCACGGTGGCTAGGACTTCCAAGTCATGCTCGTGGTGATTGCGCCAGATACGTACGCGATCTCCCGGAACCACCTGCTGGGCAGGCTTTACCGCATTGCCGTTGAGCTTTACGTGCCCCGCCTTCACCGCCTCAGCAGCCTCCGAGCGCGTCTTTGCCATGCGCACAGACCACACCCAGGCGTCGATACGGACGGGTTTTGAGTCAGGTTGGATCGGCATCTAAGCCTTCGGGTCTAGTAATTGTGGTTTTCGTTGACGATCTTTTGCACCTTGCGCCAGTTATAGGCACCGCCAACCACGGCGACGATAAGGCCCAAGGTCATAAAGACCCAGAAACCAGACAAGGCCCACCCAAGCAGCACGCCACCAGCAACGCCGCCGACCACGCTAACTACTCCGTTCCGGGAGTACTTACGAACCTGCTGCTTCTTCAGCTCGATCGGATTGTTGGGGCGTCGTTGCATAGTCATGGCGGCCATTCTAGCGCAGCGCCGACTTTCCCTCGCCCCTAGGCGCCAAGCTCCACCCAGGCGGTGCCGGCTTCGCTAGATTCCACCTCGCCCTGGGAAAGTGCGGCGAGCGTGGCATCCAAGTCTTCCCTGCCGCCGGGCTCGATAGCCAGAGTAAAGGTCACCGCCGCACCATATGCGGTATCAGTAATCTCATAACCACGATTGCGCAGCTCCGCTTCCACGCGGCCGGCCTGGGCATGGCTGAATTCGGCGGTATATAGCTCCCGCAGCGCCCGCGTGCTGCGCTCGACCAATTCGAGCGCCTCGCTGACCGAACCGCCATAAGCATGAACGAGCCCGCCCGCGCCCAACTTCACGCCACCGAAGTAGCGCACGACGACGGCACAGATATCCAGCATTCCCGAGCCTTTCAGCACGTCAAGCATGGGTTTTCCGGCTGTGCCGGAAGGCTCGCCGTCGTCTGAGGAGCGCTCCACTGGGTTGGCTTCATCAACGTGGTAGATATACGCCGAGCAATGGTGGCGGGCATCAGGGAAGCGTTCGCGCGCGGCGTCGATAAACCCACGCGCCTCACTCTCACAGGTCACTCGATCCACGAGCGTGATAAAGCGCGAGCGCTTAATCTCGAACTCATTTTCAATCTCGCCCGGAACGGGCCGTTCATAGCTGGTCAACACTGCGTGTCAGTCTACCTATGCCACTAGGAAGTCATATTCGGCGGTGCCCGGATGCAGCTGTTGGACGTGAATTTTGGAACTTTCCATGCGCTCAAGCAGTCCGTTCAGGTCCTCTGCACGCCCCAGCTCAAGTCCCACCAAGGCAGCCCCAGTCTCACGATTGTTTCGCTTCAAGTACTCAAACAGCGTGATGTCATCATCCGGGCCCAAAATATCCTGTAGGAAATGGCGCAGCTGGCCTGGTTCCTGCGGGAAATTAACCAAGAAGTAGTGCTTCAAGCCGCGATGCACCAGCGAGCGCTCCATGATTTCGGCATAGCGCAAGACGTCATTGTTACCGCCGGATATCACGCACACCACCACGCTGCCTGGCGCTAACTCCAGCTCGCGCAGACCTGCCACCGAAAGCGCGCCGGCGGGCTCGGCAATGATGCCCTCGTTCTGATACAACCCCAGCTGCTCGGTGCACACAGCGCCTTCAGAAACGCTGTCCCAGCGCACGCGTTGCCTATTTGCCTGCAGGATCTGGAAAGGCAAAGCCCCTACTCGTTTAACTGCAGCGCCGTCGACGAAGGGATCAACGCTTTCCAAGGTCACCGGCTCGCCTGCCGCGAATGCCGCGCTAAGCGACGCCGCGCCCTGCGGCTCAATTCCCACCACCTGGGTGCGCGGGGACATGTCTGCAAGATAAGAGGTCATTCCGGAGATCAGCCCTCCGCCGCCGACGGGAACCACCATGGTATCCAGGGACTTTCCCTGTGCTGACAGTTGCGCAAGCACCTCGGCAGCGACGGTGCCTTGCCCCGTAACGGTGTCACGCGCGTCGAAGGGCTCGATGAAAATGGCGCCGTGCTCGGCGGCGTCGGCGTGCGCGGCTGCGGCGGCCTCATCGAAGGTGGAACCGGTGACCACCAGCTCCACCATGTCTGCCCCATGTACCTTAATGCGGTCGCGTTTTTGCTTCGGAGTAGGTTCTGGGACGAAGATTTTTCCTCGAATGCCCATCGAACGGCAAGCATAGGCCACGCCTTGCGCATGGTTTCCGGCCGAAGCTGTCACGATGCCGAGGCGGCGCTGCTCCGCCGAAAGGTTTGAGATGCCATACAGCGCGCCGCGGATTTTATAAGAGCGCACGTCTTGCAGGTCTTCGCGCTTGAGATAAACTTCAGCGCCTATTTCTTGGGAAAGGCGCGGGCAATAGTGCAGGGGTGTGGGAGAAATTTCCGAGCTAATTCTCGCCTGTGCCATCTGAATATCGGAGGCATGGATGGGGCAATAAGCAGCGGAAGTTTCAGTCATGCGCCAAGTCTAGCGTGTCCGCTACCTCGAGGGATGCAATTATCTAATAATCGACCGGTTTACAGGAAGTTCACTCAGAACTTTCTGGAGCGTTAGGTGAAGTTAGCATGCGGATAACTTTCTCCAGCGAAGGTATTCGATGGTTTTCGCTGCGTTTTCTCGCACGAATTATCTCTCCTTCCTACTCTCTTCCTACTTTCTTCAAGGAATTCACAACTTATGTCTCAAGCTCCCCGTTTTTCTCTCCGCCGGCGCGCTACCGCAATTTGTGCGGCCCTCGTGACCAGTTTTTCGCTGGTTAGCCCCGCGCATGGCGCCATCGTGGCGAAACCGGTAGAAGAATCTGCCGCCGACGCCGGAATCAAGCTCTCCCCGCTGGGCACCTACGAGTCCGGGGTGTATGGCGAATCGGCCGCGGAAATCGTGGCCTTCCACGCCGCTTCCCAGCGCATCCTGACCGTCAACGCGGTATCGGGCGAGGTCGATATCCTGGATGCTTCCGACGCCGCGCACCCGCGCAAGGTTTCTACCGTCTCCGCTGGCGGCGACAAGGAAATCAACTCCGTCGCCGTCCGCCCTGATGGCCTTGCCGTCGCAGCCGTTCAGCAACAAGACAAGACCGAGCAGGGCGAGGCTCTCTTCTTTGACGTCAACTCGGGCGAGGAGTTGGGGCGTATTACCGTCGGAGCACTGCCGGATAACGTACACATCACTACCGATGGCGCTTACGCTCTGCTTGCCAATGAGGGCGAGCCTTCTAACGAGCTCAACGCAGCTGGCGATGACTACCTAAGCGATCCGGAGGGTTCCATCTCCGTCATCGCGCTGCCGCAGGATGTCGCAGCGCCGACGCAGGCAGATGCTCGCATCGCTGATTTCCGTTCTTTTGATAACACCCCGCTTCCCGCAGGCGTGCGCGTGTTTGGCCCGGAGGCACACGATGCTAGGCCTTCCATCGACTTCGAGCCGGAGTACATCACCTCCGCCGAGGGCAAGGCCTATGTGAGCCTGCAGGAAGCAAATGCCATTGCGGTCGTTGATATCGAATCAGCAAGCGTGGAAAAGATTCTGCCTGCCCACATCACTGACCACTCCCAAGTAGCCCTCGATACCTCCAACAAAGATGACGCCGCCGAGCTTCGCACCCTAGGGGTTAAGGGCTTGTCGATGCCGGATTCCATCGGCGCTTTCCAAACCAACGGTCAAACCTATTTCGCCACCGCAAACGAGGGCGACGCCCGCGAATGGGGCATCGATGAGAAAGATGGCGGTACGGGTGTCTACTCCGAGGAGGCCGAGCTGAAGGACCTCATTAAGGCAGGAAAGGTATGTGAGGGCGCGCTTGGCGACGCCAACCTCGACGAGCTTGCCAGCAAGAAAGTCGCCGGCAACCTGAAGGTCACCACGGCTTCCGGCTGGAATGCGGACAAAGAATGCTTCGATACGGTCTATAGCTTTGGCAGCCGTTCCTTTTCTATCTACGACGCCACCGGCAATGTTGTATTCGATTCTGGCTCCGAGTTCGAGGAAATCAGCGCCAAGCTACATGCCAAAGGCGTCTTAAACCACAACGCCGACAATAAGTCTGCGGAGTTTGATGATCGCTCTGACAATAAGGGCCCCGAACCAGAGGCACTTGCTGTTGGCAAGGTGGGCGATAAGACCTACGCATTCATCGGCGCTGAGCGTCTCGGCGGCATCTTTGTCTACGACGTCACCGACCCCGCAAATGCTAAATTCACCACCTACGTCAACAACCGTGACTTCAGCACCGATGAATTCTCCCAGGCCGGCGACCTAGGCCCTGAGGGCTTTGCGTTCGTAGACAAGGAGGACTCGCCAACCGGGCGTTACATGCTTATCGTCGGCAATGAGGTCTCCGGCACGACCACTACCTACGACATCGAAGACCTCGCCTCCGCAGACGAACCCGCGCGCGCCTCTTCCGGGGCTTCATCGCAAGGTTCTTCCCTGAGCTCGACCGGAAGCTCCGCGCATGGCTCCTCCGTGGGCGCGGCGCTGAGCATCTTCGCTTTGATCGCAGCGGTGGTCGGTGTGGCCTTCACACCGGGCCTACGTGACCAGATTCTCGGCTTCCTGCCTGGACATCTGCGCTCTGAACTGGAAAAATTCTTCTAGTAAAATTTTAGGCTCTTGATTCGCGCGAGCTTGCTACGGTAGATGAGTTATTAATTGCCTTCACTGGCTCCCGCGCCACACTCCAAGGAGAACTAATTCTCATGCGTCTTTCCACCACCATGGTCGCAGCTTGCACCACCGGTCTCGCTCTCATCACCCCTGTCGCCGCAAACGCCGCTCCAGCTGCTCCCACGCCAGAACTGTCCGCTGAATGCCAGGCCCAGGTAGATAAGGCTGTTCAGGACCACAAGGATGCTGTTGAGGCCGGCACCGCGGGTTCTTCTTTCATGGGCCCGAAGGAACTGGCTCTGGGTATCGTCAACGGCTACGGTTCCTCCGGCATGCCGGCAACCCCGCCATGCGTTGCTGCAGAAAAGGACGCCGCCGCTAAGGCCAAGGACGAGGAAACTTGGTCGAAGATGCCGGAGTGGGCACAGTCCGCTCGCCCATCTGAGGAGACCAAGGAAGTCTTCGCTTGGGTCTCCATCGCTCTGACTGGCGTCGCTGCGGTTGTCCAGGTTCTCGCAATGGTTGCTAAGGCTAACCCGGCCATCCTCGAGCCGGTCAAGCAGATGCTGCGCAACGCAGGCGTCAAGTTCTAAAATCCTTAAAGAAGCGGCACGCGCTCCTCACTTTCGCGGTGTAGGGCGCGTGCCGCTTTTCGTATGCGGAAGACCTATTCAGAAGGACTAAAAAGTTCGCGCGTGGCGAGCTCGGCGCCATCGACAAGCGCTTGTAGCTTTGCCCACGCAATCTGATAGTGCAGACGCCCGCCAAGGCCGCAGTCAGTCGAGGCCACGACGTTTTCCGGGCCAACGAGCTCCGCGAACTTGATGATGCGATCAGCCACGAGCTGTGGGTGTTCCACCGCATTGGTGGAATGCGAAACCACGCCCGGGTAGATGACGGTTCCCTCCGGCAGCTTGTGGTCCTGCCACACGCGCCACTCGTGGGCATGGCGCGGCGAAGCGCCCTCGAAGGAGAAACCACCGACCTTGGCCTGCAGAATCTCTTCGATGATGTCACCGAACGGGATGTCGGTGACATGCGGTCCATGCCACGATCCCCAGCAGATGTGCAAGCGGGTCTGCTCGCGCGGGATGTCCTTGATAGACTCGTTGAGCACCGCGATGCGCTCATGCAGGAAAGCCTGGAAGTCAGCCACTGACGGCTCCGGCACCACGCTATCCCAGGCCTCTGCCAGGTCAGGGGCATCGAACTGAACGGTCAGACCGGCATCGGTGATGGCCTTATACTCCGCCTTCAGGGCCTCACCGCAAGCACGAACCAGGTCGATGTCTTCCTCATAGAACTTGTTGGGAAGGCGCGCCGCCGAGCCCGGCGACAATGCCGCCACGAAGCCGTTGCTGGCCCCTGCCTTGCTCATCGCCTGCTTCAGCAAAGAAACATCCGCATCCACCTGGTCTTGGCCAATGTAGGTCACGGGACCGGTGAACTCTGGGTTCGCCACCTTCTTACGGCCGGTGAAAATGCCCGAGTCAGGGTCGTTATAGGCCTCCGCGAAAAGCGCTCTGTCTCGGCGATCCTTCATCGAAGAAAGGCGAATTTTACCTGGCTCCGAGCGGATCTTATCGCCGATTTCCCAGCGATCCTTATCGGTCATCGTGAGCCCGCCCAAACGGGTAAAAGAGTAATTCCACCACGCGCCATAGTCCACGGCACCTGAGGTGATATGGCCGTATTCTCCTTCGTTGAGGATGTCGATGCCCATATCCACCTGGCGCTTTACGACGTCGTCTACCGAGCGCTCCAGGATCTCGTGAAAGGCTTCGTCGCTAATTTCTCCGGCAGAACGCTGAAGGTTAGCCTCCAGCAGTTCCTCCGTACGCGGCAGCGAACCCACGTGGGTAGTGCGAATCTTGTTGACCATAAGTGCGTGTACCTCCGATTTTTCACTTCTAGACTGTGCTGTCTAGATTAACCGAAGGCTCCACGCGCGTTAAGGCTTTTGGCGCTTTAGATTCACCTGCTAAGTTCACCCATTAAAATCACGCGGCCGTCTAGCCCAGAATTCCGGCACCCATCGTGGCCTTCAAGTCACCCATCAGGTTGCCCGAACGCTCCACGCGCAGGTGTTCGCCAAGGACCATCATGGTGGACTCCGCGCCGTCGACAAGCGTTAAGTACACATCCGACTCGCCCTTGTTGTTGACCAGCACCTGCTTGAGCTTGGCGATGTTTTCCATCGTGCACTGATCCGTGCGCATGGTAAGGCGCAGCGGCAGGCCCGCTCCCCCACCTGGCCCCAAATCCGGCACCCGGATATCGGAGCAGAACAGGGACATACGCTCGTCACGAATCTTGACCTGTACTTTGGCCAAAATGATGTTGTCTTCCGCAATCTGCGGTGCCACCAGCGAATAGACCTGGTTGAAGACCAGAATATCCACCTGCGCGCCGTTGTGGTCTTCCATATTCACGATCGCCCACGGAGAGCCATCACGCTTGGAAAAGCGCCTGTCAACGCCCGAGATGATGCCGCCGATAACCAGCTCCTGGCCGTTGTGAACCTCGCCGGAGAGAATCTTCGGCAGTGGCGTATCCGTCTGCGACTCAAGTGCTTCCTCGAAACCGTCCAGCGGATGGCCGGAGACGTAAAGACCCAGCATCTCGCGCTCCAAGGCAAGCTCATGCTTGCGCTCCCAGTTGTCGTCCGGGATATCGATGGCGAAGGCAGAAGCCACTTCGGATTGCTCATCGCCGCCGAAGCCAGCAAAAAGGTCGAACTGCCCCTTGTCCGCTGCCTTCTTCGTGGTCTGCACGGCATCGACTGCATCCTCGTGGATGAGCATCAAGCCCTTGCGTGGGTGTTCCATGGAATCGAAGGCGCCGGCCTTGATGAGCGATTCCGTCACGCGCTTGGTGCAAGCGGTCAGCTCAATCTTGTCGAGGTAATCCGAAAAAGAGGTATATGCGCCCTTTTCCTTGCGGGTCTTGACGATGGACTCCACCACTTCCGAGCCGACGTTACGGATAGCGCCCATGCCGAAGCGAATATCCTCACCGACCGCCTGGAAGTTCTCCACGGACTCGTTGACGTCGGGCGAAAGCACCTTGATGCCAAGGTGCCGGCAATCGGATAGATAGATAGCGGACTTATCTTTCTTATCGCCCACCGAGGTCAGCAGCGCTGCCATGTACTCCGGCGCGTAGTAGGCCTTGAGATAAGCGGTCCAGAAGGAAACCAGGCCGTAGCCTGCGGCGTGGGACTTGTTAAACGCGTAGGAAGCGAAAGGCTCAATCGTGCCCCACAGCGCGTCCATGGCGTCCTTGGAGTAGCCGTTTGCCTGCATGCCGCCCCAGAACTTGTCGTACTGCTGGGCCAGGACTTCCGGCTTCTTCTTACCCATGGCCTTGCGGAAGCCATCTGCCTCACCAGCGGTGTAATTAGCCACCTTCTGGGAGATACGCATGATCTGCTCCTGGTAGACGATAAGACCGTAGGTCTCATCGAGGATCTCACGCAGCGGCTCCTCCAGCTCGGGGTGAATCGGCGTGATTTCCTTGCGGCCGTTCTTGCGGTCCGCATAGTCCCAGTGTGCGTTAACGCCCATCGGGCCCGGGCGGTATAGCGCCAGCGACGCGACGATGTCTTTAAAGCCCGTCGGTTTCATGCGCTTAAGCAGCTCCTGCATGCCGCCGGAGTCCAGCTGGAACACGCCCAGGGTCTCGCCGCGGGAAAGCAGCTCGTATACCTTTGACACGTTAGGGTCGTCGGCGTGGATTTCCTCCAGTTGGATTTCCTCGCCGCGGTTTTTCTTGATGTTTTCTAGGCAATCGCCGATGACTGTGAGGTTTCGCAGTCCCAGGAAGTCCATCTTCAGCAGGCCAATGGCCTCGCATGCCGGGTAATCCCAGCCGGTAATATACGCGCCGTCGGCAGGCCTTTGCCACATCGGAATGTGGTCCATCAGGCGCACGGACGCCATAATCACCGCACAAGCGTGCACACCGGCCTGGCGGACGACGCCCTCGAGACCACGCGCGGTCTCATAAATCTTCTTGACGTCCGGGTCCGTCTCAATCATCTGCCGGACCTCGGTGGCCTCTGAGTAGCGCTCGTGCTCCGGGTCCATGATGCCCGATAGCGGAATGTCCTTCGCCATGATGGCAGGCGGCAGCGCGCCGTTGATGCGGTCAGCCATCTGGAAGCCTGGCTGGCCAAAGTGCACTTTCGCGGAGTCCTTGATGGCCTGCTTGGTCTTCACGGTGCCGAAGGTAATCACCTGCGCGACCTTGTCCTCGCCCCAACGATCGGCGGCGTACTGAATCATCTCGCCACGGCGGCGGTCGTCGAAGTCGATATCAATATCCGGTGCGGATGGACGCTCCGGGTTGAGGAATCGCTCGAAGAGGAGGTCGTGCTCAATTGGGTCAATATTCGTGATGGTAAGCGCGTAAGCCACCAGCGCACCTGCCGCGGAACCACGCCCCGGCCCCACTCGAATGCCCACGGATCGCGCATGCTTGATGAGCTCGGCCACGATGAGGAAGTAGGAAGGATAACCCTTCATATCGATAACGCTGATTTCATACTCAGCGCGCTTCACGTACTCCTCCGGCACCTCCTTGCCCGGGAAGCGATCCTGCAGGCCCTCCATCACCTCGTGGGTCAGCCAGGAAGTTGGCGTGTGACCTTCCGGCACGTCCGCAATCGGCATGCGGTCGTGGGTATGCTCCTCCCAAATCTCGCCGTAGTCCTGTACGCGTTCGGCGATCCACAGGGTGTTATCGCAGCCGTCTGGAATCATGTCATCCCAGATCTCACGCATCTGCGCTGCGGATTTGATGTAGTAACCGGTGCCGTCAAACTTGAAGCGATCCGGGTCCATGAAGGTCTTGCCGGTCTGCACACACAGCATTGCCTCATGCGAGGGCGCCTGGCTTTCCAGCACGTAGTGGCAGTCATTGGTAACAAGCGGCGGCAAGTCCAGTTTGCGGCCGATTTCCAACAGGCCGTCACGCGTGCGCTTCTCGATGTCGAGCCCGTGGTCCATGAGCTCCAAGAAGAAGTTGTCCTTGCCATAGATGTCCTGCCACATCGCCGCAGCCTCCAGCGCCTCGTCGAACTGCCCTAAGCGCAGGCGAGTCTGGACGTCGCCAGACGGGCAGCCGGTGGTGGCGATGATGCCTTCTGCATGCTCTGCGATGAGCTCGGCATCCATACGCGGCCACTTACCCAATTGGCCCTCATAAGAAGCCAGCGAGGAAAGCTTGAACAGGTTTTTCAGGCCCGTCGCGTTTTCCGCCAGCATGGTTTGGTGCAGGTAAGCACCCGATGCGGAGACGTCGTCGCGCTTTTGATCAGGAGTGCCCCACAGCACGCGCTTTTTGTTAAAGCGGGACTCCGGCGCCATGTAGGCCTCAATGCCGATGATGGGTTTCACACCCGCGCTGGTCATCCTCTTATAGAAAGCGTTAGAGCCATACATATTGCCGTGGTCGGTCATGCCCACGGCCGGCATCTCCTGGCGCACCACCTCATCGGCGAGCATGTCCACCTTGGCCATGCCGTCCAACATCGAGAACTCGGTGTGATTGTGAAGGTGAACAAAGGAGGAGTTTTTCGCCATGCGGGTTAGTTTAGCGGGCGCGTCAAACCCCGACGCCGCGCCGAAAATACTGACAAGAATTCTTCGCAGTTTCGGCTGCCAACGAGTACATTATTTCCCGATGATTTACACCATTGCTGCCTATCTCATGTGGGGCTTCTTCCCCGCTTTCTTCCCGCTTTTGCTGCCAGCGAGCCCGCTGGAGATTCTGGCGCACCGCATCGTGTGGACTGCCGTGCTGGTTACCGGTTTCCTTTTCCTCACCGGCGGTTGGCGCGAGTTACGGGCGTTTAGCGCACGCACGTGGGGATGGATGCTCGCGTGTGGTGTGGCCATTACGGTCAACTGGGGCACTTACGTCATTGCGATTAACTCCGGGCATGTTGCCGACGCCGCGCTGGGCTACTTCATCAACCCGCTTGTTTCGGTGGCGCTCGGCATCATCTTCTTGAAGGAAACGCTCAACAAGGCGCAGGCGGCATCGGTTGGAGTGGCCTTCATCGCCGTTATCTGGCTGACGTTTATGACCGGCCAGGCACCGTATATCTCCCTGGCTTTGGCGTTTAGCTTTGGCATCTACGGCCTTATGAAAAAGCGCATCCACGTCTCCTCTACTGGTTCGGTGGCGGCGGAGACCATCGCGATGCTGCCGGTGGCAATCGGCTATCTGGTCTGGCTAACCTTCCAAGGCCAATCCACATTTGCCAGCGAAGGCCCCAGCCACATTGTGCTTCTGATTGCCTCCGGCCTGATCACCGCTTTGCCGCTGCTGTGTTTTGCCAAGGGCGCCAAACAGCTACCGCTGGCCACAGTGGGTATGCTGCAGTACATGACCCCTATCATGCAGATGCTCTGGGCACTGTTTGTCAATCACGAGCACATGTCCACCGCCCGCTGGATTGGCTTTGGCATCATCTGGGTGGCGGTTATCATCTACCTCGCGGATCTGGTCCGCACGCGCCGCGCTTCCCGACGCCGCGCCCGCTAACGCATCTCTTTCCGCGCTGCCTTTGCTCGGCGGCGCCTTTCTTTTTCTTCCCGCGCATCAAGCGCCCAGCGCGGCATCTGAAAAATCATAAACAAGCAATAGACGGCCACGAAGGCACAGATGCCAATCGAAAGCGGCTCACCGGAAGTAAAAAACAGAAACACCAGCCCAATAAGACAGAACACCAGCCCCGCCCACACGGCAATGTAGGCAAAGCGGTAGTTCGGCATCCAGGCGCTGGTATCGGCAAAAATGCGCATCTTTATCCTCTTCTGTGTTCCTTCTTCCGGTTCTTTTGCGAGCCCTTTCGCGAGAGCCCGTGCTTGAGCATGCACTAGTACTGCAAGGAATTTAGGGGCCGGACGCCAAAGCTGCCCCAGGCGGCGTCGGCAGGCGCGGGTTCTACTGCAGCAACCAACTCGTTGCCGGCAATCTCGCGCAGGCTATCGCCATCAGCCCAGACGATGACCGCATCCACCTTCGACGGCACATTCGCTTGGCCTACTCCCGCATAGGAATCGCGCAGGCGCTTTATCTCCGTATCGATAACGCCAGCGCGGTCTGCTCCTGCAGTAGGCTCCGGCACTGCCAAAGGTGCCGCCATCCCTAAGATGATGGCGCTCATGCGCGGGGCCGGCTGCGCCAGAGCGGCGACCTGCTGCGAGTTCAATGACTCGTCAAAGCTGACCAACGCATATGCCGGTTCATCGGCAGCAGCAAGCGCATCTGCCGCCCGCGCTATGTATTCCTCCCGTGACTCATTATCGGGGCCTAGCTGATCCCCCTGCAGAGCCACCGTGGACTTGGTACCGAAAAGCCCAAAGCACAGCAGGATGAATAGAACAAACATTACTGCCATAACGCCCGCTGCTATCCGACGCCGCCGATAAATCTCCGGTGGATGCCTCATCCGCGTAGTTCCTCCAGCGCAAAGCGCAGATCATCCGGATACGGCGCCGACACCTCGAAGTACTTGCCCGTTCCCGGGTGGGCAAAGCCCAATGTCACCGCATGCAGCCACTGCCTAACCAGCCGCAGGCGCTTGGCCAGGTTCGGATCGCAGCCATACATGGGATCGCCCACGCAGGGATGCCCCGTTGCCGCCATGTGCACGCGAATCTGGTGGGTGCGCCCAGTTTCTAGGTGTACCTCGAGCAGGCTGGCCTCGCGAAAGGCTTCAAGTAGCTTGTAGTGGGTCACGGCGTGCTTGCCATCGTCTACCACCGCAAACTTCCAGCCGGAGGAGGGATGGCGGCCAATCGGCGCATCGATGGTTCCCACAATCGGGTCCGGGAGGCCCTGGACCACCGCGTGATAGGTCTTGGTCACGGTGCGTTCTTTAAACGCTGCCTTCAGCTGCGAATAGGCGCGCTCACTTGCGGCCACCACCATCACGCCCGAGGTGCCGACGTCAAGGCGGTGGACGATGCCCTTGCGTTCGGTAGGCCCCGCGTCGGCAAGCTGGTAGCCCGCCGCGCGCAAACCGCCGATGACCGTGGGGCCTTCCCAGCCCAGCGTCGGATGCGCTGCCACGCCCACCGGCTTGTGCACGCAGATGACATCGTCATCGGCATAGAGCACATCCATGCCCTCGACGAGTTCTTCCTTCGGAATCAGCGGCTCCTCCGGCGCGGGCATCATGACGTCAATCCAGCCGCCTGCCTCCAAGCGGTCGGACTTGGCTACCGCAGCACCGTCCATCTCGACGTCGCCAGCCATGCACAAATCCGCAGCCTTTGCCCGGGAGATACCGATGAGCTTGGCCAAGGCGGCGTCGGCACGCATGCCCTCGAGGCCTTCTGGAATCGGAAGTCTACGACTCTCGCGCATCGCCACCTGCCTTTTCTGCTTGCTTCTTTGTATCTTCCAGCAACATCGCCACAATGAATACCACTACGCCGCAGGTAATCGAGGCATCCGCCAGATTAAATACTGCGAACCGTCCCACGGAGATGTAATCCACTACATGACCAAACCAAAAGCCCGGCTCGCGGAAGAGTCGGTCGATGAGGTTACCCAGCGCGCCGCCGGCGATCATGGCTAAGCTCACGGCCTGCCATTTGTCCTTCATCCGCGGCGCCGCGATAGCCACGCCCACGACGAATGCCAGCTGAATGGTGGTAAACAGCCAAGTACTGCCCTCGCCGCCCATAGAAAAGGCCGCGCCGGGGTTAAACAGAAGGTAGAAGCGGAACCATCCGCCGATAATATTCATCGGCTCCCCCTCAGTGAGGATGGACAGCATTATTTGCTTTACTGCTTGGTCAATGACGGCCACCGCGGTAACTACCGCGGCCATCAGCCCAACGAAACTCCTTCTTTTTTGACTCACCCAAGTCATTCTAAACACCCGCTTCCGGTAATTTGGAATGCTGTGTTCCGTGTTAAAGCTTTAGCCACCGTTTCTGTCCTCGCGCTCGCCGCCTCACCGCTTAGCGCCTGCTCCTATGAAAAGCCTGCGCCAACCGTTGAGCAGCCGGTGGGCCTGCCAATCGACGCCCCGCGCATCACCGTCGAATCCGCAGGCAGCGGAGAAAAGCGGGTGCTTTCCTACCACGACATCGATGCCGAGCAGAAAGTCACCTATTCCGTAACCGAGGGCTTTAGCCAGGACCTGATGAAGTCTTCTGCGGCCAAGGACTTCAATGCCTCCAAGATTAAGGCGGCCACCACGACGCTGCCGCTAGAGGCCAGCGTCGATGAGGCTACCGAGAACGTCGAGGGCCAGCTGCCTGCTACCCGCAACGTTTTTGCCACCAGCGGCACGCCGGAATACTCCGGGGATGCTGATGCTTCCTCCGGCGAGGGATTCCAGTTTGGCTGGCGTGCCGAGGACTCGGGCCAGATGTCTTCGCTGCGCTTGGCCGCGCCACAAGACGGCACCGACGAGGCCCGTGGCATTACTGAACAGGCCATCATGAAGCTGACTTCCCTACCTGTAGTCTTCCCGGACGAGGAAATCGGCAAGGGCGCAAAGTGGTCAGTGGAATCCCGCGTGGCCGGCGAGTCCACTTTGCTGCAAACCGCAACTTATACGCTGGATGAGCAGGACGGCGACGTCGTCAAGCTCAGTGTTTCTGTAAAGCAGCGCCCATCCCTGGGCGCGCTGTCTTTCGAGGGGCAAGCCGCGGGCACGGAGCTGGCTGATAAAGAGCTCAAGGTCATGGACTCCACAACCGATTCCTCTGGCCAGCTGACCGTGGACCTATCGCAGCCGCTGCCAACCGACGGCGAGGTGGCCATCGACACCAAAATCACCTACGGCGCCGACTCCTCCGACCTGCGCGTGGTGCAGTCCACCACCACAGATCTGAAGTTCTCCCCAGCTAAGTAGTTCCCGGCTTCGAGTTTTAGCTCTTCTTTTCTAGCGCTTGTTCGCTTGTTACTGCGCCGGCTGCTCGGCTGGCGCACCTTCTGCCGGCTGCTCGGCGGGTTGTTCTGCCGGAGCGCCCTCTGTTGGCTGCTCGGCCGGAGCGTTTTCTGCCGGCGCACCTGCAGCGCCGCCTGCGGTATCCGCGCACATCGGCGGGACTTGCTCTGGCGGCACGATGTTGGAAACCAAGATGCAGGCCCAGTTCTTCGACAGCTTCCAGTCGCCGTTTTCGAAGACAAACTCAACCTGGTCTGCGGTCTGGCCCTGGCCATCCGGGGTAGAGAAGTTAACGGTAGCCAGCGCGGATTCTGGGCTGTAGCCCGGCAGCACTGGGTCGACGACCTCAAAAACTGCGCCGGACTCTGCCTGGGAGGCTGCCATGACGTCGAAAAGCTCTGACGCCTCCTCGGAGCCTTGCACGGTCTTGGTCTTTTCCTCGACCGGCACGTTCGGGTCGGTGGCCTTGGTCAGGATGGCGTTGAGGGCAGCTGCATCCGGAATCTCAGTGGAGGCAATTGAGGTCTCCTCTGCACTCGAGGACTTCTCAGTAGATGATGGTTTAGCCTTGTCAGCTTCATCGGAAGAAGAGCAGGCAGCCAAAGCGGTAGCAGCACTAACGGCCATGAGAGCGGCCCCGAGCTTGGTGAACTTCACTTTTTCTCCTCACGTTGGGTGGCGCGACTTCGCATCTTAGCGCGCGATAGTTGTCGCTTTTCTTCACACCACATTACCCACGCCACTTCCATTTCCGTGCGCCCCGCGCCCACCAACACCATCTTTTTCGCTACTAATGCCCCGTCGCTAATCGCTAGGGTGGAGTCCATGACTATCGCGCTTATCGCCACCGGCGGCACCATCGCCTGCACCGCGGCCGCGGACGGCTCGCTCATTCCAACAGTCACCGGCCAGGAACTGGCCCGTAGCCTTTCGGCAGACATTGAAGTCATCGAATTCCGCCAACTCGACTCCAGCTCCATCACCTTGGCGGATCTCGATGAGCTGCTCGGCACCGTCCACGTGCAACTCACCCGCACCGACATCGACGGCATCCTCATCACCCATGGCACGGATTCCATGGAAGAAACCGCCATGGCGCTTTCCATTTTTGATCCGGGCACAAAGCCCGTTGTTCTCACAGGCGCGCAGCGGTCTTTCGATCATCCCGGAGGCGACGGTCCGCGCAACCTCCACGACAGCCTGCACCTCATCGAGCAAGGAACCCCCGGTGTTTATATCCAGTTCGGAGGCATGACCATCCCGGCGCGCGGGGCACGCAAGAACCACACCTTTCATCTCAACGGCTTTGAATCGATGCCCGTTGGCGAATCCAATCTCTTTCCCCTACCGCTTGCCCCACTCGCACCACACCCGGTTGCCATCCTTGCCGCGTACCCCGGCGCTGACGCCACGCTTGTCGACGCCGCCATTCCCCACTTTTCGGGCCTCGTCATCGAGGCGCTCGGTTCCGGAAACATGGGCGAAGGTATGGGCGAAGGCGTAGCGCGCGCACTCGAAGCAGGCCTTCCCGTTGCCATCAGCACCCGCGTGCCCTACGGCACTACTTCCCTCGCCTACGGCGGCTCCGGTGGTGGTGCAACGCTTGCCGATAAAGGCGCGGTTAGTGCTGGCGCTTTCCGCCCCGGTCAAGCGCGAATCCTTCTCGCCGCCGCCCTCGCCACCGGCACCTCCGTCTCCGAAGTTTTCGCCGCCAAAGCAGCGCCGAAACAATACTCGCGCTAGCTTTACACAGCGCCTGACTCAGTGCCTGGTTCAGCATCCGGATCAGCGTCCTGCACAAACCACTCCGGCCATGCCAAAGAATCAAGTGGGTCCCCGGGAATTAGATCCGGATCATCAGCAGCAAAGGATTTGGTGCGGCCGGGGCCTGTCGCACGCGTTTCAAACCGCACGCTGACCACACCGTGACCGGCGCCCTGAATCCAGCCGTGGCCATAATCGGGATGATAAACGTCTTGCGTTGCCCGCCACGTGCTATCGGGTTCGTCCTCGATGCTTACTTCCACGCGCCCCTCATCAAGTGCGTTGTCCGAAACTCCGGCCTCGTAGTCATCGTCCGCTTTACTCGGCGGGCGCACCACCACGCGGTCCAGCTCAGGAAAGAGTACGTCTTGGCGCGCGGCCTCCAAGCCCGAATAGCTCACGCCCACCAAACGAATCGGGCCAAGCTCATCGGGATAGCGCGCGAGCTTGAATGCCGTTGCTTTTAAGGTTTCCACATCATCCGTGGCATAAGGAAGCGTGGCCGAGCGCGATTCGATGTGGAAATCTGCCATCCGCAGTTTGACGGAGACGGTGCGGGCACCGCGGCCGTCGCGAAGCAAGCGCCGATGCGCGCCCTCCGCCGCCCTCACAATCGCAGCGTCTACCTCCGCTACCGTAAGCAAATCCTTAGGGTAGGTATGCTCCGTGGAAATCTGCTTGGCCACTGCGCGCGGGGCCACCGCCCTGTCGTCGATGCCTTGAGCGAGCTTCCACAAACCCACACCAATCGTCGCGCCTAAAGAAATCTCCACTTCTTTTTGCGACATCGCCGCCAGCTGCCCGATGGTCTCCACACCGATAGCCGCGAGCTTCGTCCTCGTTACAGGCCCTACGCCCCACAGCTTTCCCACCGGCATGGGGTGGAGAATCTCCAACTGTTTTTCTGCTGGAATCACAAACGTGCCGTCCGGCTTCGCCTCCCCAGAACCAATCTTGGCAAATTGCTTACCCGAACCCGCCCCAATCGAACTCGGCAGGCCAGTCTCCGCACGAATCAGCTCCCGCAGGTTATCTGCCCATTCTTTTACTTCTTCTGGGCTCGCGCCGATCAAAGCTTCAGGCTCCATAAAGGCCTCATCAACGGAAAGCTGCTCTATAACTCCCACGTGTTCCGCGAGAATCTTAAACACTCTTTTCGACGCCGCTGAGTACACCACGTGCCGCGGCTGCACCACCACTCCGCGCAGGCCAACCAACTGCTGGGCGCGGAAAGTGGGCATGGCTGAGTGGGCGCCAAAAACGCGGGCCTCATAGGATGCGCCCGCCACGACGCCGCGCCCGCCGACGCCCGCGACCAACACCGGGCGCCCACGCAACGTCGGCCGGGTCAGCTGCTCGACGGACGCGAAGAAAGCGTCCATGTCGATGTGTAAAACCCAACGCTGCATGCGCCCCATTTTAGAACATGCGTCCTAAATGTCATGCACTGCCCAGCTTTCTAGCATGGAAAACACGCGAAAAGTCTTGCAGATCTCATAAAGCACGAAGGTGATCACCGCCTCACTAATAGCACGATTTTTTAGACAACGCCCGTGGCTTGTATGCAAGATGAATGCATGTCGAATGCAAGTACGCCAGCCGCCGAGCGCGCCTATGAATGGGTCAAGCGTGCAATCATCGAAGGTGACATTGCCGAATCCGAGATGCTCTCCGAGGCAGTCATCGCTTCAGAGCTCGGGATGAGCAGGACTCCCATGCGCGAGGCCTTCCTCCGCTTGGAAGTTGAGGGCTTTTTGAAGCTCTATCCCAAACGCGGCGCGCTGGTGGTCCCGATCAGCCCGCGCGAGATTCGCGAGGTCTACGAGGCGCGCCTGCTTGTCGACGCCCACTCCGCCCGCCATATCTGCGCCCTCCCCGCCGCAGAGCGCGCCGTCATTGCTGATTGCCTCGATGCGACCATCGCGGAACAAGACGCCGCGCTCAACGCCGGTGACCTGCGCACATACGCCCACCTCGATGCGCGTTTCCACCAGACCATCATGGACAACGGCGGCAATAGCCTGCTTGCCCATCTCGGTCACACGCTGCGCGAGCGTCAGCAGCGCTTCACAGCCACGGCAATTGGCCGCAATGTGGAGCGAGCGCGTGGCTTCGTCGCCCAGCACCGCCTGCTTGCCGAAGCCCTCCGCCACGGCAACTACTCCACCTACCTCACTGAACTCGAAGACCACCTGACTACTTCTAGGAATCAACTGTGACCGCTCAAACCTCAACATCCGCATCGTCGCTTTCCCATGTGCCCGCGACTGAGTCCGTGCCTAGCGTATCGCCGGCGCCGGAGGTGTTGCCTTCGTTTAGGCCTCATTCGTGGTTTCCCGTCGCCGGTTCAATGGTGGCGGTCGCGTGGGGCGGCAACGAGTTCACCCCATTGTTGGTGATGTACCGCGAGACTTCGCACTTTTCACAGGTGACCGTAAATGGTTTGCTCGCGGCATATGTCTTGGGAATCGTCCCCGCGTTGCTTGTGGGAGGCCCGCTATCCGACCTCATCGGCCGCAAGCCCACTCTCCTGCCGGCCGCGCCTTTATCGCTGCTGGGGTCTTTCCTGCTGTCCATCGCTCCGCATGAACCGCTTATCATCGCGCTAGGTCGCGTGCTGTGTGGCATGGCGCTGGGCCTTGTTATGGCGGTGGGTTCCACGTGGATTACCGAGCTTGTCTCCCGGGCTGGAGGGGACCCCGCGGCCGGTGCAAGAAAAGCTTCACTGTGCCTTACCGTCGGATTCTTGGTGGGCGCCGGAATTGCCTCGGTACTGGCGCAATGGGGCCCTTGGCCCACGCACTTAGCTTATATCCTGCACATTCTGCTGACTCTCGCGACTGCGGTTTGGCTGACGTATACTCCGGAAACTCGTGAGCCACGCCGCGGCACGGTAAAGACCACCATCTTGGAGCTGAAGGTTCGCGAGATGCTCGAAATGCTGCATATCCCGGCCGCCGCTCACAAGCGCTTCCTGCGCGTGGTCGTTCCCGTTGCCCCGTGGGTATTCGGATGTGCCGGTGCCGCCTATGCCTTGCTCCCGCAGTTGCTCGCCACGTCTGCGGGGCAAACGCCCATTGCGTTCTCCGGCCTCATGACCGTCATTACTTTAGGCTGCGGCGTTGGCGTGCAAATGCTCGGACGCCTCATCGATACCCATAAGTCCGCCCGAGCATCCGCCATCGCCATGGCGGTTATTACGCTCGGGGCTTTCGTCGCGGCCTTCGCAGCGCAGACGTTGTCGCTGCCTTTGGGCATCGCCGCTGCCGCCACGATGGGCGCTGGCTACGGCCTCGCCCTTGTCGCCGGACTCTCCGAGGTCCAGCGGATCGCCGGTGAAGAGGAGCTGGCAGGCCTCACCGCCGTGTACTACTCCATCTCCTATACCGGCTTCTTCATCCCTATGGCGTTTAGCGCACTATCGGCCTACATCGGATTTACGAAGCTTTTCATCATCGGCAGCATTTTGGCCATTTTGTGTCTAATCAACGTCACTATTGCCTGGCGCGCGCACCTGCCCGGCGCACAGCGCTGACTTTGCGCACTGTGGCCTAAACAGTCACCTCCGCATCAAGAAAGGCGAATTCATAGTATCCATACGCCGCGAGACGATTTACCTTCTCGCGGCTACCCACAGACAATGCCAAATGATTCCACCCAGCCAAAGCTAGCCGCTTTTCATGGCCTGGTCGCGCCATGATTTCGAAACGGGCACCGTCTTCGAAACTCAGAAAATAGGTCTTTAGCCCTGTACGTACATGGCCATGTGTTCGATTCGCATACCTGCAAATCTACACAGAAAAATACCCAGGTAACTGGCCATAAGCGTGCCCGGAAGGAGACACTATCTCCTTCCGGGCATTATTCACTTACGCTCTGACATCCAGGTGTCTATACGTTCGTGCGCGCGACGGTCGCGGTAACGTCCTTGACCACCTTGTGACCTTCGAGAGGCTCGGTAACCACATTGAACTCGGTGGCCAGAACCTCGGACGCAATGTGCTCCGCGTGACGCTGTGCCCATTCTTCCTTCTCGGCCGGAACGGACAGGACCACGCTGATACGGTCATAGACCTCGAAATCCTCGGCTTTGCGGGCATCCTGCAGGCCGCGGATGACGTCGGCGGCCCAGCCTTCTGCCTCGAGCTCCTCGGTCACCTCGGTGTCCAAGACCACGAGGCCATCGACGCCGTCGATACGCGCCGTCGATGCCGGGTTCGCCGCCTGCAGACGCTCGGTGTACTCATCAGCGCCCAGAACGATATCGCCGTCAACGACAACCTCGTCACCACGGCGCTCGTAATTACCCACCTTCAGGTTCTTGATTGCGCGCTGGACGTCCTTGCCCAAGCGCGGACCCGCGACCTTTGCATTACAGACAACTTCGAAGGTGCCCACGGAATCGACGTCGTCGGTCAAAACGACATCCTTCACATTGACCTCATCGCGGATGATGTCCGCAAAGTCAGCGAGCTGCGCGGAATCAGCCATGGCCACGGTCAGCTTCGGCAGCGGCAGGCGGTTACGAAGCTTGTTGGACTTACGCACACTCGATGCCGCGGAAGCTACCGCACGCACCGCGTCCATCGCGGAAACCAACTCCGCATCAGCCGGGTAATCCTCAGCCTTCGGGTAGCTAGCCAGGTGCACGGAGCGCTCGCCGGTCAAGCCACGGTAGATGACCTCAGCCACGTGCGGTAGCAGCGGAGCCACCACGCGGGTGACAGTCTCCAGCACGGTGTAGAGGGTGTTAAAGGCCGATGCGTGCTCTTCCTCGCCCGACCAGAAGCGGTCACGCGAGCGACGCACGTACCAGTTGGTCAGCACGTCCGCGAAGTGACGCACCTCCTCCGTCGCCGCAGCGATGTCAGTATTCGCCAGCGCCGCATCGGTATGCTCCACCAAGTCATGGGTCTTAGCCAGGATGTAGCGGTCAAGAACATTGCCTGAAGTGACATCGAACTTCGCCTCGCGGCTCGCGTAGAGCTGCAGGAAGGTATACGCATTCCAGATCGGCAAGATAGCCTGGCGCACGCCCTCGCGGATGCCTTGCTCCGTGACGATCAGATTGCCGCCGCGCAGAATCGGGCTGGACATCAAGAACCAGCGCATCGCATCCGAGCCATCGCGGTCAAAGACCTCGTTGACGTTCGGGTAGTTGCCCTTAGACTTCGACATCTTCAGACCATCATTGCCCAAGACGATGCCGTGAGCGACGACCTTCTTATACGCCGGACGGTCAAACAGCGCCGTAGACAGTACGTGCATCACGTAGAACCAACCACGCGTCTGGCCCGAGTACTCCACGATGAAGTCAGACGGCGAATGCGTCTCGAACCACTCTTTGTTCTCAAACGGGTAGTGCTTTTGCGCAAACGGCATCGAACCAGACTCAAACCAGCAATCCAGCACGTCCGGTACACGAACCATCATGGACTTGCCCGTCGGGTCATCCGGGTTCGGGCGGGTCAACTCATCGATGTATGGGCGGTGCAAGGAGGTAGGACGCACGCCGAAGTCTGCCTCCAGCTCATCCAAAGAACCGTAGACATCAACGCGCGGGTAGTCTGGGTTATCGGAAACCCACGCCGGAATCGGTGCACCCCAGTAGCGAGTACGAGAGATGTTCCAGTCTCGTGCGCCTTCCAGCCACTTACCGAACTGGCCATCGCGGATATGCTCCGGCAACCACTCGATTTCGTTGTGGTTTAGCTCCACCATGCGGTCACGGAACTCGGTCACCTTCACAAACCACGCCGGCATTGCCTTGTAAATTAAAGGCTCGCCCGAACGCCAAGAGTGCGGGTAGGAGTGCTCAATCGTCACGTGGCGAACCACGCGGCCAGCAGCTTTAAGATCCTTGATGATGTCCTTGTTCGCATCGAAGACCAACTGGCCCTCATACGGCGGAACCTGCGAGGTAAACTCGCCGTCCTCATCCACTGGGATGGCAAGTTCGATGCCGTACTTCTGGCAGGTCAACATATCGTCCTCACCAAAGGCTGGAGCCTGGTGAACCACGCCGGTGCCGTCTTCAGTGGTGACGTAGTCTGCAAGAATGACCTGGTAGGCGTTCTCCAGCTCTGGGAAGAAACCGAAGATCGGCTGGTAGGTAAAGCCTTCCAACTCATTGCCCTGGAAAGTTTCGAGGACTTCTGCCTCGCCGAGTTCCTTGGCCAACGTCGCCGTCAAAGCCTCGGCCATGATGAACGTGTGGCCCGCGAAGTCGCCATCCGTGGCTTTGAACAGGACATAGTTAACCTCAGGGTGGACCGCCAATGCAGCATTCGACGGCAAAGTCCAAGGTGTCGTGGTCCAAGCGAGGAAGGAGGCGTCGGCAAGCGCAGGATGTGCGGAAAGCGTCTCCGCGGCCGCCGAATCAGCCTTCGCACCAGTAACCGGGAAAGTCACCGTCAGCGTCGGATCTTGGCGCATCTTATAAGAATCATCCAGGCGAGTTTCCTGGTTAGACAGCGAAGTATGCTCCGCCCAGGAATAAGGAAGCACACGGAAGCCCTGGTAGATAAGGCCCTTATCGTAGAGCTCCTTGAAAGCCCACATAACAGATTCCATGTAGTTGATGTCGAGCGTCTTGTAGCCGTTCTCGAAATCAACCCAGCGTGCCTGGCGGTTGACATAGTCTTCCCACTCATCTGCATACTGCATAACGGACTTCTCGCAGTACTCATTGAACTTGGCTAGACCCATGTCCTGAATCTGAGCCTTGTCCGTGATGCCCAGCTGCTTTTCCGCCTCCAACTCAGCCGGCAGGCCGTGGGTATCCCAACCGAAGATACGTGGCACATAATTGCCCGCCATCGTGCGGTAACGAGGGACGATGTCCTTAACGTAGCCGGTCAGGAGGTGACCGTAGTGTGGCAGGCCGTTCGCAAAGGGAGGGCCATCATAGAAGATGTACTCAGGACAATCCTTGGTCTGGTCCAAGCTGGCTTTGAAGGTATCGTCTTCCTTCCAGAACTTCTGGACGATTTCCTCCATGTCGGGGAAACGGGTGGAACCACCGGTCATGTCTACCTTGGGGTAGACACCGCCTACGTTTTCGCTCATTAATCTTCCTTCACTCGAGTGCTGGTGCAGGGACGCGCCTTGCGGCTCGCGGTACCACCCTGCTTGGCGCGAAAACACGCCCGCTTCGTTTCGGTGAAGGAGATTTCGGTCCTACCCGCTCGGTTCTACTTTTAAGCTCTGTGGCTTAGGTTCTTCCGAGATGCTCCCCGGTGATGGCCGGATCATTGCATACGTGAGGAAATTATACCCACGGCGTCAACTTTTCACAGGCCGAGGTTCCCGAGTGGTGCAAATGGATATCAATGAGTCGGTTGAGACAAAGTTATCCACAGGTTGAAAAATGCCCCTTGAGCCTTGTCGATAGGGCTTTTTAGGGTGGGGTTTATGACTTCACTTCAGGCATTCTTAGCGGCAATACGCCCAGGCATGGACATCGTGGCTGGGTGCGCAGGGCTGTCTGAAAAGGCTTTGATTTCGGCTGGCGCGCCGGATAAAACGGCACAGCAATTGCTCGCGCTTTACGACGTCTACTTTGGCCACACCGCTTTCACCCGCCGGCAACGCGATTCCGTGGCCGCGGCGCAAAGGCTTGGTCATTCCCTGCCCACAATCGAAGTTATCGAACGCTACGCAATGCGCGCGAAGACCCAACGTGCAGCGTGGCAGATGCGCGAGGAACTGTGCAATACCAAGGCCGATACCCTCGCGATGGAGCAGCTAGCGAAGAAAAAGCTGAAGGCGCTCAATAGCGAGCGCGAGCCAGAGCAAGGAGTAAAGCTTTATCGCCGCAAGGATAAGCCGTGGACTTTAGCAATTACCGGCCCATCGACTCTCATCGCGGATATGTATGCAGCTATCGACTCTGCCTCCCCGCTGGAATCTTTGGAAAAGCTCTTCTTCCCCGCTGCAGACAATTCAAGTGTAGTGCCTAGCGCAGCCAGGGATAGGCCGCGAGTGCATACCAACGTTATCGTCCAACTGCCGGCGCTGGCGAAGATCTTGCAGGGCGACGGCGAGGAGATAAGCCTGCAGATGACAAACGGCGCCGTCATGTCCGGCGCGGAGTTCGTGAGAAGAGCACTGGACTCGTGCCTTGATTTCGCCACACTCGTGCATCCACATGAGGGGCCAGTGAATCTCTATCGGACGAAGCGCTTTGCCAACCACAAGCAAAGGCTGATGGCGGGAGCGGAAAATCCCACCTGTGCTTGGCCAGGTTGTAATCACCCGGCAGATACTAGTCAGGTGCATCACTTAAACGCTTGGTCGCAGGGAGGTCCAACGAACATGGCAAATCTGGCGACTTTGTGTCACTACCACAACGGTGTGAATGAAGACGACCCTAACGCCCCGCCGTTACGCGGTAGGTTAGCCAGGTCGATGGAAAGGTACGCTGGCAGCGCGGCTAGCAGAAAAGGCAACAACCACGACTATACGCAATGCAATGTCAGGGCCATGCGCCACAACCTAGGAGGCAGGGTACTCCCCTGCCTCGTACTCCCCTGCCTCCTCGTCCTGCGCAAGATCAGGTTTGCGCTTGCGTAGACCGTCTATCACGAACAGCACCATGCCTAGGCCGGCAGAAGCGAAGAGAAGATACAGCGACCAATCAGCTGCAGTCAGAATGAAGTTGACGAGAGCTAGAAAAGCCACGAACGCCAAGACGAGTGCTGCAACAAGCATTTAAACCTCCAGAAAAAGCGCCCTCCCGGTTACTCGGAAGGGCGCTTTATAAATAGCTTTTACTTGCCAGCCTCGCCGTTAGGAGCAGCGGTGCCGCGAGTCTCAAGCTCCTCCAGCTGGGACTCCAGCAGGGTCTTCAGACGGGTGCGGTACTCGCGCTCGAAGGTGCGCAGCTCAGCGATACGAGCCTCAAGAGCCGTCTGCTGCTGCTTGACGGTGTTCATGACCTCGGTGTGCTTCTTCTCAGCGTCAGCCTGCAGGGCAGCAGCCTTCTCCTCTGCCTGGCGAATCTGTGCCTCAGCGCGGGAGTTAGCCTCGGACTCGGTCTGCTTTGCCTTAGCCTCAGCCTCGGAAACCAGCTTCTTGGAGCGAGTATCAGCGTCTGCGAGCTGTGCGTCAAACTTCTGCTGAGCGTCTGCGAGCTGTGCCTTGGAGCGGGAATCAGCATCGGTCAGCTGCTTCTCGGCGGCAGTGCGTGCCTCGGAGAGCATGGACTCGGACTCTGCCTTTGCCTCGGAGGTCAGGCGGTCTGCCATCTCCTGCGCCAAGCCCAGAACGCGAGCTGCCTGCATGTGGGTCTCTGGGGTAGCCAGGCCGTCGGCAGCCTTGGTTGCGGCAGCGCCAACACCTGCACCAGCCAGACCAGAAGCCGCTGCGGTCTTTGCAGAGCCAGCGTTCTTCTTCAGGTCCTCGTTCTCCTTCTTGGAAGCCTCGAGGTCCTTCTTGGCCTGAGTAGCCTCTGCACGAGCTGCCTCGAGCTCGCGCTTTGCCTTTGCGGCGTCCTCGCGTGCAGCCTTCAGCTCAGCATCGTTGTTCGAGAAAGCAGCAGCCGGAGCCTTAGCGGACTCAGCATTCTTTGCCTGTTCCTGCGCGCGCTTTGCTTCTTCCTTAGCCTTGGCAACTTCATTCTTGGAATCAGCAAGCTTGGTCTCGTACTCAGCGCGCAGCTTGGACTCGATCTCCTTACGGAGGGTAGCTTCGTCTGCACCCGTAGTAGCTGCGGACCCTGCAGCGGCACCCGCTACAGCACCAGCGCCGCCCTTGGACTGCAGCTGCTCTACCTGAGACTGCAGGTCATCATTCTCGTCCTGCAGCTGGGCAAGGGTGTCCTCGACGAGGTCCAGGAACTGGTCGACCTCATCCTCGTTGTAGCCACGCTTGCCAATTGGCGGCTTGCTAAAAGCGACGTTGTGAACATCAGCTGGTGACAGTGGCATTGACTTCTCTTCCCCTTCGAGTCGGTGCAACTCCGGTGGGTCCGGAGTTTTTGGGAGATGTAAACGTATCCCGAGAGTACCTAAATTCTGAACTCAGGTGTCTACACAGGATGCGCTAACAAAGAACTTGTGCGTTTAATTTTACGGAATATCAGTAAAGACTATATCCAAAAGCCCACATTATCTAACGTTGCACGCAGTCTCAACGTTAACGGGAGGTTTTAATACACCCGCACTACAAGAACACTCCAACAACAACCAGTTGCAAGAGCATCAAAATCAGGAACAAAACAAGGATGGACATGTCCAGTGCCACACCGCCCAGACGCAGCGGCGGGACCACGCGGCGGAGTGCCTTTACTGGCGGGTCAGTAACTACAAACAGCGGCTCTGCCACCACCATGAACCACCGCGGTGGGTTAAATTGGCGCGAGAAAGACTGAATCATCTCGATGATGATTCGCAGGGCCAAAATCCACGAGAAGATGCGTAGAAGCAGCAACAAACTATATCCGATAATGCTCACCTGCTCGAGCCTATATGAACTACCCCCGCGTTCGGCACTCGGCTCGCTAATGGCGAACGCCGCCCTACCCTTCCTCCACCAACACTTAGAGGAAAGATAAGACGGCGCTACTTTAAAAGCTTCTGTTTAACGCAGGTGCGCTGCGCGCTCGAGCTCCAGGGTGGAGATTCCTGCATCCTTCGGCACAATGGCGAAGACGCGACGGTCGGTGTCCATACCCTTGGTCAGGTTGAGCATGCGACCTTCGAGTCCGAAGCACAGGCCAGCAGCGAAGTCAATGAAGCGCTTTGCCGACGCCTTGTCCGCATCGGTCAGCTCAAAGACAACGGCGTCGCCATCACGGAACGGTGCGCCAACCTTGGCTGCATCGTTGAAGGAAACGAGGGACAGCGCGACGATAGTCGGAACGAACTCCTCCTGCACTGCCGGCTCGAAAGAGCGCGGCGCGTAAGCAGCAGAGCCGTTGGACTCATAGCTGCGCTCGTCTGCGTAGTATGCGTCGTCCGCTTCGATGTCCACCGGACCCAGTCCGAAGAACTCTTTCGTCCTATCAATCAATGACATTTCTGGTCTCCCTCTGACCCTAATTGTTGAGCATGTTATTTGGTGCAAATGTTACTCATGTGAAAGCAGTGAATTGCACCCGTGAAATGCGCTTTTGCGTTGCCACTTAACCTACTGGGCGGGGTCCCATGATGCCGGTTCCGACACGCACGATATCGCTTCCCGCGGCAATCGCCGCAGCCATATCTGCGCTCATTCCCGCCGACATCAAAAGCTTCCGTCCAAGGCGGCTGCCCACCTCGTCACAAAGCTTGCGAACACGGGCAAAAACTTCGACCGGTTCCGCATCTAGGGGCGGAACGACCATGAAACCGCGCAGTTCGAGGTTGTCGAGCTCCTCCACGACGCCCACAAGCACATCGACATCCGCATAGACTACTCCCCCGCGCGCAGTATCTCCGTCGTGGGAGAGCTGGATGAACACCGGCAGTTTTCCTTCGCGCTCGCCCGCTTGCAGAGCATTGCCGACGCCCCGGTTCAACGCACGCGCAAGCTTTTCCGTATCCAACGAATGCACGCTTTGTGCCCACCGCGCGACGTGATTGGCCTTCTTCGTCTGAATCTGGCCAATCATATGGAAACGCATCTGCGGCAACTCCGCCGCCTTGGCACGGGCTTCTTGTTCGCGGTTCTCGGCGACGTCGGTGATACCAAGCTCGGCGAGTAGCGCGACGTCAGCAGCCGGGTGAAATTTGGTCACCGGCAGCAGTTCGGGTGCAGGACGGCCGGCATTCTTGGCGATTTCTGCGATATCAGCGCGGGTGCGCTCGAGGTTTTCCTGTAATTGCTGCTTGCGTGTCATTTATGCCTCCAACCAAATAACACCGGCTTGGCGTCCGGTAGTGCCTTCACGGCGGTAAGAAAAGAAGTCGCTGTCTTCGATGGTGCAGCGAGGGTCAGCTTCAATGTTGGTAATTCCCATCCCCATCAGCTGACGGACAAGGCCCTTGCGCACGTCGACGCCCCAGGTGCCCTTCTTTGTGCGGGCCTTCGCCCCGGGCAAGTGCTTCTCGACGTCGTTTGCCATAGCCTCAGGCACCTCATAGTTCAGTCCCGATGCGGCGGGGCCGAGAAGAACTTGAATATTGGAGGGGCTCGCGCCCAGCTCGAACATCGTAGTAACCGTGTTGCGAATGATCCCGTTGCGGGCGCCGAGCCGACCGGCATGGGCAGCGGCGATAACGCCGGCGGAGATGTCGCTGAGCAACACGGGGGTGCAATCAGCAACCAGAACTCCGAGTCCTAAGCGTTTTTCGGTAGTGACGATTGCGTCGGTCGCCGCCACTGGGGTGCCAACATGGCTACGATCGACGCGAGTGACAGTGTTGGTGTGGAGTTGTTCCATCCACACAATCTCATTGAGCCCGAGAACTCTGGCGAGACGGACGCGGTTTTGGGCGACGTTTGCCGGGTCATCGCCGACGTGGTCGCCTAGGTTGAAAGAGTCGTAAGGCGATGACGAAACCCCGCCCGCACGAGTCGTAAAGACCATGCGAACGGGGCGTTTAGGTGCTTCCTCGTTTACTGGCATGCACTCCAGGTTAGCGCACTATTTCGCTGCTTTAACGCATGAAGGACGGCACGTCGAGATCGTCATCGCCGTCATCGTGGCGACGATCGTCACGACGATCTGCAGGGCGGGACAGGCGGTAGTCGTCACGGCGATCTTCACGAGCAAAACGATCGGAGCTGGTGAACAGACCGTTGGAGGAATGGCGTGGACGGTAGGTCTCAGCCGGCTGCTCCTCGTAACGCGGCTGCGCAGGTTCCTCGTAGCGCGGTTGCTGTTGTACCGGCTGCTGCTGTACTGGCTCCTGCTGCAGCGGTTGCTGCTGTACCGGTTGCTGCTGGTGCATTGGTTGCTGTTGTGCCGACTGTTGCGCCGACTGCTGCGCCGAAGTTTCCTGGCGGTTATCGAACAGGGAGCCCGGACGCTGCTGCTGTGGCTGGGACTGTGCCGGCTGAGCTGCGGTGGTCATGTTGGCCTGTGCATCAAAGCCGGTGGCGATGATGGTGACGCGGACTTCGTCGCCCAGGTTGTCATCGATGATGGTACCGAAGATGATGTTGGCGTCTTCGTCAGCGCGCTCCTCGACCATGGATGCAGCGGCGTTAACCTCATGCAGACCAAGATCAGAGCCGCCGGCGATGGAGAGCAGAACACCCTTTGCGCCTTCCATGGTGGACTCGAGCAGCGGGGAGTTGATTGCCTGCTCAGCGGCATTGAGCGCACGGTTGTCACCGCGTGCAGAGCCGATGCCCATGAGGGCGGAGCCGGCATCGGCCATGACGGAGCGGACGTCGGCAAAGTCGACGTTAATCATGCCCGGGATGGTAATCAGGTTCGTAATACCCTGGACACCGTTGTGGAGGACCTCATCGGCTGCGCGGAATGCCTCGACGATGGACAGCTCTTCGCCACCGAGCTGCATCAGGCGGTCGTTCGGGATAACGATGAGCGTGTCACAGACGTCGCGCAGCTCCTCGATGCCAGACATTGCCTGGCGGGTACGGCGTGCGCCCTCAAACTTGAATGGACGGGTAACAACGCCGACGGTCAGCGCACCCATCTTCTTCGCGATGGAAGCAACGACCGGAGCGGCGCCGGTACCAGTGCCGCCACCCTCGCCGGCGGTAACGAAGACCATGTCGGAGCCTTCCAGGGCATCCTCAATCTCAGTCTTGTGGTCTTCTGCCGAGGTCTTGCCGACCTCCGGGTTAGCGCCCGCGCCGAGACCGCGAGTGGCTTCGCGGCCGATATCGAGCTTGGTGTCAGCATCCGAGAAAATCAGCGCCTGGGAGTCGGTGTTAATCGCGACGAACTGAACGCCCTTCAGACCTTCTTCGATCATGCGGTTCACGGCGTTAACGCCGCCGCCGCCGACACCGACGACCTTGATTTCCGCGAGGTTATTGCTAGTTGAGATCATGTGAGGGGTGCTCACCTTTCACTGTTGGTGCGTAAACGAGGATTTTTATTGCACGCGACTTTTTTCTCACGCGCGGTTATTTCCATCTTTATGGAAGTGCCGTAGTTTTTCACGTACATTTTGCCGCGTGTCGGTACCCTCAAGTTGTAGTTTAGGGTTGCTGACGTGCGGGTTTTCAAATCACAAACGCCCCACGCACCCCACCTGTATGACCAAGATGGGCTCTGCGCAGGGCGTTAAATTCAGACGGCTATTTCGTGGTTACCAATTCGGGGTTTGAAATATTCCACTGCCCGCCTTCCATCTTCAAAACCGTCTCGAAGGCCAAAGCCTTATTGGCGTTATCCTCCGAGGCACCCCAGAAGACGCTGCGGTCATCCTTCAGGTGGAAGGTCATCGAATACGCGTTTTTAACCTCGAGAGACTTCACCTGTGCGCGCACCGGCTGCGGCAAAGCGGCGACTACCTCCACGGCATCACTCATCTCCTCCGAGCCAGGCTCGGCGCTGCCGGTAATTTCCACTGCGCCCTCCGGCGGGGTGTCCTCGGCGAATTCTTCACCCTCGGCGTCGATAAGCTTGTTCTTATCACGGAAAGCCACCACCTCGTGTTCTGTAATTTCCACGCTCAAAGTGGACGGAAATGCGCGCGATACGGTCGCGGACTTCACCCACGGCAAACGCGCGACTCCCGACGCCGCTCCACGGGCATCCACCCGCACTAGGTTCTCGCCTTTAGCGACACCACTGGCTTCTTCCACCTGCGCTGCATCGACGTGGCTTATGCCATGTACCTCGAAGGAAGAAACCTTGAACACGGGGAACATCCACACGGCAACTGCCGCCAGCACAACGACCGCGACGAGCCCCGTGAGAGAAACCGCAATTGTCTTCTTAGTCATTAAGCGCCTTCAGCTCATCGAGGATCTCCGCGGCCAGCATCGTGACTGAACCCGCGCCGATGGTGAGTACGACATCGCCAGGGCGCACCAGGGACACAACATCTTGAGCCGCCTCCGAGAAGCTCGGTTCAAAAATGACCTTCATCTCTTCCGGCATTTTGTCGGTGATGATGCGGGAGGTAATGCCTTCCACCGGTTGCTCCCGAGCGCCGTAGATGTCGAGGACAACGGCGGCGTCAGCAAGCGCGAGTGCTGCAGCGAACTCCTTGTCGAATTCCGTCGTGCGGGAGTACAGGTGCGGCTGGAAGCATGCGATAACGCGCGCCCCCTTGCCTTCTGCCTCTACCTTTTGGCGGGCAGCACCGAGGACTGCGGTGACCTCGGTTGGGTGGTGGGCATAGTCATCGAAGACGCGCACCTCGTGCTCGGTACCGCGGTACTCGAAGCGACGGCGCACACCGGTGAAATCACTAAGGCCCACCGCGAGATCGTCCAGATCGCCGCCGGCCAAGCCGCCCGCAATAAGCGAGGCTAAAGAGTTAAGCACCATGTGATGCCCCGGAATCTGCAGCTCATAAGCGAGCTCTTCCGCCTTTCCACCGGGCAGCGTGACGCGTGCACGGACTTGCATGCCAATGACAGAAACCTGCTCTTCTACTACCTCAGCGGCCAAGGGAATCTCCGGATACTGCGCGGCTGCTTGAGCGCTGCCGTAGCCAAGAACGTTGATTCCGCGGTCAAGGGCGCGTTTACCGGCCTGCGCCGCATGCTCATCCTCCAAGCACACGACGAGGTGACCGCCCGGCACGATGCGATCGGCGAAATCGTCGAAGACCCGGTAATAGGCCTCAGCATTGTGGAAGAAATCCAGGTGGTCCGGCTCGATGTTGGTAATCACCGCGACTTCAGGGCTATAGCGCAGCAAGGAAGCATCGGATTCATCGGCCTCGGCAACAAAGGCGTTGCCAGTTCCGCCATGGGCGTTGGTGCCCGCGCGGTTGAGTTGGCCGCCAATGGCAAAGGAAGGGTCCAAGCCTGCCTGCTGCATCGCGGAGACGGTCATCGAGGTGGTGGAAGTCTTGCCATGCGTACCGGCGAGGAGCACCTGCTGGTGGCCCTCCATCAGCTCGGCGAGAAGGTCGGAGCGGCGAATCACCGGAATACCGGCCTCCCGCGCACCTACCAGCTCCGGGTTATCTTGCGGGATGGCTGCGAAAGAAGTGACTACGACAGTCGGCTTCTCCCCCGCCAGCTCGAGATTTTCTGCCGCGTGGCCTACCGCAATCTTTACGCCCATCGTGCGCAGGATTTCCACCGGCGTGGACTCCTTAACGTCGGAGCCGGTAACGACGCCACCGCGCGAGGCGAGGATGCGCGCCAGGCCAGACATGCCAGAACCGCCGATGCCCACCATGTGGACGCGAGTGAGGTCATAAGAGTCAGTCATCTTCTTTAAATTCCTTCAGCTTCAAAGATCTTGCGCGAGGGTTTAAGCGCGCGCTTGCTCGATGGTGGTGGCGATACGGTCCGCAATGGTGTTAGCAACATCGCCAGCAGAGTTCGTCGCAGCGGCCGTGCGCATTACCTTTAAGCGAGCATCATCTTCCATAATGCCGCGGACCTCGGAGACCAAGCGCTGGGGGTTGAGTTCGGCGTCGGCAATCTGCACGGCAGCGCCGGCTTCAACGAGCTCGCGGGAGTTCAGTGCCTGCTCACCATTGCCGATTGGCAGTGGCACGTAAATGGCAGGAACGCCAGCGGCGGCTACCTCAGCGACCGTCATCGCGCCGGAGCGGCAAATCATAAGATCCGCAACGGCAAGCGCGCCGGCCATATCGTCGATGTACGGCAGCGGAGTGTAATTCGGGGCCGGTGCTGGCGCCTCGTTCTTCTTGCCGTAGGCATGCAGGACCTGGTGTTTCTCGGTCAGCTCCGGCAACGCGCCCGCCACTGCCTTGTTGATGCTGGCTGCGCCCTGCGAGCCACCGGTAATGACGATGGTGGGCATATCCTCGCGCAGCCCCCAACGCTTGCGGGCCTCCGCAGCCACGGAACCGTCGGGGTCTTGACCCATTCCTGGGCGCACTGGGATACCCACGACCTCGCCCGGCATGCCGGAGTTCGGGTGCGCGTTGAAGCCGATTCCGCCCAAACGCACGCCAAGCTTATTTGCAATGCCCGAAAGCGCGTTGGTTTCTAGCACATAAAACGGCATGCCTAAAGTCTTTGCAGCAAGGTAGGCCGAAGCGGAAACGTATCCGCCCGTGCCAAAGACCACGTCAGCCTCAACGTCTTTTAAAACCTTGCGGGTTTGCATGACCGACTTTACAACGTTCAACGGAAGCTTAAACAGATCGGCGTTCACCTTGCGCGGAACCGGAACGGGGGTCACCATGCGCAGATCCACCCCGCGGGCAGGAACGATATCGCGCTCCAGTCCCTTCTCGGTGCCCAACGCGGTTAACTTCGCGCCGTGACGCTGCCGGAGCGCTTCACCCACTGCGAGCGCTGGTTCGATATGGCCTGCGGTGCCGCCACCTGCAAGGACGACAGAAATGGGGGTGGAATTCATGACCTACAGGCTACCAGCGCCACCCGGGCCTACCGCTTCTCGCCGCGCCGCGGCAGGCGGTAATCACTAGGCCCACGGCTCGTCACCGCTCGGCCAAAGCGCTCCTCGCGCTCCCCTGGCCGACGCCCGCCCCGATTCTTCTGCGGCAGCGAGGCATGGCGGCCTCCCTTACGCTTCGGAGCGGCATCGGAAAGCTGCGGCTCGGGGATGAAAAACAGACGGTCGAACAGCGGGCGGCCAAAGTTCTGCATCGCAGAAATCTGCAGCGGCTCATGGCGAGCGACGTTACACAGCACGCCCATCGAACCGATGGTGATAAGCGCTGCGGAGCCGCCGGCGGAAATCATCGGCAGCTGAATGCCCGTCACAGGAAGAAGCCCCACCACATAGCCGATGTTAATGAAGGCCTGGATAACAACGCCGACCGTCAATGTGGCGGCCAGCAGCGCCTGGAAAGAATCCTGCGCATTCTTTGCCGTACGCAGACCGATATAACCCAGTGCGGCAAACAAGCCGATAACCAGCAAGCCGCCCCACAGCCCGAGTTCCTCGCCGATGATGGCAAAGACGAAGTCATTCTTCGCCTCTGGCAGGTAGAACCACTTCGCACGGGATTGGCCGAGGCCAACCCCCCAGAACCCGCCGTCGGCAAGCGAAAGGAAGCCCTGGTAGGCCTGGAAACCGGTGCCCTGCGTGTCCTCGATGTTGCCGCGGAAAGCATCAAAGTAGGTGTGGAAACGGTGCGTACGGAAGCCGCCGCCCAGAAAGACTGCGGTTAAGCCCAACACGCCGAGGCCAATGATGGTGGCGGCGACGCGCCAGTTCACGCCCGCAAAAAGCAAGGTGAAGATAACCACCAAGGCAAACGACGCCGCCATGCCGATATCGCCCTGCAACACGATGAGCACGAACATCACAGACGCGATGAGCGAGTACATCATGAATGGGTCAGAAAGACGCATCGAACGGTGTGGCTTGCCCGCCAGCGCCGAAGCGCCGTACATCGCTACGGTGACACGTGCGAACTCAGAAGGTTGGAAAGCCACAGGGCCCAGCGGAATCCAGGACTGCGAGCCCACCGTCTCACGACCGGTACCCACGCCAGGAATCAACACCGCGATGAGCAAGATGATGGACAACAGCAGCAGCCACGGCACGAACTTACGCAGCGTATAAGGAGAAACCCGCAGCGCAATCCAGAACAAAATCAGGCCGCCTGTCACGAGCAGGCACTGGCGGATGGCATCAGTCCACACGTTGGAGTTTTCCGTGAAGGAAGTAGCCATGGATGCGGAGAATGCCATGAGCACGCCAATGCCAATCAGCGAAAAGATGATAATCCGCAGCAGCTGGTAGTCCAGCCCCGGTTGCGCGCGGTAGTACTGGCGGATTTCGCCCACGCGTTGGCCGAGCGTCTTCGACGCTGGTTGTTGCGGCCTAGTTGCGGTCATGGAGTCTCCTGAATTGCGTGGTTAACGTGCGATGCGCTGGGCGGCTGCGGCGAAGAAGTCACCGCGCTGTGCCATGCCTTGGTACATATCCAACGATGCCCCAGCCGGCGCCAAAAGGACGGTATCGCCGGGTTCGGCGTGTTGCACGGCGACGGTGACCGCCTCCTCCATTGCTTTTAGGGGATCGGTGGATTCGATGACGGTGGTGGCAACTCCACGCTGCTGGAGGGCGTCGTAGAGCACTTGCTTGTCGACGCCCATTACAACCGCTGCTTTTAGCCTTTCCGCGTGGGCGTCGAGAAGATCGCTGACGTCGGCGCCTTTGAGCTGACCGCCAGCGACCCACACCACATTGTTCAACCCGCGCATCGCGGCCTCGGCTGCGTGGGGGTTGGTGGCTTTGGAGTTGTCGATGAAAGCGATGCCGTTATGGCGGTGCACTAGCTCGCCGCGGTGACCGGCGACGGTGTAGCTTTCGAGGCCCTCGGTGATTGAGGACGGCTCGGCACCGGCGAGCAAAGCGGCGCAGGCGGCGGCTGCGGCGTCGAGAATGCCCGCCATACCAGAGGGCTGAAGGGCGGTGACATCGTCGATGACGGTGGCGCTAACGCCTGCCACGTTGTTAATAACGAGCTGGCCGTCGATGACGCCTACTTCCCCATCATTCGGAATGGTGTGGGTAAAAGCGTGGGTGTCTGGAGAAAGCGCGCCGCGTTCTGCGGCGGCATCGGCGTATTCGCGGACCTGGAAGTCATCGCGGCCGATGACCGCGTGGGCGCCGGCAAGCACCTTTGCCTTGGCCTCAGCGTAGGCGTGGAAGGAACCGTGCCAATCGAGGTGGTCGTCGGCGAGGTTGAGAAGAACACCAACCTCCGCGCGCAACTGGGAGGACCAATGCAGCTGGAAGGAGGAAAGCTCAGCGACGAGGACATCCACGCGTGGGCTGGCGGCTAGGGCGTCGAATGGCGAGGTGCCGATGTTTCCGACAGCTTGGGAGCGCTTTCCGGAGCGCTGCTCATCGGCGGCCATGATTGCGGCCAGCATGCCGGTGGTTGTGGTCTTGCCATTGGTGCCCGTGACGGCAAGCCAGGTGCGCGGTGCGCCGAAGACGCCGGCGGCATCAAGACGATAGGCCAGCTCGACATCGCCAATGACCTCTACCCCGGCCGCGGCTGCTGCGAGCAAAAGCGGCGAGGTCGGTGCCCAGCCCGGAGAGGTAACCACGAGGGAGTAATCGGTGGGGTTGGCGGTGGCGGCGTCGATTGTGGTGACAGAAAGATCGGCCTCTAGGCGTGCGCGGGAATCCGCGTTGCCATCGGCCACCACGACGTCGGCGCCGAGACGCAGAAGTACGCTCGCGCAGCCGCGGCCGGACACGCCCGCGCCGGCGACCAAGATGCTCCCGCGCAAGGAATCAGGCAGAGCCTCGGGCGAGGCCGCGGAATCGAAAGCAGCGGAATCGAAGGCAGCGGACATGGCTAGCCCACCAACCCGATACCGGAATCAGCAAGCCAGTCGCCGTAGAAGATAGCAACGCCGGCCATTGCAGCCATGGCGGCAATCAACCAGAAACGCACAACCACTGCGGTCTCTGCCCAGCCACCGTTTTCGAAGTGGTGGTGAATTGGGGCCATACGGAAGAAACGCTTGCCGGTGGTGCGGAAGACCACGATCTGGATGACGACGGAGACAGTCTCAATGACAAAGAGCGCGCCGATGATGATCATCAGCAGTTCGGTGCGGCTGGTCACGGAAATGCCAGCGACTAGGCCACCAAGTGCGAGGGAGCCGGTATCGCCCATGAAGATCTTCGCTGGTGCCGCGTTCCACCACAAGAAGCCCAGGCAGCCGCCCAGGCCAGCGGCGGTGAGAACCGCGAGATCCAGCGGGTCGCGGACCTGGTAGCAGCCAGCGGTGAACTCGGTGGCGCAAGAGTTGCGGAACTGCCAGAAGGTCATAATGGTGTACGCACCCATGACAATCGCGGTGGTGCCGGCTGCGAGACCGTCCAGACCATCGGTCAGATTCACGGCGTTCGACCACGCCGCGATCAAGATGTACATGAAGATCAGGAACACGACGATTCCCACGATGGTCGGGCCAACCGCGAAGTCGAAAGTCTCAATATCGCGAACGAAGGACAGCTTCGTGGTACCAGGCGTCAGGCCAGTGTCATCCGGGCGCTGCAAGCACAGCAGGCCAAAAGCCAATGCGAGGGCGAGCTGCCCCACCAATTTGGCGGTCTTGTTCAGGCCCAGGTTGCGCTGCTTGAAAAGCTTGATGAAGTCATCGGCAAAACCCAAGCCGCCGAGGCCCAGAGTCAAGCACAGGACCAAGATTCCGGAGAAGGTAAAGCCACCGTGGCCGGTCACCTGCCCGTAGATTCCCACCGTCAGGTAGCCCACCGTGATTCCTGCCAGAATGGCCAGGCCGCCCATGGTCGGGGTGCCGCGCTTGCGCAGGTGCGACTTTGGGCCGTCCTCACGGATCTCCTGCCCCTTGCCAGCATCCGAGAAATAGCGGATGAGCAGTGGGGTGATGAAAATCGCTACGAGAAAGCTGACCACACCAGCGATGATGATCTGTGTCACTTGCTTGGGTTCCTTCTAATATTCGTGAGCTAGCTCTGGTTGAGCTTTTCTGCAACGAGCCACAGGCGTTGGGCATTCGAAGCTTTGACAAGGACGACATCTTTGGCGTCCCTATTTGGCCAATCGTCCACGCCTACTGGCGCGGTACGCAGAAGGCCGTCAACAATTTTTGCGGCGTCATCAACATCGGCACAGATACTAGTATTTATACCCTTTGCTTGTGCCGCTTCCGCCATCGCCCGCGTGTTGACGCTAGTGCCCACGGCCACCAGATGGTCAACGTGGTACTTCGCCAGCTCACTGCCCAACTGGCGGTGCGAGTCCAGTGCGTCCTCGCCGAGCTCTCCCATCTCGCCGAGCACGGCGATGGAACGGGCGTCGGGACGCGCCGCCGCGGTATAAGCCAGCGCGGCGATGGCCGCACGCATCGAGTCTGGGTTTGCATTGTAGGAGTCATCGATGAGCGTGACACCATCACGACGGTTGCGCACGTCCATGCGGTGCTCCGACGCGATGCGGTGGCCAGACAGGGCATTGGCTACCAGCTCGGCGCTAAGCCCCAGCTCGATGGCAGCTGCAGCGGCGGCCAAGGCGTTGGAGACCTGATGCACGCCGAAGACCTGCAGTTTCACCGGCAGCGGCTGCGCGTCTGGGGTATGCATCATGAACGAGGCACGAGCGACGTCGTCAAGCTGGACCTGCGTAGCGTAGTACTGTGCATTGGAGCCTTGCTTATCCACGGCCGAGTAGTAGACCACCTTCGCATCCGTGCGCGGCGCCATGCCGGCGACGAAAGGATCGTCCGCGTTGAGCACAGCGACACCGCCGTCTTTTGCGCTCGGCAGGGCCTCGACGAGTTCGCCTTTGGCTTGGGCAATGTTCTCGCGGGAGCCGAACTCGCCCAAGTGGGCGGAGCCGACGTTCAAGACCACACCGACCTTCGGTGCGGTGATGTTAGTGAGGTGGCGAATGTGGCCGATACCGCGGGCGGACATCTCAGCCACCAAGTATTCGGTGTGTTCGTCGCAACGCAGAGCGGTATAGGGCAGGCCGACCTCGTTGTTAAAAGAGCCCGGAGGCGCGACGGTCTCCCCCGCTGCGCGGAAGATAGTGGCGATGAGATCCTTGGTGGAGGTCTTGCCGGCTGAGCCGGTCACGCCCACGATGTTGAGGGCGGAATTGGTAGCTAGGCGCTGCGTGACCGCGCGTGCCAGTGCGGACAAAGCCTCGATGACTGCGGCGGCTGAGCCGTCTTCATCGTTGGCATAAATGTCAGCGTTAGCGCCGTCGCCTTCGACCTTGCCCTTCGGCTCAACGACGATAGCCGACACGCCAACAGGACGTGCCGCCAGCACAGCAACTGCCCCGGATGCGACTGCTTTTTCTGCAAAATCGTGGCCGTCTACACGGGCACCCGGCAGTGCGAGAAAAAGCCCGCCCGGGGTGACTTTGCGGGAATCGAATTCGACGAATCCTGTCACCTGCGCGGAAGGATCTTCCACGCAATCGAGGCGACCGCCAGTGATGTCAGCGATTTCTTGAAGGGTCAATGCAATCATGCTTGTTCCTTTTCCACAGTGTCACCGTACCGCGCATTTTCCTGTGGCGCGTTGCCGGCTAGCTTTTCGTCGAGAGCGCGTGCGAGCTCCTCACGGTCGTCGAAGTGAACAGTCTCATCGCCGATGATTTGGCCGACTTCGTGCCCCTTGCCTACGACGATGACGGCGTCGCCAGGCATGGCCCAGCGGACTGCTTCGTCGATGGCGGCGGCGCGCGAGCCGACCTCGCGGATATCAGTGGAAGCTGAAGCCTTGCGTGCGCCCTCGATGACGGATGCGCGGATGGTGGCTGGGTCCTCGCTGCGCGGATTATCGTCAGTGACCACGACGAGGTCCGCGCGCTCTGCGGCGGCAGCACCCATCAGTGGGCGCTTGGAGGAGTCGCGGTCGCCTCCGGCGCCGACAACCACCGCGAGGCGCCCATCGGTTCCCTCGAGCTGGCCACGCAGAGTATCGAGAACGGCGGCGACTGCGGCCGGCTTATGGGCATAGTCAACCACGGCGACGAATTCCTGGCCGCGGTCGATACGCTCCATGCGGCCTGGAACGGCCACGCGCTCGATGCCGGCCAGGAACTGCTCGACGTCAACGCCAACGGCGGCCGCCATGCCCGTGGCCAGCGCAGCGTTGGCAATATTAAATTTTCCTGGCATCGGCAGCTCGAAGGAATGCTGCTGGCCAGCGAAGTTCATATCCACATGCTGCTCGCCAGTGACCTCGGTGCCGGTCTGGGTCGCGGTGACCAGAGTTGCATCAACGGCGTCGGCCAGTTGCTGTGCCTGCTCTGCTGCGGTGGTGGCAACCACGGTGCGCGGCTTACCGGCGGCGCGCTCCAGCATGCGCTTGCCCCACTCATCGTCGACGCAGATAACGGCGGAGGCGGCCGATTGCGGGCCGTCGAAAAGCGCGGCCTTGGCCTCGAAGTAATCCTCCATCGTCGGGTGGAAGTCAAGGTGATCTTGGCTGAGGTTGCTGAAACCGCCGACCTTGAAGTGTGTGCCCCGCACGCGGCCCAGCTCGAGAGCGTGGGAGGAAACCTCCATGACCACGTGGGTAACCCCCTCCGCGAGCATGCGTGCGAACAGCTCCTGCAGCGTCGGTGCTTCCGGGGTAGTCAACTTGGTGGGAACCGGCTTGCGGTTGATACGAGTGCCGGTGGTGCCGATGAGACCGACCTTGTAGCCAGCGTGGAGCAAGCCCGCCTCAAGCAGGTAGCTGGTGGTCGTCTTGCCGGAGGTGCCGGTGACCGCAATGACGGTCAGCGACTTCGTCGGGTGCTCATAGATTTCTGCGGCGATGAGCCCCAGCACGGCGCGGATGTCTTCGACCACGATGGTGGGGCGGCGCTCCCCTGCTTCCTGCAAGTGCTGCAGGCCGGTTTCGTCGGTGAGGATCGCCGCTGCTTCGGTGCCGCCGGCGAACTGGGCGCCATGCACGCGGGTTCCGGGCAACGCTGCAAAGAGGCCGCCCGCAGCAATCGCCTTGGAGTCGAGACTGCAGGAGGAAACAGTGACGGTCTCGTCACCGATAACGCGCCCGCCGCCGATAGTAGCGAGGCTTTCTAGGTCTACGCTCATTGCTTTCTCCCTTATTTGTAGTGCGAAGGTTTGTGGTGCGAAGGTGTGGTATTCGTTGAAGTTTTATTGAGCGCGCAGGGTCAGCTCCGGCGCGGGCTTGGACGGTGGAATGTTGTCGCGGTTGAGCAGCCAGCTGGCGATGTCCTTGAACACCGGCGCGGCAGACTGGCCGCCGGAACCGTTGTCGTTGACGCCCGACTGCGGTTCGTCGAGCATGATGGCGACGACGAAACGAGGGTCGTCGGCAGGCGCGATGCCCGCGAAAGTGATCCAGTACGCGGAGTTGGAGTAGGCGCCGGTCTTCTCATCGACCTTCTGGGCGGTGCCCGTCTTACCGGAAAGCTGATAGCCCTCGATGTTATTGTCGCCCGCAGTGCCGTTCTGGACGCCATTTGGATCCTTCTGGAACACGGCGCGGAACATATCGACGGTGGTCTTCGCGGTTTCCTCGCTGACCACGCGGGTCTTGCGCGGCTCGTCGAGTTTTTCCTTTTCGCCGCCTGGACCGGTGATGGAGGAAATAATGCGCGGTTCGATGCGCTCGCCGCCGTTGGCAAGCGCCTGGTAGACGCTGGCCATTTGCAGGGTGGTCCAGGACTGGCCCTGGCCGATGGGCAGGTTGGCGAAGGTGCCGCCGGACCACTGTTCCTGAGCCGGTACGAGGCCTGCGGATTCATTTGGCAGTTCAATGCCGGTGGTCTCGCCAAGGCCGAAGGTCTCGAGATACTTGGCGTAGCGCTCCTGGCCCAGCTTCTGGGCGAGCATCAGGGTACCGACGTTGGAAGACTTACCGAAGATACCCGTGGTGGTGTACGGCTCGACGCCGTGCTGCCACGCGTCGTTGACGGTCACACCGGACATGTCGATGGAGCCCGGGACTTGGTGGACCTCGTCCGGAGTGGTGACGCCTTCCTGCAATGCGGCAGCGGCGGTGATCACCTTGGCAACGGAACCTGGCTCATAAGGGTGGGACACGCTGCGGTTGTCGAAGGCCTTGTCTTCTTTGAGCTGTTTTTCAATGTCCTTGTTTGGGTCGATGGTGCCCGTGTTAGCCATGGCAAGAACCTCGCCGGTAGCGACGTCGAGAACGACTGCCTGGGCGTTCTTCGCCTTGGAGTTCACGCGGGCCTTTTCGAGCTTTTGCTGGACGAATGTCTGCAGGTCTAGGTCGAGGGTCAAGGTGACGTTCTTGCCATCGGTAGCTGGAACCTGATCGCGCAGGGTGCCCGGGATGGCTTGGCCACCGGTGGAAACGTCCTCGGTGGAGCTGCCGTCGATACCGGTCAGTGTGGAATCGCCGGAGGCCTCGAAACCGAACTGGCCTTGGCCATCCATGGAAACCTTACCGATGACGTTTTCGGCGATTGCCCCGTTAGGGTACTGGCGGATCTGCTGCTCGTCGGCAGCCAAGCCGTGGTACTCTTCGGCGATCTTTACGGCAACGTCAGGATCGACGTTGCGGACCAAGACCTCGTACTGCGTATCAGCGTGGAGCTTATCGAGGATGTGCTTGGAATTAACGTCGCCAGTGCTAAGGCCCGCAGCCTTGATCTTGTCTGGGATGCCCTCAGCCATCTCCTTCAGGCGGGACTCAACCTTGTCATCTAAGAACTTGTTGCGGGAGGCTTCGTCCATGCTGTCGAAAGAATCCTCGCCAGTTGCCTCAATCTCTTCCTGCTCCCGCAGCTCTTCGCGCAAGCGGGTCGGGGAAACGGTCAGCGAGCGGGACTTCATGGTGTAGGCAAGGCGCTGGCCGTTGCGGTCAACAATCTCGCCGCGGCGGGCGGAGTCGATGTAGACACGGGAACGCTGTGCCACCGCCTTCGCGGCAAGATCCGGGCCCCACACGAGCTGTACCCAGGCTAGGCGCCCGCCCAGGATAACGAGGACGACCATCAGCGCAGAAACGACGGTTTTAACGCGCTTGCTAAGGATTTCCTTCTGCGGCAAGAACTTGAAGCGGCCGGGTGCCGCAGGACCGCGGGTTTGCTTATCACGGCTGGCGGCAGTGACGCGCTCACTCGGACGCAGCGCATTGGCACGCGGCATGGCAGAGCCAGTGTTGGCTCCTCGATGGGTGCGGTTAGTGGGACGGCCCTGACGGTAGCCTTCGTTGCGTCCCAGGCGGCTTTGGTTATTGCGATCCGCAGGGGTGCCCCTGCCGGCGCGCCCCTGGTCCCTCCGGGAACCGCCATGGCGGTCACCTGAATTGGGTCGAGTCACAAAGTCACCTTTTCCTTTTGCCGATTATCTTTTTACAGCTCATCGCGCTGCAGACAGTTTTGAATCAAGATTTTGCCCTATAAATGCGAAGTGCTCGCGCAGGCACGCGCGAGCACATCCGAAGAAACCACATTCACAGCTAGTTGACATACGGCGCTTGCGCCGGAATGTTTGGCAATTCCACCTGCGCGCCCGGTGCCGGTGCTGGTGCGTCCTCACCAGCTGGCTGGCGGTCCGTGCGCTGACGGCCTTGCGGCACCTCGTTCAAGCTGCCAGAAACATCCTTGGTTGCATCCGGGTCACTGGAAGCCTGGTCCGGTCGAACCGGTGCGCCGTTGACGTCAACAATCGCTTCGGTTGCCGGATCCGCTGGACGCTTCTCCTGCGGGTTACCTTCTGGGTCAACCTCAACGATGCCCGGCTGCGTCGGAACGCCCATCTTGGCCTCGTTGGCACGGCGCGCGACGTCGGATGCCGAACGCACGTTTTCGAGGTCGCGGTTCAAAGTCTCCAGCTGGTTATCCAGCTCAGACTCCTGGACAGTGAGATCCTTGACCACGAAGGTCTGCGCGGTGGAGATACCGGACAGCCACATGGAGACGACCACGCCGAAAATCAGCAAACCGATTGCGATGAAAGATAGCCGGGTAAACAGCGAGTTCTTCTTGGTGGTTTGCTGCGGAAGCCGGCGGCCGCGGAAAGACACGACCTGCTTCGAACCCAAGCGGTTGCCGCGGCGCGTCGGCACTTGCGTGCGATGCGGAGCGCGGCGCGGAGTATATTGTGGGACCGCACGGCGGCCTGGCTCGAGAAGAGTCGTGGCGGCTCCGGTATCAGTTCCGGTAGTAAAGTCGCGGCTCGCCCCCATGGTGCGGGTCCTTCCTAGTGCTGGGTTCTGAAAAGTCTGTGCGGAGTAGTTACGTTCAGGGATACGTTCGTTGAGACTCATGACGTGCCTCCCGGTGGGTGCAGCGAAGGCTCGCCCTCAAGACGCTCGATAGCACGGACGCGAACCGAAGCAGCGCGGGAGTTTTCCTCGATCTCTTCGGCACTCGCCTTTTCCGCACCGCGGGTGACGGTCTTGAACTTCGGAGCGGTACCCGGCAGATCCATTGGCAAACCGGCGGGAGTTTTCGACTTCGTCAGCTCGGCAAAAGCCTGTTTGACGATGCGATCTTCCAACGACTGATAGCTCATGAACACCGCACGCCCGCCAACGGTGAGCGCGTCAGTGATGACAGGAATAACCTGCTCGATTGCCTCCAACTCGCGGTTAACCTCCACGCGCAGCGCCTGGAAAGTGCGCTTTGCAGGGTGCCCGCCAGTGCGGCGGGTGGCAGCCGGGATGGTGGCATAAAGCAGTTCAACGAGGCGCTCAGAGTTGCTAAAGGGCTCCTTCTCGCGCTCCTTGAGGACGGCGGAGGCAATCTTTCCGGCGAAGCGTTCGTCGCCGTAGGTCTTCAAGATGCGCGCCAAATCGCCGTGGCTATAAGTATTGAGGATGTCCGCAGCGGTAATCCCATGCGAAGGGTCCATGCGCATATCCAAAGGCGCGTCGGTCTTATAAGCAAAACCGCGCTCGACTTGGTCAAGCTGCATCGAGGAAACGCCCAAATCGAAGAGCGCTCCGGCGATTCCGTGCTCACGCGCGACGTCGAAAATCGTGCCCTCTGCGCGCTCGATTTCTGCACACACATCATCAAAGCGGGCATTGACGCCGACGAAGCGATCTCCGAAGGGCGCAAGGCGTTCGGTGGCTGCTGCCAAGGAGGCACCATCGCGATCGACACCAATTACGCGGACATTGGGGAACTTGTTCAAGAAGTACTCGGTGTGCCCGCCGGCCCCCAAGGTGCCGTCGATAAGCACTGCGTTATCGCCCGCAACAGAAGGTTCTAGCAGCTGTGCCATGCGCTCACGCATAACCGGCACGTGGCCGTGATTATCCGCTACGTCGTAATTTACTGCCGAGTTATTGTCCTGAGCCGTCATCGCTGCTAGTCACCCCCACTTTTGAAAAATTGTCTTACTGTGCAAAAAGAGTGCGTATAGGGCCCTGTCCGAGGCAGGTTTCTGATATCGGGGAAGTACACCAGAGCATCCACCTCGGGCAGAGTCCGTACACGCACTCATCGCTAGCTGCATATCTAAAGCAAGCCAGCGAGTACGTCATCGGCGTCTGCCGCCGAGTAAGCATCTTCAGTTTGCGCCTGGTACTCAGCCCATGCGGCTGCGTCCCAGATTTCGAGGAAGTCCACCGAACCGACAACCACGCACTCCTTCTTGAGGCTTGCGTACTCGCGGTGGGCTGCTGAAAGCGTGATCCGCCCATGCCCGTCTGGCCTTTGCTCATCCGCACTTGCTGCCAAGTTACGGATAAACGCACGCGCATCTGGGTTCGTACGAGATACCGCCGCCGCTTTTCGCGCTCGCGCCGCAAACTCCTCACGCGGGTACACCGCTAAGGAATGGTCCTGACCTTTGGTGACCATGAGGCCACCCGCCAGCTCTTCACGGAACTTCGCTGGAAGCGTTAGCCGCCCTTTGTCATCGAGCTTGGGAGTGTAGGTACCGAGAAACATCCCGGGTCCACCTTCCTGTTACTCGAAACTCCGGATTCCTCTGTGCAGCCCCTCGCGCCGGCAGATGTTCAACACACATCCACAGACCCTCGGTTCCACACTGCGCCCCACTCTACCCCACTTTCCCCCACTTCTGTCACCTTCGGCTGCGTGTTTAAAAGCTTTCCGACAAATCAGCCAAGGTAGAAGACCATTTTGATGGTGGGAAGAATTCCCCAGCCACCCCCTTGACAACACCCTGCAAACACCTCAACTACCCCACCAATCACACCAACATATTGCGCCCCACCGCCACCTTAAACCCCGCATGTTGCGATTAGTGCAGTCCCCACGCAGCCCGCGATGCACGTTTACGACTACCCCAATTGCAGCCGCCTGCCCGGGTACCGACGTTTGGCGGCCCGTCTTTATATCCGTTTCGACAAATACCCAGGGCTGGAAACCCAGAGTTCATGGTCGGTTTTCAGTCACCCCATAGAGCGCTAACCCACGAACAGGAGGTCTGGTTTTCCAGGGCTGGTAATCCTCTTGAACAACCCACAGCCGCCTCGCACACCGCCGGGATACGCACCGCCGCCCAACGCACGCAAAAGGCCGCACTCACCCCGCAGTGGGACAAAGTGGGGAATGTGGGTCGAAGTGGGCGGAATGGGTAAAAGTGGGAGATAAAGCTCAGAGAAAACTAAAAGCCCGCATCCAGAAGGATGCGGGCCCTAGCGCCAAAAAGCGGGTAGCTTATTCGAAACGGCGGCGGAAGTTCTCCTCAAGGCGGGAGCTCACGCCTTGACGGTTGCCAGCCGGGCGGCGCGGCGCGCTATAGCTAACAGCCTCTTTACGGCCGCGCAGCATCCACACGCCAGCACCGAACATCACGAGGAAGCCCAGCACAGACAAGGCCACAAACCACAGTGACTGCTGCGCCAAAGCTACGCCGCCAACCATCAGCAAAAGGCCAACAACGATGAGGGCAACCCCGCGCAGGGTGATGGCGCCGCCGTTACCAAAGCCGGAGTCACCCGTAACGGAGGAACCAAACTTGGGATCATCCTGCATCAAGGATCGTTCAATTTCACGCAGTGCCTGCTGCTCGTGCTCGGAAAGCGACACTTTTCCTCCAATTGATCTCAATGGGCATCGGGCCAAAAATCCACGCTGCAATGCAACTACGCGCCACCGCGCAGGCTTTGGATTACACCATGATTCGTGAACTACTAACTATCTAACGCCCAGAGTAATCAGTAAGTTCCCGCAAGCACAGTCTGCCCCCACCACTATTGGGCAACGTCACACCCGGAGTAAATAGCTGGCCCCGAAACCACGCAGCTAGGCAGCAAGAGAACCGAAGACAATCCCCTCTTCAACCTCTGCCAAAAATTCCGCAGCCAAGGCCATTAGCTTTACAACGACTTCTTCATCCGGCGCATCATCCAGCCCGGAGGCCACACGAGAACGAAGGCGGGAATATCCATGGAAACGCTCCGCCCAATCCTTCTCGGAAGCGCCCACCATGGCCAGCTGCTCCCACGCACTCGAGGGCAAACGGCGCCGCTTTGACACTGCGGAATCTGCGATACGCGCACCGGCAGTGCGCAGACCCGCCTGGTATGCAAACTCGAGAGCTTGGTCCCAACGCTCAGTGGCAGCCATGGCGCGGGCCTGCGACAGAAGGTCTCCGGCTTGCGTTAGAAAACGGTCACGCTTGAACGCGCCTGCGGCAGCGCGCGACCCCCTGAACTGCGCTGTTGCAGAAATAACCTGTGCCATGATGCTCCTCCTTTGCTGTTGTTGACCATAAATCTAGAGCGTGCACTGGACATCTACTTCCAGATTAGTTCAAATGTTCGAATAAGGCAATGGTTTTCGCACTACAGACAATCATTTTCGAACATGCCCTCCCCTTATCGGGGCGTCGCCAAGCAGGGCAGGAACTTTTGCCGGAATTCCTTGTCGAACTCTGCCAAGATCTGCTGATATTAAAGACGTGAGTTTTCGTATTCGTCGCTTGAGCCCGCACGAGTTCGCCATGCTGGCGCCCCCCTTGGTCGATATTTACATCGCCGCCATGGGATATAGCCCCACCATGCGTGCAAATCGAATCAAGGCATGGAAAGCAGACATCATGCGGCCAGGTTTTACGGCGGTGATCGCGGAAGATGAGTACGGAATCGGCGGCGTCGCTTATGGCTTCATTGGTTCGCCCGACACCTGGTGGGACCGGCAGCTGCGGAGGGGATTCGCCGAAGCCGGCGGGGCCACTCAGGCGCAGCTGCAGATTCTCCACAACTACTTTGAGCTCGCCGAGATTCATGTCGCGCCGAACCTGCAAGGCCATGGGCTGGGATTGGCGCTAATAAAGGAGCTGGCGTGGAACGCTCCTGCCAGTTACCTTTTGCTGTCGACACCGGAGGTCCCCGACGAGGCCAACGCGGCATTTGGGCTCTACCGTAAGGTGGGATTCTTCGATGTGCTGCGCGGGTTGGAATACCCCGCTGATTCCCGTGCCTTTGCAATTCTCGCGGCACGCCTGCCGCTTTCCACCACGTAACAGGGAATGTCCGGTTCAACAGGTAACGTGTGGGGAGTGAAAGACAACAGCATTCCTTCCCTAGAGCAGTTCCCGGATACCGCCCGCGAAAAGCTCCTAGAGTTTTTAGACCAGCGCCGCCCCGAGGTCGCCGAAATCGGCGGCCCCGTCGTTGGCGCCACGTCTTACCTGGAAAACTTTGTCCTCGACGGCGGCAAGCGTATCCGCCCCACCTACGCGTGGGCGGGTTTCTTGGGCGCACGCGGCTTGGACGGCGAAGAAGATCCGCAAGCCATGGCCACCGCCGCATCGTCGCTGGAATTCATTCAGGCCTGCGCGCTTATCCACGATGACATCATCGATTCCTCTGATACCCGCCGCGGCAACCCCACGGTGCATCGCGCCGTCGCAGCGCAGCATCGTGCACAGAACTTCCACGGTGACGCAGACTTCTTTGGTCAGTCGGTTGCCATCCTCGTCGGTGACCTCGCACTGGCTTGGGCCGAAGACATGCTGCAAGGTTCAGGTCTAAGCAGCGCGGCTTTGCAGCGTGCGCGCGGCCCATGGGCGGGCATGCGCACCGAAGTCATCGGCGGCCAGCTGCTCGATATCTCGCTAGAGGCAGCGGGCTCTGAGGACCCCGCTTTGGCCAATTCCGTGAACCGTTATAAGACGGCCGCCTATACCATCGAGCGCCCGCTGCATTTGGGCGCCGCGGTGGCAGGTGCTGACGCCGCGCTTATCAGCGCTTTCCGTGGCTACGGCCGCGACATCGGCATCGCCTTCCAGCTGCGCGATGACCAGCTAGGCGTCTTTGGAGACCCAGCAATCACCGGCAAGCCCGCCGGTGATGATCTGCGCGAAGGCAAGCGCACCGTGCTGCTCTCGCTGGCTTTGCAGCGCGCTGATGAAAAGGACCCAGCATCCGCGAAGGTGCTGCGCTCGCTCATTGGCAACACGGAAGACCCAGCCGAAATCGCGCAGATGGCTCAAATCATCGCTGACTCCGGCGCCCCGCAAATGCTGGAGGAGCAGATTTCGGCACTAACCGAGTCCGGCTTGGGCCACTTGCGCAAGGCCCATGTTGATCCTGCAGTCACTGAGACCCTCGAGGCATTGGCTATTAAGTCCACTGCCCGTCGAATGTAGGCACTATGACCGCACCTGAGAAAGGTCACAAGATTTATACCGTGCGCCTGCCCAATGCGCTGCCAGTGGGAATCATCGCCAGCATCATCTTGGCCTTTGCCTCGTTTTCGGGCGGCGCCACGCGCAATCGCGGCGGTTTCCTCGAAGCGCTAAACGTCGGTTTCTTGGCTTATGGCCATGGCCGCAACGTGGGCATGGTGCTCTACTGGGTCGGCTTGTTTGGCCTCGTTGCAGCCTGGATTTTGGCAGGCCGTCAGGTCATTAATCCGCAGCTGAAGAACCCTCAGCCCAACGGTGGCCTACGCTCTATCCGCATTATGTTGAGCGCTTGGATTGCGCCTTTGCTCTTCGCCGCTCCCCTGGCCTCGCGCGATGTCTATTCCTATTTGATGCAGGGCGCCATGGTACGCGATGGCTTCGATCCTTATACGGAAGGCGCGGCGGTCAATCCAGGCCCGTTCCTGCTAGAGGTCTCCCATGACTGGCGCAACACCACTACCCCATATGGCCCGCTGCACTTGTGGATGGCCGAGGCAGTCACGCGCGTAGTCGGGGACAATGTAGCCGCCGGCATCATCATCTACAAGGCGATTTCCGTGCTTGGCTTTGCGGTCATCGCGTGGGCGATTGTGCAACTCACCCGCGCCCTTGACGGCGATCCTGCCCTCGCGCTGTGGCTCGGCGTGGCCAACCCGGTTGTGGTTCTGCACTTGGTAGCTGGCATGCACAACGAGTCCGTGATGGTGGCTTTGGTGTCCCTGGGGCTGCTGGCCGCGGTGCAGAAACGATTCCACATTGGCTTGCTGCTCATCGGCGTCGCGGTGGCGCTTAAAGCCACAGCTATCTTCGCAGCCCCCTTCGTGGTGTGGATGATGGTGCTGCACTATGCGCCGGGCTCGGCCTCGCGCGGGCGCCGGCTTGGCGCTTTTGTGCTCTCCGGCATCGTGGCTTTAGCTGAGGTAGGCCTTGCGGTGGCTGCAATTACCTGGGCTTCGGGCAGCTCTTGGGGCTGGCTTTCGCAGATCAGCGGCAACTCTAAGGTGGTCAATCCCCTAGCTGGCCCTACCTTTGCGGCGGATGTCATGATTCCGTTGATTCAGATCTTCAGCCCGGATACCACCTACAACGGCGTGCTGAACGTACTGCGCACGATTTCGATGGCTTTGATGCTCATCGGCTTGGTGGCCATGTGGTGGCTGGGCCGCGGCAGCTTGCGCCGTGCCATCGCTGGCACTGCGGGCGCCTACCAGGTGGCGTTCCTCTTCAATTCGGTGACGCTGCCTTGGTACTACGCCTCGGTGCTGACGCTGATGGGCACCTTCCGCCCACCGCTGTTGCTGCTAAAGATAACCACCGGCGTCTCGCTGTTTATCGGCGTCGCTTTCTCCGGCGATGGCAACCACCAGCTCTATAACTGGTGGTGGGATATCGCCATGGTTGTTGCCGCGTGGGCTTTAACGCAGTGGATCTTCGCTGGTGTCAGCCCCAAGATCGGCGATGGGCTGCGAAAGAACGCAGCCCAAGAACCCATAAAAGCAGAGTCTGCACCAAAAGCTACTGCTTAGAAAGCAGAAGCCTGCGCGCGGCGGATAACTTCGCGCGCCAGGTGGCCGTGCAAGGCGTCGATTGGGCGGCCCGGGAGAGTTTCATCTTCGGTGAAAAGATGGATGAAGATCTCCTGGTCACTAAAACCGCCGTCGCTAAGCACGGTGATAACGCCTGAAACATACTTGGAGATAACGCCCTTCTGATTAAAGAAGGCAGCTGGCACCAAGCGGGTACCTTCTGCGTCGCGCCACGCGATGAACTTGCGGGCGCCCAGCAGATCAAACACGCGGGTAATCTGCAGGTCGAGCTTGTCCGCCACCTCTTGCAGCGTCAACAGCTCCTCGTGAGGTTACCCTCGTTTAGTGGACACCCTATTTGTACGGATCTTGTGTCCGTAAGAGAGGATGTTCATTGTGAGTCAACAGCGCAAGAAGTACACGCCGGAGTACCGGCGTGAAGCCGCGAACCTGGTAATCGAGTCAGAGCGACCGATCGCTCATGTGGCTAAGGAAATCGGTGTTTCCGCCGGGCTTTTGGGCCGGTGGGTCAAACTCGAACGTGAACGCCGAGGATCCTCCGATGGGATGAGCGAGGCTGACCTCCGAGCTGAGAATGCTCGTCTGCGCCGGGAGCTGGCAGAAGCCAAGATGGATAACGAGTTTTTGTCAAAAGCGACAGCCTTCTTCGCCGCGAAGCAACGCGAGCAGAAAAGTTCGAACTAATGCAGCAGGAGAAGGCGAACTACAGCATCAAGCGCATGGCACGACTATTAAAAGTATCTCGGTCTGGATACTACAAATGGGCCCATGCGCAGCAGAAACGACTATCCGGCGAAGATGATCGGGCAGCATTTTACGATGATGTTGACCGAAAGATTCATCAGATTTGGAAAGACTCCGATGAGGTTTATGGTGCTCCGCGGATCACCGCAGAGCTTGCCGAGCGCTACCAGATCACCTTGAATCGCAAGACTGTGGCTAAACGGATGCGCATGATGGGCATTGAAGGGATTTCACCGCGTGCCTTTGTCCCGGTGACAACGATTCAAGCCAAGCGTAAGTCAACTCTTCCTGACCTGGTCAAGCGCATGTTTGATACTGGTCAGCTCAACCGAGTGTGGATGTCAGATATTACCTACCTGCGCACCGGTGAGGGCTGGTTGTACTTGTGCGCGGTCCGCGATGGTCATTCCCGCAGGGTACTGGGCTGGGCTATGGATAGCGTTCAAGACACACACCTGGTTGAACGGGCCCTGCGGATGGCGCATACGCTACGCGGTGATGTTCCTGATGGGCTGGTGTTTCACGCTGACCGCGGAACGCAATTTACCAGTGAGAAGCTCTGGGAGGTCTGCCGCAACCTGGGCATTGCCCAGTCTGTGGGGCGTACTGGTGTGTGCTTCGATAACGCGATGGCTGAGTCGTTCTGGTCGACGCTAAAGACTGAATTCTATGACCGGCAGCGCTGGGCGACCCGTGATGCTGCACGCAAGGCCGTTGCCTACTGGATTGAAGTCGTCTACAACCGCCGACGCCGGCACTCTGCACTCGGGATGGTCAGCCCCGTCGACTTCGAAAACCACATTGGTCTAACCACCAGTAGAAAAGAAATAGCTGCCTAACCACTAGGTAGCTCCACTACGTGTCCACGATTTGCGGGCAACCCCACTCGCCTTCCAGGAGGGCAGCGATTTCTTCGTTCTTGGCCTGTTCGGAATTCATCTGTGGATTAGTCACAGACACAACCTTAGCCGGATACCACATCGCTGCGTCTATCAGCCATACTGGATTACATGACAAGGCTGGAAGTAGGCGACATTCTCGAGGACCGCTATCGCGTCGATCGGCCGATCGCGCGGGGCGGCATGTCCACGGTTTATCGCTGCGTCGACATGCGTTTAGGCCGTGCGGTGGCGGCGAAGGTGATGCATGAGCACTATCAAGACGATCCGGCTTTTGTGAAGCGATTCGAGCGCGAGGCCCGCGCGATGGCGCAGCTGCAGCATCCAAATCTCGTGGGAGTGCATGACTTCTCTTCCGATGGCGTGCCGATTTTTCTCATCATGGAACTTATCACCGGCGGCACCTTGCGCGAGCTGCTCGCCGAGCGCGGCCCCATGCCGGCACACGCCGCGGCGGCGGTCATGCGCCCGATGCTCATGGGCTTGGATGAAGTCCATCGCGCGGCTTTGGTCCATCGCGATATCAAGCCAGACAACGTGCTGATTACCGCACAGAGCCGCGTGAAGGTGGGGGATTTTGGTCTAGTGCGGTCGGCCGCAGCGGAGCGGGGCTCGAGCCAAATCATCGGTACGGTGTCGTATCTTTCGCCAGAGCAGGTCACCGGTGAGCCGATTACGGCGGCCTCCGATGTTTATTCCGCCGGCATCGTCCTCTTCGAGCTTCTGACAGGCAGCGTTCCTTTCCGTGGTGCTACCCCATTGGAGCACGCGCAGGCACGCCTGCAGGCAGATGTGCCGGCGCCTTCGTCCCGCATTGCGGGAGTGCCAAAGCTTTTCGACGCCCTCGTCGCCACCGCCACGGCGCGGGAGAAATCCGAGCGCTTTGCCGACGCGGGCGAGTTCTTAGACGCGCTTGACGACGTCACACGGGAGCTCGCACTCCCCGACTTCACTGTCCCTGTCCCCCGCAACGCTGCCGCCGCCCGCACTGCCGAGCAGCCCACGGATTTCTCCGGTACGGGAGCTACCCACGTCTTCGATGCCACCACGGCGTTGGAAAGCCCGGCGCCCCAGCCGCGGCCTGCCGAAGAAGAACCGACAACCGAATACGTTCCGCAGCAGCCGCAGCGCGCACCTCTTAGCTTCGAAACGCGCGCCGATACGCCAGCCGCCCCGCGGCCGGCGGCTTATCCATCGCAAACACGCATCGATCCCTACGCCGGGCAGGTGCCCCCGACTCCACAAACTCCACCGGCTCCAATGCCGCAGCAGGCGCCGGCTCCTGCCCCGCAACAGCACAATCAGCTCTCCCGCATCGCAGAGGAGGAACCAGAAGAGCGCCGGGAAACTAACCGCAGTGTCTTCTCACTGCTGCTTTTCCTGGCGCTCGTGGCACTAGCTACCGCCGCCGTGGCGATCGGCGGCTGGTGGTTTGGCTCAGGCAACTACGGCTTCTTGCCGCAGTTCCTGGCCTAAGTAGCGGTCTTTGCCGCTAGTTGCGCAGCATCTCCGCTATGAGGAAGGACAACTCCAGGGACTGCTGGGTGTTAAGACGCGGGTCCACTGCGGACTCGTAACGACCCGGCAGGTCCAGGTCGGTGATGTCCTCAGCGCCGCCCAAGCACTCGGTGACGTCCTCGCCGGTGAACTCAAGGTGCACGCCGCCTGGGTGGGTGCCCAGCTCGCGGTGGACCTCGAAGAAGCCTTGGACCTCGTCGACGATCTTGTCGAAGTGACGGGTCTTGTAACCATTCGACGCCGTGAAGGTGTTGCCATGCATTGGATCGCACTGCCAGACTACCTTGTGCCCGGAGTCTTCTACTGCCTTGACCACTGCTGGCAAGACGGTACGCACCTTGTCGTGGCCCATGCGGGTGATCATGGTCAGGCGTCCTGGTTCGCGGTTCGGGTCGAGCTTTTCTGCGTACTCCACCGCCTGCTCCGGGGTAACTCCAGGGCCAAGCTTGATGCCCACGGGGTTGCCGATGAGCGCGGCGAAGTTGACGTGGAAGTCCTCGAGGCCGCGGGTACGCTCACCAATCCACAGCTGGTGGGCGGAAAGATCGTAAAGCTTGGTCTCGCCGTTGGTATCCACGCCAAGGCGCAGCATGGAACGCTCGTAGTCCTTCAACAGGGCCTCGTGGGAGCAGTAGATCTCAGCAGAACGTAGGGTCTCGTCAGAAACGCCGCAGGCGTTCATGAAAGCCAAGCCGTTTTCGATTTCATCGGCCAGCGCCTGGTAGCGCGCACCAGCCGAGGAGTTGGCCACGAATTCGCGGTTCCACTCGTGCAGGCGGTACAGGTCGGCGGTGCCAGAGGAAGTCAACGAACGCACCAGGTTCATGGCAGCTGAAGAATTAGCGTAGGCGCGAATCATGCGGGCTGGGTCGTGACGCCGGGCCTCTTCGGTGGGTTCAACCCCGTTGACGATGTCGCCGCGGTAGTTGAGCAAACCTTTTGAGTCCATGTCCGCCGAACGCGGCTTCGCGTACTGACCGGCGATGCGACCCAACTTCACAACCGGGGTCGAAGCGCCATAGGTGAGCACCACTGCCATCTGCAGCAAGGTTTTCACGTTGCCGCGGATGTGCGGCTCGGTATTGGATTCAAAGGTCTCAGCGCAGTCGCCGCCTTGCAGCAGAAATGCCTTGCCGAGCGCGACGTCGGCAAGCTTGCGCTTAAGCTCCTCAATCTCCGGCGCCACGACAATGGGCGGCACGGATTCCAGAATCTTGCGCACGTTATCTGCCTGCGCGCGATCCCAGCTCGGCTGCTGCTTGGCATTGCGTGCGATGGCATCCCGGAATCGCTCCTCGATGCCGGCAGGCAAAGGTGGAAGATCCGGAAGTGCTTCTTTAGGAATATCTACTGTCCAACTCACATGGCTATTTAACCATTAGCCTCCTGTCGCAGGATAGTTTGGTACTAGATAGTTACTTGGTTGGCCCTTGTCAGGGGTAGTGCCTCCATGCAGGCGCGGAACTTGGTTAGGTTATGGCGGGCGTCGACAAGCGCGTCGTGATTGCCCTGCGGCACCGGCGGCAGCTTCGGGCAGCCGGCGAATTCCCAGTACTGCTTGAGCTCGCGGGTATAGCGCGGGATGCGCTTGGGCAAGCCCGCCATATCGCCCCACAACTGGGCCAAAACCACGTGGTCATAGGCCCCCACCCAAGCCCAGAGCTCGACCGGAGTGGAATGCTTGGTGAGAAACTCTATGAGCTCCTCGCGAATGCGATCGCGCGACTTCCAAACGGGATCGCTCGGGGAAGGCAGCTTATCGAGAACGTTCTCGCGCACCCACGCGTTGGCATGCGCGGGGTTGAAGTCGGTAGATACCGCATAAAATTCGCTGCCATCTTCGCCGACGATACCAATGGAGACCAGCTCGATGGTCTTTCCATTCTCAATAAACTCGGTGTCATAGAAGTAGCGCACGGGGCCTAATCTTACTTGGCTTCCCTCTCTCAGCATGCCTTGGGGTCTGGGGTGCAAGAGGCGGTGCTTGGCGACGCCGCCCGACCCCCGCTCCCACGCATACACCTGCTAGTCGCGGCGGCGTGCGCTGCAGCAGTGAGCCCTCTCGCGGCGGTGGGCCTTTGGGTCTTGCCGCGGAGTGTTTTCCGGATGATAATCCTGCTGTGCAGGCACGTCGATGAGATGCGAGATATCTGGCGGTTTGAGCAGCCAGCCTACAATCGGCACACGCCCCAGCGCCCATAGCGCCAGAGAGGCAATGGCTGCAAAGACGAAGCAGGCGATCAACCAGAACCAGGTGTTATCCAGCAAGTGCTCGCCGTGCAGAGTGACCTCATGTGGGAACCAAGCCATGAAGAAGCCATAGCCCACTGTAAGGCCGATGGGATGCGCCAAGTAGATGGGCAGCGTGTGCGAGCCAATAAAGCGCAATCCCTTGGACAGAACCGGGACATAAGAGACCCAAATCGCAAGCACAATGCCCAGCGGGACCTCCAAGGCCTGTTCCACGAAGCGGACCAAGATGTGCACCTCGTTAGAGGTCAGGTACTCCGCACCGGGCAGCGGCCACGGAATGAAGACCTCCTCGGGATAAGAATCCCAAGCACGGCGGAAAAAGGAGCCGCAGAGGTAAGCCACAATGGTTCCGCCGTAGAAGAAGACGGTGGAAAGGCCAAAGTGTCCCTTGAAAGGTGCCTCGATTTCGGAGGCGAAGCGGGTAATCCAATCCCGGAAGAAAGCCGCGGCTACGAACATCGGCAGGAACATCATCGCCTTGGCAATGAAGGTAAAGTGCGCCTGCCACGCCATGAACAACAGCGGCGTAAAGCTTAAAAGCACGGCCAGCCAGCCGGGCAGCTTGCGTACGCACCACAAGAAGATGTTGAAGAAGATCAGAGAATGGATAAACCAGGCCATCGTATGGCCAAAGACCATGTTGAACAGCATCTCGTTGCGGTCAAAGATGTCGCTTTCGAAGACCCAGTGCAATTCGAGGCGTTTTACCTGCAATTCCACGGCCATCCACACCACATAGGGCACGATGAAATACCACAGGCGGCGCGCGAAAAGCTGCGGGAAGGTGAAGTTAAAAACCTTCGTAGAAAAGTAGCCGCTGACGAGGAAGAAGAGGGGCAAACGCAGCGGGTCTAGCCAGAGGTTGAGGGCCGCAAGTCGGGTCTCGCTGGATTCGGGAACAGTGAGCGTGACGTGCAAAAGAACAACGCCAAGGATGGAAATACCCTTGGCGATGTCAGGCCACGCTAATCGAGCCTTAGGGGAACTCACCGCCTAGTGCGCCTCGTATTTTGGTTCCGCACCTGCAGGATAGCCCTTGCCTGCTTGCAGGGAGGCTTTGACCTCAGAGGCATAGACATCAACATATGGCTGGCCGGAAAGCTCGGCCAATTCCTGCATAATGTAATCGGTGAAAGCACGAATGGTGTCATGCTCATTCGGGTCCAAACCGCGTTCCGCTGCCCACTCATGCGGATCGATCGGCTCGGCAACGCGCATGCCGACTTTGGTCGGACGCGGCACCCAGCTGCCGATCGGATTGGCCTTGCGGGTACCGATCATGGCGATCGGGATGACCTTCTTCCCAGTGGTCATGGCGATGCGCCCCATACCAGTACGACCTTTGTAGATGCGGCCATCAGGAGAACGGGTGCCCTCCGGGTAGATGCCAAACAGGTCTCCCCTATTCAAAATCTGCTGTGCGGATTCCAGCATGGCATCGCTGGCGTTGTCACTGTCGCGCTCGACGGGGACCTGGCCGACCGAGCTGAAGAACCACGCTTGCGCGCGGCCCACCAGGCCCGGAGTGGTGAAATACTCGCTCTTGGCCAAGAAGGTGATCTGACGCGGGCACATCAGCGGGAAGAAGAAAGAGTCCATCACCGCTTGGTGCGTGGAGACAAGAATCGCTGGACCTGCAGCGGGAATATTATCCATGCCTTCAGTCCACGGGCGGTTCCACAACCGCAAGGCAGGACCGAAAAAGATGTTCTTAAATGCCCAGTACCACTTGTTTCGCATCGCGTTGTCCCTGTCGTTTAATTAACCTACGGCAAGCCCATTGCGGGCTAGGTCAGCTACGCCAATCATACCCGCCGCTGAGCCCAGATCTGCGGTGGCCACGCGGGCCAGCGGGCGATGCCCCGCCCCTACTATCTGGCGCGCCATGTTCTCGCGCGCGGTTTCTAGGTAGAGATCCGCATCATTGGCGACGCCGCCGCCAATCACGATCAGCTCGGGATCCAAGACGTCTGCCACGATGGAAAGGCCCTGGCCCAGCCAGGTTCCGAAGTGCTCCATGACGGCTAGGCCGAGAGGATCGCCGGCGCGTGCGGCGGTGGTGATTTCTACTCCCTCGGCACCTACTGGCAGCGTGGTGGAATAGCTTGGGCGCAGCTCCTCACAGGTATCGGGCAATGCGGTACCGGAGGCATAGCGTTCTAGGCAGCCGCGCTTGCCGCAGGAGCACTCGCGTCCACCCGGGACCACGGTAAGGTGGCCGAATTCTGGGGCCGTGCCGAACGCGCCGCGGTAAATCTTGTCCTCGGTCATCAAGGTTGCGCCAATGCCGGTGCCGACAGAGAAGAACACCCAGTCCTTGGCGCCGCGACCGGCACCGAAGCGCCACTCTCCCCACGCTGCGGAGTTAGCGTCATGCTCGAGGCGTACGGGTAGACCGAGCCGCTTGCTCAAAATTTCGCGCACCGGCGCATCGCGCCACGGCAAGTGCGGGGCAAAGCGCACGGTTTCGCACTGGGGATCCAAAAAGCCGGCGAGTGCCAAGCCGACTGCGGAGATCTCATTCTTCTCACGCAGGGTGTCTACGGCCTGGACGATGTCATCTTCTAGCTGGCGGGCGTTATCTGCGGTTGGCACGCTCACCGAATCAACAATGTCGCCCTCCGCGCTGATGGTCGCCGCGCGTAGGTTGGTGCCGCCGATGTCGAATCCAATGGTGAATTCGGAGTCCGCGGCAGGTTGAGCGTGTTCAAGCATGCACAACAGGATATACCCCCGCCGGGGTATTGGTCACATTCTGCATGTTCGAGCGGAATCGATAAAGAAATTAATCTCTGTCACTAAGCCAAGATTTCACGCAGGCGCCCACCCATAATTTCCCACGTCCATGCCGTCTCCACGTGGTTGCGGCCAGCCTGGCCCATGCGGCGGGCGCGAGGAGCATCGCCTAGCAAGGCGCACAATGCCTCCTCCAATTCGGCAACACTTGAACCGCGCACCACGATGCCGGTGTCATCCGTGACGGTCTCCGGTGCGCCGCCGGAGTCACCGGCAATGACGGGCACGCCGCAGGCCTGGGCCTCAAGGTAGACGATGCCCAGGCCCTCGACGTCGAGGCCTCCCCCACGGGTACGCGCGGGCATGGCAAAGACATCAGCGGCGTGCAGGGCCATCTGCAGCTCCGTAGTGTCTTTGGCCTCGCGGATGCTGACGTCGGGGGCATAGATTTCGGCGAGCCGCTCTAGAGCTTTCCGGTAGCGGCCGCGACCAATGATGAGCAGTTGTGCATTGGGAAATTGCGCGCGAACCTTCGGAAGGGCTCGCAGCAGCTGGTCTTGCCCCTTGCGCGGGACCAAGCGGGAAATACACGTGATGACGGGACCATCTGACAAACCGAAGTGCGCACGCGCAGCCTGCTTTTTCTGCTCATCGGCCGGCTGAAAATCCTCCAGGCTCACCGCAGAGGGAAGATGCACCCACTCCGGCCCAGGGCCAAAGGGCGCTTGCAAGCGACGCAGCGTGTAGTCGGAGATATACGTAATAACATCAGCGTGATCTCCGATGCGCCGCAGCGCCTGACGGGCAACCGGAAGCATGGACCACCCCACCTCGTGGCCGTGAGTAGTGGCCACAACCTTGGTCGCGCCGGCTTCCTTGGCAGCCTTGCCCATCAATGCAAGAGGGGCTGCCGCACCGAACCAAACGGTGTCGATGTCATAGGCCTTGATAAGCCGCTGCATCTCGCGCACGGTTGCCGGAGTAGGCAGCATGATGCGCCGCGGCCAACGGATGACCTGGTAGGGCTGGGCGGCGTCGTAAAGCGCGGCGGCTTCAGCATCCTGCGTCGAGGCAAAGACGACAACCTCGGAAGGATCCAGGGTGGAGACGAAGTCCCGTAGATATGACTGAATCCCGCCAATCGTGGGCGGGAAGTCATTGCTAACCAGTAGTGTGCGCGCCATGCGCCCTACTCTAGTAGCGCACCGCTCCTTGGATCGGCATAGAGTCCACCGGAACGACCTGAACCGGCACGCCATAGGTCGAAGCATGTACTACCTTGCCATCGCCGACGTACATGCCGACGTGGGTAACTCCTGGGTAGTAACCGATGATGTCACCGGGTTCGAGCTGATCGAGCGGGACCTGGGTGCCACCTGCGAGCTGCGCCTGGGAGGTACGCGGAATGGACTTGCCCATCTGCTGATAACTCCACACCATAAGACCCGAGCAGTCAAAGACGTCAGGGCCCGTAGCACCCCAGCCATACGGCGCACCCAAGCGGGTAAGGGCAGCTTCGACGGCCTTGGAACCGGAACCGTCGGACAATGCGGCAACGTCAACGTCCTTAGCACCGAAGCGGCCCACAAAGGCAGCGCGCTGCTCCTCGCTTAGGCTATCGACCTTTTCCTCGATCTCCTTCTTCTGTGTTTCGAGCTCTTCCTGCTCCTTGAGAAGGCGATCCCGCTGCCGTTCAAGCTCCGCAGCCTTATCCTGTGCGGCCTTTACGGCAGCGGCGGCCTCGTCTTGCAGTCCACGAGCGACGTCGGCGGCTGCAGCCTTGTCATCAAGATTGCGTTGCGCGGTGCGCGAAAGCGCACCAAGGTAGCCCATACGTTCAACAGCGGTGCCAGGATCTGCGGCATCCAAAGCGGCTGCGACGGCACTGGTGGAATCACCGCGGTAGCGCGACTGGGCGATGCCGTTGATGCGATCTTGTTGGTCTGTTACGGCAACAGCTGCAGCATCCGCTTTTATGCGCGCGTCATCGGCGCGCTTCTGGAGTTCTTCTACTTCCTTTTCGGTAGCGGCCAGTGCATCCTCGGAAGCCTTGACTTCCTCGTTCTTGGCGGCCACGCGCTGGGCGACGTCCGCGACACGGTCAACCAACTTCTGCAGGTCCTCGCTCGCAGGACTGCCAGGTTCCTCCGCGGGCGCTGCGGCAGCCGGTGCTTCCTGGACTTGCTCGACCTCTTGTGCCGTCGCGGGAGGCACGACCGCCACGCCCCAAGCGGTGGATACGGTAAGCGCTGCGGCCAATGCCGCGTAGAAAGTGCGGCGGGCCCGCAAAGTGGAAGAAAGCACGGTAGAAGTTCCCAAACTTAAAAAATAATAATAGACCGCTTGATACTAGCGTATATCTCGCACTGAAAGCGAGTATACGAACAAAGAACTATAAAACCACAAATAGCCCCTGCCGTCCATAAATAATTGGAGGCAAGGGCTAGTAATGCCGAATGCAGCTGCTTAAGCCTTAGAAGCGAACTGCGGAGTGGATCGGCATGTAATCCAGAGGGCGCTCCTGAACCGGGACACCGGAGTTCAAAGCGTCGATGATGGTGCCGTTGCCGGTGTAGATACCGACGTGGGATGCACCAGAGTAGTAGACGATGATGTCGCCCGGCTGCAGAGCATCCAGGGAGACCTGCTTGCCAGCAGCAGCCTGAGCCTGGGAGGTGCGTGGGATCTCAACGCCAGCCTGGCGGTATGCCCAAGAGGTCAGACCGGAGCAGTCGAATGCGCTCGGGCCGTTTGCGCCGTAAACGTACGGTGCACCAATGGCGGAGCGTGCAGCTGCGAGAGCCTTCTGGCCTGCAGACTGTGCCGGAGCAGCGGCCGGAGCCGGTGCCTGTACGGACGCTGCGTAGTTTACGTTCTCCTGCTGCAGGGACGGAACATACTGCTGGATGTTCGGAACCTGGTTGATGTTCGGGACGTTCTCCAGACCCGCAACCTCGAAGCGGTAGTCGGTGTTAGGAATGACTACCTCGGCACCCTGTGCAACTGCTGGGACTGCAACTGCTGCGGACGCTGCAGCAACTGCGGTGGTTGCAATACGGCGGGTAGTGATTGCGCCCTGACGACGGTGCTTAGACACGAATTAAACTCCAAATCTTCCTGTGTGCCTACTTCGAATGAGCACGCGTAATTACTTCGCAGAAATACTGGAAGTAAAGATTCACGCTCTGGTTCACAATTTCTGCAAACCATTCGGAGCTCTGACCCGGGGCGGGCCTAGCGTTCGTTGATGCTCCGTTCCTGTAGGAGCATCTCCACTCGGCCCCCGGTTTAGGAGGGGCCAGATGCGGCACTTAAATCTTCAGTTCGTTATTGAGCACCACTTCGTCGGTAACTCAATGTCTCAAATAGGTTACGAAACTGTCACGGCCAATGTCGAATCACCGACCCAAAACCACGGCCGTTATCGTCCCGTTATCTTCCATTGACATTTCCGAAATGTTTCAGACCTTTAGCCGGGGAACGCTCCCCGTTATCACTTTGAGACAAAGCCTAACCTGCGAAAATAATGGCCGCTAATGCCGTTTGCGGGAAACTCATTATCATCAACTTTTGAACCAAATTTAGCGTAAAAATTGAGACAGTGACCTTCCTCACAGCTCAGTTTTGGGCCAGAATTGGAGGCTCACCAGCCCCAATTTTCACACACATTTGAACTCAGTTTTGGCGAGTTTATGCGCTCGGAGAATGCGCTACTTCCCCCCCTTAAAGCGTGCTCTTTATCCCCAGAGCTCTCTCCTTAAAGACTGAATGGATTGCTTCCTATATATAAAGAGTAGAAAACGGCAAGCAACACAGGCGCCTAGCGGGCCGATGTGGGGATCGCTAAAGCCCCCGCCTCTCCTACTAGCAGTAGGAAAGACGAGGGCTTGTGAGCGAGTTTCAGGCTCTTATATAGAAGCCTTAGATGCGGCCGTGCTCTTCGTCTTCGCGACGGTTTGCCTCGTTGAGGCGGCGGAACATTTCTGCCTCCTCAGCGTGGTTCTCCTCGTGAATTTCGTGGACACGGTGCATGAGTGCGGAGTCATCCGGGGAGAAAATACCCTGGGTCTCAGAGTCAGCGAAGCCAAGCTGGTTGAGCTGCTTCGGAACCTGAGCGCCAGCGTACTCCAGCGGAACCGGGTGGCCGTGCTCGTCGACCGGGCCAAGCGGCTGGTGGACCTCGATGAAGGCACCATTCGGCAGCTGCTTGATAACACCGGTCTCGATGCCATGCTCCAAGACCTCGCGGTCGGAACGCTGCAGACCAACGCAGATGCGGTAGGTCATGAAGTAAGCGATTGGAGGCAAGACGATGAGGCCGATACGACCAACCCAGGTCATTGCGTTCAGCGAGATCTGGAAGAAGTGTGCGACGTGGTCGTTACCACCGGACAGGGTCACCAGCAGGAAGAAGGTGATTGCCATTGCGCCGATAGCGGAGCGAACCGGAACGTCGCGCGGACGCTGCAGCAGGTTGTGGTGAGCGTCGTCGCCAGTGAACTTCTTCTCCAGGAATGGGTAAGCGAACAGCAGGACGACCATCGCACCACAAAGCAGTGCAACCCAGAATGCGGAAGGAATGGTGTAGTTGCCGAGGTACAGCTCCCATGCCGGCATGACACGAGCAACACCGTCAGTCCACAGCATGTAGATATCCGGCTGGGAACCAGCGGAGACCTGAGACGGGTTGTACGGGCCAAGCAGCCAGATGGCGTTGATGGTCAGCAGACCAGACATCAAAGCCAGAACGCCAGCAACCATCATTCCCATGCCGATTGCCTTCGTAGCGAAGACCGGCATAATGCGGACGCCGACAACGTTGTTTTCTGCGCGGCCTGGTCCAGGGAACTGGGTGTGCTTCTGGAACCAAACCATGATGAGGTGAGCGGCAACCAGACCCAGGATAATGCCCGGGATAACCAGAACGTGCAGGATGTAGAAACGGTCCAGCATGAGGTCGGACGGGAAGTCGCCGCCGAAGATTGCCCAGTGCAGCCAGGTGCCGATAATAGGCAGGCCCAGGATGATAGCGGACATGATTCGCAGACCAACGCCGGAGAGCAGATCGTCCGGGAGGGAGTAGCCGAGGAAGCCCTCGACCATGCCCAGGAGAATCAGTGCACAACCGATGATCCAGTTGGCCTCACGCGGGCGACGGAACGCACCGGTGAAGAAGATGCGGAGCATGTGAGCAACCATGGACATCATGAACATCAGTGCTGCCCAGTGGTGCATCTGGCGGATAAACAGGCCGCCGCGAACCTCGAAGGAAAGATCCAGCGCAGTTGCGTAAGCGCGGGACATCTCAACGCCGTTCAGCGGGGTGTATGCACCGTCGTAGATGACCTTCGTGATGGAAGGGTCGAAGAACAGTGCCAGGTAGATACCGGTCAGCAGCAGGATGATGAAGCTGTAAAGAGCCATCTCACCGAGCATGAAGGACCAGTGGGTCGGAAAGACCTTGTTCAGCTGGGTTCGCAGTACTCCGGCTGCGGAGTAGCGCGAATCCATGTTGTTGCCCATCTTGGCAAGTTTGTTACTCATTATGACTTACGCTCCCAGAATGCAGGTCCGACAGGCTCGATAAAGTTGCCCTTGGCAACGAGGTAGCCCTCTTCGTCCACGCCGATCGGCAGCTGCGGCAGTGCACGGGCTGCAGGTCCGAAGACCGGCTTGCCGTAGTGCAAAGCGTCGAACTGCGACTGGTGGCACGGGCACAGAATGCGGTTGGTCTGAGCCTCGTACAGAGAGGTCGGGCAACCAATGTGGGTACAGATCTTGGAGTAGGCGTAGTAGTCGCCGTAGTGGAAGTCTTCCTGACCAGCACGCTCAATTGCCTTCTGTGCGTCGGAGTGACGCAGGCGGATGAGCATCACGGCGTTGCGGTTGCCGTGAATGGAGTGCATGTGGTTTTCGTAGACGTCCTTATCCTCAGACCACAGGTCACCATCGTTGACGTCTTCCGCAGCAAGCGGGAAGACAGTCTCCATGCCGCCGGCAGCGAGGTCCTCAGGACGCACGCGAACCAGACGAGCGAGGCCACGGGTGGTGTAGTGGGTACCGGACTCGCCCTCGTGCTTTTCCGCAATAGTAGAGGTATCGCGAGCCAGGTAGAGCTTCACGCCCTTCTCGTGCATGGTCCAACCGGAGGTCCACAGAGTGCCGTCGCCAGCGTAGTTAAGCTCGTGGCGCTTCTTCCATGGGTTGTTGATTGCGCCGCCCAGCGGAGCAATAACGGACAGACCAAACAGAACGCCTGCGCCGCCGAGCAGACCCATGATGGTTTTGCGACGACCCAGAGTGGAGGTCTTCCAAGAATCGTTCAGAAGAGCAGTCAGGGTGCGGCGGTCAACTTCCTCGGAAGGGCCGTCGTGACGACGCTGAACGGAAATCTCTTCAGGCAGAATCTTCTTAACGTACTGAACGATGGCAAAGCCCAGGGCCAAAATAGCCAGGCCAGCGGTAACACCCAGCAACGGGGTGTAAAGGGTATGCCACCAGATGCCGTCCTCTCCCAGCATCTTGTACTGCCAAGGCCAGAAAAGGTAAACGCCAAGGAAGGCGATACCAGCGATGACAGACAGTGCCAGCCAGAAGGTGACGTTACCGGCGGCGCGCTTTTCAGCTGGGTCGCCATCAACCGGGAAACGCTCCTTGCGGAACGCAACGGTTACGTCATCGAGCTCGGTGCCGAGAGCGGCAAGCTCATCGTTGCTCATCTTGTCGAGCTCTGCGTTGGTGTAGTTCTTCTTTACATTGCTCATGAGCGCGATCCAATCCACATAGCGGCAACGCACAAAGCGCTGATGCCGATGATCCACATTGCGAGACCCTCAGCAACCGGGCCCAATCCACCAAGGTCCCAGCCTGCTGGAGACGGGGTTTCCTTTGCAGACTTGAGGTAGGCGATGATGTCCTTCTTCTCGTCTGCGGAAAGCTGACGGTCGGAGAACTTAGGCATGTTCTGCGGACCAGTCAGCATTGCCTGGTAGATCTCCTGCTCGTTGGCCGGAGCCAGCGGCGGAGCGTACTTACCGGAGGACAAAGCGCCGCCCTGGCCGGTGAAGTTGTGGCAGGATGCACAGTTCATGCGGAACAGCTCGGAACCCTTAGCTACGTCCTCGGCCTGGATCTGGCCGTTGTAGTTAGCGCCACGAAGAGATTCCTGAGCAATGGTGCCGTCTTCGTTGTAGACGATGTCAGCGCCGCCACCATTTGCTGCAACATAAGCTGCAAGCGCCTGGGTCTGCTGCTCGGTGTAACGCGGGGTCTTGCGCTCAGCCTGTGCGTCGTTGGACATCATCGGCATGCGGCCGGAGTGTACCTGGAAGTACACGGAGCCAGCACCGATGCCAACGAGGGACGGGCCGCGGCCCTCGATGCCCTGCAGGTTGGCACCGTGGCAGGTGATACAAGCAACGTCGTAGATGTCCTTGCCCTCTTGAACGAGAGCCTGGTCATCCTTCTGAGCGGTTGCGATCTGCGCGTCTGGGGTCAAGGCGGAAGCCAGGACACCAGCACCAGTCAGACCGATGCTCAGAGCGAAGGCGCCGGCAAGAGTGCGCTTCGCCTTGCGGCGACGGCGGGTCTTCTTAGCCGCGGCAGTGGTCTCTTCCACTGCGGCGGTTTGCTGAATGTTATCCATCATTTTCCTTTAGATAACTCGTACACGGAAATGGATGGCTGTAGGCCGAGAGCCTGCTCCCGGGCTCCTACGGCCTACTGGACTAGGTAGATGACTACGAACACGCCAATCCAGACAACGTCGACGAAGTGCCAGTAGTAGGACACTGCCATCGCTGCGGTTGCCTGTGCTGGCGTGAACTTGGACTTAGCAATACGCGCCAGAATGATCGCGAAGGAGATAAGGCCTGCAGTCACGTGTGCAGCGTGGAAGCCGGTCAGGATGTAAAAGACCGAACCGAAGACGCTGGACTGAACAGTCACACCGTGCGTGATCAACTCTGTCCACTCAAATGCCATGATGCCCAAGAAGACAACACCCAACAGCAAGGTCACTGAGTACCAGAGTCGGAGCTTGTATACGTCACCCCTTTCTGCTGCGAATACGCCGAACTGGGAGGTCACGGAAGACGAAATCAGCACTGCCGTGATGATGAATCCCATCGGCACGTTGATATGGGCGGTATGCTCCGCCCAGTCGCCTTCCTGGCCGTTTGCACGCGAGGTGAACCACATCGCGAACAGTCCGGCAAAGAACATCAATTCCTGAGACAGGAACACGATGGTGCCAACGCTGACCATGTTGGGTCGGTTCAGCGCGGCAACACGTGGTGCTGCCATACCTTGGTTTGAAACTACGCTCGTCACGCATAACAGTATGGCCGGTCAGAGACGTGAAGTCACTTTAATTCCCCCCGATTTTTTGAAGCTACTTTTCGCCATGCCACAGCGCTTTGCCAGCAAAGGTTAATTTTGGAGAAAAATCGGCTGCTAGCGGGAACTTTTGCTACTGCTTTACGACGTCCCATCCGTGCAGGTAAACAGCTTATTGGCCGGTTAACCGCCGAAAGGACCGCGAAATCGTCGGAAAATTTGAACACTTAAGATGCGCTTTGCAACCGAATTGAGCAATTAGGTCGATGATATAAATCACAAAACGGTCGCTGCTAAAAATAGCAGGTTTCCAACTTTCGGTTGACCCCCGCGAAAATAGCCCCTAACGTGCCATTACTCGGCGATATAGCGCGCGTTGAGAGCAGCTTTCACTATCGTCTCCTCCCCCGCTACATCCGCTTTAGAAAATCTTTTAGATTTTGTGGGAACTTTTGGAACCTTCCATCCGACGCAGAGATCGCCAAAGTCCCCCACCACGGAAAGTGATGGGGGACGCGAGAAGTTTTAGGCGGGCGTTATGGGCTGCCGGGATAGGCCGCCACTAACGCGCAAGGAAAGTTAGTGCTTTTCCTTCGGCAGACCGTACTGCAGGGACAGACCGGTAACGGAAGCCACCAGGCAAGCAGCGCCGAGAACGATGAGCCAGAAGTACAGGAAGATGATGCCCAGACCAAGCAGCGCGATGGAGCCGGTCATAGCCAGCGGCCAGATGGAACCCGGGGAGAAGAAGCCGAGGATGCCAGCGCCGTCCTCAGTCTCTGCCTCTTCCCAGTCCTCAGGAGCGACGTCGACGCGGGAATCGGTGAAGCTGATGTACACGCCGAGCATGATGCACAGCAGGAACGCCAGGGTAAGGCCGACGATGCCTGCCCACTCCGGACCGTACAGGTAGCCGTCATCCTTCACGAAGTTCACGCCGAGGACGTAAACAATCAGGGAAACAAACAGGTAGGTCGCAATCGAGTAGAAGACCTTAGATGTTGCACGCATTGTGAAATTCAGTCCTTTTCTACTTATGCCTTCGGGGTGTCAACGAAGTTGTCACCGGTGCGGGTATCGCGCTGAGAGTTGAACGGAGAGGTGGTCACTGCGTAAGGATCCTGGCCGATGTGCTCAAGAGCCTCAGCGTTGGTTGCCTCCGGGTTCTGCTCACGGAACTTCAGGTACTTATTGAAGTCATCGCGGTTAACAACACGGATCTCGAAGTTCATCATGGAGTGGTAGGTACCGCACATCTCGGCACAGCGGCCAACGAATGCGCCTTCCTCATCAATCTTCTCAATCTGGAAGCGACGCTCCTGAGCGTTAGCCTCTGGGTGCGCGTAAACGTCGCGCTTGAAGAGGAATTCCGGAACCCAGAATGCGTGGGAGACGTCACCGGAAGCGAGACGGAACTCAATCGGGGTCTCGGAAGGAAGAACCAGAACCGGAACCTCCTCGGTGGAGCCAACAGTCTCGATCTTGTTGAAGTTCAGGTAGGAGATGTCCCCCATGGACTTGCCGTGAATTGGGTTCGGGTTCTCCACGCCCTCCGGGTCAACGGAGGATTCTTCAGCAATCTTCTTACGCTCGGTGTCCTCGCCGTTGTAGTTCTCGCCGTCTACCTTGTTCTCGGCGTAACCGAACTTCCAGTTCCACTGGTAAGCGGTGACATCGACGGTAACCTCTGGGTTCTTGTCCAGTGCGGTGACCTTCTGCTGCGCCTGAACGGTAAAGAAGAACAGGCCCATGATGATAAGAATTGGCACGATGGTCAGAGTCATCTCCAGCGGCACGTTGTACTGCAGCTGCTTAGGGAACTCGCCCTTGCCATCCTTTTCAGCCTTCTTCGCGTTCCACTTGAAGATGGCGGTGAGGAAGAGCCCCCACATGATGAAACCAACAATCCATGCTGCAACCCAGACCCAAATCCAGAAGTTGTACATAGACTCCGCCTCAGGGGTAATACCCTTTGGCCAACCAAAGCCCAAGAGGTTCTCAACGGCGGTTGGAGCTTCTACGTCACAACCGGCCAATGCGAAGCCGCCAAGAGCGATTGCGCCAGCTAGGCCCGCCTTACGGGCAAAGTTGCGCTGCTTACGCTGTCCCACGTGTGTTCTGCCTTTCTGTCCACACAAACTTCTCGAATACTCACAGAGCATTCCTATCCAATCAGGATAGTGGATGGAGCCTGCGTTTCTTAAGCATTTGATAGCTTCACAGGCCTTCCGAAACACTCTGCAAACTGCGAACGCACTGCATGTTACCGGCCCACCTGCACAAGGGCAGAACCAACCCCTCGAATGGCGGGTTTAGCCTATGACCCAATTCACAAAGGCCATGCGGCTAAATCATCCGAAAGTTCGCACCCTAACGGGTAAGCTGCGCCAACCCCTCCCCGATTGCTGGACAAAGACTGCCACGAAGCTTGTAACTCGGCGCGCGTAACTCCATTTAGGATTTAAGCCCCGTAAAGTATTCGGAAGAAAAAGACCCTTGATTAATAAGGAGCAACCACCCTATGTGCGGACTTTGCGGACTACTGACCGCTAATCACGACGCGGCCAAGTACGTAGATGCCCTCGAACAGTCCTTGCAGTGCATGCACCACCGCGGCCCGGATGCAGCGGGCACCTGGCATGACGACGACGTCGTCTTTGGCTTCAACCGCCTGTCCATCATTGACCTTGAGCACTCCCACCAGCCACTGCGCTGGGGCCCAGAAGATAATCCAGAGCGTTATGCCCTGACCTTCAACGGCGAGATCTACAACTACATCGAGCTGCGCGAGGAGCTTAAGGCAGCTGGCCTGAAGTTCAACACCGAAGGCGACGGCGAGCCCATCGTCGTGGGCTATCACCACTGGGGCGAGGATGTAGTCAATCACCTGCGGGGCATGTTTGGCTTCGTTATCTGGGACACCGAAACCAAGACGATGTTTGCCGCCCGCGACCAGTTCGGCATCAAGCCGCTGTATTACGCCACCACCGAGGCAGGCACCATCTTCGCCTCCGAGATGAAGTGCATCCTCGACATGGCCGAGCCGCTGGGTCTAGACCTCAGCCTCGACAAGCGTGCAATTGAGCACTACGTCGATCTACAGTACGTTCCGGAACCGGAATCCCTGCACGCTAATATTCGCCGCGTCGAATCCGGCTCTACCGTCACGCTGCGCCCGGGCCAGAAGGTGATAAACGATCGCTACTTCAAGCCGCGCTTCCCGGTCCAGAAGGTGGCAGAAGGCAGCGAACAGCAGCTCTTCGACAAGATTGCTAAGGCGCTGGAGGACTCCGTCGAAAAGCACATGCGTGCAGACGTCACGGTTGGCTCTTTCCTGTCCGGAGGCATCGACTCCACCGCGATTGCAACCCTGGCGAAGCGCCACAATCCGGATCTTTTGACTTTCACCACCGGCTTCGAGCGCGAAGGCTACTCCGAGGTCGACGTCGCCGCAGAATCTGCTGAAGCAATCGGCGTTGAGCACATCGTCAAGATTGTCTCCCCAGAGGAATACGCCACCGCGGTTCCAAAAATCATGTGGTACCTGGACAACCCGGTGGCCGATCCTTCCCTGGTTCCGCTGTACTTCGTAGCCCAGGAGGCTCGCAAACACGTCAAGGTCGTTCTCTCCGGCGAGGGCGCGGACGAGCTGTTCGGCGGCTACACCATTTATAAGGAGCCGCTTTCGCTAGCACCATTTGAGAAGATCCCTTCCCCGCTGCGCCGTGGCTTAGGCCAGCTGTCTAAAGTTCTCCCAGAAGGCATGAAGGGTAAGTCCCTACTCAACCGTGGCTCCATGACCATGGAAGAGCGTTACTACGGCAACGCCCGCTCCTTTAACTTCGAGCAAATGCAGCGCGTTATTCCGTGGGCCAAGGAGGAATGGGACCACCGTGAGGTCACGGCGCCCATTTATGCGCAGTCCCGTGACTTCGACCCAGTTGCCCGCATGCAGCACCTCGACCTGTTTACGTGGATGCGCGGCGACATCTTGGTCAAGGCCGACAAGATGAATATGGCTAATTCCCTGGAGCTGCGCGTGCCGTTCTTGGACAAGGAAGTCTTCAAGGTGGCAGAAACCATTCCGCGCGATCTGAAGATTTCCCACGGCACCACCAAGTACGCTCTGCGCAAGGCAATGGAGCAGATTGTTCCGCCACACGTTCTGCACCGCAAGAAGCTCGGCTTCCCAGTTCCAATGCGCCACTGGCTGGCTGGTGACGAGCTCTACGGCTGGGCACAGGACCAGATCAACGAGTCCCAGACCGAGGACATCTTCAACAAGAAGGAAGTTCTGGAGATGCTCAAGGAGCACCGCGACGGCGTGAGCGATCACTCGCGCCGCCTGTGGACGGTCCTCTCGTTCATGATCTGGCACGGCATCTTCGTAGAAAATCGCATCGATCCGCAGATCGAACAACGCGACTATCCGGTAAAGCTATAAGCCTGGTTTCGTCACTTTGACGTTTATCCAAAAAGTGCCCGCCGCTTGCCCTGTCTCCCTTATCTTTCAAAGGGAGGAACAGAGGAAAGCGGCGGGCACTTTTCGTGCTTGCAGCCACGAAGGGCCTTAAGCCAAGACGCTTTAAGCTGAAACGCTTAAAAGCGCGCTATTTAGTTAAAGGAGTCACCACAAGCGCAGGAGCCACCGGCATTCGGGTTGTCAATGGTAAAGCCCTGAGACTCAATGGTGTCAGCGAAGTCGATCTTTGCGCCAGTGAGGTAAGGAACGGACATCTTGTCAACGACGAGGTTTACGCCATCAACGTTGTCGACCTTGTCACCATCGAGGCTGCGGTCGTCGAAGTACAGCTGGTAACGCAGGCCAGCGCAACCACCTGGCTGGACGGCAATACGCAGAGACAGGTCATCACGGCCTTCCTGCTCGAGCAGTGCCTTTGCCTTTGCGGCTGCTGCCTCAGTCAGGATGACGCCGGTAGCGGAAGCTGGAGCGGTCATGTCTTCTCCTCTATTAAGTACGGGTTTTTCTGGCCTCTACCCTACCCTCAATGTTTCGAAGGTGGAAAGGTTGACCTCGCTTACGTCTTTCACAACACCGGGCAGGGCGGGCCTATTCCCATTTAACGGCCACAACCTTGTAGTCTGATCAACGTGAAACTTCCGTGGCAAAAAGATGAAAAGGCGGACGGTAGCGCCGCCCTCCCCGCTTCTCAGATGAGCGAAACCCCGGCTGCTAAAAAGCCGGAGGAACACCGCAAGGGTTACACCCCGCCGAAGGGTCGTCCCACGCCGAAGCGCGATCAGCAAGAGATCGCCCGCGGCGTCAAGCGCGATCCGCACGGCATGTCCGAAGCCCAGCGCTACCAGCACCGCAAGGAGATGAAGGCTTCCATGTCCAAGGAGGAATGGAAGGCCTATAAGCGCAAGGAGCGCGAGGAATCTCGTGCGGCTAACCGCCTTGCCCAGGAGCGCATGGCGAGCGGCGACGAGCGCTACCTGCTGCCCCGCGATAAGGGCGAAGTCCGCCGCTACGTGCGTGACTGGGTAGATTCCCGCAAATTCATCAACGAGTGGATGATGCCTGCGATGCTGCTTCTGCTTGTGGTTATGATGCTGGCCAACTTCAGCCCCAACGTTGCCAACTGGGTCAATATCTTCGCCATGGTGGTTATCGCGGTAATCGCCATCGAGGGTTTCTGGCTGGCTCGTCAGTGCAACAACGCAGTGCGCCTGAAGTTCCCGGGAACCACCGAGGCTGGCTTCGGCTTGGGCTTCTACGCATATACGCGCGCTTCCCAGCCGCGCAAGTGGCGTACCCCAAAGCCACGCGTCGAGCGCGGCGCTACCGTCTAAGGCAGTCTTACTTAATCTAGGTAGTTATTTCTAGGTAGTTATTAAGGAGTAGCGATGTCTGAGCTCACGCCGGTTCCGCAGCCTGATCAGCAAGCAGGCCGCGCCGTCGCCGACGCGTTGGCTTCCTCTGTACGCGGAGATTCTTTCGGTAGGTTGAGCGGCGTCGCGAGCTGGCTTGCTGCTTGTCAGGGTGTCGTACCAGCGGCGGCTTTGCGCCGCCCACGCGTTGTCGTCTTCGCTGGTTCGCATGGCATCGCTACCCGCACTTTCGAAGGTGTCGGCCTTTCTGCTTTCGCGCCCGAATCCGACGCGCAGCAGATTGCTGAATTAAAGGAAGGCACCGGACCGAGCCACAGCTTGGCACGCCGCGCAAGCGCCAGCATCACGGTCGTCGATTGTGCGCCCTCCGCCCCTATCGACGCCGAGCCGGCGATGGGCAACGAGGAGTTCGAGGCGGCGTTTTCTTTGGGCCAAGCCACTGCCGACGCCGAGATTGATTCCGGCGCCGATCTGCTCATTCCCGCCGAGGTGGGCGTTGGTGCTACCACCGTTGCCGCAGCGCTCATGGGTCATTTCACCAGCACTGAGCCGGTCGCCATCGTGGGTCCTGGCTCGGGCACCACGGATGCAATGTGGAAGACCAAGGTCACCGTGATCCGCGACGCCATGTTCCGCATCCGCAACTTGGAGGGCGCGGAGGTTATTCAAGCCGCATCCTCGCCTAGCTTTGCGGCGTTGGTGGGCTTTATCTGTCAGGCCACTGCGCGCCGCACGCCGCTGCTTATCGACGGCCCGCTGTGCGCCGCCGCCGCAGTCTTCGCCGAGTCCCTCGCACCAGGCGTAAAGCAGTGGCTGCTCGCGGCGAATGTCACCACGGAGCCGGCACACATTAAGGCCTTGCAGCTGCTGGAGCTGCGCCCACTGCTTGAGCTTGAGATGCGCGCCGGACAAGGCCTGGGCGCACTGGCCGCGTTGCCGCTCATTCAGTCCGCCCTCGAACTTGCCGCGGACGAACTCAATGTTCTCGCAGCAGCTCAAGAGCCGACTCTAGAATCGGCTCAAGAATAGGCCCAAACAGGCGCCGCAGGATTAGTCGGCCTTCTCAACCAGCGTGTGCAGCCAGCCGTGGTTATCTTCTACGCAACCACGCTGGATGCCAGTGAGCCGCTCGCGCAGCGCCATCGTGGTCTTGCCGGCTTCGTTGCCGTTGACCTTGAAGTCAACGTCGTCGCCCATGACATGGCCCACTGGAGTGATAACGGCGGCGGTGCCGCAAGCAAAGGCTTCCGTCATCGCACCCGATGCAACATCATCGCGCCACTGTTGCGCAGTGATGCGGCGCTCCTCAACTTTAAGCCCCATATCCTGTGCTACCTGCAGCAAGGACTTACGGGTAATGCCCGGCAGCAAGGAGCCGGATAGCTCTGGGGTAACCAGGGCCTGGTTTCCTTCCTCGCCGTAGATAAACGCTAGGTTCATCCCGCCCATCTCTTCGATGTACTTGTGTTCGATGGCATCGAGCCAGACCACCTGGTCGCATCCCTTCTCCGCAGCCTGTGCCTGCGCAAGCAGGGAGCCTGCATAATTGCCAGCGAACTTCGCCGCACCAGTGCCACCTGGAGCCGCACGCACATAGTCGGTGCACAGCCAAACCGATACCGGTTTGATGCCACCGGAAAAATATGCGCCTGCCGGTGAAGCAATCAGCACGTAGCGATAAGAATTCGCCGGGTGAACGCCCAAGGAGACCTCAGTGGAAATCATAAAGGGGCGCAGGTACAGCGCCTCCTCGCCGCCCGCGGCTGGAACCCACGCCTGATCGACGTCGACTAGCTGGCGCAGCGACTCGATGAACTCTTCCTGCGGCAGCTCCGGCATGGCCAAACGCGCCGCAGAATCGATGAAACGCTGCGCGTTTTCTTCCGGGCGGAAAGTGGCGATGGAGCCATCCAGCTGGCGGTAGGCCTTAATACCTTCGAAGATGGCCTGGCCGTAGTGGAAGATGTTGGAGGCTGGGTCCATGCTAAACGGTGCATATGGACGCACCTGCGCGTCATGCCAGCCTTTTTCTTCGTTCCAGTCAATGGTCACCATGTGGTCGGTGAACTTTTTGCCAAAGCCAGGATCCTGGAGAATCTCGGCCAGTTTTTCAGTTGAAGTGGGGTGCTCAGTACGCGTTACGGTGTAATTCAACATGCCCCACACGCTACTCCCTTTTTCTATAGGAGGGCAGGCAAAATTCGCCTAAAGATGTGAGCTAGACGGGTAGGGTGTGTGAGGTAAAACCATTTTCAATCCCGAATGCAAGGAGGAAATCGTGGCAAAGTCCGCGTTTACCCTGCCCGCCCGCGGCAGCTTCCCATCTGTTGAACTGGCAAAGAAGGCCCCAAAGAAGGCCGACGCATTGCTCATCGCAGCCTTCAGCGGCGAGGATGGCCTTGAGGTTCCGGGAAGCGACGCTCTGGATTCCGCTGCGCTGCGCGCTACCTACGAGGCGCTTGCTGCGGTAGGCGCAACTGGCCGCGCGGGCGAAATCACCCGCATCCCTGCACCGCAGGATTCCATCGCGCCGCTCATCGTCGCTGTCGGCTTGGGTGACGCTGAGCTTCTCGACGACGAGATGCTGCGCCGCCACGCCGGCACCGCCGCGCGTGCGCTCACCGGCGCTGGCACCGTGGTCACCACCCTTGCGGACTTTGGCCTGACCGCCACCGTCGAGGGCCTCATCCTTGGCGGCTACGCTTACCGCGGCATCCGTTCCGGCGAGACCAACGACTCCGAGTCGCCGGCTTCCTTCAGCGTTATCGCAAACAAGAAGGCAGCCGAAGAGTTCGAGGCCGCGCGCGTTGCCGCTGAGGCTGTGAACCTCGCCCGCGATCTGGTAAATACCCCGGCTAACGAGCTCTACCCCGAGTCTTATGCCGAATTCATCTCCAACGAGGCTGCCGCGGCAGGCCTGGAGGTAGAGGTACTAGATGAAAAGCAGCTGAAGAAGGAAGGCTACGGCGGCATCATCTCCGTGGGCAAAGGCTCCAAGCGCCCACCACGCCTAGTGCGACTTACCTGGGCGCCGAAGGATGCCACCAGCACCGTTGCTCTGGTGGGCAAGGGCATCACCTTCGATACCGGCGGCATCTCCTTGAAGCCGGGCGCCGGCATGTGGGACATGATCTCCGACATGGGTGGCTCCGCAGCCATGGCCGCTGCCATCATTGCGGCCGCCAAGCTGGAGATCCCGGTCAAGGTCACCGCTACCCTGCCATTTGCTGAAAACATGCCAGGACCAGGTGCTACCCGCCCAGGCGATGTGATTACTCACTACGGCGGAATCACCTCTGAGGTGCTCAACACCGACGCCGAAGGCCGCCTCGTTTTGGCAGATGCCATTGCTCGCGCCAGCGCGGATAAGCCGGAGTACCTCATCGAGACCGCTACGCTTACCGGCGCGCAGATTGTCGCGCTGGGTACCCGTACCGCTGGCGTCATGGGCTCCGATCTCTTCCGCGACCGCATTGCTGAGATTGGCCGCGAGGTCGGTGAGAACGCATGGGCAATGCCGCTGCTCGAGGAGCACGACGAAGAGGTCAAGTCCCAGGCTGCCGATATCCGCAATATCAACGCTAAGCGCGAGGGCGGCATGGAATTTGCCGGTACCTACCTGCAGAAGTTCGTCGGCGAGGGCATCGAGTGGGCGCACATCGACGTCGCCGGCCCGTCCTGGAACAACGGCGCACCGCACGGCTACACCCCGAAGCGCGCCACCGGCGTTCCGGTTCGCACCGTGGTTGCAGCGCTGCGCGAAATCGCAGAGTCCTAAACCGCAGCCCTAGCTTGGGCTTCTACTCAGCGCCGTGCTCACGCTCAAAGCGGGCGCGGCGCTGTCTTTGTTCTTCTCGCTTGCGCAAGATGCGTTCGCGCTCCATACGCTCGCGCATGCGCTGGGGGTAGCCGGTTTCTTCTACGTCGTAGACATCGCATTGCAGCAGTTTCGCCACGGCATCGATGCCCTTCGGCCCTCCGATCCGGCGGCGGATGAACTGGCCAGTCTCATCCACGACAACCACGGACATCTCGTTGACCACCGTTTCGGGTTCTACAAATGCTTCGATATAGGCGCGTCCGCGCGCCCACTCAGAAAGGGCTGCTGCGTCTTCCTTCCGGATCGTCTCGCCAGGCCCACGTGGGGGCCGCAGCTGGGACCTAGATCTGTTTCGACGGAAGGGATTAAACATAGGCCATGAGTCTACTCCCCCGTGTACTTACGCACTTAAAACGGACTGGTGGACCCAGATGTGCACGCTAGTCGCACACACGCGGTAGGATTGAGCATCAGCGTTAAACAATTCCGACTTCCGAGGAGTCTTATTACTTATGGCACACTCTGTTGTGATGCCCGAACTGGGCGAATCCGTAACCGAAGGCACGATTACCCAGTGGCTTAAGTCCGTGGGTGACACGGTCGAGGTCGACGAACCATTGCTCGAGGTCTCCACCGATAAGGTCGACACCGAAATCCCTTCCCCCGTTGCGGGCACCATCCTCGAAATCAAGGCTGACGAAGATGACGACGTAGAGGTCGGCTCCGTCATCGCCATCATTGGTGACGAGGGCGAGTCTGCTTCCGATTCTTCCGCTGAAAAGCCAGCCGAGGAAAAGGAAGAAGCCAAAGAAGAGCCGAAGGCTGAAGAGAAGAAGGAAGAGGCTTCTGCACCGGCTGCTTCCGGCTCCGCAACCGACGTAGCTATGCCAGAGCTCGGCGAGTCCGTCACCGAGGGCACCATTACCCAGTGGCTGAAGTCCGTAGGTGACACGGTCGAGGTCGACGAACCACTCCTCGAGGTCTCCACCGACAAGGTCGACACCGAAATCCCATCCCCAGTCGCCGGCACCCTGACCGAGATTCTCGCCGACGAAGACGACACCGTCGACGTCGGAGCCATCATCGCCCGCATCGGCGACGGCAACGCTGCCCCTGCAGCTTCCTCCGAAAAGGAAGAAGCCAAGGAAGAGCCAAAGGCTGAGGAAAAGGCAGAGCCGAAGGCTGAAGAGAAGAAGGAAGAGGCTTCTGCACCGGCTGCTTCCGGCTCCGCAACCGACGTAGCTATGCCAGAGCTCGGCGAGTCCGTCACCGAGGGCACCATTACCCAGTGGCTGAAGTCCGTAGGTGACACGGTCGAGGTCGACGAACCACTCCTCGAGGTCTCCACCGACAAGGTCGACACCGAAATCCCATCCCCAGTCGCCGGCACCCTGACCGAGATCCTCGCCGACGAAGACGACACCGTCGACGTCGGAGCCATCATCGCCCGCATCGGCGACGGCAACGCTGCCCCTGCAGCTTCCTCCGAAAAGGAAGAAGCCAAGGAAGAGCCAAAGGCTGAGGAAAAGGCAGAGCCGAAGGCTGAAGAGAAGAAGGAAGAGCCAAAGGCTGAGAAGTCTGCAGACGCTTCCTCCACCCCGGCTGCTTCCGAGGGCTCTTCCAAGATCAACAACGGCGATAACGTTCCTTACGTCACCCCGCTGGTACGCAAGCTGGCGGAAAAGCACGGCGTTGACCTTTCCACCGTTTCCGGCACCGGCGTTGGCGGCCGCATCCGCAAGCAGGATGTCCTGGCAGCTGCAGGCGAGGGCGAGGCACCGGCGGCGTCGGCAGCCGGCTCCTCCAACCCACGCGCACGCTGGTCCACCAAGTCCGTGGATCCGGAAAAGCAGGAGCTCATCGGCACCACCCAGAAGGTCAACCGTATCCGCGAGATCACCGCTGCAAAGATGGTTGAGGCTCTGCAGATTTCCGCACAGCTGACCCACGTCCAGGAAGTCGACATGACTGCCATCTGGGATATGCGCAAGAAGTCCAAGCAGGCCTTCATCGACAAGCACGGCGCTAACCTGTCCTTCCTGCCGTTCATCGTTAAGGCAACCGTTGAGGCTCTGGTTTCCCACCCGAACGTCAACGCTTCTTACAACCCTGAGACCAAGGAGATGACCTACCACGCAGACGTCAACGTGGCTATCGCCGTCGATACCCCACGTGGCCTGCTGACGCCGGTCATCCACAAAGCACAGGACATGTCCCTGCCAGAGATCGCAAAGGCTATTGCTGAGCTGGCTGACAAGGCCCGCAACAACAAGCTGAAGCCGAACGACCTCACCGGTGCCACCTTCACCGTCACCAACATCGGCTCCGAGGGCGCACTCCTCGATACCCCGATTCTGGTTCCGCCACAGGCCGGCATCCTGGGCACCGCCGCTATCACCAAGCGCGCAGTTGTTGTCAACGAGAATGGCCAGGACGCAATCGCTATCCGCCAGATGTGCTACCTGCCGTTCACCTATGACCACCAGGTTGTCGATGGTGCAGACGCAGGTCGCTTCATCACCACCATCAAGGACCGCCTTGAGACCGCCGACTTCGAGGCTGACCTCGAGGTCTAAGGAGTTAAGCCCTTAGTAGTTTAGGGTTTCCGCCCCGCAGGCTCCCCTGTTTCCACTGCTGTGGATACTCGGGAGCCTGCGGGGTTTTCACATATCTCCCCCTCAAACGGGGGTGTTAGGCCTGCCCGAATCTGTCCGGCGATTTCTCAGCCCTGTTCCTCGCCCACGGGCTGCGTAGGGATTCTATTCGGCACTTTTAGGCTCCCTACGCGTCCATGGGCCACGCCGTTGCTGTGTGGTGCACGAAAAGACTTCTATAAACCGATTTAGGTCACAGCCATAGGCTTTATACTTGGGGTCGGTTTAGGCCATGTTTTAGGCATTCACCATGACGTCCTTCACGGAGCTTCTTTCAAAGGAGATTGAACTTATGGATTTCATCTCGCGCCACCTCGGACCAAATTCTTCCGAGCAAGCGACGATGCTCAACGCACTGGGATACAACAGCGTGGACGCGCTTGTCGACGCAGCACTTCCCACAACCATCCGCGCCGCATCGGCACCGCAATTGCCAGATGCCTTGAGCGAGAATGAAGCGCAGGACAAGCTGCGCGAATACGCCAGCCAGAACATCGTGTTGAAGTCCTTCTATGGCCAGGGCTACTCCGACACGCTCACCCCGGCCGTCATCCGCCGCGGCCTGCTGGAGGATGCTGGTTGGTACACCGCTTATACCCCGTACCAGCCGGAGATCTCCCAGGGCCGTCTGGAAGCACTGCTGAACTTCCAGACCATGATCGAATCCCTGACTGGTCTGCCGATTGCAAACGCTTCCCTGCTCGACGAGGCTTCCGCTACCGCTGAGGCAGTCGGCCTGATGTCCCGCGCGGTCAAGAAGGGCCGCCGCGTCATCCTGGACTCCCGCCTGCATCCACAGGTGCTCGCTGTGGCGGCGGAGCGCGCTCGCGCCATCGAGCTCGAGGTGGAAATCCTCGATATCCGCGAGGGCCTCGTGGGCGAAGACCTCATCGGCGCCGTCATCGCGTACACCGGCACCGAGGGCGACGTCTTTGACCCACGCGGCATCATCGAGGAGCTGCACACCCGCGGTGCGGTTGTCTCCGTCGTCGCCGACCCACTCTCCCTCCTCCTGTTGGAAGCACCGGGCAAGCTGGGCGCGGACATCGTGCTGGGCTCCGCACAGCGCTTCGGCGTCCCAATGTTCTTCGGTGGCCCGCACGCGGCATACATGGCCGTTACTGACAAGCTTAAGCGCCAGATGCCGGGCCGCATTGTCGGTGTTTCCAAGGATGCAGACGGCCGCCCGGCATACCGCCTGGCTCTGCAGACCCGCGAGCAGCACATCCGCCGTGAACGCGCTACCTCCAACATCTGTACCGCGCAGGCACTGCTGGCCAACGTAGCGTCCATGTACGCTGTCTACCACGGCCCAGAGGGCCTGAAGAAGATCGCTGAGCACGTTCACGGGCTCGCCGCTTCCTTCGCCGCTGCTGTAAAGGGCGCAGGCAAGACCCTGGTCGCTGACGAGTTCTTCGACACCGTCACTGTCACCGACGTCGACGCTGCAGCCATCAAGGCATCCCTTCAGGAACAGGGTTACCTCGTGCGCGCTATCGGCTCCGAGAAAATCTCCGTCTCCTTTGGTGAGTCCGCAACGCTTGATGACGTCGCCAAGCTCGCCGCCGCATTCGGCGCAGAGTCCGCAGACAAGGACAACGCCGAGTCCGCCGTTAATGCCCTGCCTTCCGCGCTCGTTCGCGAGGAAGCTCCGCTGGATCACGCAATCTTCAACTCCATCCACTCCGAGACCCAGATGCTGCGCTACCTGCGCACTCTGGCAGACAAGGACTTGGCGCTGGACCGCACCATGATTCCGCTGGGTTCTTGCACCATGAAGCTGAACCCCACTGCCGCCATGGAGCCGATCTCCTGGCCAGAGTTCGCGGGCATTCACCCATATGCACCGGAAGAGACCACCGCCGGCTGGCGCGCGCTCATCGAGGAGCTCGAGGGCTGGTTGGCCGAGCTGACCGGCTATGCCAAGGTCTCCATCCAGCCCAACGCTGGCTCCCAGGGTGAGCTCGCAGGCCTGCTGGCCATCCGCCGCTACCACGTTGCCAACGGCGACGCTGGCCGCGACGTCATCCTCATTCCATCTTCCGCGCACGGCACCAACGCGGCCTCTGCTACCCTGGCCAACCTGCGCGTGGTCGTCGTTGCTACCGCGGACGATGGCTCCATCGACTTGGCGGACCTGGATGCCAAGATCGAGCAACACGGTGAGCACATCGCCGGCATCATGATCACCTACCCATCCACCCACGGCGTCTTCGACCCTGAGGTCCGCGACGTGTGCGACAAGGTCCACGCGGCAGGCGGCCAGGTCTACATCGACGGCGCGAACATGAACGCACTAACCGGCTGGGCACGCCCGGGCGAGTTCGGCGGCGACGTCAGCCACCTGAACTTGCACAAGACCTTCACCATCCCGCACGGCGGCGGTGGCCCGGGCGTTGGCCCGGTAGGCGTCGCCAAGCACCTGGTGCCATTCCTGCCCACCGATGCGAACGATTCCTCCATCGACCCGCAGCAGGCTACCTCGATTGAAAAGGGCGTTCCTTCTACCGCCAGCAAGTTTGGCTCCGCCGGCGTGCTGCCTATCTCCTGGGCCTACCTGGCCATGGTCGGCACCGAGGGCGTTGCACAGGCCACCAGCCACGCCATCCTGGGCGCAAACTACCTGGCAAAGTTCCTGCAGGATTCCTTCCCGGTTCTCTACACCGGCAACGCTGGCCTGGTCGCGCACGAGTGCATCTTCGATCTGCGCGAGCTGACCGATGCCTCCGGCGTTACTGCGGCGGACGTCGCAAAGCGCCTCGTGGACTACGGCTTCCACGCACCGACCCTATCCTTCCCGGTGGCCGGCACCCTCATGGTGGAACCGACCGAGTCCGAAGACCTCGCCGAGCTGGACCGCTTCATCGAGGCTATGCGCGCAATCCGCGCCGAAATCCAGGACATCATCGACGGCAAGGTTGAGTACGAGGCATCCGTCATCCACAACGCTCCGTACACCGCAGCGGCAGTGACCTCCGATAACTGGGAGTACTCCTTCACCCGCCAGGAAGCCGCCTACCCGGTTGCCTCCCTGCGCGCTAACAAGTACTTCCCACCAGTCCGCCGCATCGACGAGGCTTACGGTGACCGCAACCTGGTTTGCGCTTGCCCGCCGCCAGAAGCATTCGAGCTCTCCGCTGACGCGGAGACCAACTAACAGAATCGAACTAGCAGAGAAGAACTCTAAAGGAGAAAAATGTCTGAACTGCTCAACTCCCCGCTGCATGCAGAGCATGAAAAGCTTGGCGCATCCTTTACGGCTTTCGGCCCGTGGAACATGCCCCTGAAGTACAACAACGAGCTCGAAGAGCACCGCGCGGTTCGCAACTCCGCTGGCCTTTTCGACCTGTCCCACATGGGCGAAGTTTGGGTCAACGGCGAGGATGCCGCAAAGTTCCTGTCCTACTGCCTAATCTCCGATATGACCACCCTCAAGGTGGGCAAGGCAAAGTACTCGATGATCTGCGCCGCAGATGGCGGCATCATCGATGACCTCATCACCTACCGCCTGGGCGAGACCAAGTTCTTGGTCGTGCCAAACGCCGGCAACGCTGACGTGGTCTGGGAGGAACTCAACGAGCGCGCTGAGGGCTTCGATGTGGACCTCAACAACGAGTCCCGCGACGTAGCAATGATTGCCATCCAGGGCCCGAAGGCAGCAGAAATCCTCATCCCGCTGGTCGAGGACAACAAGCAGGAAGCCGTCATGGAACTGCCTTACTACGCAGCGATGACCGGCAAGGTAGCGCGCAAGTACGCCTTCATCTGCCGCACCGGCTACACCGGCGAAGATGGCTTCGAGCTCATCGTCTACAACTCCGATGCCCCGGAGCTATGGGAGGAGCTGCTCAAGGCCGGTGCCGAGTACGACATCCTGCCATGTGGCCTCGCAGCGCGTGACTCCCTGCGCTTGGAAGCGGGCATGCCGCTCTACGGCAACGAGCTCTCCCGCGACATCACCCCGGTTGAGGCCGGCATGGCGCGTGCTTTTGCTAAGAAGGAAGCCGACTTCGTTGGCGCTGAGGTCATCCGCGCTCGTGCAGAGGAAGGCCCGCAGGTCGCCATCACCGGCTTGGTCTCCGATCAGCGCCGCGCCGCCCGCGCCGGTGCTGAGGTCTTCGTTGGCGAAACCAAGGTCGGTTCTGTCACCTCCGGTCAGCCTTCCCCGACCCTGGGCCACCCGGTTGCCATCGCGCTGCTGGATACCTCTGCAAACCTGCAGCCTGGCGACGCCGTCGAGGTAGACATCCGCGGCAAGCGCTACCCGTTTAGCGTCGCGGCCCTTCCGTTCTACAAGCGCGAAAAGTAGTTCGCGGACGCGTGACAACCGTTAAGATAAAAGCACATACCATCTTCCGAAAGGACTCCCATCACAATGGCTAACCTTCCTGCAGATTTCTCCTACTCCGAGGACCACGAGTGGATCAATTCTTCTGCTGACGCCGCACGGGGCGCAACCGTCCGCGTTGGCATCACCTCCGTTGCTGCTGACCGTCTGGGCGAGGTCGTCTTCGCTGAGCTGCCGGCAGTCGGTGACACTGTTACCGCTGGCGATACCTGCGGTGAGGTCGAATCCACCAAGTCCGTATCCGATCTCTACGCCCCAATTACCGGCACCGTCACCGCTGTTAACGAGGCTGTTCACGATGACTACGCAGTCATCAACAACGACCCATTCGGTGAAGGATGGCTCTTCGAGGTCGAGGTTTCTGAGACCGGCGAGCTGATGACCGCAGAAGAGTACGCTGCGGCAAACGGCGTTTAAGCCACTTACTGCTAAAGCGGGAGGTTTCCTCCCGCTTTTTCTTTTGCCTCCGACTACGCCTCCACCTGCCCCCTCACCCCGGTGTTGGGCCGGCATTGGCCTGGGTGGCACTATCAGTATCGACCCCCGCGTTTTATTAGATTAAGGAAGCATCACACATGACAGCTCCTCGTGAGCCCTTCTTCCCCGCTGATCGCAGTATTCGCGCGTCACAGGAAGCGCTGGAAATCCGCCACCTCGGCCGCATGGATTACCAACAGGCGTGGGATCTCCAGGCCGAGCTTGCCGCCCAGCGCGCAAAAGGCGAGCGCGGGGACATCATCCTCGTGGTCGAGCACCCCAACATCTACACCGCTGGCAAACGCACGCAGCCGGAGGATATGCCGGACAATGGTCTGCCGGTCATCACGGTGGATCGCGGCGGGCGGATTACTTGGCATGGTGAGGGGCAGCTGGTGGTCTACCCCATCTTGAAGCTCGCGGAGCCTGTCGACGTCGTGGACTATGTCCGCCGGCTCGAAGAGGCAATCATCCAGACGGTGCGCGAGCTTGGCGTTCGTACCGCCGGCCGCATCGACGGCCGGTCTGGTGTGTGGGTGCCCTCCACCACCCAGGCCACGGACCCGCAGGCCCCCAAGCGCGATCGCAAAATTGCGGCGCTGGGAATCCGCATCACTCGCGGCGTGACCATGCATGGTCTTGCGCTTAATTGCACCAACACGCTGGAGTATTACGAGCACATCGTGGCCTGCGGCATTGACGACGCCGACGTGACCACGCTGAGCCTCGAGCTTGGCCGCGATGTCACTATGGAGGAGGCTGCGACACCGCTTCTCGACGCCCTGCAGCGCGCGCTTTCTGGTGAACTCACCGTCGCGGACCACACATTTGGTTCAGCGCCAGACCCGATTAAGGTCGCCAACGAGAAGGCCCGCCAAAAGCGTGCCCAGAGTGCGGAATAAACCTCCACACACCGGCCTTGTATTAGTAAGAGACAATCCCAACCCCGTAGAGTGAGTTTTTGTGACTGTTAAGCCTGAAGGACGCAAGATGCTCCGCATTGAGAAGAAGAATGCGGAATCCCCCATCGAACAAAAGCCGCGCTGGATCCGCAACCAGGTCCGCACCGGCCCGGGCTACGAGGATATGAAGTCCCGCGTGTCCGGCGCTTCCCTGCACACCGTGTGCCAGGAGGCTGGTTGCCCGAATATCCACGAGTGCTGGGAATCTCGTGAGGCCACCTTCCTCATCGGTGGCGATAAGTGCACCCGCCGCTGCGATTTCTGCGACATTGCCACCGGTAAGCCGGCGGAGTTGGACCGCGACGAGCCGCGCCGCGTTGCAGAAAACATCCAGGAGATGGACCTGAACTACACCACCATCACCGGTGTTACCCGCGACGATCTGCCGGATGAAGGCGCGTGGCTCTACGCCGAGGTCGTGCGCAAGATTCACGAGCTCAACCCGCACACCGGTGTGGAAAACCTGACCCCTGACTTCTCCGGCAAGCCGGACCTTCTGCAGGAGGTCTTCGAGGCTCGCCCTGAGGTCTTCGCTCACAACCTGGAGACCGTGCCGCGCATCTTCAAGCGCATCCGCCCGGCCTTCCGCTACGAGCGCTCCCTCGACGTAATTCGCCAGGCTCACGACTTTGGTCTCATCACCAAGTCCAACCTGATCCTGGGCATGGGCGAGACCAAGGATGAGATCGAGGAAGCTCTGCGCGACCTGCGCTCTGCTGGCTGCGACATCATCACCATTACCCAGTACCTGCGCCCAGGCCCGCGCTTCCACCCGATCGAGCGTTGGGTCCGCCCGGAGGAGTTCGTCGAACACTCCAAGCTGGCCAAGGAGCTCGGCTTCGGCGGCGTCATGTCTGGCCCACTGGTGCGTTCTTCTTACCGCGCTGGCCGCCTGTACGTGCAGGCTATGGAGGCCCGCGGCTTCGAATTGCCAGAAAATTTGCAGCACCTGGCTGAGACCTCGAAGGGCGCTACCGCCCAAGAGGCTTCGACGCTGCTCGAGAAGTACGGCCCTTCCCAGGAAACCCCGGTAACGACCCGCATGGTAAAGACCCCGGCAAACGCTGACTCCGCTGCCGCTGCAATTCGTTAATTTGCAGCGCTGACCTTTAAAGTAGGAACCATGGCACAAGACGATAAGGCAAGCCTGAAGGCTGCAAAGAAGCAAGAGCGCGCCGCAAAACGCGAGCAGCGCAAGCAAACCCGTTCCCAGATGTGGCAAGCGTTCAATATGCAGCGCAAGCATGACAAGGCATTGATTCCTATCATGCTCGCCGCTTTCCTCGGCATGGGCCTGTTGTTCTTCCTTATCGGCCTGCTCTTCAACGGCGAGTGGTTCATGCTCATCCTGGGTCTCGGCATCGGCGCTTTGCTGGCGATGTGGCTGTTTACCCGCCGCCTTGAGCGCGACATGTACAAAAAGGTCGAGGATCAGCCGGGCGTTGCGGGGTGGGCGCTGGAGCAGCAGCTGCGCAACACCGTGGGCATCGTCTGGAAGGTCAAGACCGCGGTCGGCGTTACCCGCCATCAGGACCTCATCCACCGCGTCATCGGCAATGCCGGCGTCATCTTCGTCTGCGAAGGTAACCGCAAGCGCCTGACTCCGGTTCTCAACACCCTGAAAAAGCGCGTGGATAAGCTCGCCGGCGGCGTTCCGGTCTACGAGGTCTGGGTGGGCAACGGCGAGGACGAGGTTCCAGTGTCCAAGCTGCGCAATCACGTGATGAAGTTCCCGCGTAACTTCAAAAAGGATGAGACCTACGCAACCATCCGCAAGATTGAGGCTATGGATGACCTGCCAGGCACCACCCCGGGTCTGCCGAAGGGCCCGATGCCGCGCCAGGCGCAGAACATGGCTGGCATGAACCGCCGCATGCGCCGCGCACAGCAGCGTAAGGGCAAATAATACTTGTGCAAAAGCGGCCCTTCCTTGGAATCCACCAAGGAAGGGCCGCTTTTAGGTTTTGTAGGAAGCGCCCTGCGACGCCGCAAGATAGAGGAACTAGACCATGATCACTGCGGTGCCGGTTGCGCGGTCGTGGATACCGCGGCCGTCGGTATCGACCATTGCGGCTGGGAAGAGGAAGCCGGTGAGGATGGTGCGCACTGCCGCGCGCCAGAAGCCCACCGTTTGCCCCGGGGCGTCGAGACGCGCCACGCCCATGCCCAGCAAAAGCATGCCCGGAGTGCGAGCGAAGAGCCAGCCGCAGAGGATGCCGACGATGACCCACAGCATGTAGCCCAGGAATGCAGGGCCGCCCAGCGCGTGGGTGAACATCACGATGAGATTGGCCAGCAGCATGCACACGATCCAGTCGATGAGAACCGCCCCTGCACGGCGGGCCACCGGCGCCAGCGCCCCGGAGCCAGACTCAGGAAGTCCGAGCTTTTCGCCCGGCCATGCGCCGGGGCCTTCGAAGTCATCATTTTCGCCCGGGATTGCGGGTCCATCGAGCCATGTTCGCTTATCAGCCATGTTGACCAATCTAGTGCCCCCTGCATGCAGACACGAAAACGAAATATATCTATAGATCGATGGGTTAACGTCCGAAGGCCAAATAAAGCTAGTAAACTTCGATGAAGAACATTTTTCTAAACCCCTGAGGAGACAAACAGTGTCTTTCGAGTCCGTCCAGGAAATCGTCAAGTTCATCGAGGATGAAGACGTAAAGTTCGTCGATATTCGTTTTACTGACGTTCCCGGCACCGAGCACCACTTTTCAATTCCCGCTTCGGAGTTCACCGAGGCCGCCGCTGAAGAAGGCCTCGCATTCGACGGTTCTTCCATCCGTGGCTTTACCTCCATCGATGAGTCTGACATGACCCTGCTGCCAGACCCAGCAACCGCGATGGTGGATCCTTTCCGCTCCTCCAAGACGCTGAACATCAAGTTCTTCGTCAACGATCCGTTCACCTTGGAGCCTTTCTCCCGCGACCCACGCAACGTCGCAATGAAGGCCGAGGAATACCTTGCTTCCACCGGCATCGCGGACGTGTGCAACTTCGGCGCCGAGGCCGAGTTCTACCTCTTCGATTCCGTGCGCTACTCCACCGACATCGACCATGGTTTCTACGAGGTAGACACCGACGAGGGCTGGTGGAACCGCGGCAACGAGGCCAACTTCGACGGCACCCCGAACACCGGTTTCAAGACCCGCGTCAAGGGCGGCTACTTCCCCACCGCGCCCGTCGACAAGCATGGCGAAGTCCGCGATGCCATGGTGCGCAACCTGCAGAACGCCGGCTTCCAGATCGAGCGCTTCCACCACGAGGTGGGCGCGGGTCAAAATGAGATCAACTACCGCTTCAACTCCCTGCTGCACGCGGCTGATGATATTCAGACCTTCAAGTACATCATCAAGAACACCGCCGCTGAGTACGGCAAGTCCGCAACCTTCATGCCAAAGCCGCTCGCGGGTGACAACGGCTCCGGCATGCACGCCCACATGTCCCTGTGGAAGGACGGCAAGCCGCTGTTCTACGATGAGGCAGGCTACGGTGGCCTTTCCGATATCGCGCGCTACTACATCGGCGGCATCCTCCACCACGCACCGGCAGTTCTGGCGTTTACCAACCCAACTCTGAACTCCTACCACCGCCTGGTTCCGGGCTTTGAGGCCCCGATTAACCTGGTCTACTCCCAGCGCAACCGCTCCGCGGCAATCCGCATTCCGATCACCGGCTCCAACCCGAAGGCAAAGCGCATCGAGTTCCGCGCTCCGGACCCATCAGGTAACCCGTACTTCGGTTTCGCTGCGATGATGATGGCTGGCCTCGATGGCATCAAGAACCGCATCGAGCCACACGCTCCGGTAGATAAGGACCTCTACGAGCTGCCACCGGCAGAGCAGGCTTCCATCCCGCAGGCACCAACCAGCCTTGAGGCTTCCCTGCGCGCCCTGGAGGAAGACAACGAGTTCCTGACCGAAGGCGATGTCTTCACCGAGGACCTCATCGAGACCTACCTGCAGTACAAGAACGAAAAGGAAATCGCTCCTTCCCGCCTGCGCCCAACCCCGCAGGAGTTTGAGATGTACTACGACTGCTAATTAGGACTGCTAATTAGGGAGCAAAGAAAATCCCTGCGGAAGCACAAGCTCTCCGCAGGGATTTTACGCGTTTTAGGCCGCTTGCTTAGCGGCCAGCGGCCCTTAGCTCAGCGCCGCTGCAATCAGCCCGTCAAAGAGCGGGTGCGGGTTAGTCGGGCGCGACTTGTACTCGGGGTGGGCTTGGGTGGCCACCATGAATGGGTGCTCGGGGTACTCCACGAATTCGACCAGGTTGCCGTCGGGCGAGGTGCCGGAGAAGACCAGGCCGGAGCCTTGCTCGATCTGCGCACGGTAGGCGTTGTTGACCTCGTAGCGGTGGCGGTGGCGCTCAGAGACCTCAGTGGTGCCGTATGCCTTCGCCACGACGGAGTCTTCAGCGAGCACAGCTGGATAAGCGCCCAGGCGCATGGTGCCGCCGAGATCCGCCTCGCCGGAGACGGCCGCCTGCTGCTCCTCCATCGTGGCGATGACTGGCGCAGAGGTCTCGGGGTCAAACTCTGTCGAGGAGGCGTCGGCAATGCCTGCCTGGCGGGCCGCCTCCAGCACGGTGCACTGCAGACCCAGGCACAGGCCCAGGAAAGGAATCTTGTTCTCTCGGGCGTAGCTCACCGCGGCGATCTTGCCCTCGATGCCGCGCACTCCGAAGCCGCCTGGCACCACGATGGCGTCGAGATCGCCCAGCGGAGTGGCTGAGTCTGCTTCGCAGTCATCCGAGGTGATCCACTTGATTTTCGCCTTCGCGTGGTGAGCAAAGGCCGCATGCCGGATTGCCTCTGCCACGGAAAGGTACGCATCCTGGAGGTCGATGTACTTGCCCACGATGCCCACGGTGACCTCATGACGCGGGTTGCGGACGCGATCCAGTAGCTCGCCCCATTGGGTCCAATCCACATCGCGGAAAGGCAGGCCTAGTTTGCGGATGACGAAGGTGTCCAGGTGCTCGCGGTAGAGCACCTCCGGGATGTCATAGATGGACGGCGAATCAGGGCAGGACACCACGCCTTCTTCCTCGACGTCGGTCATCAGCGCAATCTTGTGTTTTAAGCCATCCGGAACGTCGCGGTCACACCGCAGCACCACTGCGTCCGGCACGATGCCGATGGAGCGCAGCTCCGCCACGGAGTGCTGGGTCGGCTTCGTCTTCAGCTCCCCCGAAGTGCCGAGGTATGGCACCAACGAGCAGTGGATGAAGAAGATATTCTCGCGGCCGACGGCATGACGTACCTGCCGTGCGGCCTCCAGGAAGGGCTGCGATTCGATATCGCCCACGGTGCCGCCGATTTCGGAGATGACCACGTCCGGCACATTGCCGGAGGCATCGGGCGCGGCCATCGCGAGCACGCGATCCTTGATCTCATCGGTGATGTGCGGGATGACCTGCACGGTCTTGCCCAAGTACTCGCCACGGCGCTCCTTCGCGATGACCGAGGAGTACACCTTGCCCGTGGTCACATTCGCGTTCTTCGTGAGGTTGCGGTCCAAGAAGCGCTCGTAGTGGCCCAGGTCGAGGTCGGTCTCGGCACCGTCTTCGGTGACAAAGACCTCGCCGTGCTCGAACGGGTTCATGGTGCCTGGGTCGACGTTGAGATATGGGTCGAGCTTCTGCATGGTCACCGAGAGTCCGCGGGCAGAAAGCAGCTGCCCCAGCGATGCCGCTGTTAAGCCTTTGCCCAGGGAGGAGACAACTCCTCCGGTGACGAAAATGAATTTGGTGTTCTGGTTGGAACGAGGTGGCATGGCATGCACCTTTCGAGGAATTTGATTGCTGATGCGGCAAGCTCAGCGCAACGAGACACCCCTTGAAGATCAAAAAATCCGCGGGACGCCTCGCGCGGCGACCTACGGATCTTCAGACTATCACCAGCCATCAAATAGAAACAATGAGCTGACAGAAATCCAGGTTGGCGGTGGTTTTAGGCATACGCGATTGCTAGTTGCGTTTTACAAATCCCATGCGGGGGCGAAAGCCCTTCGGGTGCTTCATTTGTGCCACGGCATCACCGATCAGCATACGGTTACGGGCGCTTACCGAAGCCGGCATTTGGGCCACGGAGAACCACTGCGCCGCGAGGTTTTCCTCGTCAGAGACCACCGGCTCCGCGCCTTCTGGAACCGAAAGCCGCAGTGCGGTGGACATGAACATGCACTCGTCGCCATTGTCGTAGGTGACAGGGCCTACCTGCCCCACGCCAAGCAGCGCTTCCGCGGTGGCATCGAGTCCGACTTCTTCCTTGACCTCACGGATGGCTGTGGTGGTGATTTCCTCGCCAGGCTCGCAGATGCCCTCGACGGGCGCCCAGGTCTCATTGTCGGCGCGTTGCACCAGCAGCACCGATGGGACTTCCCATAGCGCCGCGTTCATGGGAACATCGCGGACAATAACTGCGGTGCACGCCGGCAGGAATAGCTGCTGGTGGCCCACCTTCTCACGGAGGTTGAGGATGTATTCAGGGGTTGCCATGCCTACTACCCTAGCCGCTAGCTTTGTCCGCTTTTGGCCGCGCCCGCGCTAGGCCGCCTGCGCTATTTCAGAGCCCAAAATCTCCGGGATGAGCGCTACGATATCGGCTGCAGGGGTAAAGGAAAGCTCCATGTCCGACGCTTCGGCGCACTGACCTTTTAGCTCCTGCGTGGTGCCAGAGACTACGCCGACGATTGCGGGTCCTCCTGGCAGTTGGGCGTACATCGGCCCGCCGGAATCGCCTTGGGTACCGCACAGGCGCGCCCGAGCGGCCGTGGTTTCCATGCGGATCTCGCCGGACTTCAGCCCGCCCTTTTCCGGGCCATGGCTTAGCTCGCCACAGGTCTCCCCAGTGATCCGCCCTAGCTTGCACAGCTGTTGTGGGAGCTCGCCCGTTGTGGCCACGCCGGCCTCCATGTATTTCGGCGTGTAGTAACCCACGTCGGCATGCAGCTCGATGAGCGCGAAGTCGAGGCCGTGGGTGGTATCGGAATACAAGTCCGAATAGACCACTTCCCCGATTGGTTCTGCTGGGAAAGTAAAGGTGCGATGCGCGTTTCCGGCCCACACACGGTCGCCGGGTTTGCCGCAGTGCGATGCGGTCACCGCGAAGTTGCGGCCATCTTCCAACGAGAAAGACCATGCTGCGGTGCACATCTGGAAGTCAAAATACTCTCCCGGTTTCGGTTCCTGGGAGGAGATATCCAACGCGGTTCCCGCCGGCATGGGCGAGAGCGCAGGCCGCGAGGTACCGGGGCTCGCGGCGGGGATTTCCGGCTGCGCTGGCGTGGCTTCCGCGTCACCCTCGTTGTTTACCTGAGCATCGCTTTCCGACGCCTCCGGTGCGGCGGATTCGCCAGCGAGGGTGGCCGCGGCGTCGCCAAGCGCGTGTTGCACCGTCTGAGTGGGGATCAAAGAGCAGCCGCCGAGGCCAATTGCTAAAGCCACGGCGGCTGCTATCTGTGGTACCCGCGAGCTAGACCGTGCCATCACCATCGGTGTTCTTGTCTGCTTCGGAAGCTTGCTTGTTTTCCTTTTCCATCTCCGCCATCTCCTTGAGATCGCGGATGAACTTCTCTGGGTCGAACTCGGTGAAGTATTCCGGTCCGGAGAACTGTTCCTGTGCCATCTTTTATGCTCCTCTGGGGTGCTGTTTCACGTCGGTCTGTGCTATGGAGCGGCGGATGAAGTCTTGGACTGCAGCGACGTCGTTGGGCAGATCCGTGACATGCCTTTGTGCATCCATGATGCCAGCAAAACGCTCCGGAACTGCTGGCTCGGTTCCGATGGCCTCGACGATAGTCTCGGAGAACTTCACCGGCAGGGCGGTCTCCAGGCAGATGATCGGTGTCTTGATGTCCTCTTCCTTTTGCACCTGGCGGGCGACCTTGATGCCGTCCGCGGTGTGCGGATCCACCAGGTAGCCATAACGCTCCTTGACCGATGCAATGATTGCTAGGCGGTCAGCATGCGTGGAGGCGCCGGAACTAAAGCCGTACTCATCGCGCGCGGCATCGAGCTCTGCGGCAGACAGCTGGAATCCGCCTTCCTTCAGCTTGGGGCCAAAGAGCTCCGCGGTGCGGGAGGCATCACGGTCAAGTAAGTCGAAGACGAAGCGCTCAAAGTTCGAGGCGCGGGAGATATCCATCGACGGCGAGGAGGTCTTGTAGGTCTCCTCCGCCGGGCGCGGACGGTAGTTGCCGGTGCGGAAGAACTCATCGAGCACGTCGTTTTCGTTGGTAGCGACGATGAGTTTGTCGATGGGAAGCCCCATCGAACGGGCGATATGGCCGGCGCAGATATCACCGAAGTTGCCGGTGGGCACGGAGAAAGAGACCTTCTGCTCGTTGTCAGAGGTGACCTTCAGGTAGCAGTTGATGTAGTAAATGACCTGCGCCATAAGGCGTGCCCAGTTGATGGAATTAACGGCGCCGATGCGGAATTCCTTCTTAAACCCGGCATCGTTGGAGGTTGCCTTAACCACATCCTGGCAATCATCGAAGACACCATCGAGCGCGATGTTGAAGATATTCGGATCATCAAGGCCGAACATCTGAGCCTGCTGGAAAGCAGTCATGCGGCCTGCCGGGGTCAGCATGAAGACGCGGATTCCGGTGCGCCCGCGCATGGCATATTCCGCAGAAGAGCCAGTATCGCCCGAGGTAGCGCCCAAGATGTTGAGGGTTTCATCGCGGCGGCCCAGCTCGTACTCGAAGAGCTCGCCGAGCAGCTGCATGGCCATGTCCTTGAAGGCAGCGGTAGGTCCTTCGGAGAGGTGGCCGATAAAAAGGCCATCACCCAGCGCGGTCACGGGGACAATTTCCTCGCTCGCGAACTTGGGATGGGTGTACGCGCGCTGCGCGATGGCCTCCAGATCATCAGTTGGAATATCATCCACGAAAAGCTTGAGTACTTCTGCCGCAAGCGCCGCGTAGCCTTCCTCAGCGAGCAACTGACGCCATTCGTTAAGCACAGCGCCGTTTAGTTGCGGATAGGATTCCGGCAGGTAAAGGCCGCCGTCAGGGGCAAGCCCGCCTAAGAGAATATCGGTAAAAGAAGCGGGCTGACGGTTAGCGTCGCGCGTAGAAATGTACTTCACCCCCTGCATCATAGTCGGGCACGCGTAAAGTATCAGCCATGTCTGTGCCAAATCCACGGGAAGTTGTGACCACCAAGGCCTTATCCATTTGGGTTGCCGCGATACTTGTCTACATCGTGGCGATTACCGGGCGTACCTCTTTTGGTGTGGCGGGGCTGGAAGCGATGGAGCGTTTCGACGTCGATGCCTCTCGCATTGCGGTCTTCACCTCGGTGCAGTTGGGCATCTATGCGTTCGCACAGATTCCTACGGGTGTACTCATTGATAAGTATGGCCCTCGCAAACTGCTCGTAATTGGCGCTGTCATCATGGGCGTGGGGCAGGTAGCGCTGGGCTTAACCGCAAATTATTGGATGGCTATTGCCGCTCGGCTTTTGATTGGCGCGGGCGACGCCACGGCCTTCTTATCCGTGATGCGCATCCTGCCATATTGGTTCCCTTTGCACCGCACGCCAATGTTTACCCAGGTGACCTCGTCGTTGGGTCAGCTCGGCCAGTTCGTCTCCGCTATTCCTTTCGCTGCGCTTTTGGGGTGGACCGGATGGACCACGGCCTTTGTAGCTTTGGGTGCGGCGGGCATCCTCATCGCATTAGCTGCGGCGGTTGCCGTAGCGGACACGCCTGAAGCTCTAGGCATCATCGAAACTCCCGCCGAGCAACCCAATTCGCAGGCGCATTCCTTGGCCGCCAGACTGGCCATGGTGCTGCGTTCCCCCGTTGCATGGCAGGGATTTTTCATCCACTTCTGTGGCCTTTTGGGTGCGACTGTATTTGTCATGTTGTGGGGAATGCCGTTCATGACGGAGGGACTAGGAATCTCCAAGGTGCAGGCCGGAACGGTGCTGACCTTTTATACGATCTGCATGATTGCGTTAGGGCCAATCCACGGCAAGATTTCCTCGCGTGCACAGGGTTTCCGCGACTGGATGGCACTGTTTTTCACGACACTCAACATAATGTCGTGGACAGCTTTCTTCCTCTGGGGCAACAGCTTCTTCAGCCTTTTCATCCTCATGGTGGCTATTTCGTTATGCTCTCCGTGCTCGAACTATGGCTTCGACATCGTGCGCGAGAACATGGAACGCAGTGTGGTGGCCACGGCAACAGGCTTGGCCAACATGGGTGGATTCATCTCTTCGATGGTGGCAGCGCAAATTTTTGGCATGGTGCTCGATAGCCGTGGCCACGCGCCACACTACGAACTGGGTGACTTCCACGCGGCCGCTGTAACTTCCCTCATCATTTGGCTTGCGGGCATGCTCGGCATAGCTGTCACGCACTTCCTGCGCAAGCGCGGCGGAGGCACTGGCCCGAAGGTCAAGGTTGTCAGCGTCTCCTAGGTAATCAGGAACTTTATCGTTTCCTCTGGCGCCTCCAGGAATTCCCGGGTGGCCGCCACGGGCTCGGCTGCGTCGAAGGAAATCCTCTCGAAACCGGCGTCGCCAAGCTCGACGATGTCCGCGCCCGGCACGGCAAGCAGAATCGGCGAGTGCGTGGCAATGAGGAACTGGGCGCCGCGCTCTGCGGCTTGATGAATTTCGGCCACGAGCGCCATCTGCCGCACGACGGACAATCCGGCTTCGGGCTCGTCAAGGATATAGAGCCCGCGGCCGTCGATATGCTCGCCCAGCACGTCGAAGACAGACTCGCCGTGGGAGCGATGCTCCAAGTCCACCTCGCGCGGCAAGGTATTACGCCCAGCGCGTTCGTCCGGGGTATTAGCCGCCTCAAGCACGGACTCATGCGTTTCGGCGCGTAAGAAATAGCCACGTTGTAGATTCTCGTCGAGCTTACAGTTCAGCCCCGCGGACAGGCCGCGAAAAGGCGCGCGGATGCGCTTGGCGTCGTCGTAGCGCCCGCCAAAGGGCGAAAAGCGCAAGCGCACCGCGATTGCCTCTAGAAGCGTGGACTTGCCCGCCCCGTTTTCACCCACCAAGCAGGTCACGGGGGAGGTGAACTCGAAGTAAGGCAGGTCCTGCAGGTATTGCACCATGGGCAGCTGGAGCAAGTAGCTATCCAGTTCCTGTTTCTTTAGCGAGATCGAGCGCAGCAACATACTCGCCCACTATAGGCCGGGATGGAAGCTACGCAACGCTTCCCCGAGTTCCTGGCCGGGCTCCTTCAACGGGCTTTGCGAAACTTCATCAGAGTTAATGGGAATTTCCGCACTGGATTCTATTGGCATGGCGTTGACCGCATAGGAAACGCCGAGTCCGCCAGTGACCGGAATTGCTACGGCCAATGAAACACCGATCGCGGTGCCAAGTTTCTCGCGCCAGCTCATGTTCCTCCTCCACACGCAATGCGTTATGCATTCGTTATATTTACGAGGATTACATTAAGTCTGGCACCTGCCAGATGCTTCGCGTGGGCCTGCACGGCACCTGTGTGTTCCTGTGATTACTGCGCGGGGGAGCTTTCCGCGACGATGGTATCGACGGCCGGGTTGACCAGGCCCAGATCAAAGGCCTTGAGGATAATGGCGGCCTCCTCATCATTGAGGACGCCTTGCTCGATTGCTTTGCGCAAAACCTGGATCATGGTTCCGCGGGACTCGGAACGATTCGCGGATTCGAGCATGTCGCGCGGCATCGACTCGGGGGGAATGCCAAGCGCTTCAGCCAGCGAGTACATGCGCTCTTCATCGATATTCGACGGCGCTGCCGAATTGTCATTTTGCAGCACACCGCCGCCGATGGCCTCTGCCACGGTCTGCGCACCAGCCGGTGGATTATCCCGGGTGGTGGCAAACACGCCAATGCCCAGTGCGAGGATGGCCAGCACGGCCACAATCGCCCACACGGCGACGATCTTATTGCGATACACGGTTTTGAAGTCTAATCCTGGCTAAGAGCGGTTCTAAATACTTGGGCCGAAGTTACCAAAGGAGCTGCCGCCACGTGGTGGGTCGAGACGCTCAGAAAGAATATCGATGACAGAGCGAAGTGCATTATCGCCCAAGGTGCGCTCCCACGCGCTACGCGGCTGCTGGGAATGACGCGGAGCCTGCGGCTGTGTTGGTTGTGTGGTGGCTGGTTCATCTGCCGGGGCGTGAATATTTTCTTCTGGCCTCGGCTTCGTGATGCTTACGCGAAGCTGCGCGTCTTCCAGCTCTAGCGCGTCGCTGCCTGTGGCCCCGGCTGCCCGAGCGGCGGCTAGGAAGGCCTCCAAGTCAGCCAAGGTGGCGGTGGTGATATCAAGCGACAAATTCAAAGACATGGCTTTCTCAATTCTTTAAGCTCAATGCTGGGACAGTTTTCATTCTCTGCCTTCCCAGCCTAGGCATTTTCGTGCTCGAAGGTCTCCGCCTCACCCCAGAAGACCTCGTCGACCACCTTGCGGGCATGCCGCGTGGTCTTGAGATAGGTATCCAGGAATTCCTGGTTGTCCTCCGGTGCCCAGCCGGCAGCACCGGCCACCTGGGCCAACTGTGGTCCCGGCGTCGGCAGCTGATCCACGCGCTTGCCGCGCACGAGCACCAAGGCATTGCGGGCGTCGGTTGCCAGCAGCCAGGCATCCCGCAGCACCTGAACCTTCTCCGGCGGAATCAGCTCGTGTTTTTCCACCGCGTCCAGCACGCGCAACGTCGAAGGATCGTGGAGGTCCGGGTAATCATGGGCATGCATCATGGTCAAAAGCTGTACGGTCCACTCGATGTCGGACAACCCGCCGCGACCCAGCTTGGTATGGGTGTTGCGATCAGCACCGCGCGGCAGACGCTCGTTATCCACGCGAGCTTTCATACGACGAATCGCGCGCAAGGTCTTTTCGCTAACGCCATCATCGGGATAGCGGAAACCATCGACCATAGCTAGGAACTTCTCCCCCACGCTGCGATCGCCAGCGACGAAGGCCGCACGCAGCAGCGCCTGCATCTCCCAGGCCTCGCCCCACTCGCGGTAATAACGCTCATAAGAGGCAATCGTGCGCACTACGGCACCGGAACGGCCTTCTGGGCGCAGCCCCAGGTCAACGTCGAGCGGCGGATCGCCGGAAGGTTTAGAAAGCCGACGCCGCAGCTTATCGACGATCCCGATTGCCCACTTGACGGCTTCCGTCTCGTCCATGCCCTCGCTAGGTTCGGCCACCACGATGACGTCGGCGTCAGAGCCGAAGCCCAGCTCCATTCCGCCCAGGCGCCCCATACCGATGACGGCGATGCGTGCGGGCGGTTCCTCTTGCGCGGCGTCGCCAAGCCAAGCACGAATCTCCGCGCGCAGCGCTGCCTCCAGCACGGCATCCCAAATCGTGGATAGTTCGTAACACACCTGCTGCACTGACATAAATCCGAGCAAGTCCGCCGCGGCAATGCGCGCTAATTCCACGCGGCGCAAGCTACGGGCCACCGCCACCGCCTTGTCGGGGTCTGCATGACGCTTGGTGGAATTAACCAACGCCTTCGATACCTGCTCGGGCTTGGTTTCCAGCAGCTTCGGGCCCGAAGCGCCGTCGGAGAGCTGCTTGACGACGTCGGGAGCGCTAATGATGAGGTCCGAAGCAAAGGGCGAGGTGCCCAAGATGATCATTAGACGCTGCCCCACGATGCCTTCGTCGCGCAGCATGCGCAGGAACCATTGCCGGTCATACGCGGCCTCAGAGAGCTTGCGATAGTTAAGCAGGCCCATATCTGGGTCTGCGGTCGAGGAAAGCCAACCCATGAGCGTAGGCAGCAAGATGGCTTGAATCCTAGCTTTTCGCGACGTGCCCGCAGCCAAGGAGGTCAGGTGCTCAAAGGCGCGGTCGGGATAGACATAGCCAAGTGCTGCCAGCTGCAGCTTTGCCGCCTCCGGAGAAAGCTTGAGCTCGTCGGCGGACATGGAGACCACCGAATTAAGCAGCGGCCGGTAGAACAGGCGGGAGTGGAGATCCTGAATTCGCAAGCGCGTGGTCTTCAGGTACTGGTCCAAGCGCTCGGCGGCGGACTTATTGCCCTGCGGGGTGAACCCGGAGATGATGGCAAGCCATTTAAGGGCCTGCTTATCATCGGCGGGAGGCAAGACGTGAGTGCGGCGGAAGCGCTCAAGCTGCAGACGGTGTTCTAGCAAGCGGAGAAACTCATAGGCCTCGATTAACTGCGTGCCATCTTCACGCCCCACGTATCCAGCGCTGACCAGGGCGGTGAGCGCATCCACCGTAGAAAGAACGCGCAGGGTCTCATCGGAGCGGCCGTGCACCAGCTGAAGCAGCTGCACCGCAAACTCGACGTCGCGCAGCCCGCCCTCTCCCAGTTTCAGCTCGCGTTGCCGCAACTTATTTGGCACATTATCCAGCACGCGGCGGCGCATGGCTTGGACATCTTCCACAAACGAATCACGCTGGGATGCGGTCCACACCATAGGACCGATCTGGGCCAGGTAATCCTCGCCGAGCGGCAAGTAGCCGGTCTGTGGACGTGCTTTGAGCTGAGCCTGAAACTCCCAAGTCTCTGCCCACCGCTTGTAATAAGCAACGTGGGATTCCAAGGTGCGCACCAGCGCGCCGGACTTTCCCTCGGGGCGCAGGTTGGCATCGACTTCGAAGAAGGAGGCCGAGCCGATTCGATTAAACTCGGAGGCCACCCGCGTAATCTTCGGCGTAACGACGTCAGATAAGAAGATGACATCGACGTCGGAAATGTAATTCAGCTCGCCAGCTCCGCACTTGCCCATCGCCATGACTGCCAGTTTCGCGTCGACGGGGTCGTCGCCGTAGACGTTGCGGATGGCGACGGCGAGCGCGGCAGTAAGGGCGGCGTCGGCAAGCGCAGTCAAAAGCCGCGTGACAACCTGGAACTCCAAGCGCGGCTGCGGCGCAGACTGCCCCTTGCGGGAGAAAAACGTGCCCGCAAGATCATGAGCGGCGATGCGCATCATGAGCGTGCGATAGGTGGACTTAAGCACCGCCTTGTGGTCCCCTGCGGCGGCTCGGTAGGTGCCGGCCGTGTTCAAATCCGGCGTGGCTGTATCGGGGCGTTCCTCTTGCGCGTCCTCAGTAAATTCCGCAGGTTGAGCGCCCACTGCACCAAGCATCTCCTGCAGCATCTCAGTTGGCGTGGGCAAGGGCTTGGCCAGCTCCCGCCAAAGCTCGGGATTAGCAGCCAAGTGATCACCAAATGCTGTCGACGCCCCGAGCAAAGCTAAGGTGCGCACGCGCAATTCCTCGCTGCTACGCAGCTGCCCATCGAGCTCGGGAACAGCCTCATACATGCGGATTAGCGTGTTCAGCGCAAGGTCCGGATCACCCGAAGCTGCGAGCGTCCACAAAAGCTCTAGCGACTCGGGATTATCCCAGCCCAGTTGTTCAAGATCTTTAGCTGCCGTCGCTCGAGTAAGGCCTAGGGTGGCCGGCGAGGGAACTGCAATAGGGCGCATCAAAATCCTTTAAAGTGCCTAACTAGTAGTTGAGGTTGAGCTCAAAGCTGGTGATTTGCTGCTGATAGGAGTGCCATTCATCCCACTTGGCACGCAAGAAATACTCGAAGACATGCTCGCCTAGGACTTCCGCCATAAACTCCGACTTTTCAAACTCACGCAGGGCCTGGTCCAAGCTGACGGGCAGGTCGCGGTAGCCCATAGCGCGGCGCTCGCGGCGAGTGAGCTGATGGACATCGTCCTCTGCTGGCTCGCCCAACTCGTAGCCTTCCTTGATACCGCGCAGGCCTGCTGCCAGCAAGACGGCATAACCCAAGTATGGGTTCATCGCAGAATCCAGCGAACGGATCTCCACGCGGCGCGACTCCGCCTTGCCCAGACGGTAGGTAGGCACGCGGACGAGCGCGGAACGATTCGAAACGCCCCAGGTTGCTGAGCCCGGCGCCTCGTTGCCGAACATCAGGCGCTTATAGGAATTGGTCCATTGGTTGGTCACAGCAGTCAACTCAACGGAGTGCTCCAAAATGCCCGCAATGAACTGCTTGGCGGTTTGGGACAAGGAAAATTCATCGTCGGGATCGTGGAAAGCATTGTGCTCCCCTTCAAACAGGCTCAAGTGAGTGTGCATGCCAGAACCTGGCAAGTACTCAAAAGGCTTCGGCATGAACGTGGCCTGGACTTTTTGGTCAGCAGCCACCTGTTTTATGACGTGGCGGAAGGTCATGATGTTATCGGCCATGGTCATCACGTCGGCATGGCGCAGATCGATTTCCTGCTGGCCCGGCGCGGTCTCATGGTGGCTAAATTCTGTGGCAATACTCAAGGCCTCTAGCGCCGACATGGAGCGACGGCGGAAGCTCGGCGCGCGGTCATGGGTGGCTTGGTCGAAGTAACCGCCATTGTCCGTCGCGATGAGATTTGTATTATCCGGCGATTGCTCCAGCAGGTAGAACTCGATTTCTGGTGCAGCCATGCAGGTAAAGCCCTCGTTGGCGCTTTCGGTGACCTGGCGGCGCAGGATATGGCGCGGATCCACCATGGAAGGCTGGCCGTCTGGTTGGGCAATATCGCAGAACATGCGCGCCGAAGCAATCTCCGGCTCATCTTGGTCGAAAGGCATGATCTGAAAGGTCGAAGGATCCGGCAGGGCGAGAGTATCCGACTCAGAGATGCGGGAAAAGCCTTCGATAGATGAACCGTCGAAACCCACGCCCTCCTCAAATGCCGATTCCAGCTCGGAGGGGCTCATGACAACGGACTTGAGTGCGCCCAAGATGTCGGTGAACCACAGGCGGATGAAGCGAATATCGCGTTCTTCGACTGTGCGGAGGACGAATTCATGTTGGCTGTTCATGCTCTAAACCTTACCTGCGATACACGCGTACATTGCGCACTCTATTAGACACTACTTTGGGCGGCGTTTAACCATTTCAGCAAAGTATCTCGGGGGCAAAAGGTGGGGGCGATGCGTGGAAGTGATGTCTGGGCGGCGTGCTTTGCTGAACACACATTCGAACACAACCGAAAGGAAGACCATGTACCAAGACACTGACCACTCCCACCGCGCTCTCCACAACGAAGCTCTCATCAACGCTGTCTGGGCCGCCGAGAAAGGCTGGGCACCGGCCGATATCGTCCACGTTCTAGGTCCTAAAGTCCATCCCCTGCTCTATCGCGCCGCACCACGCGTCCCGGCGCGCATTTCTTCACCGGTACTGCGCAAGCAATGGCTGCAAATAGCGCCACCGCCTTCGGGCTCGCTGATTCTCCCGGAGGAAACACTTCGCAAGCTAAGCCTGGAGCTGTTACGACTTCCTATGCTGCGTGATACTGAGCTTTTGATCGCGGCCGCCAAGGACCGCCAAGCGGATACTGATCCGAAGCGAGCAAAGATGTGCGAGAAGATAAACAACCTCCTACGGAAAGCGGAATCCACTCCCTTTGAGAATGAAGCGGATGCGCTCATTGCCAATGCGCAGTCCTTGCAACAGCGCTACCGCGTGGAAGATGTGCTTGCTGAGCACGCTCCAGATTTCCTTGCTCGGCGCGTGCATATCCACGCCCCGTATGTAAAGCACCAAGCGAGTTTGCTGGGCGTTGTGGCCTATCACAATGGTTGCGCTTCAATCCTCGCGCACGAAAAGGGCATCGCCTGCGTTGTTGGCACGGCGGAAGATTCCGCGCATGTGGCCCAGCTCTTCGATTCCTTGAGCCGCCAATGCGACTGGTACATGCGCTCCGGCGACGGCGCAGCCCAGGCGCGCAGCCGCGGCGAGACCGCCGCCTACCGCCGTAGTTTCTGGTTGTCCTATGCCGCCCGCATATCGGAGTTGCTCGATGAAGCTAACTTCACCGGAATGTCTGAAGCAGCAGATGCCCGTACGGCAGAAACCGGCAATGAAGCCGATGGCCGCAGCCTTGCCCGGCAGGCAATCCCGGCGCTGTATGAGCGCCAAGTTGGTTCCGAGGAAGCCCGCAACCGCTTGTTCCCTCACCTTTCCGCAATGACGCTTTCTGCCAGTAGTTGGGCCGGAGTACACGATGGTGCGAGTGCGGCTGAAAAATCGCATCTTGCAGGCGATTCCATAGACTCAAGCAGCCAGCGGCAGATCGCCAGTTAACGTCTGGAAAGCCTGCCCCATTAACCTACGCTGACGGGTAGGCTTTCGTTTAGTAACTCTTCTTTCCTTAAATACGTATTGATTAAAGGTGTGTGCATGTCTACGAAGACTTTCCTCGAAGTCGAAGCAAAGTTCGCAGTCGCTGAATCCATCCAATTGCCTGAGCTCACCCGGCTCGCTGGCGTGGACCACATCGCTGAAACCCACCACCACGCACTTTCTGCCATCTACTACGACACCGAAGACCTGCGTCTGACCCATGCAAAGATCACGTTGCGTCGTCGTACGGGCGGAAATGATGATGGCTGGCACATTAAGATTCCGGGCAGCCAAGGCCGAACGGAGATTCATGCCGAGCTCGGCGAGCCAGTAGATGGCCGTTACGAGGTCCCAGCAGAGCTTCTCCACGAGGTTCGCTCCGTTATCCGCAATCACCCGCTTGCCCCCATCGCCCAGGTTGATAACAACCGTACTGAGATGGTTCTTGCTAACGCCGAGGGAAAACCGGTTGCTGAATTCTGCGATGACCACGTCACCGCTTTCTCCTTCCTGCAAGGAGGCGGGCAGCATACCTGGCGTGAGTGGGAAGTGGAGCTCGCCGGCGACCTACCAGGCACCAATGAAGGAAGCCGCTTCATCCGCGAAGCCACATCCCTCCTCATCGGCGCCGGCGCACGCGTTTCCTCCTCCCCGTCCAAGCTGAAGTCCGCTTTAGGCGATTCCATCCGCAACGCTCCCCTTCCTCCAGCACTGCAGACTTCGAGCGTGGAACCGGATTCCGCTGCCGCCGCGGTGGTCAGCGCACTGAAGGCGAACCGTGACAAGCTTGTCGACTACGACCCCCGCGTCCGTCGCAACGAATGGGATTCTGTCCACCAGATGCGCGTGGCTACCCGCGAGCTGCGCAGCCACATTCAAACCTTCCACGGCATTGTCGTTGGCCCGGAAATCGAGCGCATCGAATCTGAGCTAAAGCTTCTCGCCGGCATCCTAGGCGTAGCACGCGACGCTGAGGTTGTTGAAGAACGCTGGCAGAGCTTGCTTGCCTCCGAAGATTCCGACACATTGGACGAGGCAACGCGCGAGCACATCTCACGCGACATGGGCACCGCATACCGCCGCGCTCACCGCCACGTGGTTGCCGCGCTCGATTCGGAGCGCTACTTGGAGCTGCTGGATTCGCTTGATGAGCTACTAGCCAACCCACCAGTAGCACAGGACTCCGAGGAAGCGCCTGCAGATGATGCCGAAGAGACCGAAGACGCCGCAGTAGTTTCCACCGTTACCCCAGCCGCAGAAGCCGCGGACGCTGCTGAGGCCTCGGTTTCGGAAGAGACCGCCCAAGAAGCGGAGGCTACGGACACCGCGCCGAAGAAAAAGAAGGACGCTGCCGCCAAGAAGCAGGAAGCTCCGTCCATGGACCAGGTCATGGCGATGCACCTCAACGAGGCGTACAAGAAGCTGGTCAAGCGTCATGAGAAGGCAATCAAGAACTGGGATAACCCAGAACTATCGCTGCACGAGCGTGAGGATTACTTCCACGACATGCGCAAGGCCGCTAAGAAGCTGCGTTATGCAGCAGAGGCTGCCGGTTCTGCGACGAACCTAAAGACCAAGGGCCTGTACAAGGCTTGCAAGCAGATGCAGTCGGTCTTGGGTGATTTCCAGGACTCCGTCACTTCCCGTGACAAGCTCCTAGAGCTGGCCAACACCGCTCGCCGCCGCGGTGAAGACACTTTTGGTTACGGTCTGCTTTACCAGCGTGAACGCAATATTGGCCTCGATGCACTCGACGATTATGCCGAATCCTTCAAGGCCATCAAGTCCGCGTTCAAGCCGCTGAGCAAGAAGCTCAAGAAATAAGATCGAGTCTTAAGCGTCATCTTCCGCGTCGTAAGCATCAGCGGCTTCGTTGCGAGCCTTCGCAATCTCGATAGCGTGCTCTGCTTCCTCGCGGGTGGCGTACGGGCCCATGCGGTTATCCCAACCGCTTTCAGCGCCCTGGGTTACCTTGCCGGTGGCGGTGTCGTAGTACCACTGCTCGTCTGGGTTGCTCATAAAAGGCTCCTTTTCTTAACTAGCCCTTCTGCTGTTACTGTCCGCACCCCATGTTGCGGGTAGCGGTGGCCGGCGGCCACACTAGGGCGTTTAAGGGGTGCCACCACTTTACAGGCACATCCCAATAGGCGTCTGGCGCGTAAACGCTAGACTATGAAAGTCCAAAGTCCCCAAGCAGCACCAAGGAGTTCCTCGCACCATGCCGATGTGGTCCACGCCTTCTTCCCCCGCAGCGGAGCGAATCCACGCTGCCCACCTCGAACTAGTAGGCACGGAACCGGCACACTGCGCTAGTGCGCCCGCGACTTTCTCGCTCATTGGCGATCACATTGACCACTTTGGTGGCGTCGCCATAATGGGCTTGGCGCAGATGCGTGTTGCCGCAGCGGTTAGCCCACGTACCGACGGCACCATTGCGGTTCACCTTGTTCCGCACGAGGGCGAGACCATCAACGACGCCATCAGTTTCACCGAACTGGCATCCCGTGCCGCAGAGCAGCTGCCGTCAATAGATTCTGAGGGCCAGCCCATCATCCCGTCGGCTCCGGTCGGTGGCTTCGCAGCCCGTTGGGGCGGCATCGCACACACCATGATTAACCGCCAGCTGCTTTCTCGTGAAACCGCCGGCATGGACATTACGGTGGTTAGCGATATTCCTTTCGCAGCCGGTCTTGGTGCGCTTGCCGCGGGAGATGTCGCTGTAGCGTTAGCGTTGCTCGGCGATGCCGAAGAGCTTCACTCCGCTCCCCTGCGCGCACGCATCGCCGATGTCTGCTCCCAGTCGGTCGGCACCTTCGGCGAATACCCCGCCCTGCGTGCCCGCCACACTGCCGCGCTCCGAGGCGTGGGCGAGACAGTAACAATCGTGGACTACGCGGATGGCTCCGTCACCCAGGCGCCCCACCCAGTTACCCGCGAGATTGCTGCGTTTGCTGTTACCGTCCCCGGCGATTTCGATGCCACACCAGGCATCGCCGCGATTCGCCAGCGTGAGCGTTTCATCGATGATGCCTGCCATGCTTTCGGCGCTGAGTCGTTGCGGCTTTTGCCCGACGCATCCCAGCGCGTGCTGGATTGGCTGAAGGCAGTTCACAAGGTACATGGCTCGGCCAACCAGCCCACCTTGGCCGAAGCCGCCGAGTGGTTGGTGTTCTATTCGGAAGAAACCGAGCGCGCCCAAGAGCTCGCCCGCGCCCTGCGTTCGCGCCGCGGCACCGATCTCTTCCCGCTGCTTAACCAGTCGCAGCAAGCACTAACCACGGTTTATGGCCTGCACTCCGCGGAAAAGATTGCCGAGCTAGCCACGGTGCGCGGCGCACGCTCTGCGCGTTCAGCACACGCTGGTACTTCCCAGTCCGTCATCGCTTTCGTGCCTGCGGCCAAGGCCGATAACTTCGCAGCGGACCTCGCCGAGGACGGACTGCTGGTGGTTCCACTGCTCGACGGCGAGCAAGCTAATACCTTCTAGCCACAGCAGCGAACTAACCACAACTAGTCAGCAGGCCACGCAAAAAGCACGTCGCGCTCTGCCACGTCAGCTTTGACCAGAGAGAAGTTAGACTCACTGCCCGTATCTGGGTGCCCGACAGCCTCCGCAAATACCGGAGGTTGCGTCACAAAGATGCGGGCTTTCTCACGCGTTGGCCCACCCTGGACCACGATCGCTTCAAAGTTCGTTCCCACCCATGGCTCGAGAACGGTTGCCTCTGTCAGGTTCAGACAGGCTTTATCCACTTGGGAGGCCAGCTGCGAGGTCGTGGCCATCGTGCGAGTTAAGTCCCCGGCGCGCGAACTAATCCATTCCGGCACAGATTCGCCGTGTGCGAGCGCGAGGCAAACCTCCGTGGCGAATCGATCCGCCAACCGCCGCAGCGGCGCAGTCACATGCGCGTAGTAGCCGCCGATGCCCGCGTGTACCTCCGCGGGCGATTCCTCCAGCCACACGTAGCCGGCACCGCGCAGCAGGCGCTGCGCTTCCCGCATTGCGGCCATGCCCCGCGGCGAATCCGCATCGAGTGTTTGCAGGAACTGAGTAATCGAGGCGTCGTCAAGCGAATAGCCCAAGGCCGCAACCTCAGTGCGGAACTCCTCCTCAGCTTCCGCCGTGGCCGCAGGCAGCGTGCGCAGCAACCCCACGCCGTGCTTTTCCATCAGCTGCCCCGCGCACATCCCGGTCAGCAGAGAAATCTCCGAGTTATAGTCCATGACCTCGTACCGCGGCTCAATGACCAGTTCATAGCGGTGTTGGCAATCTTCCTCGAATTCCTCGACACTCTGGGAAGGAAGCCGCAGATTAATCGCCTCCCGGCGCAGCGAGGAAGCCTGCCGCAGCTTTCCTACTTGCGGCAACAAAGCAATCGAGGAATGCATGCTGCCCGCTGCCAGATCCGCGTGCACGCCTTCATAATCCAGCCGCGCCCTCGAGCGCACCAATGCTCGCGCCAAAGTAAAGTCCAGAACCTCGCCCGCCCCATCGAGGTCGATGGTCCACAACACGGCTGGGCGATCCACGCCCTCCAGCAAGGAGGCCTTGTCCTCCGACAACACCGCGGGATGCAAACGCGCTGGTTCATCGGGCAGATAGATGGTCTGCCCGCGGCGGAAGGTCTCCTCCTCCAGGGCGCTGCCGGGCTCGATAAAAGCCGCGACGTCGGCAATAGCGTAATACACCCGGTAGCCCTCCACGCGCGCCTCAATGCACACGGCTTGGTCCAAGTCTTTGGAGCCCAATGGGTCGATGGTAACCAGCGGGATTTCACGCGCATCGCGGCGCGAGGTGACGAAACGATCCTGCGCGGCCGCGGCCGCCGCACACAGTTCCTCACTAAAATCGGTGGGCACACCGAATTCAGCGGCGACGGAGCGGAAATCTAATGGGGCGGCATAGAGCTTCATGCCGCCCCATTGTTCCAGAAAAATGGGCGAATGAGTCGGCCTATAAGCCGGATTCTGTCTTCCCACACGCATCAAGCGTGCGGCGGTGAACATCCATCTAGACCAACCGTTGCCAGTTGGTTCAAGCAGCTACCTTCAGGCTAAAGCGAGCAGCCTTCGAACGCCTGATCAAGCCCGCAAAAATGCCGACCATGATGCCTTGCTCCCAGTGGGGTTTACCCAGCCACCGCCATCACTGACGGTGCTGGTGAGCTCTTAACTCACCGTTTCACCCTTACCTCACGGATCTTCGTACGACGAGGCGTAGCGAAGTCGTTCGGCGGTCTACTTTCTGTTGCACTTGCCCGCGGGTCGCCCCGGGTTGCCGTTAGCAACCACTGTGCTCTGTGGAGTCCGGACTTTCCTCGTCCCCCGCCTTACCCCTCATGGAGGTTGGTTCGGAAAGGACGCGTTCACCCGGTCGGCTCATTCGCGCGTTACAGTCTAGCCCAGTGACTGCAAATGGCCCACATCGTTGAAACCGCGCAGCATCGAGCCGCCGTCCCAGAATTCCGCAATGCTTATCGACGCCAAGTCCAAAAAGAGGCGATTAAAAGTCACCGGACCTGCGTCCAAGCTCTGCCTGATAAAGGACTTGATCGGATTGACATGCGAGACCACCACGACGGTCTTGCCCGCATACTTTTCCTGCAACTCCTGGCGGGTCTTGCGCACGCGGCGGTGAACCTGCTGCAAGGACTCGCCGCCGGGGCAGGCCACGGAGGCATCCTCTAACCACTGGCCGTGCAGCTCGCCATCGGCAGCGTGAGCCTCGGCGAAGGTCTTGCCTTCCCACAGCCCAAAGTCGACCTCGATTAAGCCCTCTACGGTTTCCACCTCAAGAGCATCTTTATCAGCTCCGGCCGGGCGCACGCTGCGCGCAATCGCCTGTGCGGTCTGCTGGCAGCGCTTGAGCGGTGAGCAGACGATGGCATCGACTGGCGTATCGGCCAGCGCCTGGGCAGCTGCGAGTGCCTGCTTGCGGCCGAACTCGGTCAGCTCTGGATCGGCATGGCCTGAGTACTGCTTGGCCACCGACATCGCGGTTTGTCCGTGGCGAACCAGGATGAAACGCGTGACCGGGCCTTGCTCGGCCATCCAATCGCTGGGCTGGCTCGCAGCGGCCGGCTCTCCCAGTTCCACACTGGCGGTCTCCTGCACCGCAGGAGCCTGATCCGCCTGCTCAGTATCGCCGACAAAACCCACCGGCTCGCCCGCGGCGGCGGCATCCATCGCCACGTTCGACAACGCATCCGCGACCTTGTTCTTGGCACGCGGCACCCAGCTCAGGTTGAACGTGCCGATTTGGTCGATGAGTTTGCGTGCCTCCAACGCTAGGGCCTGCATGTCTGGGTGCTTGATCTTCCAGCGCCCGTTCATCTGCTCGACCACGAGCTTAGAGTCCATGAAGAAATCAACTTCGTCGGCGCCTAGCTCCACCGCGGCCTCGAGCCCACGCAGCAAGCCGTGGTACTCGGCCACGTTATTGGTGGACTTCGTACCTACTACATATGCGATTTCGCGCAGCAGCTGCTGGCGGTCGGCGGAATAGACAGCGGTGCCGGAACCCGCGATTCCCGGGTTGCCGCGGGAACCGCCATCGGCATAAATAACCAGCTTCATTAGGCCGGGCGCACCAGGTAGGAGCCGCAATCGCCGCACTGCGGCAGGACCTCGGCGGGGGCGTTACGCACCGCATTCTGCTCTGCCGGCGGCAGCACGATGAAGCAGCCACCACATGCGCGACCCTTGAAGGCCGCCGCACCGACACCGTTTTCGTGGCGCACGGAATCGTAGCTTTCCAGGACGTCGGCAGGCAGCTGCTCGCGCAGCTCCGCAATGCGGACTACCGGATCCGGGCGGTTATCCACTGCTTCCTGCGCCGCCTCCGCAGCACGCGCAAGCTTTTCCAACTTGCGCTGGGACTCATCCACACGCGCACCGTGCACGTCGCGGTTCGAGCGCAGCGCATGAATCTCGTTGTGAGCTTCCTGCAGCTCGCTCATCAAATCCGCGATGCGAGACTTTGCCGCATACAAGTCATGCTCCAAGTCTTTACGACGCTCCGGGTCAACCTCGGCGCCCAACTGAGCCTTATCGTCGCGCTCGCGCTGGCGCAGCTTGCGCTCATCGGCCTGGATACGCAGGATTTCCATCTCCATGTCGTCAACGGCGAGCTGGGCGGAACCGGCGGCGTCGACAAGCCGCTTGTGCTCAAGCTGCGCCTTTTCGTACTCCTGCTGCTCCGGAATGGTCTTTTCTCCCGTAACACCCTGGGAACGCTCGAGGTTGGCAAGTTCCAGCAGGACAGACTGCAGTTGCTTCGACAGTTTCATTTAGTTCTCCTTATGGCAGGTCTTCCCGAGGCGATTATTTTCCGTGGACGGACAATGTCCACGGGTCGGTGCGCAGCTCGATGATTTCAGTATCCACCTTGTAAGCCTTTTCCACGATATCGCGCGCCTGCGTAGTCCATGGAAATTCGCTGGCCCAGTGGGCAGTATCAACCACGGCAGGTCCGCCTGCACGCAGGTGCTCGTCCACGGGGTGGTGGCGCAGATCCGAGGTCACATACACATCCACGCCCAGCTCACGAGCGGCATCCAGGAAGGAATCACCGGAGCCACTCGAGACCGCCACGCGCTTGACGACGCCATCTGGGTCACCCGCCGCGCGAATTCCCCAGGCCGTCTCCGGAAGCGCGTTTGCGACCTGCTGCGTAAATTCGCGCAGAGTCATTGGCTCGGGCAGCTCGCCGATGCGCCCGAGGCCGAGGCTGGTCTCGCTGACCTCGGCGTCGGAAAGCGCGTGCGGGATAATCGGGCGTCCCGGCTCGATGCCCACCAGCTCAGCGAGCTTATCGTTAACGCCAGGGCGGGCCTTATCCGCATTAGTGTGTGCTGCGAACAAGGCGACGCCGCCCTTGAGCAAGGTATGGATGACCTTGCCCTTTGGCGTATCCGCTGCCACGGAAGTCACCCCGCGCAGGAGCAAAGGGTGGTGCACAACTAGCATCTGCGCGCCCATCTCCACTGCCTTTTCTGCAACCTGCTGGGTGCAGTCGAGGGCGAAGGCCACCTTTCCCACCTCGTCTTCCGGATCACCGCAGATAAGGCCCACGGCATCCCACTTTTCGGCCAGGTGCGGCGGGTAGGCTTCCTCGAGGACGCGGCGGATATCGCCAACGGTTGTCTGCGCCATGACTTAAGGCTCCTTAATGCATTATTCGCTATGTTTTCGCTCTCTGCGCGCTGCTGCACTATCCTAGCTTTCGTTCAGAAATCGCTCTATTTGCTTATAAGAGGTCTAAACCCCCATGACTTCTGAGGACAACCCCTCCGCATTGCACCTCGTGTTCGTCTGCACGGGCAATATTTGCCGCTCCCCCATGGCGGAAATCATCGTTCGCGATGCCATGGAGACCGACATGCTAGATCTCGTCGCCCGTACCTCTTCCTGCGGATTGGGCGGCTGGCATGTGGGCCAGGGCGCGGACCCGCGCGCCATCGCGGAGCTGCGCAGCGGCGGCCACGACGGCGCAACCCACCGCGCGGCGAAACTCGGCCCTGAGCACATGGATGCGGATCTTTTTATCGCGATGGATTCCGGCCACCGCGACGCCCTCATCGAGCGAGGTATCGACCCGGAGCGCGTTCGTTTGATGCGCAGCTTCGACCCGAATGCCGAGGAGCTCGACGTGGAGGATCCTTACTACGGCACGGAGGAGGACTTCGCGCGAACGCGCAAGGAAATCGAAGCAGCCGTGCCTGGCCTGCTGGATTGGATTCGCGAGCAGCGGGTCTAGGATAAGGGCATGTTAAAGACGTTCCTCAAGCCGGGATGGGTTCTGCTGCTCATCTTCGTGGTGACCTTTTCCTACTTTGCTTTCACGGTGCTAGCGCCCTGGCAGCTGGGCAAAGATGACCAAATTGTGGAACGCAATCATCTCATCGCCCAGGCTTATGAGGCGGACCCACGCCCGCTTTCTGAGGTCGTTGATTCTGAGGGTGCCATCGCAGATGATGAATGGTCCCGCGCTACCCTCCACGGACGCTACTTGGCTGATGAGGAAGTGCTACTGCGCCTGCGTCCGGTTTCTTCGGGTGCGGTATACCAGTCATTGGTACCCTTCCGCACGGACTCTGGCCTGACCATGCTGGTCAACCGCGGCTGGATTGCCGCTGGTGAGGGAAACACCGTGCCCTCGATTCCTAAGGCTCCTGCCGGAGAGACCACAATTGTCGGAATGATTCGCGCGGACGAGCCGAAGCACTCCTCTGCGCCGATTGATCAAGAAGGCTACGAGCAGGTCTACTCAATTCACACCGAAGAGGTAGCCTCGCTTACCGATACAAAGTTGGGCCACGACTACATCCAGCTCTCGCCTGAGCAACCCGGTGAGCTGACCGCCTTGGAGGTCCCGCAGCTCGACCGCGGTAACCACTTGTCTTATGGCTACCAGTGGATTGCCTTCGGCATCATGGCGCCGCTGGGCTTGGGCTACTTCGTGTGGTCCGAAATCCGCGAACGCCGCCGGGCCCTCGAGGAAGAAGCGGCATTACGGGCTGCCACCAGCGCAGAGGGCGCTTCTGCCCCCACTGCAGGCCCTGGCTCTGCTGCAGACTCTGCCCCCACTGCAAGCCCTTCCACGGATTCCGTAAAGGAAACCACGGAGCCCGCGGCCGCCGCGGAATCCACCCCGCGTGCAGACACGACGCCTTCGCGTCGCAGCCGTTCCCGCTACGGCGACTCCAAGCCGGATTTTTATGAAAAGATCCGCGAACGCGGCCAGGAACGCTTCTAAGCCGCCGACCTCACCATTTACGGCGGCTTAGCGCCCTTTGCATCCAAATGGTGAGGTCGCCCCGCAACTCTTGTTCCTCAAAGCAACCAGTGTGACGTGAGTAGCCTGGATATACCCATCCCTCCTCACCATTTGCGGGCTTCCGCCCAGACAGCCGCTCCGCCCAAGCCGTCGCCCCACTGCGCGAGCGCGGCTACACGCAGGTCTACTCCCTGCGCGGCGGCATCAACGCATGGCTAGAGCAGAATACCGCGTAGGCAGCCCATATTAAGGAAACTGAAGACAGTCCACGGCGTGTGTACCTCTGTGTGTATTTAGCGTGCCTGAATCACCAGGTTTCTGGCCGCTATTTACATATATCGGTACATGAAACCACGCCTGGCAATGCGAAGGGCGTTTGAAGGAAACAAAAAGTCTCGAGACACCATCCAAAGGAACGATGTCTCGAGACTTCACAATGGTGCGGCCTGAGGGGATCGAACCCCCGACCTACTGGGTGTAAACCAGTTGCTCTTCCAGCTGAGCTAAAGCCGCATTGCGTTAACGCTTGCATAAGATTAGCCCACACAAGCGTTAGCTAACAAATCGCCTGGTAAAAGTTATTTCTTGGTATATCCGCGAGCAACCAAACAAGAACCTTGCCACTCGCCTAGGCGCTCCGCTTTAGTCTGCACCAAGCCTGCGAGCTGAGCGGACTCGGAGATGTCACCCGGCGCGAGGTTGCCCGGCTTGCCTGCCCCTGGGGTCATAAGCCAGATCCGGCCAGAGTCCCCTAGCGGGCGGGTTGCATCGACAAGACCATCGACGAGGTCGCCGTCTTCGGCGCGCCACCAAAGAAGCACGACGTCGCAAAGCTCGTCGGTTTCTTCATCGAGGAAATCCTCTCCAAGGACATCCTCAATAGATTCGGAGATGCTGGAATCGCAATCCTCGTCCCACCCGAGTTCAAGGGCAATCTGCCCCTCGGTGATTCCGAGCTTGCTGGCCGCATCAGCCACTGCTTTATTCCTTCCATTTTCTGGCATGAGCAAGATCATAACGCCTTACACAGTAGTTTTCGCGATTACACAGGAGATTTACTGCACACAGAAGTTTTGCAAAGTTAGCAAATAGCACCTTTCACCGGCCACATATGACTATTAACCCCCTTCACACACACAGATGATCAGGGTACGCGTATCCTGGGATGCAAACTGTGTAAAACCAATCTAGGAGGTTTAAATGGCCGACCAGGACGCCGTAAAGGATGAGTCCAACTTCCCGATCGTCCGCGACGGAGTTGCTTCTTACCTGCACGACAGCGATCCCGAGGAAACCCGCGAGTGGATGGAATCCCTCGACGGCCTGCTGGATCACGCCGATCCAGAACGCGCCCGCTTCCTCATGCTCCGCCTGCTCGAGCGTGCGACCGCCAAGCGCGTTCCGATGCCCGCCCTGACCTCCACTGACTTCGTCAACACCATCCCGACCAACATGGAGCCGGAGTTCCCAGGTGACGAAGAGCTGGAGAAGCGCTACCGCCGCTGGATCCGTTGGAACGCAGCAATCATGGTGCACCGCGCGCAGCGCCCAGGCATCGGCGTCGGCGGCCACATTTCCACCTACGCGGGCGCGGCCCCGCTTTACGAGGTCGGCCTGAACCACTTCTTCAAAGGCAAGGACGATCCTTCCGGCGGTGACCAGATCTTCTTCCAGGGTCACGCTTCCCCGGGCATGTACGCCCGCGCGTTCATGGAAGGCCGCCTCAGCGAAGAAGACCTCGACGGATTCCGCCAGGAAGTTTCCCGCGGCGAAGGCAAGGGTCTGCCTTCCTACCCGCACCCGCGTCTGATGCCTGACTTCTGGGAGTTCCCAACCGTTTCCATGGGCATCGGCCCGATGAACGCTATCTACCAGGCACGCTTTAACAAGTACCTGGAGACCCGCGGCATCAAGGACACCTCCGATCAGCACGTCTGGGCCTTCCTGGGTGACGGTGAGATGGACGAGCCAGAGTCCCGCGGCCTCCTGCAGACCGCCGCGCTCTACGAGCTCGATAACCTCACCTTCGTCATCAACTGCAACCTGCAGCGTCTCGACGGCCCGGTCCGCGGCAATACCCAGATCATCCAGGAGCTAGAGTCCTTCTTCCGCGGCGCTGGCTGGAACGTCATCAAGGTCATCTGGGGCCGCGGTTGGGACAAGCTTCTCGACGCCGATAAAGAAGGCGCCCTGGTCAACATCATGAACACCACCTCGGATGGTGACTACCAGACCTTCAAGGCAAACGACGGCGCGTATGTCCGCGAGCACTTCTTCGGCCGCGACGAGCGCACCCTCAAGCTGGTTGAGGATCTTTCCGATGACGAGGTCTGGGCCCTGCGCCGCGGTGGCCACGACTACCGCAAGATCTACGCTGCTTACGCGAAGGCACTGTCCAACAAGGGCACTGGCAAGCCGACCGTCATCCTGGCCCACACCATTAAGGGCTACGGCCTGGGCCACAACTTCGAGGGCCGCAACGCAACCCACCAGATGAAGAAGCTGACTCTGGAGGATCTGAAGCTCTTCCGCGACAAGCAGGAAATCCCGATCTCCGACGAAGTTCTCGAGCAGGATCCTTACGCACCGCCGTACTACCACCCAGGCGAGGACGCACCGGAAATCAAGTACATGCTGGAGCGTCGTAAAGAACTCGGCGGCTTCTTGCCGGAGCGCCGTGACAAGTTCACCCCGCTGGTCACTCCGGGCATCGAGAAGCTGCGCTCCGTGCGTAAGGGCTCGGGCAAGCAGAACGTTGCTACCACCATGGCGCTTGTGCGTACCTTCAAGGAGCTCATGCGTGATAAGGAGCTGGGCAAGCGCATCGTTCCGATCATCCCGGACGAGGCTCGTACCTTCGGTATGGACTCCTGGTTCCCAACCATGAAGATCTGGAATCCACGCGGCCAGAACTACGTGCCAGTGGACAACGAGCTCATGCTCTCCTACCGCGAGGCTACCGACGGCCAGATCATGCACGAGGGCATTTCCGAGGCAGGCGCTACTGCGTCCTTCACCGCGGCTGCAACCTCGTACGCCACCCATGGTGAGGCCATGATCCCGCTGTACATCTTCTACTCGATGTTCGGTTTCCAGCGCACCGGCGACTCTTTCTGGGCAGCCGGCGACCAGCTGGGCCGCGGCTTCATCATCGGCGCTACCGCAGGCCGCACCACCCTGACCGGTGAGGGTCTGCAGCACATGGATGGTCACTCCCCGGTTCTGGCTTCCACCAACCCGGCTGTTATTTCCTACGACCCAGCATTCGGCTACGAGGTGGCTCACCTGATCCACCGCGGCATCAACCGCATGTACGGCGAAGACTCCGAGGCAGTCATGTACTACCTGACCGTGTACAACGAGCCGGTCTCCCAGCCAGCTGAGCCGGAGGACCTCGACATCGAGGGCCTGCACAAGGGCATCTACCACTACAACACCGCTGAGTCCGGCTCCATCCCGGCCAACATCCTGGCTTCCGGTGTGGGCGTGCACGAGGCGCTGCGCGCACAGGACATCCTGGCCAAGGACTACGACGTCAAGGCTTCCCTGTTCTCTGTCACCTCCTGGGTTGAGCTGGCTCGCGACGGCGCGCGCCGCAACAAGGAGGCGCTGCAGAAGGGCGTCGAGCCGACCGAGGCATTCGCCACCACGCAGCTCAAGGGCTTTGATGGTCCGTTCGTTGGTGTTTCTGACTTCACCACCGACCTGCAGGAGCAGATTCGCCCTTACGTTCCGGGCACCTACATCGCTCTGGGCGCAGACGGCTTCGGCTTCTCCGACACCCGCGAGGGCGCTCGTCGCTTCTTCAACATCGATGCCGAGTCCATCGTCGTGGCAGTCCTCGAGGGCTTGGCACGCGAGGGCAAGGTGGAGCGTTCCGTCGTCGAGGAAGCAGCGAAGAAGCTGAAGCTCGATGACCCGACCGCCACCGAGTCCACCTCCTCTGACGAGGAGTAATAACTCGCTCTAGGACGGTTTAGGCCGCTCCTCGGTTGCCCTCCTAGCAGGGCGCCAAGGGGCGGTCTTCTCGTTTTGCGTTGCGGCCGGGGCACAGAAGGGCGCAGGCTTGTCGTACAACGAACTCGCTGGCCGACCGGCCAACTGGTCCCATTGGTTGGGTCCCCTACTAAGGGTAGTTTTACGAGTAACCGGTTCCGGGCAGAAGCCGCTAGTGGTCCCTTTACCCCACAAACGGACCAAACGAATGGGACCAAACGAATGGGACCAAACCTACGGGGGTTCTGGGAAACAAGCGGAGGCGCGCGGTGGTCGGTAGAGGGCCGGCAAAGGGCCGGCGGCCGCGGCAACGCTAGTCCACCAACGGAACCAAGAGTCGGCCAAGCGCCTCCGAGATGGCCTCGGGCTCCTCGAGGATGACCATGTGGCCTGCGCCGTCCACCTCAGTCAGCCGGGCGGCCGGCCAGTGTTCCAAGATGACGTCCGACTGGCTGCGCGGGGTTACGATGTCGGCTGAACCCACGATGACCTCGCCTCGCAGGCGGGCCAGACGGTCGGCGGCAGCATACTCAGAGTGGTCGAGAAGGTCGTCAAAGAAGCCCGTGTAACTGGACAGCGGCGTGTCCATCAGCATGGCCACGTGGAACTGCAGCTTCTCCATCTGCGGAAAACCCGCCAGCAAAGCAGCAAACAGCGGCGCAACCCACTGCGCGACCTCAAAGCGGATGCGGTCCATCCGCCTCGGCAGCCGCATGCACGCGTTATACAAACTGCCCAGCGCCTTCGACTCGAGAATCTGCGCCACACCCTTCGCCGCAAAGCGGCGCATCGACGTCGCAATTAACAGCGCCGAGTCAACGCGCTGGTACACCTCGTCCGGCGCGCGGCGAATCACATTGAGCGCCACCATTCCGCCCAAAGAGTGCCCCACGACCACGAGCTTGCCACGGGAGGCGCGCTTGGAAAGGACAGCGAGGACGTCGTCAGCCGCGGCGTCCACCGTGCACTGCGCGGGGGTGACTTCGGGGGAAAGGCCGTGGCCGCGGATGTCGACAAGCAGGCAGCGTGCCTCCGGGAAATGCCGGCGCATGTAGTCCACCTGACTGTAGTAGGCCTCCGCGGACAGGCAGTAGCCGTGGATGAACACCACAGTGATGTCCGAGTCCTGCGGGCCGACCTCGTACCACGCGATGTCCAGGCCATCGTTGCGCACGGTGCCCAAGGAATCGATTCCAGTCAGCCCAGGCTCGTCCGTGTGATTGTGCAAGGACTCGTACATGAGGTGCTGTTCGTTGCGACGCGTCGGCCGCAAACGGCGCGCCCAACTGTGCGCAATCGTCTTTGCTCGAGCCCTATAAATCATGACCTTCCCATAATAGCCGCACCTACCTATATGACCCTATTAGACTAGGACGCATGGCAAACGACCTTTCCGCGCAACTGCAAGCTCGCTTCAACCAAGCCCCTGAAAAGGAGGATAAGCGCCAAGACACTTTCGGCGCGGTGGCTGAGCTCATCAAGAAAGTCACTGGCAGCGCGGAGGGCGTAGAGCGTGAGGCCGCCCTCGAGGACTTGGGCGTGGATTCGCTCGAGCGCATCGAGCTGGCTGTGCGCGCCGAGGAACGCTTCAAGGTGCGCTTTGACGAGGCCGCAATGAAAGACATCCACACCGTCGGCCAACTTACCGAATACCTAGATAAGCACATGGAGGTTTAGCTTTGATTTCTTACCTATCCGATATGGACGGCGTCCTCATCAAAGAGGGCGAGATGGTGCCCGGCGCTGATAAGTTCATCCAGGCGCTCTATGACAATGACATCGAGTTCATGGTGCTGACGAATAACTCGATGTCCACTCCGCGAGATTTGTCCGCGCGCCTGCACAACACGGGCCTGAAGATTCCGGCCGAGCGCATCTGGACTTCCGCCACCGCCACCGCAGCATTTTTGACCACCCAGACGGGCGAGGGCAAGGCTTATGTGGTGGGCGAATCCGGCTTGACGACGGCCCTCCATGAAGCAGGTTGGGTACTCACCGACAACGACCCAGACTTCGTGGTCCTGGGCGAAACGCGCACCTACTCCTTCGAGGCTATTACCACCGCCATTAATCTCATCCGCAGCGGCGCGCGCTTTATTGCCACCAACCCTGATGTCACGGGCCCGGCGCCGCAGGGCGTGTTGCCGGCAACGGGTGCGGTCGCGGCACTGATTACCGCGGCAACCAACCGCGAGCCTTATTACGTGGGCAAGCCAAACCCGGTCATGATGCGCTCGGCGCTCAATAACATAGGCGCGCATTCCGAGAACACGGTCATGATTGGTGACCGCATGGACACCGATGTGAAGTCCGGCTTGGAGGCCGGCCTGCGGACCATCTTGGTGCGCACTGGCATTAGCGACGATCGCGAAATCCAGCGCTATCCATTCCGCCCGAACCAGGTGCTGGATTCGGTGGCAGATTTGGCTGATCGCGTCACTAGCCCCTTCCCCGAGGACTAGTTCTTCGGAGCTAAGGCTAGATTGTTACGTCAACGCGCGCGCTGAATGCGTGCTCGCTTGATAAGAGCTCGACTTCCCTTTCGAGGGCGGCGAGCTCTTTTTGCGTGCCGGTGATGACTTGGCGGCAGCCGATACCCACGCGTGCCGGTACGACGGCGCGCACAAGTTCGGCGTCACCGGGCATGTCCCGGTACCACCGTGTGCACCACTGGGCGGTGAGTGGATCGTCGCCGGGGACGATGAACTCTGACTCAGTGGTGATGCAGCGTGCCATGGCACGCTCTACTGCCGGGCGCAGTTTGCGGGGCATCCCCGCAATGGTGAGCACGGCGGTGTGCACCTGACCGGCATTGCGGTGCGGCCAGGCGCTGGGTGCCGTTGCAGTGGCGACGGCTTCGTGAACGCGAGTATTCACGCCGATTCTCCTTCGACATGTTTAAAGCAGCGCTTCGCAGACCTCCCTAAAAAGGGGCGGCCTCCAAGTGCTGCCAGACGAGCTTCGTCTTCCCCAACGAACTGTCTGCGCGTTGGGGCCGATTCTCCCGCGTCACATGAGTCCCATCAACCCTAAACAACCACTTCAACCCCCGTTCGATAAACCTCAACCAAAGGTTGAAAATTCACACAAGAAACATTAGTTAACAAGGGTTTTCGGGAGCCTCACCAGTAACACCTATCGCGCCTGACACTCTTTCCAAATCGCCGTGTTCGCCTCCGCCCACAAAGGCTTGGCCCAGTCGCCAAAATCGCGATCCGTCAGAGCCACCATGGCCCAATCCCCCGCCAGCCACAGATAGGTGCCAGACATACCGAAGTGGCCTACAGCGCTGGAAGGCAGCGCGCCCATCCACTGCCGTTTCTCGCCGTGGATCTCAAAGCCCAAGCCCCAGGTGCAATCCTTGAAGCTTCCATAGCCCGGCACAATTCCACGCAGGCCAGGAAATTGCACGCGGCACATCTCGGCCACAGTGCCTGGGTGCAATAGCTGTGGCGAATAGACTTCGGCGGTAAAGGCCGCAAGGTCACTGACCGTGGTCACCAAACCGTGGCCGGCAGAGCCCTCAAGGTGCGTCGAGCCCATCCCCAGCGGAGCAAACACACCCTCGCGCAGGTACTCTGGAAAAGGCATCTCCGTAGCCTCTTCCACCACCTCTGCCGCCCACTCGTATCCGGCCGAGGAGTAGATGCGCCGCTCGCCCACCGGCTTTTGCTGCTCGCGGGAATCAAACTTCACGCCCGAAGCATGCGCCAGCAGGTGCCGCAAAGTCGAGCCTTCTGGCCCGGCGGGCATATCGAGGTCCACCGCGCCTTCCTCCACGGCCATGGCAACGCCATAGGCCACCACCGGTTTGGTCACCGATGCGACGGAGAAGGCCCTGTCCAGCGCGCCCACCGACTCAACGATTTCGCCGCGATGCAGCAGCGCCCCAGCGATATTGTCAGCTGGCCATTCGGAAATCTTGGAGAACTCACTCATGCATTCCAGCGTACCCAGCCCCATCCTTTCGAAAGGCCAGAAAAACGCTACGTAAACCGCAAGTAAAGGCAAAAATAAATCTTTCTCCCCGAGTTGCGAGCTTTCCAAACCGGAGAATATTTGGGGAACATGAATATTTTTCCGCGAAACAACCCTCAGAATGATGCGCCTGCCCGCCGCGGTTTTAACCGCCGCCGCTTCCTCCAAACCAGCAGCGTCGCCTCCGCCGCGGCGCTGACCGCGGGCGGGCTTAGCCCGGCCAACGCGCAGAGCTCACTTCCCGGCAACAAACGCCAGCTCATCGAGCCACCAAAGGGCGAGCTACCTTTCCTGCACGGCGTGGCCTCCGGCGATCCGATTCCGGATTCCGTCATCCTGTGGACCCGCGTTACCGCCTCCCCTGAGGCAATGCCTGGCTCCGGCGTGGGTCCCGACATCACGCTCGAGTGGGAGGTGGCCACGGATGAGGAGATGCGCGACGTCGTCAAGCGTGGCAACGTGGTAGCCACAGCCGAGCGCGACCATACCGTCAACGTGGACCCGCACGGGCTTAACCCCGAGACCACGTACTTCTTCCGCTTTCGCGTCACCGACGGCGAGCACGCGGGCAAGGCAAGCCCGGTCGGACGCACGAAGACCGCCCCAGCGGCGAACGCTTCCCCGGAACAGCTAACCTTTGGTGTGGGCTCCTGCGCGAACTGGGAGTCGGGCTTTTTCAGTGCTTATACGGACATCGCCAAGCGGGCGCGCGCTGGCCAGCTGGATTACATGATTTTCTTGGGCGATTACATCTACGAATACGGCGTCGGCGAGTACTCGGGCTTTGGACCGGTGCGCCACCATCACCCGGCGCACGAGATTGTTTCGCTGCAGGATTACCGCGTGCGCTTCGGCCGCTACCGCACAGACCCAGAGTTGCAGGCAGCCCACGGCGCACTGCCTTGGATTGTGGTGTGGGATGACCACGAAACAGCCAATGACTCCTGGGCCGGCGGCGCCGAGAACCACGATCCGGCAACCGAGGGCGACTGGAATTCCCGGCGCGCCGGCGCGATGCAGGCCTACTTCGAGTGGATGCCGGTGCGCATGACGAATCCTTCTCAGGATGGCCACATCTACCGTTCACTTACCTTCGGTGATTTGGTGGAGCTGACCATGATGGATCTGCGTACCTACCGCGACAAGGAGCTTTCCTGGGACCCGGCGGGCTTTGCCAAGGAGGACCGCACGATGCTGGGCTCCGAGCAATATGAATGGCTGCTCGGCAAGCTGGAAACCTCGCAGACCGCGTGGAATATGCTGGGCAATTCCGTGATGTTTTCCCCGCTGAACCTGATTACGCTGCAGCAGGATCCGCAGACCGAAAAGGTATCTTCGGCGCTTTCTTCCAACATCACGGGCATCCCCGTCAACGGTGATCAGTGGGATGGCTACAGCGCTGAGCGACGCCGCGTCATCGAGGCACTGGCCGCCAAGGGCTCCCAGGCGCTCTTCGTCACCGGCGATATCCACACCGAGTGGGCACACAACATCACCCACCAAGGCAACATCATCGGCGCGGAGCTGGTGTGCGCTTCGGTTACGGCACCGAACATCAACGAGCAGTTGAAGCTTCCGCAAAATAACGCGCTTTCCGACGCCGCCGAGCACATCCTGCGCAGCGCCAACCCACACTGCAAGCACGTGGACCTGGATAACCACGGTTATTCCTTCGTCACCGTGCGTCGCGAGGAAGCGGAGATGCATTGGTTGCGCGTGGATGACATCTTGACTCCCGGCTCGCCAGTTCGCGATAGCCTCACGATGACGTGGCGCAAGGGGCAGGGCTTCAAATAGGGGCTTTAAATAAGGAATTTACCCCCGGTTACCCCCAATCTGGTTGCTTGTTAACATTTCCCTGCGCGTTTCGATATCCATTACGCGGCGCGCGGGCGCCGTTGGGAATCTCCCCCTATTCCCCTTCACTTATTGCCCTATCCTCCCTATCGCTCAAGCGCCGTCGCTTCCCCCAGCGGCGGCGCTTTCTTCTGCCGCGGTGGGCTCCGCGCTAGGCACCGCGCTCTGTGTTGCGGTTTCAGCAGGTACGGTGGTGGCGGCGTCGGAGTCAGCGCCCGAGGAGCCCGAGCGCGAGTCCGCCCGAGAGCCGTCCTCACTAGAGCCGTCCTCACTGGAGCCGTAATCGGCAGAGCTTTCCGCGCTTGTGGTTGGCTCCGCGGCCTCGGTCGGGGTGGTGGTCCCCGGGGCAGGCGGGGTCTCCGCCGAGGAGTCGGCCTCCTCCCCCGGCGCGACTGGGGCGGGCGCTTCCGAGGTGGCGGCGTCGCGCTGTGACCAGTAGGCAGGGTTTAGCCAACCGGTGCCGGCGTCCTCCGGATTCCAGGAGGCAAAGATGAGCAGTCCGGTAATCGCAAGTGCCGCCAGCAGCGTGGTGGTAGAAGAACGAACGCGCCCACCGGCAGTCCACACGTACTGGAACTTGCTGCTTGGGGTATCCGCACGCCAGATGCCGGTGGCCGGCTTTTCTTCCTTTTCCACATCCGCACTCGCGGGCTTGCCGGGGCCATGGTCCTTGGCTTTGGCAACTTCCTCCAGGGCGGTGTCATCATTGTCTGCGTTGTGGGCGCTAGCGCGCGCTGCGACGCCATCTGTGCTTGCCGACGCCGCCACTGCCGCGCCCAGCCCCTTTTCCGCCGCGGTTTCAGGGGTGCGCTCGATACCGGGCTTTTCCACGGAGCTGGAAGGACCTGCAGGAAATACGCCGGTCGCGTTGCTGGGTAGGTTGTAGTGATCCCAAAACGCCGAGAGCAGCGCGGAGCGGATTGCGCGCTCAACCGCCCACTGCCGCGAAGGGTTGACCTGCACGAGCACGCGGTATTTAACCTGCCAAGGCTGACCCGCAACAGTTGGTTCCACGATGCCGGTGGCAGAAAGGATCTCGAGCTCGCCGGCGACGTCGCCAGCAATGGCCGGATCCTTGATGGCCTGCTGGGAAATCGTACGCACCTGGGAAGTGATTTCCTCAAGGGTCTCGCCCTCGTGGAGCGGCACCGAAAGGTCCACTACAGCGCGGGACCAATCCTGCGAGAAGTTGGTGATAACGCCCGCCGAGCCATTGGGAACCATGACCACCTCGCCCGTGGGCGTACGTACCTTCGTGGTGCGCAGGGTCAGCGCCACCACGGTTCCTTCCACGCCCGTTGTGCCCTCAAAGCTCACGTAGTCACCGACGCCGAATTGCTTTTCCGAAAGGATGAAAAAGCCCGCGAGGAAGTCCCCGATTATCTTCTGTGCACCAAAACCAAGGGCGGCAGAAACCACCGTCGCCGGGATTGCCGCGCCCAGCGCCGGCACGCCCACGTTCGAGAGTGCGGCCAGCACGAGCAAGAAATATGCCACCGCCTGCAATACGTAGACCAAAGCTCCGCCCAAGGCCAGGCGCGCCTTCGTGGACTCTTCGCCTTCCTCGAGCCGCGATTCCAGGACGCGGATGGCCAGCCGACCCAGCCGCGGCACCAACATGCCCAGCAGCAACAACGCGACAAGCGGCAGGACATGGTCGATTCCGACCTGCCACATCCGATAAAAGAAGTAGCCAACGAGGTTCATATTTTTAGATTAGCCAGGATTCCGCAACGACAACCGGCTAAAAGCTAAAAATGCGCTGTTAGCCTTTGTCGCGAGTCAGCTCAAAGTAAAACGGCTTTCCCTTCCAGCTGAAATGTGGACGCGCGATATCGGTGTCATAGCCGCCAACCACGTTGGATTCCCACAGCGGCAGCGCCGGCAGGTCATGCAAAAGGATGGACTGCGCTGCAAGCAGTTTTTGCTCTTGGACCTTTTTATCGAGTTCGGAATTGGCTTCCTTGAGCAGCCTGTCGAATTCCGGGTTATTAAAGCCGGACTCGTTGAGCAACGAGCTAGATGCGAAGACCGGCTCCAGAAAGTTGACCTCCGAGGGGTACGCAGCCTGCCAGCTGGAACGGAAGGAACCGCGCATCTGACGGTCCGTTACGGCTTGCCGGTACTTCTTAAAGGTCGAGAAAGCACGGCCATAAGCCTCGATACCAAGTGTCTCTGAAACCTGTTTAGTTACCGCATCGACCCATTCCGCATGCCCGCCATCCGCGTTATATCCCAGAAGAAATGGCCCCGTCCACGGCGAGATGGCATCAGCCTTTGCCCACAGTTCGCGTGCCTTTTCTGGGTTATAAACCAGCACTTCCTGACCCGGAATCATCCCCATCTCAGGGCAATATTTTTGGGTGGCAAAACATGTAACCGGAGTGACAGTATCGTCCAAGACTTCGTGCGCGATGCGGGTGCGATCGAAGGACATGGAGATGGCGCGGCGTCGCAAAGCGCCGGCCTCTCCGCGGAACATCGGGTCATTGGCCGGGATGGTGATGAAGCTGAACATGGCGGAAGTCTCGTTGAAGCTTCGCCCGTCCAGTTCCTCCTCAAAGCGGTGGATATGCGTGATCGGCACATCCGTGACCAAGTCCAGCTCGCCGCGCTGCAGGGCAGCATAAGATTCCTCTTCGGTCTCATAAAAGCGAAACTCCAGCCCCTCGTTACGGGACTTTCGCGGGCCGACATATTCCGCGTTTGGGATAAGGTTGATCTTTTCATCCCTATCCCAGCGCGCCAGGCGGTACGGACCGTTGCCGATGGGGTTCATGCCATATGCGTCATAGCCCTTCTCGGCTGAAGGATGCATGGGGAAAAAGACCGAATGGCCCAGGCGTTTCACGAAGTTCGCGGTAGGCTCGGCCAGCTCAATGTGGAAGGTTCTATCGCCTGTTACCTTAAGACCACGCATGGTGGGCTCGCCCTCCCCAAATCCCAGAATCGGCTTGAAGAAGTAGGAGGAAAGCATGTTGTTTTGAACAGCTGCGTTCCAGGAATCCACGAAGTCACGCGCACGAACTGAAGAGCCGTCGGAGAACTTCGCATCCTCACGCAAGACGACGTCGTATTCAGTAGGCGAGGTCTGGGTAATCTTCTGAGCAACGTCGTATTCCGCCTCGCCTTCCTCGTTGAGGTAGACCAAGCCGGAGTAGATGAGATTAACGATGGTCGCGGCCGGCACATCGTTGATATCCGCTGGCAGCAGCGGGTTCTGCGGCTCCGCGCCGTCAGTGGTGATGAAGTCAACGCCCGAGATATCCGGGGTCTGGTCTGGGGGAACACACGCCGATAATGCCAATACCAGGGTGGCGGCTGCGCTAACGCTTAATACGCGCTTTAACATGACGTTTTCCCCCTTTCCACTTATATAAGGAATCGCCTCGGAAAGTCCTGAATGATTCCACCGCATAAGCTTATATGATTGCCCAGCTAAAGCAGAAGAAAAGGTGAGTTTTTACACTTAAGTATCCACTTTTTAATTCTGCTTCTTATAGCGCTGGACTAAGTGCTCCACCAACTCATCGGTCAGCTTTTCATCCGAGAGCACGATGTCTAGGTTCTCACGCTGCTCCTTGAGCATTTCTGGATCGAGCAGCGGTTCATCCTCGTCATAGTCCTCATAGGAATCGCCGCTTAAGTCCACGCCGATTTCCTGCAGGATGCCCTTGGATTCTTGGCTTAGAGCTTCCTCATTCTTCGCGGCAGAATCGGAGTCGGTGGCTGGGATGGCCTCGCCGTGGAGCTGCTCCATGGTGTCGGTGAAGGACTCAAGCAGCTCGGTGGCATCGCTGGTGGCGGCCGCACGGAGGCGACCATTTTGCACTTGCTTTTCGATGCGGCGCTGCAGGGCTTTTTCCATCTGTTGGTGCCGCCAGCTGCGCACCTTGGTGGGCTCTAGGCGACGCCCCACTGCCCGGCCTTTGTTCTCGGCCTTACGCGCGAGCAGCATGACCTGCGCCGCAGTATCGTTCAGCGGCGCCCATTCCTGGCGGGCAGGAATGCGCCAGCCGGCCCAGATGCCGAACAAGGTCAGGATGAAGGAAACGACCGGCCCCACCAGCATGCCAGTGGCCAGGTGGTCGAAGGAATCGGCCACGAGCACCACTGCGGCACAGGCCACCGCGGGGATCACCGTGGGCTGATTATCGCCGAAGACGGCTGGCTCGCGGCCCATACTGATGTCACGGATCATGGAACCGCCCGTTGCAGTAAACACGCCCATCATCACGCATGGGATAAGCGGCAGGCCATAGGTCAGCGCCTTCACGGTACCGGTGGCTGCCCACAGCGCGGAGACTATGGCATCCCCGTGAGATTGAATATAGTCCCAGGTTCTGCCTTTGAAGTAGAAGAATCGTGCAATCAGCGCGCCGGCGAAAGCAAGGTAGAGGTATTCCGGCTGCGACATGGCAGCGACAGTGCCGCGGTTGATGAGGACGTCACGGATCATGCCGCCGCCCAAGGCTGAGAACATCGCGATAAAGAAAAAGCCCACAATGTCATAGCCGCGCTGGCGAGCAAGCGTGCCACCGATGATCCCCATCAATAACACGCCGCTGACGTCGGACCAGTAGTACAGCGCCTCAATCAGCGGATCCACCTCAACATTCATGATTCCAGTCTATGGGCAGAGGCGCCCTACGGCAGGGAAGTTCCTAGTCTTTTCCGAACGCGGGAGGAAGCGAGAAAGACATAAAGACAAATAGGCCGCCGGCAATACTGCCAGCGGCCTATTTAGGAGGTGTCTGTACTAGGTACTAGCTACCTAGTACTATCCAAGTTTTTACTTGGTGGTCTTGCCGTCTACACCCTCGGTCTCGATGCGCTCCTTGCGCAGATCCTCGGAGACGCGCTCGGTGTCGGTAACTTGCTTCTTGTTCAGCTCAACCTTCTCAACCGGAACGGTGTCCTTCTCAACGCGGACGCGCTCCTCGTGGAGGGTGACGGATGCTTCGTCATCGGTCAGGTTATTCTTGCCGCGCAAGGAAGCAGCCTCTTCCTCGGAGATTGGGGTGCGCTCGACGCGAACCTCTTCGCGGGTAACCGGAACCTCAACGTTCTCGGTCTCGGTTACGACATACTTGCGCAGGCGAACCTCACCGGTCTCGACGCGCTCCTTGTTAACGTCCAGCTGCTCCTCGGAACGAACCAGGGAATCGCGGCCATCAACGTCAGCGTGGGTGTGGCCAGCGTTCTTGGTGTGGTCTGCAGCCTCGGTGCCAGCAACGTGGTCCTTGTGAGCGTGCTCCTTGTGCTCTGCACCAGCAGCGTGCTCTGCACCAGCAGCAGCGCCAACGCCTGCACCTGCACCTGCACCAGCAGCCAGGCCAGCCTTGTTCTTATCGGAAACGTCGTGGCGGCCACCGGTGTAGGCCTGCTCGTCCTTCATGGTGTCAACGCCGTAGTGGCGGAAGATTTCGTTCTGGTCGTTTGCGCTAAGAGCCTTGTCGGTGTCAACGCTTGGAGCATCCTTGATGCGCTCCTTGTCGAATGCGAGGATGAGGTCGTCTTCGCCAGCGAACTTGTGGCCGCGCATCGGAACGATGGACTCGCTCATACCAAACAGACCGTGGCTAACCTCAACGAAGGTTGGCTGACCGGAGTTGTCATCAACGAATACTTCCTTGACGGAACCCAGCTTGTCGCCGTTTACGTCGTATGCGGTCTTGTTGAACAGGTCCTTGATATCGCGTGCATTCTGGTTAGTCATAATTTCCTCTTCCTTTAAAAATGGGCAACTATCAGGCCGTTTGGAAAAACTAAGCGTTTGTGCTAGCTCTCTTTACGGCGCCGAAACCCACAGTACGGAAGTCGCGAGATTCCGCCACCTCAATGTGTGAACATCGCCTGTCATAAACCTGTGAAATGTCTTCATTTAGGCGTTAAAAGCCAGCTTATAGGGCTAGATAACGGTTAGGTCACAACCCATAAATTTCTTAAAATTAATGGCACCAGACGCGAAAAGCGGGCGTAACGCACTCAGCGTTACGCCCCATCTCCTTCCAGGCATCACGGCCTAGGGCAAAGAACTTGCAGCTACATGTCGAAGAAGACCCGCAGATCCTCTGCAATGGCATCCAGGCGGGCCGGATCCGGGGACTCCAAGTAGCACTTGAGCTTCGGCTCGGTGCCAGACGGGCGCACGATGACGCGGTCATCGTCCACGGTGTAGAGCTTCATGCCTTGGGCAAACTTCTCTGCCTTTGCAATCTCCGAGCCCGCCAGTTGAGTCGGTGGGGTCGAGGTGATCTTTTCCATGCCGCGGGTAATCAGCGAAAGGTCTTCCACACGGAAGGTCAGCGGAGCGGTGGCCAGGCGGCCCACGGTGGAGTAAATCTCCGCGAGGCGGTCCTGCAGGGTGATGCCTGCGTCCTTGCACTCCGAGGCCAGGCTGGCCAGAACCACCGAGGTGGCAACGCCGTCTTTGTCGCGCACGGCCTGCGGGTCGGGGCAGAAGCCGATGGCTTCCTCGTAACCAAAGCTCAAGTCATGCGTGCGGGCAATCCACTTGAAACCGGTGAGCGTTTCCTCATGCGGCAGGCCGTAGTGCGCGGCAATGCGGCCCAGCAAACGCGAGGAAACCAGCGAGTTTGCAAACGTTCCGCCCACGCCCCGGCGCGCCAGGTAGTCACCCAGCAGGGCGCCGGTTTCGTCGCCGGTGAGCTGACGCCAGACGACGCCGCCTTGCGCACCGTGCGTCGGAATGGCGGCCGCGCAACGGTCAGCATCCGGATCGTATGCGATGAGGATGTCTGCGCCGATCTTTTCCGCGTGCGCCTTGCCCAGGTCCAGAGCGCCGGGCTCTTCCGGGTTGGGAAAGGAAACGGTTGGGAAATCCGGGTCCGGCTCGGCCTGTTCCGGCACGAGGGAAACCTCGAAGCCGACCTTCTCGAGCAGCGCGGTGCCCAGCTTTGCGCCCACGCCATGCATGGCAGTCAGCGCAATCTTGGCGCTGGTGGACTCCCCCACCAGCTTGGCGGCGCGCTCGAGGTATTGCGCGCGGGTATCGACTTCCTCGATGTTGTCTGTGGAACGCGGGACTTCGTTGGCAAACGGCGCCGCAGCAATCGCCGCTGAGATCTCTGCGTCCGCCGGGGAGACAAGCTGCACGCCGTTGGCGTCACCGGTGGCCACGCGGCCGCCCAGGTAAACCTTGTAGCCGTTATCGGCTGGAGGGTTGTGGGAGGCGGTGACCATGATGCCGGCGTCGGCGCCGAGCTCGCGCACGCTATAGGCGGTCAACGGCGTGGGGTTCTGCTTGGGCAGCACCAGGGCACGGCCACCGGCAGCGGAGATAACCTCCGCAGCATCCTGGTAGAAATCGGCCGAGCCGTAGCGGGCATCGCAGCCGATGACCACGACTGGGTTTTCAACCTGCTGTTTTAGCCACGAAACCAAACCATAGGTGGTGCGGATGACCACGGCACGGTTCATGCGGGACTCGCCTGCCCCAACGGCGGCGCGCAGTCCGGCGGTGCCGAAGGCCAGCGGGCCGGCGAAGGCGCCGGACAGCGCGGCTTCGTCGCCAGCTTCAATCCAGCCCAAGACCTCGTCACGGGTTAACGGGTCTGGGTCGTGTTCGGCCCACGTGCGAGCGTATTCAACAAGTGACATTGTTTCCTCGATTCAGCTTCTAAGCCACTAGTTTTCTAGGTCCGCCAGCACCGCGGCGGAGGAAGACAGGCCGAGGCGGGTGGCGCCGGCGTCGATCATCGCCTGCGCGTCCGCGCCAGTACGGATGCCGCCGGAGGCCTTCACGCCGAGACGGCCGCCCACGGTATCTGCCATGAGCTTTACTGCGTGAACGCTGGCGCCGCCGGCTGGGTGGAAGCCGGTGGAGGTCTTGACGAAGTCAGCGCTGGCAGCCTCGGCGGCGCGGCAGGCGGCGACAATCGCGTCGTCGGAAAGCGCGGCGGACTCGATGATGACCTTCAAGACCTTGCCCTGGCAGGCGCTGCGCACGGTGCGGATCTCTTCCTCGAGTGCGTCGAAGCGGCCCTCAATGGCCAGCGCGATGTTGATGACCATGTCGATTTCTTCGGCGCCATTGTCCACGGCAAGGCCTGCCTCGGCGGCCTTGATCTCCGGCTTGACCGCGCCGGAGGGAAAGCCCACCACGGTTGCCACGTGTAGACCCTCGGGAACCTCGACCGGCAGCTGGGACGGGGAAATGCACACCGAGTAGGTGCCCAGGCGCTGGGCTTCCTCGATGAGTGCGGCGACGTCCTGCGCGGTGGCTTCCGGCTTGAGCAGGGTGTGGTCGATCATGGATGCGACGTTGGATGACATTTCTTCTCCTTTAAGCGAGTGTTTCGGAAGCATCTACAGATTTCGCGCGAGAAACATCTCGCGCCTTGCGGGCCATGATGCGGTCGGCCACGACGTAGAGGACGGCGCCACATGCGCCAACGGCGGTCAGCACGCCGAGGGCGAGGTTGAAGCCATCGCTTACGTCAATGAGCTTTGCGGTGTACGCGATGCCGAGCGGGATGGCGATGTTGATGGTCAGGTTGTAGAAGCCGATGGCAATGCCGGACTTCGCGGCCGGGATATTTTGCAGCGCAGTGTTGACCAGCGGTGCATACATCAGCGCGAAGCCAGAAGCGAAGGTCACGATGGTCACGGCCAGCACGGCGACGTGCTCCTGCACGAAGAGAGCGGCTACGGCCAGGGAGCCGACGATCATGACAATTGCGGTGTAGATAGTCTGGCGGGAGTTCAGGACTTTGCCGATCTTGCCGGAGAAGACACCGACCAAGATGGCGCAGATGTAGCCCGGAATCATCAGCAGGCTGGCGCGGTCAATGCTCATGCCGTGCAGCTCGTTGGCCGCAAATGGCAACAGGAAGATGTAGCCCAGCTGCGTGGAGTAGATGAAGAACACCAGGGTGATTGCCCACACGTAGCGGCCGTTGGTGAAGAATTCCGGGCGCACCACGGGCGCCTTAGCGGAGCGGATGTGCAGCGTAAATCCAATCACTGCCACGACGGCCAGGAGGAGCCACTTCCAGTTGAACGCCTGCATGAACATGGTCAGCGCGGTGGCGAAAAGTCCCACCAGGATAAGGCCGAGCACGTCCAGGTTTGACTCCACTGCTTCGTCCTCGGGCACCATCTTGTGGATGGCCGGGATGCACAGCACGAGGATGAGCGGCACGAGGAACATCGCGGTCCACGAGATGTAGGTGGAGATAAAGCCGGAGGTCAGCGCGCCAATCAGCAGGCCAGCTTGGAAGGCGGCGGTGGAAAAGCCGAGGTAGGTCTTTTGGTCTGCTTCAGATAGGTGCTTGGTCACGTAGATGACGTACAGGGTTTCCGCGGCGGCCAGGCCGGTGGTCTGGATTAGGCGGGCGGCCAGCACGATGGGCCAAGAGCCTGAGCCCACGAAACCAATAATCGAGCCGACGGCCACGAGGAGCACACCGGTGATCATGAGCTTGCGGATGGACACGGAGTCCGCCAGCGCCGCGTAGACGACGGCGCCGATGCCGATGATGACGCCGGCAAGGGATGCCTGCAGCGAGGCGGTGTTGTCATCAATGCCCAAGCCTTGCGCAATCGGCATGGTCATGGTCTTAAAACCATTATCCACCACGAGGGAAAAGACGAAGCAGAATAGCAGCACCGGTACGGCTGCCTTAGGGTTGAGGGCTGCATCGACGCCGCGCTTTACGACGCCCGATGGCTTAGCGTTTGTAGCTTTTGACATGGCTTTTTAAGCCATCCTTCCTAGTCCAGGCCTGCCAGTGGCAGCGCGAGCTTCATCATGGTGTGGAATGCGGTCTGGCGCTCCTCAGCCGAAAGGTGGGTATCGGCAGCAATGTTGTCAGAGACGGTGAACAGGCCGAGGGCGTTCACGCCTGCCTCGGCAGCGGTGGCATAAAGCGCAGCGGATTCCATCTCGACGCCGAGCACGCCCATGTGTGCCCAACGGTCATTGACGGTCTGGTCGAAGTTGTAGAAGACATCGGAGCTCAAGACATTGCCGACGTGGATGTGGGCATCCTGCTTTTCTGCCTCATCGACAAGGCCCTTGAGCAGCTTCCACGAAGCCGTCGGAGAGTACTGGCCCGGCAGGTTGTACTGGCTCAGGAAGTTGGAGTCGGTGGAAGCGGCGGAGGCGACGATGACGTCGTGCAGGTCGATGTCCTCCTGCAGCGCGCCGATGGAGCCGACGCGGATGAGGTTCTTCACGCCGTAGTTGTGGATGAGCTCCCAGGAGTAGATGCCGATGGAAGGCATGCCCATGCCGGTGCCCATGACGGAGACGCGGTGGCCCTGGTAGGTGCCGGTGAATCCGAGAATGTTGCGGACTTCGTTGAACTGGACGACGTCCTCTAGGAAGGTATCGGCGATGAACTTTGCACGCAGTGGGTCACCTGGCAGCAGGATGGTCTCTGCGATTTCCGCGCCCTTGGGGTTGATGTGCGGGGTGGCGATTTCGGTGGAAAATTCGTTTGCGTGTGCGGCTTCAGACACGGTGAACTCCTATCGGAAGGATAATGACTTTCAGGCATTACCCTACTCCAGCCAGCACAAATGTCAATGACGCTATTTACATTTGTTCACCTTTATGATACGACTCACTCCCCTGTCAGAACGCGCTGCGCCGTGTTGTGATCGATGACCAAATGCGTGGCCAATCCTTGCTCGAGTACTACCCGGATGGCGCCGGCCTTTTCCGGCCCGCCGGCAACGAGGACGCGTGCCGGCCGCGCCGCCAGGGCGTCGAAAGTAATGCTCACCGTTCGCGCGTCCACCTCGGGCACGGCCACGCGGCCTTCAGTGTCAAAGAAGCGGGAGCAGACATCCCCCACCGCGCGCTCCAAGATAAGCTGCGTTTCTTCTTCGCTGAGATAGCCCAGGTTCAGCGCCAAAGACTCGCGCGCGGCCGCGCCCACCGTGAACACCGCGACGTCGACATGAGAGCCCATCTCCACGATGTGGGCAATGTGGCGATCTTTTTCCACCCATTGCTTCGTCTCGGCCGAATCGAAAATGACAGGCAGCGGCAGCATAAAGGTCTCCGCATTGAAGGCGCGCGCAAAGCCCTGGAGGGTGGCGAAGTCCTTGGTGGAGCGCCGCGTGTGCGAGTGCCCGCCCTTGAGCTGCACCACCTTTACCCCCTCGAGCGGCAGCTGGCGCAGGTGCTCTGCCACGGCGGACATGGTCTGGCCCCAGGACACGCCGACGCTGGAGCCGTCGTGGACGAGCTCTTCGAGCAGCGCGGCGCCAGCTGCGCCTAGGTCCTGCATGAGGTTGCCGCCGCGTGGGGTGGTGACCACGCGGGCGTCGGCAAGCGCGAAGTGCTCCTTTAGCTCACGCACCAGCTCATCGGAGCGTTCGCGAGGATCGTTGATGCTGATGACCACGAAGCCCTGGTCGTGCGCATGCTGCAAAAGCTTGGAGACGGTAGGGCGCGAAATACCCAGACACTGCGCTACCTCCGCTTGGGATAGGTGCGAGTTGTAGTACAGCTTGGCCACATCGAGGGCCTGACTATCGCGCGCATCAATCATGATTCCATTCAAGCACGCCCGCCCGGAAACGTAATGCTAACGGTGTACACCCCTATACGGGCCTGTACAAACGGATTAAATTCATTTTCCCATTGTTAGTTAGCAAAATTAAACCAATAATAATCGGTGTCAGCTCCACCGCGCAGCGCTCTCCCCGCCCCCTAACGGCGTAGCCAGACAAACACTAAGACTCCTCCGATCTCTAGAAAGGACGTTGCCGTGCAAAAATCACTGCGCACCTACCTGCCACTGCTTGCTTCTGCTTGCCTGACCTTCAGCATCTGCCCCGCCGCCGTCGCTGCCGATGCTCCGAACACCGAGCTGCCTGAAAGCGCCCTCATTGAAAAGGCCCTCGAAGATCCAGTCGCTGACGAGAGCCCGGCTGAGGCCTCCGACATCGCAACCGACGCCAAGGAGCTTGACGACGCCGCGCCAAGCACCGAGGCACCTTCCGATAACAATGTCGGCGACGAGTACAAGGCCTTCTACCACGACCCAGTTGAGCTCGAAGGCTCTGAGCCAGGCCAGCTCTTCCGCTCCGATGCCGTGCGCAACCCCGCCAACACGCTGGGCATTACCAACGTGGGCCCGTACAAGGCACAGCGCATCCTGTACTCCTCCACCAACCGCAAGGGTGAGAAGATTCCGGTCAGCGGCATCGTGATTGAGCCGAAGGCGGAGTGGACCGGCAACGGTCCACGCCCGCTCATCGCCTTCGCACCGGGAACCCAGGGTGTGGCCGACCGCTGCGCACCTTCACGCAAGATTGCCGACGGCGTGGGTGACTACGAGCAGCTCTTCTTTGAGCAGTACCTGAAGAAGGGCTACGCCGTCGTGGTCACCGATTACGAGGGCCTGGGCACCCCGGGCATGCATACCTACATGGACCGTGTCTCGCAGGCACACGCCGTGCTCGATAGCGCCCGCGCTGCCCGCCAGCTAGAAGGCTGGGATATCAACGCCGATAACCCGGTCATCATCAACGGTTACTCGCAGGGCGGCGGCGCCGCCGCTGCTGCCGCTGAGCTTTACGACGACTACGCCCCAGAGCTCAACGTCAAGCTCGCCACCGTCGGCGCCGCTCCTGCGGATCTGACCTTGCTGCCGCCGGCTCTCGACGGCACGCTTTACTTCCTCTTCGAGTCCTTCGCCCTGCTGGGTCTGAGCAGCTCCTACGACGAGGACCTGTACTCCCACCTCAATGAGGAGGGCAAGACCGTCCTGCAGAACGCCACCAACTCCTGCACCTTGGGTCTGACCAGCTTCGCGGGCAAGAAGATTGAAGACGTCAGCATCGACGGCAAGAACGTCGACGAGTTCATCGCTGAGGCACCTTACGACAAGATCCTGGCCGACCAGCACATTGGCTACGACGCCCCATCCATCCCGGTGGTCATCACCCACGGCCGCGGCGACGATGTGATTCCTTTCTCCACTGCTGAGCAGCTGGCCAAGGAGTGGTCTGAGCGCGGCGGCAACGTCACCTTCATCCCGAACGATGCCGGCTCGCATGTGGCAGGCACCATCCCGCACATCAAGGAATCCCTGAAAGCAATCGAGTCTGCTTTGCAATAAGCCGACAGCTAGAAGCCAGCTTCGCCACAGAAACGCTTCCTAACATCACCCGTGGTCCGAAAGACCGCAACGATAGAAAGGATTTATCCTATGCGTTCCATGAACGCCCTGCGCCGCGCAACCATTGCCGCCGCACTTCCCGCAGTTGTAATCGCCGGTGCCGCCAACGCCACCGCCGCTGAGACCACCGCTGCCGACGGCGCCGTAACAAACCCGGCTGCCGCCACCACCACCGGCACCACCGCAACCGCGCCGGCTGCCGACGGCGCCGCAACAAATCCGGCTGCAGACTCCGATGCCACTGGCACTGCTAACACCGCAGGCATCGACGCGGACACCCCGCTGAACCAGCTGTCCTCTGCCGACCCTGCTGCCCTCCTGCAGCTAGGCAGCTCCCTGCTCGGCGGCAACCGCCCGGACTTCTCTGAGCTCCTCGGCGGTAACACCGACGCCCAGGCACAGGCCGCCACTACCGACGGGCAGGCCGAAGCTGGCGACAACGCCGGTGAAAACACCGACTCCAACAAGGAGAACCTGCCAACCGGCATCAACGCCTTGAAGCACAAGGCCGCACAGCTGGAGCAGGAAGCCGGCCACAAGCTGTTCGAGCTGGACGTCAACGATTCAACTCACGTCCATGTTGGCTTCGCTGAGACCTACGACCTGCAAAAGGACGCCAAGGCTCTCACTGCACTGCAGCAGACCGCCGAGACCAACGGCATCACCCTGACCGCCGACCGCTAAAGCGGCAGAAAGTCAGACAAAGCACGAAAGTACTTCTTCTTCAGATAGCCACCCCGCGGCGCAGTAAATCACTGCCGCCGCGGGGTAGTTTCAAATTCATCCACAATGCGGTTCACTACGAAGGAACGGTCCTCCCCCCCAGGAACGCAAGTAGCTGAGACACCGAATGCACTACGGAGAGTGACATTTTCGCCGCTAATCGCCCAAGGGTAGCTTCGGCAATGCAGCATACAGCACGTCGCACTGCGGACATGTTGGCAACGAGTCTGCGTCTTGTGCGGGAACAAAATAGACTCCGCACAAGGAACGCACACCAGTCCCATCTATGATCTTGCTTGCTAAATGTTCACGGTGGGTGAAGTGTGCGACGGCTCCGAGCTCAACCTCCGCGAGGGTGCGCTTCACATCATGCGTTTCTAGCTCGGAAATGCGCTTGTCGAGACTCCCCGATTCTTCCATTTGGTGAAACTCGTCCCCAGCACGATCCCAGCCCTGTGCGGGCGGGTAGACCGAAGCTAATACACGAACGATGAGCTGCCAGTAGAGCTCCTCGCTGAAGTTGACTCCACGCTGCGGAAAGAACTCAACGATGACTTCATCTGTGGCAATGCGGTCCTCGCCCCGCACCAATTCCACGTATAACTCGATGGTAGCGAACCTACCCAATCGTGCTAGCGGATGGTTTACGTCAAAGCGCGCTGCCCCACCGCCGCGAATCTCCTGCAACGCAGCCAGCACCTCACGCTGGATATTGAGTTCCCACTCCGTACGAATACGCGCCGCCGTCTCCAACTTCAGCAAGCGTTTATCGTCTTCTGTCGGCAATAGCCGAGTAATAGTACCGTTGTGTTCCTCACGCTCCACAAATTTATAGAAATCGTCATTGTCCTCATGACCGCCTTTTGCAAGTCCTGCAGCAACCAGCCAGCGCACTCCAGTTTCAGGATCGGTCCACACCCCGCCTCGCCACTGGGACTGCTTAATCTCTAGCAGACGAATGGAGACAGCACTCCCAATAGCTCCCACGTAGTTATCGGCGGCTGCGGTGTCGGTGAAGGAATCAGCGGTCTTCCTTACGATAGGATGTGCAAGCTCGCTTAACGGCAACAAATCTTCGTAACGCTCATCACCCACCGCACGCATGACGAACGGTTCTTGCCATCCGTCCCTCAAGTCCTCTTTAAGCACTCGAAGCGTGGGACGCCCGCGCCTACTATGCATAGCCCTTTTCGTACCGCAGAACCAAAACTAGAGCAAGTCCGCAATCGTCGCGTCTACTGCACGCGTGGTTTGCTGCTGGCGTGCCAGACGCTGTGCCAATTCAATACGATCCGAATCGCGCTGCTGCTCGAATAGAGCGAGATCGACTACACGGATGCGTCGATGCGTCCCCACCTTAAAGTAGGGGATTTTTCCCTGATCAAGGAGGCGATTGAGAAATGTACGGCTCATGCCGAGCTGCTTAGCTGCTTCATTCGGCGACAACGCAGCATCTTCCTCTGCACTCAGCAAATTGCCACCGTTACGAAGCACCTCTGCGATGTTCTGCATAAGAGTACGTACAACCGGCGATTCGCTCGCTTTCGCAAGCGCATCAAACTCCTCCAGCTGCTGAGGAGTCAGCTTTTCGTCCTGGAGAATACGCATGGTCAACCTCTGCTTCAACACAACATAGTGTGTAGCAATCTCACTACACTATCTGTCGTAAGTGACACTACCGGTAAGATGGGAAAGTGTAAAGCAAAGTGACGCGACACCCCACCACAACGAATTCGTTATCCGCAACCGCTTTGAGACGGCCTCCATCGCCGTCGATGTCTCCATCTCCGTGGTCTTTATCGCAGGTTCCCTCCTCTTCTTGTTCAGCCTCACCAAGGTAGGAACCGTCTTCTTCCTCCTGGACAGCCTCGCCATGGCCGCCCGCGCCGCCATCCGCTTACACCGCCGCATGTACCTGCAAAAGATCGGCGCCGACCGCGAGGTCACGAACGAGGAAGGCTCCTACTACTAAGCCTTACTTACCCGCGGGCACAGTAATGACCTGCACCCCAAGGTCGCGAATCTGCGCGAGGAGCTCCGCTGGCGCGTCCGTGGTCGTGACCAGCTGATGCAGATCCTCGATATCGCCGTAATGGGCCGGCCAGCCAGCCGCTGTGCAATGGCTTGCGCCGTCGTGCCGTTGTCAAAAATGACCGCGTCGTCATCTCCAATTAACTCCGATGCCGCCCGCGCGATCGCCGCCTTCGCCTCCGAGTCTTCTGCCTGCCGCACCCTGAAAGGCTTAGGCGTCCCGCGCCGCTCGACCCGACGCGCCCCACCATGTGTGCGACCGTCACGCTTACTTCATCCTGCCACACCAACCGGTCCCTCAAGCCCCCGATCCCATCCAGGCTGCAGTCTGCACTGCCGACGCCGATAGCGCGGCGCTTCGCCTCCACCACCTTGGCTGCACGTTCACCGGGGTGTCCCTCAACGAATCGTGCCGACCGCGCTCCACACGGACATCGCCGAAACGGCGAACAAGGCCCGCGAGTTTACTTTCGACAACTTAGTATCCAGGCGCACAGCTCCAGTAAGCTACATACATCCCCTTAAAAAGTCTCACGCACCGAGGAACCTTACCCCATGTCTGATTCACCAAGTTCCGCACTTCCCCAGAATCCTGGCGCGAGCGACGCCGAACTCCAGGTCATCCTCCACGGGGACTCACTCATGTTCCTCGGCTCTGAATCCGCTCTGACACGACTCGATGAGTCTTCTCCTCAGGAGAAGCTCGCTCGCGTCGCCCCGAAGGTGGCGCATAACCTGAGCAAGTCCGCCCGCACGCTGAGCCAATTCCAAGAAAACAGCGGCCGCTACCTCAAACTCTCAAAGGACAGTGCGCAATTCCTCAAAGAGAACAAGGTAGCCGCCGAAAAGATCCGCGCGGGTGTCCTCCGCGTCGGCGACCTCCCCGGCGCCAAAGGAAATGCCGGGTCCATCGTCAAGCACCTGAAGTTCGAAAACACCGCACTTCTCGCCACACCAGCGGCTCCTCTCGCGGTCGCCGCCATCCTCGAAGAAAGCGCTGCACAAGCACAAATGGACCAGGTGCTCGACTACCTCGAAGAAGTCTCCGAGAACGTCCAGAAGCTCATCCAGCAACGCAAGACCGAAGTAAACGGCGATATCAACGGCTTCACTGAGGCCATCGAAGAGGCGTTCAGTCTGCTCCAAAAGACCGGCGAAGTCGGCGCCGTGACGTGGAGCAAGGTCGATGACCTCGATGTCGACCTCAAACGGCTTCAGGGACAGATCATTGGAGAACTCGACGAAGTAGCCAAGGAAATTGCGAAGAAGGCCACCAATCCCAAGAAGGCCTACCAGGCTTTCACTGAGGCCGAGGAAAACGCCACGTACTGGATTTTCCAGCTTGCCCGAGTCATGGTTCTCCAAAATCAGCTGAATATTCTCGAGCTCAACCGCGTCGCCGCCAGCGAACCCGACCACCTCGAGCAACACCGCCAGGGCATCGCCGAAGCAAAGGCCAAGCGTGAGGAACGCATCATCAACGCTCTTAACGCCATCGCCGACAAAGCCAACGACTCCGCCACGTTCAAGGATCTTCAACTCGTCCTCCGCCTCGGCGGCAATACCAAGGCCGCCGAAGCGGGCAACCGCCTCGTCCACCAGCTCAATGAGTTTGCTACCGTCGCCGGAATCGACGCCTACACCCGCGAGTCCATAGAGTCGACCGGCTGGAGCGACGCCATCAAACGCACCGCCGAACGCGCCGGCGACGGCGTCGTCGACACCTACAACGAAGCACTCGGTAAGATCCCCTGGCGTATTCGCATCGAGCGCACCACCCCGAGGTCGAATTGAACCCCCCTCTTCGAGGATTAGACAGGTTCCGGCGCACACCTCTCACACTTATGGAAGTTTTTCGACCTGACTGCCGTGCCCAGCAAACTCAACATCCACTACGTGAAGTGCCCCAGGTTTTCAGACTAGCGTTCTTGCGTACAATCGGCGGACGTACAAAGACCCGATAGAAAAGGAGTCATTATGGACGCCGTTTATAGCACCGAAGCGCTCTCCACCGGCGCAGGCCGCGACGGCCGAGCTGTAGTTAAGGATTCCGATCTGGATTTCACCATGACCGCTCCAAAGGAAATGGGCGGCAGCGGTGAGGGCGCCAACCCCGAGCAGCTTTTCGCTGCCGGTTACGCCGCCTGCTACCACTCCGCGCTCAAGGCAGTGGCCAAGGACAAGGGCGTAGATGCCGAGAATTCCACCGTCGGTGCCCGCGTTAACTTGGGCAAGAACGACGAGGGCTTCTACCTCGGCGTCGACCTCGAGGTCACCATCCCAGGTGTTGAGGACGCCAAGGCACAGGAGCTTGCCGACGCCGCACACCAGATGTGCCCTTACTCCAAGGCCACCCGCGGCAACATCGAAGTCAACGTTGGTGTTGCACAGGACTAAGAAGGTGGTCTACTGACGCGCGAGAGCTTTCAATGCCTCGCGCTTTTCACTCACAAGTGGACCCTTATCATGGCAGGGTGTTGTTCGAACTATTGAGCCATATTTCCCTGCATATGTCCGTCCCACCTGTCAGAATCGAGTCATGTCTGTTGAAGCACGCGCTTTGTCACTCCGGCGCTTGATGCATGATTCCGCCGCGATTCGGCTCCTCGCCGCGGATAATGCGCCGGTGATTCTGGCGCTGATTGCGGAGTACTTTCCACGCGGCACCCGGGCGCGTCCGGCGGCGGAAGTCTATGAGCTCATGGTCACCGATTTCGAAGTGATTGCCAGCGAGTTTCCCATGCCGCGCACCCCACAAAACTATTGCAATGACTGGGTCAAGGCCGGTTGGCTAGTGCGTAAATCCGGAAGGAGTTCGCGTGGTGAAACACTCGAGCCCAGCGAGGAAGCCCTATCCGCGTTGGAAGCCATTGAGCGCTGGGAACAACCGGTGACCACGGTGACGGCCTCGCGTGTTGAATCCATTAGCTCGGCTCTGCAGAGGTTGGCGCGGGATACCAATGAGGACATCGCCAGCCGCGTGGCCAGTTTGGAGGCAGAACGCGCGCGCATTGACCGCGAGATTGAAAAAGCACAGCTGGGTCAGTTTGAAAGGCTCACCGCCGCCGAGACTGAGGAACGAGTCCAGGATGTGCTCAATATGGCTATGGCGGTGCCGAGCGATTTCGCCAGAGTTCGCCACGATCTTGAAGCGCTCAACCACCAGCTGCGCCGGCAGCTTTTGGATCCGGAAGGCTACCGCGGTGATGTGTTGGAGGAGATCTTCAACGGCGTAGACCACATCGCAGAATCAGATGCGGGCCGCAGCTTCCAAGGCTTTTATTCCCTCCTTATGGATAGGGAACGCAGCGTCTGGTTGGACCAGTGGATTGAACAGGTGCTCGATAGTGAAGCGGGCCAAGATGTGGCACCGGAGAGAAGACGGCAGCTGCGTCGTCTCTTTCGCGATATGGAAGAAACCAGCTTTGAGGTCAACCAGACCATGACGGGCTTGGCACGGAGTCTGCGCCACTACGTGTCCTCGGAGCAGTTCGCGGAGGACCGGCGCATGATTGAGCTGCTGCGAGAAGCCCGCGGCATGGCTATTGATGCCGCGCAAGGCTCAGAACTCAAGGCCTTCCACCGGATGGACACGCCGCTACAGCGCATCGGCATGTCTATTCACTCGGTCTCCCGCATTCGTCTGGCTAACCCTGGACGGGAGGTCGTGGAGGAAGCACCCGTGGCCTACCAACCGGGCGAGGACGACGCACACGCCCTTTATGAGCTGGTACGCGAGTCCGAGATCGACTTTGAGGAGTTGCACGAGGCGATTCGGCAGACAGTGAGCGACTCTGGCCCGTGCACCATTGCGCAGGTATTGCAAGCTCATCCCCCAACACAAGGCCTAGCCAGCGTGGTGGGATTGGTCCATATTGCTGATCAACATCCGCTGCCTGCTGTACGGGAGTCGCAAGAAAAAATCACGTGGACTGAAGAAGACGGTGCTGTACGTGCCGCACAGATTCCCACTATGTATTTCGATCACACAACCGTTGAGGAGCTTCAGTGACCACCGCCAACAGCCCCCGCGTGGATTCTACGCACGAGCCCCCGCTATGGGAGCACGACAAAGGAACGTTGACTTACCACTCGCGCCGCGCCTTAGTGCAGCTGCTCCAAGGACCACTTATCCGCGTGCAGAAGGAACCAGTGCTGTGGTCAGCAATTATCTCTGACGAAGAAAATCTGCGTGCCAGGCTGCACGAGGTATTTTTGGAGCTCGTCATCGATGAGACCGAGGGCTTTGCCTTTACCCGCATGGTGGAAGAAGACAGCCTGAGCATCCCGCAGGTGCTGCGCACGGACAAGCTCAAGCACATCGATACCGCTATCTTGTTGAACCTGCGCCAGGAGCTGGGGCTGGCTCTGCCCGGCGAGCGCGTCATCGTGGACGTAGAAGATCTCCGGGAGAGCATCGGCTATGTCCGCGCGGTGGATAACCGCGACGAGGCCGGATTCACCAAGCGCTTCAACGCGGCTATTAAGCGCATCCAGAATGACTATTCCCTGCTCAGCACCACGGAGACAGAAGGCCGGTTGGAGGTCTCGCCGGTGCTGCGCCAGCTTTTCGATGCCTCCACGGTCACCGCCATCCGGGATGAATACGCCCGCCTGGCGCGAGCCGAGGATACCGAGGAGGACACCTCAGATGACTAAGCACACGGAGCTTTACCCAGGCCAGTATCGCATCAGCCGCATCCAGCTGATTAACTGGGGCACCTTCCATGGCTATTTTTCCATCCCGGTAGCGCGGAAAGGTTTCCTCATTACGGGTGGCTCAGGATCAGGTAAATCCACACTGCTGGATGCCATGTCAGCCGTCCTTGTCCCCCAGAATCACGTGAAGTTCAACGCCGCCTCGCAGCAAGACCTCGGTCGGCACAACGGCCGTAACTTGGTCTCCTACGTGCGCGGAGCGTGGCGGCAGCAGGAGAATACACAGACTGGTGAGATTACCCCGGAATACCTGCGTGAAAGTGCGACCAACTCAGTGGTGGCGTTGACTTACGACAATGGCCAGGGCAAGCAGCACACCCTCATCGCCATTTTTCGCCTCAACGGCGGTGAGAACTCCGTAGGCCAGATCAAGAAGTTGTATGGGCTGGTGCCGGGCGATGAGGACATCGATAAGCTCAGCCCCTTGCTCACCCGCAGCTTGGATAGCCGCAAGATCAGGGCCCTGTATAAGGGCCCCGGCGCGTTCTTTACGCCGACCTATGCCACGTTTGCGGACCGCTTCCGCAAACGCTTGGGGATTAAGAATGTGGAGGGCCAGCTTCTTCTTCACCGCACTCAATCCGCGAAGTCCCTGTCCAGCCTGGACCAGCTCTTTAGGGATTACATGCTGGATGTGCCGGATACCTTCACCAGAGCGGATGAGGCCGTGGAACAGTTTGAGGATTTGCGCCAGGCCTACCTGCGGGTTGAGGACGTCAAGGCGCAGATTGATACGCTCGGGCCGCTGCCCCAACTTCACTCTCAGCGGTCTAGTGCTGAAGCGGATAAGGAGAAAGCAGAGGCGATGAGTGAGGCGCTGCCGGCCGTACGCGCCCGCCTGGTGACAGAGGAACTAGACTTCCGCATCCGTGCGCTCACAGCACAGCTATCGGAGGCCCAGTCGCAGTCGGAGACCCTCAACGCTGAGGTCGCACACCTGGATGATGCCGAGCGCCTGGCCGCGGTGGCTGTTACCCAGCTCAGCGCTGGCGAGCTCGATGCCTTAAGCGCCAAGATAGAAACTGCGGACAAAGAAATTGAGCACCGCACGAAGGAATTCCAACGGTTGGCTGCGGCCGCTGGAGCGTGGACTGATGATTACGAGTTCAGTCCACACGGCTTCGCCGAGCTGCAGGCCACCGCGAAGCTGCGCATCGCAGATTTTAAGGTTGACTTCGCCAACCTCATCAACGAGCAACAAGAAGCTGGCGTGGCCGCCCGGGACGCTGCCACCGCCTGTGCCGCGCTCGATAGCGAGCTGCGCTCATTTAGCTCGCGGCGCACCAACATCGACAAGGCTCTAGTTGAACTGCGCGCGCAGCTGGCTCGCGATACCGGCTATGGCGAATCCGAGCTTCCCTTCGCCGGCGAGCTCATCGATATCAGCCCGCAGCAGGCCGAATGGGAGCCGGTGATTCAAAAGCTCCTCCACGGCTTTGCCGCCACCCTGCTCGTTCCTGAAGCTGCCCGCGACACCATCAACCAGTGGGTCAATTCGCGCAACGTGGGCACCCGTTTGGAGTACCGCACCATTCCGGAGTTTGCATCACCGCAGGCCTCCGCGCACAGCCCGCGGCAGCTTATCCACAAACTGGAATTCCAAGACCACGCCATGGCGCACTGGATTCGCCAACATATTTCGCGCCGCTTCAACTACGAGTGTGTGGACTCGGTTGCGGAACTGGACCATGTCACCACCACCCCGGCGGTAACGCGCGATGGCCTGGAAAGCCGCCCCAAGGATAAAGACGGCTCAACCCGCTTCATCAAGGATGACCGCAAGCGTTTTAGCGGCACTACCTGGTACCGGGTGGGTTCCACCAACACCGCCAAGATTGAGCTCTTACGCGCCCAGCTCACGCAGGCCAAGGCCACTGCTCGTGCCACGGCCAAGCAGGTCCAGAACCTCAACCGGAAGATGGACGTTCTGCGCTCCCAGCGCGATAAAGCCCAGCAGGTGCTGGAAACCTCCTTCCCGGATATCGACACCGCCTCCGCCGAGGCTCACCGGCAGGATCTGCAGGAGCAGTATGACTCGCTGGCCTCCTCCCCGGAGGCCCAAGCCCTCGCCGCAGCCCACGAGCAAGCCAAGGCCAAGCTCAAGGCCGCACGCGCCAGGCTGAACGCCGCCCAGAAGAACCTGGGCAACGTCGAAGGCGAGCTTGAGCGCTCAACCGAGCGCCGCCGTAGCATCGGTATTGTGCCCGCCATCGAGGACCAGGACATCGCGAAAGCAGTCGAAGATGCCCTGCACAAGGGCAAGCGCAAGCTCACCATTGATGACATCGATGCCCGGCGCGATGAGGTGCAGGCTAGTCTTCAGAACACCGCCCGCACCGCCACGCGGCGCATCGAAGACGCCAACGCCAAAATTGTCTCTGTCCTCCACACATATCTGGCCCAGTGGCCGGCGGAGGCCGCGGACCTTGAGCCGCAGGCGAGCTTCGCTGGCGAGGGCATCGAGAAGCTCAAGTTCCTACGCGCCGACCGCCTGGCGGATTTCCGCGCCCGCTTCCTCGAGCTTCTCAACGGCTCCACCGTGCGAAACCTCTCCCACCTCACCACAGACCTGCGCCGTGCTCGCAGTGATATTGAGAGGCGCATGGAATTCATCAACAAGTCCCTGGAGCGCTCTCCCTTCAACGGTGAGCGCACCCTGCGCATCGACGTCAAGGATGCTCGCGGCCAGGTGGTCCAGGATTTCCAGCGGGATCTTGATGCCGCCACCTCCCACAGCTTGGGCGAATTCGGCTCCGATGATACAGAGGCTGCCCTTGCGCGCTACCACGCGTTGGACAAGATCTTGAGCCGTTTGGGCTCGAGCCAGCCAGAGGATCTCCGCTGGCGCAACGTGGTGCTAGATACCCGCCGGCACGTGAGCTTTATCGGCCGTGAGTTGTACCCCGACGGAACGACAGCCAATACCTATCAGGATTCCGCCTCGCTGTCTGGCGGCCAAGCGCAAAAGCTCGTCTTCTTCTGCCTGGCTGCGGCCCTGCGCTTCCGGCTGGCGGAGCCGGACCAAGACGTGCCCACCTATGGTTCCATCATTCTGGATGAGGCCTTTGACCGCGCCGATCCCACCTTTACCCGCACTGCCATGTCCGTCTTTACGTCTTTTGGTTTCCACATGATTCTGGCCACGCCTTTCAAGCTCATCCAGACGCTGTCTCCTTACGTGGATGGCACGATTGTGGTCAAGTACGATGAGCCCATCATCAATGGCCGCCCGCGGGCGCGCACGGGCTATTCGCTTATCGACGCCTCCACCTACCAGGACCCCGACTATGCGCAGCCCTAAAGACCTGCAAGCACACGCGTCAAAATACCTGCGCAATCACTTTGCCGAAGCACTGGCTGACCCGGATTCTGTGCGCGTCGACTGGCCCCTGCACCCGCCCACTGCCACTGCTGCCGCCCGCGATATCGACGCCACGCAGGGCTTTATCCGTGCCTGGCAGCGCTGGCCCCACCAGGAGGACGTCATCTACGAGTCCCGCAATTGGTCGCGCGCGGGCCTGGGCACGAACAACATACCGGCTCGCATCACAATCAACGGTGCCGAACGCATCGCCACCGCCGCGGGCCTTAACCTCGAGTACGCCCGCGCCCGTGAACGAGCGCACAGCATCGCTGCCGTCTTTCCCGATTCCCCCGACTTCGCCCACACCGTCCGCCGCAGCTATACCCAATGGAAGGATTTAAGCGCCTATGATCTGAAATGCCTAGAACCGTGCCTGACCTGGCTGCGCGCCAACCCTGACTCCGGCGAGTGGGAGCGCGCCGTGCCGGTCAAAGGTGTGGACGGCAAATGGATTGGTACCCACCGCCGCCTACTCCTCACACTCCTCGCGCCGTTTGGCATCACAGACTTAGGCCTGCGCCGCAGCGACGCCCGAATCCGCCTGCGCTACCTCAACCACGCTCCAGCGCTCAGCGATATCGAAATCCCCCTAGCTCACGCCGCCACGCTTTTCCCGCATACCCCTCCCCGCGTCCTCATCGTGGAGAACAAACAAACCTTCCTGGCTTTGCCCACGCTTCCGGACACCTCCCCTCCCACCGTCGCCCTCCTCGGTGCCGGCACCGCCGCCCACCAACTCCACGCACTGGACTGGCTTAACCTCATCGACATCACCTACTGGGGCGACCTCGACGCCGCCGGCTTTGCCATCCTCAACGCCGTGCGCGCCCATTTCCCCCACACGACGTCACTGCTCATGGACACAGCCACCGTCACCGAATTCCAGCACCTGGCTGTCCCCGACCCCGGCGACGGCTCCGCCACCCTTACCCACCTCACCACCGAAGAGCAGCGCGCCTACCGCCTTCTCTTCACTGCGGGCCGGCTGCGCATTGAGCAGGAGCGGATTCCATTTGCTCATGTGAATGCGGTGATTCATGCAACGCTCGCAGCAGCGTGACGCTGCCACCCCGCGAACGCTGCACAAAATGGCCTCTTCCTGCAGTAGCTATTCTTCCTTTTCCCTTTTTCTGGCTTGTCTGCGCTCACGCCTTCGGGCACGCTTTGCTTTGCGGATATCGACGACCCAACGAGGAACAAAAGGCCACGGAAGCGGAACCCCGACCGCGCCCGTAAATCCAATGACTCCGACAACGAAAGCTGCCACGAGCGGAACCTTCAGCACCGTGTAGACAAACTCGGGAGGGTTGGCACTTGCGACCAACCCCATGGCGCCGCCAGCGCCCATAATGAGCGAGCAGTAAGGATAAATGAAAAGGACCCCATCACTTTCTGCGCCTACAAAGTCGACATCGTCGTACCACTTTTCCGATCTGGGTTGCCTCCGCACGCACCTAATGTAGTAGGTCCAGTAGAGCACCATGACAAGCACTAACCCGGCGCATACAAGCAGCACAGTAACATCGCCGTCCATAGAATAGGCCTCCCGTGGCTGTCGGTTGCGGTATGTATAAACGCTACCAGCGTCTGCAGGGGTGCGGCGTGGGACGAAAACAAAAATATTGATGCGGGCAAGCGCCCGAACCACGGACGCGGACTTGACCTTTTGGAAGTAGATCCCGCCACAGGAAATAATAGAAATCAAGGCAAATGCCTAGGAACAAAACTCGGGGCACTTCACTGGGTGATCAACAAGTCTGCCTACATGGCCATCGGCGTTGATATCGAAGCAATCAAGCACATCTTGGGACTATGGATAGCTAAAGAAGAAGGAGTGTCGTTTTGGGCACAAGTGAGCTCTAACTTGTCGAACCGTGGGGTTAAGAACGTCTTAATTGTCTGCTGTGATGGGCTGAAGGCTTACCTGACGCGGTCGCCTGGTTTCATGGTGCAAACCTGTGTCGTGCACCTGATACGTGCCGCCAACCGGTGGGTAGCCTACGGGGACCGGAAGAAAGTGTCAGCGGCGTTGAAGAAAGTCATCTACACGACGAACTCTATCGAGTCGTTTAACAATGAGCTGCGTAAAGCCACCCGCAACCGAGTGCAACCTACCAACGACGAATCCGCGCTATAGACACTGTAGTTGATGATCTGCACTATTGAAGACAAACGCGCTGATCAACGCGCCAAGAAAGGAAAACGGGCCGCAGCGTCAGCGAGCCGACTTGTCGAGGGCGGAAAGGCTTCCGGCTGGAAGCAAGCCAGCAACCAAATGGCTGTGGCATACCCCGACCGCTTCAATAAATACCTCTAAGAAAACCAAACCCCACACAAAACTTGACACGCTCCGCGAAGCCGAATTTAGGCAAGGAACGCACATAGGGGAAGATTCCCCGTTTCCCGCAGTGCGCTGGGCAATCGCCTTAGAATACACCTATGCACAAACTCTCTTCTCTCCTACTTTCCCTGCCCCTTGCCGCAACACTTCTTTTGACCGGTTGTAGCAATGGCAGCGACAACAGCGAGCATTCCTCCGAAGCATTGCCCGAAACCTCTTTCTCTCAAGCTGCCGGCGCTACGCAATCCGATGCCCGTTCAACCTCCAGCGAAGACACTGCAAAGGAACATCAAGGTCCACAGCCAACTCTGGGCAATAGCGGCGAGGGCGCCAACGCCCAAGACGCTAGCGGGGCTGCCGCAAATCCAGATACCCAGTCTGGCAGCAACATCTATCCCAACGGCGATGCCATCGCTTCAACCGACTGCTACGACTTCCCCGCAGACATCACCGTTCGCCCTGGCAGCATGAGTTCCTGTGCCTATGTAGCGGAGCTCTACAAGGCAGCAACCGCAGCGACCTACACCTATGGTCCATACAAACCTCAAGTCACTTCCGTCCCGAAAACGACCGTGACAGTCACCAGCCCAACCACTGGCCAGACCTACAACGTCGATTGCAGCATCGGTTCCGCTGGCGACACCCTTGGCTGCGAAAAAGACGGTGATCACAACTCCGGCGCCTCATTTACCGTAAATAGCGGGCCGTTCTGGCATGGCCGGGTCACAATCCTCTAGCGCAGTCGCAGTGCTAGTGTCTGCGATTCAATCGCGCAATCTCCGCACTGAGCACGGTGACAAAGCCCGTCCATGCCACATAGGGTGCTAGCAACGCACCGCGCTCGGGTGCAGACTTCCAGGCGCGGCGCACGAGGTCTGCGGAGCTTGCGCCTAGGGCGCCGGCCCAAGCGGTGGCCAGTCTCTTATGCTTCGAGCGGAAGAAGAGGCCGCTCCAGCCGGCGTTCAATGCGAGGTTCGCACCGAGAGCCGCGGCATGCTTGCGCGCTTGGAAAGGCCATCCGCCTTATCCCAAGGAACGGCACGGACTACTCCGTTTCCTTGTCCGAAGCGTCTTGGCGTAGGGCTTCCAATTTCTCTTGCGGAATCGAGGGTGCTGACACGCCAAACTTAGGCGCTAGGTTTTGCAATTCGTAATTGACCACGGCAACGAGCTCATCAAGCTTGTAGCCCAAGAGAAGCTGAGCCAATTCTTCCGGCGTTAACTCTTTATGCTCCGGCTTTGGCCAGTTACCACGCAGGGCCAGCGCCAACTTCGCGCGCGCCGGCACGTCAACATCAATGCGAACTTCAAGCACCAGAGTCTCACGAGTCTGACCTTGCGAAACCTGGAAAGATACTTGGCCTTTCGTTTGCACTACATCCTTCGACTGTTGTTCCCCGATGCGCTGCCCCTCAGCGCGAAGCAACTGCCACGTCGCATAGCCAGCCCGTTGTTCTTTAGACAAGAGTCCCCTCCATTGTGTAGTCCATCTGCTGCAGTACTCCTGTTTCAGCGGACTCTACCGGGGCAGCGAATACAAAGTCCGTTTCCAGCTGACCACGGCCAGCCTCAGAGAATTGTTCGTGAGCCTCATTCGCGTTTGCCAAAGCAGTAATCCGCCGAGCAATTTCTTCTTTAAGCTCGGCATAGGGAGCACGTCCATGCTGGATACGACCATCTACCACAACGTGCGCCACATACGCTTCAACAGAGTTTGCGTACGCACGAATCATCTTCATTGTGTGGTTCTTCTTCCCAAGTCCCACCAATGATTCAAACTTGGTGACAACAGAGCGATCGACACCCATGCGCGATGCCACCTCGCTTTGCGTCATGCCTCGCAGTTTTCGAAACTCCACGAGTTGCTCAATGAGGTCCATTTGCGACCCGATGAGGTCCCCGGGCAACGCATCCTTCGGCTTGATCGTTAACTTCGCCATTACCAATTCACCCCTGATTCCCTATGTTTCATCCCATCATAAGCTATGTGCATTTTAATGCACATCCCTATTTCGGCGGCCATTGCCGAAAAGTGACCCGATTTTTCTGACACCATTGCTTACCTAGACGCATAGCCAGCAAAATGTCTCGATCCTGCGCCTCGTTAGTCTTACGAGCCCCCTGACGCGTGTCATCAAAGATCCGCTTTTCTTTACACAAGCTCACAAGCATCTGGTGGGCCGGTTCACCCGGCCTCAAAGAGATATCGAGGAAGTACAGTCGAAAATGACGGTCCTCGCCATTGCCACCAGTTCCCCACCCTTTCAACTCGCCTAACCATGGCGGGTTCAGAATTTCATTGAGAACCCTCCTGCCCGATGGCTCCACCAATGCAACGTCATCCTCTCGGGCGCCACGCTCACCCCAACGCAGCAAAAGTTGTTGCATCTCGAGAAAAGCATCTTCATCGATTCCCTCAAGCTTCTGAAACTCATCCAACGCCCCCGGCAAGAACTCCCAACGCGTCAGCCCCTCGTCCGCATTGACTGCCGGCAGATACACGTGAGGCATCTCCGGAAACTCGAAATCATCCACTAGTTCCTCCCGAACTCCCCTACGCAGATATGCCCTTCAAATCTCACCTTCCCCCCGTGACAAGCGCCAGCCGTGCCTGCACAGCGGTATCGTTATTCATGTTTTCTCCTGGCCCCGGCACACGTCGACGAGTGCGATGTTGTCAATACTTTCGACAGTACGCGATTACACTAAATAATGACCTCCCGCGTCGAGCCCCTCTTTGATTTCCCCACTGTTAAAGGCCTTCATACCGCACGTCGATGCCACTCACGCACCAGCCCATTGCATCACTGATTGCGCAGGTCGGCCTCTACATCGCCGTGACCGTCGCCATGGGCATTCCCCTACTGCTCGTGATATCTGTACTCATCGGCGGCATCGCCACACTCGAAGCCCGCCGCGCCAGCAACCTCATCTCCGCCACCACGCTCCACCTTGTCTGGAACATCCACCTTGTCAGGAACACAGGCATGGCGTTCCTGCTGCCACTGTTTATCAACTAGGCAGACACAACAAGAAAGGGCACATGCTTGGCGACGCCGCGCAAATGCCCTCTCCTTCACAGTTACCGTTTAGCTATTTTTCACAAGCTACGCCGTCACCGTCGTGATCGAGATCGGAGCTGTAGCCAGGATCTCCCGCATAGATCGGGGCTGCACCAGCAGCACGAACCGCTGCACAGTTCGGATAGTAAGCAGCCGCTGGCGCCGGCGCTGGAGCCTGCTGTTCCTCAACAGCTGGTGCTTCCGGAGCCGGCTGTTCAACGTAGGCGCCTGCATCAGGATCGACATTTGCATCGACGCCCGCTGGTGGAGCCAAAAATGCTTCTTGTTGCTGGACGGTTTCTTCCGTTACCTGAGCCGGACTTACCTCTAGCTGTGCTGCCGGTTCCGTCGGTGAGGGGGTTCCTTCAGAAGCTGGCGTAGAAGAAGAAGTCGTGGAAGTAGCCGAGCTAGAGGAGGAAATGGTGGTCTGCGATGTCGTCGCCGTTGTCGTTGGCTCCGACGTGGGCTGAGAATCTGAATCTCCTCCACCGCAGCCTACAAGTAGTGTGGCAGCGCCCAGAGTAGTTACCATCAAACCAAGAGAGCGAGACATCGGGAGAACCTCCGAAAGAGAAGAAATAAATCTTCTTCAGATTACAAAGGCTCCCCCTGTGCGCTGGCACTTTGTGATAAGAATCCCAAAGGGTGGGGCCACCGGGGCTCGAACCCGGGACCAGCGGATTATGAGTCCGCGGCTCTAACCGACTGAGCTATAGCCCCTAATTGCATGCTGGGATGCTCACCTAGAATACATGCACGGTGTAAGACTCCCACACACGACCCTTAAACTGCCTGCCCGTTATAAAATCTCAGAATTGAATCCCCCGCCTTAAGGCATTGTTTAAGCCGAATTAACCCAGTGACACAAAGCATCTAACAGTTCCGAGCGCTCGTCACCTCATTTTCTCCCTAAATCAAAAAAGACGAATAAAAAGTGCTAAGTTCTTCCTGTTAGCCGTTTCTTCCACACGGGACTCGGTTTCAAAACTGCACGCAGGTAGGTTAGGAACTCCAAAATGACAAAACAGAAAGTTGCATTCGTCGGACTTGGCTACATTGGCCTTCCAACGGCTGTAGTAATGGCAAACTCCGGTGTTGACGTAACGGGAGTCGACGTAAATGCTGCAAACGTGGAGAAAATCAACCGCGGTGAAGTGACTATCGTCGAGCCAGGCCTCCAGGAAGAATTGAATGAGGCACTTTCTTCCGGTCGTTTCCGCGCTACCACTGAGCAGGTTCACGCCGATGCTTACATCATCGCGGTTCCAACCCCGTTCACCGATTCCTACGACGTTGACATGAAGTTCATCTACTCGGCGGCAGAGGCAATCGCCCCTCAGCTTGTTGGCGATGAACTCATTGTTCTCGAGTCCACCTCTCCTCCACAGACCACCGCAAAGATGGCTGAGCGTATTCTCGAAATCCGCACTGACCTCGTTGCTGATGGCGCCGACAATCCTGATGACAAGCCAGTCATATATTTCGCACACTGCCCTGAGCGCATCCTCCCTGGGTACGCAATGGAAGAATTGCGCACGAATGACCGTATTATTGGCGGCCAAACCCCAGAGGCCACCCGCCGCGCAACCGAGATTTACGCAACCTTCTGCAAGGGCGAGCTTCTGCCGACCAACGATGTCACCGCCGAAATGGCAAAGCTTACGGAGAACTCTTTCCGCGACGTCAATATCGCGTTCGCGAACGAGCTCTCCCTCATCAGCGACAAACTAGGCATCGACGTCTGGGAGCTCATTAACCTTGCAAACCACCACCCACGCGTGAACATCCTGCAGCCAGGCCCTGGCGTCGGTGGCCACTGCATCGCAGTCGATCCGTGGTTCATCGTTGCCGCTGACCCGGAGAACTCGAAGCTGATCCACACCGCCCGCAAGGTAAACGACGGTAAGCCGGAATGGGTTAAGCAGAAGGTCAAGGAGGCTGTGGCAGAGTCCAACGCTTCCAAGGTTGCTGTCTTCGGTCTGGCATTCAAGGCAGATATCGACGACCTGCGCGAGTCCCCGGCTCTTAACATCGCCGTCGATCTTGCAGAAGAACTCGAGGATAAGCAGATTCTCGCTGTCGAGCCAAACGTTAGCGAGCTTCCAAAGCGACTCAAGGGCTTCGATAACGTCGAATTGGTCAGCTACACCAACGCTCTCGAGCAGGCCGACGTCATCGTCCTGCTCGTCGATCACAAGGAGTTCAAGGAACTTTCCAGCGCACAGCTGACCGGAAAGGCCGTTGTGGATACAAAGGGTCTTTGGAACTAACTAACACACGCAATAGGAGCTCCCCCGTGGCCATTCGCCTATACCCGTTCGGCTTCGTTCTCACAGACGCCCCACTGTCTTTGGAAAATTTCGAAACTATGGGGTTTACTGAGTCCAAAGTCCTCGACAAACTATTTTTGTACGCTCAAAATGACGAGCCCGTCGCCGTTAAAGGTGACTCAGAACGAGGGATAGTCTGGCTTGGTCACGCAACGAATGCTCAAAATTCATTAAATAGCGAGCACATCATTGTTGATGCCTTTTCAGCTCTGTCTAAAGGGATTGGGGAGTTCGAACAATTCCTTGACTTTGTAGTTGGGCGCTGGGCATGCTGTGTCGCAATGGACGGACAATACTTCGTCTACAACGACACGCTTGCAAGCCAGCCCGTGTATGTACACAAAGAGTCCTTCCTGATTGGTTCCCATTTGCCGCTCATCTCCAAAGAGATCGACGCACGCGGATATCCGACTGCTGAACTGACGCAACTCGGACAGCACAAGTTATGGGACGAAACAGAAGATCCCAGGGTCTGTGCAATTCCCCCGAATTTCAAATACGATTTCACAGAAAACAAAATCGTCCGTTTTTACCCACACTCGGAGACAAAGATAGGCGATTCTTCCGCAACCGAAGTTTTGGAGCAAGCTACTTTGCTTGCCGGCAATTCCATTCGGTACTGGCAGTCCCGTCCGGAGAAAAAATACTGTGCTTTAACCGCAGGAATGGACACGCGTCTTTGCGCCGCTGCTGCTCTGTCCGTGACGAAAGACCTGACTTTCGTAACCTATGGCAGCACTAGTGCACCATCTGCAGACGATGCAACGACGGCCCGTTCCTATAAACAGGACGTTCAAATGGCGAATCGCATCGCGACGGCATTGGAGGTTCCGAACGTCGTACTGCCAATCGAAGAAGCAGGAAATCATCGCCTTTCGCAAGCAGAAAGGGATACTCTTTCCCAAAACTACATCGGCAAACACGCGCTTAATTTCCAGGGCCTTTACGAGAATATTCTTGGTAAGCAACCTTCAGTTTGCTATGTAGGCAGTGGAATGGAAATTTTCAAAGACTACTTTGTAAGCATTGCCAAACCGATGTCCAGCAAGGAAATTTTCAAAAGGCTGGTAGGTAGCATTGCTGGCTTTTCGGAGCAAAAGCGCGGGCACACCCTTGCACCAGAAGAAGCAATGGAGTTTTGGAACAAGTACGACTTCAACCGAGTTCGCGATAGCGGCCTTCCAATAGCCAACTGTCTATTCTGGGAGCTTCGAGCTGGTCGTTTCCAGTCAGAAGCTATCAATTGTCAATCTACCGCTTTCCTACCTATTAATCCCCTTGCGATTAGGAAAGTTTTCGAAGCCGCTCAAGACATGAACTTCTATGACAGAAAGAACAACCTCTTCGCTCGAAAGTTCATCGCGACTGTGTATCCCCCTATCGCGGCATTCGACGTAAACGGAAAGCCGTTCTTCCAATCTGCTTTCGATCTGACCCCCAACGTAAGCGTATGCGAGCGGCACCCCCATAGCTCAAGTACGAATGTTAGGGAGCAGAACTTACCTGATGTCATTCAGCTCGAAGAGCCTGAATTGGAATCGGGATTTGAGGTGTTCTTTCAAGGAGACTTTAAAAATACAAAGGGTTCACTGCAGTTCACGTTGGAGAATAGCTACGACATTGGCCGAGAAGCCAATGCATTGGAACTCTTTGTAAGAGTAAATGACAAGGTGCTCGGCGCGAGCTACCTAGGCAACGGCAACGCCCCTTGGACTGTAACTATCCGCGGTCTGCAATGCGGCGATACCGTAGACGCCGGAATTCGCCCGACGCGCTCAGTCGGAAAGGCATGGTCTAACGTCAGTAAGACGAGACTGATTTCCTGGAAGGAATACGAGGCTAAAGCCGAGACTGATCTGGATATTTCATCGACCAATCCTTTACACCTCCCCTAAACTCAAAAATTAAAGACCTCGTTAGTGATTGTTTAATCGCTAACGAGGTCTTTAATTTTCGTCTAATTAGCCCTTAGTGCCCGCTGCCGACGCTTATCCACCTAGGTACGGTGTGACTTCGCTCTGAAGCAACACGTTGGGTTTCGAGTACGCACTGCGCACGTTTTTAATTAGATCATTCGCAGCTTCAAAATTCTTACGTGCGCTTCTCGCTGTCCACTTGTTGTAAAGCAACGTAATTGCATCGACGTCACCATCGGCAATAATTTTGCCGTCGTGTAGCCAAATTACTCGAGTACACATACTTCGAATCGATGCCATCGCATGCGAGACTAAGAAGATAGTTCCAGCGTCATTTAGGAAGGACTTCATCCGTTCCTGTGCTCGCTCCGTGAAACTCGCGTCACCGGTGCCCAAAGCCTCGTCAATAAGTAGCAGATCCCTTTGCATAGCCGTGGAAATAGCGAACTTAAGTCGAGCTCCCATGCCAGAAGAGTATGTCTTCATTGGCCGGTAAACAGCATTGCCAATCTCCGCAAACTCGACGATTTCTTCAGTGAGCCTCGGAATCTCTTCCTCGTCGACGCCCTGTGCTAAGAGACCAAGACGTATATTTTTGTATCCGCTTAAGCGTGGTTGCAATGCAGCTGAAACGTTGAGCAAAGTCGGAGTCGCACTAACGAACACCTCCCCCTGATCTGGAGCTTCGTTTCCGGCGATCAGGCGCATCAGAGTCGACTTTCCAGAGCCATTGCGCCCCAAAACTCCAATGCATTCGCCTTGGTCAGCGAACATGGTTACGCCATCTAATGCACGGACGTAGTCGCCTTCGCGTTCATCTGTTAATTTCGGTCGTTTGAAGATACTGCGCTTATTATCCGAGCGGTAAAATCGAGACGCCTCTCGCACTAAGACGGTCGGATTATTTAACATGTACATATTTTTCCTCTGCCGCCCAGAAAAACAGGAACCCTAGAACCAATGTTCCAAGAGACCAACCGATCATGAGTGCCCAAGCTTCCCAAGTTGGTGCGGTGCCGTACATTGTCGCACCTCGAATCGACTTCAAGAATTCGTAAGCGGGATTCAGCATCATTACTCGCTGTAGCTCTGGTACTGAGTCATAACGTTCGATTGAAAAAAATACGCCTGACACATAGAACCAAGCTCGGTTGAAAAAAAATACTACCTTCTTAGCATCGGGCAAAAAAGCGGTAATTCTAGCCGTGAAAAACGAAAGCCCCAACGCGAAGATATTCATAAAGAGAATCAGCGGTACGACAAAAATGATGGTCCAGTGGAGCGGCTCGCCAAATTGAAAAGCCAGGGCAGCTAAGACCGCCAATCCCGCTGGAATCAAGTTGCTAAAGAATCCTCGTAATGACTCACCGACTACAAGAGATGCACGCGGAAACTTAAAAGTACGCATCATCGCGCGTGAACGCTGGATCAGGCCCGCACCGTTGCCCAACCCTCGAGACATCATGGAGAAGAAGGTCAATCCAAGAACAAGAAATCCCAAAAAGTTGTCAATGCCACGAGACGTATTTAAGAGCAATCCAAAGATAGTTCCGTACATCGCAATACGCAGCAGCGGTTCCAAAACGGTCCAGAACCGCCCGAGGAACATATCGTCGTTATCTGCGCTCGCTCGAAAACGAGCATTGGCGACTGTAAATTTCCGGTACCGCCACATCTCAGCTAAGTATTGAGATACAGGTAGACGAACGTGAGTGAAATTTAGGTTTGTATCGTCCGCCAGCACGGTATTTGAATCCGGGCTAGACTCCGCTGCTAACTTAGCTACAGCCTCGAGTTCTTGTTCGTCCCTCAAATGAAAGCCTTTCAAACGATGTACACGCCTTTGAACCCGCTATTTAGATGGCGGACCGAAAGCTACATCAATTGTATTCAAACACATCTACATTTCGTATAGTTCAGCGATTCGAGCCAGAACCTTTTTCACTTCGCCGACCTCATCTAGAGGTACTTTTCTAAGCTTCACAAGATACCAATGTCGGAAGTAAAAGCTAAGATGATACGCCCGATAATCGTCTAGAAGACCGACCCGACGGAGAAACGCAGCTTGTGCCTTCTCTCTCTTCTCTGCTCTCAAGAAATACTTGACATCGATTGAGTTCGTGACGGAGTCATTTCGGCCAGCATAATAGATGAGATGGGCTCTGCTGGTGACGATTGGGGAATTAGCAGCAAGCACTATTTGCCACCCGAATAGCGTATCTTGTCCGACCGCCTCTTCAACGAACCTAATATTGCTATCGGCTAAGATGCATCTCTTGATTACACAGGCTTGAGTCGACACAACGGGGAAGCGCTTTCCAGAAAAAAGCGCTTTTCGCGGCTCATCCAATACCAGAGAGCCATAGAGAACATGCCTTCCAGTTTCCGTGGTTACCGTTTGAATCTTCTTCTGATAACCAGTGACGAATTCGCTTTTCCGGTTATCTTGCGCAAGCAACAAAAGACGATCGTATCCTCCGGAGCTAATTTCGTTGTCCGGATCTAAAAAGGTGACGTACTCCCCCCTCGAACATTCGATTCCGATGTTTCGAGGCCGTGAAGCAGAGCCGCTTGGTGCGCCTTGCAACCTGATTACTCTAAAGTTTGGAAGTCGCTCCAAATAAGTCAAGATCGTACGGGTTAAGTGATCCGAAGAATGATCATCTACGAGCAGTACTTCAAATTGACTAAAAAATTGGTTACTTAAGACACTCGGTAAGCACTTACCCAACAAAAAACGCCCGTTGTTGAAGACTGGAACCACTATTGACAGCAACGGTGAACTGTCTCTGTGTATCTCTTCTGAGTGGTTTCCAGAAATTAGGTACATTGCGTTCTCATTAAGGTTATCTTCGCAAGCCTTTTCAAGATCGCTTGTACTACCACTCAGAACTTGTCTATCAAGTTCTGTTGAAAGAGCAGTAATTCGCTCAAGCAAATCCAACTGTTTACGTTCAATAGAACGTGTCTGCCTCGTTAGTTTGCGGTTAAAAGAAACGCTAGGAAATTGGTTAAACACACGTGGATCGTACGTCCAAGCATTTCCGCTATGCCCTGATGCAACTCGAGCTCGAACCTTGCGAAACTGCTGTTGTTTTTGGATAGCTCTTATCGAGCTCATTCTCGACAACAACAGTGGTCGCAGAGTTCGGATGATGAAGTGCCGGGTAGCCAAGACCGCACGATTTAGCCAGAGAATTGCTGAAGTCCCCAAGCTCATTCGACCGATACGCTTCAGCGATAATCTCCCCATCGACAAAGGGCACAACGAATCTAAAACAGTTTGACGTAACAAAACTTTTAAATCGCTATTTTAGTACTCGCTCGATGGATTCGTTTATCAAACGCAACGTATAAGGTTTACTCAACGGATTATGGCCAAGATTAGCATCGGCATAGCTCCTGAAGTTTACCCGCGGGGTTCGATTACCGGAGTGCAATTGACGAAGTCCTTCAAGGAAAGGAAGCAATTGCTGCTCATAATCCCCATCACTAGCTAGGTTCGTCAAGATTTCGATTGGCGGAATATAGTTCTGTTTTTTGAAAAACTCGATCAGGTTTACACGCCATGGAGATTCCTCCAGGATTTTCTCGACTTCAGCTCCTTCAAAAACGTCCCGCAATAGAGCCTTCACGAAAACTAGGTTATACCTAGACCAATCCAACTGCGGATTATTCACCACAGCTAAGCTTCCTCTATCCAAGGTCGCAACGACGCCCGCCTGAAATCCACCGGCTGAGCTTCCGTAATGGACCGTGTGAACAACTTCCGCAAGCTTGAATTCAGAACGGACATGGTCTAGCAAAGCCTTGTAGCTATCGAGAGCCCAATTCTCCGTTGAATACTGTCCCCAGCCGATCTGCAATCTTTGGTGCTTGACCAGAGTTGGGTCAGCAATTTGGACTACATCTGCGTTAATGTCGTCCAACCATGACGAACGTTGAAATACCACGCCATCGGGTGCTTTAGAGCGTTGAATAGCTCCATTGTACAAAACTACTAAACCATCCGAGCCACCAGCCCTTTTCCGCACCAAGACTGGAAGAGCTACCTTATCTACCTCAACTATCGCTCGGTATTCAGAGTAGCTTTCAGACGTTTCGACGGGGGCCATCTTCGGATTAAAATCCGATAGTTTTACATTTTCCATTACTACCTACTTACTGATAAGAAAGAAGCTTAGAGAACTTTTTTTCCGAAACGTACTGTTCAGGATAAAAGCACTGAACTCCAAAGAGCACGGGGACCGGAGCAATTTCTTTAAACCCGTTCAAACTTTCAACAAAGTTCGAGCCTGCGTTCTTGCGCAAGACCACTATTGATTGACGCAGCCCTGGAGAACTCAGAAGTTGACGGTGCAAGTTAGAAATGTCCTCTATATCAACCAAAATCATCGGACGACGCTTATCAATATTGGCAGGCACGTCTCCGGACTCAAATGCAACTTTTTCAACGTCAGACAGTTCAGAGCGCCACTCGTAAGAACAGTAGATAGTGGTCGGTTCAGCCCACTCAATAAGCTCTCGAATCGAGTCAAGCTGCGCTGGTGTCGGTTTACGCTTGCTGCTTTGAAGGTGCTCCCTTTCAGAAACATACCTCGACACTGATTGAAGCGTCTGCATCAGTTCACGATTCTGTGATCGCAAATCATCGCGTTCAGTGCGGCTTAAGTCAGAGGGGGCGCTATTCGCCTTTAGACGAAAGTCGTTTAGCTGCTTTGAAATATTCTTATTGACTCGTTCCAACTTTCGGAATCCAAGAATATTTCCCCGTTCCACCGCATCAATGCCTAGTAAGAGCACGCCGAATAGGGCTACGACCGAACCAATCTCAAACCACGTTTTTCCGGTAATCGCGTACGCCGTAGTGAATACGACTCCTACCAGAGACGTCACCGCAGCAAGCACCATCCGCTTAGTCATTCGCTTTGCCATAATGGTTACCTTTCCATCGAAGAAATCACTAAGTCACCGTTGTGCATGATCGTTTGATCGTAAACAACGTTTGGAAGCGCTGTGACGACACTCGAATACTCCTGAAGCTCATCGGCCATCGCTTTAGCCACGTAGGTCCAATTATGCTTTTCAATTACAAGTTTTCGGGCTTCTACCACTAGCTTTTCTTGACGTTGCCGATCGTCTAAAAGGGAAACCAAAGCGTTTGCCAGGTCCTGAGGATCCCCTTCTTGGAAGACTTCCGCATATCGGCCATTTCCCGATACTTCTTCCAAAGCAGCTACATTCGAAACCAATAGAGGCCGACCAGCAGCCATCGCTTCAAACGGCTTCAACGGAGTAACGTTTTCCGTTGCAGGGGTACTTTTACGCGGCAACACCACGATGTTCACATCTTGGAATTGCAAAACAGCTTGATCCGCTGAAACGGGACCTGGCAGTGCAATCTGTTGCTCCAACCCCAACTCAGCGACTTTTTCCTTCAACAAATCGTACTGTTGCCCCTTGCCGACGATCTTTCCTGTTAAGGTTCTGCTTTTTTTCTTAGCGATAGCAACTGCCTCGATAAGATTGTCAAGTCCTTCATAATCGACCAGAGAACCTACGTAACCAAAATCAAACTTGAAATTATCGACTCGGTTCAGGTCATCAATGACAGCGAACCGCTGAGCATCCACTGCATTGGGAACAAGGCCTACCTCGATGGCTTTTGAATTGCGTTCCGCCAACAGGTTTGCCATTGAATTGTTCATCGATACGATGCGGTCTGCATACTCACAGACCAAGTCTTCACATCGAATTGTGCGACGTGCACGTCCAGTCTGGCCACGTCCTTCGTAAACAAGTTCCCAGAGTCCTGATACCTCATAAAGAACTGGAATTCCCAATTGGTGAGCCGCGATCATAGCGGGTAACGCAATAAGGTAAGTAGACCTCAGATGAACAATATTCGGACGCTCAGCAAGAAATACTTCTCGATACCAAGCGATACACGAAACCATATACTCGAATTCGCCCTTGGTACGTGATACATCTATCGGCAAGTGATGGTATTTGACGCCATCAACTTCATCTACCGGAAATGGAAACTCCGCACTGGAATCAACTCGCTCGTTATAAAATCCAGGTCGTGTGTAGGCACGGACTTCCAAGCCGTTTTCCGCTAAGCCTTTCAGGAGCCCTTGTGCACGTCCGGTGTAACCCCCTGTATGATTCGGCAGGCTTGCATGCAGGATCGTCACTACTTTTGGAGCATCAGTAGAAGAGCCCGGTTCACGTACTGAGCCGTCCGTACGGGCGGCATCTATCAATTTAAGTGCATAACGCGATTCCCGAATCGCAAGCCGAATATCTTTGCGCTTAAATCTGCTGAGCTTCTGCGCTGCCACGAATTCGAAATCGGCGTTGTTCCACGCATCAATTACTTTTGACATTATTTCCCTTTTGCTCGCATGGTTTCATCGTACAATTTTGCAATACTAGCTGCGCTTTGTTTCCATGTTCGTTCTTTTAACCACTTTTCATCTGCCATGTACTCGATTGGGTTATCTAGAGCTTCGTGAATTCCTTCGACTAGCGCATTGACAGAGCCGGGGACCACGTACCTAGCAAATCCTCCCGTTACTTCCCTAATCGCAGGCAAATCAGATGCAACCACTGGGACGCCTAATGAAAGTGCTTGCAAAGGCTTGATCGGGGTGACGTTCCTACAAACTTCGGCTTCAATCCGAGGTAGCACAAAAACATCCAGTTCAGAATACCAAGCCTTCATCTCACTCTTCGGGCGTCGTCCAACCAGATGCACTTTGTGTTGGTTTTCAACCTGAAGACGTATTCCGTTGAGCCTGTCCAAGTCCTCTCCATCACCGACCACAACCACGTGAACCTCATCGGGCAGAAAATCTATTGAACGAATCAGATATTCAAGACCTTCATACTTAACTACAGAAGTAATTGCACCGACGACACGTGCGTTTCCGGGAAGACCTAATTGCTCCCTCACAGAAAAAACGGCAGAAGGTACATCTGGTTCGTCCGGATCGACAGCGTTGGGTGCTACTGTAATTCTTTTTCCTGCAATGCCTTCATCAATCAAAAATTGCTTTTGCACATTGCTTAGCACTACTACTGCAGATGCCGCTCGACAAGCCTCAAGCTCCTTGCGTTTAAAGCTCTTGTAGAAATCGCTTTCTCTTTTTTGAGCCCATTCACTCGAAGGAAAACGAGAGAGCCAAGTATTATAAGGCTCCCCTCTCACCTCATAGACCCAAGGTATATTCATTTTTTGGGCAACGACAGCAGCCACTTGAGCATTAGTGAAATCAGTCGTTACGTGAATTAGATCAATTTCTTTCTCCCTGCAAAGTTTTAATACGAAATCGATCTGATTCTGAACGTTCTTCTTATAGCTCCTCTTGTAAACCAACGGCACGTTATGAATGACGCTAGGGTTCCTTTGACTCGATTGAAATTCTCCGATAATCGACGGGTACCCAAAACGGGTAACTACCGTATAATCCGGAAATAATTTGGCCAACGAACGGAGCAAGTGTTCGGTCCGAATTGTATAGCCCGATTGGGTGTATGGGAGCGAACTGTTCACCAGAAACAGCGGTGTCACTGAATCTGATGCTTTCCAATTTTGCGAAGGTGGAATTCCGACTTCTAACTTCTCTTCGAAAAAAGGGACAAACCCTTTCGCCGGCATCATCTGCTTTTGGTTAGTGCCTTTCCCCCCAGACACCGCTCCTAAACGACTCCCCTCGAAAGCTTTCGCCAAACTAGTGAAAGGATTGTGGAAGAAAGGACGATTCTCGAAACCAGCATCGACTTGTCCAGAAGAAGAGAGAGATTGGCTCAGCTTAAGAGTAACTTTCCTGCCGAATCCCTTCGGGTCCTCGAGGACTTGGACAAGAGAAAAAGTCGCAATGCAAGTTAACTGCCTGAATAGTTGTGGAAGACCTACGTTTGTCACTCTTCCCCCTTTTTCTCTAGAGCAGCCATCAACTTCGAGAGCTTCATCGGGACTTTTACATTTCGTTGTTCCTCAAGCCATCGAATGCCTTTAGTGCCCACTCCGAGCCGAGACCGATCATTAAACATTTCGATCCACATTTCTGCGAGGGCATCTGGATCATCTGGCTTAACAACAGTCCCGACCTCCAAATCTGATATCAATCTTGCTGCCTCGCCTTCGACCACGCCGCTTATGTGCAGACTAAGCGAAATCAATTCAAACGTTTTCGAAGGCACTGCCATCTTTAGCGGCCCCCAGCCGGCTAAGTGAACCAAAGCTGTGTCGGCCCAAAGATACTGCTCTTTGAGCTCACTAAGCGACCTCGACTCTAGAAATTCGACAGAGTCCTTACCAGCTGCCGAAGAAACCAAATCCGGTTGCGCTGCTCCTGCACCTACAAAGCGTAACCGCACGTTCGCCCCGCGGGAGTTAGCCAGTTCAACGGCTTGGATCGCGTTTTGTAGATTTTGAGCACGGCCGAGAGTGCCAGCATAAAGAACCCGGAGCTCTTCATGCTCGGATGCCTGACGAACAATGTCTTCAACCCCTGGAGCTGAAGGGAAAACATTTGGGATCGTAAAAATGCGACGGCATCTTGCTCCACTCTTTAAACCACGCAGCTCCAAACTTTGAGCGAGTTCCTCGGAGGTAACCACTATTCCATCTGCATGATCTAGCACATAAAAGAGCGCATGCTTAACGATAAAGCTAAGCAGCTGAGCCGGCCCCTGGCTGAAAATACGTTCACGCAACGATCGTTTACCGGTTGATTCATTCCACTTTTCTCGGACATCTAAAAGATCAGGCCAAGCATCGCGAAGATCAATCACTAATGATTTTCGGAAGATTTTCGCCACAAGGAACGAGATGAACGCTGTCGGTATCGCGGGGACAGTACCTAACACAACGTCAGATTCACGAACTTCCTTTTGACGTACAGCGACAGTAGCAATCGCACCAACCGCGTTCACAGCTTGAGCTATGACTCTTGCAGATAGTGAATCTCCCAAAATTAAGAATGGGCTACGGAATACAACTTCCCCAGCCCCTCCGGTTTCCGCAAGACCGATTTTCTTAAACGAGTTGAATGAATCAGCCAAAGTTTTGTTCATCCGATAATGCGGAAAAGGCGCAATAGCATTAACTTCGTGCCCTAGATCGTTTAGAACCCTAGAAAGCCACACCCAGCGCCTTTGGGGCACCCCATTTTCCGGCGCCCAAAACTGGGAGAAAACGACGATCTTCAATCAGTGACCACTTCCTACCTCGACCACAGCAACACTTTACCGATTTTAGCGTTGAAGCAACTGAAGCTCGCCCCTTTTCAAGCCTCGAAATTTTACCGACACCTCCGAACTGAAAAACCCAGCACGAGCTGGCGATTTGTAACAATCTCGAAAGGTAGATATAGTTACTTCACGTCGCAGAGAGCACTTCCAACAGCTTTCCGCACACATATTCCTCCATAGCTCAGTTGGCAGAGCATTCGACTGTTAATCGAAGGGTCACTGGTTCGAGCCCAGTTGGAGGAGCAAAAATCCCGCTTTCCTAAGCGGGAACTTTTGTATGTAGCCCGATTGCCTCCGGTCTAGAACGGATTTTGCCTTACTCGTTGGTGTACAGGCACTGCTTGTTTACGAACTCATCTAGGGCAAAGCCAGAAAGATGGCAGCCATAGCCGTCGCTCTTGATGCCGCCCAAAGTCGGCCACGGGGCCAAAACTCCTCATGGTAGGAGTCGGAGCCTACGGGCGTCGGTAAGCACGATTAGTGTGTTGTAGTTCGCAGTCCCATGCAGCTCGCTACCGGTACAGATGGTGGCGCCATCGTGCACGGCAAGCTGGACTTGCTTGTCTAGGTTCACTGCGACGTTGTGCGAGGGCAAGGGGTAGTGCTCGTTGGGTTGGAAGGAACATCTTGTTCCCTTCCCTCGGCGATGCACACCATTTCATCAACAAACTCATCGCAAATATCCTCCATGACGATGATGCGCTTGACCTAGGCTTACTCAGTCGCCTTGGTGACATCGGCGGCATCGAGACTTATGTACGGATCGGTGCCGCCGAGCTCCAGCAGGGCCTTCTTGAGGTTGCGGCCGACGAGATTTCTGTAATGAAGGCGTGGACTTGCTCAAAGCGGGTGGGGCACCGTAAAAGCGTGTATAACCACGTTCTTGACTTAAACGCCCCGCTCTAGCCTTTGTAGCGGCGCCCCACGTGAACGTCTACGCCGCCGAAGAGGCTATAGCAGTTGACGTTGATTTCTGGTGCGTCCACTGGCAGGTCATTCGGATGGATGGCGCCGTTCTCTACCTTGAGGTCATGCCCACCAAAAAGGTCTACGCCGCTGACGTGGACGCGGAAGCCTTCGGGAATATAGACATCCACGCCACCAAAGACCCCCACCGCTTCGATGGTGGTAGTACGACTATGCAAGGCAACACCCGTGAGATCAATGTCCACGCCGCCGAAAAAGCCGAGGGCTGTCAGGGAATGAGCTACTGCCCCACCGCTGACAGTGGACCCGCCGAAAATCCCCACCGCAAGAGAGCGGGTCTCCTGCACGCTCGGCTGCACCTGGCGGATGGCCTGCTCTACCTTGGCGATGGCTTTAGATTCTTGCTGGCCCGCATAGGCCTTTGCGCTTTTTCGTTCCTGCCCAAAAAGGAGAACTTCTGGGTTCTCTACAAGGTCGGCTAGCGGCTCGATAAGCTCAGCGCGGGTTGTTGCATCTACGCAGGCGGCCGAACGCTTCTCAAAATCATCGAGGTCAATCTGCCCTGCCGAAAGCGCATCTCCTAAGAAATCTGCAGCTTTCATGCGTTCTCGGTGGTTACAGCGGATATCCAGCGGTTTCACACCTTTAATATATCAGCTTTCTCCGGCAGGCGCGCGAGTTATTCCTTGCCTTGGGAGTCCTTAGAGGAACCTGCCTCCGGCAAAAAATCTTCTACGCGCTCGCCTACCCCGGTCAACTCTGCGATGGCCGCTACTGCGCGCTGAGCGCCCTTGCCATCGCCATATGGGTTAACGGCATTAGCCATTGCAGAATAAGCGGCATTGTCATCAAGCAGAAGCTTCGCTTCCGCCACGATAAGCTCACGGTTGGTTCCCACCAGCTTCACGGTGCCGGCGACGACGGCCTCAGGGCGCTCGGTGTTTTGGCGCATGACCAAAACCGGCTTGCCCAAGGAAGGTGCTTCCTCCTGGACTCCGCCAGAGTCGGTCAGGATGATGGCCGCACGGTTCTGGAGCTTGGTGAACTGATCGTACGGAAGAGGATCCGTGATGATGACGTTCTCCAGCGCCTCAACCTCCGGAAGAACTGCTTCGCGGACCTTTGGGTTCAGGTGCAGCGGCAGCGCAAAAATAGTATCCGGATATGCCTTTGCTAGATCCTGTACAGCACCACCGATCTCCTTCATCGCGTCAAGGTTCTCGCGGCGGTGTGTGGTGACAACAACGAAACGCTTGTCCGAGTTAGCGGCCTCAGCAAGAGTTGGATCCGAGAATTCGATGTCCCAAGTTGCTGCTTCAAGGAGAGCATCAATAACCGTATTGCCGGTTACAACGATGTCCTTAGAACGAACGTCCTCGCGGCGCAGGTTCTCCATTGCGCCTTCAGTCGGCGCAAGGTGCAGGGCTGCAACCTGACCGATGATCTTACGGTTTGCTTCCTCCGGGAACGGGGACAAGATGTTGCCGGTACGCAGTCCTGCCTCCAGGTGAACGATCTGCACACCGCGGTGGAAGCCAGCAAGAGCCGCTGCCATGGCCGTTGATGTATCACCCTGGGAAATGATGACGTCCGGCTCCTCAGCAACGATGATCTCATCGAGGCCGGCAATGGCACGGGAAACAATCTCATTGAGGGTCTGTCCCGGCTTCATCAATCCCAAGTCATGCTTGGGGGTAATTCCAAACATGGTGTTTACCTGCTCCAGCATTTCCTTGTGCTGGCCAGTAGAGACTGCAACGGACTCGAAGCGATCATCAGCTTCTAGAGCTTTGATGACCGGTGCGACCTTGATTGCTTCAGGTCGTGTACCGTACACAGTCATAATTTTCGGCTTAGCCATTGTGCTCCTTGAAAGCGTTTTAGGTGTCATACCATCATTTGCTGTTTCGCCAATGATTACACGTTTCTGTCTCTTCGCGCGCAGGTATGACCAAGACTGGGGGAGGTTCCTGATGCGATCTGTTTAATTAGAGACTTGAACTGCTCCATCTGGATTGACAGTTACCGTCGCAGCCATGGCCTTTGCCAGATTTAGGCGCTGCCAGGATCCTGCTTCGCCCTGCCAGTCGAGGGGGTGGCCAGCGGGGTTTGCGGTTTGGCGAAGCACCTCGGCGCGTTGCTCCCAAGTGAGCTCGGGATGGGTTGATTCAAGCAGGACCGGCGCGGCCTTCGGGACAATCATTGGAGCATCGGTGGCATAAGCAGGCTTAAAGCCGTAGTCCAGCATCGGAGCATAACGCTCAACTGCCTGCTCGTCGGTAGCGTAATTCTTACCCGCATCAGCCTGCTGGGCTACGAGCTCGGAAATGTCCTTGCCAGTGCGCCACTTCATCTCTGCACGGATTTCGGCCGCTGCTTGGTCAAGCGCATCGTGCATACGTGGATCGTTGAGACGGTCGGCCGCTGCCGCCTGACCCGTCATACGGCCACCGATAACGTCGAGCGGATAGTGCACGCCCATGACCACGCGGTGGTTGCCGGCTTCCGCGCCGCGCAGCACGAGCTGCGGTGCGACCTCCGGAAGCATGTGGGCCATCAACGTGGTGATCCACGTTGCCTGGTTTGTATGGCCAGACGGGAAAGCCGGCGTGGTGCCGTAATAGTCCTTCTTACCGTCGTTGTACTTGTGAATAGCATCGGGTGCTACCTGGAAAGGACGCCGCACGTTGAAGTGGTACTTTTCCGCGAAGGTAGAGCTAGCTAGTCCGCCCGCACGAGCTAGGTAGCCATTTCCCAACAGGTACTCCGTCTTTGGCAGGCGATGCTCGGCAAGAGCATCGCGGAAAGCGCCGCCAAACTCCTCACCCAGTGCGTCAGAAACCGCAAGCATCACGCCGTCAGTGTCGGCAGCCGCATCTTGCTGAGCGCGCTTAATCAGCGCTGGATCATCGGCAGCAGCGTTGTTGATGGCAATGGCCTTTTCGAGGTTCTCATCCATGATTGGCTGCTGGGTCTTCACATGGTCAAACATGCGGACTACTTCCCAGTAGACGCCGTATTGGTAGGAAGAGACATCGGAAGGAAAGCCAACCAAGTAGTCGGTGGTGAATGGAGTTGGGGTTGGTGCGCCGTCATGCTGGACTGCTGGGGCACCACTGCTCGAGCCGGTAACAGCCCCCGTAAGCGCTGGCATCGAAGACGATAACTGTGCACTAGCTGGCGCAGGATTCACATGTGCGCCTGCACCCGCTACACCCACTGCCAGAATTGCGGCCGCTACAGAACGGCGGGAAGTAGCAACTATCGAATAACGATGACGAACCATATTTACTTTCTCCATTGAATTAGCAACAAGAACGCACAGAACGCTAGCTGCATAAGGTGGCGAGAAGGTTAAATTTTTCCGGCTAAAAGATGATCTTTTGCGGCAAAGTGAGGACCTTAGCCGAGTTGGGCTTAGCTCCGGACGCTGCTTACTTTATCTTCGTTCGAATCCGAGCTGACAGGAACAACACCGATGGCGGCCGTGGTCAGGGCGGCGATGGCTATTGCGGCTGATGCCGCTTGCGGGAGACAGGATCGAGCGGTCACGTCTTTAAGCTATCGTGCTTTACCCGCGTTGGGAAGCGGTCACAATAAATTTCATCAATGAGGGTACCCACCACTACACCACCGATACAGGTAGGCTGGGTGAGGTTATTAGCGTTAAATCACTACCTGAAGGGTGAGATACTCCAACCATGATCCAGTTCGTAGTAGGCGCCGCCGCAGGTTATGTCTTTGGTACCAAGGCCGGCCGCAAGCGTTATCACCAGATCAAGGGCGCGTACGAAAAAGCGATCAACTCCCCCGTCACCAAGAACGCAGTAAACGCCACCCGCAAGGCAGTGGCAAACAAGCTCGATCCAGAACCCCGCATGAAAGAGGTAAAGGATCTAAGCCGCGGCCGCCGCGTCAAAGGAAACCAGCTAGACGGCCACGACCGTATCTACGAGCCCGACGAAGACTAATTAGGCTGCGGCCCACGAAACGCCCTGTCATTGAGCTCGCGGCGGGCCTGCTCGAGGGCGACGAGGTCGGCGAAAAGCGAGTTATAAGCTTGCTCGTCGTCGGAGGGGCGCATGCGACCTAGTTGGGCCTTGATTTGGGCTACTTGGTCGCCCACGCGGGCTTCCTGGAGGCGGGAAAGCACGCTGTCAGCATAAACCTCCCAAGCCTTGGGATCGGACTCATCGCCCACCTTGATGGGTTCCACGGCAAGCTCACTGACAAAGTTGCGCGCAGTGAGATCGAGCATCTCCCCTGCCACAGCGGCGATCCATTCCACGCTGGGCAGGTTGGCGCCGGCAGCAACGCCACCGACAGTAGAGATTGCCTCGCGGATGATGCGGTAAGACTCGTTCGAGTACGCATCGGCGGTAATCCCGTCGAAGTAAGAACCGGCAAGGCCCGGGTACTGCAAGGCCAGCTTTAGGGCCTCCCGCTGCGGCCACAGGTGGGTCTCACGGGGGCTTGGCACGTGGAAGACCGGAGTGTTCTGTTGTGCGGGAGCGGGCGTGCCGGCTTTGATCGGGGCGTCGGCAAGCCGTGCCTTCTTGTCCTTTTTCTTAGGCCGGCGAGCCTCCTGCTGGACCTGCTGCAGGACTTCCTCCGGGTTGGGCCAACCCACCCAGCCAGCTAGGCGGCGGGCGTACTCACGCTGCAGCGGGGCGTCGCGAATCTGCGCCACCACGGGCACCGCACGACGCAATGCTTGCAGACGCCCCTCTGCGGTATCGATGCGGTATTCGCTAAGCACCGACTGGATGACGAACTCGAACATCGGGATGCGGTCCGCGATGAGCTCACGCACCGCGGCGTCGCCCTTGGCCAGGCGCAAATCGCAAGGGTCCATGCCCTCTGGTGCCACCGAAACGAAAGACTGCCCAGTAAAGGACTGCTCCCCTTGGAAAGCGCGCATCGCGGCTTTCTGTCCAGCCTCATCACCGTCGAAGGTGTAGATGAGCTCGCCATTGAAGTAGGAATCATCCAGCATCAACCTGCGCAGGACCTGCAGGTGATCGCCGCCGAACGCGGTGCCACAGCTGGCCACGGCGGTCTTCACGCCTGCGGCATACATCGCCATGACGTCGGTGTAGCCCTCCACCACCACCGCTTGGTGTGCTTCCGCGATGTTGCGCTTGGCCAAATCCAAGCCAAAGAGCACCTTGGACTTGCGATAGAGCATGGTCTCAGGCGTGTTCATGTACTTGCCCAGGTTGTCATCCTCAAAAAGCTTGCGGGCACCAAAGCCAATGACGTTGCCCGAAAGGTCCTTGATGGGCCACAGCAGGCGGCGGTGGAAGCGATCGATGGGCCCGCGCTTGCCCATCTTGGAAATGCCAGCAGCCTCTAGCTCCTCAAAAGAAAAGCCCATGCGCAGAAGGTGCTTGGTGGCAGTGTCCCACCCCTCCGGGGCATAACCGCACTCGAAGTCATAGATGGTCTCGCGGCCAAAGCCACGACCGAGTAGGAACTCGCGCGCCTTGGCTGCTTGCGGGGTCTCTAGCTGCTCTCGGTAGAACTGGTGGGCCGCCTTGTTCGCCGCGATAAGGCGCTGCCGAGTGCCAGGTTTTTCGTTGCGATTGCCGGTGCTGCCGCCTTGGTAATTGATGTGGTAGCCAATCTTTTGGGCCACCGCCTCGACTGCTTCGGGGAAAGAGACCTGCTCCATTTCCATCAGGAAGCTAAAAACATCGCCGCCTTTGCCCGTGGAAAAGCAGTGATAATAACCGCGCTGCGGGCGCACGTGGAAGGAAGGCGTTTTCTCTTCCTTGAAGGGCGACAGCCCTTTCATGGAGTCATAACCAGCTGGTTTGAGCTGTACATACTCGCCCACTATTTCTTCCAAAGGCGCGCGTTCACGGATTGCTTGGATGTCGCTCTCCGGAATTCTGCCTTGTGCCATGCGCTAAAGACTACCCCGCTTGTGGGTTGCTGGCTTGCCTTGGGGTGCAGGTACAGGTGCCCAACAACGGCAGTTTGAAAAAGCCACTGGAAAGCCCGGAAATTTACCCACCCTTGGGGTAGGCAAAAGCGGCAAAAGCCAAACCTGGAAAAAGCAGAAGGTCCGAGTGTTTTCCCAGTGCTAGCTAGATTTTCTTTGCAGGAAAATCCCTGCAAAGATGGGGGTATGGCCAATCCCCCCTCCTCCAAGAAGAAGCCCTTAGCCGTCCTCGGCAGCTTGCTCTTAGTCGCAGCCGCTGGCTACTTCGGAATCGACCTTGGCAGTGATTCTGGTAGCTCGCAGTCCACGAGTTCAACTGCAAGCTCTGCTTCATCATCCAACGCCGCGAATTTTTCCGGGCACTACGCCTCGTGCGCGATGGATACCCTGCCCGAGGAAGCAGAAGAAACGGCCGAGGATATCTTGGCGGGCGGGCCCTACGACCATCCGGATAATGACAACAAGCGTTTTGGAAACTACGAGGGCGTACTGCCCAAAGAGTCCAAGAACTACTACCGCGAATACACCGTGGATTCGCCCGGCCTAAACCACCGCGGCGCCAAGCGCATCGTCACCGGCGGCGGCAGCGAAACCGACCCCGATGTCTGGTACTACACCGACGATCACTACGAATCCTTCTGCGAGATCCCCGATGCTGAATAATCTCTCCAAAGTTCTAATCACTCAGCCGCTTGAAAGCCGCGCAGATCTGTATTCCGCGCTCGGCACCATCCGTGGCTGCGATACCTGCACTGCCCCGCACAACCTCGACGACTTGGCGGACTTCCTGCACAAGCACAAGGTCGAAACCGTCGTCGCTTCCTCCTGGCGCCTGCCTGCAGAGGACACTGCAGCGGTGCTCGAGGTTTTTAAAGACAGCGCCGTCAAGCTTTACCGCTAGGCCGAAAGCTACCCCATAAACCCAGAAAACTCCGCGGTCTGGCGCGCTAGCCGCTCCAAACGGGACTCGGTCATCGAGGCGATCTGATCCACAATGACCCGCTGGCGCTCAGCATCCGATTCAGCGCGGTCGTACCACAGTCGGAACATCGGGTCGAGGGCGCCCGGTGCGCCGGCGGAAAGATAATCAAAAACGCGGTAGATGCGCTCGCGCTGGCGATCCTGGCGCGCCAAGTGCACCGGCTCATCCATCACGTAGAGCACCGCGATGGTCTTCAAAAGCTTGACCTCATTTTCCGCGCGCGCTGGCACGGCAAGGTTACCCTGCTGGCGCCCCAAAACCAGCTCCGGACCATTGACCTCACGGGTGGCTTGCACCGTGGCACCAACGTAGCGGCCCACTAGCTCCGAAGTCATTTTCTTCAGCGTGGTGTAGGCGCGCAGCGAGGAATCGAACTCGCTGACTTGCTGGATGACGGGCAGTGCACGCAGGGAATCCGCGGCGTCGAGAAGCTCGTCCGCGCTGCCGCCGAAAGCTTTGGCACCTTTCTCCGCGAGGGCAGCCAGCTCCACCAAGTCCCAGAGCACGGCGAGGGAAACGCGACCCGAAACGATGCCATCCTCGACGTCGTGGACGGAGTAGGCGATGTCATCGGACCAATCCATCGCCTGTGCCTCCATCGAGGGGCGAGAGTCTTCGTGTCCTTCGCGCAGCCAGGCCAAGATGTGGGCGTCCTCATCGTAACAACCATACTTGCGGTTCACGCTGCCATCCGGATTGGTCTTGGTCCGCGGGTACTTGCACGCCGCGTCCAATGCGGCGCGCGTGAGGTTCAGCCCAAAAGAATTATCCTCCGCATCGACTACCTTCGGCTCCAGACGTGCCAAAATGCGCAGGGTCTGCGCGTTACCTTCGAAGCCGCCGCAGATATCCGCTACCTCGTTGAGTGCGTTCTCACCGTTGTGGCCATACGGCGGGTGCCCGATGTCATGGGTTAGGCCGGCCATGTCGCACAGGTCTGGGTCAAGCCCCAGCCCGGAGCCGATACCGCGGGCAATCTGGCCCACCTCCAGCGAGTGTGTGAGACGCGTGCGGGGCGTATCGCCGTCGTGGGGGCCAACCACCTGCGTCTTGTCAGCGAGGCGTCGCAAAGCAGCAGAGTGCAGGACGCGGGCGCGGTCGCGGGCGAAGGCGCCACGGCGATCCGCGTCGGCCGAGCCAGACTTGCTATTAAACACGGAGCCCTTGGGGCTCTCATCGAAGAGGCGGGCGGCGTCGTGCGGGGTATAGGAATAGCTCACATAGTGCAGTGTAGGCGCAACGAGCTTGTACTTTTCTGATTCTGGTAGGGGTGTCTGGCTGCCATTGCAAAGCAAAAGCTCCTGTCCCAGCCTCCCTTTTACGGGAAACCTTGGACAGGAGCTCTAACTATGTCCGAGCTTACTTGCTGGACAAAGCGCTGGACAGCTTATCAGCGAAGGAGAAAGGCAGGTTAACCAGTGCCTGCAGGGTGTCTGCTACGAGGTTGAAGACGTTGTTGATGATGTCAAACATAAGTTTTCCTTTCGATAGGGGGAGCTTTCACTAACCACGCTAGCGAGCAGAAAGTGGTTTTGCCACCAAAATCAACTGAGAATTTCCTGCGATAGCTGGAAAAACACTTAAAAATAGCCGCTGACAAGGTGCTTTATCTCCCGGCTTTATTGCGAATTTCTTCGTGTCGGGCGCGTCGCGTCGGGCGGATGAGCCCCTCGAAGCGGTGTAGACCGCTGCGCAGATGCTCAGCTAGCTCCTCCCCTAGTACCTTCCGCGCGCCGAAGACCACCAGGCCGCCCAACTCGTGGGCCAAATAGCGCCACCACGGCGGCGCGAAGGTGGGCGTGGGATAGCCGGCTGCACCGACCACCCGTGCCGCAAACCCCTCGTCGCGGGCGATTAGCCAGGCGCGCAAGCAATGTAGCGGGTCGGTCACGATGATGACGCGCTCGAAGCCATGCCTGCGGCGGATGGCGCGCAGGGATTCCACGGTGTCGTTGCCCTCCGGCACGGGCAACACAGAGGCGTGGCCTCTAAGGTACTTGGCGCCGACTTCTGCCTCGGTGAAGCGATCCCCGGGCAACTTGCCACCGACGGTAACGATGGGCACGCCCGGTGTAGCAACCGCAATGCGGCGGGCCTCGTCGAGGCGTGCCTGCAGGATGCGCGAGGGCCTGCCATCGTATTGAGCCGCGCCGAGCACGATGATTGCCTGTGCTTCAGGCTCCACCAGATTAAATTTCTGGGCAATCTTTTCCCGGGATTTCCGTGCTTTCCTGCAGCAGCTAACGCGTCTCATTTGCACTAGCCTAACGGTATTCTGGTGGGCATGACTTCTTCTGCGCGTATCGGTTCAGCCGCCCTAGCGGCACTCATCGTAGGGCTATCGCAGCCTACTGCTTTTGCAGCAACACCACCCCACAACAACGCGCCGGCGGTGCTAGCGCAGGCTGCCCCCTCAAGCATTACTTCCAAGGTCACTGACAACGCTGGGGCGCTCTCCGCTGAGGAAAAAGACCAGCTGGAAGATGAAATCAAGACGCTGCAGAAGAACGAGGGCCTGGTACTCTACGTGGTCTTTGAAAAGACTCTGTCTGGCTCCGCGGAAGACTTCGCGCAGCAATTCGTCGCCTCCAAGGGCCCGAACTCCGCCATTTATGTTGTCTCCGTCGAAGACCGCAAGGTCGGCGTGCAAACGGGTGGGGCCTGGCCAAAGAGCCGGCTGAATGCCATGTATGAAGCAGCTTCAGCACGCCTGGCAGACGATGACTTAGGCGGTTCTGCTTTGGAGTTAGTCGCAGCTGCCTCGGGCCGCGGGAAGGGTTCTTCTAGTTCTAGCTCCGCTGACTCTGGTTCAGGCGCCGGCTGGCTAGCCGGCGGTGCCGGTGCCCTGGCGCTGGCCGGCGGCGGCATATGGTTGGCAGGCCGCCGCAAGACCAAGAAAGATTCCGCGGAGACGCTCAAGTCAGCGCGCGCCATCGAGCCGGGCGATACGAATTCGCTGAACAGGCTCGATACCGCAACGCTCGATTCCTTGGCGCGCGAGGAGCTGGTCTCTACCGATGAGTCCATTCGCCGCGGCAAGGAGGAGCTCGACATCGCCACCGCCGAGTTCGGCCCCGAGCGCACGCGTCCTTTCACCCGCGCGATGAACCACTCCACCTCCACCTTGCAGAAGGCCTTTGCTATGCAGCGCCGGCTTAACGACGCCGCGCCAGAATCCGAGGCCGAGCGCCGCCAGATGCTCATCGAGATCGTCTCCTCGTGTGGCCAGGCCGATGATGCCTTGGATGCCCAAGCCGCGGATTTCGCCGCAATGCGCGATCTGCTGATCAACGCCGATTCCAAACTAGACGAGCTCACGCGCCGCAGCGTGGACGTGCGCGCCCGCATCCCGCAGGCCCAGCAGATTCTGGCACAACTGCAGGAAGACCACCCGGGCGCGCTGGACTCCATTGCCGATAACCCACACATGGCAGAAGTCTCCGTGGGCGAGGCGGAAAAGCAACTCGACCGTGGCCGTGAACTCGCCGCGGCACCTGCCGGCCAGCAAGGCGGCCTGGTGGCCCTCATCCGCGAGGCCGAGCACGCCATCGAGGTGGCAGACCGCCTCCTTTCCGGCGTCGAGCACGCCGAGTCCAACCTCGCGGCCGCCAAGCAGAATCTTGCCGCGCTCATCGCTGAGGTCCGCGGCGAGGTGGACGAGGCCCGCCAGTTGGAGCAGCAAGGCAAAAAGCTTGGCACTGCGGCCGATTGGCAGGCACTCGACGACGTCACCGCGCGCGCCCATGACGCCGTCACTGCGGCCGAAACCGGCCAGGCCAGCGACCCCCTCGGCCACTACACCGCGTTGACTACCCTCGACTCCGAGCTCGACGAGCGCCTCGATTCCGTCCGCGAAGCCACCGCCACCCGTGCCCGCCAGCTCGACCTGTACAACCAGCAGATGCACTCCGCGCAGGCCGCCATCCAGGCCGCTGAGGACGTCATCTCCACCCGTGGCCGCGTGGTGGGTGCCACCGCGCGTACTCAGCTTGCCGACGCCAAGCGGCTGCACGCCCAAGCCATGCAGCTCAAAAACTCCGATCTGCGCAGCGCCATCGATGCTTCCCGCCAGGCCGCTAACGCCGCACAAAATGCGGCGCGCACCGCGCAGCAGGACATCAACTCTTATCAGCGCCGCCAACAGGTTCAGTCCGCCGGCTCCACCGCGGGAGACATCATCACCGGCATGGTCATCGGCCAGATGCTCGGCGGCGGCAACAGCCATGGTGGCTTCGGCGGTGGATTCGGGGGCGGCTTTGGCGGCGGTTTCGGCGGAAACTCCGGCGGCGGGGGCGGTGGCTTCCGCGGCGGTTCCTTCTAGATCCGCCGGCGCTTAGATCCGCCGGCGCTTCGGGGCGTCGACAAGCGCGCAGCAATAGGTTAAAAACGCGGCGTCGACGTCCGGCACCTGCTGCGGCCGCATATCCGTAATCTCCAGCACGCCCTTGAAAGTGGGGCGCGTGCGGATAATCTCGTTTCCGGAAGCGTCATAAATGCGGCGCTCCCTGCGGAAAGGATTAGGCCTATCCAGCGTGTACTCACGGCCCATACACTTAGCCTGCATGTGGCTAATGGAAACACCCTGCTGCCCCACGTGCAGAGTCTGGCCCGTGGTGGCCGTGCCGCGCACCCAGAAATGGCGACTGCCGCTGTCGATGGAGTGCTCCAGCAAAATGCGCTCCTGCGCCGAAGCCAGCTGGGATTCATTGACGTTCAGCACGTCAGCGCGCACCGTGGCCCATACGGTTCCTTCTTCATCACGCAGGCAATCTTCGGCCCACGTCCAATGCCGGTGTTCTGTACTCACGAGTATCGCTTAATGCCTAGAACACGAAAAGGGAAAGCAGCGCCACCAGGGAGGCAAGCCCCAGCGTGGCAATGACGGGCACTGCCATGCCGCGGGTCTTGGCCTCCAGAATGAGACGGGTAAACCAGCTCAAGGCGATGATCTCGGCGTCGTTTAGCGCGGCGGCCTCGGGCTCCGCGTCGAACTCCAAGATGGCCTTGCGCACGCCGGAATTCTTTGTCGAAAACTGCGCGACCTTGTAACCGACGGCGTCTTCAATAATCCAATCGCCGCCGTTTTCGTTGATAAAGGAAAACTCGCGGCCAGCAGCATCCGCCTCTAGGCGCTTGGCGCGGCCCAGCGGGCCCTGCAGCGTATAGACGCGGCTATCCACGCGGGCCGTGGCGCCTTCTTTCGGGTCCGCCGCTAGCTGCCAAACCTCGCCGTCAATTTCTGCCTGATCTGCAGAAAAGACGCCGAAGGCCAGGGGCCCATCCTCCTTCAGCAGGACAGGCTTTTGGCTGTCAGTGCGGTCCCAGCTGGTGTATTGCATCGCTACTTTCTTCTTTACTTGGCCTTTAGCAGCCGATGAGGCGAGCGGCCAGGTATGCCTCGAGCTCGTCGAGCTTGACGCGCTCTTGCTCCATGGTGTCGCGCTCGCGGACGGTAACTGCGCCGTCTTCCAGGGAATCGAAATCGTAGGTCACGCAGAAAGGCGTGCCGATTTCATCCTGACGACGGTAGCGGCGGCCGATGGCACCGGAGAGGTCAAAGTCAACGTTCCAGTGTTGGCGCAGCTTGGCAGCCAGCTCGCGGGCCGGGGTGGACAGTTCTTCCTTCTTGGACAACGGCAGAACTGCAACCTTGACCGGGGAAAGGCGGCGGTCCAGGCGCAGGACCACGCGCTTATCGGTGCCGCCCTTGGCGTTTGGCACCTCTTCCTCATCATAAGCATCGACCAAGAAGGCCATCATGGAACGGCCCAGGCCGGCTGCCGGCTCGATGACGTAAGGAACCCAGCGCTCCTCGGTGGTCTGGTCGTAGTAGGACAGGTCCTCGCCGGAGCCCTTCGCGTGAACGGAAAGGTCATAGTCGGTGCGGTTAGCAACGCCCTCGAGCTCGCCCCACTTGGAGCCGGTGAAGCCGAATGCATACTCGACGTCGACAGTGCGCTTGGAGTAGTGGGACAGCTTCTCCTTCGGGTGCTCGTACAGGCGCAGATTCTCTTCCTTGATGCCAAGGTCCACGTACCAGTTGTAGCGGTCATCAATCCAGTACTGGTGCCACTGCTCGTCCTCGCCCGGCTTGACGAAGAACTCCATCTCCATCTGCTCGAACTCGCGGGTGCGGAAGATGAAGTTGCCCGGGGTGATCTCGTTACGGAAGGACTTACCGATGTTCGCGATGCCGAAAGGCGGCTTCATGCGAGCGGAAGTCATCACGTTCTTGAAGTTAACGAAGATGCCCTGTGCGGTCTCCGGACGCAGGTAGTGCAGACCCTGCTCATCATCAACCGGTCCCAGGTAGGTCTTGAGCAGACCGGAGAATGCCTTCGGCTCGGTCCAGTCACCCGGCTGGCCGGTTTCAGGATCGTTGATGTCTGCTAGGCCGTTTGCAGGCTCGTGGCCGTGCTTTTCCTCGTATGCCTCCAGCAGGTGGTCAGCGCGGTAACGCTTGCCCGTGTGGCGGGACTCCACCAGCGGATCGGTGAAGACCTCAACGTGACCGGAGGAAACCCAGACCTGGCGCGGCTGGATGACGGAGGTATCAACACCCACGACGTCCTCGCGGGACTGCACCATGTGGCGCCACCACTGGCGCTTGATGTTTTCTTTCAGCTCCACACCGAGGGGGCCGTAGTCCCACGCAGAGCGCGAACCGCCGTAGATCTCACCTGCCTGGTAGACCAATCCGCGGCGCTTGCACAGGCTTACAACGGTATCGATGACGCTTGCCATGGTTAAAAAAGACTCCTCTGTTAAGGGACAGCCGTGAACAATGTTCCTAGTCTATCCTGCCTCCTTCCGCCTGTGGGCGGAGGGGTGAAAATAAATTTTGTATTTTATACAACACTGTGCAAGATGTGGGGTATCGTACTGTTTCAAGCGATTAACAGAAATTGGATTGAAGGTGATCTGCATGACGCAGCCCTCCACGGCGCTTCACACACTCGACATCGACGCCGCTACCCGCGTCATTGGCGCTTTAGATTCACCCCTGCGCATCACCCTGGTATTGGCCCTTAACCGCCACGATCACTACGTTCACGAACTGGTGGCCGCAACCGACAAATCCCAGCCGCTAATCAGCCAGCACCTGCGCGTACTAAAAGATGCCGGAATCGTCGATTCCAAGCGTTCAGGCCGCGAAGTGCGCTACTCGCTGGCCTCCCCCGAGGTGCTTTCCTTGTTGGAGCAAGCTGCAGCACTGTTTAACCGTTAACTTTATTGGAAACTAATTGATAAACTATCGGGCATGGCTCTCCATGAAAGCATCCCTAAGCTTGGGGCTCGCAACACCAAGCAGCGCACCGCTGTCGTCGAGGTTCTGCGTGAACTAGATAAGTTCGCCTCGGCAAAAGACATTCACCGGGCGTTGCAAGACCGCGAGCACAAAGTAGGCCTGACCACAGTCTACCGCACCCTGCAATCCCTCTCCGACATTGATGCAGTGGACGCGCTTCACATGCCTTCGGGCGAAACGCTTTACCGCCACTGCGAATCCGCTAACCACCACCATCACTTGGTATGCACCAAGTGCGGCCGCACCGAGGAAATCGACGGCGGCCCCATCGAGCAGTGGGCATCCAACGTGGCTGCCGAGCACGACTTTGAGCTAACCGGCCACGATGCCGAAATCTTCGGCATCTGCTCCAATTGCCGCGCGAACTAGGCAGCACCACGCAACAAATAGCTTTAGCTATTTCGTACCGCCGAAACGACGATCCCGCCGCGCGTATTCTTCTACCGCGGCGTACAAGTCCTCCGGAGTGAAATCCGGGAAGAGCTTGTCTTGGTAGATCATCTCCGCGTACGCCGACTGCCACAGCAGGAAGTTCGACGTGCGCTTCTCCCCCGACGGGCGCAGGAATAGATCCACGTCCGGCATGGTGGGGTCATAGAGCGCCGCGCTTAACGACGCCTCGTTAATCGAGCTCGGCTTCAACTCGCCCTTGGCCACCTGACCGGCGAGCTTGCGAACGCCGTCGACAAGCTCGGCGCGCCCACCGTAGTTCACGCACATCGCCAGCGTCATGCGGGTGTTGTCCTTGGTCAACTCCTGCGCAGTCTCCAGCTCCTTGATGACGGAGCGCCACAGGCGTGGGCGGCGGCCCACCCAAACCACACGCACGCCCTTCTCGTTGAGCCACTCGCGCTGCCGGCGCAGCACGTCGCGGTTAAACGCCATTAAAAAGCGCACCTCTTCGGGGCTGCGGCGCCAGTTCTCGGTGGAGAAGGCGTAGGCCGAAAGGTACGGGATGTTCATGGAAAGGCAGGCATCGACGACGTCGAGAAGCACTGCTTCACCACGGCGGTGCCCCTCGGTGCGCTTCATGCCGCGTTCCTCGGCCCAACGGCCGTTTCCGTCCATGACCAGCGCGATGTGCTTGGGCAGGAACTCCTCCGGGATAGCAGGCGGGTTTAAAACTCGGTTCGGATCTGGCGTAATCACGCGCCTTATCTTACTGGTCCATGACCCCCAACGCGGTAACCTTGCGTTCCAAATGCCACTGCAGATGCGCGCGGATGAGTTGGTGGGCTTCCCCGCGCTGCTCATAGGTAGGGCTCGTGGGGTGTCCATGCGCAAGCAACCACATGTGATGCAACGTCTCCGGGTCCACCTCGGCGGCGCCTGGCGGGCGGCACTCGTGGCACGTCGCGCCGCCAACGGCCGGGTGGAAAGCATGATGCGGTCCGGGCTTCTGGCACTGCGCGCAATCGAAAAGCCCCGGCGCCCAGCCGGCATGCGCCATTGCCTGAAGTAGGAATTGGTCCAGCGTCAGGAGCGGATCGTCGTGCTGGAGCCGCTCCAACGTTGCGACCAGCGCATTATAAAGGAACGGGTCTTGGTCAGAATCTGCGAAGGCCAGGCGCTCGGCAGATTCAAGTGCGGCGCAGGCGGCGGTATAGCGCTCATAATCTCCGATGATGGCGGCGCCAAAAAAGTCCACGGTGTCGGCCTGCGAAATCGTGTATAGATTCCGGCCGGGATACAACTGCACATCCAGGTTTACAAAGGGCTGGAGGCGCGAACCAAAACGCGACTTCGCCCTGCGTACGCCCTTGGCCACCGCGCGCACCAAGCCATGGCTGCGGGTAAGCAGCACGATGACGCGGTCAGCCTCGCCGAAGTCATAGCTGCGGATGACCAGGGCGCGGTCGCGAAAACTCTCCCTCGGCATACTTAGGTTTTTAAGCCTTGGGTTTTAGAAGCCGAGACGGCCCAGCATCTTCGGGTCAGACTGCCAGTTCTTGAGCACCTTGATGCGCAGGTCAAGGTAGACGTTCTGGCCCAGCAGCTGGATGATCTCCTTGCGGGCAGTGCCCACGATGCGGGTAAAGCGGCGGCCGTCCTTGCCCTCGATGATGCGCTTTTGGCCTGGGCGCTCCAGGTAAAGTACCGCGTGGACGTTCATGACGTCGGGGCGAGTTTCATCGGGCAGCATCTCATCAACCTCGACGGCCACGCTGTGCGGCAGCTCGTCTTTCAAACCAGACAGTGCGGCCTCGCGGATGAGCTCGGCGATGCGCTTTTCCTGCTCTTCGTCGGTGATGTGATCATCGGGGTAGAACTTCGGGCCTTCTGGCAGGTGATCGATGATCACCTGGGTCAGCTCATCCAGTTGTACGCGCTGGGTGGCCGAAACCGGGATGACCACGGCGTCGGGGTTCTCCTCGCTAAGCAGCTCATGCAGCGCCAAAAGCTGCGCGCCGACCTGATCCTTGCTGGCCTTATCCAGCTTGGTCACGATGCCGATGATTGGGGTCTTCGGCGCTACCTTGCGGACGTTTTCCAGAATCCAGCGGTCACCGGGACCAATCTTTTCATCGGCTGGGATGGTCAGGCCGATGACGTCCACGTCCGCGTACGTGTCCTTGACCATCTCGTTGAGGCGCTCGCCCAGTAGGGTGCGGGGGCGGTGCAGGCCGGGCGTGTCGACGACGATGACTTGCGCATCATCGCGGTGCACCAAGCCACGAATGGGGTGGCGGGTGGTCTCGGGCTGGTTCGCGGTGATGGCGATCTTCTGCCCCACCAGCGCGTTGGTGAGAGTCGACTTGCCCGTGTTTGGGCGGCCGACAAAGGACACGAACCCCGAGCGGAACCCTTCCGGGGTATCGGTGTAGTCGGTGTAGTCGAGGACCTCCCCATCGGTGGGAAGGTTCTCAAAGGCGGCGTCAAAATCGGTACTCATTGCTAGTTATCATAGCCCAGCCGCGTCACAGTAGTACATACGCGTTTGCGGCTGCCCATTGGCCTCTTCACCGGCCTTTCTCTCTCGCAAATACCCAGCCCTGGAAATGCAGTTTTCTGGTGGATTGCGCGGCGTCGGCACGCGTGGCGAAACGCGAACAGGACCTCTGGGTTTCCAGGGCTGGGTATCTATGCCGCGCGCCGCGGACCCATCGCCAACATTCGGCGCACCGTCGCGACAAACTCCTCCGGCCGGGCGCGCAACTCCTCCGGACTAAAGCGCAGGACCACATAACCCATGTTGAGCAGCTCCTTCTGGCGGCGGTGCTCCGCGCGAATCGCCTCCACAGGCCTGTCTTGGTATTTGACATTGCCGTCGATTTCAATGAGCAACCAGCCGTCAATTGCCAAATCAGCGCGGTACTTGCCCACTATGTACTGCGTGCGCACGTGTATGCCCGCACGCAGCAACAACGCGCGGGCGTAGGACTCCCACGGCGACTCAGAATCAACCACGGCCGCGGCCACCACGGCGCGTGCAGTCGCCACGCCCTTAACGCGGCCCAGCGCGCCCAACGTATCCTGCAAGCGACGGCGGCCCACCTGTGCACGCACATAATCCGCGGCGACCAGCCCCTCTTCGAAGCCGTGCAGGCGGGCCATGTCGATCGCGGTACGCTCCAGCGAGGTGAGCTTAATGCCGTGGACCGTGGTGGTTTGCCCGTGCAGGCGGGCGGCCTTATAAGCGAAGAAATGCCCCTTGGATTTCTGCGGCACCGAGCCCGAGGGCAGCACTGCTGGGTATTCGGTGGGGCGGCTAATGGTGGGAATGCCGTGTATCAAAGCTGCGGGCTTTCCGATCAGCACGGCTTTATGCACGGTCCGTGCGTGGATATACACCCGCGCTATGTCGCGTTCCCAGGGTTTGAGCCGGTTCCAGAATTGCTTCGGCAGCGCGAAGCACCAGGCCGCGCGCACGATTTTGCCGTGGTGCAGTTGCAGCCAGCGCGGGTCTACGTTGGATAGTTGGCGAAGGTCAATAAGGTGGGCGTCGATTGTGTCAAAAAGTAATGCGTTGTCCATGCCTTACTTTTAACCGGCGGCGGGTGCTGGCGCGCGGCAAGTGCGGCCAGGATGGTCAAATTCCCAGGGCTGGGCACCCAGACCTCCTGTTCGCTTTTCGCCGCGCTTGCCGACGCCCCGCAATCCACCAGAAAGCTGCATTTCCAGGGCTGGGTATTTGCCAAAAGGCGTGGGGCGGGTGCGCTAAAGCTCCTCGACCTGGAACTGCAGCTGCGGATTCGCAAACACGTCCTGGGACTCAATGAGCTGCAGCTCCTGCGAGTCTGCCTCATAAGTGTTGTGCAGCAAGTCGTACACCGAAGACGCGGTGCGCTTGAGCGCGAGCTTCGCATCGTGGGTTTCGACGTAGTGGCCGGTAAACAGCGCGGCAGTCACGTCGCCGGAGCCGTTGCGCTTGAATGGCAGGTGCGGGGTGGCAACGATGTAGGCGCGGTCGCCGTCCACGGCGAGCATCTCAATGGTGTCCTCAGGGGTCTCCGGGCGCTTTACCGAGGTGACCAGCACGGTCTTCGGACCAATCTCCTGCGCAGCCTTCACTGCCTCGAGGGTCTGCTCCAGCGTGCCAACCTCGTGGCCAGTCAGGTAGCCCAGCTCAAACTGGTTCGGGGTGATGATGTCAGCCACCGGCACGACCTTATCGCGCAGCAGCGGCGGGATTTCGTCCGAGACAAAGCAGCCAGACTTCGCGTTGCCCATGACTGGATCGCACGCGTACAAAGCCTTGGGGTTGACGGCCTTGATGCGGTTGACAGCGTCGATAATTGCGCCGGCGATGTCTGGCCCGCCCTGGTAGCCAGAGAGGATTGCGTCGATCTTCTCAAAGGCGCCGCGCTTCTCGATGCCGTCAATAATGCTGGTGACATCCGATGCCGGAAGCATCGGCCCGCCCCAATCGCCGTAACCGGTGTGGTTGGAGAAGTTCACCGTGTGCACCGGCCATACCTCGTGGCCCGCGCGCTGGAGCGGGAATACTGCGGCGGAGTTGCCGACGTGGCCGAAGGTGACGTGAGACTGGATCGACAGAATATTCATGCCGTCTATTGTGCAACGTGACGCAACACGTCACCAACGAAACGGGGAAATTAATTTTCCTGTGGCTCGCCCACCGCCGGGATTCCACCGCCGGGGACCTCTTTGTCGAGGTTGGCGCGCTCGGCGGCATCCGGGAAGGCCTTGGGGCCCGAGGGCTTAGGCTGGTAGCTCACCCCGCGGGCGGCGAGGTTGTCATACCAGTCCGCCAGCAGCTCGTTCTGCAGGCTGAACATTTCCTTTTCCTCTGCCGGGGTGGCGTGGTCATAGCCCAAAAGGTGCAGGCAGCCATGCACCGTCAGCAACGCAAGCTCGTGGCCCAGAGAGTGGCCGGCAGCATCGGCCTGGCGCAGCGCGAACTCCGGGCACAACACGATATCGCCCAGCATGGACGGGCCCATCTCGGGGGCGTCGGGACGCGCGCCCAGTGCGCCCGGAGTGATTTCATCCATCGGGAAGCTCATGACGTCGGTCGGGCCTTCCAGATCCATCCAACGCACGTGCAGGTCCGCGATGGTATCCAAGTCCACTGCGGTGATCGTGCACTCGGCATCCGGGTTGATGTCCATGGCGCCGAAGGCATAAGAGGCGACGTCGATGAGCATCTCCTCGTTGACGCCGTCGAAACCGGACTCATTGATGAATTCGATGGACATTTAGTTCTCCTTATTCACTTGCGCTGCGGCTACCGAGGCTTCTGCGGCTTCAGCAGCATCATAAGCATTCACGATACGGCTGACCAGCTGGTGCCTGACGACGTCGCTCGAGCCCAGGTCCGCAAAGTGAATATCCTGCACGCCGTCCAAGATGCGGCGCACCAAGCGCAGGCCAGAGACCTGGCCGCGCGGCAAGTCCACCTGCGAAACATCGCCGGTGACCACGATCTTCGAACCAAAGCCCAGACGGGTCAAAAACATCTTCATCTGCGCCGGCGTGGTGTTTTGCGCCTCGTCGAGGATGACAAAGGCGTCGTTGAGCGTGCGGCCGCGCATGTATGCCAGCGGGGCGACCTCGATGATGCCTGCTTCCATAAGCTTCGGGATCATCTCTGGATCCATCATGTCGCGCAGGGCGTCGTAAAGCGGGCGCAGGTACGGGTCGATCTTGTCATTTAGAGTGCCAGGCAGAAAGCCCAGCTTCTCGCCGGCCTCAACTGCTGGGCGGGTCAAGATGATGCGCGAGACCTGCTTGGTCTGCAGGGCCTGCACGGCCTTGGCCACCGCCAGGTAGGTCTTGCCAGAGCCTGCGGGGCCGATGCCGAAGACCACGGTGTTGTCATCAATGGCCTGGACGTACTCGGATTGGCCCACCGTCTTTGGGCGTACGGACTTGCCACGGCGGCGCACGATATCGGCTGCCATCGCCGCGGAGACCGATTGCGGCGCTTCCACCGCAATCATGTCCACGGTGTGTTTCACGGTATCGGTGCTGACGTGATGGCCGCGGCGAGCAATCGCCTCGAGCTCGTCGAGCACCTTCGCGGCGCGGGCCACCTCATAGTCAGGGCCGGTTACCGTGACCGTGGTTCCGCGCGCGAAGAAGTCTGCATCCAGTAGGTTGTTGAGCACCCGCAGGTTATCGTCAGCGTTGCCGAGCACGGTCGCGACGTATACGGAGTCAAGCTCAAACTTCTTAGTGATAATAGGCACCCCAACAGGCTACCAGCGTGCGGTGCGCACGCCGATTGCGGCAAGGGCCACCATGGCTGCCGACGCCGTGCGTAAGACCTCCGGGCCTAACTTAATCGGATGGGCTTGCAGGCGCTCCAGCTCCTCGGCGCCGATGCCTCCTTCGGGGCCGACGAGGAGATAAATGGTGCCCTCCAGCGGAACCTCCCGAATAGAGTCGGTGGCTTCCTCGTGCAAGACGTAGGCCGTCTGCCCGGCAATGAGCTGAGCTAGCTGCGGGGTGGTCAAGGGGCCAGTAACCTGCGGGATGCGGTCGCGGCGGGACTGTTTCGCAGCAGCAGTCGCTGCCGCCTCCCACTTCGCGAGCGCCTTCGGAGCCTTCTTTCCATCCCACTTGGCCACGCAGCGATCTGCCTGCCAAGCGATGATCTCATCGGCGCCTGCCTGGGTGGCAAGGTCCACCGCGAGCTCCGAGCGTTCCGACTTCGGGATGGCTTGGACCACCACGACGCGGGGGTTGGGCTCGGGCGCAAAAGTCACTGCGTCGACAAGCGCGGCCAAATGATCCTTGCCCGAAACGGACTGGATGGTGGCCAGGGCGGCGGTGCCCGTGCCGTCGATGAGCTTGAGCCGCTCCCCTACGCTAAGGCGCTTAACCGTCACCGCGTGGCGGCCCTCGGGACCTTCGAGCCCCACCGGCTCGCCAACGCTAGCCAACGAGAGATCAGGATGAATGAAGACGGGCAGAGACATTAACGGCGGAACCTATCTCGGATGCGGGAGAAGAAGGACTCCTCTTGGCCGTCGCCGGTCTCGCGGACGCGGGCGCCCTCGTCGCGAGAATCGCGGACCTTCTCGAGCAGCTCGCGGGTCTTCTTGTCCAGCTCCTTCGGCACCACGACGTCGACGTGCGCGAAGAGGTTGCCAAAGCCGTCGGTGCGCAGGCGCGGCATGCCCTTGCCCTCGACCTTGATGGACTCGCCCGGCTGGGTGCCCGGCTCGATGTCGATGTTGAGCTCCTCGCCATCTAGCTGATCGATGGTGAAGTTGGTGCCCAGTGCGGCATCGACCATCGGTACGCGCACGGTCAGGTGCAGGTCGTCAGCGTTGCGCTCAAAGACGGCGTGCGGCTTGGTGGAAACCTCCACATAAAGATCGCCCGCCGGGCCGCCGCCGTGGCCGACCTCGCCTTGAGAGGCCATGCGGATGCGCATGCCATCACCAATACCGGCCGGGATATTTACAGTGAGATCGCGGCGCTTCTTCACGCGGCCATCGCCACCACAGTGGTTGCAAGGATCAGTAATGACTTCACCGAAGCCCTGGCACTTCGGGCACGGGCGGGAGGTCATAACGTTGCCCAGGAAGCTGCGCTGCATCTCCTGAACCTCGCCCATGCCGCCACAACCATCACAGGTAACTGGCTTGGACTTGGAGGCAGAACCCGTGCCCTCGCAGCGGTCACAGAGCACAGCGGTATCGACGGTGACCTGCTTCTTCAGGCCGGAATAGGCCTCTTCCAGGCTAATGGTGGTGCGCAGCAGGGCGTCATTGCCCGGCTGCACGCGCGAGCGCGGGCCGCGGGAGCCACCTGCTCCACCGCCGAAGAACTCAGCGAAGATGTCGCCTAGGCCGCCGCCACCGAAACCACCGCCGAAGCCGCCGCCAGCAGCGCCGCGCTCTTCCATTGGGTCGCCGCCCATGTCAACGATTTGGCGCTTCTGCGGATCCAGGAGCACCTCTTGCGCGAGGGAGGCCTCGCGGAACTTCTCCGCCGCCTCTTCATCGCCCGGGTTAACGTCCGGGTGATACTTGCGGGCAAGCTTGCGGTAGGCCTTCTTAATTTCGGCGTCGGTTGCGGATTTTTCTACACCAAGGATGCCGTAATAGTCACGAGCCACTTAATGAAAGTCCTTATCTAAAATTAGAGTCACTGGGAAAAGTTTTCCGTGCCAGCTTACTCGCCGGCCAGAACTTCGCTTACATAGCGTGCAACAGCGCCAACCTTCGAGATTGTTCCCGAATAATCCATATAGGTCGGGCCTACAACGCCAAGGCCGCCCAACGTTTCATTGCCGGCGCCGTACGCAGTGGCGACGACGGATGCCTGCCGCAGCTTGTCCTCCTCATTCTCCTCACCGATGACGACGGAGACGTTGCCCAAATCCGGCACGCTAGCCAAAAGCTTCAACACCACGACCTGCTCTTCGAGAGCCTCGATGAGCGAGGGCAGCCCTTCTGGGAAGTCTCGCGCGATACGCGTGAGATTAGAGGTACCAGCCATGAGCAGGCGGTCGGAGGGGCGCTCCACCAACGTCTCGATGAGAGTCGTGGCGGCATTGAGCACGTGCGGGCGGATGTCCAGCGGGGAGGTTTCGACGAGGCTGGCAAGTTCCACCGAGGCGTCGGTTAGCGTCTTGCCCTCCAAGGCGTTGTTGAGGACGTCGCGTAAGCGTGCGGTCTGCAGTGGGTCGATGATGCTGTCCAGCTCGACGTTGCGCTGATCGACGCGCCCGTTATCCGTGATGAGCACCAACAACAGGCGCACTGGCGAAAGCGCCACGACCTCGCAGTGCTTCACGCGCGAAACCTTGAGGTTGGGCATCTGCACCACCGCCGCCTGCTTGGTCACCTGAGCAAGCAGCTGCACGCTGCGGCGCAGTACATCCTCCAGGTCGACGCCGCCTTCCAAGAAGGTCAGCATGGCACGGCGCTCCGGCGCAGACAAAGGCTTTACGTCGTGCAGCGAATCGACGAACTGGCGGTAACCCTTCTGCGTGGGCACGCGCCCGGAGCTGGTGTGCTCGTGGGCAATCAGGCCCTCCGATTCCAGCACCGCCATATCGTTGCGGATGGTAGCGGAGGAAACGCCCAGCTGATAACGCTCCAGCAGGGACTTGGACCCCACGGGCTCCTGGGAGGCAATATAGTCCGCCACAATGGCGCGCAGAACCTCGCGGCGGCGAGCATCAGTGGAATTGGACATGCGCCCTATGTTACCTACCTTCGCCGTGGCCTTTAAGCTTCCTCGGCAACCAACAAGTCGGTGATGATGCCGTCTGCCAAAAGGCGCCCCGGCTTGGTCAAGCACAGCCGGTCGCCGGCGCGCTGCAGCAACCCACGGGAGATGTAGTCCGCGATGACCGGCTCCGCACCCGGAGCCAGCCAGTTGGCCGGAATGCCCTCGCGCAAGCGCAGACCGAGCATGATCTTTTCGGTGTGCCGCTCGGCCTCGGTCAAAACCTCGCGTTCCTTGATAGGAAGTTCCTCGCGGCCCAGCATTTCGATGTAGCGGCGCGGCAGCTTCACGTTATAAAAGCGCTCGTCGTTCAAATGCGAGTGCGCGCCAGGGCCCGCGCCCCACCAGTTGCCGTCGACCCAGTAGATGCGGTTGTGCTCGCACTCGCCGCCGGGCTTGGCCCAGTTGGAGACCTCGTACCACTCGAAGCCTTCCGCTTCGAGCGTCGCAGAGACGGCCTCATAGCGCCTTGCCAGCACGTCCTCGTCGGGTGCAGACAAGATTCCCTTTTTCACCTTGCGCGCCATCCGGGTGCCGTCTTCTACGATGAGCGAATACGCGCTGACGTGGTCGACTCCCGTTTCGAGGACGCGGTCAAGGGTAAGCCGCACGTCGTCGTCAGTCTCCGTGGGCGTGCCATAGATCATGTCCAGGTTTACGTGCTCGAAACCTGCGGCGCGGGCCTCACGCGCGGCGTCGAAAGCCCGGCCCGGGGTATGCGCACGCTCAAGCACTCGCAGCACGCTATCCGACGCCGACTGCATGCCCAGCGAAATGCGCGTAAACCCCGCCTCGCGCAGCTGCTCGAAATAGCGCGGGTCCGTCGACTCCGGATTCGATTCCGTGGTCACCTCCGCCCCTGGGGCCAAACCAAAAGTCTCTTTCACGCGGGCCAGAATGCGGCTAAGCCCCTCGGCGCCCAACATCGAAGGCGTGCCGCCGCCGATGAATACGGTCTGCGCCGGCCTTCCCACCTGCTGCGCCGCCATGCCCAGCTCGCACTCGAGGGCGTCCAGGTATGCGGCGGTCAGATCGCCGCCCAGCTCACCTGGGGTATAGGTATTGAAATCGCAATACCCGCACCGCGAAGAGCAAAAGGGAACGTGGATATAGAGGCCAAAGTCTTGAGACATGCCCTCTAGGCTAGCTTGGGCCAGGAACTAAATAACCCACCGGTACGTTGAAGGATGTAATCTATTCTGCAGTTTCCCATAAATAGAAAGGCAGCTTCAGTGGAACCTCCGAGTCGATGTCCCCGCCTCACCGAATGGCAGGCGGGGTAGGCCATGTTGCAAGCAATCCTTATGATTTTGGCGGGATTTCTGGTCATTGGCCTGATTATCGTCGCGAACGCGTACTTCGTTGCGCAAGAATTTTCTTTCATGTCGGTGGACCGCGCGCAGCTGCGCTCCATGGCTTCCGAGGGCAATAAGACAGCTGAGCGTGCCCTGAAAATTACCCAGCGCACCTCCTTCATGCTCTCCGGTGCCCAGCTGGGCATCACCATCACGGGCCTGCTGATTGGCTATGTGGCCGAACCCCTGGTGGGCCGCGGCTTGGGTGAGCTGCTGGGCGGCGTGGGCATTCCCGCCGGCGTTTCCATCACCATTGGCACGGTGGCAGCGCTTTTCATCTCCACCATCGCCACGATGCTTTTTGCGGAGCTATTCCCCAAAAACTACACCATCGCAGCCCCGATGAAGACGGCATTGTTCTTGTCCACCTCCACCATGTGGTACCTGCGCATTTTCGGCTGGCTTATTCACTTCTTTGAGTACGCCTCGAATGCGATCTTGAAGGTCTTCGGCATCGAGCCTGTAGAAGACGTGGATTCTTCCGCCACCACCGATGATCTCGAGTCCATCGTGGATGCCTCCCACGAGGCCGGCGACATCGACGAGGCAACCTACCTCGTGTTGGACCGCCTGTTGGACTTCCCGGAACACGACGTCGAGCACGCGATGATTCCGCGTTCCCGTGTCGACGTCATCGATCCGCAGACCACCATCGGCGAGGTTCGCGAGATGATGTCCACGGATCACACGCGCTACCCCATCATCGACGATGAACACAACCCCATCGGTGTGGTGCACTTGTTCGATGTGCTGGGAACGCAGCTTCCCGACGCCACCGCGGCCACCGAGATCATGCAGCCCGCCGTTGTGGTGCCAGAGCTCATGCCGCTTCCCGACGTCGTGACCGAGTTGCGCGACGCCAACGACAAGCTGGCCTGCGTCATCGACGAGTACGGCGGCTTCGTCGGCATCGTGACCATGGAAGACCTAGCCGAGGAGATCCTGGGCGATGTCAGCGACGAGCACGACATCGAAGAGACCGAGGAAATCACCGAGCAGGATGAGTCCCACTGGCTCGTCGATGGCGATACACCGATTGACGAAATCGAGCGCGCCATCGGCCACGATCTGCCAGAAGGCGACTTCGAGACCGTGGCTGGCCTGCTGATTTCCCACTCCGGCGCGCTGCCTGAGGAGGGCGAGGAGTACACGATCGAGCTCGAGGCGGAGCCGGATGACTGGGTAGAGCGCGACGACGCCCCAGTGCGAAAGCTGCACATGCGCGTCGAGGAGATTGACCGCCACGTGCCGTCGACCTTGGCACTGGAGCTCATTGAGGAATACGCCGATCAAACGGAGGAGGAGAACTAATGACTGATACTTGGTGGTTTAACCTCCTCATCACGCTTGTTATCATCGCCGCCTCGGCTTTCTTCGTCATCATCGAGTTTTCGATGATGGGCGCGCGCCGCAACCGTTTGGAAGAAACCGCTGAGACCTCCCGCGCCTCGCGCTCGGGCCTGCGCTCTTTGAACGAGCTGACCATCATGCTCGCCGGCGCACAGCTGGGTATTACGGCGGCGACCTTCGTACTGGGTGCAGTGACCAAGCCGTGGGTCCACCACCTGCTCATGACCCCGCTGGAGGCACTCGGCCTGCCGCTGGGCGTGGCCGACGTGGTCTCGTTTATTTTGGCGCTGTTCATCGTGACCTTCCTGCACCTGGTCATCGGCGAGATGGCGCCGAAGTCTTGGGCGATTACCCACCCGGAGACCGCGCTGCAGCTCATCGCGGTTCCTGCCCGCGGCTTCATCTGGCTCTTCCGCCCGCTGCTGAAGTGGATTAACCACATGGCGAATGCGATGGTGCGCTGGACTGGCGAGGAGCCCGTCGACAGGGCCGGTGCCGCCGGCTACGACGCGGATACCCTGCGCCACTTGGTGGAGCATTCCCGCGAGACGGGCACTCTGGACGATGATTCGGCGAACCAGATCACCGGCGTAATTGAGTTGGAGGCCTCTACCGTTGGCGCGCTGGCTCGCGAGCACGGCTCCCAGGTCGTCCCGCTGTCTCCCGACGCTACGGTGGCTGAACTCCATGACTTGGTCACCCGCAAGTCCATCATGCGCGTGCTGGTCTTCCCGAAGGATTCCCGCGTGCCGCGTATCGTGCACGTGCGCGATACGCTCCTCGCCGAACCGGACACGCCAGTGCTCGAGTTCTCCCGCCCCGCGCTGACGGTTTCCTCCTCGCTGACTGTCCAGAAGACCTTGGACCACATGCGCGCTCGCAACGAGCAGCTCGTGGCCGTAGGCAAGGCGGACAAGGATAAAGCGATGTGGATTCTGACGTGGGATGACATCATGGGCCAGCTGTGGCCGCAGATTACGGAGCAGTTGGACTTGGCTAACTAGCGCCCAGCCCTCCTTCCTGCCCCCCCTTCCCGCTTCCTCTACCCCTTCCCCGCAAATACCCAGCCCTGGAACCCCAGACGTCGTGGTCGCGAGAAAATATTTTTCAACTCTTAAAAATCGCGACCACGACGTCTGGGTTTCCAGGGCTGGTTTTCTAGGGCTGGGGGTTCAGCAACAAAATTTCACAGCCAGTTGTTGACGCCACCAACAAGTTATCCACAGCTTTCAAAATTGCCTCTAGAGCTACACACCCGCGGCGGGCGAAGCTAGTGCCATGACCACTCTTGAGACCATCCACCCAGCCAAGCCCGCCACATCCAATGACCTTAAATCCGGCACACTTTTGCAGCTAGCACCGCGCATGGCCGTAGACCGCGAGAAATACTTAGCGCTTTCCGCCGTCGAACGCCAGCGCCTCGAATGCATAGCCATAGCCCGCAGCTCTTATACCGCGGTACTGATTAGCAAGTCCGCCGCACTCCTGCATGACCTTTGGCTGCTCCCCTGCCCCGACGACCCGGTCGAGCTAGCGCTTCCCTGCGGCAGCCTGCCCCGCCATAACCGCCATGCGCCGGGACGCTGCTACCGCAAGACCATGGTCGGGGACGTAGAAACCATCGACGGTGCGCGCGTGGTTAGCATTGCCCGCGCGGTTGCCGACGTCGCGCGTTACCACGGCTTCCGCCACGGTCTCATCGCCGCAGACTCAGCGTTAAACATGGGTATTAGCCCTGCCCAGCTGCAAGCCGAGGTCGATGGCTTAGGGCGCGTGCATAATGCCGCAGCAGCCCGCAAGGCAATTGCCTGCGCCAGCTCCCTATCGCGCTCGCCTTTCGAGTCACTCGTGCGCGCACTGGCTGTGGAGCTGGGCTTAGATGCCAAGCCGCAGCAACGCGTGGCGCCTGGCATCGAGGCATTGCTCATCGAAGAGGCCATCATCGTCGAGATTGGCCCGCAAGCGGTCCTATCCCGGCGCTCGAGCCGCACGGCATACCTGCGCTCCTTGGGATACCGAGTAGTTCAATTTACGCCCGAGCAATTAGCCAAAGATCCAGATACCTGCCGGAGGACGCTGCACATGGTGGCGCAGGCGCACGCGGTTAAGGCGAGCTAGAAAAGACAAACACCGCCGAACGAGGGAATCGGCGGTGTTGGTGTCTCCTTGTGTGTTGGCAACAAGGAAGTCTATTTATTGGCTCTTAAGCGGTAGTCGCGGCCTGTCGCGCAGCTTCGCGCTTGGCACGCACGCGGGCCACCACAGCGTTAACCCGAGCACGCTCTTCTAAGAACGGCGGCGGGTTGTGACCACGCATCGTTCGCACGTAGGCTGGGTGGGCTTCGACGACGGTATGGCGCCAAGCCTGCACCGCGATGAGCGCGGATTGACCGGCACGCTTGTACAGATGCGGCAGGGAAATCATGTCCAGGTTGCGGGCCACGGCGTCGGTTTGGCCGAGCACATAATCCACCAGCTCGCGCAGGTAATCCGCCACCGCCCCAGTGCGGCCGCGCAGCGTGGCAGCGAGCTCGGAGACCACAATGGTCGGGGAATCAATCGCAAAGGCGGCATCCAGGCTGCGCGCGGTGAGCTGCTCTGGCTCGGCGATATCGTTGTTGCCAGATGCGGCGGCGGAGATAGTGCCCGAGCGCACCCCTGAGACCAGCGCGTGGCGCAGGCCAATCAGCTCGCCTACGCAGCGTCCGGAATCGATGCGGGCATCCTCGACGATGTCGCCGAGTTCCGCCAGGCAGTCCAGTGCGAGTTCATCGTCCCAATCCTCAATTGCCTCGATGAGGTGCTCGATATACTCGACGACTTCGTCGCCGATGTTGTAAATCTCCTGAGTCAGCTCGCGGTGACGTAGCTCGGCGGCGATTTTGTGCATGCCGGTCCTTTCCGCAAAACTAACCTCTAGTTGAGGTTGAGACTTCTCTGTAACGAGTGCTGACTTTATTCCAGATCCTGTGAACGATCTGCGCGACACTCCGAACAAACTCACAGACTTGAAAATTGCGGGGAGCCGGCGAAGCACCCGCCGGCCCTAAATGCCTACTGCTTCTTCGAGTAGATGTGGTCAATCGCGTTAGCGTAGCGCTGTGCCACAACATAGCGCTTGACCTTCATCGTTGGGGTCAGCTCGTTGTCCTCCTCAGTCAGGTCAGATTCCAGAATGTAGAACTTCTTAATAGCCTCCGCATGGGAGACAGTGGTGTTGACCTGGTTGATAGCGTCCTGGATTTCCGCACGCAGCGTGGCGTCGGTAGCCACCTCGCGCATGGAACGGTTGGCCGGGATATTGTGGTCAGCCTTCCATCGCTTGAGCTGGTCCTCCTCCAGGGTCAGCAGCACACCGATGAATGGCTTGCCGTCGCCCACGACCATCGCCTGGGAAATAAGCGGGTGCGCACGCAGCATGTCCTCCATCGGCCCTGGGGAGACGTTCTTGCCGCCTGCGGTAACGATGAGGTCCTTCTTACGGCCGGTAATGACAACGTGGCCGGAATCCATAATTTCGCCCAAGTCGCCGGTGTTGTACCAGCCATCTTCCAGAGCATCCGCGGTGGCCTCTGGATTATTCCAGTAGCCCTTGAAGACGATGTCGCCCTTGATCATGATTTCGCCGTCTTCGTTGACACGGATGGTGGTGCCCTCCAGTGGCGGGCCAACGGTACCGATCTTCTGATTCTCAAAGTCCACGGCTGCAGCTGCCGCAACCTCGGTAAGCCCGTAGCCTTCGTAGACGGTCACACCGATGCCGCGGAACCAGTGCAGCAGGTCATGGCTCATCGCCGAACCACCGGTGATACAGTACTTCACTTCGCCGCCCATCGCTTCACGAATGGTGGAGTACACTAGTCGGTCAAAGAGCTTGTGCTTTGCACGCAGCACGCGGTCTGGCCCCTCCGCGGTGTCCAACGCACGCGAGTACTCAATGGCCACTTTCTCGGCCTCGCGGAAGATGCCCGCCTTAATTGGGCCGCCCTCCTTGGCCTTGGCAGCCGCACCGTTGCGCACCTTTTCGAATACGCGCGGCACGCCCAGAATCAGGTTCGGGCGGGATCGCTGGAACTCGATGGTGATGGTGCTGAAGTCAGACCAGTGATTCTGCGAAGCACCGCTCATGGCAACGGCCAGGGATACTGCACGCGCCAGCACATGGGCCAGCGGCAGGAAGGTCAACACGTGGTTGCCCGGCACGGCGATGCCGCCAATCGGGTTGGTCAGCAGGCCCAAAGTCTCCGCCAGCCAGTTACGGTGGGTCAGGATGCAGCCCTTCGGGCGGCCGGTGGTGCCGGAGGTATAGACCAAAGACGCGAGATCGTCGGTCTTGGTGGCAGCGATGCGGGCGTCAACGACGTCGTCGGAAAGCTCGCGGCCCTCAAACATCAAGGTATCGATGGCCGAGGAGTTGATCTCCAGGATGCGGCGCAGCTGCGAAGGCGAATTCTTCAGCGCCGGCTTGCCGTCCTCCTGCAGCTTCAGGTGCGCCACCAGCTCAGAGTGCTCGCGCGATTCAGTAATCGCCAGCACCGCGCCGGAGTCCTCCACGATCCACTGCACCTGGGACAGCGAGGAGGATGGGTAGATGGGCACCGAAGCTGCGCCGGCAGCCCAGATTGCGAAATCCAGCAGCGACCACTCGTAGCGGGTGTTTGACAGCAAGACCACGCGATCTCCCTGCTCCACGCCAGCGGCAATAAGGCCCTTTGCAACTGCATAGACCTCTTCGACGAACTGCTTGGCAGTGACGTTAACCCACTCATAGCTGGCCGGGCGGGTAAACATCACGCCGTGTGGGCGCGCCTTCGCCGTGGCCATCATGCGGGTTAGACAGGTTTCACCGTCTTCGATTTCAAACTTTGCAGGAGTGTGCGCTTCTTGCATAGTCACTGGATATCCTTTCGCACATCTATATAACTCCAGCCCACTCTATCAACCGATCCCCCGGCGTGTGGCCTAAAACCGTGGCAGAATGTGGCCTGTGACTACGCGTGAACTGCTCGAAGAACTCGCCCAGCGCCATGGCGTTGCCGCCAAGTACTCCTCCCAATCCGGCTACCCCATTTATGTAACGGATGAAACAATCGCCTATACCCTGCGCGCATTGGGCGTGGCGGTGGAAGACCGCGCGAGCGAGGAGCGCCTGACACACCTGCTCTACGAGGATTACTTAGAGCGGGCATCGCGCCCGTTGCCGCCGTGCGTGGTGGCCAAAGAGGGCGTCGAGAAGCAATTCCTCGTGCACGTGCATGCGGGCCAGCCGGTGGATATCCAGGTAGAGCTCGAAGATGGGCAGCTCCGCCAGGTCTATCAGGACGAAAACAATGTCCCGCCTGCCGACGTCGCCGGTACCCACTGGGGCGAGGCCACCTTCCACATTCCGGGGGATCTGCCGCTGGGCTTTCACGAAATCCAAATGTCCTCGCCGGGCATAGGCGCGCATTCATGCCCACTGATCATCACCCCGGCACGTCTTAACACCGCTGACCCGTACCTAGAGCGCCCTGCCGCAGGCGTGATGGCGCAGCTGTATTCGGTGCGCTCGGAAAATTCCTGGGGCATCGGCGACTTCCAGGATTTGGGGCGCCTGGCGCAAACGGTGGCGCCTTTCGCCGATTTTCTGCTGATTAATCCCCTGCATGCCGCCGAGCCGGTGCCACCTGTAGAGGATTCGCCGTATCTTCCCACCACGCGGCGTTTTATCAATCCGCTCTACCTCAACATCGAGTCCATTCCGGAGCTGCAGCAGCTTTCCCCGGAGCTGCTTGACGACGTCCACGAGCTCGCCGCCGAGTTCCGCGAGCGCAACCGCAGTGCCGCTGAAATTGAGCGCGATTGCATCTATGAAGCCAAACTCCAAGTATTAAAAGAGCTTTATAACCTGGAATTTTCTGCTGAGCGCCAAAATAAGTTCTTGGAATTCCAGCAGGCAGAGGGCAAAGGCCTACAGGACTTCGCGCGCTGGTGTGCCGAGCAAGAGCTTTCGCTGCGCACGGGCCAGCGTCATGCGGTGGAGGAAGAGGCCGGAGAACTCGCGCGTTTTTATGCCTGGCTGCAGTTCTTGTGCGATGAGCAGTTGGCTGACGCGCAGCGTCGCGCCAAGGAGGCGGGCATGCGCATCGGGCTGGTCACCGACCTAGCCGTAGGCGTGCACCCGGGTGGCGCGGACGCGGTGAACCTCGCCGAATACCTCGCGCCGCAGAGTTCCGTGGGTGCCCCGCCTGATGATTACAACCAGCAGGGCCAGGACTGGTCCCAGCCACCGTGGCACCCGGTGCGCCTGGCGGAGTCGGGCTATAGGCCGTGGCGAGAGATGTTGCAGACCATCCTGCGCCACTCGGGCGGCGTGCGGGTGGACCACATCTTGGGGTTGTTCCGCCTGTTTTGGATTCCGCGCATGACGTCGCCGCAGAACGGCACCTATGTCTATTACGACCACGAGGCCATGCTCGGCATTCTCGCACTGGAGGCCCAGCGGGCAGGAGCGGTGCTCGTGGGCGAGGACTTGGGCACTCTCGAGCCGTGGATTCAGCATGTGCTGGCAGAGACCGGGGTGCTGGGAACTTCCATCGTGTGGTTCGAGCGCGCCGAGGATAACGAGTCGCCCTTGCCGCAGCACGCATATCGCCGCTTAGCGCTTGCCTCCGTGGGCACGCATGATCTTCCGCCGACCCTGGCTTATCTGCGCGGCGAGCATATCGCGCTGCGTGCACGGCTGGGCGTGCTCACCCGCTCCGTGGCCGAGGAAGTAGCAGATGACCGCAAGTGGCAGGCACGGCTTCTGAATGAGGTGGAGCGCACCGGGCTGCTGCCGCGGCGCGAGCCAGAGGAAGAGGTTGTCTTGGCTTTGCACCGCTACATCGCCGGCACGCCTTCGGCGCTAACGAGTACGAGCCTGGTGGACATGGTGGGCGACGTTCGCGCGCAGAATCAGCCCGGCACCACGAAGGATCTCTACCCCAACTGGTGCGTGCCGTTGTGTGATTCAACGGGCACGCCCGTGCTCATTGAGGACTTGGAAAGCAACGAGTTGTTCCAGAAAATGGCACGCGCTAGCGCCCGCCGCGGCGATTAAATAAAACGATTAAATAAACAGGCCGATGATTGCCACCACAACGACGAGCGCGATCATCGTCCACAGCGTCAGGCTGACGCGTGACTTTGGCAGGGCGCGCTTGCGGGGTGCAGGAGTTTGATTGCGTTCGGGATCCCAGAGGCCTTCGCGCGGATCTTCGGGCGTTGACATGGTTTCCAAGCTTAGCGGGTGGCGGAAGTGGAAGTCTTCTTCGGCCCCTTCAGGTGGCGGGCCGTGAAGTCGATGGCGAACATCAATGCCCAGGCTGCGAGCGCAAGCAGCGGCACCGCCACCGCGATGAGCACCGGCATTTGCAGCCACACCGGCGCCTGCACCATCGCCTGCGATAGAGCACCCGTCAAATTTGTCCACCATTCCATAAAGCGGGATTTTAGCCGAGTACTCTAGCCCGTATGACTAACACGCCAGTTCACGTCACATGCCCGGCAGGCACGATCACCGGATACACCACTGATACGGTCAATTACTTCCACTCCGTGGACTATTCGGAGATCCCCAGCGACTTCGCCGATGCGCGGCCGCTTCAGACACCTCGCGACCAGGACGCACGTGTTCCGCGTCCGGAGGCGGTTGCGCTGACTATCACCGCGCCTGCCAAGACCACGGATGCCCCAGTGTTGGTCTACATCCACGGCGGGCGCTACGAACATGGCACCCACGAGGATCCACGCGCCGAAGGCACCGCCAACGCGCAGGCCGGAATCGTGCAGGTGCAGGTGGGCTACCGAGTGGGGCTGCCAGGCTTTGCGAGCTTCCGCGACGACGAGGCCTTCCGCTTCCGCGGCATCGATGATTGCCAGCTGGCGCTCGAATGGATCCAGCGCAACATCGAGTCCTTCGGCGGCGACCCCACTAACGTCACGCTCATCGGCCAATCAGCCGGCGCCACCACCGCGTTGTGGCTGATGCGCCGCGACCACTACCGTGGCGCTTTCCGCCGCGTTGTCGCGCTTTCCCCAGCCTTCCCGTTGCAGCCCTTCGAGGAGCGCAAGGCCACGCTGCGCCAGGCCATGGGCACCGCGATTACCCGCGGCTCGCTAGAGAGCCTGCCACAAGAAAAGCTGGAGGCGGGCTACCGCAAGTTTGCAAAGAAGTACAAATACGGCCTGGCATTGGGCCCCGCGCCTTTCGACGCCCGCGAGCTCGCCGACATCCCGCTGGTGCTCGGCTCTACCCACGACGAGTTCTACGACGTAGCCTCCGCACAGAAGGCCGACGCCAGCCCGTTCCGCAGGCTTATCGCGCGCTATCTCGCGCCCAAGTTCGGATTCCCACGCAACTCGGTAGATACCTGGATGCAGGTGGCCAACTATTTGGACGAAACCCGCCCGCTGGGCCGCATGATTGGCGATGGCAATATTCGCCGCTGGGTGGCACAAGCAGGTGCCGACGCCCCTGGCCCTACCTGGATGATCGAATTCACCCGCGCCGATGGCCCGGCACTCCACTGCGCCGAGCTGCGCTATCTCTTCGGCGTGCACAACAACGACTCCACGAAAAGACTCAACCGCTGGCTCCAAGAATTTACCTGCACCGGCGAGACCGGTTTCCCGGAGTATCGCCCCGACCACGCCATCTGGGAATACGAGATGGATAGCGGCAAGCAGCGAGTTGCTTACGCCAGCCTCGATTACGTGGCCGCCGCTTTCAGCGAGGACACCCGCGCCGGCGGGCTGCTATAGCGCAGAAATGGCCTCGCGCAGCGGGACCTCTGCAATTTCCTCAACCATCCAGGGGCTAAAAGCAAACGGGGCGGAATCCGCGGCGTCGATAAGCGCGGCGGGTGCTGCCCACGCGATGGAATCCACCTCATCAGGATTCGGGTGCAGCTGCACATCCTCCGGGAGCTCCAAGACGAAGACCGGGCAGATCTCATGCTCGACGATGCCGGAGGAATCAACGGCCCGATAAGAAAAGTCTGGTAGAACCTCGCGCACCTGGTCCGCCTCCGCGTGGATGCCCAGCTCGAAGTGCGCCCGACGCAGCACCGCCGAGACGTTGTCCTCCCCCGGCGCTGGATGGCCACAAAAAGAATTGGTCCATACGCCAGGCCAGGTCTGCTTTGCCAGCGCGCGGCGGGTCACAAGCACCTTGCCGCCTGCTATAACCCACGCAGAAAACGCGAAGTGCAGCGGGGTATCCGTGGTGTGAACGGCCGCTTTATCAGCTGTTCCGGCAGGTAGTCCGTCGGGGCCGGCGAGGACTACGAGTTCTGTCATAGGTTGAGGTCTCCCACGTAGGTGACATTGCCGATGCTAAAGCGGGCATTCCAGAGGTTGCCCGGGGTGACGTTGAAGCGGTACTGCAGGTTCGTCGAAGCACCCGCGCCCAGAGGCAGGTCCAGGCCCGGCGCGGCTACGTCGGCGTTGGCCTCTGGGTCATAAGGCAAAAGCTCAATCTTGGACCAACCGCCATTGCCGTCAGCGCGCTCGAGGACGGGCTCCTCGAAAGCATCAACAGGCAGGGCCTGGTCATTGAGGTTGTGCAGCTTGATGGTCACCACGGATCCCTGCACGGAGTCGCTATATACGCCCTGCAGATCCCACTCGACGTTCAGGCCATCGTCTTTGACCTTGGCGCCCAAGTCGGAGGAGATCTCCTTGTTGTCTACATCTTTGGGCTCATAAGGCGGCTCTTCCGAGCTAGAAACCACGATGTCTTCGCCCAATCCGGTTTCCTCTGGCTGCAGGATGGCACAACCGGAGGCAAGGGTACCGATTGCTGCCACAGCAGCAATCAACTTCAGAGACCTATTCACCGCGAATTCCTTTTTGCTTTTGGGACGGATCAAAACTTTTCTTTAATACCTTAACCTAGTCAGTGTTTATTGCCGTACAGGTGGCATACTGTTCCTTCTCGAATCTTTCTCACCCCTACCTCAGAATTGAGAGGCGCTAGCTAGCTTTATGAACTCCATCTTGCGCATTACTCGCAGTGCTTCTGCGCTGTGGCCTTTTTATTTGGGAGTGCTTGCCACCGCCACGGTGACCGCGGTGCTCTCGCTCATCTCGCCCTTCTTGGTCCGCGAGGCAACCGACGCCATCGTTGAGTCCTTGCAGGGCAACACCCCGGCCGAAAGCGCCCTGCGCACCGTCATGTGGCTGGTCATCGCATTGTTTGCTGCCGACGCCCTGGGCAACCTGATTAAAAACGTCGGCGGCTATATCGGCGACGTCATGGTGGCGCGCCTGCGTCAGATCCTGTCCACTCGCTACTTTGCCAAGCTGCTTTCCGTGCCGCAGGCCTACTACGACAATCAGGTCACCGGCACCATCATCGCCCGGCTGGATCGCTCAATCTCCAATATCACGCAGTTTGTGCAGTCCTTCTCCAACAACTTCTTCACCATGCTGATTCAGGCCATCGCGGTGTTGGTCATCATGGGCATTTACTACTGGCCGCTGGCCATCCTGCTCACGCTGCTGTTTCCGCTGTACATGTGGCTTACCGCCATGACCTCGACGCGCTGGCAAAAATACGAGGGGAAAAAGAATGCCGATGTGGACCAGGCCAATGGCCGCTTTGCTGAGGTCATCGGCCAGGTTAAAGTGACCAAGTCCTTCGTGGCGGAGGTGCGCGAGCTCGATAGCTTCGGCAAGCTCTACCGCCGCATCGTCGATACCACCAAGCCGCAGTCGCGCTGGTGGCACTCCATGGATACCCTGCGCGGCGTGGCCATGTCCCTCATCTTCTTGGGCATCTACGCCATCGTGTTCTGGCGCACCCTCCATGGCCATTTCAGCATCGGCGATATGGTCATGATCTTGCAGCTGGTCAACCTGGCCAAGCAGCCGGTGTTCATGATGAGCTGGATTGTGGACACGGCCCAGCGCGCCATCGCCGGTTCCAAGGACTATTTCAAGGTCATGGAGGAAAACTTCGAGCCGACGGCGAACAAGGGCCTCATCGAGGCCACCACGGCTTCCGACGCCCCGGTGCTTGACCTCAAACCGGTTCAGCCTTTGGAGCCGACGCCGGGCAAGCCGATCTTTGCTTTCCAGGACGTGTCCTTTTCCTATGAAGAAGACAAGCCCGTGGTCGAAGAAATCACCTTTGCTGCCGAGGAAGGCCACAAGGTGGCTTTGGTCGGCGAATCTGGCGGTGGCAAGTCCACGCTGGTCAATCTGCTGCTCGGCCTCTACCACCCCACCGCCGGCCGCCTTAGCGTGCTGGGCCACGACGTCGACGAACTCAAGGCCGCGTGCCTGCGCGCCTCTGTCGGCGTGGTCTTCCAGGAGTCCTATCTGTTCTCGGGCACCATCCGCGAAAACATCGCCTACGGCAAGCCCGGTGCGAGCGAGCAGGAGATAATCGACGTCGCCAAGCGCGCCAATGCCCACGACTTCATCGAGGCTTTCCCGCAGGGCTACGACACCGTCATTGGCGAGCGCGGCCTAAAGCTTTCGGGCGGACAGAAGCAGCGCGTTGCCGTGGCACGTGCGATGCTCAAGGACGCGCCGATCTTGGTCCTGGACGAGGCCACCTCTGCGCTGGATACCAAGGCCGAACGCGCCGTGCAGGCAGGCCTGGATGAGCTGATGAAGAATCGCACCACGCTGATCATCGCCCACCGCCTGTCCACCATCGCCGACGTGGATACCATCATCACCCTGGATAAAGGCCGCATTGATGAGATTGGTTCGCCGGCGCAGTTGTCCCAGTCCGGCGGCATCTATGCCGAGCTGCTGCGCCTTACCCAGTCCAGCTCGCGTGCAGACCGTGAGCGTTTGAAGCGCTACGGATTCGTCGAAAACACCGCCGCTGAGACGGAAGAATAATAAACCTGTTGCCTGCTTTTGCCCCGCGCTAGTGTGGGGCTTATGCAGTTTCCATCACTAGAAAAGTTACAAGCCCGCGGCACCCGGAAGTGGACGGTGTACGGCGATGACGTACTGCCGCTGTGGATTGCAGAGTCCGATTTTGAAACTTCTCCTGCGGTCAAGGATGCAATCCAGCGCGCCGTGGATGCCGAGACCTTTGGCTATACCCCCTCGCCGAAGTCGGCCGGGCTTAATGACGCCGTGGCTGACTTTTATGAGACGCGCTACGGCTGGCGCCCCAACCCGCGGCAGATCTTCTGGATCGGCGATGTAGTCCGGGGCCTTTTCTTGGCACTGAACTACTTCACGCGGCCGGATTCCCCGGTAGTGGTTCCGGTACCTTCCTATCCGCCGCTTTTGGAACTGCCGGAAGCCGCCGGCCGCGAAAAGATTGAGACCACTCTCGATCTCGCAGACATCGAGCGCGCCTTCCAGCAGGGTGCCGGCTCCATCTTGCTGGCCAATCCCTTCAACCCACTGGGCACCGTCTTTGAGGAAGACTATCTCACTAAGTTGGTAGCGCTGGCGGAGAAATATGACGCGCGCATCCTCGCTGACGAGATCCACGCTCCTCTGGTCTACGAGGGCAAGCACATTCCGGTCGCTTCCTTGGGCGAGGCCGGCGCAAGGCGCACCATCACCGTGACCGCTACGTCCAAGGCGTGGAATATTGCGGGGCTAAAGTGCGCGCAGATCATTTTCTCTAACGCCGGCGACGTTGCCACCTGGAATAGCTTGAGCGGCGTGGCCAAGGACGGCACCGGAACTTTAGGCGTGCTAGCCGCCGAGGCCGCCTACCGCGACTATGAGTTCCTAGACCAGGAGATTGAGTATCTGCGGCAGACCCGCGATTGGCTCGTCGAGGAGCTGCCAAAGCGCATACCGGGGCTGAAAACCACCGTTCCGCAGGCAACTTACCTGCTGTGGCTCGATTTCCGGGACACCGCGATTGGTGATAACCCCCAGCCCGCGAAGTGGCTGCGCGAGCACGCCAAGGTGGCCCTCAACGAGGGCGAGACCTTTGGCACCGGCGGCAGCCACCATGCCCGTTTGAATTTCGCGACTTCTCGCGAGATCTTGAAAGAAGCACTCGACCGTTTGGAGAAGGTTTTCTAATAGCAATTAGAAATTTGCCAGACTTCCCTCCACCGTATAACGTATTATGAGACAGTTATCCCAAATAGTGGGAAACCAGAGGGAAGATATGACAACACAAACACAAACACCTGCGACTCCGACCGGCAAAAAGGGCGGCTCCGTCACCACCATCGTGGTGGCCTCGCTGATGCTCTTTTCGATGTTCTTCGGCGCCGGCAACCTTATCTTCCCACCCATGGTCGGCGTAGCCTCCGGCACCAACTTCTGGCCGGCCATCCTGGGCTTTTTGGCGGCCGGCGTGCTGCTGCCGGTCCTGGCGGTCGTCGCTGTGTCCATCTCCGGTCAGTCCGTGCGCGATATCGGAAACCACGGCGGCAAATTCTTCGGCATCGTATTCTCCGCCATGGCTTACCTGGCCATCGGTGCTTTCTACGCGCTGCCACGCACCGGCGCAGTTTCCATGGAAACCGCCATCACCCCGCTGTTCGGCTGGGAAGGCTTCGGCGCCAACGTCACCTACAACATCATCTTCTTCCTCGTGGCACTCGTCTTGTCGTGGAAGCCAAATAGCATCATCGACACCCTGGGCAAGTTCCTGACCCCAGCGCTGGTTATCTTGCTCTTCGTCCTGATCACCCTGGCCTCTTTCGGCGCCGAACGCGTCCCGGCCACCCCTTCGGAGGACTACACTTCTTCCGCCATGGTCACTGGCCTCTTCGAAGGCTATAACACCATGGACGCCATCGCTGGCCTGGCCTTTTCCATCGTCATCGTCACTTCCCTGAAGTCCAAGGGCTTCAAGGAAGGCAAGCCGGTGGTTTCCGGCACCATCACCGCCGCCGTTATCGCCGGCGGCCTGCTGGCCGCCATCTACCTCGGCCTGGGCTGGATCGGCCAGACCATCCCGAACGGTCAGAGCTATGAATCCGGCGCCACCCTGCTTGCCGACGCCGCGAATTCCACCATGGGCGACATCGGCCAGGCAGTCTTCTCCGCCATCGTCATCCTGGCGTGCATGACCACCGCGGTCGGCCTTATCGTCGCCACCTCTGAGTTCTTCGTGCAGCTGGTTCCAAAGACCACCTACCATTTCTGGGCCGTGCTCTTTACCCTGCTGTCCATCGCCTTTGCTTTCCAGGGCTTGGAGACCGTCCTGGCCATCGCAGTTCCATTCATCACCTTCCTGTACCCGCCGGCCATCACCCTGATTGCACTGACGCTGCTGCAGCCAGTGGTCAAGAATGCCGTGCGCTTCCGTTGGGCCTTCCTGCTCGCGCTGTGGACCTCGGTCATCTGGTCTGCGCTGTCCGTCCTGGCGGGCCAGGGCTGGCTCGCAGGCATCCAGCCGCTGCTGGACGTCTCACCGGGCCAGGCCGTAGGCCTTGGCTGGTTCGCGCCGACGGCGATTGCAGCCCTCATCGGCATGGGCATCGACTTCGCACAGCGAAATAAATAGTCCGGGCGTAGCGTTGGAAATAAGAGCACTTTCCAACCTGCAACTTCAACCTGCAACTTAAGGACTATTAGTGACCAACCGCGCAAAGCTTTCCCTGCTTGACTTCTGCACCATCTACGAGGGCGAGACCGCCGCAGAATCGATGGCTCGCTCCGTCGAGCTTGCACAAGTTGCAGAGAAGGCCGGCTACTCCCGCATCTGGTACACCGAGCACCACAACATGCCGACGATCACTTCCTCGTCGCCCGCGGTGCTCATTTCCCACATCGGCGCCAAGACCAACACCATCCGTCTTGGCGCCGGCGGCGTGATGCTACCCAACCACGCCCCCTACGTCGTGGCCGAGCAGTTCGGCACCCTGGCCGAGCTCTACCCCAACCGCATCGATCTCGGCTTGGGCCGCGCGCCTGGCACAGACATGCACACCCTGGGCCGCGCACTGCGCCGCGACGCCCACGCAGCAGAGCGCTTCCCCGAAGACGTTAAAGAGCTGCAGGGCTACTTCTCCGGCAAGTCCTTGGTCCCGGGCGTGCAGGCCATTCCCGGCGTAAACACCCACGTGCCGCTGTACATCTTGGGCTCTTCCATGTTCGGAGCATCGCTGGCCGCCAAGTACGGCCTGCCCTATGCCTTCGCCTCCCACTTCGCGCCCACGCACCTGCGCCAGGCCACGGCCTATTACCGCAATAACTTCCAGCCCTCCGAGGCGCTCAGCGAGCCCTATGTCATCGCAGGCGTCAACGTCACCGCCGCCGATACCAAGGAGGCTGCCGACGCCGAGTATGAAAAAGTGTGCTTCAACCGCGTCAAGGCCTTCGCCGGCCGCGGCAAGTATCTAACGGATCAGCAAGTCGAACAGATCAAGAACTCCCACCAGGGCGCGCAGATTCTCGGCATGATGAAATACAGCGCCGTGGGCACCACCGACCACGTGCGCGACTACCTCGCAGACTTCCAGGAGCTAGCCCAAGCTGACGAGCTGATGATCTCGCTGCAATCCACCGGTCATGACAACCTCCTGCAGAACATGAACCTGCTCGCGGATGCATGGGAACTCGGCTAGAAATACCCCCACCAAACACCCCCTAAAAACTTGTGCATATTCTAGTCTCGAGCGATTAAGACGCTCGATTTAACTTGATTAGCATTTCCATTATTTGGCTTCCAATATTTTCGCTACGTAAGGAGGAGGCATGCCACCACGCGGGGTGCAGCAGCACAAGAAGATCGCGGACTATCTACGCGGCCTCATTAAGGACGAGAGCATCAAGGCGGGTGACTTTCTTCCCAGCGAGGCGGAACTGTGCGAGAAGTTCAACTCCTCCCGCGGCCCAGTGCGCCAGGCCATTGCGAGCCTGCGCGCCGAAGGCTTAGTAAGCTCCGGCCGCGGACGTCGCTCCGTGGTGTTAGGCAGCTTCACCGCGGAGAACTTCGACGCGATCTGCTCCATCACCAACTGGCTGAGCGGCCGCGGATACAACGTTGGGCAAAAGACCCTGTGGACCGCCCGCCGCCCTGCCCCCAAGGAGGCGGCAAGCTACCTGCGCATCAGCGAGGACGAACAGGTGGTGTTTGTACACCGCATCCGCAGCATCGACGGCGAGCCGGTTGCCATCGAGCGTATGTATTTCCCGCTGCACGTGGGCAAGCACATTTTGGACTTCGATGCCGATTCCGGCTCCATCCACAATCATCTGATGGCCCAAGGCGTCGAATTCGATAACGCGCACCGCGAGCTGACTCTTACCTGCGCCTCCGAAGAGGACGCAGCAGCCCTTAGCTGCGAGCCTGGCACTCCGCTGTGGCGCATCCACATTGAGCTTTCCGATCACGCTGGCCGCCCCGTGGAGTACACCACCAATCTCCTGCGCGCGGATCGCATGAAGGTCGGCATTACCAACGTCCGCGGCACTACTTCCCCACTTGAGGTCATCCTTACTGACTAACCCTCCCCCGAGGGACATTCGCTTAACCGAGCCGAAACGCTTAACCTGCTTACATGAAGAAAGTACACCTAGCGCGTGCAGCGAGCGCGCTGGTTCTCGGGGCGTCGCTAAGCGCGTGCTCAGCCGGACACACGGCGGTCAAACCCACCGCCAGTGATTCGCTGACCATTGCCGCAACCGGCGCTGCTACCTCTCTCGATTTCACCAACGTCGGTGGAGCTGCCATCCCCGCCGCACTCATGAGCAACGTCTACGAAACCCTCGTACGCATCGAAGGCGACGAGATTGTGCCAGGCCTCGCCGAAAGCTGGGATGCAAAAGACACCACCTATACCTTCCACCTGCGCCATGGTGTGCAATTTAGCAACGGCGACGAATTCACCGCCGAGACCGCTGCTTATTCCATCAACAACGTGAAGGAAAAGTGGACCAACGGCATCTCCAAGCAGATGGAGGTAGTAGAAAGCGCCAAGGCGCTGGACAAATACACGCTGCAGGTAAAGCTGAAGAAACACTCGAATAGCTGGCTGTGGTCCATGGGCACGGCAATCGGTGCGATGATGACGCCAAACGCCATGGATTTAGCCACCCAGCCCGTGGGTACGGGCCCCTTTGAGCTTGCCGGATTTGCGCCCGGTGAATACATCTCCCTGCGCCCGCACCAGAATTACTGGGGCAAGGTGCCAAAAGAGCAGGTGACCATCCAGTACTTCCCCGATGCAATCTCTTCGGTCAATTCCCTAAAGTCCGGCGGCGTCGACGTGGTTTGGGCGATGCAGACCCCAGAGCTGCTCGATAACTTGGGCGAGGGAATCCGCACCGCCGTGGGCACCACCAACGGCGAGGTGCTGCTTTCCATGAACAACAACGCCGCGCCTTTCGACGACCCACGCGTGCGCCGCGCCGTGGCCTATGCCGTCGACCGCAAGGCCGCGAATCAGATTCTGTGGGACGGCCTGGCCAAGGACACCGGCGGCGCGCCCGTACCTCCTACCGACCCATGGTTCAACGAGAAGGACTATTACCCTTACTCCCCGCAGCGCGCGAAAGAGCTTTTGCAAGAAGCCGGCGCCGAGGGCGCGCACATCACGATTACCGCGCCGACCCTGCCCTATGCCCAACGCGTCTCTGAGCTTTTATACTCGCAGCTAACTGAGGTCGGCTTCGACGTCACCCTCGAATCCGCCGAGTTCCCCGCCGTCTGGCTGGGCCAAGTCATGGGCGCGAAGGATTACCAAATGTCCCTGGTCTCCCACGTGGAGCCGCGCGATATTCCGACGCTCTTCGGCAACCCGGACTATTACCTGGGCTATGACTCGCAGAAGACCCGCGACCTGCTTTCCGCTGCGGATTCCGCCCCGGAGAGCAAATACGCCGCGGGCATGGAAAAGGCCGTGAACCAAATCATGGCCGATGCCGGTGCGCTGACGCTGATGAACATGCCCAACATCGTCCTCTACCGCGATGGCATCGAGGGCCTGAACCCGAACCAGGTAACCGACGCCATCGAGCTGGCAGATCTCAAGGAGGCACCGTGACCTATCTCAAGGCTCTCACCAAGTTCGTGGTGACCTTGTTCGCCGCCTCCATCGCCATCTTCCTGCTCATGCGCGCAGTCCCGGGCAACCCGGCGCGCGTGGCACTGGGCGTTAACGCCACTGACGACGCCGTCGCCGAGCTGACCACCGCCTTGGGCCTCGACCGCCCGCTTTTGACGCAGTACTTCGATTGGGTCGGCGGCCTGCTCAGCGGCAACTTCGGCACCTCCCTGGCCTCCCAACAGGACATCACTCCGCTGGTGGTTGACCGCGCGCAGGTCTCGCTGATCTTGGTGGGGCTGGCGATCCTCTTGGCCCTCGCCGGCGCCGTGCCGATTGGCATGTGGCTGGCGCGCACGGGCAACACGTTCGTCTCGGCACTGACCCAGATTGGCATCGCGATCCCAAGCTTCCTCGTGGGCATCATCATGGTGGCCTTCTTCGCGGTGCGGCTGGGTTGGCTGCCGGCCAATGGCTGGATTCCGCCGGACCAGGACTTCGGTGGCTTTATCGCCCGCCTCATCATGCCAGTGATCTCCCTGGCCTTGGTGCAGGGTGCGATGCTCACCCGCTACGTGCGCTCCTCCATCGTGGATGTGATGGACCAGGATTACATCCGCACCGCCCGCGCGCTGGGTCTATCCCACGCGGAGGCGCTGCGCCGCCACGGCCTGCGCAATGCGGCCCTGCCGGTGCTCACGGTCACGGGCCTGCAGCTGACCACGCTGATTGTGGGTGCGGTGGTCATCGAGTCCGTCTTCGTCATTCCGGGCCTGGGCAGCATGCTTCTCGACGCCGTGTCCAACCGCGATCTCACCACCGTGCAGACCCTGGTTATGCTGTTGGTCTTTTTCACATTGGCCATCAACTTGGCCACCGACTTGGCCTACCGCGTAATCGATCCGCGTTTGAAGGAGAAGCGATGAAGAAGTTGGGTTTCGTTCTCGTCGGTATCACCGCCCTCCTCGCGGCGGTCTCCCTTTTCTGGACGCCTTATGCCCCGAACATCGCCTCGCCCGATTTGCTGGCGGGCAGCTCCGCTGAGCATCTCCTCGGCGCCGATCGCTTTGGTCGCGACATCGCCTCACGCCTGATGGTCGGCGCACGCATCACGCTCTTCGTGGGCGTCATCGCCGTCGGCATTGCCGCGCTCGTCGGCGTTCCGCTCGGTGTGGTGGCGGGCATGCGCCGCAATAGCATCCTCGACTCCCTCATCATGCGTGGCTCCGATCTGCTGCTGGCTTTCCCTGCCTTGCTGCTGGCCATCATCGCCGGCGCGGTATGGGGTCCGTCGACGATTTCGGCCATGATCGCCATCGGCATCGCGGGAATCCCTTCCTTCGCCCGCGTGGCACGCTCTGGCACCCTGCAGGTGGTCACGCAGGACTTCATCGCCTCGGCGCGCGTGTCCAAAGTTCCAGCGCCCACCATCGCGGTGCGCCATATCCTGCCTAACATCGCCCCGCTTATCATCGTGCAGTCCTCCGTCTACTTCGCACTCGCGATCCTCGCCGAGGCCGGCCTTTCCTACCTGGGTCTCGGCACCACCCCGCCCACCGCGTCGTGGGGCCGCATGCTGCAAGATTCCCAGTCCCTGCTGGCCAGCCATCCCATGCAGGCCTTCTGGCCGGGCCTTGCCATCGCCGCCACGGTGCTGGGCTTTAACCTGCTTGGCGACGCCCTGCGCGACATCCTCGATCCCCGCCTGAAAGGAGGCAAGCGATGATTACCGTCACCGACCTTCGCATCCATAACGGCGATAAAACGCTCGTCGGCCCTTTGAACTTTTCCTTGGATGCCGGCGAGAGCCTCGGCATTATCGGTGAGTCCGGCTCCGGCAAGTCCCTAACCGCGCTGTCCATCATGGGCTTACTGCCAAAGAACCTCCACGCTGAGGGTTCCATCGAGCTTGGCGGACGCGAGCTCGTGGGCCTGCGCGACCGCCAGGTGCGCAAGCTGCGCGGCGCCGACATGGCGATGGTCTTCCAGGAGCCGATGAGCGCGCTTGATCCGCTCATGCGCGTGAGCAAGCAGCTGCGCTACGCCGGCGCGTCTGCTGAGGCGCTCAACGAGGTAGGCCTCGATCCGGCCCTTGCCTCGCGTTTCCCGCACGAGCTTTCCGGCGGCCAGCGCCAGCGCGTAATGATTGCCATGGCCATGGCCCGCAACCCCAAGCTGCTCATCTGCGACGAGCCCACCACGGCCCTCGATGCCACCACGCAAGACGGCATCCTGGACCTCATCATGGAACTGACCCAGCGTCACAACACCGCGCTGCTGTTCATCAGCCATGACCTACGCGTCATCCGCCGCATGTGCCCTGAGACGTTGGTCATGCAGGACGGCCAGATCGTCGAATCCGGCGCGGCGCTGGACAACCCCCAGCACCCGTACACCAAGCACCTCATCGCGGCCTCCCAGTCCAAGCCGGCCGCCACTGAGCCGAAGCTCGGCGAGGTTGTCATTTCCCTCGACCACGTCACCAAGGCTTACGGCTCCACTACTGCGCTTTCCGACGTCTCCCTCGAAGTACGCAAGGGCGAGCGCATCGGCGTCGTCGGCAGCTCCGGCTCCGGTAAGACGACGTTGCTCAAGCTCATCACCGGCCTTGAGCAGCCGACCTCCGGGTCCGTGAAGGTGGAAGGCCGCGTGCAGATGGTATTCCAGGACCCGCAAGGTTCCCTCAATCCGCGCATGCCGATCTGGAAGATCGTGGCTGAGGGCTCGCCCACACAGGTCACGCGTGCCGAGATTGCGAAAATCTTGGCGGAGGTCGGCATCGACGAGGATGCCTTGGACCGCTTCCCCCACGAGTTCTCCGGCGGCCAGCGCCAGCGCATCTCGATTGCCCGCGCGGTCATCGGCAACCCGGACATCCTCCTCGCCGACGAAGCGGTCTCCGCCCTCGACGTCTCCGTGCGCGCCCAGGTCCTCGAGCTGCTTGGGAAGCTCGTTGAAAGCTACGGCCTAACGCTGGTGTTCATCTCGCATGATCTGGGTGTGGTCAAGCAAGTGTGTTCCAGTCTGACTGTCATCCACCATGGTGAGCTGATCGAACGCGGAGTATGGTCCGCCCCACAGCACCCGTATACCAAGTCGCTTCTAGAGGCTGCGCAGGGGTAACGTATGCCGCGATATGAGCGAATTGATTGAGCATCCCCTACCGCAACGCCCGCGCCCGCTAGAGCTTTTCACCGCCTACAACTCTTCGGTGACTCGCTGGCCGGGCGCGATGCGTGCTGCTCTCGCCATCGCCATTCCCGGCGCGCTCGCCATCCTCACCGGCCACCCCGACGCCGTGCTGTTGGTCACCGCGGGCGCGATGTCCGTCATTTACGGCGAGGGGCACCCCTATCGCACCCGCCGTTGGGTGATTCTCACTGCGGGCGTGCTCCTTACCTTGGCCGCTACCGTTGGTTCGCTGGTGGGTGAGCTCGTCTTCGCCCCGGGCCACGGACACTGGTGGCTTTTGCTGTCTGCGGCCTTTGCTATTTCCATTGGCGCGCTCGGCGCCTTCCTGCAGAATGCGCTACGCCTGCCGCCGCCGGGTTCCTTCTTCGTAGTGATGGTCGGCGGCGGCTCCACCATGCTCGCGCGCACCGACATCACCCCCTTTGCGGTCGCTGCGTGGTCCGTTGCGGGTGTCATCGCTGCGTACTGCCTGGGCATGCTGCCTCGCTTCCATTCCCCGCACGGTCCGGAGACCCGCACTGTCGCGACCCTAGAGAAGGCCGCTGCCGCCTTTGAGAACTCCACAACCGACGTCTTGGCACGCCACCATCAGGCACAGACGGCGCTGGCGAATACGTGGCAAGCGCTTTCCGACGCCGGTATCGTCCGCGGCGGCCGCGTCGTCCAAGCATCACAAGGCCACCTCGTGGAGCGTGCCCTTGCCGCGCAGAACCGCATCGTGCAGCACAACCAGTCGCTGGATCTCTCTGCCAACTCGGATGAGCTTTCTGACTCCCCGACCTACGTCGACCCAAACCGCACCGCCATCCCGCACACCAAGCCGACGATGCGCTACCGCATCTACCGCGCGTCGGTGGGCAACTCGCATGCGGTGGTGACGGTAGAAAAGATTCTGCTTGCGGCCATCGCCACCACGCTCGTGGGCCTTGCACTGGGCCTAGACCGCCCGGACTGGGGCGCAGTTTCCGTGCTGCTTCTTCTGCAGTGGGGCCCGGACCACGTGCCCGGCACCATCCGCGGATTGCAGCGAATGGTGGGCTCGCTGCTCGGTGTGTGCGTGTTCTACCTCATTGCGTCCTTCGGATTAGAAAGCTGGACGCTGCTGCTCGCGCTCGCTGCCTGCCAATTCTGCGCGGAGATCTTCGTGGTCAAGAACTACGCCATCTGCGTCATCTTCTCCACGCCGCTGGCGCTGCTCATGGGCCATACGGCCGATCACTTGGCGTTCACGGCCTTCTCCCGCATCTGTGAGATCGCGCTGTCGGTGGTCTTTTCCTTGCTGGTGCTCTGGCTATGGAAGCCGCGTGCCCAGCTGACCAACCATTACCGTCTGCAGGTCCGCTGCCAGGAAGCAATCACCAGCCTGCTGGGCGCACTACTTTTCTCGACCCCCGACGAGTCCCTGGCCGCTCGCCGCGACCTGCAGTACGAGCTGCTTTCTGAGCGCCGCTCCATCCAGTCCATTGCAGTCAACCACCCGCAACACGTGGGTGATTTCTGGCAGCGCCACCTTGCCCTGCAGCATGCGGGCTATTTCATCTTGGATTATTGCTCAATTCACCCGGACGAGGTTCCGGGTGACATCAACGCACTGGTATCCCTAGCGCGAATAGACTTCGAAAAGTAGAGATTTATCGAGCACATGCTCTTCGATGCGCTCAAAGACCTCAAAAGCCGATAGCAACTCGGCGTCTGCGACATCGTACGAAGAATCATCAAAATTTGGCAGTTGCATTCGTGGCAATCCAATCCATTAGAAACTCTGATTCCCCGATACTAGCGGATAAGCTAGCGCTGCTCCAGCACCGCAATCGCGATATGCACGCGGTTCGTGCCGCCAATCTTTTCCAAGATGTGCTTGATGTGCGTCTTAACCGTGGCCACAGAGACATAAAGCTGCTCCGCGATTTCATTATTGTCCAGCCCCTTCGCAACCAGCTGCGCCACCTCGTTTTCGCGCGCACTCAAATCCGCCAGGACGAGCGGCTCTTGCGGCTGAGCATGCGGAATCGCCAGCAGGTTCTGCAGCGCTTTTGGGCTAAGCAGCTGCTGGCCCTGCGCAGCCGCCCGCACTGAGGCGACTAATGCCTCAGGCCCCGTGGCCTTCAACAGAAACCCCATCGCTCCCGCGTGCAAGGAATCGACGATGAATTCGTCGGTATCGAAGGCCGTCAGCATCACCACAGGAATATCGGGCACGGCTGTCTTCAGCTGCGCCACCGCCTCAATCCCGTCCATGACCGGCATACGGATATCCATCAGCACAATATCCGGGCGTTGTTGCGTAATCAGCTGCACGCCATCGCGCCCATTGCTGGCCTCGCCCACCACTTCGATGTCGCCTGCGCCCTCTAGAATCAGACGGATGCCGCGGCGCAGCAGCTCCTCGTCGTCGACAAGCACTGCAGAAATCATCGTTCCTCCATTGGCAAATACAGGCTCCAGCTAAACTCTTCGCCATCTTCTACGTCTAGGCGCCCTCCCACCAAGCGTGCGCGTTCGCGCATTCCGATAAGCCCATGCTCGCCGCCGTTTGCCGACGCCCCCTCTACCTTCCGGTTGCGCATCGTCACCCGAGCCAAAGCACCATCTTGGGCTACCTCGATCGCAATCTTTTGCCCTGGCGCATGCTTGCGCGCATTCGTCAGGCCTTCTTGCACGGCACGGCTCAACGTATGAACACCCATAGTCGAAATCTTATCTAAGCAATTATCGCGGTACTCAAGCGTGACCTTGGCACCGGCGGCGCGCGCCCGCACTACGTGATCGTCGATGCTGGTGCGCGGGTCAATTCGATCATCGATACGCAAAGAGCGAATGACCTGCCGCAGATCGGTCACCGCCTGCTCGGCCTCTTTTTGGATAGTCGTAGCGGATTCCGCCACCTGCTCCGGCGGCAAATCCTTCCGGTACGCCAGTCCACCGGCATATACAGAGATAAGGCTTAGCCGATGTGAGAGCGAATCGTGCATATCACGGGCGATGCGGTTGCGCTCATCCTGGCGAACTTTTTCGTTTTCTGCTTCCAGGGTCTGTTTATTCAGCTCCGCGCGCGCCACCAGCGTGGCCTGACGTTGGCGGCGACTATGGCGCGCGACGCCTATCAACAGCCCTGATAGAACCAACACGGCCCAGAAAAAGGCATACCCGAACAACGCCATAGGCACGGTTTCGAAAGAGTCCGGCTTATAAATCTTGACGCCATAACTTAAGGTGAGCACCGCCGTTGCTACCAATGTCCAGCGCTTGCTTCCACGCGAGACCAGAGAAACATAGGCAACGAAGACTGTCAGTGATAACTGATGCAGTCCCGCCGAAGCGCAAATGATCACCGCGCTGACCAGCGCGGAGACCGGACCAGGATAGCGTTCGTAAATGCTAAACTCCCGCGGCACGTGCCGCAGCGCAAAGGCCAGCAAGACCCAGGTGAGGATGCTCACCGACGTCCCAATAACGGCCTCAGTAAGGATGCGATCATCCCACGAATTGCCAGAGCGCTCGTCGAAGCGCAGGAGCATCGCCCCCATCGTGGCTATATCAGCCAACACACACACGGCGACGATGGCGGCACGCCGCCACCGCGTTACCCCGTTTAACGTGTTGAGGTAGGTGGCATGCCGCTGCTTTTCAATCCAGTTCTTAATCTTCGACTGTGCCGTACTCATCTCCACCCACAGTAGTAGGAGGCCTAGAGCCACAAATCCACCCTGGGGTGGATTTAACGCATAGCCATTCTCCGTAGCGTCGGAGACATGGACAAGAAAGTATTAACAGCCCTAGCTGCAGCTACTGCGTATTTCGTGGCAGTGCCTGTGGCAAGCGCACTGCTGCCTGAGCCCACTACCCCGACGAGCGCCGTCGCCTTCCACGATGTCGCCATCACCGATCTGGAATGCGCGCAAAGCCCGACATATCTTAACGACTCCCCCCGATGGGAATGCGGGGATACCACCATCGGCGCTGACCCCGCCCAGACCTTCGGGGAACCTGAGACTTCGTTACTACGAAAGCACCGCTATATTCTCGATACCCCTTTCCTCTCGGATGCCCCGGTACGTCAGCCTCAGAAAAATCTCTATCGCCTCGACGAAGGCGACAAGGTAACCGTCCTGTACGACTCCGACGATAAGAAGCTGTTCTTCCATCTCGAGGGGCCTGACGCCGCCCGCTATGCAGACAAAATGGAGGTCAAATAATGAAATACCTATTTTATGTGCTCGCTACCGCGGGTCTCGCTTACTCCGTGCACTTCGAGTTTAACCAGTCTTACGTCACCGCCAGCCTCATCGCTGCACTCATCCATGTGGTGATCTGGACTTGTGCCTCCTGGCTCGCGTTCCGAGGCCACCGCGGCACGGCCCTAGGCATGCTCTGGGGCGCGGCGTGCACCGGCCCGGCTGTCTTCTTCAACTCGCACTTCACCACCATCTTGGAAAAACTGCAGTTGCAGTGGCTAGATGCCGCTGGCTTCGCGCCAATTACTGAAGAGACGCTGAAGTTCATTGGTGTTCTGCTCATCTGTACTTACTTCATTAAGCCCCAACGCACTCGCGACTTCGTCTACGTCGGTATCGCCGTAGGCATGGGCTTTGCGCTCGTAGAGGATTGCACCTTCATCGCACACCTAACGCTGAAAGACCTCGACTCAGATCTCATGGGCGCAACTACTGGGGTGCTCATCAGGTTTATGAGTTGCACCTTCGCACACTCCCTCTTTACCGGCATCGCGGCATATGGCTTGGCCCGTGGCCGCGCACTCGCCGGTTGGATGGGCGGCGTCACGGTTCACTTCTTCACGAACCTCTTTCCCTCGCTGGATGCCACCTTCCCGGACAGCCTCTGGCTGCCCATTGCAACTTTAGTGGTAGTGGGGGCAATCTGGATCGCGTCGCTCTGGTTTATCGTCCGCCAAGTACGGCAATCGCGACGTGAACGCGGCTCGTCCCGCCGAGTTTCTTCAAAATCTTCTGCACGTGAGTCTTTACTGTCGGTAGCGAAATAAAAAGCTGCTGCGCAATCTGTTGATTACTTAACCCATCTGCCACCAGCTCCGCAATCTCCATCTCGCGGTCGCTAAGGTGCGCCAACCGCCTGTTCTTCCGCTTTGGCCGCGGGGAGAGCAGGCGTTCAAGTACCTCACGGCTGAGCATCGGTTGGCCTGCCGCAGCCGCGCGAACGGCAGCAACAAGCGCTTCCGGTGGCGTCGATTTCAATAGGAATCCAACGGCACCGGCTTGGAGCGCATCGACAATAAATTCGTCGGTATCGAAAGCGGTTAACATCACCACGGGAATCGACGCCGACAACTTCCCCAGCGCCTCGATACCATCCATGACGGGCATGCGAATGTCCATGAGCACGACGTCGGGAAGCGCGTCCAGCACCACTGCTATCGCATCCTTGCCATTAGAGGCCTCCCCCACCACCTTGATGCCGGCATTGGCCAGCATGAGCCGCAGGCCACTGCGCAATAGCGCCTCGTCATCGACCAACACCACCTTTAGCGCTTCGTCGGCAGCTGCAATTCCCATCCGAATTCATCTCCCTCCAGCATCCGAAATTCTCCTCCGATAAGTTCCGCGCGCTCAGCCAGACCCCGCAGCCCAAAACCACGCCCCACTGGGCCCGTATGCGCGTTGGTTACGGTGAGTACGAGATTGGGGCCGCGCTTGGCGACGTCGAAAAGCACCGGCTTTCCCCGCGCGTACTTGCGGGCATTGGTGGCTGCCTCCTGGACCGCTCGATACAACGTGTGCTGGCCTAAGGTATCGAGCCTTTCTACTATGCCTGGATCAGTGGAATAGAGCAGCTTAACGTTGTCATCTCGAATGAGCGTTTCAATGCTTGCTCGTGGATCTTCTGCTGCCTCCTGCCGCAGAGCATAAAGCACAGCGCGCAGATCCTGTACTGCAGCATTCGCTTCTTGGCGAATCGTCTCCGCCGCCGCGGAATACTCCTTGGGAACCTGCCCATTCTGAAAAGACAATGCCCCTGCATGCACGGCAATCAGCGACAACCGATGTGACAGTGAATCGTGCATGTCACGCGCTATCTCTTCCCGAATTTCGCGCTGTAGATTCTGTTGCTTCTCGCGGTTCTTGCCGCGCTGCATGCCGATCAGAAGCACGATTACGAGTACTGGAACGATGCCAAATTCCAACCAGCCTTCGAACTCACTCGCAGGGTTGAGAGGATAGACAGCGAGATAGCTAAGCGACGCCACAACTGCCGCCACCGACCACTTCACGGACCTCCGCGATGTCATGGACACCATGGCCACCAGCTGAGATAGCACGGCAAAATAAGAAAAGCCGCAAGCAATCACGGCAACCCCGCAGACGAAGGTCTTCCGCGTTCCTGGGAAGTCAGATTTCTCCAGCTCCCGCGGATCATGAGAAATGGCCCATGGCAGCAAACCCCACGAAACCATCCCGGCGATGAAACTCAAGCAAACGAAGCCGGCATAGGCTCTATCGGTTTGCGGCTCGATGTTGGGCAACCCCATGTCTTCTAAGTCGATGCCGATACCGATCAGTCCAAAGCAGCACCCGCCTAGGACGCAGAGCACGACGATGAAAGCTACCTGCCAACGGTTCCTAGTCATGATTCATACCTTAAAGGCCGCAAACTCATTCTTAAGGATGATTAATTACCAGCGACTGTTTAGTCATGACTTTTCATCGCTGTTTAAAACGCCCGATCCTTTACTTCTTCTTTTGGGCGGTGCTGAGCGCCGTGCTCTTCGTCGCGCTCATGATCGGTTACGCAATTTTCGCGCCAGACTCAAATCTCGACGACATGAACGCGCCGCTACCTTTTTGCATCATGATGCTCTCCATCATTGTGTTCCTCCCAGGCGCCTTTTGCCGACGCCGGCCCGGTAAGGTGTGGTCAGGCGATGGTCGGTTTCGGTGGCATTATGCCCGGCGCGCCCTTCTCGTGTCGTTGCCCGTTACGCTGTTGAGCTTTCTTCCGATTCTCCGAAATGGATTCTCCCGTGCTCCAAACGCTCTATTGATGCTGGGGCTGGCGGTCATCTTGGTGCCGCTGCAGTCAGTGACGGAGGAAGTTATCTTTCGCAGTCTGCTTCCCCAGGTATTCGGCCGGTGGCTGCGCTCGCCGTGGTTGGCCTATTTGCCCTCGATTCCGCTATTTGTGGCAGGCCATACTTATAACTGGATCGGACTTGTTGACATCTTTGTATTCGCCGTCTGTCTAAGCGTACTCACAGTGATAACGAACGGAATCGAGTACGGATGCGTGATTCATGCGTGCAATAACTTCGTCTTCTTTACTGCTGGCATCTTGGGCTATGTGGACGTTAACGCTGAGAATGTGGGGTGGGGCCAAACCCTGCTCAGCGCATTGACCTGCATTGTTATCTCGGCAATCTTGTACTACTCAACGCCCTCCACCGCAGAGCGCATCACTCTTGTTGCCGGCGAAGGATGCGCGTCTTCGGCAGCCAAGCGCTCAAAGGCTACGGCGGCGAGTGCTGCGGCTTGGTCACCGAGCACCGAATCATCGAACCTTGCCAGCGGCGAATGATTCCACTCGCGCAGGTGCTCCGGGGTATCCGGATTGACGGTGCCGAACCACATGAAGGTGCCAGGTACCTGCGCTAGTACGCCGCCGAAGTCCTCCGAAGCCATCATGGGTGTTTCCATCGGAATGACATTTTCTGCTCCGAACATGCCACCCCACAGCGTCGCGGCAAATTGATTCTCGCGCGGGTTGGTTTTGGTTGCGGAATACAGAACCTCGAAATCCACCTTTGCGGTGCATCTATGCGACGCCGCGACAGAACTGGCCACTTCCACAACCATCTGGCGCACTTGCTCAATCTTTTCGTCGCGCAGCACGCGCACTGTGGCGCCGAGCATGGCGTGATCAGGGATGACGTTAATGGCGCCGTCGCCAGCGCGCAGATTAGTCACCGTGATGACGATCGGCTCGTTAGCGTCGAAGCGGCGAGTCAGTGCAACCTGCAAGGCCATCTGAATCTCCCCCAGTGCTGCGACGGGATCGATGGCGTCATGCGGCCGCGAACCGTGGCCGCCCTTGCCATAGACAGTGATCTTCAGATTCGACGATGATGCCATCATGGGCCCGGAAATATGGTGGAAAGTGCCACGATCCTGCGGGCCGACATGTAAGCCATAAGCGGCAATCGGACGACGCCCCGCCGCATCGAGGACGCCCTCTTCGATCATCGGGAGCGCACCACCGGGGCCTTCTTCGCCGGGCTGGAACATGAAAGTGACGTCGCCAAGCAAGTGCTCCTTCTGCGCGCACAGCAACTTCACCGCTCCGATGAGCCCCGCGGTGTGAAGGTCGTGGCCGCACGCGTGCATCAAGCCGTTGGTGGAAGCGAAAGGATCGCCCGTCTGCTCACGGACCGGCAAGGCATCCATGTCCGCGCGCAGCAGCACAGAAACCGGCCGTGGGCCGCGCTTGCCGCCGCGAAGGACCGCGACCACGGAGCTTAAATCCTGACCGACCTGAATCTCCAACGGCAGGCCTTTGAGCGCCTCGAGAACCTTCTTTTGTGTCCGTGGAAGCTCGAGCCCGATTTCCGGGTTCTGGTGCATATCCCGCCGGAATTCCTGCAGCTGCGGTAAAAGCTTTTGGCCTTCCTCCAAGAACACCTCACTGGCAGTGCGCTCACCAATCTTGGCAGCGGTAACTGGCAACGGTGGAAGCTGCTGGCCTTGGCGAGGTGCCTTCTTCTTAATGGGTTCCATGAATCAATCCTTCCCGGGTTTGACCATCGAGCCTACATGGGACCTACCCCGTATCAAGCAAAGGAGAGTACCCCTCCTCTCGCTTCCCAGGCTTCCATCCTTTGGGCAACGGTTTGGCGCCAGTTCGCGGTGTCTGGCACGAGCACGCCCTCTGGAGAATTGGATTCCCAGCGGCCGTCTTCGAAGAGCCAATAAATCTCCCCGGTAATTGGGTCCATGATGTAGAAGGCACGGCCATCAGTCTTGATGTTGTGACAGTGCTGGCAGAGGCTGACCAAGTTATCGGTGGAAGTTGGGCCATTTTCGCCATGGGGAACGCGGTGGTCGAGCTGGTTGCGGTGGGCTGGCTTGCTGCATCCCGGGCCGCGGCAGGTTCCATCGCGGGCCTCCACGAAGGCGCGAATGCCGGCGGTGGGACGATAAGTCTCGGTCTGTGCTGGCGCGATGTTGCGATAGGAGGCATCTGCAGGCGGGATAACGTAGCCATAGCCCGGAGCAAACGCGAGGGTGGTTTCTGCCTGCTGGAAAAGGTTAATCACGACCTTTTGCTCAACTGGCTCGAGCACGCAGGAAGCAAGTGCGCGAGCGAAGGAAATTCCTTCGTCCGCGGCGCGTTTGCGGACGACGCGATCGATTTTTTCGGCGGTCACGGCGTCAAGGTTGGCGGTAAACTCCCCGCGGCCTGCATGACGCTCGAGTTTATAGCGGTCACGTTCTTCTTCGTCTTCGCCCTTCAAACAATTGTGCAAAGAAAGGACATCAGAAATTACGCTGCGGATGCGCGAAGCCTCCGGCAGGCGCTGGTTTGCGCGGCTGGGCGTAAACAATTCCTCCAAGGCGTCGTCGATATGAGGCAGGACACGCTCCTCGACGCCTTGTAGAGCCCTGCCGACGGCGAGGATTCGGTCAAAATCAAGGAACCAATCGAGCTTATTGAGACGAGTAAGTTTCGGTAGAAAAGAAAGTTTGCGGATGCCGTAGTAAAGATGTTCGGCTTTATAGGAAGTGATGCCGAGGCTGCGTGAGACGTCGTTGAAGGCTAGGTCAGCGTCGTCGCCAGGTTGTGGAATGATCGATTGCAGTGCGAGCCAGTTGAGGCGATTGCTTTCCGTAAAAGCCTGCCCGGCCTGGTTCTTTGGATTCAGTGGAGCGAAGTAAGGTCCGTCCATCGAAGTCTCCTAGGTTTATTTTCTATTATCCGGCGATGCCGGTCAGCTTCCCCTCCAAGCTGTACAAACCCAAGATATAATACACCCCGGACATCCGCAAGAGTGTTCGAAAAATTAGTCCCCCGGCTGCCCCAGCCCCGGGGACGTCGATAAGCGCAGTATTAGCCCTCACCGTCGGTAGAAAGCGCCGCCACGAACGCTTCCTGCGGAACAGATACCGAACCGATGGACTTCATGCGCTTCTTACCAGCCTTCTGCTTCTCCAGCAGCTTACGCTTACGAGAAATATCGCCGCCGTAGCACTTCGCCAGGACGTCCTTGCGCATAGCGCGGATATTCTCACGCGCAATGATCTTGGAGCCAATGGCGGCCTGGACCGGGACTTCGAACTGCTGGCGCGGAATGAGCTCTTTAAGCTTCTTCGTCATCTTGTTGCCGTACCACTGCGCCGAATCGCGGTGAACGATGGCAGAGAAGGCGTCGACCGGATCGCCGTTGAGCAGAACATCCACCTTGACCAGATCAGACAGCTGTTCCCCCGCCTCTTCATAGTTCAGCGAAGCATAACCCTTGGTGCGAGACTTCAGCATGTCGAAGAAGTCGAAGATAATCTCACCCAAAGGCATGGTGTAGCGCAGCTCTACTCGGTCTTCAGAGAGGTAATCCATGCCGCCCATCTGGCCGCGCTTGGACTGGCACAGCTCCATGGTTGGGCCCACGAACTGCTCCGGCACGATGATGGTCATCTTCACGATTGGCTCGTAGACCTCGCGCAACTTGCCGCTCGGCCAATCCGAAGGGTTGTGCACGAGGGACTCGGCGCCGTCTTCTGCAACCACGCGGTAGGTAACAGAAGGCGCGGTGGAAATCAGGTCCAAGCCAAACTCGCGCTCCAAGCGATCGCGCGTGATTTCCATGTGCAAAAGGCCCAAGAAGCCGCAGCGGAAGCCAAAGCCCAGAGCAACGGAGGTCTCTGGCTCGAAGGTCAAGGAGGCGTCGTTAAGCTGCAACTTTTCCAGTGCGTCGCGCAGGTCTGGGAAGTCCGCCTGGGAGATTGGGAAAAGGCCCGAATAGACCATCGGGTTCGGGTCCGCATAACCCTTCAGCGGCTCCTCGGCGCCGTTGGTTGCCCAGGTAACGGTGTCACCCACCTTGGTCTCACGCACATTCTTCACGCCCGTAATCAGGTAACCAACCTCGCCCGGGCCCAAGCCCTCGCACTTGCGCATGGTCGGCGAGACGATACCCACCTCCAGCAGCTCGTGATTAGCACCCGTGGACATCATGGTGACCTTCTGACGCGGGGTCAGCTTGCCGTCCATCATGCGGATATACGTGACGACGCCGCGGTAGGTGTCATAGACGGAGTCGAAAATCATGGCGCGCGCGGGGGCGTCGGCAGGCGCATCCGTGGTTGGCGCTGGCACCAAATCCACGAGCTTATCGAGCAGCTCCTCGACGCCCTCGCCCGTCTTGCCGGACACGCGCAGGACGTCCTCCGGCTCACAGCCGATAATGTTGGCGATCTCGAGGGCGTACTTCTCCGGATCCGCAGCGGGGAGGTCAATCTTATTGAGGACCGGGATGATCTCCAGATCATTTTCCATCGCCAGATAAAGGTTGGCGAGGGTTTGCGCCTCGATGCCTTGGGCGGCGTCGACAAGCAAAATAGCGCCCTCACATGCCTCGAGCGCGCGGGAGACCTCGTAAGTAAAGTCCACGTGGCCCGGCGTATCAATCATCTGCATGACGAACTCCTCGCCCGCATGCTCACCGGTGCGCGGAACCCAGGGCAGACGCACGTTCTGAGCCTTAATGGTAATGCCGCGCTCGCGCTCGATATCCATGTTGTCGAGGTACTGATCGCGCATGTCGCGCGCGTCAACGACCTGCGAGAACTGCAGGATGCGGTCAGCCAGCGTCGACTTGCCATGGTCGATGTGGGCGATAATGCAGAAGTTTCGAATCTGGGAAAGATCCGTAAACGTAGTGGCCGCAAAGTTTTTAGACATGCGTCTACAATAGTCGACATGACTAGCGGCAACCCACTTACCCGCTTAAGGCAGGCGCTTGGCATCGCAGAACGCGAGCCAGTCGACGTCGGCCTTGCTCACATATCCAACAGGCTAGGCATGAATAATGCTGCTGAGCACCGTGAACCCCGCAAAGCAGCAAAGATTCGCATCGAAACCACCTCCTCGCATCCGCGCACCGTTTGCTTCTCCCCTGACATGGATGGCCAGGCCGATTCCGGCGAGGTGGTGTGGGTCTGGGCGCCTTCCGACGGCAAGCAATCACCGCCGCACGAACGCGCCGTGCTCATCATCTCCCGCACGCGCACCACTGTTTTGGGGCTTTTGATCTCCCCAAATCCAAACCACGCGCACGAGGAAGAATGGCTCGACATCGGCACTGGCGAGTGGGACGAAAGCGGCAGGCAGTGCTGGGTACGCCTTGATCGCATCCTCGAAATCTCTGAGGAAGAATGCCGCCGCCAAGGCACTCTTTTCCCGGAGCGCCGCTTTGAGCGCATCGCCAACCGTTTGCGTTCCCGCTATCACTGGGCGTGATTTGGGTTTTACCCCAGCTCCTGCTAACTTCTTCTAGGTTACTTACTTTCCGGGCGCGTTGGTCGGGGCGGTCAGGACCTTGGGTCCGCTCATCGAACATCAACGCCGCGCATTAATTCAGATGCAGGACATGTCCGGCAGGTTGGTTGCAGTTCAATCACTTTCGATTCCAAGAGGTAATTCAAATGGCAAACATCAAGTCCAAGAAGAAGCGCATTCTCACCAACGAGAAGGCACGTCAGCGCAACAAGGCTGTTCGTTCCGCAGTCCGCACCGAGATCCGCAAGTTCCGCGAGCTTGTCACCGCAGGCGACAAGGAAGGTGCGGAGAAGCAGCTCCGCGTTGCTTCCCGCGCACTGGACAAGTCCGTGTCCAAGGGTGTCTTCCACCGCAACACGGCTGCCAACAAGAAGTCCGGTATGGCTAACGCCTTCAACAAGATGGCCTAAGCTTTTTAAAGCCTGACTGTTAATGCCTTTCCTCGCAAGAGGGAGGGCATTTTTTTAATCTCCAATCCGAAAGATCCGCACTGATTTTCGAACGTGTCCGGTGGGCACGCTAGGATTTTGAGCTATGAGTCTTGCCAAGCAGCACACCATCAAGCCGCTCCTCAAGTGGGTCGGCGGAAAGCGCCAGCTCCTGCCCGCAATCCACGCTGCCCTGCCGGTGTTTAACCATTACTACGAGCCCTTCTTGGGCGGCGGCGCGGTGCTGTTTTCTTTGACCCCGGAAAAAGCCACGGTCAACGATCTCAACTCTGAGCTCATCAACGTCTACGAGACCGTGCGCGACGATGTTGACGGACTCATCTCATTGCTAAGCACCTACCCCAACGAGGAAGACTTCTTCTACGAGATGCGCGGCAAAGACCGCGATTCCTCCTTCGCACACATGACGCGCACCGAGCGCGCCGCGCGCACCATCTACCTGAACAAGACCTGCTACAACGGCCTCTACCGCGTCAATAATGCCGGGCAGTTCAACTCCCCCTTCGGCCGCTACGCCAACCCCGCCATCTGTGACGAAGAGACCCTGCGCGGGGTATCGAGGTACCTCAATGACAACGAGGTTTCCTTCCACACCGGTGACTATGCCGCCATCTTGCAAGACGCCAAAGAGGGGGACTTTGTCTACCTCGATCCTCCCTATGACCCAGTCAATCCCACAAGCAACTTCACCGGGTACCAGTCCGGCGGCTTCGGCCGCGAGGATCAGCTCCGCCTTAAGGAAGTCTGCGACAAACTCGACGCAGCCGGCGTGAAGTTCCTGCTATCGAACTCCGCCACGGATTTCATCCAGGAGATCTATTCCGCCTACGAGATAGACATCGTAGGGGCCACCCGCGCCATCAATTCCGTGGCATCCAAGCGCGGCAAAGTCGACGAAGTATTGGTGCGTAACTATGGCGCGGCTTAACGACGTCGCATGGCAGCGCATCCTCGACGCTGAGACCTTGGCACGCATCGAACGCGAAGGCTTCGTGGAATTTAGCGCCAAACAGCTCAAAGAAAAGGGCGGCCGAGAGCCGCGCCTTCTGGCCAAACATGACTTTTCCGCTTCCCGTCCGGAGATTTTCCAGGAGCATAATTTAAGCATCTTCCCCATCCGGCGCGATGGATACGTCGTGGGCAACTTCGACGTCTACGAGCCTTTTCCGGAGACCGTGACGCCCCTTAAGACGCTGCCCGTTCCGCAAGGGGTTGAATCGCTTGACTTCGACAATTTAAGCTCCGAGACCCTCGTGCTCAATGCCGCGGTGATTGCGGGAGTGCTGCAGGATTTCCTGGGCGTCGATAAGCTGCATGCCACCGTGGCCGGGCGCATGTCCACCGGCACCGTCAGCATGCGCCTGCGCGGCGAGGAGCTCGTGGTGGACCGTGCGCAGATGGAAATAGACGGCGGGTTTGAGGCGCCCGAGTGCCTGGTGCTCATCGAGTGCAAGAATCACATCTCGCCCGATTTCAACATTCGCCAGCTTTATCTGCCTTTCCGGCGTTTTAGCCAACAGCTGGGAAAGGAAGTTGTGCCGGTATACCTGGTCTATTCCAACGGCATCTTCCACCTGTATCGCTATCGTTTCAGCGATGCGGAGGATTTCCGCAGCATCCAGCTCGAGGCCGCCGCACGTTATATGCTCGGCGAATCCGAGCTCAACACCGAATCCGTCAAGGCAGTCCTACGGCGCAGCAGCCCACGCGAGGCGGAGATTCCCTTTCCCCAGGCCGATTCCTTTGCGCGCGTGGTCAGCCTCTGGGAGATGCTGCCACTACCCAAGGCGGAGATTCCCGAGCGCTTTGGGTTTAGCCACCGCCAGGCTGACTATTACTTGAATGCCGGCCGTTACTTGGGCCTGATGCGCATCGAGGATGAGCTGGTCGAGGGAATCGAGCTGGCCGATACCCGCGACGGGCGCAACCTACAGCTCATCGAGGCGCTAGCTAGCCGGCCTGTCTTCCACGAGATGGTGGCCGCCGTGGCTGAGAAGCAGCGCATGCTGAGCAAGGAAGAAGCCGTGGCCATCATGGAGGCGGCCGACCTAAATATCTCTGGTTCTACGCTTCCCCGCCGCGCCCAAACCGTGGTGGCGTGGTCGCAGTGGGTGGCAGAGCTTTTCGCGCCGCAGCAACTTAGCCTGTTATAGCGGCAATAATTAGGCCCACACCGGCCACGGCGAAGAAACAACCCGAAGCGATGTCGATGATGGGTCCGGCGGCAAGAAGGCGGCGTCGGATAGCGTTGGTGGAAATCACCGTTGCAACGGTCACGAAGACCAAGTAGCTGGAAATGCCCATGCTCAGCACGAGCCCCGCGGCCAGCCACAGCGGCGGGTGCGGCGGCAGCAAAGGCGCGATCATCGCCGCCAAGTAGAGCACGATTTTCGGGTTCGAAAGGTTGGTGAAAAGCCCTGTGCGGAAGACTTGCTTGACACTACCCAACCGCGATACCGCCTCGTCTAAGTTCAACGCCGGCTGTTTGCGCTGCGCCAGGCCCGTGCGAACATTCTGCAGGCCCATCCAGATGAGGAAGCAGCCGCCGATGCCCTGAATGAAGCGGAGCAGCCCCGGGAATGCGGTCAGCAACGCCGCCGCGCCGAACACCGTGAGCGTGCACCAGAAAAGCACGCCGACCTGAGTGCCCGTGACGGCCGCAACCGCATGCTTGCGCGAGCGGGTGGCGTAACGGGTCACCAGTACGATGTCTGGTCCCGGCGCGAGGGCGCCCACCATGTTCATGGCGATGAGGAACGCAAACGCGGACCAGCTCATGAAAGGCGCTCGATCAAATCTTCGCGGCCGAACATGCGGGCAGAATCCAAGGCATTAGGCTGGCCGGCCTGCGGATCGGCACCGGCTGCTAAGAGGGCTTCGATCACCGCATCTTCCTTCTTAAAAATTGCGCCTGCCAGCGGGGATTGATTGCGGTCATTGAGCAGGTTCACGTTTCCGCCTGCGGCAGCTAACTTGGTCACGAGCTCCGCATGGCCGTTGTATGCCGCCAACATGACGAAGGACTGGCCGTCCTGGTTGACCATGTTCGGGTTCACGCCTTGGGCGATGTACTCCAGCAACGTGCCGTCGCCATTGCGTGCGAAATCAAAAAGCTTCGAGGCAAACTCTTGGATGTCTTCCATGCGAAATAGTTTATCGCGCAAGCTCGGCTACTCTACGCACAGCGGCCTCTACCGCAAACTCTTCGTCGCCGCCTTGGCCTTTGACTGCGGCATCGAGCTCGGCCATGAGCACCACTGCCTTGTTCACGGAATCCTCCGACCAGCGGCGCGCCACCGGGTGAGTCAGCTTCACCACGTAAGGAGCAAGGCCGGTTGCCTTGGCCAAAGAGTATTGGTCGCCGCGGGCGGAATAGAGCCTGGCGATTGCGCCTACCTTATTCGCCAGCGCCGCCGAGATGGCAACGGGCGAGGCACCTAATTGGAGAGCGCGCCGGCACGTGGAGACGGCGGCTTCCACGCGCCCGGCTACGGCGGCGTCGGCGATGTCCCAATTCGCCACCTCAGCCACGCCGACGTAGTAGTTGTGCACGGCCTCGCGGGTGACGTTGCCGTTGGTATCGAAGACCAGCTGGGAAATCGCCGAGGCCAGCTCACGCAGATCGGAGCCCACGCCATCGAGCACGGCCTGGACGACGTCGGGGGTTGGCCGTACCCCGTGCGAGGCGAACTCGCGGGTGGCCCAGGTACCCAGCTCGTTGGGATAGAGCGAGAACACCTCGTGCACCTCGCCTACTTTGCGCAGCTTGGCAACGAGCTCTGGTGGCCTCTTCTTGCCTTTGAGAGTTTTGGCCGTCACGCTGTAGATGAGCACCAAGGTCATGCCGGGGCCTGGATCGGCGACGGCCTTAAGGAGGATTTGGGTGAGTTCCTTGCCCACCTTTTCGACGTCGCTGATGACGATGACGCGGTTATCACCAAACAGGGAAGGGCTGGTCGCCATGGCGATTTCCCCCTCCGAGACCTCAGAAGCCTTGAGGCGGACCACCTCGACTCCCTCCCCGGCCGCCTTCTGGATGGAAAGGCGGGCACGTTCGGTGAGGAATTCGTCGTCGCCAAGGATGAGATGGACCTGATTCATAGGAGCAATTCTAGCGGTAGAAAACTGCGATTCCATCTGCTGTGCGCGTGGGGTAATCGGGCGGCGAATCTTGCGTAACAATGATGCTGCGTGTGCCCGGCGGAATGGGCTCGATGTCTTCCTCGGTGGCCACCACATGTATCGGTTCCTGCGGGGTATCAAAGTGCCTCGGCCACAGGAATGCAACCACGCAGGCAAGTGTGAGCAACGGGCGTTTGTAGAGGATGCCCGCCACTATCCAGCCGTAGCCCAGCAACACCAGGAAAGGGCTAGCGTCAACGGTGCTGACCGGCAAGGCCGCGCAGCCGCGGGCGATGGTGTTGATCCACCAGGTAAAAGGCTCGGTTAGGCGCAGCACCCCGGCGCCCAACACGGAAAGCGGGCCCAGCTGCGCGAAGAGGGCTGCCAGCAATCCCAGGATGGTCACGGGAGCAGTCGCGGGAGCAACCAGCACGTTTGCAAGTACCGAGACCACCGATACCTTGCCGGACATCAGAGCGATGATCGGCATCGTCACGAGGTCGGCCGCAATTGCCACGGCGAGCGCGCGGACGAAGATATCCGGCCATCCAATCACCGCCAGGTGGCGATAAAGCAGCGGCGAGAGCGCCACGATTCCGGCGGTCGCCGCCACCGACAGCGCAAACCCGAAGTTCTTGGCCAACTCGCTGTCTATAAAAAGCAGCACGATAATAGCCAGGCTGAGCCCATGCATCGGCTCCATGCGCGCGGAGTTTAAAACCGCGAGTAGTCCCACCAGGCCCATCACGGCCGCGCGCTGGACGGAAGGCTCAAACCCCACCAAAGCCACGAAGATGCACAATGCGCTAAGCGACGCCGCGACCCGCAGCCGTGGTCCCTTCACCAACAAGGCGGCAGCGCTGCACACGATGGCCACGTTCGAGCCGGATACCGCGCTCAAATGTGACAACCCAGTGTCGATATAAAGCTGCTTTTCTGCCGCCGTCTGCAAGGTGGTATCCCCCAGCACCATGCCCGGCAGCAGGCCTTGTGAGGAGGGCCCAACGCTTATGCCGACCAGCTCGCGGAAGTTCTCTGCCACGTGCGCGGCCAAAGAATCCGGCGGGGTAAGCGAAGTGATGGTGCCATGGTCCACGGTCACTTGGGCCCCGGCTGGAGCGGGTTCGTCGCTAAATACAGGTACCTGAAAGGGATAGCCGGGCACGCGCAGGCGCAGCAGCCAGCCAAAGCGCACCTCGGTGGGCTCAGTTATGACGGTGCCGGTCAGGACGTCGCCAAGCGGGCCCGCGCGGGAAATGCGCACCTTAGTCACGGCGATGGCCAAGGCGCTAAGGCCCGTGGTGAGCACCGCCTGGCCGCGCTGCCAGAACCACAGGACTAGACAGACTAGCGGCACTAAGGAGCACCACGCGCCGTTAAAGCTTAAGAGCGTGGCCAGCCACACCGCACACGCGGCCGGCAGCAGGCGCAGCTGCCTCATAATTGCACCTGGTCTTTGAGCGCCTCGAACTTTGCAGGCCCAATGCCGCTTATCTCCATCAGCTGCTCTACGGAAGTAAAACCGCCGGATTCCTCGCGGAAGCTCAAAATGGACTCCGCCGTGACCTCTCCTACTCCTTTCAGCTCCATCAGCTGCTCCTTGGTGGCGGAGTTCAGGCTGAGCAGACCGCCTTCCTGCGGCTCGCCCGGTGCTGGGGCGGGTGCGGGCAGGCCGACGACGATTTGCTCGCCGTCGCTAAGCCGTTTGGCCAGGTTGAGGTTGAGGAGGTCCACGCCGGGGCGCGGGTGGGCGTGATCGAGGGCGTCGGCAATGCGGGCGTCCGGCGCCACCGTGACAAGGCCGGGGTTTTCGACCTCCCCCACCACGGAGACCACCAGGGAGCTCGGTGCAGCGGCGCTGCTCGTAGCCTCGGAAGCGGAAACCGCATAAGGATCGTTCCGGCTCGTAATACCCAGCCACGTCAAGACACCCGCAGCAACCAACACCGCGATGGCGCAGGCAAGCCACGGCGGAATACGCACGCGCGGGCGCGGATAGGTGACGTTGAGGAGGTCCTCTTCCCCGGTGGGGCGGGTTAGTTCCCGAAGACGATCGCTAATATGCGGCATGCCCTCGACGCTAAAAGGCGGCGCAGTTAATGCGCTAGAGGCAATTTAAAAACCTGTGGATAACTTGTTGTACGTGTCAACGATTCAGGAGGTTCCTTGCTAAAGACCACCGATACGCCGATGGCGCCTGGGCCGGCATGCACGGCGAGCACCTCGGTGAGTTCTTCGACCATGAAGGAAGAGCCCTTCGGCAGGGCCTTCTCGAGCAGTTCGAGCAGGCGCTCGGCGGACTCCTCGGCGTCGTTGTGCTGCAATGCCACGAAGACGGGCTCGCCATCGGCGCGGGAGGCGATGAGATCGACCAGCTTGGTAAAAGCCTTAGTCTGGGTGCGGGTCTTGCCCACGAGCTCCAGCTTGCCGCTCACGATGGACATGATGGGCTTGGTGGCCAGAAGTGCAGTGGAGAGCATCGCGGTGGTGGTAGAAAGACGGCCGGAGCGGCGCAGTTCCTCCGTGGAGTTGAGGTAAACCCAGGTGCGGCCGCGCTTGATCGTATCCAGCGCCGCCTCGTAGCACTCCTCAAGCGAGGCGTCATCGCGTGCCAAGGTCGCCGCAGACATCGCCGCGGCACCAATCACCATGCCCGCCGAGCCGGACTCGACCACCTTGACGGTATCGGGAAACACGCCCGAAGCCGTCACCGCGGCAGACCAAGTGGAAGAAAGTTCCTTAGACAGATGGATGGCCACAATGCCGTCGTCGGTGGAGCGTTCCATTTCGCGACCGTATGCGGCCGCGAGCTCCAGCGCAGTAAGACCCGAGGTAGATTGCTCGCCGGCTGCGTCCATGACGTGCAAATCGATTACTCGAATCTGCAGGTTTTTCACGATGTCTGGCGGCAGCCCCGCGGCGGAATCAGTGACGATGCGGACGGCCACTAGTTACCTGCCCCCATGTTCCAGCCGTCGAAGTACCACTTGGCGCCCTCCACGTTATCCGCAGTGAACTCGAGGGAGGCCTGCGGATTCGCTGGATCAAAGTCCGGACGGGCGGTCAGCTGGGACCAGTGGGTGTTCTTCAGGCCCGAAAGGATGGAGTACTGCTCGTGGCGCAGGCCCAAAAGGTGGCAGGTCAACGCTGCAATCGCACCGCCGTGCCCCACCACCAACACGGTGCCCTCGGCCCACGGTTCCGGGTCACGCATCAGCTCGTCAATGACGGGACGCGCACGCTTGGCGACGTCCACCCGCGACTCGCCCTCCGGCGGCGCCCAGGTGGGATCGTGACGCCAGATGGCGCGGGCACCGGGGTAATCGCGATCTACTTCCGCCGAGGACATCCCCTGCCACTTGCCCAGGTGCGTCTCGCGCAGGCGGGCGTCGACAGTAGGCTCCAGGCCCAAACGCTCACCAATGACGCCGGCGGTGGCGCGGGCACGGGAAAGATCCGAGCACACGATCGCGGAAATCCCTTGCTCCGCAAGCAGGCCTGCCGCCTGCTTGGCCTGTGCAAGTCCCAGCTCGGACAGCTCCGTGTCCAGGTGGCCCTGCATGCGGCCAGTGGCGTTATAAGTGGTCTGACCGTGGCGGATCAGAAGCAGGCGGCGCGACAAGGTTTAGTACTCCTCGTCCTCTTCCGGCTCCGGCTGAGCCAGTGGGATCTCATCGATGGACTCAACTTCGCGCAGGTTAACCTCGTCGGACCACTCGCCCGGACGCTCCGGGGTCTCGATGCCCTCGATCTCCAGGATCGGGCAATCGTGGTAGAGGCGGTCGAGGCCATAGAACTCGCGCTGATCGTTGCGCTGGACGTGGATAACGATGTGACCGTAATCCAGCAGTACCCAGCGGTTTTCGCGGTTGCCTTCGCGGCGCTTTGGCTCGTGGCCAAGCTTGGTCAGCTCGTCTTCGATTTCCTCCACGATGGAGGCCACCTGGCGCTCGGTCTCGGCGGATGCCAGCACGAAGATCTCGGTGATAGCAAGCACGTCAGAGACGTCGATAGCCACGATGTTCGTGGCCAGCTTCTCGTCAGCAGCGTGCGCCGCGGTTTCAGCCATCTTGCGGGCTACATCAGTAACGGACATGTGCTTTCCTTCAAATATCTTCCAAATATCTTCGAATACTTTTTAGTTCTGCCAGTTTCGCACGTAAGAGGTGCGTTTGGCTATTTCCGTGAATTCTTTTTCCCAAATTCTATAAAGGCTTATCAGGATTAGGCCCATAAAGATTGTTCTTAGCGATGTATTGGACAACCCCATCCGGCACGAGATACCACACCGGCTCGCCTTCCCCGGCGCGCTTGCGGCAATCGGTGGAAGAAATGGCCATGGCGGGAATTTCGATGAGTTCGATCCCGGTTTGGGATTCCAGCGGCAGCATATCCTTGCTGAGTTCGTAGCCGGGGCGGGTGACGCCGACGAAGTTGGCCATCTCTAGCATGACCTCCCAATCGTGCCAGCTCATGATCGAAGCCAGGGAATCGGCGCCGGTGATGAAGTAGAGCTCGGCATCGGGGAAAAGCTCGCGCAGGTCACGCAGGGTATCGATGGTGTAGGTGGGGCCCTCGCGGTCGATGTCGACGCGGGAGACGGTAAAGCGCGGATTCGAGGCGGTTGCCACCATGGTCATCAGGTAGCGATGCTCGGCTGCGGTGACGTCGCGCCCCGCCTTCTGCCACGGCTGGCCGGTGGGCACGAAGACCACTTGGTCCAGTTGGAAGCGGTAGGCCACCTCACTGGCGGCCACGAGGTGGCCATTGTGGATGGGGTCGAAAGTGCCGCCCATGATTCCAATGCGCTGTGGACTAGTCATGAGTGGAGATTATACGTGCACCTTCTGCCCATCCGCGGGCGTGGGCGCCTGGGTGAAAAGAGATAGAGATAGAGGCATATTTTAAGGTCGAGTTTGACCGCTGCCCTGCAGGATCCACTTTGTGGAGGTCAGCTCCGGCAAAGCCATCGGGCCGCGGGCATGCAGCTTCTGGGTAGAGATACCGATCTCCGCGCCCATGCCATAAACCTCGCCGTCGGTAAAGGCGGTGGAGGCATTGAGCATGACGGCGGCGGCATCGACCTCGTTGGCGAACCTGAGCAACACGTCGGCGTCCTGAGCGGCGATGCCCTCAGTGTGGCCGGTGGTGTACTCGGCGATGTGCGCGATGGCGCCAGCGATGCCGTCAACCACCTTGGCGCAGATGTCGTTGCTCAGGAACTCCTCACGCCATTCCTCGTCGGTTGCTTCCACAGCATTGGCCACGCCGAATTGCTCGAGCTCGGCGACCTCGCCATGGATGACCACGCCTGCCTCCTGAAGGGAGGTGATGACGCGAAGTTTCGCGGCGTCGGCAAGCGCGGCGTCGAGCAGCACGCACTCGGTGGAGTTACAAACCGAAGGGCGGCGGGTCTTGCCGTTGATGACCATGGCGATGGCCTTGTCGAGGTCGGCGCTGGCATCGATGTAGAAGTGGCAGTTGCCGGTGCCGGTCTCAATGGCGGGGACGGTAGCGCCCTCCACCACCGCATTGATGAGGCGAGCAGAACCGCGGGGAATCACGACGTCGACAAGCCCGCGCGCCGTGATGAGATCCTGCACCGAATCGTGGCTCTCGCACGGCAGGAGCTGCACGCCCTCGCGCGGAAGTTCGAAGTGCGCCAGGGTGTCCTGGAGGATCTCCACGAGCTGCTCGTTGGAGTTGCGTGCGGACTTAGATCCGCGCAGCAGCGGCACGTTGCCGGACTTGAGCGCAAGGCCAAAGGCATCCACCGTGACGTTCGGGCGGGCCTCGTAGACCATGCCCATGACGCCGAGCGGCACGCGCACCTGCTTCATCTGGATGCCGTTGTCCATGGTGTGGCCCCGCAGCACCTCCCCTACTGGGTCCTGCAGGGCAGCGACCTGGCGCAGGCCGCCGGCGATGCCTTCGACGCGCGCGGCGTCGAGCGAGAGCCTGTCGATTAAAGAATCATTCATCCCGGCCGCACGGCCAGCGGCGACGTCGCGCTCATTGGCCTCGAGAATCTCAGGGGTGCGGGCCACCAGGTTTTCAGCAGCGCGCACAAGAATCTCATTCTTGCGTGGGGTGGAAAGCTGCGCGAACTGCGGCGCAACTTTCTTCGCCTGACGCGCCAGTTTTAGTACTTGGTCTCGTTCTTCATCTCGAGTGAGTTGGCTCATGAGGCTCAAGCTTACCGAAGCTAGCCTCGACAGGACAGACCATGGGCACGCCCTCGTCGTCGATGACTCGAGCGTGGATGCCATAGACCTCACCCAGCAGCTCGGTGTTCAGCACCTCTGCCGGGGTGCCGTGGGCATGCACGCGGCCGCCGTGGAGAACCACCAGCTCGTCGCAATAACGCGCGGCCAGGTTGAGATCGTGGATAGCTACCAACGCCACTGCCCCGCGGGAGACCTCCTTGCGCAAGGTATCCAGCAGGTGCACTTGATGGCGCAGGTCGAGCGCGGAGGTCGGCTCATCCAGCAGCATCAGGTCTGGCTCACGGGCCAGCATCTGCGCCACGGCGACGAGCTGGCGCTGGCCGCCGGAAAGCTGGTGAACGTAGCGGTGCGCGAGGTGCACGATGCCGAGCTTTTCGAGCGCCTCAACCGCGGATTCCAAAGCGTTGGGTGAACCACGCTTAGCGGAGATGACCACCGATTCAAAGGCGGTCAGCGAGGCGCTGGTCAGAAGATCCTGCGGCACGTAGCCCACGTTGGCGCCACCAGTATCGCAGGTGCCCGAAGTTAGCTTCTGAATGCCGGCGATGGCCTTGACCAAGGTGGACTTGCCCGCCGCGTTGGGGCCGATGAGTCCGACGATGGTGCCGGGTTCAGGCTCGGGCAAGTCAACTCCTTTGAGCACCTCCCGCTTGCCAAAGTTCACGCATGCCTGTTCTACTTTCAGCACTTGATCCTCCTCTTGGTGAAGATGAGCAGCACGAAGAAAGGAACACCAACGAGCGCCGTGATGATGCCGATGGGTACGGCAACGCCGGGGATGATGGTGATGGATACCGCGTGTGCTCCCGCCAGCAGCATCGCGCCCGCCGCCATGGAGGCTGGAGCGAAGAAACGCTGATCCTCGCCCACCAATAGGCGCGCCACGTGTGGGCCAACCAAGCCAATGAAGCCGATGATGCCGGCGAAGGCCACGGCGCTAGCGGCCAGCAAGGAGGCCACGACGAGGGTTAGAACGCGCAGTTTTTGCACGTTGATGCCAAGGGCCGCCGCACGCTCGTCGCCAAGGCGCAGCGCCGTGAGCTTCCACGCGTTGAGCATGGTGAAAGGAATGGCAACCAGCAAGGTGGCCGCGATGATCAGGTTGGACACCCAATTCGCACGCTGCAGGGAGCCCATGGTCCAAAAGACAATCTGCTGCAGGGCTTCAGTCGAGGCGCTGTATTGCATCAGCGAAAGCAGTGCCTGGAACAAGAAAACGAGGGCGATACCCAGCAGAATCATTGACTCCGCACTAGCGCCGCGCCACACCGCCGCACCCGCGACGATGGCCACGGCCACAAGAGCCGACAGCCAAGCGACGGCCGCGAGATTGAACTGCGGATTTCCCAGCACGGTCCAGCCCAGCACGATGGAGGCCGCGCCGCCAAAAGCCGCGGCGGCGGAAATACCCAAGGTGAAAGGCTCGGCCAAAGGGTTATCCAGAATGGTCTGCATATGCGCGCCGGATAGCGCCAGTGCGGCGCCGATGAGCACGGCCATAACCGACGCCGGCAGGCGCAGGTTCCACAGGACCGTCCGGGTGGTCTCATCCACCTGGCCCGGTGAGAAAATGCCACGCAGCATCTCCATCGGGGAAAGGTGAATCGGGCCGACCACCGTGGCAATGACGAAGGCTACGAAGGCAGCCAGCACCAGTGCACCGATGATGAGTACCTTGCGGAAGTTATTGCTGCGGTACTCGGCAATAACCTGGTGGGTGTCGGTTTTGGTTTCGGCTTTCTGGTCAGTCTGCAAACTCTCAGAAGAGGTCAAAAGTGCCATTTTTTAGTGCTTGTGTGTGTTCTTGGTAGTGAAGAAAACGCCGCTGTAGTCGATGGGCAGCCACTTGTTGTGGAATTCGGCGAAGTCCTTTTCTGGGTCTAAGTCCTTGAAGGTTTCTGGGTGCATCCACACAGCAAACTGCTCCAAGGCGAAGATGTTAAAAGGCGAATCGTAGAACTGGTGGTAGACAGCGTGGAAGTTGCCTTCCTTTGGGGCCTCAAGCTGCTCGAAGCCCGGGGTCTTTAGCAGGCCTTCGAGGGTCTCCTGCGCCTTTTCTTCCTTGGCCGCGTAACCCATCTCCACGTGCGGCAGGACCTCCGGCTTTTCCGGGTCCTTGGCCCATGCGCCGCCAGTGGCGATGATGTGCTCCGGCTGCTCAGCAAGCACCTTTTCTGCGGTAAGGTCTCCAGACTCTGTGTCCAGCAGGCTATCGCCCAAGTTCTCGCCGCCGGCGGCATTAACCAGGTCACCTAGGTTAGAGTCCTTGACCGTGGAGCAGCAATCCTTCAGGCCCGCCGCGCGCCAGACCAGGGTGCGCGGCTTGTCCCCGGCCTTTTCCGCGCGGGACTTAATGTCATCAACCTTGCTGGTATAGAACTTATTGAACTCTGCGGCCTTGTCCTCGTGACCGAAGAGCTGGCCGAAGACCTCCATGGACTTCGGGGTGTTTTCTAGCGGCTTCTGGCGGAAGTCGGTGAAGACGTACTTCAGGCCGGCCTGGTCCATCTTGTCCAGGAAGCCGGTCTTTTCCGCACCCTCCTTGTGGTCCAGCGTCATGACCACGACGTCTGGCTTTTGCGCGAGCAGGTTTTCCACGGTGACGTCGCCCTTGGCGATGTTGCCGATGGTCGGCAGATCCTTGTACGCCGCATTGGTTTCGGCGAACTTGGACTCGAAGCTCGGAGCCGCCTCATGCAGGTCCTTGCCCAGAGCCACGACGTGCTCGAGCGGATCCTCGCGGTTGAGAATCGAGGTGGCGAAGAGCCCGCGGCCCTCGCCCAGAAGGATACGCTCAGGCTGCTTGTCGAAGGTGACCTCGCGGCCGGCGACGTCAGTGATGGTCACAGCAGTGTCCCCCGCGGCGCCGGTAGAGCCGGTGGACGCGGAGGTGTCTTCGTTGCTGCTGCACGCGCTCAACGCAGTCGCGGATGCGAGCATGGCCAGGGTGGCTGCCGCAATGCGGACGGAGTACTTGGGCACGTTGAAATGGGTCATGAAAGAAAGTCCTTTGCTCACGAACAATAGCCAAGTTAACTTAGGCTTGACTAAATCGAACTAGGATGAGCTTACAATCCGGAACGTGCCCGCGAAAGTGATCCCCCCGGGTTTTATTTAGGTCACTTTAAAGCTGAATAACATCCTCTTAAAGAAACTCACCCCCCAACAGCATGGTTATCCGCGCTGGATGTCACGCGTGGGTATAGCTCAAGCGCGCAGCCACTCCCCCCGCAGACCCCGCGGACTACTGCCCCAGCTCCTTGCGGCGCTCGGCTGCCAGACGTAGGCGCTCGGCCCGGTCTTTGTCATCCTTCTTTTTCAATTCCTCATAAAGTTTTTCGTCGTCGTCGGAGAGCTTGACCGCCTCCCTGACACCCCACGAGGCGATACCTGCAATCGGGAAGACAAGCCAGAAATAGTCCCAGTCGAAGACGAAAAGCCCCAGGAAGAAGAGGATCATCGTCGCTGACCAAATGACGGCATCGATTCGGTGGACTAACCCTCCGCGGCGCTGCAGCCGGTCGAGCTCGGCCTGCGCTTCCGATTCCTTGAACGGGACGACCTCTGCAATTGGATTGTCAGGAAGGTCCTCAAAGAGGGAAGCGATCTCGCCGCGGGTACGCGCAACAGCCGCCTTTCCTGTGCGGTCTTCGAACTCGTTGATGTCGATGAGACCGTTAGCGAAGTGGGTGCTGAGGAGGTCTAGCGCATTGTGGCGTTCCGCGTCTCCCACGCGAATGTCTTTGTTCATGCTTTTACACTTTAATATCCAGCGTTCGGATCCACACGGGTAGGAATTTCCTCGCCAGCCTCAAAGGCTGCGGCCACCTTTGCGGTGTGTGCTCCCAAGTGGCGGCGCACCGAGTTACGGGTATTAGCAATGTGCGGTGTAATGACCACACGTTGGTCCTTCCACAGCGGGTGATCATCCGGGAGCGGCTCCGGATCAGTGACGTCGAGCGCTGCGCCGGCAATCTCGCCAGAGTCCAGCGCTGCCAAAAGATCCTCGGTACTGATGAGTGGGCCACGGCCCACATTGACCACCACCGCATGATTCGGCATTTGGGCAAACACGTCTTTGTTGACCATGTGGTGGGTCTGCGGGGTAAGCGGCGCGATGAGCACAAAGTAGTCGGCCTCAGACCAGACCTTGTCCACCTCGGAGATGGGATAGGTCTCATCCGCGCCTGGAACCGCGTTGCCGGACCGGTTTACGGCGATGATGCGCGGGCCAAAGCCAGAGAGCATCGTGATGAGCCGCTTGCCGATGCCGCCGGCGCCGATGATCGCCACAGTCTTGTCCTCGTGTAGGTAGGACTTGTGATCCTGCACCTCCTCGTAGTTGGAGAAGGTGTCGTTGACATAGCGATGGGCATGCAGCTGCGCAAGCAGCAGCGCGATGGTAGATTCCGCCACGGTGTTATCGAATACGCCAGCGGCGTTGGACCAGATTACGTCGGTCTCCTTCATGACGTCGAGCAGATGGTCTACGCCTGCAGACGGAATCTGCACGAACTTGATGTTCTCCGGCAGTGGCAACGGGAAGTCCGAGCCGTCGCCGTTGTAGATGAGGAAGTCGGCATCGGAAAGCTCCGCGAGCTCATGGCCAGCTCCCCGCAAGGTCTCGATGGATTCTTCCCATTGTTCCGGCAACATGGCGTATTTCATGGTCTTTTCCTGGGGTTTCTCTGGCCTCTAGTGTCTAGATTCGGGAGGCGTAGTTCGACAGGTAGTCGGCGTGGACAACGCTGCGGCGCTGGTATTCCGGCAGCTCCTCCATCTGCTTGCCCAGGATGCCCCGCAGCTCCGCGGAATCAAAACGTACTTCGCCGCGGCCGATGACCTCACCTTCCGGGCCCATGATGTCGATGATTTCCCCACGGGAGAATTCACCGATGGCCTCCGTGATGCCAACCGCCAGGAGCGAATTGCCTCCCTTGGTGACCGCCTGCATGGCGCCAGCGTCCAGGCGCACCGCCCCACCGGTATCGGCGCAGTAGAGCGCCCAGAACTTCCAGGCAGACAACTTGCGCTCCTCGCGGGTGTGGAAGACGGTGCCCACGGAGGCATCGGCAAGAGCAGGGCCAATGTTATCCGTCGACGTCAGCAGCACCGGGATTCCGCCGCGGGTGGCCAGGCGCGCGGCCGAGACCTTCGTGGCCATACCACCGGTGCCGACGTTGCCGGACTCACCGGCCTCGACCCCTTTCAGGTCTTTGCCCGTGCGCACCTCATCGATGAAGCGGGCGTCCGGCTCCGCCGGGTTTTTGTCATAGAGGCCATCGACATCAGAGAACAGGAACAGCGCGTCCGCGCCCATCAGGTTGGCCACCAAGGCGGAGAGCCGGTCATTATCCCCGAAGTGCATCTCCGAGGTCGCCACCGTGTCATTCTCATTGACGATGGGAATGGTGCGCAGCTGGCGCAGCCGGTCGATGGTGCGCTGCGCGTTGCGGGCGCGGTCCCGGTGCCCCGTATCCGAGGCGGTGAGCAGCACCTGGCCCACCGTGCGGTCATAGCGGGCGAAAGACCGGCCCCACTCGTACGCCAGATGCACCTGGCCCACAGACGCCGCGGCCTGCTTGGTGGCCAGATCAGTCGGCCGGCGATTAAGCCCCAGCGGGCCCATGCCAGCGGCCACCGCACCGGAGGAGACCAGGATGACATCGGAGATGCCCATGCGGGCGTGCACCGCGTCCACAATGTGGTCGATGCGCTCCTGGGAGACCAGGAAGTCCTCATCCGTCAGCGACGAAGAACCAATCTTGATGACTACGCGCTTGGCGTGCGCGATGCGCTGGCGCAGCGGCGAATCAAAGCCGGACGCCGTGGGATTTTCATGCAACGGGTCCGGAAAGGGGGTGTCAACCGTGGGCCCGGAATAAGGTTTTTGGGTTAGCGGAAAATCTTGTTGCGAAGACATGGCCGCCCATTGTACTAGCCCTGCCAGCGGTCCCGGTTCGCCTGCTCGCGGGTGACCTTCTCGTCATCGCCAAAGTCATACTCGTCGATGAGGCCACGGCGAGCCTGCGAAGCGCGCTTACGCTCAGCGGCGGAAACACGCTCGGTGCCGCCGAGGCGACCGTCGAAGCCGCGGCCGGCATCCGTGGCACGGCCGCCAGTCATCGGCTCCCACTCGAAGGTGATGCCGCCGATGGTCACCGGACAGCCCTCAACAGCGCCCTGCTTGAACAGCTCATCTTCCACACCGGCCTTGGCCAAGCGGTCAGCGAGGTAGCCGATGGCTTCATCATTTTCGAAGTCGGTTTGCACAATCCAGCGCTCGATCTTGTCGCCCTCCACCACGAAGGCACCGGCAAGCTCGGGATCAGGGCGCACGGTGAAGTCAGCGTGGGAGCCGGACTTACGCTCGCCACGTGGGCGGATGATGGTGTGGTTCTTATCCGCCTTGACCTTCGGCTGTGTGCGACGGTGCTCCTTGACCATCTCAAGCAGCTTGTACTTGAGCGGATCGAGGCCCTTGCGTGCCACCGCAGAAATAATGAAGACGGGCCAACCGTACTTCTCCTCCAGCTCGGGTTTGACGAACTCGGCCAGTTCTTCCGCCTCCCGAATATCCGCCTTGTTCAAGATAATGATGCGTGGGCGCTGCCGCAGATCGCCCAAGCCGGTGTCCTGGTCCAGCAGTTCTTGGTACTTTGCGAGCTCCTCCTCGAGCGCCTCAATATCGGAAAGCGGGTCGCGGCCCGGCTCCAAGGAGGCAACGTCAACGACGTGAGCGAGCACCGCAGTGCGTTCGATGTGGCGCAGGAAGTCCAATCCGAGGCCCTTGCCGTCAGCAGCGCCCGGGATAAGGCCCGGAACGTCGGCCATGGTGAAAGATTCAAAGCCCATGTCCACCACGCCGAGATTCGGCTGCAGGGTGGTAAACGGATAATCACCAATCTTTGGCTTGGCCGCAGAAAGCACGGAAATTAGGGAAGACTTGCCGGCCGATGGGAAACCGACGAGGCCGACATCCGCCATGGATTTAAGCTCCAACACCAGATCACGGGCCTCGCCCGGCTCGCCTTGAAGCGCAAAGCCTGGTGCCTTGCGGGCAGCAGAAGCTAGCGCAGCATTACCAAGGCCGCCAAAGCCGCCTTCAGCGGCTACAAAACGGGTGCCAGGAATCGTGAGATCCGCCAGCATCTCGCCGTCTTCGGAGTAGACCACGGTGCCGGCCGGGACCTCGAGGATGAGATCCTCGCCGCGGGCGCCATTGCGCCAGTCACCAGCACCGTTGTTACCTCGGCCGGACTTCAGGTGCGGACGGTAGTGGAAGTCCATCAAGGTATGCACCTGGGTGGAAACCTCTAGCAGGATGTCTCCTCCGTGGCCGCCATTGCCGCCGTCTGGACCGCCCAGCGGCTTAAACTTTTCACGGTGCACCGAAGAGCATCCGTGGCCTCCGTCGCCGGCCTGCAGGTGAAGAACGACGCGGTCAATAAAACGTGCCATGAAGTTGGTTTCCTCGCACTAACGCTAAGTAGCTGTTTTTCTTACTCTGAGCTGCTCATACTACCATCGGCGGCCGCCTGCTTCCTAGCCTGACGTTCCTCGCGGGCTTGCTTACGTCGGCGGCGACGCCATTCCAGATAGATGATGATAAGCAAAGAGATGGCGATGATGCTAAGCGCGGCAATCATCCACCACGACAGCTTTGGATGCCAGCCCGAATCCTCATCTCCGCCCGCAATGTAGACGCGTTCTGCATGCACGAGCAGACGATCCGTGTTGATGCCGTACGGGGTGCAGGTGATCAGCGTGATCTGATCCTTGTCAGGCTCATAAGTCACCGCATCGTACTTATCAGGTTTGACCACCTCGCGGCCCACGACCTTGTAATGCAGCAACTCGCCCATCACCTCGATGGTGACGATTTCGCCGTCCTTGAGTCGCGGCAAGTTATCAAACATCGACGCGTCCACCATGCCGGTGTGTGCAGAAATAACGGCATTGGTTCCCTTACCTCCCACCGGCAGTGAGGAACCAAACATGTGTCCCGCGCCGTCGTAAAGCACAGCAGGGGCAGTCGTATGCCGCACGGGAAGATCGACGTTAATTGCGGGAATGCGAAGTCGCGCAATCGCGCCCCCGGCCTCTGGGGCATTGAGCGTTTTCATGTAACGCTCAAAGCCCGGTGAAGAAGGATTCGGTGGGAAAGCATGATGACCTTGCTCCGCCAACCAATCGTTGTACTCATGTGCCTGCTGCACGTAGGCCTCTCGCTGGGCAGGCGGGTCGATGCGCTCAATGGCGCGCCGGTAGTTCTCCGCCTGGCGCTGCAGCTGCCAATCGTTGTACTGCGTGGCAACAATCGGATACAGCAGCACCAAGATGCCGAGGATAACCAGCCACAGCGAGCTTTTCTTCTTGCGTGACTGGTTCTTCTTCGTCTTAGTCTTCGCCATCGGTTTCTTCGTCGTTGCGATTACGCAGGTACAAAGCCATACCGATTGCCAGCAGAATGAGGCCGATGAGCAGCGCCCACACCAGGGTCTGGCGGCCGGTATCCGGCAGCAGGAAGCCGAGGCCTTCCTTCAGACGCAGAGCACCGTAGCTATCGTCGTCGGAGACGAGGATGTTATTGCCCAGCGCCGTCACAGTAACCTTGCCGCGGTAGTAGAAGTTATCCTCCGTCGACTCCGTGATCTTCACGTCGAAGCTGCAGGTGGTGGATGCCCCTTCAGCGAGATCGCCTGGGGCACAAACCTCAGTGGGAATCGCACCACCTTCCGGCACCACGTACTCGGATCCATCAGCGGCTACCACAGTGCGGCCAGCCAACTCCGGCTCGGTGAGCTTGAGGTCAGTCAGCGGCAAGGCGCCGTTGTTTTCTACCGTGTAGTTGAAACGCATGGTGGTCGCGTCGTCGGGAAGCACCGCGGTATCGGCCACCGTTCCGCTGACCGCACTGATAGGTGCGCCATCAATCTTCTTGGTGATGTTGACCCCAGGGAAGGTATTGATACCGGTCAGTTCCCACTTGCTGCCCGAAGTGGACATATCGCTGGCCTTCGCTACCGGCAGGACATCGAAGGACCACTGGCCAGAAGTCACCGTGTGGGTAGTCGGACCGATGGAGTTATTCGCCTTCACATTACCCAGGCGTGGTCCGGTCTCACCCACGGAGACAACCGGAGACGCAGAATCTTGATTCATGACCTCGCCGATGGTGCAGTTCTGATCAACTTCGATGTCACTCAACGTATGCGACTGGCCAGACTTCAAAGTGAATGTCTCACCACAGCTCGAGGAGAACTCGAAGGTCCGCCCCTCTCCTGCCGCGCCAACAGATTGCTTAGTGAAGGTGACCTCAACGCTATCGCGCGGATGCATCGCCTCACCGGCGATGGTCAACACCGGAGCACCCGTCTCAGAGCGCAGCGCGCTATCCAGCCTAAAATCGTAGGTGTATTTCTTCAAGTCACTGGTGACTTTGTCGAGTGGAATATCTGCAGGCTTTACATCCGGGTTATCGGCTGCGGCGCCCTCCTTCGTCCACGTCGCGAAAGTCATGTACGGAGAACGCGTGCCCGCGGTCACTTCTAACTGCACGCGCTCGCGCAGGGCCGAGGAACCACTTGCATCCAAGGTGCAGTCATAGCCCACCGGCAGGTTTACAACCTTGCCACCCGAAGGTGCACTGGCGTCAGCCACCGTCGCACTCGAGTTAGCTCTATTGACGTCGAAGCTCAACGTTTGGCTATCAAAGCCCGGAGCAGTACAGCTGACCTTATAGTCATAGCTATTGTTGCTCAGACCACCGAGGTAGCCATCCTGCAGCGCCGCGAAGGACACGGGGACGGTGCGGCGCGTGTAGGTGTTGGTGAAGTCATAGGAAACCGCCGGTTGGCCCTCTTCACCGACGCGCTTGTCGACCTCACGTGGGTCCTGCTTCCACTCCAAAGCTTCTGGTGTGGCAGAAGGAGCGAGCTCCGTGAAGGTACACCACGCACCGGAAGGAACCTCAACCTCGTCCGAGGTGAAGGTCAACGTGCCATCCGGGAAGGCAGTGGTATCGCCCGCATTCAAACTGGTAGGCAGCCCCACGTTAGAGATGGAATAGCCCACGCCCTGGCACTGGTAGTCGAAGCGGAACTCTGGGTTGGCCTCGCGCAGCACCTGAAGGTCGTCCGCATTGGCGACGATCTTCTTACTCATCTTGATGGGCGACTTCACGAATTCATAGAAGTTGACCAGTTCGACCTTGTTGCCCAGGCCTCCATCGGAGATGTCGTCCTCAATCATGAACTTCTGCGAGGTGGTCTCACCATCTGCGAGATCGGTATCCGTGTAGGTCATGCCCTCGTCGCGCTGCAGACGCCACTGCACCTTGCTTGGACGCATGTGCGTTTCCAGTTCCATGCCGTCCGGCGCGGTCTGGGTCAAGTTGAGCTGACCAAACTTGTCACCGGTCAGTTCGCATTCCGCGCCGACCGGGATATCAGCAAAACTGGTAGAGCCAGGTCCCTGAATGGTGCTGTTGACCGGGAAGGTTCCAAGGTTGCCCGAACCATCGATAGGCCCTTCTGGGTCACGACAGACCAATGCAAAGTTGTGGGTATAGAACTGGTCTTTCCAGTTTGAGCCATAAGCTGCCTGGACGTCGACTGGCGTGTTAGCAACCTTGTCCAGGTTCACCTCTGCCAGCTGACGGGTATAGGTATTGACCAACTTCACGTCTTGGTTGCCTCTGACGTCGAAGTTCAGGGAGCGATCGCCTGTAGCGTCCCCGACTTTTACTTCCTGGGTGAAAGTGATGCCCTCGGCAGCAGTGGTCTCACCTTCTGCCGCAACGCACTCGGAACCGTCCGGAATGTTATCAAAGCTCAAGGACTGGCTAGCCGCATCATCAGATTGCGGGGAGCTGACCTTACCGGAGACAGTGATGACGCTGCCGCCACCGGGTGGCGTGCACTTCATCGTGAAATCGAATTGACGGTTGTACTTGACGTCCTTGCGGGCCTGGGAGAAGTAAGCCTCATTGGCAAAGTCGACCTGCTTGGTCACAGCCACGGTGACATCTTGGTAGTCGTAGGTGTGGGTTACCTGTGCAATGGTGGAATCGCCGACGATGAACTCACCAGAAACGATGCGAGCTTCGTCGTTGAAGGTCTGAGACTCGCCATCGACTGAAATGTTGGAATCACGGTCGATGGCGTAGCCATTGCGTTTGCCGTCTTCACGGTTGCTGTCGGATTCGACCAATTGGCACGTGCTTCCCGACGTCACGACGGTGGCTGGCACGGTCTCCTTCGGGTTATCGGGCCCCAGGGTGATAGTGGCGTACTGGCCTAGGTCCAAGGGGCTGCCGTCGTCGGCGGTACAGGTCAATTCGTAGTCGACGTCGCGGAAGAACTCGTCGACGCCTGCCTCAGACTGGGTAATGGTGATGCCCTTACCGGCGGGTTCGAAGGTATTGGTCAGGCTAACGGACTCAGAGTCAGAATCGACTGTAAAAGTCTGCTCCTTGGCGTCGGTTGACCACAGAACGCCGTTGCCAGTCGAAGGAGTGGTTTCAGAGAACGTACATTCATTGCCATAGGGCACGCCCATCGCACCGTCGCGGTCATTAACCAGCCCCGCAATCGTGGGATCGGAGACCTCGGCGACGAGACGTTCGGTCTGCCCATCGGCTAAACGGACAGTACCAGTGAGGTCGACAGGAACATAGTTATCGCTCGTCGTCTCTACCGTGCGGGTACCACAGCGGAAGGAAAGCTCGTAGTCAGCAGGCAGGTTAGCGCCGTTGACGGAATTGTTAACGAGCTTGGTCAAATCGACCGTGCCCGTTTTATTGAGGTAGTGGTTCGACACAGAAACGCGGTTCTGGTTGGTATCCGTGGATTTGTTCACGGTCAAAACCGGGGTGGTCTTTGCTTCCTCATTGTTGAGGGTGGTCACCACGTCAGAAGAATCGGACGCGGAGACCGTGGTGCGGTCAAGCGTGACGTTCTGCTGCGAGGGGCTACCGGATTCGTAGACGTAGCAGTCTGCACCGACGCGCACGCCCTCGATCTTGACCGGATTGGCGGTGTCAGTGGTGATGTTCATGTCGCCTTCGAGATTGTAGGCGGCATCGTTTGGGTCGGTGCAGCGATAGTGCACCGGGAAGGTGGTACCCGCGTCCAACAAGCTGCTGCCTGGTCCACGCAACTGTTTGATCACACGGACGTCGCGGGTCTTGTAAGAGTAGTGCGCCTCGATACGAATATCGGACACAGTCGGGGTTCCACCTTGCGGATAATCCTTCAGGCGGATGGTGTAGGTGCCATCGGAGTTGGCTTGAATTTGCTGGCCATCAACCCAGACATCGCGGCCGTCGAAGCTAATGCGCTTGGCCTCGGAATCGGAAAGGCCAGACAGTGGCTTGAGCACGCAATCGCGCTCGACTGGGACATTGTTAAAGCTCGTATCGCCGGCGATTTCATCCCCAGTGCCCGTGGCCTGGATCGTGGATTGCTGACTGTAATTGGTGGTCAAACAACGTAGCGAGAAAGAATAATCGCGCGGGCTGCCGAGCTCGTTGACGGGTTCGCCGGTGATGGTCTTTGAGATGTTGACGGTGCCGGGACGGTAGTCATAGTTGTTGTTTGCCTCGATGTCGTTCGAGTGATCGGCGGCGTTGACACCGGATTTCAGGGTGACAGTACCAACGGGCACGGCGTCGGTGTTCTGGGAGGTGCCGTTGCCCTTCCAGGTCAGGGTCAGTTCCTTACCTGGACGGGCAGGCGGAGCACCATCAGCAAACTTCTCCGTCAAGGTACAAGTCGCGCCGGCTGGCAGACCTTCAACGGTGTAATCATCACCAGCGGCGAGATCACGGGAATCCTCCAGCTTCATCGTGGGGTAAGCATCGGAGTAGCCGGTCGGGGCGGCGCAGCGGTAGCCCAAGTTGAACTTGCGCGACTGCACCTCGTCGAAGCCGGCCGCGGTACCGGTGACCGTCTTGCGTAGGGTCAGCGCGGAGAATTGGTACTTTGACGTCCACGTGACAGTACAGGACATGGGAACCGAGTACTTGTTTTGATAGACCACCTCGGAGGTACCTGCCGCGGCATCGTTGTTGAGCCGGAATCCCGGAGGCACGGAGCCTTCCTTGATGGTGTAATCCGTGGTACCGAGGGTGCAACGCCACGTCGGCGTATAGCGGGCCAGCGCCTTGCTCTTTTCCGTGCCGGTGGCAGCAGACTTGAACACCATGGAATCGGCGGCAACGTTGCCGTTCACATCGGGGGACATGCGGCGCAGCGCCTGGGTGTAGGTGTTCGCGCCTTGCCACGGAACCTTGGTGTCGGTGCTGCCATAGCGGGTGGCCATGGAGAAATCGAACTTGGTCTCTTGACCCGTGATGGTCTTTTCCATCATGGTATCCGGCTGGACGACGTCACCGGTCATGCGGCCCATGTTGAGGGCTAGTGCAACGCCTTGGAAGTTGTTGCGAGTAAAGAAGCCGACGTCGAGGCTCGTCAGGCCATCGCCGCCCACAATGTAGGAGCCGGCCTTGCCGGTGTTGATGGAGAATTCCTTGCACACGAAGTCTTTCGGCGTGTTATCGCCGCGACCGTAGTAATCCTCGATGCCGGGGCCGAAGACGTTGCTGGAATTGTTATTGGCATCGCACGCGGAGCGATAACCGCCCGGAGTGAAACGCTTGTACGGAAAAATGGTCTGCCCCGTCTCGGGGGCATCGATGGTCAAGTTTTCCGTAAATAATGACCAACCACGAGTGTCCTGTGCATCAACAATTGAGGTGCGGTAATTGCTCACGTATTGGCCGGTGAACTTATCCTTGACCTTGATGTTGCGAAAGCGCAGGGTGGCCTGCTGCGATGCGGCCGTAATTCCGGTGCCTATACCCCACACCACGCTCGGCTGGATGGCCTCCTGACCAGAACGCGGGACAAAGTAGTCGGTGTCGTTTACATTGCGGCCAAAGACGCCGTCACCCACCGGACCAGAATAAGTCTGCACCTTGGAAGGATCAGTGTTCGTGTCGTAGCCGCGGTCGTCTTTTGTCTCGTACATGACGTCGAAAGTCAGCTCGTAGCGGCCGAGATCCTTCTTCACGGGCTTCGGGTAGGTGGTGACCGAGTTATTGAGATCCGACATGTCGATCCAGCACAGCTGGTCCGCATAGTTGGCGGCCTCACCGGTGCCACTGCGGAAACCGCACTGCTTGTACGTCGCCTCGTTCGTGGCCCAGCCCTTGCTGGTCTGTGCCTCGGCTTCGGGCGTCACCAAGTTATTCAGCGGCGAAGAGGGCGCGACGACTAGCATTAGCGTCACGAACGCCACCAATAATGCGGCGAAAAGGCGCCGAGTCTTGGTGTTAACCGTCATAAATGCTCCTGCGGAAAAGATTGTGTGTGAGGAATGAAATAGGTTGGCCGGGCGTACCCTCATACGCGACCATCTCCTTCATTGTCATCGTCATCCTCGTCGCGCCTGCGAACGAGAATAAAGCCCAGCACCAATGCGGTAATCGCAGCGAGCACGATGCCGATCACGCTGGCGCCGGTGCTTGCGAGGTTGTCGGCAATCTTGCCGGCAATACGCTTTGCTTGCTCGCCGACGCCGTTGCCCTTGCTGTCATTGCCAGCATCGTCGACTACCCCGCTGCTCGGAGAATCGGGATGCCTATGAGTCTCGGAACCCGTCTGGGTTTGTCCATCGCTATCGTCATCGTCGTCATCGATCGGATGATTTTTGCCTGCAACGACGACTTTCGCTGGAGTGGACTGGATAGTGGCAGGCTGATCGCCACGGCACTGTTCAGCTGCAGCAAGAACAACGCGCTCAGTTACTTGACGGCCGTTAGCATCGGAATACGCCAAGGTCGAAACACTGGGACTTAGGTTTGGTAGGCAGTAGCCGTCGGGGCTAAAGCGCGCAATGTTGGTGATGACATCGCCAACAGTTGCAGAAGAGCGCACTTCTGCTTCCAAGTGAATTTCCACACGGGTCTCCGGATTGCCGAGCCGTGCCTTCGCCAGAATGTCTAGACCAGACTGTTCCATCACGATCTCAACTGAGTTACCGTCAAGGGTTGTGCGAAAATCACGCCCGTCCTCCAAAGTTCGCGAGCCATTGAGGTTGCTCACGGTAATGGACTTTAGACGCCGAAACGCAAGACGCGGATCCAGCTCATCGAGCACGACAAACTGGTGGAGCTTTCCTTGGGCGTCGCAAGGCGGCAGCGACGTCCTGATGCGATAGTCCAACACAGCTCCAACCTCGACTGATCGAGCGTCCACTGTTTTATCGACAATCACCGGCTGCGCTTTGGCACTGATTTCAGCCTGCACGTCATTCTTTACGGGGACGAGGAAAGGGCTTGCCACATCCTCGTAGGAATTGTCGGTGCGTCGGGGCCGCTCGGTTACCTGGTACACGCCCTCTGATAAGCCTGTAAACGTTGCAGTACCGGTCTCATCAGTAGTTGCAACAATTTCAGGCCCGAGCTCCATGCCAGGCTTCGAAGTCAACAAGGCAGGATTATCCTGAACCATCTGCCCGAGTTCTTCTGGGCTGGCCAAGGGCAGCCCAAGAAGCTGACGGACGACGAAGATAGCACCAACGTTGGAGTTGATGCCTTTGGGGTCAGCACTCTTGTGAACTGCCAAACTACCAGTGCTTGCCGAATGCGCTGGCGCCGACGAGACAGCGACGAGCAAGGCGCACGCAAAGAACAGGCCAACGGCCAAGCGCATCAATGCCTCACATCGCCCTCTGGTAGTCACGTTAGGATTCCTCTAATTCTTTTTCTTTTTTCTTCCGTTTGCGCCCTGCCAGGAACCACCACAGCAGGTAAAGCAGAACGAACAACACGATGATGATCGCTGCAATCATCCACGGCTGCCACGGCGAGTGGTAGCTCTGGTCAAGCTCAGCGGGTAGCTCGGTACGCTCACCGCGAACCAGAAGGCGGTGACTGTTGATGCCGTATGGAGTACACGTCACCAAGGTCAATAAATCGCGGCCTTCTTCGGCACGTAAGGCCTCCACTTGATCGGGAAGAACCGTCTCAATCTGGTCCACCTTGTAGGCCATGGTCTTGCCCATGACCTCAACCGTGAAAACATCTCCCACTTTGATGTGGGTGAGGTTGTCGAACATGGTCAGCGTGGCGAGACCTGTATGGCCCGTGAGGACCGCATGGTTTCCTTCCCCACCAACGGGAAGCGCCGTGCCGTAGAGGTGGCCCACGCCATGCGCGAGAACATCAGTCGACGTTCCGTGATAGACGGGCAAGTCGATGCCCACTGATGGAACGCGAACACGCGCCATTGCACCAATCTGGTGCAGCGTGTCGAGGTAGCGCTGGTAATCCGGTGAGGAGGTATCAACTCCATTGACCCATGGGTCGGGAGCGCCCACCTCTGGCAGCTGGGCGTTATAAGCCTGCGCCTCGGCGAAAGCTGCCTCGCGCTCTCGCTCGGGCAGCTTGTCGACGCCGCGCGAATAGTTCTCCGCGATGCGGTGCTGCTCCACATTTTTGTAGTGGGTCAGCACCACGGGGCTGAGAAACACGAGCATCGCCAAGACGAGGTAGATAACCCCGCGTGGATTACGCCTGCGCTTTCCCTTCACATGGCCTCCTTAGGCCTGGGCGCGGTTGTCCTTATAAGAGGTGTACAGACCACGAGCCAGCAGGAGCAGGCCGACGAGGAATACCAACAGGATTCCCCATGCACCGGTTGCCGGCAGCTGGTTGATGATGTTGTTCTTCTGGTTCTCAACGCTGACTGCCAGGGTGCGTGCATTGACGTCGATGGTCACGTGCTGCGGCTCTGGGTTGCGGACGTAGCCTTCCGGTGCCTTGGTCTCCAGCACGCAGTAGTCATTGTTGGTGGTGCCGGTGTTTGCAGCGAAGGAGTTGATTGGAACGCCGTAGCCCTGTGCCGTGGAGGAACGGTTGTCACCGCCGGAGGTGGTGAGCTTGGTGGATGGGCTACCGGTCTCGGTGGTAGCAACGTTCAATGCTTTACCCAGCAGCTCGTACTTGGTGGAGTCCTGGTCGGAGACCTTGCACTGGTACAGCTCGAACTCCGCACCTGCTAGCGGGTCAGTGCCGTTGGTGGAGGTCTTGGTGATGGTCAGGTTACCGAAGGTCGTCGAGGTGGGGTTATCTTCGGTCTTATCCGGAGTGCTCGGGTCATCGCCGTTGGTATCAACGGTGGCGTTGTTCGGCAGCTCGATGGTTGCCTTGTTGGTGATCTGGCCAGTATCAGCCGGAATGGAAACGATGGTGGCATCAAAGCCGGCCACAACCTTTAGGGTCGGGTCGGACTTACGAGCTTCCTGCAGCTTGCCGCGGCCATCCTGGGTGAATTCGATACGCAGGGTGTTATTAGCGGTATCGACCTTGTAATCAGCGTCCTTCGTCAAAGTTGGAGCATTTGCACCCTGTGCCTCGACGGTGATGCCGTCAGCCTTGAGTTTGAGGCTTTGATTCAGCGGGTCAACGATGTTGAAACGGGTCAACTCACCAGCCGGAACCGGCGCATTGATGGTGTAGTGCAGATCAGAACCGATGGTGGCGTTGGTGTCATCGACCTGCTTGGAAGGGTTAACCTGCTGGTTCTTCGGGCTCACCGTCTGGGTATAAGACCACTTACCATCCTCCGAGTGCGGCAGCGCTACCAGGAACGGAGCTGCAGCGGTGTAGTTACCGCTCTGCACCTCTGTGATCTTGTAGAGGCCAACCTTGAACGCCGGAGTTTTAGCAGTGGTCATTGAAGCGGTGCCCTGATCGTTGGTCTCAATGGTGCCCACTTCAGTGACATCGTTGGCAGTCGCAGCGGTGAGATCAGCAGCGGCTGCCCAACCTTCCTGGGTGGTCAGGTCTACGTTATTGACCTTTTCCACCTTGAAAGTGATGCCGCCGAGGGCGGTGGTGTTATCGAGTGAGCCAGGGTCACCCAGACGCTTGTTGATGATGAGCTCGATATCGTGGTTTGCATCAACGAGATCGGCATCGGCCGCAGCCCCCGGGGTCGCCTCAGCGCCGGCCTCGGAGGTGGTCTGTGCAAGTGCGGGAGCGGCAAATCCAGCGCCCGCGACGGAAACGGTGCTTGCAGCAATAACCGCTGCCAAGCGCATAGAGAACTTAGACATAGGGAATCCTATTCCCCCATCAAACTGGGGCATCGAGGGCGTTAACATTAGCGCCCGCTGAATATTTAGCAGTTCAATCCTAGTAAATCGTTCGTAGCCCCGCAAACTATGAAATCATCTTTACCCGCACTATTCGGCCACAAAACCACACAATCGCCACCCATAACGCAGCAAAACCCAGCTCTTTTACCCCCGTTTTCACCCTTTCCCACCCATATGATGAACATAAGAGGAGAATTAATACATCGAATCTTTTCTTATTTAGTTAATATTTTCTGTAAAGTCAGACAATTTCCTGAAAAAGAGGGCGTAAATACAAAAACGAAAAAGGTCTGACTCCGAAAATCGGAATCAGACCTTTTTACGTTATTAACTAGGCAGAAGCCTCAACTGCAGCCTGCTCAGCCGGAACGATGTTCACGATGCGGCGGTTACGCTTGATAGCGAACTCAACAGCGCCTGCCTCGAGCGCGAACAGGGTATCGTCGCCGCCGCGACCAACGTTCTCACCTGGGTGGAACTTGGTGCCGCGCTGACGCACGATGATCTCGCCGGCCTTAACCTGCTGACCACCGAAGCGCTTGACGCCGAGACGCTTGGACTCAGAGTCGCGACCGTTGCTGGAGCTGGAAGCACCCTTCTTGTGTGCCATGTGGTTTTCCCTCCTTCAGGGATTTCTCGAGCCGGTTAAGGCTTACTTGATACCGGTTACCTTCAGAACGGTCAGCGGCTGACGGTGGCCCTGACGCTTCTTGTAGCCAGTCTTGTTCTTGTACTTCAAGATGTCGATCTTCGGGCCCTTGCCCTGCTCGACGATCTCAGCAGAGACGGAGACCTTCTCCAGGTCAGCAGCCTTAGCCTTAACGGTTGCGCCATCGACGAGCAGAACCGGGGTGAGAGCTACGGACGTACCCGGCTCACCCTCGATCTTCTCGACCTTGACGAGGTCACCTTCAGCAACCTTGTACTGCTTTCCGCCGGTCTTGACGATCGCGTACATAGAGGGTTACCCCTTATCTAAACTCGGCTCAGAAGCGGCAGGGTGAGCCACTTCTGAATGGACAATTACTTATTGCGTTTATCCCTGGCGCTATGTGTGGCGCCCGCGCAAAACAACGACTCGGCCGATGCAGCGCATTCATGGTCTAAACAGCGACTGTCAAAGACTACCCCGTCACGGGCAGAAAATACAAACTGCGTATTTTCTCTCCCGCGTGGCGAAGGCCTACTTTGCGCTGCGCCGTGCTACGCGACGCCGTCCGCGCCCACTGCCGCCCTTGCCAGAAGCACGCCCCTTTTCCCACTCAGCCTGGCGATTTTCGCTCTGCTTAGCCGGATTTTCCTGAGTGTTTTCTGCTGCTGGCTGCGCGGACTTACGAGCCACCGCCTTGCGGACGGCCCGCTTGCGGCCACGGCGAATGACCTTGGTTTCGGTAGCTGCAGGCTCTCCTGCTTCTTCTGCCTCGGGCTCTACCACGGGGGCATCCTTTGGTTTGGCAGCACTCTGGCGAACAACGCGGCGACGACCACGCACTCGCTTTAGCGCAGCCTTCGGCTTGCGCTCCACCTTTTCCTCGGCGGGCGCTTCCTTTTCAGCCGGAGCCAGGAAGTCCTGCGGCTGCGGGCGGTGGTCGGAACGCGAGTTGCCACGGGTGCGGCGCTTACGACGCGGCGAAGCCTCGAACTCTGCAACGGCTTCCTCGTAGGTCTGCTGCTTATCGCTTTCCTGCTGCTTCGGAGCATTCGAACGCACGCTACGACGACGGCCGCGTCCGCTCTTGCGTTTATCATGGCGTGGCTGCTCTTCTTCGTCGGCAACGTACGAGCTGAACTCTGCGACGTCGTCAAGCTCTGCGGCGTTTTCCGCAGCAGCATAACCGATGCTTGCGATGTCTTCTGCAGAAGTACCAGCGTCCTGAGGCTTCCTTTCCTCACGCTGGACGCGGCGACTACGACGGTTACGGCGCTTCTTATTGCCCTTCTGCTCGTCCTGCTCCTCCTCGCCCACGACGATGCCAGCTACGAGTTCCTCGATGGAGGTCTTCTTTTCCCCCTGTTGCTCTTGGTCCTGCTCATCCTCGTGGCGGTGCATGGCAACGGCAGCCGGATGCTGCTGCGGATCATGTTCGGGGTGACGGCGTTCGCGACGCTGGCGGCGTCCCTTGTGCTCGTGACTGCCGTGAGTATCCTGCTCTTCTTCCACTGGGTACTCGTGGATGATGATGCCGCGGCCATGGCAGGTCTCGCACTCGGTGGAGAAAGTCTCCACCAAGCCGGTGCCCAGGCGCTTACGGGTCATCTGTACCAGACCCAACGACGTGACCTCAGAAACCTGGTGGCGCGTGCGGTCACGACCCAAGGCCTCCTTGAGGCGGCGCAGAACCAGCTCCTGGTTCTCCGGCAGAACCATGTCGATGAAGTCCACGACAATCATGCCGCCCAAATCACGCAGACGCATCTGGCGCACGATTTCCTCGGCAGCCTCAAGATTGTTACGGGTGACCGTCTCCTCCAGGTTGCCGCCGGAACCGGTGAACTTGCCGGTGTTGACGTCAATCACGGTCATAGCCTCAGTGCGGTCAATGACCAGAGTGCCGCCGGAAGGCAGCCATACCTTACGGCTGAGCGCCTTATGCAGCTGCTCATCGATGCGGTAGGTAACAAAGGCGTCTTCCCCGCCGTTGCTGCGTGCGTCGTACTTCTCCACGCGGTCAGCGAGATCGGGCGCCATGGACTCGACATAGGCGCTGACGGTGTTGAAGGAACGCTTACCGTCAACGATGAGCTTGGTGAAGTCCTCGTTGAAAAGGTCTCGGACGACCTTAACCAAAAGATCCGGCTCTTCATACATGGTCACTGGCTTGGCACCCTTGGTGGACTTCTCGTGCTCAGCGCGGCGAGTGATGTCCTCCCACAGGTCATGGAGGCGGTTGACGTCGGTGGAAATGGCCTCTTCGGAGACGTTCTCGGCTGCGGTGCGGATGATTGCGCCGCCGTCGCCAGGCACAACGCGCTCCAAAATGGATTTCAAGCGCTTGCGCTCCGGAACTGGCAGCTTGCGGGAAATACCCGCGCTGCGGCCACCTGGGACATAGACCAGGTAACGGCCGGCCAGGGAAATTTGGGTGGTCAGACGCGCGCCCTTGTGACCGATTGGGTCCTTAGCCACCTGGACCAGAATCTGGTCACCGGACTTGAGCGCATTTTCGATCTTGCGTCCGCGGCCGCCCAGGCCAGCAGAACGCCAATCCACTTCACCGGCATAAAGCACGCCGTTGCGGCCCTGCCCGATGTCGATGAAGGCAGCCTCCATCGAAGGCAGGACGTTTTGCACACGGCCCAGGTAGATATTGCCGATGAGCGAGGCCTGGGCCTCAGTGGTGACGAAGTGCTCTACAAGGAGATCGTCTTCGAGGACGCCAACCTGCGTGATGATGCCGGCGCCATCGGCGCGCTCCTTGTCGCGCACGACCATGGTGCGCTCGACGGATTCCCGACGCGCCAGGAATTCCGCCTGGGAGACGATGTGCTGACGCTCTCGGCCCTTCTCACGCAGCTCGGCACGACGACGGCGCTGCGCTTCGATGCGAGTGGAACCCTTGATTGCTTTGGGCTCCTCGATGGTCTCGGTCTCGTGCTCATGCTCCTGTGCCCCACGGCCACGGGACGTACCACGGCTACCGCGTCGGCGACCACCGCTGCGAGCTTCCTCGGAGGTCTCCTCCGTCTCACGCGGCTGCGGCTTTTCCAGCTTCGGCGCCATGAAGATAGGAGCGAAGTCGTAGACCTCTGGCTCGTCCTGCGGCATCGGCGTAACGACGGGCGCATACTCGTCTTCGTCGAATTCATCGCCGGCTTCAACTAGCGCCTCATGCAGCTTCTCGACGTCGACGGTGCCCGTGTCCGCATGCTCAGCTTCTTCAGGCTGCGCGGTGTCTTCCACGGCCTCAGCGGTTTCGGCGAGCTCGGCCTCGATCTTTTCCTCAATCTGGGAAATCTCGTTGGCGACGTTCTTGCGCACGCGGTCGCGCAGCTTGGCATCGTCCTGCTCGTCTTTGACCTCAGCAGGCTCGGCGGCAGCCTTCTTCTTTTTAGCCTTCTTGTTTTCTTGCTTGTTTTCTTGAGCCTCGCCATCGCCTGCCTTGGCGATGATGGCATCGAGGACTTGGCCTACTTCTTCCCGCGTGAGGGAAGATTGCGCGGCCTTTTTCAGGCCCAGCTCGGCGTATTCAACAACGAGCTCTTTGGAGCTAAGCCCCAGCTGCTTTGCCACCGTATACAGGCGGGTCTTTTCTGCAAAAGCTTCGCGGTCAATCTTTGCGGCGAAAGCTGCTGCAGCAGCATATGAGTTTTCAGTTTTCGTATTCTTTGCAGTCTTCGTAGTCTTCTTAGTCGCCATCTGGTGACCTTCTCCTGACAAAATCAGCGGCACAATCCCCGGGCGCAGGCATCATAATCAGCACCTTTTGACTGACACAGGCTTTCTGCAGCCACACGAGGGGGCCGGAATGTATGGTGCGGTATGAAATTTTCTGCTTCCCATTGTGGCACAGGACGTCGGCAAGCTGTGCTTTAGCCAAACAAAGCCCCACGAGATATAAGCCACCTGTGGCAAGATGTCGGACATGGAAGCGCCTGAGGAGAAAAAAGAACTCGCAATTCCTGAGCACGCACCGCGCACGGTGGCACAGGCTCGGGCCCGTAACGAGATTTCGATGCGCGATATTTTTATCGGCTCGATTCCGCTTTCCCTCGCGTTTGCTTTATCCAATCCAGATCTGGGGCACTATTCAGGCCAGTACGTGGTGGTGGGCATTTGCATCGTGCTTAGTGTGCTGGCGGGCATCAACATTCTGCGCAAAAAGCCCAAGATGATTCAGGCCGTGCGCGAGGAGTATAAGTCGGGCGACTACTCCTCCTTGGCCTATATCGGCCCCTTCCTGCCGGTGGTGGGTGCGCCAATTCTGTGGCTGGCCGATGACTTCGGCCTCGTCCCAGATGCCACTATCTCACCCATCGTGCTAACTGTCTGCAAGGCTATCTACATGGTGCCAGCGTTCACGCTTGGCGGTTGGGCCTCGTTTACTGGCCCATACCGCACTGGGCGGCGGCGCATTCGTAAGACGCTGGAGCATTCTTCGATCGAGGGAATCACCGAGACGACCTTGCAGGCTGTAACCGACTACGCCGATATTGTCTCCGCGCTGGTGGCAGCCGGTGCTGTGGAAGGCAATATCGTGAGCGTCAAGCAGTTGGGTTACATCACCGGGCAGGAGGAAGGCCTCGAAAAACGCGTGCTGGAGCTGGAAAAGACCGGCGTGGTGAAGCTGCGCGGTGTGCGCCATTCCGATAACACTCGCACCTGGGATGTCACGCTGACCGAGTTGGGTGTGCGGAGCATGCATGAGGCGCGGAGGCGTTAGCTGAGGGCTGCTGGGGCTTGGGCCGCACATTTTGCCAAATAGTGCGCTGAAACGGGGTGGTTTTGGCGGCATATTTGGCAAATTGCGCAGGCGCGGTGCAGATACGGCGCCAAAGCGGTGCAGATACGACGCCAGCGAAGGAGAAAGGGCGCCAAGCACGAAGAAAGCCCGCACTCGCCAAGCGAATGCGGGCTAAAAGCTAGATGCTTTTACAGGTTCGGGAACCAGATGGAGATCTCGCGCTCAGCGGACTCTGGGGAGTCAGAGCCGTGAACAACGTTCTCGCCGACGGTCAGAGCGAAGTCGCCGCGGATGGTGCCCGGGGTGGCCTTGGAAACTGGGTCGGTGCCGCCGGCCAGCTGGCGCCATGCCTCGATAGCGCGCTCGCCCTCAACAACGCCAGCAACCAGCGGTGCGGAGGTGATGAACTCAACGAGGTCACCGAAGAATGGCTTGTCCTCGTGCTCTGCGTAGTGCTTCTTAGCGGTAGCCTCGTCTGCAACGCGCAGATCCATAGCAACCAGCTTCAGGCCCTTGCGCTCAATGCGGGTGATGATTTCACCGACGTGGCCGTTCTTAACGCCGTCTGGCTTGATGAGAATGAGTGTACGTTCAGTCATGGCTGCCATAGTACTAAAGCTATTCCGCCGCGTCTCGCGCTAGGGGTGAGATGTTTGGTTCAGCCCGCGCACGATTTTCTCCGCGTGGTTGTAATCGGTCCCCTTAAACCACAGCTGCACCTGTTTTACGGCGGTGCCGAACTGGCCGTTTTCCAACAGTCGGTTAAGTTCGGCTCGCTGATCTTCTGAAAGATCTGTTTCGCTAACGGGCGTGGCGGGGCGCGCCGATTGCCACAGGCCGAGCACCAGGAACGCGGCGGCAGCAAGCAGCGCAACCAGCGGCATCCAAGGCTGCCCGGTCATTGCGCGCAGCAGCAAGGCCGCAATGCAGCCCAGTGCCGCGAGGAAAAAGTAGAGATAGCGCATGCCTGCAAAGTCTACGTGGCTATTGGCGCGGCTGCGAGGCGTTTAGGTGCTGGGTGGTGAGGTATCCGCGCTTCATGCGCTCGACGATGATGCCGCGCATGTAAGAAGCCATAAGCCACAGCAGGCCAAAGATGATGAAGATGGCCGCGATGGACCAGTGGATCATAAAGCCCAAGATGATAGCGAGCACGTGCAGCGCAATCATGGCGTTGACAATCCACGGCTTGTTCATGAACGCGAAGCTAACGAGCAGCAACACAGCCAGGCCAATCACTACGGAGTAGTTAAACGGGGTCCACAGCGTGCCGTCGTAAAGCTTGTACAAAAGTGGCAGCGCCAGCACGAGGGTGAGCAGCTCCATGGTCAGAGAGCTGGCCACCACCATCCCGCCAAACTGCTTGAGCGGGTCTTTGACCGGTGCCTTGCCGAGACCGAGCGGACTGATTTCAGATTCCGGCACCTCGTTGCGGTTGGTGCGGCGGGACTGACTCATGCGGGATCCTTTCCAAACATCGCGCGGGCGTCGCCGGCAGTGACGACGGAACCCGTGATGACGATACCCGAGCCGGACTGAACTTCCGCATCCTCAGCCAGTTCCACTGCTTGCGCGTAGGCACCGGGCAGATCAGGCTCCACGTAGACGCGCTCCTCGCCGAAGATGTCGCGGGCGAGCTCTGCCAGCTCGTAGGCGTCGCGGGCGCGCGGAGAAGAGTTTTGCGTGATGACGACCTCAGTGAGATAAGGCTCGAGGGCCTCCAATATGCCAAGGGCATCCTTGTCTTCGAAGATGCTGATGACGCCAACGAGGCGCGCGAAGTCGAAGTCGCGGTCAAGGGCCGCGCCTAGGGCCTTCGCGCCGTGCGGGTTATGGCAGGCATCGACGAAGGTCGTGGGGCTGGTGCGCACGCGTTCCAGACGGCCGGGAGAGATGGCCTGTGCAAAGCCGTTGCGCACGGTGGCCGCATCGAGCGGCTTGCCTGCCGACGCCCCGAAGAAGGCCTCGACCGCAGCCAGCGCCACGCCGGCGTTTTTAGCCTGGTGCTCGCCGTGCAGCGGCAGGAACACGTCCTCGTAGAGGCCGCCCAAGCCCTGAATGTTCAGCTGCTGGCCACCGACCGCGATGCGGGACTCCAGCACCGCGAACTCGCTGCCGGAGCGCGCCACGCCCGCGCCGACCTCGACGGTGCGCTGCAGGATGACGGACATCGCCTCCGGCTCTTGCTCCGCGATAATGGCGATGTTCTCGCGCGGGGCAAGGACGTCATCATCGTCGTGCTCGCGCGCCTTGATGATGCCGGCCTTCTCCCCCGCGATCTCGGCGAGGGTATCGCCCAGGTAGTCGGTGTGGTCGAGGCCCACCGGCATGATGACGGAGACCTCGGCGTTGACCACGTTGGTGGCATCCCAGGTGCCGCCGAGGCCGACCTCGACCACGGCGACGTCGACTGGCGCGTCGGCGAAGGCCGCATAAGAGATGGCCACCAGCACCTCGAACTTGGACATCGGAATGTCCGAGCGCGCGTCGACCATCTCGACATAAGGCTTGATTTCGCCCCAAATGCGCACGAAGTCACGCGGGTGAATCGGGCGGCCATCGATGCCGATGCGCTCGGTGACCAGCTGCAGGTGCGGGCTCGTCACCAATCCGACGCGGCGGTGGAAGGCGCGCAGCAAGGAGTCGATCATGCGGGAAGTCGAAGACTTGCCATTCGTGCCCGCGACGTGGATGACCTGGAAGGACTTCTCCGGGTTACCCAGCAAATCCATCAACGCCTGGATGCGTTCCAGGCTCGGAGCGATCTGGGTTTCGGGCGCGCGGGCGTTGAGCTCGGCGTCGACAAGCGCTAGCGCTTCGAGTTCCTCCGGGCTGACCTCGATGGGAGCGGCTTCCTCGTACTCGTCTTCCGCGCCCATGCCGAGGTTGAGCTGCAGGCCGGACTCCGTGATCTCCACGGGTCCGCCCTCAGTGCCCTCCTGCAGAGCGTCGACGAGTTCGTATTCCTCGCGATCTTCTCGCTTGCTCACTACTTAAGTGCCTCCAAGCGTGCAGTGATGCGGTCGACTTCTTCCTGTGCCACCTGCTGGCGGGTGCGGATCTTCTCCACGACCTCCTCCGGAGCCTTGGCTAGGAAGGACTCATTAGCCAGCTTCTTGCCGGTCTGCTCGAGCTCCTTGTTGGCCTTGGCCAGATCCTTTTCCAGGCGCTTGCGCTCTGCCTCGACGTCGACTGCGCCGGAGGTATCGAGGGCGACCTCGACGGTGCCCTGGGAAAGGCGAACCTCGATGGAAGCAGAGGCGGTAAAGCCCTCTTCCGGCACGGTGGTATTAGCCAGGTTGCGCACCAGGTTCTCCTGACCTGCAAGGTCCACCGAGGCGAAGTCCAGGCGGCCTGGAACCTTCTGCGAAGGCTTAACGCCCTGGTCAGAGCGGAAGCGGCGCAGCTCGGTGATGAGCTTGTCGGCGTCCGCGATACGGCGAGCGGCAACCTCGTCGGTAGCCATGCCGCCGTTGGTATCGGCCGCGGTTGGCCACGGGGCAATCACGATTGACTCGCCGCCGGTAAGTGCCTTCCACAGGACCTCGGTGACAAAAGGCATGGTTGGGTGCAAAAGGCGCAGGACGACGTCGAGGACGCGGCCCAGGACGATCTGGGTGTTGCGGCCGGTCAGCCGCTCCGCGTCTGACGTATCTGCCGAATCGACGTCGCGCGGAATCTGGGACTTGGCAATCTCCAGGTACCAGTCACACAGCTCATCCCAGATGTAGTGGTAGAGCAGCTCGTTGGCCTTGGAGAACTGGTAGTCATCCAGGTAAGCGTCGAACTTGACGCGGACCTCTTCGGCGCGGTCCAGGATCCAACGGTCGGCGTCGGTTAGCTCCTCGCGTGCCGGCAGCTCCGCCACGCCAGCGCCGTTCATGAGCGCGAACTTGGTGGCGTTGAAAAGCTTGGTGGCGAAGTTACGGGAAGCCGCAGCAGCGTCGGAGCCCAGCGGCAGGTCGACGCCCGGGTTTGCGCCACGCGCCAGGGTAAAGCGCAGGGCATCCGCGCCGTAGTCGCGGACCCAGTCCATCGGGTCGATGCCGTTGCCCAGGGACTTCGACATCTTGCGGCCCTGCTCATCGCGAACCAAGCCGTGCAGGTAAATGTCGTGGAAAGGAATCTGTGGGCGGCCATCACGCGCGGAGCCATCACCAGCGTTGAGCAACTCCGGGGTCTGGCCGCCAGCGAAGGTGCCGAACATCATCATGCGGGCGACCCAGAAGAACAGGATGTCGTAGGCAGTGACCAGCACGTTGGTTGGGTAGAACTTCTCCAGGTCCGGAGTCTTTTCCGGCCAGCCCAGCGTGGAAAATGGCCACAGCGCAGAGGAGAACCAGGTATCCAGAACGTCTGGATCCTGCTCGTAGCCTGCCGGCGGCTCCTCGTCAGGGCCGACGCAGACGATATCGCGGGTGGTGTTGCCCTCGGCGTCGGTGGTCTCCGGACCGTACCAGATCGGGATGCGGTGGCCCCACCACAGCTGGCGGGAGATGCACCAGTCGTGCATGTCATCGACCCACTCGAAGTAACGCGGCTCGAGGGAGGTCGGGTGAATCGTGGTATCGCCCTCGCGCACGGCGTCGCCGGAGTACTTGGCCAGCTTTTCTACCGCCACGAACCACTGCAGGGAAAGGCGCGGCTCGACCGGCTCGCCGGAGCGCTCGGAGTGGCCAACGGAGTGGACATAAGGGCGGATTTCCTTGACGATGCGACCCTGTTCACGCAGCGCCTCTCGGATCTCCACGCGTGCTTCCTCACGAGTCAGGCCATCGAACTTGGTGCCGGTGTTCGCGATGTGGCCGGTGGAGTCCATGATGGTGGGCATGTCCAGGTTGTGGCGCAGGCCCATCTGGTAGTCGTTCGGGTCGTGGGCCGGGGTGATCTTCACAGCACCGGTGCCGAATTCCATGTCCACGTAATCATCAGCGATGACCTTGAGCTTGAGATCATCACGGAATGGGTGGGCAAACTCCTGCCCCACCAGGTCCTTGTAGCGCTCGTCATCGGGGTGGACGGCAATCGCGACGTCGCCAAGCATGGTCTCCACGCGGGTGGTGGCCACGATGAGGTGCGGCTCGTCGTCGTTTAGCGAGCCGTAGCGGATGGACACGAGCTCGCCCTCGACGTCCTTGTAAACAACCTCGATGTCGGAGACCGCGGTCTCCAGAACCGGGGACCAGTTGACCAGGCGGTGGGCCTGGTAGATCATGCCGGCGTCGAAAAGCTGCTTAAAGATGGTCTGGACCGCGCGGGACAGGCCCTCGTCCAGGGTGAAGCGCTCGCGGGACCAGTCCACGGAGTCACCAATGGCACGCATCTGATTCTGGATGGTGCCGCCGTATTCTTCCTTCCATTCCCAGACCTTGGAGATGAACTCCTCACGCTCATAATCCCAGCGCTTTTTGCCCTCGGTCTCCTTCAGCTTGGCTTCGACCTTGGTCTGGGTGGCGATACCCGCGTGGTCGGCGCCCGGCAGCCACAGGGTGGCATAACCCTGCATGCGCTTGCGGCGAATGATGGAGTCGATGAGGGTGTGGTCTAGGGCATGGCCCATGTGCAGCTGGCCGGTCACGTTGGGTGGCGGCAGCACGATGGAATAAGGCTCTGCCTCGCTGGCGGCATCCGGGGTGAAGTAGCCGGCTTCCACCCAGGACTCGTAGAGGTCCTTTTCTACCGTCTGCGGCTCCCAGGACTTCGGAAGCGCGTCAGCACGGTTAGCGCCTACTAGTTGCTCTTTATCTACAGCGTTGTTCTGCTCAGTCACCCGGACAAGTCTACCCTGTCGGTCAACTGGCTTTTCACCCCATTGGGCGAAATCGGCACCGCGGGCGCCGGTGGCTGCTGCAGCGCGCCCTGCCCTAGCGTTGGTTGCCGCATTCGTGGGTCCGGTGCGGCTTATCGATAACCTGCTGCTCGATTAAAGCAGGTGCTGGACGGCTTCGCGCTCAGCGCGCAGCTCCTCCACGTTGGCCTGGATGCGTTCGGTCTGGAACTTACCAAGCTCTAGGCCCTGCACGATTTCCCAGGTGCCGTTCTTAGCCACGGTGGGGAAACCAAAAATAAGGCCCTCGTCCACGCCATAGGAACCATCGGAGACCACCGCGGCGGTGCGCCAATCCTCGGTGCCGTGGATCCAATCGTGCATGTGATCGACTGCAGCAGAGGCAGCAGAAGCAGCGGAGGAATGCCCGCGGACCTCGATGATTTCCGCGCCGCGCTTGGCCACCTTCGGAATCATCTCCTCGGTGTACCACTTCTCATCTACCTCCGCGTTGGAGTAGCTAAGGTCTGGGAACTGGGTGGCGGAGTGGTTGCCCCAAACGGCCACCTTGGTGAACTCTGCGGTTGGCGCGCCGGTCTTGAGCGAAAGCTGGCTGAGCGTGCGGTTGTGGTCTAGGCGCATGAGTGCGTTGAACTGGCTGGCGTCCAGGTCTGGTGCGCTCTGGGCGGCTATGTAGGCATTGGTGTTGGCTGGGTTACCGACGACGAGCACGCGGACATCGCGCGCTGCGTGATCGTTGATGGCCTTGCCCTGGACAGTGAAGATGGCGCCATTGGCCTCGAGGAGGTCCGCGCGCTCCATGCCCTTGGAACGCGGGCGCGCGCCCACGAGGAAGGCGGCCTTGGTGTCCTTGAAGGCCACTGCTGGGTCATCGGTGACGGTGATGCCGCGCAGCAGCGGGAAAGCGGAGTCAGCCAACTCCATGGCCACGCCTTCTGCGGCGCCTACAGCGTCAGGGATTTCCAGCAGCGCGAGCTCAACCGGGGTGTCTTTTCCGTAGACGTCGCCAGCAGCGATGCGCCACAGCAGCGAATAAGCGATGTTGCCGGCTGCTCCAGTAACGGTTACTTTGACGGGCTTCAATGCTGACTCAGTCATGTGCAATCCTCCTGCGGGATGTGGTGAAACAAACGTGTTCTTAAAGCCCACCTTAGCCTTGCGCGCAGAACTTATGCAGCAGGTTACTCCCCTCTTTTGGAGTCAATCGAGATCACAAAATTGCGAAAATTACCCCCGAATATCCCGCAGTTCATGACTTTATTTTCACTTGAAACTCGGAAAAGTTGGTTTTTGGGCACTATAGGAAGGAGAAAGAAAGAGTCTTAAAGGAACAGATTCATCTCGCACAGGACTTACAAGGACGGAAACAATGACCATGGACGCCACTGATTCGGCTTCGCCCGATTCCGTCGGCACCGCCGAGCTTACGGGCTCCGTCGACAAAGTAATCGACGTCGCCATCGAGCAGTTCTCCAAGTTGGGATTCGCTGACACCAAGTTGGACAACATTTCCCGCCTCGCCGGCATGTCCAAGCGCATGATCCATTACCACTTTGGAGACAAAAAGGGCCTGTACCAGCAGGCCCTCGCGGTTGCGGCACGCCGCCTCAACCCACCGGCAGGCAGCCTTGAGCTGGACTCTGCAGTCCCAGTGGAAGGGGTACGCACGCTCGTAGACTGGCTTTTCAAGCAGCACGTTGAGCACCCAGAGGCCATCCGCATGATGACGATGGAGACCTCCACCGGCGCGCTTGATGGCGGCCACGCGCTAATCGACGTCTCCGAAGTTTCCCTTCACTTGGACAAACTTTTGATGCTGGGCCAGGACTCCGGCGCCTTCCGCCCGGGCATTTCGGCCAACGATATCTTCACCCTCATTGCCTCCCTCACGATGTACCGCGTGACCAATCGCTCGATGATGCAGAATTTGTTGGATATCGACATGCGCAGCCCCGAAAACACCGACGGCATGCACCGCATGGCTGTCGACGCAGTCCTGGCATTCCTTACCGCCAACATCCCGGATTCCGGGCACGGCTCCTACCTCACCACCAGCGCCGCCGACGAAGACAACGACGCTAGCCCGCAGGATATCTACTCCAGCGACGAGGAGCAGGCCACATCGGACATTTACGAATAAAGCCTAAAAGAGCCGCCTTATAGAAGGCGGCTCTTTGAGCATGTGGGGTTAGACGGAAACGCGTTAGCTAGGCAGATTCCTTTTCGGCGTCAGAATAGACAAACTCCGGCTCGCCCTCGCCTTTAACGCAGGCCTCGGTAATGTGCACGGCCGTGATGTCCTCGCGGTCTGGCAGGTCATACATGATGGGAACGAGCAGCTCCTCCATGATGGCACGCAAGCCACGAGCGCCGGTCTTGCGCTCGAGCGCGAGCTCGGCAATGGAGCCCAAGGCCTCGTCTGCGAAGACCAGTTCCGCGCCATCCATCTCGAAGAGGCGCTGATATTGCTTGATGAGCGAGTTCTTCGGCTCCACCAAGACCTTGACCAAGGACTCACGATCGAGGTTGTCCACGGTGGCCACAACCGGCAAGCGGCCAATGAACTCCGGGATTAGTCCGAACTTTACGAGATCCTCAGGGCGTACCTCAGAGAAGAGGTCGAGCTTCTCGCGCTCGCTGGCGGTCTCGAGCTTCGCGCCAAAGCCCACGCCCTTCTTGCCCACGCGTTCTGCGATGACTTTATCGAGGCCAGCAAAGGCACCAGCAACGATGAACAGAATGTTCGAGGTATCGAGCTGGATGAACTCTTGGTTGGGGTGCTTACGGCCACCCTGCGGCGGGATGGCGGCTACGGTTCCCTCCAAGATCTTCAGCAGGGCTTGCTGCACGCCCTCACCGGAAACGTCACGAGTAATGGATGGGTTTTCGGACTTGCGGGAAATCTTGTCCACCTCATCGACGTAGATGATGCCGCGCTGCGCGCGCTCTACGTCAAAGTCTGCGGCCTGCAGGAGCTTAAGCAGAATGTTTTCTACGTCCTCGCCCACGTAGCCGGCCTCGGTAAGGCTGGTGGCGTCGGCGATAGCAAAAGGAACATCCAGCATGCGAGCCAGCGTCTGCGCTAGGTAGGTCTTGCCGGAACCGGTAGGACCGAGCAGCAGGATGTTGGACTTAGCGATCTCGACGTCCTCATCCTCGACCTTCTTGCGGCGGCTTTCCAGGCCCGCTGCTTCTTCTGCCTTGATGCGCTTGTAGTGGTTATAAACCGCCACAGAAAGCACGCGCTTGGCCTGGTCCTGGCCGATGACGTACTTATCAAGGAAGGAGGAAATCTCCGAAGGGCGCGGAAGCTTTACTTCCTTCTCAGCATTGTCAGCCGCGGCGGCTGCGCCGAGTTCTTCTTCGATGATCTCATTGCACAGCTCGATGCACTCATCACAGATGTAGACACCGCCGCCGGCGATGAGCTTTTTCACCTGTTTCTGGCTCTTGCCACAAAAGGAGCACTTGAGCAGGTCAGCGCTTTCTTGCATACGTGCCATTAAGGTCTTTCCACTCGCTTTTGATTATTGATTGTGGTGGGAAGATTCTAGGATGCCAATCCTTTGCATCCGGCGCCCTTAAAAAGAACGCGTCCCACAGATACCTCCACCTTAGTAAATCAACGCGACACCGCCCTCATTCATTCCTCCGCGTGGCGCAGCCTCAACCTCTCCTTGAGACTTCCCTTTTCGCAGTTCACATACACTATGCGCCGGCTTTCAGCAGGCAACGCAGGGACCAAGAAAACGGCAACGACGCCGCGGCGTCGTAACCAGCGGCGTCGGAAAGCATCGGCTCCTTTTAGCGGAAGGTGGCGAAGTTCTTAACCACCCAGCGGCTGACTGCCAGGACCAGCAGACCCAGAACGATGGAAGCGATGCCCAAGGCGATAAAGAAGGTATTCTCCGCGCCCGCGTCTTCCGGGTTGTAGAAACCAGCCAGGGAGCCAGCCAGGGAGGTACCCATGGCAACGGCCATCATCCACACCGCCATCATGCGGGAGGGGAAGGCACGTGGCGCGACCTTCGTAGCAAGCGCGTTACCAACCGGGGACAGCAAAAGCTCGCCCATGGTGAACAGGAAGAGGATGCCAATGATGGCAAACATCGGCGTGGAATTTGCACCGGTACCGGAGTACGGCAGGAAGAAGAACAAGGAAATACCGATGATGATGTTCGCGGCGCCGAACTTCACTGGCGTGGACCACTGACGGTTACCGAGCTTGGTCCACATGGTTGCGAAAATCGCAGAGAAGATCACGATGAAGACCGGGTTGAAGGACTGCACCAGTGACGGCGGAATCTCGATGCCGAAGAAGTTACGGTCCAAGCGCACGTCCGCGTAGATGGTCATGACGGTGAACTGCTGCTGGAAGATACCGAAGAACAAAACACCAGAGACAAACAGCGGGATAAATCCCAGCAGACGCTTCTTCTCTTCCGCATCAACCAGCTCGGAGAAGTACATCTGGCACCACAATACGATTGCCGCCAACAGCGCAACGACGGTGACGATGTTGGATAGCCAATCGACCTTGACAACGCCGGTTGCGATGGAAAATACCGCAATTGCCACGATTCCAAGGACGGCAGCTAGGCCGAGCAGCATCTGCTTGCTGCTAGCAGGGTTCGGGACCTCGTGGCCTGCATCCTTGATGGTGGACTTGCGCATCAGGGTGTACTGAATCAGGCCCGCGAACATGCCGATTGCCGCGAGGCCAAAGCCCCAGTGGAATCCCTTCCAGCCCCACATGATTGTTGTGACAAACGGGCCTAATAGAGCGCCGATGTTGACACCCATGTAGAAGATGGAGAAACCACCGTCACGGCGGGTGTCATCACGGCTATATAGCGAGCCAAGCACCACCTGGGCGGTGGTCTTCACGCCGCCAGAGCCGATGGCAATGAGAACCAAACCAATCGCCAGACCAATAACGTCCGGAATAAACGCCAGAGCGATATGACCGAGCATCACCAGGTTCGCGGAGTAGAACAGGGTGCGCTCCGGGCCCAAAATTCGGTCTGCAACCAAAGAGGCCAGAAGGCAGGCCATATAGACCAGACCGCCGTAGGCACCAACCACCGACGTTGCAGCGGTCTTGTCCATGCCCAGTCCGCCATCGGTAACGGAGTAGTACATATAGAGCAAGACGATCGACTGCATGCCGTAGAAGCTGAAACGCTCCCACATCTCGATGCCAAAGAGGTTGGCTAGGCCCCACGGATGCCCGAAGAACAGTCTTTCTTCAGACTCCGCTTTATGTGCTGTCGCGCCAGACAGCTGCGTATTGTGATCTGACATATAAATAGTTGACCACTAATTCTCGGTAACAACAAATCGGTTGGTTGCCCGAAATAATTGTTAAGACACGCAGCTGCAGAAAATCCACGTCACGGCCCCGCACTGCGAAACCGTTCACCCCCATATTTGCAGCCGAATCGACCAAGGGTCGGAGCATCAACCTCCCCCCTCTACCAACAACTCGCCAGCGGCATCCGCGACATGATCATGTCCGGCCAGCTCGCCCCCGGCGACCGCACCCGCGTTGCAGAAAAGCATCGTGCCGCATTACACGAGGATTTCGTCGCACCGCTTCTAGCCGAAGCACTAGCCCCCCGGAATCTACGGCGTTATCGGCCCCAACGGTGCGGGCTATGCTGGCACGGCGATAGGGATGCTCTTCAAAGCGCTTGACAATAGAAGTATCGCTATGCGAACCATCACCGCCGCTGGAGGCATTCTCCTAGTCTATTTCCTAGCAATCGCGATAAACTGGGCCGCATACACCTTCAGTATCCCAATCGAGGCACCGTACCCAGGCCTATTCATTTTCAGCGGTATCGCTATCATCGTCAGCGTTGTGCTGATGTGGCGGCTGCCTAGGCACATCCATCCGTAGAACGGGTTTGGGTGACGCGCCAAGCCCTATAGAAACCCTAAAGAACTAAAACCAAAGCCCTTGCACCACAAATACGGTGCAAGGGCTTTAGCTTAACGACTGCGTTTTAGGCGTTGAGCTTGCGGTAATCAAAGACGGTATCGATGATGCCGTACTCAACGGCTTCCTGAGCGGTCAGGATCTTGTCGCGGTCAGTGTCCTCACGGACCTGGTCTGCGGTGCGGCCGGTGTGCTCAGCGAGGGTGGTCTCCATGAGGCGGCGCATGCGCTCGATCTCGTTAGCCTCGATCTCTAGGTCAGAAACCTGGCCCTGGGTGCCCTGGGTGCGTGGCTGGTGAATCAGCACGCGGGAGTTCGGCAACGCAGCGCGCTTACCCGGAGCACCCGCAGCCAGCAGGACGGCTGCAGCAGATGCAGCCTGGCCCAGGCAGACGGTCTGCACGTCTGGGCGGACGTAGCGCATGGTGTCGTAGATGGCCATCAGCGCAGTAAAGGAGCCGCCCGGGGAGTTGATGTACATGGTGATGTCGCGGTCAGGATCCTGGGATTCCAGAACCAGCAGCTGCGCCATGATGTCATTCGCCGAGGTGTCATCAACCTGGGTGCCTAGGAAGATGATGCGCTCCTCAAAGAGCTTGGAGTATGGGTTGGTGGTCTTAGAGCCTTGTGCGTTCTGCTCGACAAACTCCGGCAGGACGTAGCGGGAAGAAGGCATCTGCATATTAGACATAGTAGTGGATCTCCTTAATCCCTAGTTGTTGATCGGGCCGTTGACGGATTCGATGACATGGTCGACGATGCCGTACTCCTTGGCCTGCTGTGCAGTAAACCAACGGTCACGGTCGGAGTCGCGGGTAATCTGCTCGAAAGACTGGCCGGTGTGCTCAGCGATGAGCTCAGCCATCTCGCGCTTGGTCTGCGCAAACTGCTCGGCCTGGATGGCGATGTCAGCAGCGGTGCCACCCACGCCAGCGGAAGGCTGGTGCATCATGATGCGAGCATGTGGCAGAGCGTAGCGCTTGCCCTTGGTGCCGCCGGAGAGCAAGAACTGGCCCATGGAAGCTGCCAGACCCATGCCATAGGTGGCAATATCGCACGGCGAGTACTTCATCGTGTCGTAGATGGCCATGCCCGCGGTAACGGAGCCACCCGGCGAATTGATATAAAGCGAAATATCGCGCGTGGGATCCTCTGCGGACAGCAGGAGAATCTGGGCGCACAGCTTGTTCGCAATCTCATCATCCACCTGGGTTCCCAGGAAGATAATGCGCTCGCGCAAGAGGCGCTCATAGACGCTATCGCCCAGGCTCATACCAGTAGCGGATGAGTTCATTGAAATCTTCTCAGACATTAATGATGCTCCTTCAATTGAAGAATTTTTAACTGGCCCCACCTTACCGACATTCTTCTCAAATTTGGCCCCTGTTCGCTATGAGCGTTGGGAGCGCTACGTCAGCACACACTAAGGTGCTGGGTTAAGATTTCCCCATGTCTGTTTCCGAGCTTTCCACTAGCACACAGAATTATTTGAAAGCCATCTGGGGGCTAAAGGAATGGTCATCTGAGCCCGTAACCGCCACGCTTATTTCAGCACAGTTAGGGCTCAAACTCTCCTCAGTCTCCGATGCAGTGCGCAAAATGACCAAGCAAGGGTTGGTATCACACACACCTTACGGAGCAGTGGAGCTCACCGATCGGGGTAGACAGTATGCATTGGATATGGTGCGCCGTCACCGATTGCTTGAATCTTTCTTGGTACAGGCATTGGACTATACATGGGACGAAGTCCATGACGAAGCAGAAAACCTCGAACACGCAGTGTCGGACATGCTGATAGAGCGCGTGGACAAGTTCCTCAATTTTCCCAGTAGGGATCCACACGGCGATCCTATTCCCACAGTTGATGGGAACATCACGATTCCTCGTGCACACCGGCTCTCTGACAGCGGAGCACAATCTCAGGTGATCGTTGAACGAATCTCCGATTCCGACCCACAACTACTAGCTTTCCTGAAAGAACACGGCATCGTCACGGGTGCCGTTCTAGACACGCGCGAAGGAGCCCCCTTTTCAGAATCACTCGAAGTGCGAGTATTTGGTAGCACTCCGTGGGTACTGCTCGGACGCCCGGCTACCGACGCAGTTTTTGTAGCTCCTCATACCCCATAAAAGCCATCCCCCTCCACCTAAACCTAACATTACCTGCCCTTTTAAAATATACGTTGCAACGTAGTTTGCAACTACGCTCACACGTAGTTACGCTTTCGGATATCACATATCCCACGAATGGCTCAGGCCAGGATGAGCAGGATTGCTATGTCAGACTCACCAGATTTGGTGTACTTTTCGAGCGTTTCTGAAAACACAAAAAGATTTGTTGAACGCCTAGGCAGACCCGCAGTGCGAATTCCACTACGGCCCAAGAAAAACGGAATGATCCAGGTTTCACACCCGTATGTACTCGTCGTCCCCACCTACGGAGGCGGCTCTCTCAAACGCGCGGTTCCTAAACAGGTCATCACTTTCCTTAACGACCCAATCAATCGATCCTTTATCCGCGGCGTCATTTCCTCAGGAAACACCAATTTCGGAAACGCCTACTGCGTAGCCGGCCAAATCATTTCCGCCAAGTGCCACGTGCCCGAGCTGTATCACTTCGAGCTACTCGGCACCCAAAAAGATATTGACACCGTAAAACAAGGTCTTCACAAGTTTTGGGAACAGCAAGAACACGTCAAAAGATGAAGAACACGTCCGGACCACACAGATTGGACTACACAATGACCCCTCCGCAGACCACACCCACGCAGCCTGTTGACGCAGCCCATCGCATCACCACCGGTGCTAACGACGAAGGCGGCGTTGGTAAGCGCAAAAGTTACCATGCGCTCAACGCGCAGCTGAACTTATTCGATTCTTCCGGGAGAATTCAGTTCGACAAAGATATTGAGGCAGTACAGGATTATTTAACCCACCATGTTGCTCCCCGCATGCGCACATTTAGCTCCACCACGGAACGCCTGGAATGGTTAGTAGATAATGAATACTACGAGCGGGGTTTCCTCGAACTTTACGAGGACGAGTTCCTGTGCGCCATATATGACAGAGCACATCGCGCCCAGCATCGGTTCCGCACATTCCTCGGCGCATTTAAGTTCTTTACTTCCTACGCGCTAAAAACCTTTGACGGCTCAACACTCCTTGAAGGCTACGAAGAACGCGTCACCACCACAGCTCTTTACCTGGCACAAGGCGACAAAGTTCTTGCAGAGAAACTGGTGGACGACATCATGTCCGGACGATTCCAGCCCGCCACCCCTACTTTTCTCAACGCAGGCAAGGCTCAGCGCGGCGAAATGGTGTCTTGCTTCCTCCTGCGAATAGAAGACAACTTGGAAAGCATTGGCCGCAGTGTGAACTCCGCGCTACAGCTATCAAAACGCGGCGGTGGCGTGGCCCTATTGCTAAGCAATCTGCGCGAATCCGGAGCCCCGATCAAAAAGATTGAGAACCAAGCATCCGGCGTAGTCCCAGTTATGAAGATTCTGGAAGATAGTTTCAGCTATGCCAACCAACTGGGGGCCCGCCAGGGCGCTGGGGCTGTCTACCTGCATGCGCATCACCCAGATATTCTTCGCTTCCTCGATACCAAACGGGAAAATGCAGATGAAAAAGTTCGCATCAAGACCCTTTCACTGGGTGTCGTTATTCCGGATATAACGTTTCGCCTGGCCAAAGAGAACAAGGACATGCATCTGTTTAGTCCTTATGACATTGCTCGCGAATACGGCGTGCCCATGTCCGACATGTCTATCACCGAGCATTACGACGAGCTGGTGACCAATCCGCGAATTTCGCACACCACCATCAAGGCCAGGGAGTTTTTCACTACGCTTGCTGAGCTTCAATTTGAATCTGGATACCCCTATATCCTCTTCGAAGATACGGTCAATCGCTCTAATCCCCTCAAAGGGCGTATCAATATGTCCAACCTGTGTAGCGAGATCCTTCAAGTCAACGCGCCATCCACTTTTGGCCCATCTGGCAACTACGCCACCATCGGCCAAGACATTTCATGCAATCTGGGTTCGCTCAACATCGCTAAGGCCTTTGCATCACCGGATTTTGGAGCAACTGTAGAAACCGCAGTGCGCGCGCTCACCCAAGTCTCAGATCTTACCGATATCGAAGCAGTTCCTTCCATTGCTAAAGGCAATAAATCCATGCACGCGATTGGTTTGGGGCAGATGAATCTCCATGGTTTCCTTGCTTCCAAACGGATTCCCTATGGCTGCGCCGAGGCTTTGGACTTTACCAACTTCTATTTCCTGACTGTGACCTATCATGCGCTGCGCACATCCCATGCGTTAGCGGTAGAGAAAGGTCAGCGATTCCAGGGTTTTGAAGACTCTGCTTATGCCTCCGGCGCATTCTTCGACAAGTATCTCAAACAGGAATGGGTCCCTGCCACCAAGCGAGTAGAGCAGCTTTTCCATGAAGCAGGCGTGCGGATTCCTACACGCGAGGACTGGCTGAAATTAAAGAATCAGGTGGCCCGAGACGGAATATATAACGCCTATCTACAGGCAGTTCCACCCACTGGATCAATTGCCTACATCAATGATTCGACTGCATCCATCCACCCGATTGCCTCCAAGATCGAAATTCGCAAGGAAGGCCGATTGGGGCGCGTGTATTTCCCCGCACCGGAAATGACCAACGACAATGTGGAGTATTTCGAGGACTCTTTCACCGTGGGATACGAGAAAATCATTGATACCTACGCCATGGCCACGCAGCACGTGGACCAAGGCCTTTCTCTGACCTTGTTCTTTACTGCCGACAGCACCACTAGGGATATCAACAGGGCGCAAATCTATGCCTGGAAGGCCGGCATCAAGACCTTGTACTACATCCGTTTACGCCAATCCGCGCTCCAAGGCACTGAGGTCGAAGGCTGCGTCTCCTGCGCTTTATAGGAGCGCTGCCCTCCCATCTTTTGCACTACCAATTCACCCGAAAGGAAAAAGTAATGACTTCAGCATCGAACGCTGCTGCGTTAACTAGCATCTCTGTTACGCCTCCGAGCTTCCGACATGATCCCTCAGCCCGCATCCGCCCCATCAATTGGAACCGTGTGAGTGACGAAAAGGATCTTGAAGTATGGAACCGGCTCACCGCCAATTTCTGGCTGCCGGAGAAAGTGCCGCTTTCTAATGATCTCTCAGCCTGGCAGAAAATGACGCCCTCAGAGCGTAACCTCACCATGCGGGTGTTCACAGGCCTGACCACTTTAGATACCGTGCAGGCTACCGTGGGAGAAATCTGCCAAATTCAAGACGCCCGCACCGAGCATGAGCAGGCCGTTTACACCAACATTGCCTTCATGCAATCAGTTCACGCCCGTTCTTATTCTTCAGTGTTTTCTACGCTAAGCAGCACAAAGGAAATTGACGAAGCCTACCGCTGGGCGGTGAATAATGACCTTCTCCAAGCACGTGCCAAGAAAGTCCTCACGCACTATTTCGGGCCGGATCCGCTCAAGCGCAAGGTATCATCGACGCTTCTTTCTTCGCTCCTTCTATACGCGGGTTTCTATCTCCCCTTACACTTTTCTGTCCACGCCACCCTGACCAATACGGCAGACATGATTCGCCTCATTCTGCGTGACAAGGCAGTACACGGTTACTACTCGGGATATAAATACCAGCGTGGCCTAGAATCTTCTTCTCCTCAAAGGCAAAAAGAGATGAAGAATTTCACCATCTCTTTGCTCGAGGAGCTCTATTCCCTAGAGCTGGAATACTCCGGCGAACTATATGAACCATTAGGACTCATGGACGATGTGGCCGTCTTCGTTCGCTATAACGCAAATAAGGCCCTGATGAACTTGGGCTACCCAGATTACTTCCCACCTGAGGAAACGGAAGTTAACCCAGAAATTCTCGCCGCCCTAGCTCCTGGAGCAGACGAGAACCATGACTTCTTCTCTGGTTCAGGCTCCTCCTATGTCATTGGTACCGCTGAAGAAACGAGTGATGATGACTGGGATTTCTAAACCCTTCCCACGACCAGACCAAGGAAGCTGGCTTGAAACCATTGCATTGTTTGAGACTATTCGTGAAGGAAACCAACCTGCGGCATTGCGGCTGCTACAAAGCTCGGCCGCACGCGAGGCCGTCCTGGGAGGGCTCTTGGGCCTCATTGAACTGTATTTCCGCAATGAAGAAGATGACAAAATAGAGGGATTTCTCGCTGCCGCCCACAGTGCCGGCCCGCCCCCAGCTTTCGGTTGCAAGCCTTTTCTCCCTTAATCCAGCCCCAATGAAGAAAGAAGGTTCAGCATGACTTCCACCCCACGCATCACCGTTATCGTAGGTAGCCTGCGTCGCGGATCAATTGCGCGCAAGATTGCGCACGAAGTACTCACAATGATCCCGAAAGACTACGAGGCAAACATCCTCGAAATCCGCAACTTACCCCTTTATGACTTCGACTACGATGATCCCGCGGTCACGGACAAGCCAACTCCGGCCGAGTACACCACCTTCCGCGACACCATCAAGAACTCTAGCGGAGTCCTTTTCATTACGCCCGAAAACAACCGCACAATCCCCGCATGCCTCAAAAACGCGGTGGACATCGGTTCTAAACCCAACTCAGATGTGGCTTGGAAGAACCTCCCCGCAGGAATCATCAGCCATTCTGTAGGGCGCATGGGTGGGTATAGCTCACAAAAGAACCTCCGATTGGCCCTGTCTTACTTTGATATGCCTTTTCCTGGGCAGCCCGAGGTATTCCTCGGCCAATCACCCACCCTTTTCGAAGACTCGGGCCGTCTTAATGAACACACCGCAGAATTTGTAAAGGACTACGTCATGCGCTTCCTGGCTCTGGTGGACAATGCCTTAACCAGCTAGGACCCACGCACATCTCTAGAGGGCGTTCACGATCACGCAAACCCCGGACTCATTCATGAATCCGGGGTTTGCTAGTGCGCTAGAAACCGCTCGCTACGAAAGAAACCTACTTCTCCTCGGTAGCATCTTCAGCGCCCTCTTCTTCGACCTCGCCGAAGTACTGGTCGACGTCAACCTTGTTGCCGTCCTCGTCCTTGACGTCAACGCGGCAGATAGCGGCTGCGAGAGCCTTGCCACGGCGAACATCAGAGAAGAGGTTTGCAATCTGGCCATTGGACTGCAGCTGCTGAATGAACTGGTTCGGGTCCATGCCGTAGGACTGAGCGGTGAACAGGATGTGGTCGGTCAGCTCCTGCTGGGAGACCTCAGGCTGCTCTTCCTCAGCAACGGCATCCAGGAACAGCTGGGTGCGGACGGACTCTTCAGCGGACTCGCGAGCTTCCTTATCAAACTCCTCGCGGGTGGTGCCCTGCGCCTCAAGCAGCTGTGCGAATGCCTTCTCGTCGTGAGCCAGCTGGCCCAGGATCTGGTGCAGCTGTGCGTGAACCTGCTCGTCAACGACGGAGGTCGGCAGCTCGAACTTAACGCCGTCGAGAGCAGCCTTCAGAACCTCGTCGCGGATGTTCGCAGCCTGCTCAGCCTTCTTGGACTCCTCAACACGGGTCTTGGTGGACTCGCGCAGCTCGTCCATGGTGTCGAACTCGGAAGCCATCTGTGCGAACTCATCGTCCAGTTCCGGAAGCTTGCGCTCCTTGGTCTGCTGAACGTGAACCTTGATGGTTGCTTCTTCACCAGCGTGGTCACCGGACTGGATGGTGGAGGTGAACTCGTTGTCCTCGTCGGTCTTCATGCCGCGCAGTGCGGTGTCAAGGCCCTTGATGAGGTCGTCATCACCAATCTGGTAGGACATGCCTTCGTAGGATGCCTCTTCCAGCTTCTCGCCGTCGATCTCGGTAACGATGTCGATGATGGCGAAGTCGCCGGTCTTCATCTTGCGCTTGGTGTCCTTGAGCTCACCAAAGCGTGCTGCCAAGTCCTCGAGAGCCTTGTCGACGTCCTCTTCCTTAGCCTCCAGAGCCGGAACGGTAACAGACAGCTTGGAGAAGTCCGGAACCTCGATCTCCGGGCGGATGTCAACCTCAGCGGTGAACTCGACGAAGTCGTTGTCCTCTATCTTCGCGATGTCAACCTCTGGCTGGCCGATAACCTTCAGGCCGTTTTCCTGAACTGCCTGCTCGTAACGGGTCGGCAGCATGTCATTGACAACCTGCTCGAGAATCGGGCCGCGACCAAAGCGGGCGTCGATAAGCTGGCGCGGAGCCTTACCCTTACGGAAACCTGGGATAGAAACCTGTTGTGCGATCGCCGCGTAGGCCTGATCGATTTCCTTGTCCAGCTCAGCAAACGGAACGTTGACGGTGAGCTTGACGCGGGTATCGCTCAGCTTGTCTACGGTGGTCTTCACGAGAAACTCTCCTGGCATAAATTGGTTCAGAATGTAAATAAGGGGTCTGGAAATACTTTAAGGGTATTCCCAGACCCCCATACGTCGGGGCGACAGGATTTGAACCTGCGACCCCCTGCTCCCAAAGCAGGTGCGCTACCAAACTGCGCCACGCCCCGTATGTAGGCCTCCACGATCTTCTAAAACATGTCATGCTTTTCGCCGTGGGTGCGTTGCATACTCGAAATAGTGTAGCGGCATATCTCCAAATGACCTAACACCGACCCCCACTTAAGAGCATTTCCGCAGGTTAAAAGCTATTAATTTCCTCCCCGTCACAACGGTCAATTATGCAAATTAACGCCTTAAAGCGCGAGTTTTAGCGCTTGTTTTGCGGCGCCGTTCCACTGCATCGACCCACTGCATCGGCAACGTCTCCGCAGCCCGTTCAGCGAAGCCCCACAACATCGCACTGTGGGGCGTGGGCCTTGCCCTAAACCAGATGGTGAGGTTGCCCATTCCTAGATGGTGAGGTCGCGCCGTCAATTCTGTGCCTGGTGATAACGGCTGTGGCTGGAGTCTACTGACCTCACCTTTTAGACCTCACCATGTAGGTTTGTCACCTCACCATTTGGGGGTTTCGGCCAAACAAGCACGCTTTATACCCCCTTCACTTGGATTTGGCCGCAAGGTGGAAAACGACAAATCTCGAGCCAACATTTGCATGAAACGTTGACTCGAGATTTAAAAATTGGAGGGAATGACGGGAATCGAACCCGCGTCTTCAGCTTGGAAGTCTGAGCGTCATGTTTTTCCTGTACCAGTACAGGGCGGGTTTTCGGGTTTATCGCAGAAGGGCCCAGCTAGCACGCTTGTACTAGCGTGTACTAGCCTGTATCGGAAGGCAGCTACAAAATTAGCTACCGAACCTAGCTACCAACCGACTCAGGATGTTCGAATGCGACCAGTACGAGACCTCACCATGGGCTCCATATACCAGACCAAGGACGGCCGGTACCGCGCCGCTATCACCGTTGGTTACGACGGCAAGGGACGGCAGGTGCGCCGCACCGTCTCTGCCAAGACTAAACCGGAATGCGTGAGGCGTAGGAACGAGCTATTCATCAAGCTCAAAAAAGGCCGCTCCACACCGGAAGAAATCACCGTCGAAACTCACGTCACCCGGTGGCTCGAAACCACGGCAGCCGAAACCTTCTCCCCGAACAATCTGCGTAATCATAAGTCCTACGCGAGCAAGTACATCATCCCGACGCTCGGCCAATACAAGCTCAGCGACGTCGGGGCGGACGAGGTTCGGGAGCTAGATAAAGCGGTAAGAGATGCCCTCGTTTCCAGCCGGACGGTTCAGATGGTGAGGTCGTCGCTGTCTGTCTGTATGGAGGATGCGGTGAAGCGCGGACTCATCGAGCGGAACCCGTGCTCTCAGGTGCCGCGACCTAGGGCAGTATCGAAGAAGAGGACGTCGCTCACGGCGGACGAGGCGCGGCATCTTATAGTCCACTCGGCCCAGTCCGGCGACCCGTTCGCCACATTGTGGGCCGCGTTCCTCTTCCTCGGGCCCCGTAAGGGCGAGCTTCTGGGGTTGCGGCGCTCGAAGGTGAACTTCTCCCCGGCCGGGTGCACGGCCGAGCTAGATAGGGCGCTCGTAGAGGTGTCCTGGGCGCATGGTGAGGAGTGCCGGTGTAGCGATGACGTGACGCCGAGCAAGTGCCCCACCCGTGGCCTTGCGCTACCTCCCGGGTATGACCATGAGCCCCTGTGGGGGAATCTGATTTTGGCCCCTCCGAAGACCTCATCCTCGGTACGTCTGGTGCACGTGCCGCCCCCGCTGGATGCGATGCTCTGGCAGCATGTGCAGGCTACACCGTCGAACCGGTGGGGGCTCATGTGGGTATCCGAGCGCGGGTATCCACTACGCCCGAAAGTTGCGCTTTCCAGGTGGAAGTCTGCCTTAAAGTCGGCGGGGCTCCCGGTCGTTGACCTTCATACAGCTAGGCATACAGCGGCGTCTCTACTGGCCGAGTGCGGGGTACCGCCTCAGGTGATTGGGGTCATTCTTGGCCAGTCCACTGTAGATACGACGCTGGGATATGTGCATGTGGGGCGGGCGCAGGCGCAGGCCGCGCTAGCCCAGTATGCGGAGAGGTTAGCCCTGCCGACTTCCTACGGTCAGCCCCCTGAGATAGGCGACAGCTTCTCTCTGTAGTGGAATAGGTAGGGCCTTGAGGAGCTGCGCCGCTTCGGCTTGTAGGTCTTCCGGGTTTTCCCGCTCCGGGGCGAGGCCCGCCGCCTCGAGTACCTGGTTGATAGGGAGGTTGACGGCTTGGGCGGCTTTCGCTAGCGCTTCCGGGGTGGGGGTGATGGGGATCTTTTTGCCGTCTCGGATGTTGATTCCGGTTTCGAGTCGTCGCCACCAGGATTCTGATAGGCGGGATCGTCGTGCGGCTTCGGCTTTGGATAGTCCTTCGCGTTCGCGGGCGTGTTGGAGTAGTTGGCCAGCAGGCCACTGCTGGGGTGTGGTCATAGGATGAGCGTAGCAGTGGTTAGGCCGAAAATTTTACAAAGTACAGGATAGTACTGTATAGTACAGGGTGTGGCCGGGAAGCCAGCCACTACAGTACACCCCAGTATCGCCCTGCAAGGCGTAACGGCAGATAGGCGTACCCGGTCGGGTTCTAGCGTTTTCCAATCTTTCAATTTGCCCTCCTTTGGGAATGAGTAAACCCCCAACCGCAGCGCGGTCAGGGGCTTGTGGTTAGAGTTTTTCAAAAAGGGCGTGGGCCGTGTCTGGTGGCCAGTGTGTGGCGGTGGTGTGTGCGGAGAGTACCCGGTAGTGGGCACCCTCGTAGGATATGATGTCGCCCTCCGCCACGTCGAGGCCAGGGGCAAACTGGCGCACTTCGCCGACGCCCGGTTCTTCTGGCTGGGGGTTGGTGTATCGGTCGGTGATGTCCAACCAGATGTGCTCATCCACACCGTGCGTGCCCGGCTCCCAGTGATTCAGCCCCTTATGGGTAGAGCGCACGAGCTTACCCTGGTAGCGAACCACGTCACCGTAGCGATACATCAGCTCGTGGTCGGTGCCGGGGTTGCGCCATTCCGGTACTCGTGCCGCGTCCTTCTTGGCTTGCTCCTCCGTGGCCACCTCCGGTTTCTCCAGCTTCCCTGCGTCTTGTAGCTCGGTGACGATATCCGCCTGGGCTTGTTCTATCGCGGGCTGGGCTGCGCGGCGGTTCATTTCCTCCCCGTAGATCCACACACCCAGCTGTTCTACCTCAGAATCGGTGAGCTGCTGAATAGATTCTTTGACTTGCTCAACGCTCATTATTTACTCCTTAAAACCCGAATTCGTAGGCGTAGCCGATCTGCTTCCAGAACGTATATTGGTCCCAGCCATAGCCAGGCTGGTTCGTCGCAGATGAAGGGTAGTCTCCTCTATCAGAGGTATGCGCTTCAATGCACTCATACATAATTCCCCTATGCGCCACACGGTCGCCCACCACGTAATTGAAATTCGTGGTCCACTTGCCGAAAATTCTTCCGCCCGCAGCCCCGTAGACTTTTTGTCCCCCGTACCACGCTTCCTTAACCTTCTTACCGCCGTAGTACAGCTCTTTTACCTTTTTGCCCCCAAAATGAACACTCATGCCGATCACTCCGGGATGACGTAAAGCACGCCAGACTCAAAAGATGACGGTGGGGAGGTGACCTGTTTCACCACGGCGCGGGACGCGGCAAAAGCGCGAACTTCAGTCGCCAAGCTATCCACATAGGCCTTGTTGACCACCGCGTTACCGTTACCGTTGGTCATATTGTTGGCGTGAACCTCAAGCGTGCCGTTGGAGGAAATCTGTACCAGCTTGCGGCCGTTCGTAGCCGTGGACGTTAACGTGTACCCGTTTTGAGCGTCCGAAATATCCGCGGATACATGAGTATGCCCAGCTGTAGATACCTCTTTCCACGCGCCCCATGCGTTGCTGTAGAGACCGCGAGTAAACACCTGGTTGTAGCCGCCATAAACGGTGTAACGCTGGTAAGTCATGCTGGCATCGGGATTAAAAACCTCAAGCAGGCCAGCCTGGCCGATGGGATAATTCTTACCATTTTGCGCGTTCGCAGTAAGATTCTGATGGTACGCCCCGGTCGTGGTGACCGTATTCAAATCCACCCCACTACCAAGCGCACCGATCTTCACATCCTGCGCATCAACATAGGCCTTAGTTGCCGCATCGGCGCCCGACGACGGGTCTGAAAACTGCGCACGCCCGCTAGCGTCACGCTTTACAACCATGTTCGCGGTCGCCGCGTTAGTAGCGTCAGTGATCTGAATCGACGTGTGAGTATGTGTGCTCGGCGGGAACGTTGCGGGCTTATTCTTCACCACATCCCACGTGACGTTAGTAACATCCCCTGGGTCGCCCTTATCTCCCTTATCACCTTTCAAGTGGGGGGAGGTTTTACCATTTACCGTGAGCTGGTCACCATTCCACGAGGTGGACTTAGCGATATTTTCCGTCGCGGTGCGCGCCGCCGCAGCCCTATCAGCGTCTTGCTTAGCAGCCGACGCCGATGTCTTAGCCTCCGCCGCGGAACCAGCCGCCGCACTCTTAGATGAAGCCGCGTTAGACTCCGACTGCTTAGCCGCAGAAGCCGATGTCTTAGCCTCCGTAGCCGAACCGGCCGCCGCCTGCTCCGACGATTTAGCCGCAGCGGCAGAATTAGACGCGTTAGTCTCCGAAGTCTTAGCAGCCGACGCCGACCCAGCCGCAGCGGAAGCCGACGACGCCGCCACATTCTTAGACGATGCCGCGTTAGACTCCGACGATTTAGCAGCCGCTGCACTCTTAGACGCCGAATCAGCAGAGCTAACAGCCTGCGACGTCTTGCTCCGAATCTCCTGCAAATTAGTCGAAGATTCGCCACGCAAATCATCCCACGCCTGCTTCAACCCGGTAGGGATCGGCACTTGCATAAAGCCATAGCCGTTAAGCTCAATCATCACCCGGCCGGTGCGGACAATATCATCATCGTCAACGAAATTGCCTTGTACCTTGCCGTTGAAATCAGTCACGTGGCCTCCTAATGACGCTTTGAAATTAGCCTCATTATGCGACCATTCGTCCCGCGGTCACGGGCCGTCTATTAGTCAGGGTAGATAGTTACATCAAGCGTGTTATAACTCATCTGCAGAGCCTCCGGCGTGCCATTAAACACGCGAGAACTAGAAGTAACACGGCACCGTATTGAATCAATGGAATTAGCCGACAGCGGGCCAATCGCCGTAGCACGCACAACCATCGTGCCAGTCCAATCACCCAAACACGCGAGCTTAAACCCACGATCGCCAGTGCTATAAGGCTCAATACGGAGATAACCCTCCGAATCAACATAACTAGGGTTATACGCCGGGTATTTAGCAAACACGAGGCGTGGGCGTTTACGCTCCGCTTCCTTTTGCACTTCAATCGCTTTCGCATTCGCCGCAGACAATCGGCTCGCCAGCACCACCTGCTCCGTCAACGCCGTAGCGATCTTATCTTGCTGCGCATCAATCAATTTTTGTTGCGCGTTAATAAGCTCCTGCTTCTCCTGAAACTCCGCCGAGATCTTATTAAACTCGCCCTGCGCACCCCACAACTTCGCTTGTAGCTCAGCTGAATACTCCGCAAAATCGGCGGTCTTAACCGTCTTAGCAATCTCATTAGATAAGTCTTTAGAGGCCTGAACCAGCGACTTTTCAACCCGAGACGCCGATTCATCCGCAATCGCTTTAACAGCACCGCGTGGCACCTTTCGCGGCGGGGCAAGAAACGCTTTCTTCGCGGCGCGCTCATTCTCTTCAATACGACGCCGCAACCCAGACAACACGCCGTTAACCTCACGGCCTAAAATCGGCTCAACCGTGACCGGCTCATTCGCCCCGGCCCGAACACTGAACCCCATAATCACTTCGGATACACGCGTCGTCCCATCAACAAACGAGACGCGATCCCCCGGCTTCCAACCCGGCACTATACGACCATCCGGCAAGGTCACATCATCACCGAAAACAACAGTCTGGTGGTGCCCTGGGGTGAATGTCATCGTGGTTGAACCCTGCGACTTCGCCCACTCCCGCGCAATCTCCGACACCGGATTAGCGCCACCAGTAGACGACAGATTCATGTACTTTTCGCGGAGGAAGAACGGCCCCGCCTGATTAATATCAACCCGGCCTCCGGCCTTAGAGAAAGACACTTCAGTGCCGGAAATAGTGGCGTTCGGCTGAACGTCAATGTCTAATTGTTCTACCGCGCTAGGCAGTCCAGCGGACGCGGGGAGAATAGCCGACGCCGTAGACTCATCAACGCTCTGAACCGTGCCCTTTGGCTTAAGTACACCGGATTCCAAAGCGGCGATAGTCTGTGCGTCCATCTGCCCACCGGCGATAAGCATCGCTCCGTCTGGTGAGCTTTCCGTAGCAGACCATGCTTTAAGCCCGCCGCCCGGAGCGGATGAGAATACGACGCCGCGACGGTCACGGCCCGCGTGTTGCCAAACTAGGATGCCGGGTGTTTGCTTTTGGTTAGCTCCGCGTGGCTTGTATTTCTGGTTATCTTTCTCGAACTCTTCCGAGGTGGCTAGGAACCAGCTTATGCCGTCTTTCCATGCGTAAGCATCAACGGTAGTGAAGCGACTAAGCGCCTCACGCTCTGACGTGTATGGCGTGCCGTCAACACGCTTTAGAAAACGCTTCTCCACGCACTGCGTAATATGTGGCGCGGAAACCACATCGAGAGTACCGGCCTTAAAGTGCGTCACGTAGTGCGGCCTGCCAGCCGCAGCGCCCGGCCCGTTCTCAATCTGCTGCCGCGTCACAACATGCACATTCGCCGGGTCAACCTCCGCATAATACCCAAGCGGACGATTAACAATCGTTTCAAACGGGTGGAAACAAACGCCGCTCATCGGCTCCGATAGCGGCATGGAATCCTTATCCCTCATGCCCTTGCCAGCCCAAGAATTATCCGGGTACGCAGGCGACTGGGAACCGACGGTAACGCCCTTGATACGCGGGCTAGTAGCCGCGTTAGCCCAATAACCCGCATCAAGTTGGTACTGCTCCCACTGGCGCTCCATAACACCCGAATAGTGCTCAACCACGCCGTTGCCTGGGATCGGTTGCTCGGGTAGAAGTTTCCGAACCTCAACAAACGAATTAGACCCCGCCAGGGCGTCCGCCACAACATCCGTGACGTAATCCTCGGTGCGGACTTCAACCTCAACCGTATCGCCGTCATCATCAATCAGAATGTAGGTTGGTAGGCCGGTACGCACCGCGCCGGTAGAAACAAGCCGCTTGGTAATCTTGCCGATGGGGTCCGTTAACGTTTCCGAGGAATCATCCGCAGCGGACACAATCGGGCCGCGAGCCAACATCCTGCCAAAGTGCTTATGGTCAGACAGGAACCGTGCAATGACGTATTCGCTGCCGTCATCCTTTTTGCCCGTCTCTACAGACTCAACCGCACCGTCCCACCTAACACCGTTCATAGCGAATGAGATAGGCACCGGCACGTGGCGGGCGGAGCGCAAACGCGGCGCCAGCGCATGATCCGCAGACACGGTTACCGAACCCGCGGTGACAGTCCAATCAGCACGGCCCTCAAGACTAAAGTCCTGAAAGTCAGTAAGCCCCCACCATGAGGTCATCGCCGGGTTCCAAACTCTTAGGTCGATAATCTCATGACGGGGGCTGTACTTGACTACCATGCTCTGCTGAACTCCGGTACATAGTCGATGTGTAGCTGGAAGTCCGAGCCGGGGCGCGTTGCCTCTATCTCAACGGTCGCTTTGCTATTTATGACCGGAACTGGCTCGGGCCAGAACGGGACAATCTGCGAAAAGTCAGGTTTGCCGTCGATGTCGGTAACGTGCCGCCTGGCGGGGTGAGAATCAATCACCCAACCACCGGCCCGGTACGGCACAGTCTGCCACTCATCCTGCGCGGTCAGACGCAATCGAACACCACCGTGAGAGCCGGTCACGGTGAACTTGGGCCACACTGGCTGGTCACCATCAACGCGGAATTCAACACGCCCGAACTTTGAATCTTTTGCAAGCGTGACGCGCTCTTTGAACCGGCGGGTTGTGTCCCCCGCGAACTCAAGAATCACCGAGCACTTAGCGAACCGTGACCCGCCGGGGGACTGCCCCCAATCAATTTGCGACACGCTAGCGACCCTCATTCGATACCAGCGGTAGCCCCACTCCGCAGACACAACAGACAGGCCGATTGGGTGTGATCCGTCACCCAGCGCGGTTAACAATCTATCCATGTACCCGCGCACATCGCGGCCCTTAGCCATGACTTCTAGCTTGATCTGATTTGTGTCGGTACTCATGCCGTGCCACGAACCAGACGCTTCATCCCACAAGTGGCGCTTATCGAATCCCTGTAGCCCGTCCGGCACCTCCGAAAGGAATAGCCCCTCACGGCACTTCCGCGGGCGCGACAACGCTAACGGCTCCACGTCAACGCCCCACAATGTGAGACGGAATTTCTTATCCCAAACTTTACTCATGATTCATTCTCCTACTTATTCGCCGCCATAGCACGTAACCCATCGAGAACCGTGTCCTCCAACTTCGCATTAACCGACACCGCGCCCGTGAACTGTGTTCCGATATTCGTAGTGTCACCACCACCCATCTCGGCAAGCACGCGCTTCGCAGCGGCCTCATACGCCGCGTCGGCCGCTTCACGCTGCGCCGCAAGCACAGACCGGCCCGCGGCATCAACAGCGCCAGGTACAACCGACTTTTCAGCCAGCAACTTCGCATAACGGCCCTCCGCCACAGTCTCCGGCAAGCCCTCAACAACACCGCGAGACGCCGCCGCAGCGTCCGCCGCTGTGTCCTTAATCGAATCAACAAGCGGCCGCATAATCTCCGCCGTATTCCAGCCGTTCTCAACGTTCAGAGACGACCATGCCCCAACCTCATCACGGGTCACGCCGCCAAACCCGCCGGTGCTAGCCCCGAGCATCATGCCGTCCGTGGAGTTCACGCCCCAACCGGAACCGCCAATACTCATGAGAACAGACTTATTCTTGCCCCCAATTTTGTCGTCAATCCCGGCGAGCTGCTTATTCTCCTGCTGCAACTCATTAAGCTGCTTTTGTAGCGTGTCTTGCATATCGGCCAGGGCGTCCGCCTGCTTTGCCGTCGAGTCCGATAAGTCAAACGCCGCCTTAGCGCGCTCCAACTGCGCCGTCTTTTCACGGCGATCAAGCTCCGCTTTTTTCTTCGCAGTCATCAACGCCGCAGCCTCGGCACCGTATTTCTCGGTCATCTGCTTTTGATACAACGGCAGATTAAAAATACCGCTAGTGGCGTCAAACATGTTATTCACATCATCCGACGAACCACCGGCCATACCGACAGCACCACCGGCAATAGCTCCGATTGCGAGACCGGCGCGGGCGGCGTCAACGCGGGCCTTATCATCCTTAGATAGGGCGTCGTATTCCTCTTTGGCTTGCTTTTTGTAAGCGTCTGCCTGCGCCTTGCCCTCGGCAATGTTCTTGCCGCCCTCGACGGCGGTCTTAAGGCCCGAAGCGCCCAACGCCAGCGCAGCCGGTAGCGCAGCGCCGCCGGTAGCCACGGTCATGAAAACAGCGCCAGCCAACTGTGCAAGACCACCAATAACGCCAGCGGCGCCAGCGGCGGTTTTCTGCTTGCCTTGAGTCTCCTGCGCGAGAGCGCTAGCCGAGCCGCCCAACTTGCCAGCGGCGGCAGCCGCGGCGTCCGCCAGCTCCTGTGTAGCAACAGCCAGGCGCTCATGCTGAATGCGCGCCATTTCCTCTTGAAAGTTCACCTCATAGGTGGCCTCTTGCAAAGCGACCTGGCGTTCAAACTCGCCCTTAGCGGCCTGCGCTCGGGTTAACTCCAACTGCTTTTCTGCAACGGCCACACCGGAAGCGGAAATCATCGCCAGGCGATCCGTGTCCATAGCGCGCTGCGAAACATCCAGAATGCCCTTAGCCCGCAGCTCGGCAAGATTGACCTCAAGGTCGGAATACTGCGAATTGTAGTCATGGCGCGCCATAGCCAAATCAAACTCGGCCTGCTGCTGGTCTAGCACCTCTTTATGGCGCTCATTTGAGTTATCGCGCTCCAACTGGCGTAGCTTACGCGCCGCGTCTAAAGCATCCTGCTTGGCGTTAACGTCAGCGAGTTCTGAATCTTGGCGGGCATCGATAAGCTCATTAGCGTGATCCATGTTGGTCGCCATAAGCTCAAGACTTTCCGCAATAGCCCCGAAGCCCTCCGCGATTTTATCCGTCAAGGACGCAACCGCCTTAATAGGCGCCATCTGCAACGCGGTGTTGTACTGGAGTTGAGCCTCTTTAAGCTCACGGAGAGATTCTTTCTCATCCTCGCGAGCGTTAATGATCTCTTGCTCGGCGTCGGCGATTTGCTGCGCCGCCTTATTGGCGTTCTCGGAAGATTTTTCCTTCAGCTCATCAATCTTCTTTTGAGCCTTTTCGATTTCCTCCGTCTTATCCTGCTGGGTGTAAGACTTAGTTAGCTCTTTTCTCTTAGCCTTATCTAGCGCCTTATACGCATCGGCGAGTTTATCCGCAGCGTCATCTTTGGAGTCCTTAGACTTCTTTTTCAGCTCCGCTAGTTTCTCCTCGGCCTCCGCAACATCATTAACACCATTCTTGACGTCGGCCTTAGCCTCTTCAAGACGGTTAAAAGCGTCGATCGTGTCCTCGTTAACACGGAGCCACACATCCCAGTTCGGTGTCTTAGCACTCAACGCCGCTTCAACCTGCGCCGCAATTCCCTTTTGACCAAACTGCTTTTCTAGCTGCTTAGCAATCGAAAGAATCTGCTTAGACCCAGGCTCACCAATCTCATCGCGGAAACTGTTAGAACCAACAAACGGGTTAGACCAGTTCATGACACCGGCTGCCTGCGCTCCAACACCGTACTTATCAGCGGCGGCCTGAACCGCAGCACGGTGACCACCCAGAGAGCTACCAACGGTGGCGCCCGGGATATTCGACGCAAACCCAGGATGATTAAACATCTGCCCGGCCACGGGTGCCGATGCTTTACGCGCCGTAGCCTTGGGTCGTGATTTAGCGGACGCGCCGCCACCAAAATCCTCGAGAGTCGTCCCGAGACCATCAGTCTCGCCTAGATCACCAGTCAGCTCGCCAGAATCAGAATCAGAACCCGGCAGATACATGAAATTAGTGAATCCGCGACCCTCCAACGGGCCAGCCGCGCCACCGATCGTCATACCCTGGCCCGTGTTACCGCCAGACTCAATATAGGTTCCATCCGGCAGCATCATCGCCGTGTGGCCGTTAGCGCCTCCGCCGTAGTCATACCAAGCAACAGCCAACTGCTTGCCGTTGCCCGGGCCGTTCTCGAAGCCCTTAGCCGCAAGCCACTGGCCCTCATTAACCGTAGACATGCGAGAATCGAACGGGTCAAGACCCAAATAAGCGTTAACGCCAGCCGCAACCGCGCCAGAGCAATCAAACGCGCTCGGGGAGAATCCACCCATGAGGTACGGGCCGTTATTGTACGGCGCGAGTACTTCCTTAACCTGCTCCGATTTAGTCATGCCACCATCGGCGTGCGCTGGAAGATTACGCAACAACTCCATGAGCGCCAGCTGCGCGTTACCCGCATTCAACGCCGCTAGCGCTGCGCCAAACTGAGCCGAGGAACGACGATTAATAACCCACTCCCCAGCATCTACGCGGGCAATAGGCATACCGGAGCCGTCAACGCCAAGGAATCCATCAACGGTGTTTGTTCCTGGGCCACTAAGCGGCAAGCGGTAACCGGCATCGCCGCCAATCGCTAGGCGAGGTAGTTCGCCACCGGCTGCGAATCCTGCAATACCGCCGTTAGCGTTGCCGCGAATACGATTCCAAGCGGAGCCAACAACTTCACCAATGAACTGAACGCGCTTGGTGAGCGGCACGGAGTTAATCAAACGGATCGCTGCGCCGACCTTGGTCGTGAACGAGTCGGTGTTGGCATCAACATGCGAATTAGTGGAATGAGCATTAAGCCCGTCCAACTGCCCATGAGCGGTGTTAATACCGTTATCAAGTAGCAGCTTATCCAAATCAGCAACCGGGTTAGCTGACTGCTGATTCAGATACTCCAAATCACCCATGGCGATAGAGTGATTAGCTTTTAAGTCATCAATAACTAGCTGCGCCTGCGGAGACGGGTTTTTAATATCCAAATCCTGCAGCAGAGACTCAACCTCCGCCGCACCCATCTCAACTTGAGTCGGATCCATGATCGCTTCAATCGTGATGGAATCATCATCAATTTCCGCCATCTTGGTAGTGATTTCATCCAACTGGCCCTTAACTTCATCGCTAGGAGCCGTCACCTTAAACTGGATCGTTTCACCGGAAGCGTCTTTAACCTCCTGGTACTTAATCCCCAGCTCATCCATCACCGCAACAACGTCAGGGTTCGGCGGGTCAATCGGAATAGTGGCTCCCTCTTCAACCTTATAAAGGCCAGCCCACAAATCACCCAACGACTGGACAGCCTCGCTAGCGCCGTCCAACTCCACCAAAGTATGAACAACATCCGGCGCGAGACCGTAAGACTCAAGAATGTGAGACCACTGGGCGTCGAACTCTTCACCCGTCAAACCCATCTGTGCGCGAATATCATCCAGCACAGGAATCATCGTGTCCCACGCCTCGTTAACGTCACCACCAGCGACGCCAACATTCATGAGCTGATCCGACATATCCGACAGCGTGGACGACAACTGGCGGGCGTTATCGTTCTGAACATTCAGCTTATCGCCGTCAAACAGCTTATCGCCCAGACCATCCGTACCCTGACCCAGATTGGAAACACTGTTCCCAATCTCTTCTACGGTGTCCGCCATTTCCATCATGGCTTGATCCGCAGTCTGCGAAAGCAGACCCATCGCCCGCATAGTGGACTTCAAAGCGGAGAGCTTATCGTCAGCCGACGCGGAAGAATCCGCCAACACGTCAATACCGGCAGCCGCCTGAGCCGCCGACGGGTCAAGCTGACGAGCGGCATCAATAGCCTGCTGCATACTAGTGCGGCTTTCAGCAAGACGATCCGCCGCCCAATTACCAGAATCGCCAGTGGAGCGCAGATGAGAAATGAGATTGTCGTAAGACTCGCCGCCAACAGCGATCGCCTTATCAACATCCTCCTTGCTCATCTTCAGCTCTTCCATAGCGGACTGAAGCTCTTTATAGCCGTTCTTAGTGTCCTCCGTGGCCTTACGGCGGGCGTTAGAATCAGCGCTAGAACCAGCGTAAGTTTCTTCCTTAAGGTGGCGCTGGTAATCCTCCTCGCGGTAGGCGCCCTTTTCAATGAAAGATGACTGCCACTTAGAAGCGAGCTTGCCGCGCTCTTCAAACTCCGTGAGCTTAGCGTTAGCCATATCAACAGCGGCAGCCAAACCGTCACCAGACAACGCGCCCTTAGTACCAGCAATAGCAGTAGCTAGCTGGTCGTGCGCCTTAGCCGCCTTAACGGACGACTCGGCAAGATTCTTCTCTGCTTGGTCTGCCGCCTGAACATAATCAACAGCGGACGCAACAGCCGCGCCAGCCGCAGCAAAAGCCACGCCCCACGGGCCGCCAAGCATCTCAAGCACGCCAGCGGCGGCGCCCTTGAGTTTGCCCATACCAGCAGCGGCCACGCCGCCCTTACCACCAAGTACCTGCAAAGCAGCGCCAGTGCGCGACAATTCTGGATTGGCCTGGCGAGCGTAGGAATACGCCTCGCCAAAAGCGGAAGTGAAATCAGAGATACCACCGCGGGTGCGCTTAAACGAGCCAGTCAAACCGTCAACCGCGGTAGAAACCATGCTGAACTTGCTGTAAGACTTAACCGCCGCAGCAACAAGCGCCATAGCAGTAGCGGCCTCTTTAACCGGGCCGGGGAGTTTGCCCCACACCTCAACCGCTTTAGCGACGCCGCCAACAGACAGTTTCATAGCATCGCCAGTGAGGTGAGCCATTTTCTCAAGTTCTGGTGCGACGCCCTCCACCATGTCAACAGCGGAGTTTCCGACAGAAACCAGCTGGTCATCCATGTTGTCGAACATGCCCAGCCAGAGATCTTCCATAGTGTTCTGGAAGCGCTCCCACACGCCCGGCAGGCCTTGCGTCTGCGCGGCTGCGACCTCAGCGGCCTGGCCCTGGCGGGTGACTGCTTCCTTGAGCTTGTTAAAGCCCTGGGCGCCTTGCTGTGCTGCGATACCAGACAGGCGCATAGCATCGGAACCGAACAAGGTGGCGGTGGCGGCCTGATACTGCTCATCCGTCATGGCCTTGGACGCCAGCTTAAGCTGCTCAAGTAGCGAAGCCATGCCAACGAACTTGCCGTTGGAGTCGTAGACGGTTAGCCCAAGCTTTTCGATAGCCTCCTGCGCGGGCTTGCCCTGATCCGTGACAGACAACAGCGTGGTCTTAAGCAACGTGCCAGCATCCGAACCTTGAATACCAGCATTAGCCAACATCGCCAGCGACGTGGCCGTGTCCTCAATCGAAAGACCGAACTGGTGCGCAACCGTGCCCGACTGCTGCAGACCCTGCGCGATGCCGGTCATCTCGGCAGACGAGGCGTTAGCCGCACCCGCGAGAATATCTGACACACGCGCCGCGTCCCCAGCGCCGAGACTGAACGCCTGTAGCGCCTGCGATTGAATAGTGGCCGCGTCCGCCGCTTCAACACCAGCAGCAGCCGCTAATTGGAGTGTGCCCTTAGCCGCAGACATGGACTGTTCAACCGTGAAGCCGCCCTTAGCCAACTCCGTCATTGCCTGCGAAGCATCCGTAGCCGAGGTAGCCGTCAGCGACGCATCCGTGCCCAACTCGCGGGCCTTAGCAGACACCGCAGCCAACTGTTCGCCGGTAGCGCCAGACACGGCCGACATGGTGTTCATGGACGATTGAAACTCCATGCCGGTAGACATAATCTTGCCGAACGCGCTAGCGACGCCACCAACTCCCGCAAGGGCGCCCATCATGCCCGCGGCGGAGGACGCGGCGCTGCTAAACATGCCCCCGAGCGGGTTAGCAGAATGGGCTAATTCTTCCGTTGCGGATGCCGCTTCACGGGACTTGCCCGCGACTTTCTCCAACGGCGCGGGATCAACAAGCGGAGTGGCTTTCTTGCCCGCGAGCGCCTCAACCGCATCGTCGGCAGACTTCGCGGCGGAAGTAACTTTTTCTAACTGGCCGGTGTCAGACTTCGGAGAGACGCTCTTGCCCGATGCGGAATCAATCGCATCGCCCGCGGACTTCGCAGCCGTCGCAACCTTATCTAGCTGGCCACTATCTGCCTGCGGTGAAACACGCTTGCCGTTAACCGCGTCAACAGCGCTACCCGCAGACTTAGCGGCAGACTCAATCTTGCCAAGGCTACCGGAGTCGGCCTTAACGCTAATTTTGCGCTTGCCGGTAGCCTCTAGAGTCTTATCTAGACCGCGGGCCTTAGACTCAATCTTTGACAACGCGGAGTCAAACTCCGCAGTGTCAACTTTGATCTTGAAGCCGAGGTCTCCGAGGTCTAGCGCTGCCATACTCACTCCTGCTGGTTGGGTCTATCACGTAAGCCAAGAACACGCGCAATAGCCGTATCTTCGCTTAGTAGCCTTACTAGGCGTATTGTGAACCAACGCCAGCGGCGGTCAGCTAAAATACGTGAACCAAAATCCACGTCAAAAAAGTGATGAAAGTCAGTCTCTATCTCATCCCAATGAGACAACAGATTCGCCCAGGTGAGTTTCTCTTCATCCACATGAGGGCGGTCTTGAATCTTCTCCGCCCACCACTCACGGACATACTCACCGTAAGTTTCTAGAATAAACAGGTCGGGCGGGCCACCACCCGGGTCATTATCCGAGTAGGCCCCAGCGTAGGGGTCATACCAAAATTCGGAGTCCTGCGCCCACGCCCAACCATCTTCATCACGCCTTAAGCGCCCCCATTGGTCTCGCCAGCATCCGTCTGGGTCTCCTGGTTCTGTTGGGCGTCGCTCTTCAACTTCTCTAGCGCTTTTCCCAGCTCGCCAGTCTCAAAGTACGCCTTGGCAATGTCGTTATTGTTTGCGTACTTGAGGTGGACTGCCTGAACAAAGCGGTCAATCACACTGAACTGAGGTTACCCTCGTTTAGTGGACACCCTATTTGTACGGATCTTGTGTCCGTAAGAGAGGATGTTCATTGTGAGTCAACAGCGCAAGAAGTACACGCCGGAGTACCGGCGTGAAGCCGCGAACCTGGTAATCGAGTCAGAGCGACCGATCGCTCATGTGGCTAAGGAAATCGGTGTTTCCGCCGGGCTTTTGGGCCGGTGGGTCAAACTCGAACGTGAACGCCGAGGATCCTCCGATGGGATGAGCGAGGCTGACCTCCGAGCTGAGAATGCTCGTCTGCGCCGGGAGCTGGCAGAAGCCAAGATGGATAACGAGTTTTTGTCAAAAGCGACAGCCTTCTTCGCCGCGAAGCAACGCGAGCAGAAAAGTTCGAACTAATGCAGCAGGAGAAGGCGAACTACAGCATCAAGCGCATGGCACGACTATTAAAAGTATCTCGGTCTGGATACTACAAATGGGCCCATGCGCAGCAGAAACGACTATCCGGCGAAGATGATCGGGCAGCATTTTACGATGATGTTGACCGAAAGATTCATCAGATTTGGAAAGACTCCGATGAGGTTTATGGTGCTCCGCGGATCACCGCAGAGCTTGCCGAGCGCTACCAGATCACCTTGAATCGCAAGACTGTGGCTAAACGGATGCGCATGATGGGCATTGAAGGGATTTCACCGCGTGCCTTTGTCCCGGTGACAACGATTCAAGCCAAGCGTAAGTCAACTCTTCCTGACCTGGTCAAGCGCATGTTTGATACTGGTCAGCTCAACCGAGTGTGGATGTCAGATATTACCTACCTGCGCACCGGTGAGGGCTGGTTGTACTTGTGCGCGGTCCGCGATGGTCATTCCCGCAGGGTACTGGGCTGGGCTATGGATAGCGTTCAAGACACACACCTGGTTGAACGGGCCCTGCGGATGGCGCATACGCTACGCGGTGATGTTCCTGATGGGCTGGTGTTTCACGCTGACCGCGGAACGCAATTTACCAGTGAGAAGCTCTGGGAGGTCTGCCGCAACCTGGGCATTGCCCAGTCTGTGGGGCGTACTGGTGTGTGCTTCGATAACGCGATGGCTGAGTCGTTCTGGTCGACGCTAAAGACTGAATTCTATGACCGGCAGCGCTGGGCGACCCGTGATGCTGCACGCAAGGCCGTTGCCTACTGGATTGAAGTCGTCTACAACCGCCGACGCCGGCACTCTGCACTCGGGATGGTCAGCCCCGTCGACTTCGAAAACCACATTGGTCTAACCACCAGTAGAAAAGAAATAGCTGCCTAACCACTAGGTAGCTCCACTACGTGTCCACGATTTGCGGGCAACCCCAGAACGGCACACCGTCGCCGGTTAGCTCTTCAAGAACACCACCGGAAATCTTGCCGGTCTTGCTCATCTTGCCACCCGACAACGCAATCACACGATTCCACACATCCATCTCGGTAGTGCCCTTCGTGCGAGAGCGGTTAAGGTCAATCTGGAATGCGAGAACATCCTCCACACTTGGGCTGAATCCGTACTGCTTGCCCTTATAGGTGAAGTAGACGTCGAATGGGTCGAGTTGCTCTTCAAGGTTGCCAAAGTTAGTCATGGCCGTGTTTCTTTCCTTGCTGGTTGCTTTCGGTCACGCCACTAATTCTTAATCAGTGGCGTGTGCGGTCAGATAGGCAGGAAAAGAATTAACCCCCACGGTCAATAAAAACCATGAGGGTTAACTACGCGTTGCCGTTAAACAACGGTTAAAGCGTTAGGGCCAAATATCATTCTAGCCGGTAGCGCCTGAGGTGTTCTCGCCAGTACCCGCCGAGGCGCCCGGGGAGTGCTCGCCAGCGGTGTCAGTATTACCCGGCGCGACACCCTTTGGAGTGATTGCCTTAAGGATCTCTTCCTCGTTAATCTTCTCAGACGGCTTCTTCTCCGCGCCAACCTTAACCGAGTGGATACGGGTCGGCTCACAGGAGGACTTCAAATCAGAGGTGAAAGTGCGCAGATCATTAGCGCCGCCAGAACCGGACTTGAAGCTGTTGTTAGCGGTGCCCTCCCAGCCCTCGTCAATATCAGAGCGCCAGATACGGAAGTCGATCTTGCCGTGGTCGCCCAGCTCTTCTCCGGTGTACTTCAGGAGCTGCTGATCCTCAGTCAGCAAATCAAGGTCGCCCTTGCGCGCAAACTGGCCCTCAGCGGAGACGGTTAGCGAGCGGGAGGTCTTAATCTCGGAAGTCCAGCCGTTAGAATCGATGTCCGACGCATCGACCGTGTTGGTCTCGATGTTCGGGGACAGAGAAGTCAGACCGCGAACAAACCGGTATTCGGACGCATCCGAGCCGACCGGCTTAACCTGCAGCACCCAGCCACGATTGAGCTGCTTATTCAGCTCGCACGAATTGGGTGCAGTAGCGTACTTTGCAATTGCCATGTCATCTCCTAGATAGATGGGATTGCTAGCACTGCCTCGTAGGTGTCGATGCTGTACCAGCGGGTATTTGAATCCGGCACTTGTGGATCATTTATGACCCGCTCACAGGCTAAAACGCCGTGCCCTGCGGTCAACTCAAAGTAGGTGCGGTCATGCAAAGCGGTAAAGATTTTCCCCGCGGTGTTGGCCGGTGTGAGTTGATCTTCAGCCCCGCCGCGGCACGCAATACTGAACCGAGCGGTGGGGTTGCTATTCGACCACGTGTTACTAATCGTCACGTTGAAGATACAGATTGCGCGGTCTGGTTGGTCAACAAACCTGCCGATGAATACGGCGGGTAGTTCCCCGTCTTGCTGATTTTCTAGTGGGTCAGCGCACACGCCCTGATTGTGCAGATAGGTGGCGAGGTGGTCCGCGAAGTCCTCATGGGTGGCGGGGCGCGGGCTGGCCTGCGTGTTGTACTCGGACACCTAGATCATCCCCTTAATGTGGTTTCGCACAATCTGTGCGACCCTCTCGGCGTTCTGAGCCCGCGCCGTTTCCAGGTATTTAGCCTGGCCCGCACGCGGGTGGTTCCACGTGGTTTCCTCATGCTGGCGACGGATGTAGGGCAGGCCGTCGTAGCGGACAGCGCCCTCAACCTTCCCGCCTGTATCCGTGCCGGGAACGGTTTGTGCGGACTGGCGTAGGTTGCCGGTTTCGCCCAGCGGTGTGAGGGGGATGGCTGCTGCCTCAACGACACGCGCCGCCTCCGACACGCCACGAACCGCGCCTTGCTTGACCCGCTGCTTCACCTGCTCGGTGTTGAGTCGAAGGCTCATAGGATAGTCACCTCCACGTGGTCCGGTGTGAGCCCGGTGCCGGTGTAGGCCCTGCGGGCTGTGACAACTTTGCGCTGTGGTTTCGCCCCGAACTCCTCCGGTATCGTCACCGTCGAGCCGATAGCCGGTAGTGGGCCTTCCACATCCCAGTTGAGCGTTCCCGCCACGGTGACTTCCTCCCCGTGCCCTACACCGGATTGCACCACACGGGACTGCATGTTGATGGACGCCATGACGGTACGCTCAGGCCCGTAGGCGACACCCCTAGCAGTTCGTATCTCCTCACCCTGCAGCTTCACCTCATGCCTAAACCACAGGCGCGCCAGGGTATCGCTCGTGTTGCTACGCATCGCCACTACACCCGAATCCATGGCTGGGCACCAACAAGCCCGGCGTCCTCAAGGATGAGGAGCGCCCCCTCGGACGGCTCCCCAGCAAGAAGGCGAGTACGGGCTGCGGTAGACACACTGTTATCGAACGACACCGACGAGCCGTTGTTAGATGAGGAGGCCACGGACGCCTCCACATTGGCGCCGCCAGTAGACAACTCCCCCACAACCCCGGCCTCAACCCAAGCAAGAACCTGGGCGCTCGTAGCGTCACGGAATGCCGCCCGAATACGCTCACTTGTCGGCATACCGTACTCGTCTACCGCGTAGACGGCGGATTTGGTGTAGCGGCGCATCAGCATCGATGCCCGGGTAATGAGACTGTCTAGCTGAGCATCTTCTAAACCTTCGTAGGTGCCGGGAATAGCGTCAGCGATAAGCTCAGTCCGGTCAATGTAATTCATTTCAAGATTCACCTATCCCCACCTCCAGAGGGGGAAACAGTATTGTGCTGTAGGTATGAAAAAGGGCGGGCTACCCAACGACCCCCTAGCACCTATCTAGAGGATGGGTAGACCGCCCTATGTAGCGCCAGCCCTAGGCCGCCGTGCCGGTGGCAACCAGGGGCGTGACACTACCGCCCGCCTTTAGGCTGCCGGGGTGGATGCAGCAGCGGAGCCGAGGGTTCCCGGCTTCACGTCAGCCTCCACATAGACGAGGCCCTTCGGGTTGACGACCTTCGCGCCGAAGACCTGAAGGCCACGGACGATATCGCCGAAGCGATCCGGGTCACGGAATGCCTCGAGCTCGCGGAGCTGGGTAGCGAACGCAAGTGCTCCGGGAACACCCGCCACAATGCCCTCGCGGCCTGCGGTGACCGGGGCATTGTTGGACTGGTAAACGTTCAGGCCGAGCTGCGAGATAGACGAGATGAGGCCATTACGGGCCACAATGTCAGTGCCTGCGGCGTCTGCCTGGGTGACACGGCGGTCTGCGAGAAGGGCGGAGCCAAAGTTCGGGCCGACCACGATCCAGCGCTGGGCGGTGGGTGCGGAAACCTTATTCAGCTCGGTGGCAAGCTTGCGAACAACGTCCCACGCGGTGAGCTGGCCATCGGAGGGTCGATAGAAGTCGGCGCCGTCGAATACCGGCTGGTTCGGCAGCTTGTTACCCGCGTCCGCCTTAAGGGATGCGGCTACTGCCTTATCAATCTCGTCGGCCATCTCCGAACCGTGCTGGTTAGTGGCGGCGGAAGCGAAGTCACCGGCCGCCTGTACACGGTCAACGTCGGAGACGCGGAAACCGTAGTACCGCTCCTGGTCCATGACCAGCTTCGCAGAGGTCGTGGTCAGGTCATCGTACTCAAGATCCTTGGTACGGTCATGGTTCTTGATAGTGGCCTTACCAATGGAGTTGATCTCCACGGTGTCGCCACTGTTCTGGAGCATCGGCTGGTACTTGGTATCAGCGATGCCCGGCTGGGTGTAGATGCTGGACTTCTTGAACGGAACGAGAAGTTCCGGAGCCCACAGCTTAGGGATAAAGGATGCGACAGACATGCGCGTATCTCCTTAGAATAGGTGGTTTAGCTTCCCGGCCTTACGCGCCTCGTAGATTTCCTCAGGGGACATGTTGTCCAGGTCTTCTACGGTGAGCCTGCGGGAGCCACTGTTTTCGGATGGTGTCGGAGCGTTACCGGAAGATGCGGGCGCCACCTGGGCGCGCAGCTTCGGGGTTGCTGCCACCGTCTCCGAGACGAGTTCAGCCACCTGGGCTTCGTAGTCATCGGCGGACGGGTCAAGGGCGTTGAATGCTTCACCGCCCTTAATGAAGGGGACAGTCAGATCCGGGTCGGCCTTGGCCTTCTGTACCGCTTCGGTGAGCGCTACCCGCTGCCTCAGCTGGTTGTAGCGCTCGTCGGCGGCCTTAGCCTGCTCCTGGTACTTCTTGCCAAGGTCCTCGACGTCTTCCTCCTCCGCGAGGCCCATGACCTTAGCCAGGTTCTGCTTGTAGGACTCGAACTGCTGCTCAATTTCCTGCTGGCGTTTCTCGAACTCGGCGGTCGCCTTTTCCTGCTCGCGGAACTTGGTACGCCACTTCGCGGCCTCAGCGTTGAGTTGGGAGATACGGTCATCCCCCTCCTCGTTGTGCTGTGGGCTGGTGGGCTCCTGGCCTTCTTCCTGCCCCGGCTGCTGGGTGGCGTTCTCAGTGTTCTGCTCGTCGGTGACGGAGGCGGTGGTGTCTGACATGCGGTGTCCCTTCGTATGGTTGCTTTGTGGTAACTCCTGGTCTGCCACTGCCCCACATCATGAGGGAATTGTGTGTGCGGTCAGCTGCGCGGTCGTTCGCGGTGCGACCACCGGGTGAGGTGCTCGTGATTGTTGACGTGCTCCCGGATGCGCCGGTTCCACTCTTTGGTTTTGGCGCGGGCAGTGTCCCTATCAAGCGGGGAGAGGGCTACGGCTTCGCGGCGTTTCCAGCGGCGTAGCTGCCGCTCCATGTGCCGCTGCTTCTGGGTCGCCTTGTACTTGCGCTTGTTCTCAGCCGGGCTGTCCATTGGCACTTGTGGTGTTGGGTCGCCGGGAGTGTAGGCAGTATCGCGGTGCCGACAGTTCACATGGTGATACCCCTTGCTGATAGCACCCCTCAGCGTGTCCTTAACCGTCACGGTGACTTTATTGCCTGTAGCTGGGTCTACCATCTCCCGCACCCCTGCCCCGCCCGAGATCGCCAAAAGTTCATTCTGAAACGGGTAGCACTGCGGCGCCGAGGCCGTATGCCACGAAGCGCGCACCAACTCAACACCCGCCTGTTCATAGCCGGATAGGTGCCCCTCCTGGGTGGCCTGATTCCGCATCGTCCTCACAGACATGTCCACGTAGGAGTCAAGCGACCACCTACGCCCGGCCCTATCAACAAATGCGGTGATGCCGCGATCTGCGTATTGGTTGAGGGCGTGCCTCATTGCCGTCCTATGGTCAACCCCGGCAATGATCGCAGACTGCACTGTCTGCGTAGTGATCGACCTGTAAACATCTGTTACATCACGAACAACTTGCAGAGTAGTAGAAGCAATCTTGGCCGTAGCTGTGCCTGAGAGGGCCTGTACCGTGTTAATGGCAGCATACGTAGGGTAAGGGGTGCTAGCGAAGTTAACCTCGCTAAAAACCTCTTCAATAGCCTGGCTGTATTCCTCCATCGCCAACTGGTCGATGACTAAGGATGACTTTTGCGAAGCGGTATTCATAACCCGCGCTATTCGGGCCGACAACCTTCGCAACTCTTTATCACGCTTCAGCACATGGTGTACATCATTCCAGTTACCGCGCTTTAAGGCCTCCGAAAGCTCTCGAAGCGCGATTAAGCCAGCCTCCTCAAACAAAATACTGAGGCGCATTGCCTGACGTTCAAGTTCGTCCGTCATGGTTTATTCACCTGGGCTAATAGGCATATCTTCTGCAAGATTAAGCAGAGGATCTTCTGGCATGATTGCGGCACGTTCCTTATTGATTCGGTTCTCTTCTGCCAACACCTCCTCGGGGGTCCACTCGGGGTGCAATTTGGTAATCGCAGCATGTAGAGACATCAGGCCAGATGTATAAATAGCGGTAACACTTCCGGTCAGCTCCTGCTCCGACACCTCTATCTGGTCTGGGAGGGACACCACCACGGGCTTCGTTGGCGGTGTGTAGCCGTTCAGTAGGGCGTCCATGTGCAGGTAGGCGGTGAGGATGTGAGAGAGGTGGGCGCGCTCGTGGCGGCCCTTAGTGTCGGCGGTGGCACGGGTGCGGCGGGTGCGGGCCCGGGTCTCAGTCGCCGTCATGTCGCCGGTTGCCTGCGCATCCATGTCTACAGTGAAGGGCGATAGGCCCAACGCAGATACCGCCTTACGGATACCGGAGTCGATGAGTGTGAGGTATTGCTCGACACGCATGTCAAACTGGATCTGCTCGAAGGTTGGCTTCTCGTCCATGTTTCCATTCATTGACGCCTTGTAGACGTCGCGGAACCAATCTAGATACGAGCCCTGCCCAGGGCCGTCACTGTCTAGCAGTTCCTCGGAGACGAAGAGACGCCCCCGGGCCGCCTCAACCTCGTGCTGGAGTTGCGACCAGTTGTGGTCGATGTTCTCGAAGATTCCGGCGGCCCGCGCCACGTCCGACGTGTGGTAGTAGCGCAGTAGTTTCTTCTGCCTCCAGGTGTGGCGGGGCCTGTAGTTGTCCAGCATGTCGGCGGTAATCAGCTCCGACCCGGTTGGCAGGACGGTGCCCTCCCGTAGGCCCTCCAGCTCCATGAGGTATGCGGATTCCGGTATCTCGTCATACGGCACCGGCTGGCCAAGACCACTGCCTGAGCCCTTGAACAACTGGTATTCAATCTGGCCGGGTGTGTGCCGCTGGAGGAGGCGGAAATAGTCGTCGTCGTGCTGGTACGTGTCCCAGAATAGGATTGCTGTCTGCCGTCCGTTCTCAAACTCGGCCATGCCGTTATCCGCGTCAACCCATTCAATCCATGGGTGCGGGTCTACCGACTGGTTCCATACCACGCGGCCATATACCCAGCCGTGTGACCCGGCCCTATATACGGCTCCCCACCAGTCGGAGGCGAAGCGGTCTGAGGACACAAGCCGGTCTAGAGCCTCGGCAGCCTCCGTGTTGTCCTCATCCTCGACGGAGAGTTTCGCCTGCGGAGGTTTGCCCGCCATGTAGTCGGCTAGGGCTGTGGTGAGCTCGTCGGCGATGGGCAAATGATGCGTCACAAGGTGCGATGAGTCGGGCGTGTGGCGCTGCGGTTTACCAAGGAAGGCGCGGGACGCCGCCCCGACCACGCCCCCGTTGAACTGGGTGCGGTGAGTGTATGGCCTGCCGTACTGCCTAGCCCGACGCTCATTAATGACGTCTGTGTCGCCGGAGATTAACGCATCATCCCTACGGATCGCTTCAAGGGCCGGGGCGTACTCCTCGGGTGGCCACGGCGTGTTCGGGGCTGGCATTGGCATGGGTGTTCCTCCTTGGCTACGTCTGCCGGGGTGTGCAAGAGCGCAGCCCCCGTCAACCGTCGAAGTTGGCGACGGAGCGCGCAGCCTAGCCATTGGGGAACGAGTGCGGATAGTGGCCTATCCGCCCCATTGTCGGCCCGCTGCATGGCTGGCGCGGGGTGGCTTGCGTACCCGAATGCGATGCGGCACAACGCCCTTGCACGGCCCTAACGATCTGACTATTGAGGCTGCGGTCAGTTACTTTAGAGGAGCCGTGCCTTCGCCTTCCGTACACGTCGAACCCATAGATGCTTGCATGAAAACACGGCGTACCGGAAAGCGTCGCAGTGGTCATCCTTCTCTTTGATAGGTTTATCCTCGCCACGTGCCGAGGCCGAGGGGTCCCACCTATACTCGGGAATCTCTTTAATGAGCTGGATGCACGAACTGTCGATCTTCAACTGCCCGCCAGTTAACAAAGAGTCGATAGTCCTAATGCCAGACACAACAGAATTAGCGGCTTGGTAGGTGCGGATACCACGCACTTTCAACTCCTGGCGAAAGCTCTTCGCGGCTGGATCAACATACATGTAGCGGGGCCGTTGTGGCAGCTCTTCAAGCCAAGCCTCAAAGCTGTCTGCTAATTGATGATCTGATAGTGGGAGCGTACCCGACATGCCCTCGACGATATTAGGTGACCATTCAGAAACAATCTTGAGTACCCCGTCGCTGTCTATGCCGAGGGCATAGCCTGCGGACGGGTGCGTGGTACCAATATCAACCCCGACTGAAAGAATCTCCTCCACCTTGGACGACTTTTCCACCATTGCCTCTTCGTCCCACGATTGGTAAACAGCGCCCTCTGCTGCAACCCACTCTCCAAGAATCATTCGTCGGTAAAAGAGCCCCGTAAACGTGGACTCCAGATCTGCAACTACCTGTCGGCTCAGTGCCGGATTCTCTCGGAGTAGAAATTTCTCGACGTGGTAGCGTTCGGCATCTGCTTGGTCTACTACGCGGCGTTTCAGATAGTGAGCTGAGGTTCCAGGGTTGCAGGTCGCTAATACTCGCGATCGGTCTAAGGATAGGCGCGTGTTCAGCATGTCAAAGAATGATTCTGGTGACAGCTCCGCCTCGTCCCACCAGCAGTCCTGCACTGTCATGCCCTGAATCGAGGCCGCACTACTTTCATTGCTCGCGCCGACAACTGTAAACGGCTTGCCGAAAAGTGACCCGAACGGCGCGTTTTTGCTGTAGTGAAGATGAGGCGCCACAGCCCTATAACTGTCCATCTGGAAGATTGGCTGAAAAAAGTTTCTCCACAGCGTGTTCGTTGAATAGCCGACGACGATCCTGTCGCCTTCGACCGGACTATCGTCAGCCATTCGCGATATAAAGTCCCATCTTTGGGCATACGTTTTAGAGGATCGGACGCTGCCGTACCAGAGGTTAAACTTTGCGGTGGACTGGTTGAGCGCAAGTTTCTGACGCACAGACAGCCCCATTGTTTACTCCTAAGTCTCCGACCCTATGCCTTCTTCAAACTCGCTCGGATCGGCTTCCATAATAGTTTGAAACGCATCCCTGATTGATGCGGTGACGTCTACCGAGGCGTCTACGACAATGCCAGTGTCAATGCCGTAAAGCCTCTGTCGAGTACGCCCAATCTTGTCTTGCGTCTCGATGATTCTTCGAACTTGGTCAACTGTCCGTAAATCTAGCGAGACTCCCGCCTTGGTGCTCGCGTTGAGGTTTCTCAGTAGTCGTCCTAGTTCAGCGTTGAGGCGCAGGTGTTGTTCTTCGCATCGGCGTATCTCGATGGTTCTTACTGCCTCTGCTGGCTCTCTCGTTATTTCCTTGAGGGCGTCTTGTACGTCTCGATATGCCTGGGGGCGGCTGATGCCATGTTCTTCCGCTATTCGTTCATAGGTTAATCCTTGTTCTCGTTGGTTGAGAACTTTCGCCATTCGTTCGCGTCGTTTCTTGCTTATGTGTTTTTGTCTAGCCATATGTGTTACTTCCGTTAGTGTTACGGTGTTACGTCCCGTTTGCGTGGTCTATACGGTCGTTTGGCGCACTTTTGTGACATTTGTGGGTTAAGTGTTACTGGATACGTATTCGTCGGCTAGCGCGCACAGCTGCACCAAGTTTTGGCGAATACTCGCTGTAGCTACATGTAGCCATAGTGACTTCGATATGACCGTTAGTCATTATCTGTTCCTTTCTGCATGCCCTTGCAGGGGCGTTGGTATGCTTTATTTAAGTATAGTTGTTTTTCTTGCAAAAGTCCAGGTAGAAGCAGGTTTTAGAAACGTCTTCAATGGCCTTTAGAGTCGCTGTATCCCATAGCGGTGTAGGTGGTTTCACGGCGGACGAGGCGGACGTCTGGGATACCGCTTATGGCGTGGATGGGTGCGGTTCCTCTTGCCTGGCCGAGGGTTCGGTGTTCGGAGAGTATGACCATCTTCTTCGGGTTGAAGCGGTCTCCCTGTTTGCTGACGCATAGCCAGGTGGTGTCGGTGTGGCTCATGAAACGTCTCGGTAATCGACGGTCTTCCACACGCCGGGGGCGTAAGTGCGGGTGGTGTCGCCGTTGCTGTCTACGATGTTGAGCTCCCCAGCCTCCCCTATGGTGACTGTGAGGATGTTTTCGTGCTCCTCGTAGTGGATGACTCCGGCGATGACGTAGGTGACAATAACGTTCACTGGCCCGCCCCCTGGCTGTTGTGGTCGAGGAGGTACTCGAGGGCCTCCTCGTCGCTATCGAACGCGGTGGTGTGTGTGAGCCATTGCTGCGCGAGGTGTGGGGGGAGTTGTAGCCGGATGGTGATGAAGTCCCCGTAGGGGTTCGTCACGTCCTCCTCAGCTGGTTCCTCTGTGGTGTTGAGGGCGTCCTCTAGGGCGGTGAGATCTTCCTGTGTGTAGCCGGTGGCGTCGAGGTCTGGCAGCCAGTCAAGCAGGTCGAGGAGGGCTTCATCGTTGTAGGTGGCCTCGTCAGATGTTCTATTGTCCACCAAGACAATCTCAGCGGCTTGGGTGGCGTCAACGTCGATGACGTAGCACGGGACCATGAGGTGCGGCTGGTCTCGACCTTCCTTCTGGGCCTCCATGTTCAGCTCGCGCATGGCGGCGAGCGTGTGGTTGCCCGCCAGTACAGACCATTCTTCTCCGGTTTGAGTGCCGATGTTGACTAGCAAAGGCTTAAACTGCCCATGACTCTTTAGACTGTCTTTAATTACCGGAATACTGCCCTTACGAGGGTTTCGGGTGTATGGATGAAGCTGAGCTATTGGTAGGTGCTCTAAACGGCCCGTAGTGTCCTTTACGTCCATATTACGGAGGTTAATGGGGGTCCGATGGCGGTCAGCGGAACCCCGCTAAAGTTTCTCGGCCCACACAGAATCCCCTTCGGACATAAGCCGCCAGCCGTAACTCTTAAACAGCCACCTCAGCTCCCACGTGCGTAAGGTATGCCAATCCCCCGGGCTGGACGGGCTATCTACGAGACAACCAGCGGGGATATAGAACCAGTCCACTGTCTCTATCGTGTCGCCGTTGAGGACTCTAATCTCAGCGACTGCTGGCCGATTGAAGTTGAACCAGACATCGTACCTCATGCCGCATCGTCCTCAGCCTCTGCGTCATCTTCAGTCTCGGAGTCGTTGAAGTACTCAACGACCATGTCGGCAGTCAGCTGCGACATTGATATTCCCCTAGCGTCGGCAAGCCACCGCATGTGGTCAATCGCCGGTGTAGGCAGCCGGTAGGAGCCCTGCGCCGCCGTCCTAACGTTCACTGCTAAGCGGTTCTCCGGCACATACTGGGTGTCGGAGGATAGGTAGCCGAGCACGATTTCAACGAGCATCCCGTTCCGGGAGATGCCCCACTCGTCGGCGGCGGCGCGCACCTTCCGTTTGATGTGAGGCGGCAGATGAAGCGTGCAGATTTCTAGCTTCATGTGCTCGGCTGAGCGAAGATAATTTAGGGCCTCGTGGTCCGCGAGAAGCCCCGCGAACTCTTCGCGTGAGTGCCAGAGGGGTGATTTTTTGATAGCCATTAGTGGCACCCGAGTATCGCGTCGTACTGGTCGCCGTTGACCGTCAGGTACCCCTTGCCGATTTGGGCTCCCTCGTGGTAGAAGACGCCGATTAGTACGCCGGTAGGGTGCTTGCTGGTGGGGGTGAAGCTAAGCCCGTCGCCGAGGCGGTAAACCTGCACTTCTTGGTTAAGGCGTTGCTCGATGCTCATGGTGGTTCCTTTCTGCTTGGTGGTTGTGCGCCGCTTGCAGGTGGCGCTAGTGCCCGCCCAGGGACTCGAACCCTGGTGTCTGCCAGTCGGGCTGTTTTCGGCTCCTTATGCCGGAAGGCGGCCGGTGGCGGCGATGAATTGGAGCTCTTTCACTAGCGCGCCCCCCTTTCTGCTCCGGTTCAAAGGGCCGCCACACATCCAGCCGTGAGTCCACAGCCCAGCACGTACGAGCCCATAGGAATCATTCTCTAAAACATCCTGGGCACACTTCGCGATAACGGGGCACCCCTCACACATCTTGCGAGCCGTAATCCGCTTAGATTCGAGTGTGCAGTTATCGCCTTGAAGATCGAACGCGTCCGGATGTAACGAGCTGCATTTCGCATCCTCAGTCCAGTGGTAAAAATCGTGATATTTTTTCCGCATTAGCAATTTGCCTCGTTGAATAGAACTCTAATTTCTGGTTTCGTCCACGCCTCAATACCGGCTTCGGCGAGGATGCGGACGCGGAAGTTTGCGGCCCATTTGGACCTGTAGGTGCCGACTTCACGGACGTCGTCGCCTACCGCGCAGAACACTGTGGTCTTACCTGTCGGCTGCCGGAACACGGTAAATAACCTCCTGTACGTGGCATTCAACGACTCTGAACACGTCGCGGGGGAATAGTGTTTCCATCCGGTTCATTTCCTCTACGGCCCCGTTGGGGGTGGTGTGCTCGCTGGCGCCGAACCATGACCAGGTGTCATCTTCTCGGCCCCAGCGCTGCACTCTGTAGGTGATTTTGTGGGTCACTTCCCCGCGTTGCCTTTCTCTGCGGGACGGTTCTCGGCAATGAGCACCCGTGCGTGACGTGGGCTAGTCAGGTTGTGAGGCCAGTGGCGGCCCTTGCGCTTGAACATTGTGTGATTCCTTTCTGTGCTGATTGTTGCGCGCTTGCAGGCGCTTATACGGTTTCGGGCTGGTGCTCGGCTAGGCGGGTGAGGAGCGCCGCGCAGTCTCCTATCCCCTGTGGGTTGTCTAGATCGAAGTAATAGGTGTTGTATTCCTCATCGGAACCCCAACCCTCGTTGATTTCGGTGTCCAGCTTGAGGAATGTATCTAGGCTGGTGTAGATGTATGGGCCGGTGCTTGAGGGGGTGATGCTGAATCCTAGCGATTCTGCGAGTGCGGTTAGGCCCTTGATAGCGAGGTATGGGTCCGCCATTATATTTCCTTTCTGCGATGCCCTTGCAGGGGCGTTGTGAGTGTGATTAGCGGTATGCGCTCTCCACCCGTGAGGTGTTAGGCGACTTCGTAGAAAGCGGACTTGCCGGTCAGTGCTACCTGAAGCCATTCAGCTTCAAGGTTCAGGGCGGATGCCAGCTCAATGAGGACGTTGCGCTTTGCTGCGAGTGCCTCAACGTTGGAGGAGTTCGGGGTGAAGTGGCAGTACTCGCCGCGTGCGATTGCGTCCATGTAGTTCTGGGTGTCGCGTTCTACGGTTTCGAGTTCGTTCTGCAGCTGGCGGCTTACGCGGTCAAGGTTGGAGAGGAATTCGGCCTGTGCGGTGGTGTTTACGATGATGGACATTTTGTTTCCTTTCTGCTTGGGGTTGCAGCCCCTTGTTGCTTACATGAATCACTATAATACGCCAGTTACAATTTGTAAAATTGAGCCGTTTAAGCACTACAAACCAGTAGATCCAAACCCACCAACGCCGCGCTCCGAAGCGCCTAATTCTTCAACTTCCACAAACCCCACCACGGGTAGTTTCTCCACAACAAGCTGCGCCACACGCTCACCACCGCGCAACCACACCGGGGCCGTCCCCTCATTATGAAGCGACACCATAATCTCCCCCGTGTAACCCGCGTCAATGATCCCCGTGCCGTTAGAAAGCACTACGTGCCGCTTAAAGCCAAGCGACGACCGAACAAACACTTTTCCCACGTACCCATCAGGAATGTCCACAGACACGCCCGTAGACGCCACAACGTGCCCGTTGACCGGAATCTTCACATTCACCATTAGAGAAAGATCCCAACCCGCGTCACTAGCATGAGCGCGACGCGGCGGCTGCGCTCCCGGGGCGAGAGTAAACGGAACTTCAATCGAGTTGTTGCACATAATTTTTTCCTTTCATGTTTCTTGACTTAAAAGCATGTTGCGTAACGCCGCCGCCCCTTGCTGCGGGCACACGCGATTACCTGACGCCTTGATTTGCTGTGTGCGTCGAAGCCCCGGCACTTGAGTTACCCACCCGGCAGGTAGGCCCATAATCCATTCAATAAATTCGGGATTGGTGGCCGATTTACTTTCTGGGAACCGCGAGTGTAGGGAACGCACGGGATGATCTACAAGCAGTGGCGTTGGGGAATACTTGCATGAGGCCTAGGTCGAGTCCGCCATAGCCTGCGAACATGCTGCCTATCTTCATGATTCCTCGTACCAGAGTTCGAAGACTTCCCACATAGGTTTCGGATGAGTCGGTTCGCCATAGTGGTCGTGCTTGTAGAACTGGTGGCAGCGGCGGAAGAGGCCCGGCTCCGGCTCCTGGAATTGGAGGTGTTCGGGTTCGGGGCGGTCGCGGCGAGCTTGAGTGCACGATTCTACGGTGCCGTCCACCTTGACGCGCTGCACCTCCCCAGCGCGGGGTTTATATGGTGGCATGATGGTAGTGGTGCGGGTACAGAGAACAGTCATGCCATCACCTTCAGTGCCCACAGCAGGATGTAGACGGGGTGATTAGGGTCAGCTACGCCACCGTCCGGGGTGTAGGCGTAGGCGGATAGCAGGTTTATTAGAGAGTTAAACATTCTTCCTCGCGCTCTTCCTCACTCATGACGATGGGCTGACTGTAGGCACGCGCCACAATCCGCACCCGCTCGCCCGGGTGCCTTTCAATAGCCATGCGCTCGGCGGTAGTGGGGAGCATGTACCAGCGGGCGCGGCGCGGCCGTTCCCACAATCCATATGACCCCACAAATAGCCACTTTTCGAGTAGTGGCCGCCAGACTTGGGCGGCGTACTCATATCGCATGCCCTCTACCTCTTTTAGCGATGCGACGGCAACATCTTGAGGCACGCGCCCACCAGCTTCCACCCGGTTAAGTTGCTGCCACGCTTCCAACGACGTCATGTGAAAATCTTTTCTCTGATTAGTCATCGCTTAAATGTCCCTTTACTGATTTCGTCTAGATAGTGGAGTGCGTCATCTTTGGTAATGAACATCCCCCGTAATTCTTCGCCCTGATACAAACGCCACTGGACGGTATTCTCTTCACCGAATGTGAGAGTCCAGGTGGCTATCGCGGTGCCTTGACTCATGCTTAATCCCGTCCCATCGCTACGCATCGCAACTCATCGATATAACGCCCCCGACCCAGTTCCATTCGCCGCTGCCGTTTACCTGGGCGTAGACCCGGTTAGCGGCCGATGAGCGCTAGCTCTGGTTTAGAGTGGGCCGTCAATCATGTGAAGTTCGCCCAGCTCATGAGTTTTGAGCAGTTCCGCAAAATTTGGGATGTCGGTTTCGTATGCTTCGGTTTCGAGTCCCTCTAGTAGGTCGCAGAAGTCTGAGCTGGCTGCGCTGACTACTAGCTGGTGCGTGATGTCGGTTCCGTCCTCACACCAGAGCACGACCTCGACGAGATAGTTGTACTCGTCGTATGGGGCCATGCGGGCTTCTGCGAGTTGGCCTTGGTAGCAGGTGTAGGAGTTCATGGGTGATTCCTTTCTTTGGACTCTTGCAGGAGTGTGAGCGTGATTTAGGTATGCGCTCCCCACCTTGCGCGGGCTAGTCGTTGAGCTTGCCCTTGGCTGCGGCCATGACCTGCTCGGTATCAACACCCATGGCGTTGAGCTCGTTTACCATCTCGATGCGGCGTGCGTACATCTTGTTCAGCGCTGCGGTGTCCGGCACCTCGGCGATGAGCCTGCCGGTGTTGATGTGGTCGATGTGGGTCTCGAAAGCGCTCATGATGATTTCCTGGGTGGAGTTGATTTCCTTGCCAAGAGTGTTGAGGTTAGCGAGCTTGGTGTTCATTTTTTCTTCCTTTCTGCTTGCCCTTGCAGGGGCTGTTCTTGCTTACATATCTAAGTATAGATCACGGTTTACAAAAAGTAAAATTGAGCTCTCTAGCCTGCCCTAATGTAAGGCTCAGGGGCGCTCTCGCACACCCATAAATCCATCCACATACGACCCCTCAGCCCCTTCACGGCAGGCCAAATGACCGGCTCCGGCTTCCCCATAAACCTAGGCAAATCATCCGGCACCAACCCCAAGCCGGGAATCTGCTTCGACCCCCTAGATAGCGCGTCATAAATCGGCTTCCCGGACGCCGCCACATTATCCGTATCCCGGCCCCGATTATCGCGGGGTCGATAGTGCAGCTGGACAATCAAATAGCCCATGCCCTCCGGCATTCTGACGTTACGGGCGAGGAGATGAACGGCCTGCTGGATCTCCCGCTTCTTCGCAGCACGCCCCCATACGGCGCCCTTCGACGCCGGGGCGGAATCATTCAGGCTCAGCGGCGGTTTCTCCCACGGGAGCTCGATAGTCGCCAGGTGCTTCGGGCTGTCCGGGTAGGACATGAGGAACGGTGTGGTCATGCTGGAATCTCAAATAAGGTCGGTTGGATAGTGACGGCCCCTCGTTTACGGGGTGGGGCAGAGTGGCGTTTGCGGTCTATCGGCTTCCTCAGCCCGCATTGCTCGGTCGGGTTGTCCTTCTTCCACTGGGCGTATGCGGAGCGGCAGGCGGTGCAGAAGCCCCGGGCGTAGTGCATCTGATAGCCCTCCGGTTGTTCCTCATGGCGGTTCCACTTCACCATCGGGCGGTCGCAGTTGCGGCACCTGTCGGGGCGCCGTGCGCCGATGTTGTCGCGGTGTGTCGTCTCGATGAGGTAGGCGGGGACGTCAACCTGCGCTATGGCGGCGAGCTTGTAGGCGGTGTCAAGGTCGCCGTGGCAGATGACTCCGGCCTGTATGACATCGGCGGCGGGGGCGCGGCAGTCCTCGCTTAGGCTGGTGCCGGAGGTGAGGGCTTGGGAGGCGCAGTGTTTGAGGAGTGGGCAGTGGTGGCACATTTTGAGCGCTGCCTGGATGCTGTTGTGTGGTGCTCTGGCGGGGTTTATGAATGCTCGGTTCTTGGTGTTGGTGCAGGCTGGCTTCACGACGTTCCCTAGTGATGCGGGTGGGATTCTTGTGTCGTGAGCTATTGTTCACGGTTCGATCTTGTGTGCCAATACTCCTAGCCCCACAGGACAGTCTAGGACACGATGAGACTAACGGGGGGTGGCGGAAAGATACCCTCCATGCGCCCGCAACCCGGCCGCTAACTCCTCAGCCTGATCCGCACTCAAATCAACCTGAACACCGGCGACTTCCAGCGACACAGCGGCGTACTCATCCCCCGGCGTCGTATCAGTAAACGACTCCACGCGGACAATGCCACTAGAGGACTCAATAACGGTAGGCGGCATGACGTCTCCTCACTCTCGGCGGCTAACGAAGGCATTATTAGAACACAGGGGCGACACGCGCCCCCGCTGCGGAAATATTCGCAGGCCACCTATTAGAACGGCGGCTCCGAGTCCCCACCACTAAAGCCGCCCTGCGGGGCACTATTCCACGGGTCCTGCTGCTGGGCCTGCTGCCCGCCGCCCTGCTGGGCCTTCGACATACTGCCCACCATCCACATCAACGACGGGCCAAGGGCACCCTTGCCGGGGTTCACGGTCACCTCCAGCGAGGTGCGCTCAACACCTTCCCTGGTCGTGTAGTTGCGGGCCGTAAACTTGCCCTTGACGATAACCTCCATGCCCTTAGCGAGCGTTTCTGAGGCGTGCTCCCCTAGCTGCTTCCATGCGCTCACGCGGTAGAACGTAGCGTCGCCGTTCTCCCACTGGTTCGTCTCGCTGTTGAAGCGTCGGTCGTTCACCGCGACATTGAACTGGGCCACCGGAGTGCCCTGCGGAGTGTAGCGCAGCTCTACATCAGAGCAGATATTGCCAACAATGGTGACATCTTGAATGGTCATGAGTGTATCCTTTCTGATTTTTTGGGGCGGTCAGCCCCGCGACGGTTGCAGCCGCCGCAAAATGATTTAGAATCCTGATTTCTCGTACCCAACAAGGCCCGAACCGGCAGACAGGCAAGCTGTAGGAGCTGTGATTCCAGTGCAAGTGATATACCAATTATCGCCATAGATAACGGCGGTGTTCTCTACCGTTGAGGCCCCATCAACCATAGCTTTAACCGTGGTCTTGTCCTGCCCGCCGTTTACGATATAGGCAACGCTTGAAGTGCTACAGGTGAGTCCTTGCTCGGTGCTGCCAGTGTCGTTGCAGGTGACATTTTGCGTTTGAAGATAGGTGAGTACCTGGATAGCGGTCTCAAATTCGCCAGGATCAACCTTGGACGGCTTCTCATGAGTAGTTTTTGTTGCCTCATGCATGGCTTCGGTTGCCTCTGGGGACGAACCACAAGCCGCCAGCGAGCACGCTGCTGCTATGAGAGCGAGAGAGAAAATTTTACGCATTCTAGTTATCTTTCATTCTTGTAAATGAGTGTCGCCATGGTCGGTGAAATTCCAAGCACCTTTGATATGGTGCCCATCGGTACGCCTGCTGTTTTAGCTCGTCGTACTGCCATGGTTCGCTGATTTTTTAGCTCTTGAAGTTGTAGCTTTAGATCTTCTACTGCTTTGTGTGCTTCTATCGCATCCTCGAGTGCTTGGTCTTGAGTGTCGTTGGTCATGGAATCCATGATATTCGTTTCTTTCATTTTTCTGTCTGTTTACCGGCATTAGGTGCAACCTCACGTTTCCATCGCCTCCGGCTGGGAGACGAGGCGGCGGACGAGGCGTGTTTCTTGTCCGGGGTGGTCGCGGTGGGCGCGGACTTCTTGCACGGCTTCGCTATCCTGCCAGCGATTTTCCCACGATGGGCGGCTGTATTTCCACCCGTCCGGGGTCAGGTATTGCACGGCGTATTCCCACTCCCCTGCTGCTGGTTTGCCGTGTGGTGCCCAGGCGCGGGGCAGGTCAGGGCGTGGGGTGCAGCCCTCGAAGGCGGCGTAGGTGTCTGTGTAGGTGGGGTTGAATAGCCGCGCACCGTGGCGGATACCGGTATTGCTGGTGAACTCGCCCAGGTAGATGTGTAGTTGTGTGCTTCCTTTAACGTCTACCCATGTTCCGATTAATTCCTGGCGCTGCAAGGGCGTGAGATCGTCGAGTGTGGTCATGTTTCTTTCCTGTTGTCGGGCGTGGGGCGGTACTCCCACAGATACGGCTTTTCGTATGGGGTGAACGTGGGGCCGGTGATTTTTCTGCGTTCTACGGTGCGGAGCCAGCGCCACCCGTGCTCTTCGGTTCTGACGGGATGCCAAGCGAACCAGCGATGCCACGGGCCGGTGCTCATTCCTGCACCTCTGTGAGGGTGTAGCGCTTACCAGTCGGGGTGAGGAACTCTGCCCCGATGATTCGCCCTTGGAGGGTGGAGCTACCTAGACATCGGATGTTAAAGCTGTCGTGCTTGCAGACCATGAGGAAGCGCATCCCCAAGGCGTTCTCCGCCTCCGCGAGGAAGTGCTTATCATCGTCCCATTCGACCTCGGCCATGGTCGGAGGGGTGGTGTTGGCGAGGATGAAGTTAGCTGCGGCCTGAATTTCGGGCGAGCTGACTTCACAGGACTTATTCCACTCCGCCCATTGGCGGGCGAGCTGCGCGTCTAGGATTTCCTGGCGGGCTGGGTTAGGCATGGTGTGTGTCCTTTGCGTATTGGGCTGCTGCGAGTACAGCGAGGGCGAAGCTCTCAGCTTTGTCAGCGGGCAAGGTGACAGAGACTTCATCATGCACCCCGAGTGAGAAATTGACCTCACCGTTCACGGTGCCTACCAAAATACTGTCCTCGTTCTCATAGAGGGTTGGGCAGTCAGCATCATCCATGATTAAGGTGCGGCGGGTTGGCACTTCTATGCTGGCGTAATCGCTACTCAGGGTCGGCAGGTCTGGTGCGAGTAGCCCGTAATCAGCTAGGTGCTTTGCGATGCGTGCGGGGCTGTCGTCGTTTTTCATGCCGTGGGCGATGATGTTCGCGGCGCGAGTCTGGTTATCAACCTTGCACCTCTGTGAGTGTGTACATCCTGCCAGTCGGGGTGAGATTCTGGGGGTGTGTGGCATCGATTGATTCGTTCCAAATGAAGTTGATACGTGTAGAAGAATCTCGGGTGAGCATTATGACGGTTCGTCCGTCTTTGTGTTTCGCTTCTGCGAGGTAGTGCACGCTTTCAAGCCATTCAATATCCGCCATGGTGGGGAACGGCTTGGGTGGGAGGGCTTTCTTTACGGTGTCTTTGCTGGCTTTAATGGATGCTGGACTAGCACTCCACCCCATCTTTAGACAATCGCAGAGATCATCAAGCGTCTCGTGTGCGCGGATAATCTCTTCACGGGTTGGGTTAGTCATCCTGCGCCTCCTGGAGTCGGTAGTGCTTACCCGTTGGGGTCAGGTATCCCTCAAACTCTGTTCTCTTGCACAGCAATGAGTAGTCAGTCTCAATAGGGATGCAGGTAATCCACTGCTCTTGGTCTTTCCCAATCATGGCTACTAGCGGCCCATTCTTTATTCTCGCCTCGGCCAAGAAGTGCTCTTCATCGTTCCATACCACGTCAGCCATGGTGGGCTGTGGTCGCGGCGGGAGGGCTTTCTCAATAATGGCGCGGCACTCCGGTACTCGCCCGGGGTTCCGGTCGTCGTAGTGGCCCAGGAGCATGTCTATCTCCCTGTACGCCTCGATGATTTCTTTACGGGTTGGGTTGGTCATTTAGAGCATCTCCCAGTTGAGTCGGTATTTGTCGTCTGTCGGTATGAGGTGTTTGCCTAGGATTGCCTCAGTTGGGCTGTAAGGGTCTTCGCTGATACAGCGGATATACTCACTCAGCTCGGGGCGCAGCATGATGTAGCGCTCTTCATTGCGGGTGTCTTCTGCGACGGTCAGGAAGTGCTTGCCGTGTTCCCAGTTCACATCAGCCATGGTGGGTTGTGGCTTGGGTGGGAGGACGGCAAGGATGTCGTGGCTCATAGATGTAATCGCGAACGGGCCGAGTGATGTCCCGCCACTTGCAACATTGAGTAAAGTTTCAAGCGATGTGTGTGCGTTGATGATTTCTTGACGGGTTGGGTTAGGCATTGGTGGTGCCCTTTGCTTGGTCTGCTAGGTGGCGGGTTTCTGCTTCGACTTCCTCCCAATTCCAGATATGGCCGGTGAAGCGGAACGGGTGCCCGTATGGGGCATCGGGGTGCTGGCCGTCACCGAAGTGATTGGTGTCGAAGCCGATGGTGTTGCCTGTGTGGTAGGTGATTCCGCCGTGGACGTCGATGTCGGGGTGGAGTTCCAGCGAGTCTGGATAGTCGAGCCACGGGTGCCCGTCTGGGAGGGCAACGTACCCGTTGATGGTCATCGGCCCCATCAGAACCGCACATTCGTATCCGTGGTGGGTGAATCGGCGGGTGTCATGACTGGCTGGAAAGTCAAGTTCGATGTTGGTCATTTGCTTATCCTTTCTGTGTGTGCGAGTAGTGCTAGGGCGAGGGGGCGGAGTTCGCGTGCGTAAAGCGTTAGCGTCTCGCTGTGATCCTCATCCTTGAGGTAGACGCAGCCGTTTTTGCCGTTTGTGACGTATATCAGCGCGTCTTCGTCTTCTACCCCCGGCAGTGTTAGCGGTAGTGGCTGGCGTGGTAGCACATATTCTCGCGTTCTTGCCCTGCGGTCTGCGTAGGCGATGGCTTGCTCCCAAGCTTCACGCTTGGATGTCTTGCTACCCCATGCGAACCACTTGCCGCCTGCTACGTGCCAGCGGTAGTCGCCCCAATTGCGGTTCTTGTGATTGTATCCGGGCGGGTCAACAACCCACCGGCACTTCGGGCTACTGGAGCCGTTGCGGTTCGATTGGTGAATAGTCACTCTCCACTTATTGCTCATAGTTGTACCTCTTCGGGTTGGGAGACGAGGCGGCGGATGATGCGTGTAGTGAAGCCTGTAAGTTGTAGCGTTCGCTCCTCCTCGCGGGCTTCTTCAGCTGTGTCCCTCCACGGTGAGGCTTCGGGATATTCCCATTCGCCGTCTTGGTCTTTGTATTGCAGGGCGTATTCGTAGGTCATTCCTGTAGGTGTTTTAGGCATCGTGTACCTCCTCTGTAGGGCCTACTAATCGGCGGAATATGCGTTCGTTGTGCTTCGCCACGTACCCGGGCTTGTAGGGGTTAGGGTCATCGTTCCATTCGGTGACTTGGTGCCACTGCCCGTTTTCTTGGATGCGGGCTTGCACGGCGTATTCGTAGGTCATGCCTGCGATTTGGTGGGCCATTTCCCACGCGTGCTGTTTTATTGCTTTGCAGGCGTGGCAGTTGGTGTTAGGGCCGTGTGTGCTGCGGCTATCCGCGTTGATTAGGCGACGTGCTTGCTCTGGGGTGATGCTAGTCATTGGGCATGGCCTCTCATTCGGTGACGGTGCGCGTCTGTATTGCCATGTGAGACGATAGGTCTCCCGCCGCCTCCATAAAGCGCTTCGCTTCTTCCATGCTGTAGCAATGCATTGGCGTCATAATTCTTGGGTATTTCCCCCACGATGCGGTACTGCTTGCGTGTCATGCTTGCTCCTCCGCGTAGTCGGCGGCGGCGAGTAGTGCGTAGGCTAGTTTTCGTGCTTCGTCAGAGGTAAGGTCGCCGGGTTCAATCCGCTGCACCATGATTAGGCTGCCTGGTGCTGTCCACACGCTGGGGCCGTCTGGACCTCCCGGTAACCACCCCTTACCGTTGAGTGCGAAAATTCCGGGGTCGTTCGGTTCCGGCAGTTCTGGCGCGAGTAGGCCCGCCTCAGCGAGTGCATCTGCTATGCGATAGTGAGCCGGGACTTCTTCATCCTGCTTATTGTTTTCCCGCATCGCTATCAGGGCTGCGCGGCCCTTGTTGGTTATGCGGAATCCTTGAATAGTCATGCTTGTTCCTTTGCTGTGTGTTCGGCGGCGTGGAGTGCGAGTGCTTGGGCTACCTCCATGCCGTACCTGTCTACTGTTGCTTCGCCGTAGCTAGATGCCTTGGCGATTACATCCGCGGCGCGGTCGATGTTGGTCATTGTTTTTTCCTTAGCTCGTCCATGAACCAGCCAACAAACGGGTGTTTGACGTACGTGGGAAATCTGATTGTTTTCCCTTGCGGCCAGATACGGCGGGCGCGTTGAATCGCTTGCTCTGCCCACTCTGGGTATTCCTTGATTAGTGCCCATACGGTGCGGATGCTGTGCTCATTGCGCACGGGCTTAAATTCCTCGCTGCGCGGGTCACCGTAGGGCTGTAGGAAATTCTTAGTGGCGAACTTGTCCAGGTCTGTGATCTTTTCTTTCCGGCTCATTTCCCTATCCTTTCTGTGTGTGCGAGTAGTGCCAGGGCAAGCGGGCGGAGTTCGCGTGCTGCCAGATCGGCGCCCTTGCGTCCGTATTTGATACGGAAGTCGGTTGCTTTCTGCGCTACATCATCACGGAGTGTTGCCCGGCCTGTTTGCAGGCTGCTGAGTAGCATTTTTTCTACTACCGTTAGCTCTTCATCACTTCGGCAAATATCGGCAAGGTAAGCGGTTCGTGTGCTCATGTGTTTTACGCCACCGTCGCGTCGTCTACGGGTTGTGTGGCGAAGCTATAAGTACCGTATAGCGCGACTGCAGCGACCAGTAGGCCAATTAGAATACCTACGCCCCAATTAAAGACATGTGCTGCCTGTACCCCGATTAGAATCGGGATTCCGACAAGAATTATGAATAGGATTAAATCGATAAAGATTTTATCCATGATTTCGTCGCTCATGATGATTCCTTTTCTGCTTGCCACTTGCAGGTGGCAGTGTGTGTGAACTTATATTGTGGTCGGTTGGCTATCGGCTCACACCGTTGAGTATTTCTTCGCACTCTTGAGCCATGTGGGTAGCGATTTCTAGCTCTTCGATATACGAGCGGAATACCAGGGAGCCGGACGCGGTGTGTGGCAGGATCTCAACTTCAACCCACCACTTATTGTTAGATGAATTCCAGAATGGGGTGAGCTTGACGGGGCCGTCTCCGTGCCCGGTGTATTCAATTACGGCGTCTTTGCCCTGTGAGGTGCCGTTGTTGGTGACGGTCATTTCGTATTCAAGCTCATAGTGCCTGTACACGATGTGCTCGGTGAACATGTGATTCCTTTCTTTTTTGGGGTGCCCTTGCAGGGGCTTGGTGTAGGCGTGATTCGTGGAATGCGCCCCCCTCCAGGGATTATTATTTGACTCGCTCGATCATGTCGCCCGCGATGAAGAACTTGACGATCTCACCATTGCGCTTGATTGGGGTTCCCATGACGGTGGTGAACATGTAGGTTCCCGCGGCGGCGCTGTCCGCACTCGTGAGGTTGTGACCTGCCCAGTACTTGGATTCATCCTTCGGGCTGCGGAGCGTGTAGCAGGGGCGGCGCTCACCGTTGTCGTAGATGAAAACGTCCCGGTACAGGTCATAGGTTCGGGTCGTGACGGTGACGCTTGCGATGTACTCGTGGGTGACTTCTGCGAGGTCCATAGTTGATTCCTTTCTGCTTGCCCTTGCAGGGGTTCATGTAGTGCGCGTGATTGGGGGAATGCGCGCCCCTCCCGTGCTGGTCGTTAGCTGTTCACCTTCACGTACATGTCGCAGTCAGCTGGTGTCCAGTCGTAAACCTCGACCTCCGCGCCGTTCTCGCTGATGCTGATGATGCGCTCGAAGGTGTCTTTATCGGCCTTGGTGTAGGCCTCGATGATGGTGACGCGGCGCATGTAGGAGTTCCCGCCGAGGTGGTACTTGGGCTGGCCTCCCATGGTCACCATGTCGAGGTCGGATTCGCTGGTGATGTTGTAGGCGACGTAGTAGTCGGTGGAGTTCATTTTTCTTCCTTTCTGCTTGCCCTTGCAGGGGCTTTCTTGCTGACATGTTTAAGTATAGATGACAGTTTACAAAAAGTAAAATTGAGTGCTACGAACTGCCCCTCCCCCCTCGTAAACCACGCTTAATACGCTCCACAATACCCGCCGTATCAACCTCCCCAGCGTGACCAACCTCCAACGGCTTATAGCCCCGAAGCTCCCCGAAAGTCCCCGCCGCTAACTGCGCGTCACGCTCCTCGCGCAACCGCTCACGGTGCGCATCCAGCTGGCGCTTCCGAACCGGATCGGACTCCCACCTGTCACGCACCGCAAACGCCGCCTGCTTAAGGTCACGCGGCGTCACCATACGAGGCCCGGCCAGCTCCAACGCCCACAGCTTCACCGCATCCGGCCACACCTGAGGAGGCAAAGACACCGTAGCGAGAACATCAGCCCACGCGTCCACCACCTCAGCCGACGGCTGCGGAAACCTATCCGGGGCTAGGCGCTTGCCGTACTCCAGGACGTAGGCGGCTAGCTCACGCTGCTGTGGTGTGCTCATTCTGGGTACTCCTCAAATAGCGTTTGCGGGCCCGTAGGCGGCTCAATACCGGGCGGGAGGGGTGAATGTGTAGAGCCGGGCAGTTCGCCGGTATACGGGGCGTCGAACCGCTGATTTCGGGGCGTAGAGCGAGACGGGGCGAAGTCCAAAAAGCTCGGGGCTCGCTGACTCCCTCTCCTTGCTGGGAGCGGGTCATCATCCCACCTTTCCGCATTCAGCCAAGACGAGGGATGAGCGGTGAACTCGTCGGCCCGGTTCGGGTCATCCCGATACTGGCGCATCCCCTCAATGATGACCTGAGGGTCGGCCTTCTTTACCGCTTTCGTCCACGCCTTGCGTGCCGCCCCCTTGCCAACCTTTCTCGGAACCGTGTCCCAGAACTCGGTGAAGCGATCATCCGCAGGATGATCAATATCTTTAGTTCTATGGTTCTCGTTCTTATGGTTTTTGTTTGTGTACCCCTGAGGGGATGGGGAGGGGGCACTAGTGGGTAGGGGGTGGGGTCCCTCTGGGGTACCCACCCCATCACTACGGCGTGGCCGGTCAAACAGCCGGTACCCGTTCGACGTCTGATTGAATCCCTTGCGGGACTCATAGATGACCTCCAGTGTGTTCGTCTCCTCATTCCACCGAGACCAACGCGGAAACGCCTCCAGCCAACCGGCCTTAGCGAGAGTCTTTACAGCGGCATCGACAGCCTTAGTCGTCTTATAGCCCATGAGCTTCGCCAAAGTCTCCCGTTTCGGATGGGCGAGGCCGGTAGACCAGTCCGCAAACTTCATGAGGTGCGCATACAGCGCGATAGCGACCGGGTCGGCCACCTCTTCAAGGAGTTGGTGCGGGACACTAGCGAACCGCACACCCTCATAGTGGACGTCTGGGTGAATCGTCACGGCCTCGCCTCCGTGGCCTCCATGCCACCGTCAGGCCGTAGCATGACCCACCGGCCGCGCACGCACATCGGCACACTGCCCGGATCTGGGTGGTGCGAGTGAACTATAAGACCGCGCTCCCGCCCCGCTGCGGGGGACACGTGGGTAATCAGGTGGTGGCAGGCGCGGCACAATGCAGCCGAGTTCACAACCGTGTCATTGCCACGCTGCCGACGCTGCCGATGATGGAAGTCAGTAGCGTTCTTTTCACACCCCGGCAGCCCGGCTTCACAAAGCCCACGAGCGCGCTTGAACATCGTGATCTCATAGACCTCTTGGGGCATTCTGCCGCCACGGCGAGGGCGGCGCTTCATCGGGGATCGCTTCATCCCAAAGATTCCTTTCTGCTACTCCCCCACACCGCTCACGGTTGCAGCCGTATACAGGCGGGGTACATGGATTATTTTAGGGCGGCCCTTGTATGGCCCGGGCCGCAGGGCACAAACGCCTAGGCCGGTGGCGCAGGCACCCGCCAGGGGTCTGCAATCCCACCGGCCTAGGGCAGTGAGGAAGGTAGCTAGGCGGCGTCGGCGGTCGGCTCGACCACCTCACCGTCCAACACTTCCCCGACGGTCTCCTGAGCCTTCTCCATGCGCTGGGACTTCTCTAGGCGGTCGAGTGTCTCGCGGGCCATGCCAACGAGCTCACGATCCGAACGCGACTCGTAGTATCGCAGCGCCCTACGAAGCGTTTCCACGTCCCCAGAGGACTCGGCCCGGAGTAGCCCCTGAGTCTGCTTAAGGACGTATGCCTTCCGCTCCTCCGCCTGCTCCTCAGCGGCCTTAGCGGCCTGCTTCTCCTCACTGAACTCCCCATCGGGGCGGGTCTCCACAAACGTAGTCGGGGCGGCATCCGCCCCAATCCCCATACCGTCCAGCAGCTTCGCCACCGAGAAGTCATTGAACGTCATCTCATCACCGGGCTGGAGCTGGAGCTCGGGGACCGTGGTAGCGATCTTCGTCATCGTCCACTGGCGCGGAGCCCTCGCCTGAACCACAACCTGGCAGTGGAACGGTAGATTCTTCTCCGCCTGAACCTTCCAGAATTTATCCCGCGTCGGGTTGCCCTTCTCGTCCACCGCCGTCACCAACTCCAGGCGGGAGGTCATGAGCACCGGGCCCGGGAACTGGCGGCACTGCTGCAAGAGGCCGTTCCATGTGGACTTAATCTGACTCCACAGGTCCAGGCTGAGGCGTACACCCTCCTCCGGCACCTTGCGTCCCTTGCTGCGGGCACGCCGGTTCGCTTCCTCTTGGCCGTTGTCCTGTAGCAGCTGCCAGATTTCAGTCATCGAGTCGATGATGAGCAGGTTATGCTTGCCCTCGGCCGGGGCCTGCTGGGAGGCCCACTGGATAGCCCCACGAATCTGCCCGACGGTTCCGTCGTGCTCGATGATTTCAAAGTCAGCGCCCGGCACAGCGCCGTAGGCGTCTGCCTGGGACTCCCCAACCTCGATGAAGAAGGCGCGGTCTACGGACTCCATGCCGGTCGCCTCCACAGCGGCCCACGTCTTACCGGCGCCCTCAATACCCGCAAGGAGCATGAGAGGGAATGAGGCCTTACACGATGGTTTACGTGTGGTGAACTGCATGGCTAGGAGTCCTTTCCGTCGGTGATTTCAAGAATTGCGCCCGTAGACTGAACAAGCCTGTCTATCGCGGCGCGGGCTGCCTTAGTGCGCTTCGGGGTAATAGACATTCGGCTAGTTGATGCCTCTCGTATCTCCCACCCGGCCGGGAGGTCGCCGGTAATCTGCCAGTCCTCGAGAACTTTCGCGGCGATTGCGTCCGCATCCTCTTTCACGACAGCGGATTCAAGTAGGTCAGTGCGCCCAAGCTCCATGAGGAGGCGAATAATTTCCTCGTGGCGGGGATCGGAGGGAGCGGGCAGGCCGTCAACAATCTCTCGGCCCTGCTCCTCAGCCATGGCAAGAAGCACGGCACTGTCGGTGCAGACCGCTTTCATGCCGGGCGCGGACTTCGACACGCTGCCCAGCTCAAGGCCCTGGGCGTTCTTTACTGTGCGCTTGTCGCCGGGCTCCATGTCGCGGGTGATGCTGTCCTTGAACTCCTTGTGAATGCCGTTCAGGCGCTTCAGGACGACGGCCTGGAGTAGGACTTTCTCGTACGGGTCGCGATCCGTCGTTTCGTGCGCCGACATTGGGGTGTTATCATGTTTGTGCATCGTGTTTAGATTCCTTTCTGCCGATGCGGCCCCTCACTTATGGAGTTGCAGCTCCGAGGGGTCTTTTTACGTTTTAGGCTGCTTTGAGCATTTCCTGCATCTCAATGCAGCGATCTAGATCGTCTTTCTTGAAGAAGACTCGCCACCCTAGTTTGGTCTCCGCGAGTAGCCCGTCCCGTCGAAGTAGATAAAGCGTATTCCGTGAGATGCCGCCAAGATACTGGCACGCCTCCTTCTGGTTATAAAGGCCACCGTTCTCATAGGCCATATGGTGATTCCTTTCTGCCTTGCAGGGCTGTACCGTCCGGTACTAGGTGGGCTCATTTTGAACCCATACCCAGTATTATAATGTACTAGACCGTACCGTGCAAGATTAGGATCGCCACCACTGCTACGCTCATACCCATGACCACACCCCAGCAGTGGCCTGCTGGCCAACTACTCCAACATGCACGCGAACGCGAGGGCCTATCTAAAGCCGAAGCCGCCCGCCGAGTTTAAGCAACCGTCTGGTGCTCATAATGTTTACGCTAAGGGATTCAAGGTGACTTATAAGGTGCCGTGTACGAGTCGCTTATTGATGCGAATGCGTATAGCCCGGATGCTTACCCGGCTGGCTGGAAGAAGCTCGCATGAGTACGTGGGAGCCTGGAATTTTTGTAATGCACGGCATAGTTTATGAGTATCACGGCAGGGCGTACCGCGCCCGATACGGGCATACCGCCCTGCCGGAATTCCCGCCGGATAAAATGCCGGACCTTTTCGACCCGATTAAGAGCTAGTCATTAGCCCCTGACCGCACAGGTCATGGGGCTAATTTCATGCCCAAAGGAGGGCAAACTATGGATGCGCAAACGCTGCGTGAGGTCATGGGCGGCGATCTGCCTGACGGAGGCTACACGCGGTTAATCGATGGGTTTAATACCGCCATGCGCGAAGCTGGGGTTACCACTGTGAAGCGTGCAGCCATGTGGTGCGCACAGCTTGGCCATGAGTCTGTAGGTCTGCGCTACATGCGGGAGATTGCTAGCGGCGCGGAGTACGAGGGGCGCAGCGACCTCGGCAACGTGTATCGCGGCGACGGGGTGAAATTTGCTGGCCGTGGCCCTATTCAGCTGACCGGCCGCAGTAATTACCGCGCTTTCACCCGCTGGGCGCACTCACGCGGACTCACAGACATCGACTTCGAAGCCCATCCCGAACGGCTCGAAGAGCCGCACTGGGGGTTCCTTGCCGCCACTTACTACTGGACGGCGGCGCGCCCGCAGCTCAACGCCCTGGCCGACGCTGGCGATTTGGAGGGGGCTACGCGGGCTATTAACGGCGGCCTCAACGGCTTGTCGGATCGCCGTGCCCGCTACAACCGTGCTCTGACATTTGGGGCACGCCTACTACCCGATGGAGGTAAACCAACCGTGGAGAAAGTACTCGACTACGAGCGCGACCAAGTACGCCAGGACACGTTCTATAACTGCGGTCCGGCCAGCTCACAGACCGTGATTAGGTCAAAGACTGGAAAGCTTATTACGGAGAGCGACCTCGGCACACAACTGGGAACGGATACTGGCGGCACCGATTGGATCGGGCTCATTGCCCCGGTGCTCAATAAGTACATGCCGGGCGCGGGATACAAAGTGCGCGAAATGCCCAATGACCCGCCAAGCCCGGCTCAAAAGCAGCAACTGTGGGAAGACATCACCGGTTCAATCAACGGCGGTCATGGCGTCGTGGCAAACATCGTAGCACCGCCCAGCAATTACCCGCGTGCGGTAGCACCGTCCACCATCAGCCCCGCCTACGGCGGCGGCACCGTCTACCACTACATCGCAATCATGGGCTACGGCGAAGACGGCGGCGGGCGCCGCTACTGGGTAGCAGACAGCGGATTCAGCCCATACGGGTATTGGATTAGCCACGAGCAGCTGGCAAGCCTAATCCCACCCAAGGGCTACGCGTATGCCGAGCCAGTAAAAGCAGCACAACATGAGAAAGCAGGAGACATGTTAACAACAAAGTTTTTCACCGACTGGATTAGCGGCTATTTAGGCCCGCAAATTCAAGCCTTGCAGGAGATTTGGACTCAGCTTCGCGGCCCCGGCGGCAAGGGCTGGGCACAGCTTGGTCAGAACGACAAAGGACAGAATTTGACCATCGTGGACGCGCTCGCGGCTATCCGCCAGCAGCTCGCACAGATTCAAGCCGATGTGGATGAACTCAAGGAAAAGAGGAAGTAATGGCACGCCACTACAACCAAGCAGTGATTAACAGCGTCTCGGAGCGCATCGCGGACGCGGTAGCCACGGAGCTTAAGGAGCAGCCCTGGTGGCTACGCTATAAGGGCTCCATCATGCTTGCCCTGCAGGCGGTGGCGTGGGTTGCTGGCGCGCTACCAGTCATGCTTGCGGACGCCCCAACGTGGACGATTTTTGCTGCAGGTGCCATCGGTTATTTCATCACCGCGCTGGTTAACCGCCTGACTGTTGATGGTGTCACGCCGTCTATGGCGCCGCGTCTTGCAGCGCAGGCAGAATACCGGGAGCAACAAGCAGCACCACAAACCCCCACTCTGCCCGTCTACAACGGCCCCACCACAAACGAGGCATGATGCGGCGTTGCTTTGAAAATTGGTTCAAATCAGATGAAGCCGGGCTGGCTATCCTCGCTCTTCTCACCATCATTCGTGGGCTTTCCTATGTGCCGCCCCTGATTAATCCAGCCCGCACGCCTGCTCACTATTTGGAGGGTTGGGCAAGCCCCACCTTATGGGCGAGTATTTGGATCGCTGCCGGTGCATTTTGTCTCGCCGCGACTTTCATTCCAAAGCTTCTACCGGCGGCGGTGGGGCTCGCGGTGGGGCTTCATGCGGCGTGGGCGATGAGCTTTCTCATGGGCACAATCTTGGGTGATACTCCGCGTGCTTGGGTTAGCGCCCTGAATTATCTCGGCGTTGTTTTTCTGACCTTGTACGCGTATGGCAGGGAGCGAATCCAGATTCCAGAGATGAGATGAGGTGAGCGCGTGTCTCTAGCTTCACTTCTCAGCTCAGCTCTCGTCGCTCTCATCACCACTGCGGGTATGGTCTACGGGCAAAAAGTCTCAGCGCGGTCGCAAAAAGAGACCAAGCAAATTGAGCAATCCGGGCCTGATTGGAAAGCTTTCACGGAAGAGATGCGCGCCGACCTAAATAAGCAGGATGAAAAGATTAGCTCGCTTGAATCCCAGGTGGAAACCCTAAGGGAGCGTATTGATTACATCAAAAGTCGGTACTGGCTAGCTGTCAGCCACATTCGGCAGCTGCATTTGCACTACCCAGACTCGCGGGAGACCGTGCCCGCCCCGGAAGAAATCGCGCACGACATCTAAAATTGACCCTCACCATTAGGTGGGGGTCTTTTCTGCGTTTTAATTCCTGTAGAGAACCTCAGCCAGGGCGTGTGCGCGGCGTTCGGCGGGGTCATCATCAAGATTGAAAGCAATGCTGTCACTGGCGGCCAGGTGCTTAGCACGGTCGATAACCTGGTGTGCGGCCCGGCGCATCTCACCCTCAACACGCGGCGGGGCAACCATCTGCCCGGATAGCCACCGCTGATAGGTACGCTTCGAAACATCCAGTGACTCGGCGGCATCATCCAGCGACCAGCCGATAAATTCGTGGATAGCCTGCAGTGTGGCGGGGGTTGGTGGCTCGCCCTGGATGAGGCGAGCACTTGGGGTATCGAAGACCCAGGCTGCGAAACTTTCTAGATTCTCCTGCGAAAGCTCACGCGGAGCGGGCGGCGTGTAATCCCCATCCACCTCGGAAGTATCGGCGGGGTAAACCGCTTCAACCCAATCCTCCCACTGGCTGCAATCCTCACGACCGGAATTAAAAAGCTCATCAAGTAGTGCGGCGCGCAGGCCCTCGAAATCAGTAGCAGTAACGCGGTTATTCTTGGCAGTGATAGTGAACATAGCGGCGTCTTTTCTTCTCGTATATAGTTAGGGGCGTGACTTTCTCCGCACCTGCGGAGGTACTTCGTATTTCATTGACTTGGAGTCACCTTCTCCGCTTACGTGGAGGTACGCCCCGCCCAGCGCGGGGCTTTATTTTTTAGTTGGCCGGCTCCCACTTCACAAGATGCTCCACAACAGCAGCGTGAATAGCCTGCTTGGTTTCAAAGTGCTTGCTGTCGCCGCGTTCCGCGGCTGCGGAATCACCCAAGGCCCAGTCGAAATCGAAAGCGTTGAAATCAAAATCCTGAAGCGCTCGCGGAGTGAAGCTAGCCGCTAGCTCACGGCATTCTGCCATAAATTCTTCCTGTGTTTCAGGCTCCGTATCTGGCGGCAATAGGCCCATTTCTTTTTGCGCTTCATCCATGGCCTGCATGTACTTCGCGGTGGTGCTAAGAATTAGCTCTTGGACTTCATTGCGGATGCGCGTCATCTGGCTACCGTCAAGGCCCAGATGCTTGCCCAGGGTGTTCTCGAAGTCGTGTGCGTTCTTCTGTGGGTTGGTGGCTACTAGCTTGGCGAAAGTGGCGGTGGGGTTCATTTTCAGTCTCTTTTCTGTGGAAGTGGTGGGTAGCCCCACACCGTGGGGCTGGTGGTTAGGCGAGGGTCCAGAGCTTGGCCTTGGCGCCGCGGCGGCCCTTGCCGAATGCTGGCTCGCCGGTCTCTGGGTCGGTGGCCTGGATTACTTCACCATTTTCGATGAGCTTCTTGAGGACTTCGCCAGCCACTTCGCGGGTGAGTGGGCGGATGTTGTGGGCTGGTCCCCATTGCTGTACCTGGTCCCAGGTGGCGGTGCCGAGTTCTTGGAGGGCGTCTTTTACCTGCTGGGTGTTCTTTTCCTCATAGAGGCGGGCGTTTTCCTCGGCTTCGCGGAGGTTTTCCTCGCGCATGCGCTTGTGGGCTTCTTCTGGGGTAAGTGGCTGGCTGTTCATTTTCGGACTCTCTTTCCGGTTGTGGCTGGGACTGTTTCCCTTGCCTGATATACTCATTATCGGTCATGGCGCGGTCATGGTCAAGAGCGGGGGTAGCGCGGGGGTAAAGGATAGTAAAAGCGTGACTGCAATTTGACTGCATCCGAAAAACTTCCATCCAAAACGCTGGCAATCTCATCCAACCCGTCATCCCACAATTCCGCGTATTGATCCAACGTCATCGCCGCCGACTACGGCGGTATTTTCGGTACTATGTCCCGCGCCTTGGAGCGTCACAAGCAGGAGGCAATCGCCGCCGATGAGGCGTCGGATGCGCGGCGTTTGGACCGGCTGGAGGAGACGATTCAGCGTCTGGATGATGAGGTGGGGGAGCTGCGCGCCAAAGACCGCATCCATCACGAGTACCAGCTCTACGTGGCGGCGTACTGGCGGAAACTTCAGTTCTGGGCAGTGGAAAAAGACATCACCCTGCCACCCCCGCCGATGATGACCTACCCCGAGTGGAAAATCAGCACCTATCCGGATGCTGACTAGGCTTGTGAAAGCCTTTGAATTTTGACCCTCACCCACGCGGGTGGGGGTCTTTTTGTTGCCCGATTACTGGCGGGGAGAGTAGGTCCAGGGGCCGGGCTATTCTTGCGCACGGGTTGTCATCGACGGGGGCTTTCATTTTGGTGCCCACTGCGTCCAGCTACCCTCCTAGCTACCACGGGTCCCGGTACAGGCCGGTACAAGTGAAGCCCCACCCTCTGTTTGTGCAGGTGGTGGGGCTATTTTGCGTGGAGGGAATGACGGGAATCGAACCCGCGTCTTCAGCTTGGAAGGCTGAGGTATTAGCCACTATACGACATTCCCACAGTCCAACATCCAGCGATGTTTGACGTGCGAACCACTTTAGCGCACTTGCCGGCAGAAAATAAAACCGGGCCCGTCAACGTGGGGAACTAACTAGGCTTGGAAGGCGTTCAACGTGTGTTGCCCATCAAGATTTGGAAGTGAGTTTTCTTGACACCAATTATCCTGCTTATTGCCGTCGGCGGCGGCGCCGCCTACTTTGCTTCGCGCGGACAGAAGAAAAGGCGCGAAGAGCTTGAAGCGCAGCGCTTCGAGGACGCATTGGCAGATGCCCGCCGCTGGACTGAGCGCCTGGGTGGTCAGGTCATGCAGATTTCCGGCACCGACGCTGCTTCCACACAAGCCATGGCAGATGCTTCCGAGCGTTTCACCGCGGCCAATGCCGCGATTTCCCGCGCCAACACCGTCAAGCAGGCGAATCTGGCGCGCGAATCCGCGCTAGAGGGCATGCACTATGTCAACGCAGCGCGCGAAATCATGGGCATGGATGCAGGTCCAGAGCTCCCACCGTTGGAGGGCCAGCGCCAGGCTGGCAAGGTCACTGAAAAGCGCACAGTTGAGGCAGACGGCCAGACGATTACCGCTTCGCCTTATGCATCCAGCGAGACGCCGAACTACTACCCCGGCGGCGTGGTTGCAGGCCGCCCGGTTCCGGCTGGTTGGTACTCCCGCCCATGGTGGGCCGACGCACTGAGCACCGGCGTATGGATGATGGGCTACTCCATGATGTTCAATGCCATGTTCAGCGGCATGTCCGGCATTGGCTACTCGGCAGCAGCTGCTGAAAGCGGCGACTGGGGCGGCGGCGAGTTAGGCGGTGGTGACATCGCCGGAGACACGGGCGGTGACGGCGAAGATGGCGGCGGACTCTTCGACGGCCTCTTCGACGGCGGCGATGGCGACGACGGTCTCTTTGACTTCGATTTCGATTTCTAGTTCTCGCCCCCCACACTGGGCGCCCAGCAACTGCCCCACCCGAGCAATAATTAATACGTAAATTTTCGTGGCTATTTTGTTCCGCTGAGCTTGGCTTCTGCTAAGTTGTTCACTCGCAACGTAGTCTGGGAGCCATGTCTGTACCAATGATGAAACTCCACGACGGTAACGAAATCCCACAGCTTGGCTTCGGCGTCTTCAAGGTCGATCCAGAAAAGACCGAAGAGCTCGTCGCTGAAGCCCTGCGCGTGGGCTATCGCCACATCGATACCGCTGCCGTTTATGGCAACGAGGAGGGCGTAGGCCGCGCCATCGCTAACTCCGATATTCCGCGCGAGGAGCTATTTATTACCACCAAGCTGTGGAACGATAGCCAGACCAACGCCGCAGAGGCCCTCGATGAGTCTTTGCAGAAGCTAGGCCTCGACTACGTCGATCTTTATCTCATCCACTGGCCATGCCCAGAAAACGGCAACTACGTCGAGGCATGGAAGCAGATGATTGAGCTGCAAAAGGCCGGCAAGGCCAAATCCATCGGCGTTTCCAACTTCGAGCTCGAGCACTTAGAGCAGCTGGAAACCCACACCTCTGTTACCCCGGTGGTCAACCAGGTTGAGCTGCACCCGTACCTACAGCGTTGGCGCGAATTGGACGCTTTCCGTGCACACGGCGTCAAGATTGAGGCGTGGGGCCCACTCGGCCAGGGCCAGACGGACCTTTTCGAGATTGATGAGATTACCGAGCCTGCCAAGAAATATGGGGTCTCCCCTGCGCAGGTCATCATCCGCTGGCACCTGCAAAATGACGTCATCTTGTTCCCGAAGTCCGCGAACCCAGAGCGCATTGCGGAAAACTTCGACGTCTTTGGCTTTGAGCTAACCGAGGATGAGATGGCTGCCATCACGGATCTGGATCTTGGCGAGGAAGGCCGCGGCGGCCCGCACCCGAACGAGTTCAACGCTAGCTAAGCAGCGCGAAAACTAGACAGCGCGAGTCAGCTTAGCTAGGCATCTAAAAAGCGCCTTCATCTCCCCTTGTCCCCCCACATCCAGTGAGCGGGCGAAGAAAAGTGAAGGCGCGTTTAGCAGTTTTGGTACTTTAAGGCTCCTAGAAGGCACCTTGAAGGAACTAAGCCTCAGGCAGTTCCGGGGGAATCTCAGTGCGCTCGTACTCAGCCAGGATGTCGATGCGGCGCTGGTGGCGATCCGCCGCGGACCACTCCTGCTCGAGGAAAGCATCCACGATGGCCAGTGCTTCTTCTTCAGAGTGCATGCGGCCGCCGATGCCGATCAGCTGAGCGTTGTTGTGCTCGCGAGCCAAGCGGGCGGTTTCTGGGGACCAAGCCAGTGCGCATCGTGCGCCCTTTACCTTGTTGGCTGCAATCTGCTCACCGTTGCCGGAACCACCGAGCACGATGCCCAAGGAACCGGGATCGTTGACGGTACGCAGTGCCGCCTCAATGCAAAAAGCTGGGTAATCATCCTCAGCGTCGTAAACGTGTGCGCCACAATCGATGACGTCGTGGCCCTGCTTCTTCAGGTGTTCAACGATGACGTTCTTCATCTCGAACCCTGCGTGGTCTGCTCCTAAATAAACGCGCATGCCCCAGATACTACAGTCTCGCGAGCAGCCCTGTTGCTATGATCGACGTTCTAGCAATAATCAACCCCCGTTAATGCATGCCTCCAGGGATACCTCTGATGAAAGGTGGCGGCGCCCCCATGAATGACCGCTTCGACACCCGACTAGTAATTGGCATCTTCATCGCCAGCGTGTTCTTGCTAGCGATTTTTCCGCTCATTTTTCCGCCCTTTGTGGGGCCGCTCGTGGGCACTATGTTGATTACCCTCACCCACATCGTGCTCGGAGCGTTCTACTGCTTCCCCGCGCACCGTGACCTCCGGGTGGGAATTACTGCACTGATTGGCGCGGCGTCGTGGGCTACCTGGGCGCACTCAGCGTGGGAGGAATACTCCGCGCAGATGACGCTGCCCATCATCAACATCGCAGGCATGGTGGCGCCCATAGCCACGTTGCTGGTGCTGTTGTTCCTCTCCACCACGAATCTGCACCTCAACGAGCCTTCCCGCACCGGCAAGCGTTACTTCGTCATCGGCTTGGCCTTTACCGTCTTGGTCTTGGTCGAGGTCCTTTGGACCTTCTTGTTCCAGGAGCGCCTCGATTCGCTCAGCGTCTCGCCGGAGACTGCGCGCGCTGCCATGATCGTCGTCTCGCGCATCGCCCCCTTTGTCATGGCCGCTCTGGCACTGGTCACGGGAATGAGCACAGACAGCCCAAAGCCCCGGAACCTCATGGTGGGTGCCGGGGGCTTTGCCCTGCTGAGCTTTTTCATCCCGTTCGTCACGGCATTTTCAGCAGTATTTGCTTTCGCGGCATGGGCAAACACCCGCGTCAAGCATTAAGTTCGGGGTGCTAGCCCAAGTTACTTCTGACTCACCTGCGGCATTTCGGTGCGGGTGCGCTTTAGTTCGAAGAAATATGGGTACTGCGCGAGACGGACGGAAGCATCGAAGATTTCGCCGGCTTCCTCACCTTCTGGCACGCGGGTGATTACCGGGCCGAAGAATGCGGTATCGCCGAGCTTGACCACTGGGGTTCCTACTTCATCGCCGACCTCGTTGATGGCGGCATTGTGGAACTCGCGCAGCTTATCGTCAACATCCTCTGTGTTTGCCACCTCGGCGTAATCTGGCGGCAAGCCAGCCTCTTCCAGCGCCTGCGCAATGATTTCATCATAAGCGCCGAAGCCTTTCTTACCGCCCTGTTCCTGGCCGTGGATGAGATTGCCCATCGCGGTGTAATAGGCATCGACCTTTTCAGGGGCCGCGACGGCGATCTTCGTGGCGACGCGGGCCGGGCCCCAGTTTGCCTTCATCATTTCCATGTAATCCGGGTCCAAATCGCGGCCGTCGTTAAGCACGGAAAGCGACATCGGCACGAAGGTGACCTCGATATCGCGGACCTTTTCTACTTCCTTGATCCAACGGGAGGTGGCCCAAGCAAACGGGCAGCTGCAATCGAACCAAAACTTCACAGACTCAGCCATGTGGACTCCTTTTATACAAATTCATTGCTAACTGGCCTTTCCCACCCTACGGGCACGACTAGGGTGGATGCAGAAACTCAATTGCTACAAGGAGGAGTAATTAGCCTATGACCTCGATTAACCTCACTCGCGAAGAGGCCACGCGCCGCTCACAGATGATCGACGTTTCCCACTACGACGTCCACCTAGACCTTGTTAGTTCCAAGGTTAATTCCGAAACGCATTTCATCTCCACGACTACCGTGACCTTTCGCGCCAAGCAGGCTGGCTCCACGTTCATCGATCTGCGCGGCGAGGAGCTGCTAGAGGTTCGCTTGAACGGCGCTCCCCTGCCCACCAAGGCTTATGAGGCCGAGTACGGAATCCCGCTGTCCGGGCTGCAGGTAGCAGATTATGAGCTCAAGGTTGTAGCCAAGATTCCTTATTCCCACACCGGTGAGGGCCTACACCGCTTCGTCGATCCAGCAGACGGCAAGGTATACCTCTACACCCAGTTTGAAACTGCCGATGCCAAGCGCGTCTTCGCTTGCTTCGACCAGCCCAATATGAAGGCCACTTATTCGCTGGCTTTCGATGCCCCGGCAGACTGGACAATCATCACCAATGGCCCCACCACCGTCGCACCAATCGAGGGCAAGGCTGGTGCCCAAACCTGGTCCACGGAGATTGATTACCCGCTTTCTACCTACCTGGTTGCCCTGTGCGCCGGCCCCTACTTCGAGGTCACCGATACCTGGAACGGCGAACTAACTGAGCACCCAGAAGGCAATGCCGCTGAGAAGGTTTCCGTCCCGCTGGCGGTCTACTGCCGCGCCTCCCTAGCAGAGCACCTTGACGCAGAGCGCATCCTTACTGAAACCAAGCAGGGCTTCGACTTCTACCACCGTAACTTCGGCTTTGCTTATCCCTTTGGCAAGTATGACCAAATCTTCGTGCCGGAGTTCAACGCCGGCGCCATGGAGAACGCCGGCTGCGTGACCATCCGCGACGAGTACGTCTTTAGCTCCAAGGCCACCCACTACAAGTACGAGCGCCGCGCTGACACCATCCTCCACGAGCTGGCGCACATGTGGTTTGGTGACTTGGTCACCATGGAATGGTGGGATGACCTGTGGCTCAACGAGTCCTTCGCCACCTGGTCCGCCGCCATCTCCCAGGCTGAGGAAACCCAGTACGACACCGCATGGGTCACCTTCGCCAACGTGGAAAAGTCCTGGGCTTATCAGCAGGATCAGCTGCCCACCACGCACCCGATTTCCACCGATGCCTCCGACATCGAGACCGTGGAGCAGAACTTCGACGGCATCACTTACGCTAAGGGAGCTTCCGTGCTCAAGCAGCTGCAGGCTTATGTGGGCCGCGAGAACTTCTTTGCCGGGGTGCGCCGCCACTTCAAGGCGCATGCTTTCTCTAATGCCACCTTCGACGATCTTCTTGCCTCCCTGGCCGAGTCCAGTGGCCGCGATTTGAGCTTCTGGGCTAAGCAATGGCTCAAGACCACCGGCATCAACACGTTTGCAGTTGAGCTAGACACTGACGACGCCGGGGTCATCACCACCGCACAGCTGGTCCAGCGTGGCGAGACGCTGCGCACCCACCGCGCAGGCGTGGGCATCTACAACTTGGTAGATGGCAAGGCCGTTCGCACCGATCGCATCGAGATGGATATCGACGGCGAGTACACCGATATTCCGCAGCTTGTAGGCCGCAAGGAACAAGACATCGACTTCCTGCTGCCAAACGACGATGATCTGACTTACGCGCTCATCGAGCTGGATTCCAAGTCGCTGGAATTCATGGTCGAAAACATCGACAAGTTCGCCGACCCAATGGCGCGTACTCTGTGCTGGTCCGCAGCATGGGAGATGACCCGCGGCGGCACCATGCGCGCCCGCGACTTCGTGGCGCTCGTAGCGCGCGGCGCGGCGGCAGAGACCGAGCTGGCGGTGCTCGAGCGCATCGTGCAGCAGGCGGCTTCGGCGCAATTCAACTACGCGGACCCAGCGTGGGCCAAGGAGTCGACGCTGCTTGCCGACGCCCTGCTCTCCGGCACGCAGGACGAAGATCCAGAGCGTTCCATCGTCTTCGCGCAGGCGCTGGCCAAGATTCGCCTGACCGAAGGCACCCGCGCCTTCCTGCAGGATGTTCTGGGCTCCTCCGATGACGAGGGCCTGCGTTGGTACGCAATCGCAGCGCTGGCTGCCGACGGCGCGCTTGACGATGTCCCGGCTGCCATCGATGCGCAGCTGGCTCGCGATAACTCCGCGACCGGCCACCAAGCCGCAGTGCGTGCGCGCGCCGCGGTCAACACCACGGAAAACAAGCGCGCGGTGTGGGAAGAAATTGTCGAGGGCGAGCTGAGCAACCGCGAGCTGACTTCGAAGCTAGAGGGCCTTACCTACCCCGGCGCTGACGAGCTGTTGCCGACTTCCGAGTTCTTCGATGTGGCAGAAAAGATTTGGGCTTCCCAGTCCACCGAGATCGGACTGACCTCCGTGACTGGTTTGTTCCCATCCTGGGCTATCTCGCAGCAGAGCCTGGATGAGGCTGATGCCTTCCTGCAGCGCGACCTAGCCGGCGGCCTGCGCCGTGCGGTTACCGAGCAGCGCGACCGTATGGCTCGTGCGCTGCGCAATCGTGCGGTAGATGCGCAGGAAGCATAAAAGGCACGCTAATTAGTCGAGGTGAGGTACCTGTCCGGGTGATGGGTCCTCGCCGACGATGACCTCCACGTTGGCGATATCGGAGCGCAAAGTTTCCTCGTTTATCGCCATAACGGTGCCATCGGACTGCTTGATGACGCGGCTAAAGCGCAGCAATGGGTGCGAACGGCCCACGCCGAGCAGTTTTTGCTCCTCTGCTCGGGCGGTAGCGGCTACGATGCGATCGCGCTTGTGCGCCATTTTTAGACCACAGTTTTCTAAGGTCTCCAGCAAAGGCTGGTGGAGATCGCGCTCATCAAGGTCTGGAACCAGCTGCACGGGGATGGTGTACTTCGAGACGCTGATCGGGGCGTCATCCACGTAGTGCACGCCCTTGAGTTCCCACACGAGCGTGCCCTCCTCTACCCCGAGGGTCGCGGCCATATGGGAGAGCACTTCTGTCTTGTGCAGCGCTACTACTTCAACGCGCGTTAGGAATCCACGATCCCGCAGCTGCAGCAGAATGCCTTCATGACTAGTCAGGCTAAGCGTGGGCGGGATAGCGCGTACAAAAGTGCCACCGGTACGGCCGCGTTTGCGATCAATTAAGCCCTCGATCTGCAAGATGTCCAACGCGTGGCGCACGGTCATGCGGGCAACGTTGTATTCCTGGACCAATTCGCGTTCAGTGGGGAAACGCTCGCCTGGCTTGAGTTGCTGGGTTTCGATCTTGCAGCGCAGCGAATCCGCGATCACCAAATAGGCAGGTCGGCGGCGGCTTGAAGTAGTCACAATTTCAGAAGTCTACAACGCAGCCGAGCTTTCGCATCTCGAGCAGATGTGAATTAGGGCGAGGAAAGGCACCACCGTGGTGCACATCCCCCGCCCAAGCGTTAACTACAAATTTGCTTCGGTTTTAAACTAGTTTTCTAGCTAGTTCTTGCGCCTATCCTTTGAGGTTCTTGCGTTGCGCAAGCTCCACGCGCGGGCGCACGCGGATCTCGGTGAGCTGGGTGGTAGAGCCTGCATCCACCGCAGCGCGGATGGCATTGGCCACCTCGACGGGCGCGATGACGTGCGCTGGGTCGTAGTCCTGCAAGCCTTGCAGCATTGGGGTATCGGTAGGGCCTGGGGCCACGGTGGAAACGCGGATACCGAGCTCGGAGAGGCGCAGGCCGTCGGCAAGCGCGTAAAGCGCATGCTTGGTCGCGGCATAGATGACATTGTCGCCGTAGCTGTGGATACCGGCACCAGAGTTGATGAAGACCACGAGGCCTTCCCCATCAGCCGCGCGCAACTGCGGCAGCAGGCGGCGGCTTAGTTCAGCGGGAACGTGGACGTTTAAGTCCATCTGTGCCTGCCAGTCCTGCGGGCGTGCGGACTCGACGGAGTGCTTATCGGCGCGAGCGGCCGCGTGTACCAGAACGTCGACGCGGTCGAGGGCCTGCAGCGGCTCTGGCAGCGCGGTTTTGGGGTCAAGAAGCTCCAGCAAGTCGAGCGCTACCGGGGTGATGTTCGCGGCTTCCGGCAGCTCCTCGGCGCGGCGTCCCAGCGCATAGACATGGTGGTCGCGCGCGAGGTCCTCGATGATCTCTCGGCCCATGCCGCCGGTAGCGCCGGTTACTACTGCGATCTTGGTATTTGCCATGATTTACTCGCCTTCCTAACTATGTTTGCGCTTGTTTAGGTTTCCCGATTCTAGCGATAACGCTTCGGTACATCCGGCGCGCCGAGGGTAAGCATGAGGCGGTTGGCCCAGTTGAAGAAGGACGCAGAGTTGATGAGGTCAATGATTGCCAGGTCATCGAAGCCCACGCTGCGCAGCTTGGCCACGCATCCGGAGTTGAAGCTGAAGGGCGAACGCGTCAGCTCACGCACGGCGTCGCGAATCACGCCCCATGCATCGCTTCCTAAATCGGCGTCGAGGCCTTCGAAAAGCAGCCTATCGATGGCCGCGGCATCGCCGCCCTCATCCTTGGAACGCTGCTGGTGCACCGAGGCGCAGAACTCGCAGCCGTTGAATCGGGAAACCACGGTGGCGGCCAGCTCGCGCTCGGCACGGCCCAAGCCGCCGTCGGTGTTGTAGAAGATATCCAAGTCCGTGAGCGTACGGGCCTTCAGCGCCGCAGCATCGCGGGCCAGCAGGCGGAAGTACTCGGAGTCGATGCGCTCTGGGCGGATGAGTGCATCGATCTGCTCTTGGGTGAGCTCCTCCTTGGACAGCGGTGTAAACCACGGCTTCCAGCCCAGCGAGTGGGCAACAAAGCCCTGCGGAGCGTGGGTCTCTGGGTTAAGCGTGTGCTCGTGCAGCTGCCAGCCTGGGTCGGAAGCGCCCTCAATACGGGTGGTCTCGGGGGCGGTGGATTCATCACCACCCAAGACCTTCAGCCCGTGGATGACGCGCAGCTGGAAGGAAAGGAATGCAATGAGCTGGGACAGGCTCACGATGTCATCCTCAGACCAACCGGCAGCCTGCAGGTGGCCGATGGCCTCCGCGGAAGCGTCCTTAGGGTGGAATGCCAGAAGATGTGCAAAATCGAAGGCAGCGGCCAAGCGCTCGTCTAGGCCGGCAATCTCACCGAAGGTGATAAAGCCTGCGCCCTCGCCCGAAATATCGGCCGGTGCGGCATAAGGACCAGAAGTAGTGCCGTGCTCAATGGCGGCCTGGACGGCTCCCTGCAGAGTCTCCGTGGCCTCATCAGCAAGCAGATCCCCGTAAAACTCGCCGGCGCTTTTAGCCTGGTAAATGCCGCTCAAGAAAGCCGCCACGGCATAGCGCTGCGCATAGCTAAAGGTGCCGGGCTCCTCTGGCTCCAGCAGGGCTTGGAAGGAAAGCTGCGCATTCGCCAAAGCATCGGGCCGGCGTGCGCGCAGCTGCACTAGCTCCGGGCTTGCCCCGGCTAGTTGGTTGATGATGTCTGCCATGAAACTTCCTTTCCTTGTTTTAAGGTTTTAGGCTCTTAAGGTTTTTAAGGCCTTACCCGCCGCGTAGGAGCGGCGGTGCTTACAGCCCTAGGTTTAAGTCCCCGGCGCGATAACGCTGGCCGGGGATGGCGTCGATTAGCGTGCGCGTGAACTCGGAGCGCGGGTTCGCAAATACCTCAGCGGTCCGGCCCGACTCTACCTGCTTGCCATGGGAGAGCACCGAGACCGTATCGGAGATCTGGTTGACCACGGCGAGGTCGTGGGAGATGAAGACGTAGCTCAACTGCAGTTCATTTTGCAGCTGCGCCAACAGGCGCAGGATCTGCGCCTGGACGGTCACGTCGAGGGCGGAGACTGCCTCGTCAAGCACCACCAACTCCGGTTCCACGATCATGGCGCGGGCAATGGCCACGCGCTGGCGCTGGCCGCCGGACAGCTCGCGCGGGCGGCGGTCATAGTGCTGTGGGTCGAGCGCGACGAGCTCCAGGAACTCCTGCGCGCGGGCCTTAGCCTTGGACTTGCTAGCGCCCGCGAGGTTGCGCAGCGGCTCAGCGATGGCGTCACCGATGCTCTGGCGTGGGTCCAGGGAGGAATACGGGTTCTGGTAGACGAGCTGGACGGACTTACGCGCCTCGCGCAGCGCCTTGCCCTTCAGCTTGGTCAGCTCGGTGGTACTACCAGCTGCATCGAGCAGTTCGATAGAGCCCGAGGTCGGCGAATTGAACAAAGAAATGGAGCGTCCCGTGGTGGTTTTTCCGGAGCCAGACTCGCCCACCAGCGCGTGGGCGGTTCCTTTCGCCACGTCGAAACTCACGCCATCCAAAGCCACGAAGTCGCCGTAGCGCTGGGTGAGGTCGCGGACCTTGAGCACGGTTTCAGCAACAGGTTCTTTGCTGGCAGGCCGCGCCACGCTCGAAGAGTGCGGGACCTCGGCTACAGAAAGCGACGGGGCGTCGGCAAGCAGGCGGCGTGAGTAGGCATGCTGCGGATCGGTGAGCACGCGCGCGGCCTGCCCGGACTCGCGAACTTGGCCCTTTTCCATGACGACGATGCGGTTCGCACGGTCACCTGCCACGGCGAGATCGTGGGTGATGAACAAGATGCCCACGCCGGGCTCCTGGCGCATTTCATCAAGCAGGTCCAAGATGACCTTCTGCACCGTCACGTCGAGTGCCGAAGTCGGCTCGTCGGCAATGATGAGTTCTGGCTCCAGCGCCACCGCTGCCGCGATGAGCACGCGCTGCTTCATGCCGCCGGAGAGCTCGTGCGGGTACTGGCCATAGCGGCGCGCAGGTTCGTCGATGCCCACTTTCTCCAGCAGCTTAATCGCGCGCTGCTTGCGGCTAGCGGCGCTGCCGATGCCGTGGATGGCCATGCCTTCCTCGATGGATGCACCAATGGTCTTGAGCGGATTCAGCGAGTTGTTGGGATCCTGCGGGATGAGTCCAATTGCGCGCCCGCGGAGCTTGCGCCACTGCGCATTGGTGTAATCGGTGACGTTGGCCCCCTTGAAGGCGATCGTTCCGGCGTCGACCTGCGCGTTGGGCGCGAGTAGGCCGATGGCGGCCATGGCGGAGGTGGACTTGCCGGAGCCGGACTCACCCACGATGGCGGTGATCTCCCCTGGATGGACTTCCAGGCTAACGCCCTGCACGGCTGGGACTTCGCCCGCGGCCGTAGTGTAGGAGACGTTCAAGTCACGGATGGTGAGCAAAGGACTATTCTGTGCAGCCTTGTCTTTAGCTGTCTCTTTAACTGTCATTGTTTTTCTAAGCCTCCGCTCGGAAGTTTTGGGATAGACGGTTGGCAGAGACCACTACGGCCACGATGGCCAGGCCCGGCAGGATAATGAGCCACCAAGCGGTGGCCATGAAATCGCGGCCTTCGGCGATGATGAGGCCCCACTCCGGAGTCGGGGCCGGAGCGCCGTAGCCCAAAAAGCCGAGGATGGAAAGCTGCAAGATTGCAGAACCAAGCTGCAAAGTAGCCAGGGCGATGACCGGGGTCAGGGAATTCGGCAGGATGTGGCGCGCCATGACCTGCATGGGGGTCGCGCCGGCGCCGTAGGCGGCCTCAATGTAGTCGGAGTCGGCCACGGACATCACCTGCGAGCGGGCCAGACGGGCGAAGGTGGCAATAGAGGTCGCACCCACCGCGACGGCGGCCTGCAGGGAACCAAAGCCCAGCACGATGATGATAGACAGGGAAAGCAGGATGCCCGGGATGGAAAGTAACACGTCCACCACGCGCATGATGACCGCATCCACCCAGCCGCGCAGCGAGCCGGCCAGCAGGCCGAGCAAGGTGCCGACCACGAGGCCCACTGCCACGGCGATGAGCGCGCCAATGAGTGACTGACGCGCACCATAGACCACGCGGGCATATAGGTCGCGGCCTACCGCGTCGGTGCCGAACCAGTGCTCAGAGCTGGGGTGCAAAAGAGCGACGTCGGTGCCGGCATAAGGATCCGAGTTGGTGAAAAGGCCCGGCACCAAGGCCGCTAGGAAGGCCACCGCGAGGATCACCAGCGCAAGGATGGAGGCTGGGCTGGTCCACGGGTTGCGCTGTGCGCGCGAGACGTGGTGGCGGTTGCGGCGCAGCTGCGTGGGTCGCGCGTTTGTGTTATTCGAGGTTGGAACGCTCATGCGCGGGCTCCCTTCGCGGATTCGGTCGATCCTGCAGTAGCGGTGGCAGGACGGCGCAGGCGCACGTCCAGGACTGGGTAGAGCAGATCCACCACGAGGTTGATGATGACGTAAGCGGTAGCCGCGATCAGAACCACGGCCAGCAGCACCGGCGTATCGCGGTTCGAGACTGCCTGGGCAGTCATATAGCCCAGGCCGTTGCGGCCAAAGACGGTCTCCGTCACCACGGCGCCGCCTACGAGCTCACCGAAGAGCAGGCCCGCCATGGTCAACGCCGGCAGCAGGGAGTTGCGCAGAATGTCGCGCCAGAAAATCCAAGCTTCTGTAGCACCACGAGCGCGCACTGCCTGCACGAAAGGCATCGACTGAGTCTCGTCGATGGAGCGAATCAGCACCTGGATAAGTGGTGCGGCCATCGGCACCGACAGCGTCAAGGTCGGCAGGATAAGGCCCTCTACCCTGGAAGGTTCGATGATGCGCACCCAGCCCAACTGGAAGGAAAAGACCTGGATAAGCAGGATGCCAATCCAGAAACCGGGCAGGGAGACCATGAAAGATGGCAGCCCGCGGAAAAAGGTCGCAATCGCGCCGAGGCCCGGCAAGGTAGCCAGGAAGGCCACGCTGAGCGCCACGACGATGGCCAGGCCAATCGTGCACGCGGCGAGGATAAGGGTGTGCGGGAGGGCATCGGCAATCAGCGTCGATACCGCCGCGCCCGTCTGCGTAGAGTTACCGAAATGGCCGGTGAAAAAGCCTGCGAGCCCGGTAGAGAACTGCACGAGCAGCGGCTTATCGACGCCCATTTCCTCCCGGATGGCAACAATCTCCGCCTCCGAAAGGCCCAGTGCTGGGTCGCCAAAGCGCGACATCACGGCGTCGGAAGGCAGAGCGGAAAGCAGGAAGAAGGCCACCGTGTAAGTCACGAGCAGCACCACGAGTGCCTGCCCGATGCGGGCAGCTAGTTGTCGAGCAGTCATTTACTTCTCCTCCTGATTCAAGCTGACCTCGTAGAACCACGGGCGGGCCACCGACTCGGTGTGGAAACCGGAAACCTCCGGCGATACCGCGAAGACCTGCGGTTCCTCGAAAAGAGGAATGAGATAGGCCTGCTCGGTGAGGTAATCCTGCACCTCTTCGACGGCCTTCTTGCGGTCTTCAGACTTGGGGCTGGAGGTCACTTTGCCCAGCAGCTCTTCCAGCTCCGCATCGAGAGGATTGCCCTCTTCGTCCTGGTTGAGCAGGGCGTCGCGGTTGTTCACCGAGTACATGGAGGCAATAACGTCATAGTCCGCGCGGCCGACCATGATGTGGTAGAGCTGCACCTTGTCGATGGACTTCGCATCTGCGTTCTGAGTTGCCTGGTCGCCCGGGTTAATCTCGATGGCGATACCCAGCTTGCCCAGCTGATCTTGGACCATCGTCATGACTTCCTTGGAACGCGGCTGCGGCAGCGCGGTATTCGAGCGCAGCACTAGGCGCTTGCCGTCCTTGACGCGGATGCCATCGGGGCCGGGCTTCCAGCCGGCTTCGTCAAGCAGGCGCTTCGATTCCTCCGGGTCGAAGGTATAGGCCGCCGACTGATCCTTGAAACCCAAGCCGGTCTCGGCCACAGAAGACTTGGCCAGCGGGTAGGACTCGGAGAAGAGCACGCGGATGATTTCCTCGCGGTCGATGCCGTGAATGATGGCCTCGCGCACGCGCTTATCGCGCAGGAATGGGTGATTGAAGCGGAATCCCAGCTGGTTGTTAATCGCATTGGTGCCGCGGGAGAAGATTTCTACACCCTTGTCTTCCAGCAGCGACTCCTGCGGGGCAGAGATCTGGCGTGCGATGTCTGCCTGGCCGGAGATGATGGCGCCCGTGCGCACGGATTCCTCGGCTGCCAGGATGTAATGCACGCCGTCGATGTCGGCGCGGCCCTGGTGCTCTACGGCCGGTGGCGCCCAGTCATAGTCCTCGCGGGTTTTAAGCACGAGGTCGGTGCCGATCTTTTCTTCGTCGACCACGAAGGGGCCAGAACCCACGAACTTCTTTGCATTACCGGGACCAAAGCCTTCATTGTCCAACTGCAAGGAGCTATCTGCGAGTAGGCCTGCGTTATAGGAGGAAGTCGCCTGCAAAAAGCCCGGCGAAGGCTCAGAGAAGTAGAACTTCACAGTGTCTTCGTCGACTACTTCGCCGCGCTCATAATTGGCAATCTGCTCCGAGGCCGTCAGGGTTCGCTCGGTATCGCCCAAGCCATAAAGATCGAAGTTGCGCACCACGTTTTCTGCGGTCAGCGGGCTGCCGTCGGAGTAAGTCACATCCGTGCGGATGTTAAATGTGTACTCGGTGGCGTCCTCGTTGACCTTTGGCATCTCCGTGGCGATCCATGGAGAAAGCTCAAGGGTCTCCGGGTCCTGGTACAGCAGACGGTCGGTGAGCTGATTGACCACGCCACCATTGGGATAAAAGCCGGCCGCTGGCGGATACAGCGTGCGGAAGAACTGCGGTTCGAGATAGGTCAGGACGTTGTCTTCATCTCCAGAACCCGCGCCGGCCGATGTCGCGCATCCTGTGAGAAGGGCCGCGGCACCCACCACGCTGGCGATGGTGCGAATCAGTTTCACTTTCTAAAGCCTTCGAGTTTTAAAGAGGTTGCTATTAGCCATGCAAATTAACACAACATAGACATGTTAGTATTAATTCCATAGACAGTCCGGTCTAGAAAAATTCTCAAACGGCGAGCCCACAAGCTCGCCTCAAAGGATGAATTAAATGATTTCGCCAGATTCAACCCCCTCCATCGCCATCGTTGGCATGGGGCCTCGCGGCATCTCCGTGATAGAGCGGTTGGCCGCGCACCTCAATGCCCGCAGCGACTCTCCCGCCCTCACACTGCATCTCATCGACGACGCCCAGTTCGGCGCCGGCCGCATCTGGGACACCGAACAAACCCAGACGCTGTGCATGAACACCCTCGCCGGTGCCGTCACGCTGTTCACCGAGCCCGGCTCCACCATGAGCGCCCCGGTTCTCGAGGGCCCCATTCAGTACGAGTGGATTCAGCTACTGCGCGGTGAGCGTGAGGGCATCTCTCCAGAAAAGCAGGCGCTTTTCGACGCCCACCCCGTCACCATCGACGAGTCCTTCCGCGCCGAAATTGAGTCCAGCCGCCCCGAGTCCAACCCTTCCCGCGCGCTCTATGGCGCTTATCTGCGCTGGACTTTTGAGGTGGCATTGGCACAGTTGCCAGATACTGTCACCGTCTCAAATCACCCCTCCCGCGCGGTTGCTGTGCGCGAAGAAGGCACGCAGGACGTCATCGAGCTTGCCGACGGCTCTAGCGTCACCGCCGATTCCACCGTGCTGGCTTATGGCTGGCAGGTGCCGGGTCTAAACGACTCTGAGCAGCACCTTGCTGAGGCCACCGCCGCCTCCGACTCACTTCACTGGGTACGCCCTGATAACCCGGTGGAACAGGACATTGCCGAAATCCCTGCCAACCAAGACGTCTTGGTGCGCGGCCTGGGCATGGGTTTCTTCGACATCATGGCACTGCTGACCATCGACCGCGGCGGTGTCTTCCACGAAGACGCGTCCACTCGCTCCGGCCTGCGCTACGAGCCTTCCGGCAACGAGCCGCACCTCATCGCCTCCTCGGGCCGCGGCTACCCCTATATTCCCAAGTCTGACTATCACTCACTCCCACCGCGCGCGAAACTTATGCGCTTCCGCGAACAACTCGCGAAGGTAGAAGGCGGCGAAATCGATTTCGGCCGCGACCTACTCCCCCACATCGCTCGCGATGCTTATGCCGAGTACTACGAAACACAGGCCCGCGTTAACTCTGCGGCACTGCAGGTTCCACTGGAAGAGATCATCGCGCGCCTCGATGCGGCGAAACTCAATTCCCAAAACATCGTCGGCATCTCCCAGGAGCTCAATGCGGCACTCAAGGATGTTTCTGCCGAGCCGCTCGATCTCTCCCACTGGGTCAATCCATTGGATGCTTTCACGGGTTCCACCGCAGAAGAGCTCACCGCGTACATCGCGGACAGCTTGGCGGGCGATATCATCGCTGCCGATGCCGCTCAGGATTCCCCGCTGAAGTCTGCACTGTGGGCGGTTTCCTCCGCCCGCAAGCCCTCTGCCATCGCAAGCTCTGAGGGCCGCCTGGACTGGGAGTCACGCACCAGCAATTACAAAGAGTTCATGGCCTTTGGCCAGATGGTCGGCTCCGGCCCACCCCTGTTCCGCGTCCGCCAGCTGCTCGCTCTCGTGGACGCTGGCGTGGTCTCCTTCTTGGGAGGTTGCCCCGCACTGAGCTGGGACGACGAATTCACGCTGACTTCCGGCCCACGCGCTGCTTCGAGCCCGTGGCTGATTGATGCGTGGATGCACTCTCCCGACGTGCGCCGCCCAGCCGACCCGCTAGCGGTATCGCTTAAGGACCGCGTTCGCCCCTTCCTGGACCATGGCAACCCCACCGGTTCCCCAGAGACCACGTGGGAGCGCAAGGTGGTTCGCCCCGACGGCAGCGTCGACCCGCGCCTGCACGTCATCGGCATCCCTACCTACTCACAGTGGCCGGATACCACCATCTCCCCGATGCCTGGCACCGACCCACTGATGCTGCAGGAGACCGACCGCACCGCCGGCTCGCTGTTAGCGGCACTTCGCTAGCGCGCCCCTGCGCCCTTTCCATCCTCACCATTTACTCAAATACCCAGGGCTGGAAACCAAGACCTCCAGTTCGACTTCGCGGCTGATGAAAAATCCAACGAGGCTATCTAGGAGGTCTGGGTGCCCAGCCCTGGGTATCTGTTCGAGTAAGGCCGCCGCCTCCCTAACCCAACGTGTCCAATGCCTGCTCGAAGTCCGCAATAAGATCGGCGATATCCTCGATGCCGACCGAGATGCGCACCAAGTCCGCCGGCGGAACCAGCTCGGAGCCCGCGGCCGAAACATGGGTCATGTTCTGCGGATGCTCAATCAGCGATTCCACGCCGCCCAGCGACTCCGCGAGTGAGACCAGCTTCGTGTTCAGGCAAATCTGCTTTGCGTGCTCCTCGCTATGGAAGCGCGCCGACATCATGCCGCCGAAGCCGCGCATTTGCCGTGCAGCCAATTCATGTCCCGGATGCGTCGGCAGCCCCGGATACAGCACCTGTTTTACTTCGGGCCGCGATTCCAAGTATTCGGCTACTGCCTGCGCGTTTTCACAGTGCCTATCCATCCGCAGCCCCAGCGTCTTAATGCCGCGGGCGGTGAGATATGCATCGAAGGGCGAAGACACCGCACCGACGTTGCCCTGGAAGTACAGCAAGCGCTCGTCCATTTCTGCAGAGTTTGTCACCACTGCTCCGCCCAACACATCAGAATGGCCGCCCAAGTATTTGGTGGTGGAATGCACCACGTGGTCCGCGCCCAGTTCAAGCGGATTCTGCAGGTATGGAGTGGCAAAGGTATTGTCCACGACCACCTGGGCGCCGCCCTTGCACGCGGCAACTGCGGCGATGTCAGTGATATTCAGCGCCGGGTTTGTTGGCGTTTCCAGCCAAATCAGCTTGGTGTTTTCGCGGATGGCCCCAGCAACCGCCGCGGCGTCGGATGTATCTACGATGTCAAGCTCAATGCCCCACTGCCCATAGTCGTTGTTGAGCAGGCGATACATTCCGCCATAAGCATCATTCCCCAAGATAGCGTGGTCACCCGGGCGCAAGATAATGCGCAACAGCGTATCGATGGCCGCCATGCCAGATGAAAAAGCCCGCGCATATTGCGCATTCTCTAATGCGGCAAGCGTTAACTCGAGCGAGCGCACCGTGGGGTTAGCCACGCGCCCGTATTCATAGCCGCCGCGCAACTGCGCCAGACCATCTTGTTGAAAGGTGGTCGAGGCATAAATCGGTACGTTGATGCTGCCCATGTGGCTATCGGGCTGGTAGCCAGCATGGATGGAGCGAGAGTGGAATCCAGAAGCACGCTTAACAGTCATGTCTGAAAATTGTAGACAAAGCTGTCCACTTTGCCCGTGGATTGCTTCTTTAAATTCATTGCAGCACTTAACGCAACGCTGAGCTGAAACTTGAGACAACGTCGAGCCCGTGGGCCATGCCCAACGATTGCCCTTTACGTACCATGGTGTGGCTGCGCGTAGCAGATTTCGCTAGCCCATCGTTGCTAGCCCCGTCACCGCGCGCCCCCGCACACTTTCCCCAAATAGAAAGCACTATGAGTCCTAATTTCGCACCGCATCTGACGCTCGCCCAAAGCGAGACCACTCCACAAGAGGCAGTAGATAACCTCACCGGCTTGTGGGAAAACGAAACCACCCAGGCATGGCTCGTGGATAAGCCCATCCGCGTGGCTATCATCCTTCTCATCGCGCTCGTCGGCCACTGGTTGCTACGCCGCCTCATCACGAAGCTGGCAGATAACAGCATCAAAAACGGCCGCCTGAAGTCCCAGATTCGCCCACGCCGCAAAGCTGCAAAACAGGAAACCGCACTGTCCAAGTCCCACGAGGCGCGCCGCGTTTCCCGCCTGCAGACTTTGGCTAGCGTGGGCCGTTCCGCCGCGGGCATTTTCATCTGGGTCTGGGCCGTGCTCGCAATCCTGGACGAGGTCGGCGTCAACGTTGCCCCACTCGTAGCCTCCGCAGGTGTGGTCGGTGTTGCCCTTGGTTTCGGCGCTCAGTCACTGGTCAAGGACTTCCTCTCCGGCATCTTCATGTTGTTGGAGGATCAGTACGGCATCGGCGACACCATCGATTTGGGCAACGGTGTCTTCGGCGACGTGGAATCGATTTCCCTGCGCATCACTACCGTGCGCGATATCGACGGCGCCCTGTGGTACGTCCGCAATGGCGAGATCCTGCAGGTGGCTAACCATTCCGACCATTATTCTGTAGCCCGCGTGCAGGTTCCGGTCGCGCTTTCCAACGACCCAGATAAGGCCTTTGACGTCATCTCCAAGACGGTTGAAGAAGCCGCGCTTGACGACGCCATCCGCGACGACCTCCTGGGCAAGCCCGACGTCAACGGAATTTCCAGCCTCGAGGTCGACCATATGTCCTTCCGCGTCGTGGTCAAGACCTTGCCAGGAAAGCAGTGGGGCGTGCAGCGCAAACTGCAGTCGAAGATTCTCAACGCGATGCATGCCAACGACATCGATACCCCATACCCACAGGGTGTGACCTTCTTTGACTTGGACGAGGCTCCAGACACACAGGTAGAAAGCCTCAACCCTTCGAACCCAGGAAACGAGTCTTAAATCATGCCGTCTGAAAAGCAGCCAGCCAGCGTTTATGAGGCAATCGGCGGCATGGAAACCTTCGAAAAGTTGGTCCACGGTTTCTATGCCCAAGTTCGCAACGATGACGTCATCGGCCCGATGTACCCCGATGCCGATTGGGAGGGCGCTGAGGAGCGCCTCAAATGGTTCTTGGTTCAGTACTGGGGCGGCCCGCAGCTTTTCAGCGAAAACCGCGGGCATCCGCGCCTGCGCATGCGCCATGCCCCGTACCCCGTGGACCAGCAGGCCCACGACCGCTGGTTAGAGCTCATGGGCAATTCACTGGCGGAGATTGATGAGCAGACGATTCCGCCGGCCTATCGCCACATGATTTGGGATCACATGCAGCGCGTGGCGCAGATGCTCATCAATCGCTAGGGTTTAATCCTCCCAATTAAAGGCCCGACGCACCGGCTCAGAAATGAGCTTGCCGTCACGGGTCATTACACCGCCGGACAAGCCTGGGAAGCGCTCGATAGCACCATCGACACCCTGCGCTGCGACTGCGCGAATGTACGGCAGAGTTGCCGAGTTCAGCGCCCGCGCAGAGGTGTTAGCCACCGCGCCCGGCATGTTGGCCACGCAGTAGAACAAAGTGTCGTGCACCTTGAAGGTCGGCTCATCGTGCGAAGTCTTGCGCGAGTTCTCGAAGCAGCCGCCTTGGTCAATCGCGACGTCGACAAGCACAGCTCCCGGCTTCATCTTCTTGACCGTTTCCTCGCGCACCAACTTCGGTGCAGCGGCGCCTGGCACGAGGACAGCGCCGATGACGAGATCGGCTTCTAGGAGCTCCGCCTCCAGGGTGGCTGGGTCAGAAATGAGCGTACGGACGGTGCCCTGGTACTGCTCGTCGAAGCGCTGCAGCACATGCGGATCCAGGTCCAGAACCGTCACCTCAGCACGGAGGCCGCGGGCCATAGCCACGGCCGAGGCACCGACCTGGCCACCGCCAATGACGACGACGCGGGCGGCCTGCGTGCCCGGAACGCCCGACAACAGCACGCCGCGGCCGCCCTGCGTGGACAAGAGGTGGTGCACCCCCTCCATCACCGCGAGACGTCCCGCCACCTGGGACATCGGAGTAAGAAGCGGCAAGGTGCCGTGGCGGTCGGTAACAGTCTCGTAGGCCACCGAGGTGGTCTTGGCTTCTACGAGGGCATCGGTAAGCGGCCGGTCCGCCGCCAGGTGCAGGTAGGTAAACACGATGAGGTCTGGGCGCAGGTAGCCATATTCGGAGGCCTGCGGCTCCTTGACCTTGACCACCATCTCCGCCTGCTCCCAAGTCTCTGCGGCGGTAGGCATGATGCGCGCACCGGCGTCCTCGTAATCGCTATCAGGGAAGGAAGCGCCCACGCCAGCGCCGGTTTCCACCAGCACCTCGTGTCCATCCTTTACGAGTGTTTGCACCGCAAGTGGGGTCAGAGCCACGCGGTTTTCGTTATTCATAATTTCTTTAGGGACGCCAATGCGCATTCTAGAACTCCTTAAACAAGATAATCTTGATGGATACACTCCTCCTCAAAGAGTAACGCACAACACAAATGGTTTCGAGTGTGATTTTTTACCACGGCTCGCGGGGGCCATAGCACACCGCTACCATCCTTAGAATGACGCAAATAAACCGTGTATTTTTCGAGCTCAGCCACTCTTTTGGCCCGCTCGGCGGACGGCTTTCGGAGGGCCCGCGGCGCTTTTGTAGCGAGTTAGAAGAGGGACAAGCGCGTCGAGCGATAAACGCTACCGAAGGGCGCATCGACGCGCACCCACCGACCGAGGCCGGAGACACGCAGATGGCGTGGGATATCCATGGGCGCAGCAAAACCGGGAATTAGGCCTAGGCTCGTGCAGGCAAAGATCATCCGCATAGGGATTTCTACCTCTTGCTCCGCACCGCCGCTAACCGTGACCACGGTCTGGTTCAGCAAGCTGGCGGGCGGGCCCATTGGGCCAGAGAACTGGCGTGCTAACTGTTGGCCTTTATCCGAGAGCTCACGGACCACCTCGACGGGCAGGGTATCGATGAGCTGAAAGCCCGTGGCTGGCGGCAGCGCACCGGGCCAAGAAGGATCGCGGGCTGGGCCTAGGTCCAGCGTCGCAGACTCAATCCCGGCGAGCACAAGCGCATCATGCAGGGTCTGCGCGGAAACCACTGCCCCATCGCGGGACACAACGGCCTCTATGCGGCGGGCGGCGACGACCTCGAACGGGGTGGTAACGAAGGCCTCGACGGTCTGGGCGTCGAATTGGCGCAAGCGCACCACCGCTGAAGCATCCAGCCCCACCGCACGTGCGAGAAGGGCCCGCAAACCAGGTCCACCACTTAATAATTCGAGTGATTCATGAACCATGGTCTGCGGACCCTCCTAGACAAACTGCTCACGCAGCGAGCCGGATTTGGCTCGCGCTATGCGTCCAGCTTAACCAAAGCATTCTCCGTGATGATTTTCTTCTCTTCCTCGGAGACGGGACGCGGCGCCTGCGTTGCCTTATCGATGACCACCTGAGTGCAGGTGACCACGCAAGTTACGTTGCCAGCACCGTCTTTGATTTCCTGCCGGGTGGTAAACGAGGTATTGCCCAGGCGTACCACAGCAGTCTCTACGGTGACGGTGGAATTCTTTCCATCCCACTTCAGCGGGCGAACATAGTCGACGTCGAGATGACGCACGAACGCAATGAGTTCCAAACCCTGCTTGTAGAAATGGTCCATGGCAAATGCCAGGCGGGCCTCCTGCGCCAACTCGATATAGTTGGCGTTCATCATGTGGCCGTACATGTCGAAGTCCGACCACCGTACGCCTACAGAATGGGCGTGCACCTTTTCAGAAGACATTGATTCCTTTTACTAGCTAGTAGTCACTCTTATCGGGTCAGCTTGCGGTGGGTAACACGGCTCGGGCGAGCAGCGTCTTCACCGAGGCGCTCGATCTTGTTCTTCTCATAATCACCGAAGTTGCCCTCGAACCAGAACCACTGGCCTTCTGCAACGTTGCCCTCCCACGCGAGGATGTGGGTACATGTGCGGTCCAGGAACCAGCGGTCGTGGGAAATGACCACTGCACAGCCCGGGAACTTCTCTAGAGCGTTTTCCAGGGAGCCCAGGGTCTCGACGTCCAGGTCGTTGGTTGGCTCATCGAGGAGGATCAGGTTGCCGCCCTCTTTCAGGGTCAGCGCCAGGTTCAGGCGGTTGCGCTCACCACCGGAGAGCACCTTGGAAGGCTTCTGTTGGTCCGGGCCCTTGAAACCGAATGCGGACAGGTATGCACGAGAAGGCATTTCGTTCTGGCCGACGTGGATGTAATCCAATCCGTCAGAAACGACCTCCCAGACGGTTGCCTCTGGGTCAATGTTCTCGCGGCCCTGGTCAACGTAGGACAGTTTGACGGTCTCGCCAACCTCGACGGTGCCCTCGTCCGGCTGCTCCAAGCCAACGATGGTCTTGAACAGGGTGGACTTACCGACGCCGTTCGGGCCGATGACGCCCACGATGCCGTTACGCGGCAGGGTGAAGGAGAGATCCTTGATCAGGGTGCGACCATCGAAGCCCTTGACCAGATTCTTAACCTCAACAACCTTGTTACCCAGGCGTGGAGGGGTTGGGATCTGGATTTCTTCGAAGTCGAGCTTGCGGTACTGCTCAGCCTCAGCAGCCATCTCCTCATAGCGCTGGAGACGAGCCTTGTTCTTTGCCTGGCGTGCCTTGGCACCGGAACGAACCCAGGCGAGCTCTTCCTTCAGGCGCTTTTGCAGCTTCTTATCCTTGGCGCCAGCAACCTCGAGACGCTCGGCCTTCTTCTCCAGGTAGGTGGAGTAGTTGCCCTCGTATGGGTAGAGCTTGCCGCGGTCAACCTCACAGATCCAACCCGCGACGTGGTCGAGGAAGTAACGGTCGTGGGTAACGGCTAGGACGGCACCCGGATAGTCAGCAAGGTGCTTTTCCAGCCACTCCACGGACTCGGCGTCCAGGTGGTTGGTTGGCTCGTCGAGCAGCAACAGGTCAGGCTCGGAAAGCAGCAGCTTCGCCAGCGCAACGCGGCGGCGCTCACCACCGGAAAGGTTGTTTACCGGGGCATCGGAAGGCGGGCAGCGCAGCGCTTCCATGGCCTGCTCGATCTTGGAGTCGACCTCCCAGGCGTCGGCAGCGTCCAGCTCCTCCTGCAGCTTGCCCATTTCTTCCATGAGCTCGTCGGTGTAGTTGGTAGCCATCTCTTCCGCGATAGCTTCGAAGCGCTGCTTCTTCTCGAAGATGTCACCGAGGCCCTCTTCCACGTTGCCGCGGACGGTCTTTTCCTCGTTGAGCGGTGGCTCCTGCATGAGGATGCCCACGGTCTTGCCCGGGTCGATGAATGCTTCACCGTTGGAAGGCTGATCAATGCCGGCCATAATCTTCAGAATGGAGGACTTACCTGCACCATTCGGGCCGACGACGCCAATCTTGGCGCCTGGGTAGAAGGCCATCGTTACATTGTCGAGAATGAGCTTCTCGCCGACTGCCTTACGCACGTTTTTCATCGTGTAGATGAATTCGCCCATGTTTCACCCTTTGCTTGAACTTGGGAATGGTTTATAACACAACAAAGAGTACATGACATGGATGTACCTAGCGCCCCGGGCTGGGATTAGCGTGTGATTTCAATCCCCCGCTTTGCACCTCCCCGGGGCGCCCAGGTCGCAGGCATCCACAAGGCGGTGCTTAGCTGCCTACCGATTGCTCGGCGGGCGCCTCGGTCTCCTCGAACGACTCCTCGGCTGTATTCGCCTTACTATGCGCAGCTTGACGGCGATCGGCTGCGGTGTCGTGCTTATCGTCATGGTCTTGGGTGCCGGCACCTGCGGCCATCGACGCCGTCCTGTCCACATCGACTTCCGGCATCGTCTCGCCCGAAGCAGGTGCCTCCAATCCGTCGGTTTCATAGACGCGCTCGAGCTTGCGGGAGGAGATAACGTAGCGGTTTAGGTCTAGGCCGACATAGAAAGCCTTGATAAAGGTGCGGAACTTATTCTGGCCATCGGGCGCCAGCCAGGAATCGGAGCAGACCGAGCCGACCACGATGACCGGCATTCCGCGGTGCAATGACTTCTTAACGTTGATCGCGAACTGACCCCACAGCTCCACGTCGATGTAGATGAGGTCGGTATCGCGCCACTCGCGGACTCCGTTGTCCGCGTTATCCACCGGGATGCGGCGGGACGATGCCACGCGCAGGCGCGCCTTGTACATGTCGGTGTTGACTTTAATGAGCTCGGGTTCGTGCGTGAGGTGGCCGGTGATGGTGATTGGTAGCTGAGACATGTGCTTTAGAAAACCCTTTGCTGAGCTAGCGAAACTTGTGAGTACAGGTCTTCCTGCCTCGCGGTGTTTTAAGGAGGTCGTGTAAATGCCTTCCTTGCTCGAATCATCGCTAGCGTCCTAGCACTGTCACAAGGGCCGATTTTCCTAGCTGTGGATAACTTGTTGGAAGCGTCAACAAAAGTTAATCCCCTGCCCGAAGCGGCAGGGGATCTATCCACAAAAAGAACTTCGCTCAGAAAAATAACCGGCTCTACTGCAACGATTACTGCTGCCGGAATCCAGTGGCGTCGCCCTCACTCATGCGGCGCAACATTTCGTTGTAATCCTCCAGCTCCGCATCGCCGTCGACCTCTGCCTTTGCATCGTGGCGGCGAGCGGTAGCACGGTCATCGCGCAGCCAGTCCAAAAAAAGTTTGCCAAAGACGATGACCAACGGGAACTGGCCAAAGCCCCACGCGATGCCGCCGCCCACGCGCTGATCCTGCAGCAAGTCCGGGTGCCACGGCAGCCCCAGCGACTCATAAAACTCCACGCCGAGCACGCTCTGCAGCTGCATCAGGTAGACGCCGGCGAAAAGGTGCAGCGGCATCGAGAAGAACAACACCAGAAGGCGCAGGTTAGTCGGCGCGCGGAACGGCAACGGATCCGGGCCGATAACCTCCCAGTAATAGATATAGCCCGAGACCAAGAAGACCCAGTTCATGATTACGTGGCCGGCATGCTCAGAAACCGCGAACTGATACAGCTCCGGATAAAGGTAGAGCACGTACAAAAAGGTCAGGAACTGAATCAGATTGACCGCCGGATGGGTAAGAAACTTCAAAAGCTTCGACTTAGTTACCGCCACCGCCAAGTCATGGACAGTGGGACGCCCCGGCGCGCCGGGCTCAAAGGCCTCCATCACCAAGGTCAGCGGTGCGCCGAGCACGAGGAAGAGCGGAACCGCCATGGAAAGGAGCATATGCCCCAGCATGTGTATGGAATAAAGCGCCGGGATATAAAGGCCGATGCCCGAGCTCATGATGAAGGTCAGGCCTAAGGCGCCCAGCATAAACCAGGTGGTTCGGACCCGCGACCAGTTAAGGCCGCGGCGGCGCAGGCGCAGCAGCGCGTAGCCATAGGCGGCAGCAAGCACGAGCCCCAAAGTGCCAAACATGAGGTCATAGCGGTACATGGTCCAGACGTTGGTCACCGTCGGGGCGTCGAGAAGCTCGTAGCCCAAGAGCACCTGCATGTTGTTCAGGTTCGGATCGCGCGGCGGCGGGGGCGGCGTGCGGCCCATGGAAATAGCCACGCCCACGGTGGCTGCCATCACGAGGATTTCCACGAATGCGACGCGGCGGAAAAGCAGCGGACGGCGCTCCAGCTGCGGCATGGTGATCTGGCGATGCGCTAGTCCAAAGACGGCAAGCAGAACAGTAAGCACCGCCTTGGTGACGATGATAAGGCCATAGCGGGTGCTAAACAGGTCTGCTAGCTCAACGCGGATGAGCGCATTAATCACGCCGGAGGCGGCCATAGCCACGATGGAGATGAAAGCAACCACCGAGTAGCGGCGCACAGCCGTAGGCATGTCTGGTCCCAGACGGCGACTATGGGCTATAAGCCCCAGCAATCCACCCACCCAAAGCACCATGAAGAAAAGGTGGAAGAGCAGGGAGTTCGTGCCGTAATCATGATCGCCGCCGGAAGCAGAGTGACCTTCCATGCCGAGGGGCACAATCTGCATGAGTGCGAAGAAAAACGCAATGGGCTGCAGGGACCATTTCTTAGAAACCAGGCCCAGCACGCCGGCAACAACCGCGATGGCGGCTGTAACCAACCAGGCCTGGGAGGTGGAAATGCTATCCATCGCCATGCTCATCAGCTGCGGGTTGAGGACTTTGAGGAAAGGCGTGCCCGTCAGATCGGACATAACCAGCGGCACTTCCAGCAGAGATACCACTGCCACGCCAAAAGCTGCCAGGGCGCCGGCGCGGGCGGCGATGTGTCCATCGACGCTTAAGCGCGACTCAATGAGACAATCATTGTCTTTTTTAGGAATTTGCGGCGCAACGAGAAAGGCTGAAACCATGTACGAGCCCACCGACAGCGCCATTAAAATCCAGGCGACGCCGCGGAAAAATGGCAGGCCGAATGTGGTCAAACGCCCGGGATCGGGAATGCCCAATGCCGCGAGTGACTCCGCCAGAAAGAACAGGGAAATGACACCAGCAACCAGCCCTGAAACGATAAGAGCCGCGAGGTAGACCGTTGTAGCACCTTTGGCGCCACGTTTTCCACCTTTGAAAACTGTGTTCTTGGACGCAGCGCCCTGCGCCGGTGAATCCGTTGCCGAAGCCGCGCGAGCCGCTGAGCTGGCAGTTTCTTCCCGCTTTTCCATAGGCGCAGTCTACCGCCCAAACCGTCTTCTTACCTAAAACGAATAATCTTTTAAGTTCTGGCATAATTATCCCCTATGGATTCACGCCAGCTACTCTACTTTCGTTCCGTAGTGGACTACGGATCTTTCACTCATGCGGCTGAAGCTCTAGATATGACTCAGCCTTCTCTCAGTCTCTCTATCCGTAAGCTCGAAAAGGAGCTTGACGTTCGACTCCTGACCCGCGGCCGCGCCGGTGTTAAGACCACCGAAGCGGGCGACTACCTCTATTCCATCGCAGCGAAGATGGACACCCTGCTTAGCGACGCCGCACAGCGCATCACCGAGATCGCCAGCGGCGCCGCCGGCAGCGTCTCTATCGCATCTGCGCCGGAGTTCAACTGGCTGTTTATGCCAGAGGTTCTTCACCGCATGGTGGAACGCGCCCCTGAGGTCAACATCTTCTTGGACGATCCGGAACCGACCATAACCCTGCGCCGCATCCTCGAAGGCTCCATCGACCTAGGCCTGATGCCTTCGACTGACCCACACGCATTTGCCCAGCGTTACCACGACGAGCTCAACGTCCATGTAGCCAGCGAGATGGAATTCCGCGTCGCTGTACCGGATCGCCTCCAGCACCTGCCCAACCCTGTTTCCCTTCACGACATCGCGGAAGAAACGTGGATCCTGCCTCCGCGCAACCCTGAATTCGTTGGCCTTCCTGAGCTGCTGGACCAGGTCTTTGCCAAGCACCCGGACGCCGTCCCTAGCCGCGTCCAAGAAATCTCTACCCTCCAGACCGGCCTCCCGCTGGTTTCCGGCGGCATCGGCGTGTGCCTTGTCCCCAGCTCGGCGCAGGCGCTCAACCACCGCGGCATTCACCTCCGCGAGATTGCAGAAGGCATCCCACCGATGCAGTCCTTGCTCATCTACCGCCGCGACCGCGACCTTTCCCCTGCCGCCAACCAGCTGGTAGATCTCATCCTTTCCGTTGGCGGCGAGAGCGAAGAAACCCTTCTTCACAAGTCCGCCCACTCGGCAGAAGCGGACAAGGCCTAAGACGCTAAGCCCTACTTTTAGCGCGCGAGGCTGGCTGATCTAAGATGAAGGCCTAAGCCTCCATAGCTCAGCGGATTAGAGCAGTGGGTTTCTACCCCATGTGTCGCGGGTTCGAGTCCTGCTGGGGGCACCGCCGAAAAGGCCACTTTACTGGAAAGTTTCTTCCACAGATTGGTGGCCTTTTCTTTGGTTTTATCGGTCTGGATTAGTAAGCGCGCCTAAAATGACAAAGCATGGATATCACGCTGGCCACCTTCGTCACTGCCCCAGAAGAAGCGCTCATCGGCATGCGTTTTGCCAACGCATGGGCGCCTTCGCCGGAATACGCACAATCGCGCAACTCGGTTCTGACCGGCCAGTATCCGCAGCGCGGCGCCACAACCCGTATCACCGATATCTTCCGCGAGGCCGGCTACCGTATCAGCGAGGACATCGACTCGGCCCCCGGCACTGCTGAGCAGCCCGTGTTCCGGCTGCTCGAGGAACCTGCGGAGCCGGCGCGGTTGCGCGACGTCGCCAAGCACAGCGTCCTTGCTGTGTGTTCCTTAAGCGGCGGGCCCTCGCCGATGTCGCTGTCGTGGCCGGGTGTTACGGATCAAAAGCTGGTGGAGCCGTGCCCAGAGCTAGTCTCCCCGATGGACCTGGCGCCGACGCTTGCCGCCATCGCGGGCCTTGATGTGCGCCCGAATGCGCATCTTTCCTTCGACGGCCTCAACCTCGTTCCTGTCGTGCGCTATGGCGCTTCCGGGCACGCGGCGTTGTTCTTCGACAATGGCGTGCGCATGCAGGACGCGGTGCTTATCGACGACGTCGCCAGCCCCGCACACCACGCCGCCAGGCTCCGCGATGAATGGGAAACCTGGCATAGGTTCATGGGCTTTGGGCCACTGCAGTAGGGCTTAGCTGCCTACCGGCATCACGACCCACAGGATGATATAAGCCAGCACACCGGAAAAGCCTGCCAAAGTGGCAACAACGAAGAGGATGCGCACCAACGTGGGATCCAGGTTGTAGGTCTGAGCAATGCCGCCGCACACGCCTCCGATGTACAAATCTGTGCTCGAGCGGGTCAAACGGGTATTCATGATTGTCCTTTCTTCTTAGTGTGCGCCTTCCATTAAAGCTTCTCGGCAGGCCACACGCATCAGGTAAAACCCCGAGAATCACCCTGATGTTTTGCTTTCGTCTACGCTGGTTGAAAACTTCTTTTCGGCGAAAGGACACAATCACAATGGCTAAAAACGCAGGTCTTCCCGCACCCACCCGCAATTCCTATGCGCTACTTACGGGCGCTAGCCAGGGCATCGGCGAGGCGATGGCGCGCGATCTGGCCGCCCGCGGTTATAACGTCATTTTGGTGGCGCGCCGCCAGGAAGTCCTCGAGCGCATCGCGGATGAACTGAAGACGAAGCACGAGATCGATGCGATCGCTCTGGCCGCCGACTTAGCAAAGGAAGCCGACGTCGACCGCGTCATCGAGTTCATGGCCGGCAAAGAGATTTCCATCATCGTCAACTCCGCGGGCATCGCCAGCTTTGGCAAATTCATGGACCAGGACTGGGACTATGAGAACAAGCAATTCGATCTCAACGGCAAGGCCGTGCACCGCCTGACCCGCGCCGCTTTGGACCAGATGCTGCCGCGTCGCTCCGGCGCTATCTGCAACGTTGGTTCTGCAGCGGGCAACGTCTCCATCCCGAACAACGCCACCTATGTATTTACAAAGGCAGGCGTCAACGCTTTCACCGAGGCGCTGCACTACGAGCTCAAAGGATCTGGCGTCAGCTGTACCTTGCTAGCCCCCGGCCCGGTGCGCGATGCCGTCATCCCGGAAGAAGAGCAGTCCATCGTAGATAAGGTAGTTCCTGACTTCCTGTGGACCACCTACGAGTCCTGCTCCGCAGAGACCCTAGAGGCTATGGCTCGCAACCAGCGCCGCGTGGTGCCAGGCCCGCTGTCGAAGGCCATGAATACGCTTGGCCAAATCATTCCTACCCCGATTGCCGCACCGCTCATCGGCAGCTTCTACTCAAAGATGGCCTAAGGCACTCCCACCCTTTCCGCGAGCCTGCTTTTGGTGTGCCTTACTCAACTACAGAGGAAGAGCGAGCGTTCTTGCGCTCTACCCAGAAGTCGGCGTTCTTGATGCCCAGAGCTTCAGGGTCGAAGACCGGATCCTTGCCAGCCTTCTTCTGCGCGCTGTAGTCCTTGAGGCACTTGAGTGCCGGGACCTGGAGGAAGAGGACGGCGATGATGTTAAGCCATGCGGTGGCGCCCACTCCGATGTCGCCCAATGCCCACGCGGAGCCCGGGGTGGTGGTAGCACCAATGATGACGGAGATGATGATGAGGCCGCGCAGGACCCACACCAGCGCGCGGCGTGCGCCAGCATTCTTGATCCAGCGGTTGAAGTAGGTGAGGTTGGTCTCTGCCATGTAGTAGTAAGCCAGAACGGTGGTGAAGGCGAAGAACGCGATAGCAATTGCCACGAAGGAAGCGCCGACCCCGTTGAATACCGAGTCCATACCGGATTGAACGAAGCCTGGGCCGACCTCAATGCCGTCAGGCAGGGAGCCGGCGTAGCGAACGGCGCCGCCCTCGGACTCGCCTTCGAAGACCTTGTACATGTCAGTGGAGATGATGATGAAGGCGGTGGCCGAGCAGACGAAGAGGGTATCGACGTAGACGGCGAATGCTTGAACGAAGCCCTGCTTTGCTGGGTGGGAAACCTCAGCAGCTGCTGCCGACTGCGGGCCGGTGCCCTGGCCTGCCTCGTTGGAGTAGATACCGCGCTTTACGCCCCACATGATTGCAGAGCCCAGCATGCCCGCGAATCCTGCTTCCATGTCAAATGCAGACTTGAAGATGAGGCCAAAAACGTGTGGAATGTCGCCGAAGTTCATGAACAGGATGGTCAGCGCAATGATGATATAAGCGCCGGCCATGAATGGAACGATGAGCGAGGTGAAGTTAGCGATACGCTTGACGCCACCGATGATGATGAAGGCCAAGACGCCAGCCAGGATGACTGCGGACCAGGTGACGTTGACACCCCAGGCGTTCCCCACTGCAGCGGCCACACCGTTGGCCTGGATGCCTGGGAGAAAGTAGCTGGTAGCCAGAGTCATGGCGACAGCGAAGATGATGCCGTAGACCAGCATGAACGGGCCCACAGAGGTGTGACGGTAAGCCTTTTCGATGTAGTACGCCGGGCCACCGCGGTACTCGCCGGTGTCCTGATCCTTTTCCTTGTAGACCTGGGCGAGAGTACATTCCACGAACGAGGTAGCGGACCCCAACAGCGACACCGCCCACATCCAAAAGACAGCACCTGGGCCACCGAAGGCGATCGCCGTGGCAACACCGGCAATATTGCCGACGCCGACGCGACCGGCGAGGGAAATCATCAGGGACTGGAAGGAAGAAACACCGGAGTCTGATTTCTCGCCGTTCTTCAGCTGCGCAATCATGTCGGGAATACAGCGAATCTGCAACCCCTTGGTCACGATCGTGAAATAGACACCGGCGCCCAAGCACAGGAACACGAGTGCTGGGGACCAAATGAGGGAGTTGAGAACATCCAAGAACCCGGCCATATGAGGGAACCTACTTTCTAAAAGTGTGATCTCTAACATAAAGAGTGACATAAAGAATCATGCACTACTTCAATCGAACTTTGTGAGGATAATCACGAAAATGTTTTGGAAGAATCTAATTCTTCACATTACCTGTCGGTTGAACGAAATTTAATGCACAGCTCAAGGACCGTCAATACCGCTAAGACAAACCATTTAGAAAAACTGAACTATCTGCACCAAAACACACCCTTTGCCTACCCCCGCCACACCTTCCACGCCGGTGGATTAAATCAGACGGTGGGAAGGGAGGCGTCGACAAGCGCGGCTCTAGGAAGACTAAGGTTAAACCCATGACTGACATCGCCCCGAAGAATGACCGACTCGTCTGGATTGACTTGGAGATGACAGGGCTGGACCCGAAGCGCCACGTCATCGTGGAGGTGGCCGCCATCATCACTGATGGCAACCTCAACGTCATTGGTGAGGGAATCGACCTAGTGGTCCATGCCACGGAAGCGGAGCTCACTGAGATGGATGACTTTGTCACCAACATGCACGCCAACTCCGGCCTGGATAAGGAAATCCGCGAATCCACCACCACTCTGCGGGAAGCCGAAGATGCCGTCCTGGCGCTCATCGCTGAGCACTGCGACCCCGAGCATCCTGCCCCCCTGGCAGGCAACTCCATCGCCACCGACCGCACCTTCATTCGCGCCTACATGCCGCGCTTGGATGAAGCGCTGCACTACCGCATGATTGACGTTTCCACCATCAAGGAGCTCAGCCGCCGTTGGTTCCCGCGCGCTTATTACAACCAGCCAGACAAAGGCATGGCGCACCGCGCGCTCCAGGACATCATCGAGTCCATCCGCGAGTTGGACTACTACCGCCGCAGTGTGTTCCGCACCGACGACGGTCCCTCCTCCGCGGAAGCAGCGGATCTCAAGGAGTCAACTACCACTGACTACCAGGCGTTTTTGTAATTTACGCGGCGTGAGTTAATCTTATCCGTGCTGCTTTTAAGGCAGCGATGGTGGCTGTAGTTCAGCTGGTAGAGCACCAGGTTGTGATCCTGGGTGTCGCGGGTTCGAGCCCCGTCAGCCACCCCGATGAGGGCCCTAACCTGTTATTTTTCAGGTTAGGGCCTTATACTTTTCTCGCGCTATTTTTAGCCCCGTGGATTAAGGTGGCCGATTGTGTTTGGGATTTCTCGCTTCCCCACTCAGCCTTTGCCACGCTATGACCAAAGTGCCCAAAGAGCCGCAGCACAAATCATCGCGGCCTATTCCACGAGCTTTTCCTTTGCCTCCGAGCTGCTCGCTCCCCGCACACGCACCGATATCCGCAATCTTTATGCCGTGGTTCGCATAGCGGATGAAATCGTCGACGGCGCCGCAACCGCCGCGGGCCTTAACACAACAGAAGTCGAACAGACTCTCAATGCATACGAAGAGGCGGTTCTGCGCGCGCCTTCGCAACGCTTTCACACTGATCCGGTTCTGCATGCCTATGGCATTTCCGCCAGGCGCTGCGGGTTCAAGAATGAGCACATTCGGGCCTTCTTCGCGTCGATGCGCCGCGACCTTCACCAGTGCGATTACGTCGACGAGGAAGATCTCGAGGCCTATATCTACGGCTCCGCGGAGGTCATTGGGCTTTTGTGCCTGTCTGCTTTCTTGGTGGATCATCCAGTTTCTGGCCCCGAGCTGAGCCAGCTCGAGACGGGTGCACGGCGCCTCGGCGCCGCCTTTCAAAAGGTCAACTTTTTGCGCGACCTCGGCGCGGATACCGCACAACTTGGCCGCAGCTACTTCCCGCAGGCAGGCGACGGCGGCTTGAGCACGCAGGACAAAGACCTGCTCATCGCCGATATCCGCAGCGATCTCGCCACTGCCCGCGCCGTTACCGGCAGGCTTCCATTCTCGGCGCGTGTCGGTGTCACCGCCGCCACTGACCTTTTCGAGGCCTTGACCAACGACCTTGCAGCACTGCCTGCCGACGCCGTCTTTTCCCAACGCACCCGCGTCAGCACCCCACGCAAGCTGTCACTTTTAACCCGCGCCACCTTGCATTCTTTAAGAAAGAGCAACTGATGAAACTGCCCCGCCTTTCTACCGCCCACTCCAGCGGGCAGCCCGAGACCGTCATCGTCATCGGGGCAGGCGTCGCCGGCCTTGCCACCGCAGCGTTGCTTGCGCGCGATGGCAAGAAGGTCACCGTAGTGGACAAACTAGAAGAGGTGGGCGGCCGCGCGGGCAGCCTGACAGAAGCGGGCTTTCGTTGGGATACGGGCCCTTCCTGGTACCTGATGCCAGAGGCATTCGACCACTTCTTTGAGCTCTGTGGCACGTCCACGCAGGCAGAGCTCGAGCTTATCGATCTCAGCCCCGCCTACCGCGTCTACAACGACGATGGTGACTTCCTCGACGTCGAGACCGGCGTTGAGAAAGTCGCCAAACTCTTCGAGTCCATCGAACCCGGCGCCGGCGCCCGCATCCGCGCCTACCTCGCCCAGGCCAGCGACATCTACAACGTGGCACTATCGAAGTTCCTTTACACCACTTTCAGCAGTCCCCGCGAGCTTTTAGGCCCCGCGGTTCGCTCCCGGCTAGGTATGCTGGCGCAGCTCCTTGTACGGACGCTGGACAAACATGTGGCGCAGTCCTTTAGCGATTACCGGCTGCGCCAGGTGCTCAGCTATCCAGCGGTGTTCTTATCCAGCGAACCCGCGGCGGCGCCGGCGTTGTACTCGCTGATGAGCCACACGGACTTGGTCGAGGGCGTGCGCTACCCGCTGGGTGGCTTCGATGCGGTGGTACGCGCCATCGCCAAGCAGGCCCAGCTCGCCGGCGTGCAGTTCCGCTTGGGCGCGGAGGTCACCAGCATCCTCACAGCGGGCGCCTCCCCGCGCGCGACGGGCGTGCGCATCACCGACGCCTCCGGCACGCAAAAGCTGCTTGCCGACGCCGTGGTTTCCGCCGCCGATCTTCACCACACCGAGAACGCGCTCCTCCCACAACGCCTGCGCACCTACCCGGAAAAGTATTTTGCCGGGCGGGATGCGGGGCTTGGAACCGTGCTGGTGCTGCTCGGAGTGACGGGCAAGCTTCCGGAGTTTTCACACCACACGCTGTTGTTTAGCAAGGACTGGGCCCCGGACTTCCGCGCGGTCTATCACGGCCCTGAGCCAGCCCGTCCGCTGGACTGTTCGCGCTCCATCTACATCTCCAAGACCTCGGCGACGGACCCCGATGTGGCGCCGGAAGGCCACGAGAATCTCTTCGTGCTCGTGCCAGTGCCGGCTGATTCCGCGCTGGGACATGGCAACGCCTACCGCGATAGTCCTTCCGCCCGCGTGGAGGCCATCGCTGACGCTGCGGTGAAGCAGATTGGTGATTGGGCCGGTATCGCAGACTTGGAAGAGCGCATCGTAATCCGCCGCACGCTGGGCCCAGCGGATTTCGCAGAACGCTATCACGCCTGGCGCGGCGGCTCGATCGGCCCGGCGCACACGCTGGCGCAGTCTGCGTTCTTGCGCGGAAAGAACGTCTCTTCCAAGGTTGCCGGGCTGTACTATGCCGGTGCCACGACAGTGCCCGGAGTGGGCGTTCCGATGTGCCTGATTTCCGCCGAGAATGTGCTCAAACGCATGCACGGCGACGCCACAGCGTCGCCGCTGAGTTCCTTTTATCCCGCTTAAAGCTCTGCGTTAACCGCTGCTTGAAGCTCTACTTTAAGCGTTGGCGTTGGTATTGCCCTTGGACCAAGTATCCCAGTCCATGTTCCAATCGCCCAAGCCATCGAATGGGTTGAGCTGCGCACCGCCAGTGTTGAAGACGCGGACGATGTCGCCGCGCTTGACCACAGACTGGAACCACTGCGCGGCCTCCGGGGAGAGGTTGATGCAGCCGTGGGACTGGTTGTAGACGCCCTGTGCGCCGATGGACCACGGTGCGGAGTGAACGTAGATGCCGGAGTAGGACATCTGCGTAGCGTAATTGACGGAGGTACGGTAGCCGCCGGCGTCGACAGCCAAGCCAAAGGTGCTGGAGTCCATGACCAACGACTCGTACTCATCGCCGATGATGTAGCGGCCATTCGGAGTATCCCACTGGCCATCGGTGCCCAGGGAAACCGGAATCTCGCGCAGCAGTTGGCCGTTCTTAAATACCTTCATAGTCTTGGTGGCGTTGTCCACCAGGGAAATCACACGGTCACCGATGGTGAAGTTGGTGGAAGCGTCCTCGCCGCCATAGATGCCGCCGCCCAAGTTGCGGCCGTAGAGATCAACGTTGACCTCAACCTTGGTGCCTGGCTGCCAGTAATCCTTCGGACGCCAGCGCACTTCCTGGTCATTGATCCAGTAGAAGGCGCCTTCAACCTCTGGGGTGGTCTTGACGGTGATTGCTTCCTCGGCAGCCTTGCGGTCGGTGACGTAGTTGCCAAAGCGCACGCCGATGACCTGACCAACGCCCACTTCGGCGCCCGGAATCGGGGAAAGCGCAACCTCAGAGACACCCGCCGCCTGCGGGGTGCTGAAGGTGATGGTCTTTTCGTTTCCATCAACGTCGGCGGCTTTGATTGTGTAGGTGTGGTTATAGCCCAGAACCTCATCGGTGGACCAGGTCTTCGCGTCAGAGGAAAGCTTTTCCGCAACCTCAACGCCAAGCTCATTGGTCATGGTGACGGACTTCAGCTTACCCTCGGTCTTTACCGTGACGAGCTCGGAAGGATCGACGTCTTTCGCACCGTCTTTAACGGAGAACTGCAGTTCCTTCGCCTTTGGCGCTTGCGACTGCTCTGCACCACCCTGGCTGCCATCAGCGGAAGCGGCTTGTTCAGCGGCATTATCTTGAGCGGAAGAATCAATGGTGCACGCTGCCGCAACAGTGGCTGTTAGGGCTACAGCGGTAGTGGCAAGGACGCGACGAGCGAGAGAGAGGGAATTAAACACTTGGGCCCTTTAAAATTTGTGCATATAAGACGGTCAGAATTTCTCAATTAGCGTATATCGCACACCTTCAAAACACCACACGGCGCTTCACGCGTTAATCAATTGTTATAAGAAGAACACCCCTGCCCCACCCGCCTTCTTCGATGGCGGATCTTGAAGCCCTATTAAACCACCATAAAACACCCTAAAAACACACAATGGCCTGGCGATTTTACAGTTTTGAATAGTGGGTGTTAAAGTTATTTCTCGTTGCACGGCAGGCAAACAAACCAGCCAGACAACATAAGCGCCATTAGCTCAATTGGCAGAGCAACTGACTCTTAATCAGTGGGTTCGGGGTTCAAGTCCCTGATGGCGCACAGTACAGAATCTCGCGGTTTCCTTTCATGGAGGCCGCGAGATTTTTCATTTTGCCACCTCCGCCGAGGCGCCGCATCCCCACCAGCAAACAGTTATATCAGCAGAAGCGGCGCGATTTTACGTTTTTAGAAAAGGCTCGATTCGCCCCACGGAAAACGCCCTTAATCTTCTCCGGAATCGGCCACCCGCCTGAACTCCAAATGCAGACAAACCTAGATGGTGAGGTCGATTTTCCAAATGGTGAGGAAAGGATGGTGAGGTCAGCCGTCACCAGCCCCACCAGTTAACACGCACCCCATTGGCCGCGGGGCGACCTCACCATTTGCCACTGCGGGCGCAGGAGGAGGCAGCACCACGCCACAGAAAGCGTTAGATTGGCTCGCCCGCAATCTGATAGTCCTCCGGATCGCCAACTGGAACCTCGGTGCCGTCGGACATCTTGAGGTCCTCGAGCTCCTGGTCTGGGTCAACCAGCTCGATATCGAAGCCCGACTCGCGGATGCGGCGCAGGCCCTCCTTCAGCATGCGGCGCCCCATGCGGTTAGTCGCGGTGACGTTGGAAAGCTCCAAGACCACCTTGGCGGCGCTCAAGTCATAGCGCTCCAGCTCGTGCAGGACGGTCTCCGCGGCGTTGAAGTTGAGAACGCCCTGCAGGTAGATAACCGTCGCGGTGTCTTCGTCCACGATGTGGCGGATTGGCTGCACGCCGTAGCGCTCCTCAGTGGACATCAGATGCAAACCCATGTCCTTAGACAAAAGCTTGAAGGCTTCCACGCCGCGCACGGAGTTGCCTTCCTCATTCAGACGCGGCGAGAAGGTAGCCACACCCAGCTGGCCCGGCAGCGTACCCAGCAGGCCGCCTGCCACGCCCGACTTCGCCGGAATGCCGACCTCCGCCATCCAGCGACCCGCGCCGTCGTACATGCCTGCCGAGCTCATCAGCGCCAGCGTGAGGCGGCAAACGTCGGCATCGAGGATCTTGTCATCGGTTATCGGGTGACGGCCGCCGTTAGCCAGCGTCGCAGACATCACCGCGAGGTCTTTGACTGTCACGCGGATAGAGCACTGCCTGGTATAAGTCAGCACCGCATCGTGGGCTTCGTCCTCAATAATGTTGTAATTGCGCAGCATGTGCGCGAGCGCGAGGTTGCGTTCCGCATTTTCAAGCTCAGAGCCGGAAACGCTTTCGTCAATATGCAGCTCATGGCCCGCCAGACGCGACATGTAGCTGCGGATACGCTCAACACGTTCATCGACGCCCGAGTCCACGCCGTTGATGAGCTGCGTGACCGCAATTGCGCCCGCGTTGATCATCGGGTTGACCGGGCGGTGGTCGTCGCGGTTCAAAGACAACTCGTTGAAGGCCTCACCGGAAGGCTCCATTCCCACAATCGAGCGCACCGCTTCCAGCCCCAGCTCCTGCAATGCAAGCGCATACACAAAAGGCTTGGAGATGGACTGCATGGTGAACTCGATATCTGCATCGCCTGCCCAATAGACGTGGCCGGTGGTGGTGCACATCGCCGCGCCTAGGTAGTCCGGGTTCGCAACCGCAAGCTCTGGGATATAGTCCGCTACTTTTCCGCGTTCATCATCACGGACATGGTCGAGGATTTCCCGTAAGTAAAAAGGAATTGGTGTTTTCATCTCGCTCTAGCTTACGGATGACTATGCTAGCCCGCATGAACAGCACTCCTCAGGTTCTTGTGATTGTGGACGTACAAAATGACTTCTGCCCCGGCGGCGCTCTCGCAACGAGTCGCGGCGATGCGGTAGCCCGCGACATCGCAAAGCTTGTGCGTGAAACGCCGTATGACATCGTCGTGGCTACCCAGGATTGGCACATCGAGCCGGAGGGGCACTTTGCCACCGAGCCGGATTTCATCGATACCTGGCCAGTGCATTGCGTTGCAGGCAGCCAGGGTGCGGCCATGCACGCTGCGCTTGCCGACGCCCCCATCGACGCCTACTTCCACAAAGGCGCCTACACCGCTGCCTACTCCGGCTTTGAGGCCGAGTGCACCGACGATGGAGCAAGCCTCGCGCAGTGGCTGCGCGACCGTGGTGTTAAGAGCCTCGACATCGTGGGAATCGCCACCGATCACTGCGTGCGCGCCACCGCTCTCGATGCATTAAAAGAGGGCTTTGACGTCAACGTTCTAGAAAATTACTGCGCGCCGGTGAGCGAAGAGCGCGCAAAAAAGACCTTTGCCGAACTGCTAGAGGCAGGGGCAAAGGTCAGCTAAAAGCGGTTAATTCCGCGCCGAGTTAGCGGCGCTCAGCGAGCAGGCGCTGCAGTTCCTTCAGGTCATTCTTGCGACGCTTGGAACGGAATACAGAAAAAGCGATAAGGCCAACTACTGCTGCGCCGACGCCGGCGAGTGCCATCTGTACGTTGCGGTCCTGCAGCTTCTCGGTTGCGGCGCCCTTTGCGTCATCAACCAAGTTCTGCGGCTTGCTGCGATCCGCGAGCTCGTCGAGGGTGCTAGCCAGCTGGCGGCGGGTGCGCTCGATGTCGCGCTGAATGTCGTTAATGTCGCGTGCCACGTTGTAACTCCTGAATTTGTTTTCGCATTAATGGCGTTAATGGCTCAGCTTCCACCGAGTCAATCAAGGAACAAGTCTACAGTGTTTGCCCGCCGGTGTGCACGGTATGGTTGAGAGCATGACTGAAGCAAAGCGTTTGGAAATCGGAGATACCGCCCCCACCTTTACTTTGAGCGATGACGAAGGCAACTCCGTCAGCCTTAGCGATTACGCAGGAAAGCGCGTGCTTGTGTACTTCTACCCGCGCGCCAATACCCCGGGTTGTACCAAGGAGGCTTGTGACTTCCGGGATGCTCTCGAGCAGCTCAATGGTCTAGACATTGCCGTTGTTGGCATCTCCCCTGATAAGCCGGAGGCCCTGGCCAAGTTCCGCGCAGACCACGAGCTGAACTTCCCGCTGCTTTCAGATCCTGACAAAGAGGTCATGAGCGCATACGGCGCATTTGGTGAGAAGAAGAACTACGGCAAGGTAGTCCAGGGCGTTATCCGCTCCACCTTCTTGGTCGAGGCCGATGGCACCATCGGCCAGGCACTCTACAACGTCAAGGCCACCGGCCACGTGGCTCGCGTGATGAAGGGGCTTTCCTAAACAAACAAATGAGCACTAAGCAGGACACAGAGCTGCTGGTTCCCCGCCGGCGCCCCGCCCAAGCACGCAGCCGCGAGAAGTTCAATCGAATCCTCAAGGCTGCGCGAAGCGTGCTTGTCGACGTCGGCTTTGAGTCCTTCACCTTCGACGAAGTCTCCCGCCGCGCCGAGGTTCCCATCGGCACGCTGTATCAGTTCTTCGCCAATAAATATGTGCTCATCTGCGAACTAGACCGTCAAGATACCGCGGGCAACCTGGAGGAAATCCGCCGCTTCTCCGAGCATGTCCCGGCCCTGCAGTGGCCGGATTTCTTGGACGAGTTCATCGACCATCTGGCCCGTATGTGGCGTGAGGATCCTTCGCGCCGGGCAGTCTGGCATGCGGTGCAGTCCACCCCTGGCACTCGAGCTACCGCCGCCGATACCGAGCTGCAGATGCTCAAGCCCTTGGCAGATATCTTGGAGCCGCTTGCCCAGCAGATGAGCTATGACGAACGCATCGAACTTTCCGGTTTCTTGGTGCACACGGTGGTCTCCATGCTCAATTACGCGGCTTCGGGGGAGCCGGAGAACTTTGATGACGTCGTGCGCGAAATCAAGCGCATGCTCATCGCCTATCTCTTTGCTGTAGCGACGAGCTAACCAGCTGGAACAAACCGCAGCAGCACCGTCGCGGTGGCGTAATCACCATCGTGGCTAATGCTCAGCGAGGTGAAAAACTGGCCCAGGCTGGCTGCGACATGCTCGCGGATTGCGCCTTTAAGCGAGATAGCTACCCTGCCCCAGGCGTCGGGCTGGACCTCAATTTCTGCCCAACGCACCTCTTCTTCTGGAAGCACCGGCGGGCGCCCATAGAGGGCCTGGGACCACGCTTTGATGAAGGCTTCCTTTGCCGCCCAGCGTCCGGCCAAATGCTCAGCGCGGCGCTGTGGACTCGGCTTCGTCGCTGCCACGCGCAACTCCGTGGGGCTAAAGACGCCCTCGAAGCGAGTGCCTGGCAGCTCCAGCTGCCGGGCAAACTCGGAGATACAAACGAGGTCCGTGCCCACGGCGAAGGTTGCTTGGCTCATGGCCGCTTATTCTAGCTGGCCAACTCCGCCTTGAGGGTTTCCATCTCTGCGCCACCGGCCATCCACTTCGTCAGCTCTTCGACGCTCACGTCGGCCTTGTCAGCGTTCAGTGCCACCTCGCCGAGGTTTAAGACCACGAAGCGATCTCCCACCAGGTAAGCGTGCTGCGGGTTGTGGGTAATAAAGACCACGCCCATGCCGCGCTGCTTGGCCGCCGCGATAAAGCGCAGCACCATGCCGGATTGCTTGACGCCTAGTGCTGCAGTCGGCTCGTCCAGCACGATGTAGCGCGCGCCGAAATAAATGGCACGGGCAATCGCGACCACCTGGCGCTGCCCGCCGGAAAGCGCCTCCAACTCGACGTCGATGTCGGGCAGCTCCACGCCCATCTGCGCCAGCTGCTCGCGGGCGATGGCGCGCATTTTCTTCTCCTGCAGCCCGCCGAAACGGCCCGTAAGCTCCTGGCCCAAGAAGAAGTTACGCCAGACCGAAAGCTGCGGCACGAGTGCCAAGTCTTGGTAGACGGTGGCAATGCCCGCGTCCAACGCGTCGCGGGGGTTAGAGAAGGTGGTGGGCGCGTCGTCGACAAGCAGCTGCCCGCCTGTTGGAGTATTCAGGCCGGACAAAATTTTGATCAGCGTGGACTTGCCGGCGCCGTTATCGCCCAGCACGCACGTGACCGTGCCAGGGACCAGTTTCATGGAAATCCCGCGCAGCGCCTGAAAGTTGCCGAATGATTGCTCAATCTCACGCAGCTCAATAGCTGTAGTAGTCATGATGGTCTGCCCTACTTTCGCTTGTTGAAATTAGCCACGGAACTATTGGTCAGCACCGCAAACAGCAACATGGCGCCGAGGAAGAACTTGAACCAGTCCGGGTTCCAGCCGGCATACACGATGCCTTGGTTGGTCATGCCGAAGATGACTGCGCCAATAGCGGTGCCCACTGCGGTGCCGCGTCCGCCAGTCATGGAGCAGCCGCCGATGACGGCCGCGATGATGTAGAGGAATTCGTTACCAATGCCTTGACCCGCCTGAATTGAATCGAAAGCAAAGAGGGTATGCATGCCGACGAACCACGCGGCGAAGCCGACGAGCATAAACAAAATCACCTTCACACGGCGCACCGGAACGCCCACTGCGCGCGCTGCTTCTGCATCGCCGCCGACGGCAAAGACCCAGTTACCAAAGCGGGTCTTGTACAGCACGAAGGAGGCCAGCGCCACGAAGAAAATCCACCACAAGACGGTGGAGCGAATGCTGAGTGTACCGATGTGGATGGTCCCAGCGAATATGGTCTGCGCTGTAGGAAAACCCTCCATATCCGCAATGGACGGGGTGGCCACTTGGCCGGTAATCAGCTTCGTTACTGCGAGGTTTAAGCCCTGCAACATAAGGAAAGCAGCGAGAGTGATAAGGAAAGAATCAATCTTCGTGTGCACCACGAGCAGGCCATTTAGGGCGCCGATGGAAAGTGCGACCAGCAGCGAGAGCCCCGCGCCCACCCAGGAGTTTAGGTGCAGGTTGTAGTTGAGCATGGTGGCCACCAGCGCCGCAGTGGTTACGGCAACGCCGGACGATAAGTCAAACTCGTTACCAATCATCAAAAGGCCCACGGCAAGCGCGACGATGCCGAGCGTGGAGCTGGCATAGAGCACCGTGGAGAAGGCCTCCATCGAGCGGAACGAGGGCGCGACTGCCATAAACAGCGCGAAGATGACGAGCGCGCCGAGCACGCTGGCCAGTTCGGGGCGGCGCATGATTCTCGTGCTCAGGCTGCGCTTGTGCAGCCTTCCATCCGCGCTTGGCGACGCCGTATTTTCCTCGCCCTTTGCCGCAGCTTTAGCCGCAGCGTTTGCTACTTGCGTGGTCCGAACTGTCATCGCAGGCCTTCCTTCGCAGATTCAGAAATCACGTCAACGTTGTTCTCGTCAACGAAGGATGGGCCGGTATAGACCGGGCGGCCACCGCCGACGGTCGAACCATTGCGGTGCGCAAGCCACAGCGCATCGACTGCGAGGTAGCCCTGCATATAAGGCTGCTGATCCACGGCCCAGGCGACGTCGCCTTGGGCGATGGCGTCGACAAGCTCAGCGTTGGTATCGAAGGTGGCGACCTTGGCGGATGCACCGGCGTCGGCAATAGCGTCGACCGCGCGAAGCGCGACGGGCGCCTGGAGCGCCATGACCCAGTCGATGGACTTATCCTGGGCGAGCTTAGCGTTCAGCGTGGACTGCGCGGCAGTGAGATCCTGACCGTTGACGTAGAGCAGTTCCACCTTGCTGCCCTGCCCCTTCTTGAGACCAGCGCAGCGGTCCTCCTGGGACTTGTTGCCTTGCTCGTGGATAACGCACAGCGTGTGCTTCGCGCCCTCGGATTTCAGGCGCTCACCCGCCTTGTTGCCAGCTACCTTTTCTTCTTGACCAAAGAAAGCGCTCATGCCGTACTTTTGATACTCATCCATGCCGGCATTCAGGCCGACGGTGGGAATTCCAGCCTCGGAAGCCTTTTTGGCCACTGGGCCGATGGCACCCGCGTTCGGCATGGTTACGGCGATGCCGTCGACGCCGGAATCGATGGCGGATTGGACGAGGTTAGCCTGGTTCGGCGCCTGTGGGTCGGAGGAGTAGCGCAGCTCGATGTTGTCCTTCTTGGCAGCGTCCTCGGCGCCCTTGCGGACCAAGTCCCAGTAGGTATCACCAGGGGCGCCGTGGGAGATCATCGACACCACGATGCGCTCGGTGTCCACTCCCCCGGCGAGGCCGCCTTCTTCGTCAGCACGCGGGGCACCGCCTGTAGCCGAACATCCCCCAAGTGCGGCTACCAAAGCCACAGTTCCCACAATCTTGCTTGCTTTAACGTTGAACTTCACCCTTGCATAGTGCCCCACCGCAAGCAGCTACTCAAACCTCATGACCTGCATCTTTATCGTTTCAGACGGAACACGCTGGCACTTTCGCGGCGAATTTCACCCCCGTTTTGCGCGAACAACACACAAGAAGAGGGCTACCCCACAAGCTGGGGTGCCCTCCCTAAACCGCAGTCCTAAAGGTTTTTATCCTTTCCCGAGGCTAAGCACACCACCCTGCAAGCGTGCGCTGTCATCAAGGAGGACACGGGCTTCTCGTTCCTTCACGGCGTCACCAGTCCCGCCCAGGTTGCGGTCGACGGGGCGCTCATAGAGCGCTGCCCCACCGCGCATGGCGGACTCAATACGACGCAGCCCGGCGCGCTCACGTGCCTGAGCTCGCGCTTCCCACCGTGTTGCCGCATCGCTACCGCGCGCCGCAGCCAATGCCACCAAGAACGCACCGGGGTGCACCACCGCCACCAGAGCGGAGACGTGGCCGAATCCCAGCGAAGTAACAAGGCCAGCCTTCGGCGCTTTTGCCTGGTTTCCGCGCAGGTCCAGCTGATGACGTAGCCAAACCAGGTGCTCATGCTTAGCCAGCACCGGGTCCACGCAATCCAGGGAGCGGTTCGGCGGCAGGATGCCCTCACGCAGGACCTGCGTCAGGCCAACCATCTGGAACGCGGCGGCACCACCCTTGGCGTGGCCAGTCAGGGTCTTCTGCGAAATCACGTACATCGGGTTGCCGCTATTGCGTCCCATCGCGGCAGCAATGCGCTCGTGTAGATCCGACTCGTTCGGGTCATTCGCATTAGTCGAGGTGTCGTGCTTGGAGATGATGGACACCTCATCCGGCGTGACGCCATGAGCACGCAGGGCCTGCGCCAAGCGGGAATCCACGCCGCCACGGGCAGCAGACAGCGCGCCCAATCCCGGCGCGGGGATGGAGGTGTGAGCGCCGTCCGCGAAGGACTCCGCGAAGGCCACCACGCCCAGAACCGGCAGTCCCTGCTCCGCGGCGAATGAGCCACGGGCCAACAGCAGGGTGCCGCCACCTTCAGACTCGATGAAGCCGCCACGGCGTCGGTCGTTTGCGCGGGAGAAGTACTTGTGGTCGATTCCCTTGGCTTCCATCTCCGCGGAATCCGCGGTGGCCGCCATGTCTCCGAAGCCTGTGATGCCTTCGATGGACAAGTCATCGATACCACCAGCGACCACGAAGTCTGCCTTGTGCAGGCGCAGCTTATCCATCGCTTCCTCCACGGAGACCGCAGCGGTAGCGCAGGCTGCAACCGGGTGGACCATCTGGCCGTAGCCGCCCACGTAGGACTGCATCACGTGCGCTGCCACCACATTCGGCAGGGCTTCCTGCAGGATGTCGTTCGGGCGCGACTGCGCCAGCAGCTTATCCACGTAGAGCGAGCGCAGGGAGGCCATGCCGCCCATGCCGGTGCCCTGCGTCGAGGACACGCGTGCGGGGTGAACGCTCGCGAGCAGCTCTGCCGGGCTGAAGCCCGCCGAGAGGAATGCATCCACGGTGCACACGATGTTCCACAGCGCCACGCGGTCGAGGTTGTCGATCATGTCGGCCGGGATGCCATAGACCGCCGGGTCGAATCCGGTGGGTACCTGGCCGCCGACGAAGCGCGACATTGCCACGCGGCGCGGCACACGCACTGGCGAGCCGGCCGGGCGGGTAACCTGCCATTCCTCACCATCGAAGTGCGCCGTAGCGCCCTCAACTTCTTCTACGAAGGACTTGGCGGTTGCTTCATCGTCCACGGTGAAGGTCAGCGGCTTCTCCAGGTAAATGGTGGTCAATTCAGGTGCGAGGTTGTCCACCATCGGCATGTGCGGGCCGAAGTCATCGTGGTAGCGGCGCACGCCGATGTTGGCCATCACTTGGTCATGGAACTGTTCGTAGACGTCTTCCTCGGCAATGGCTTCGCCGGTCTCCAGAACGATCCACTGGGCCGACTGCGCATCCCACTTGATAAGGCCCGTGGTCCAGGCCAGCTCAAGCACGCCGGCAGCGGAAAGCTCGCCGGAGAGCTCGACCTCGAAGCGGGTACGCGAGGAACCCAGCGGACCGAGCTCACCTGCGCCGACGATGACGACCATGTCATCGAACGACTGCGTCACGCCGCTGAAGTCTGGCGTGGTCCACTGCAACGGGGACAGCGGGTTCGGCAGTGCTTGCACCGTCTTCGGGGCCCGGATGACGCCGCCATTGGATGCGCTTGTTTGCTCCGCACGCTGCGTGGCCTCGCGGGCCAGTTCAGGCAGGTTGAGGTCGGCCTCGCCCAGCCCGCCGGTGAAGTCAAGGGTGACTGGACCCTGGGCCGCCTGCTCACGCACATCGGAGTTGGCGCCGCCGTCGACCAGCTTGATAGCCATTTCCTCGGTGGAGTAGGTTTCCACGCCCTTGGCCTCGACAAGCTCGACCATTGGGTCGTTTCCGCCCATCAGGCCAGTGCCACGTACCCAACCAATGTGGGCGTGGACCAGCGAGGTGCGCTCGCCCCAGACAGGCTCTGCCTTCCAGCGGGTAACCAGGGCGTCGAGTGCCGCCTTGGCCTCACCATAGGCGCCGTCGCCACCGAAGCGACCACGGTTCGGGCTGCCTGGCAGCACCACGTGCAGGCGCTGGCCCACGTGGGTATCCGCGCCCAGCTGAGACAGGCCCGCGATGAGCTTCTCCACCGACCACAGCAGCAGACGCATCTGCGACTCGGCCTGGGCGCCGGCGTCGGCCAGCGTGCCCTGCACGCGCGGAGCAGCGAACGGGAAGAGCAAGGTCGGCACCAGCGCCGGCTTGACCAGCTTGGACTTGCCACCCACTGTGGCTGTCTGCTCGTTACCAATCCACTCCACCAAGGCGTCGAGATCTTTAAAGGAGCTCAAGTTCGCAGGGACCACCCACAACGCGGCGGAACCAGCGGCGTGCGTGCGGTAGAGCTCCTTGTAGAACTCCACGCGGTCATGGTTTAGGCGCGAGGTGGTTGCCACCACAGTGGCGCCCTCGTTGAGGAGCTCGCCGATGATAGCGGCCGCAATCGAGTTCGGGGAGCCACCAGTAACCACGGCAACGTCGTTGCTCATGGTCAAGCTAGCGGCATCCACACGCGCTTCCTGCGCGTGATCCGGCAGCCCAAAGTGCTCCGCCAGCCGCGCCACGGCTTCGCCAGCGCCCAGAACATCGACGTCCGCAGCGTTGAGCTCGCCCGCGGCAACACGCGCAAGATCCTCGCGGGCAGAAGCCCAGCGGTCGTCAAGAAGCACTGCTTTATCCGCATCGAAGGACGGCGCCACCTGCTTGGCCCAATCGGAGCCCAGCTCACGGGAGACTAGCTCCGCCAGTGCGGCGTTCTCATCTACTTCCGAGAACTCGGTGGCAGGCGCCGCAACTCCCAGCTTGGACAGCAAGGTGCGGGCGGTCTCTGCAAGGGTATCGGTCATTTCCGCGGTGTAGGCATCCAAAGCCGCGGAGTCCACTACCCCACCGCCCGCGGCACCACCCGCGGAAGGCATCGCGATGCTAATCCCCTCGCGCTGTCCGGCGGCGGTCACGGCGGCGTCGATAAGCGCATCCAGCTCCTTGGCATTCGCAGCGCCCGTGCCGAGCGTGGCCAGGTCGCCGCCGCGTAGGGACGCGCCCTCGCGAGTGCCGAGGACAAGCTCAGCGATGACGCGGTCTGCCCAGCCTTCGCCCAAGCCCCAGGCGCCGGTGACGCGCTCAGCCACGTAGCCAGGCTTCTTTCCGGCAGGTCCAGTAAGGCGGCGCAGCGCATCAGCTACCTGCTCGCCCAGGACCGGGCCAAAGGCCTTATAGCCCTTGGCCATGCCTGCGACAGTCTCCTTGAGTTCCGACAGCGCAGCATCGGCCGCGCCATCGATAGCGCCCAGGCCGAACTCCACCCCCAGATCCAGCAGGAGCTGGTTGCGGCGGGAGGACACGCCCTCGACGAGCAGTTCGATGGTATCGGCAGGACCCATCTGATCCAGGCGAACCTTGGTCCACACCGCCACGAGCATTTCGGTGGCGAACTGCGCGCTCAACGGCTTATCCGCTGGGGTCTCGCCACCCGCAGCAGGTGCCGGAACCGGAGCCACGAGGGTCGTGGTCTCCGCTGCTGCCGAGGTCTCAGGGACCAGGCTTGCTGCGGTAGCGTCAGATTCGACAGCACCACCCTCGGCACCAGATTGAGCCGCTGCAGTCTGCTCCGGCTCCGGGCGAGCGATGGCATCCTCAGCGAAGACGACATCGCGGTCGCGCTCGATGTTGAGCACCTCGATGCCGTGGCCTGCATACTGCGGCAGGCGCAGGGTCTGGCCCAGCATGTTCGCCAGCGTTGGCGAGGAACCCACGCCCACCTCGACAAAGCGCCCCACGCCCAGGCCCGGGGTGCCAGCGCCGCCGATGGTGCCCGGCTCGCTAAGCAGGAGATCCTGGGTTTCGATCCATCGGACAGGTGAAGCGAACTGCCAGGCCAAAAGCTCAATGAGCAAGGTGCGGCCCAACTGAACCGGGTTCTCAAGGGCGCCCGCGAAGTCAGACAGGATGGCCTTGACGGGCTCAGAGTCCACCACGGAGTCAATGGCCTGCACGAATTCTTCAGTGAGCTCAAATGGACGCGCGACCAGGTTCGGCACGTAGTGGCCCACGAGGATATCCAGGTCGATGTCCGCCGGAATCAGGGAATCGAGGTGCTCGCGGAAGGCAGGCACGCCGCCCAGCAGATGAGAGGAGTGGAACGGCACGTCGATGCCCGGGATCTGGATGAAGGCACGCGCCCCCGGCGCGCGGCGCTCGGCGTCGGCACGCAGGGCGTTAAGCCCCGCGCGAGTACCGGCGACGGCGTACTGCACGCCTGCAATGTTGTAGTTGACGATCTCCAGGAACTCGCCGGTCTGCGCGGAAATCTCAGCAACGTACGGGAACACGTCCTTGGCGGAGACGCCGATCTTGTTCGGACGCAGCGCCGCCAGTCCATAGTTGGAGTTCCCCTCGGCGTCGCGCTCGACCAGGCGGTGCATGGTCAGGCCACGGGCGTAGACGATCTCCACGACTGCTTCGAGGGAGAGCACCTGCGCGTAGGCGGCAAGGGCGTTGTACTCGCCCACGGAGTGGCCCGCAAAGTAGGCGCCGGAGTCAAGGACGCCGGCCTCCTGCATCTCGGCGATCTGCGCGCAGCCCAGGGTAGCCATGGCTACCTGCGTGAACTGGGTCAGGAAAAGAGCTCCGTCCGGGTGCGTGAACTCCTCGCCGCGCACAGTGACGGACTGCGGATTGTTGCGCACGATCTCCAGGATGGAAAATCCCAACTTGGAGCGGGTGTGCTTGTCCGCGCGTTCCCACACGGAGCGGGCGCTTGACGACGCCGCGAAGGCGTCCATGCCCATCCCCTGCGACTGGATGCCCTGGCCGGGGAAGCCGTAGAAGGTCAGCTTGTCAGCGACAGTTGCGCGAGCCTCAAGGACCGGAACGCCGTCGACGGAAGCGGTGACGGCTCGGACCTCGCCGAAGCCTGGGCGGGTGTCCAGGCCCACGCGCTCGACCACGAAGGTGACCTGCGCGCCGGGCAGGACAGGCGCCTGCATGGTGGCGCTCCACTCACGGACTGCGGCGCCGTCGAAAGCTGCAGCCAGCTGCGCCAGCGCGGAGGTCCACATGCCGTGGACGATGACGCCATCCTTCAGGCCAGCCAGCTGGGCGGCGAGATCGGCAACGTGGATGGGGTTGCGGTCGCCCGTGACCACGGCGAATGGGTGCATCGACTGCGGGGCGGTCACGGTCATTTCGTGGCGGAAGCTGCGCGGCTTTTCCGCAGTGGTGGACGCTTCACCTGCGACGGAGTCCGCTGCGCCGAGTTCCTGCTCGCCGCGACGGCCTTGGATGGCGAAGCGCTCGAAGAGGCGCGCAACCGGGGTACCTGCGGTGTCTGCACCAGCTACGGAAGCACCATCGGTGGCCGTCTCAATATCTACTGCGACGTCGACGACGCGGCCGACTGGGGTGTCGCGGACCTCGCCCGCGGTGGCGGTGATGCGCAGCTTCGCCTCGCGCGGCAGCGCGGACTTGAGTTCGAGGTTGTGCTCCAGGTGGACCAGGTTGAGCAGGCCTTCAACGACGTTGGTTCCGTCTTCGGTAACTGCATTGGCGATGACCGCGAACACGGCTGGCCAGGCCTTGCCCACGAGGACGTCTGGGGCCACGTGTGCGCCCTCGGCAACGTCTGCGGAAAGGGCGTCGGCAGGTGCATAGCCCGCGGTGACGTTTTCATAGTCCGCGGAATCCGCGGCGCTGAGCTCGCCGGACCAGATGGCGGTGCCACCGGTTACCTCCGGCAGGGTGCCGCCCGCGGCGACGCGAGCCAGCTCGCGCATGGACTCAGCGGCATCGGCCTCGGTGATAAGCGGCGAGGCGCCCGGAATCTGCGGTGGGGTGATGCGCAGGCGCAGCTGCGCGCCTGCAATCGCGCCCTTGAGCGGGACGCTCAGCCAGTACTCGCCTTCGGCAAGCTTCTGAAAGCGGGAGCCGTTGTCTTTGCTCTCGATCGACTCAGCCAGGAACTGGCCGGTGCTAAGCACGAGGCGAAGCGGGTTGAGCTGCTCGCGGCCTGCCCAATTGACCATTGGTGCCTTGAGGATTGTGTCGAAGTCCGAGTGCTCTGGTTTGTCTTGTACACCGGCCTGGGTCAGCTCATCTGTTGCGGCCTGCTCGAAGCGGGCAAGCAGCTCAGCCACCGGCTCGTCAGCGCGCTCGATGCCGCCGACTGCGGTGGTGCCTGGGATGATGCAAACTTGGTCGGCGTCGTAGCGCTCGTCGTGGGCCTGCCACAGGGAGTCCTGGCGCCACAGACGGCGGACCTCCGCGTCGATGACGGGGACGAAGTTGGCGGGCTTGCCCTTCTGGTTGAGCAGCTGCAGGAACCACGCGGCGTCGCCTGGGTGGACGAGCTGGTCGAGGGCGGCGCTGCCCAGGAGCTCGCGCAGCTGCTTGACTGCCTGCTCCGGGTTCTCGCGCTCTGCGGTGACCTGAAGTTCAATCTCGCCGTGGTCCGCCGGGTTGAGGCGGGCCTCGGTGCGCTCCACCATCGCGACGAAGCGCTGGAACCAGGATTCGTCGACCCACTGCCCCATGTAGGAAAGCTCAAGGTAGCGCTCGAGCCACTGCGCGTAGGTCATAGAGTCAAGGTCGCCGAAGTAAGGCTTGCAGGTCTTGCCGATGGCCTCGATGATCTCGTCACGACGTGCGGCCACGGCCTCAGCGTCGCCCGCGACCTCGTCGAGCAGGCGCCCGGCGCGTGCGAAGGAGTTGTCGATCTCGTGGATGTCCGCGCCCAGCTGGGACAGTCCGGAGGTCACGGAGCCGCCGAAGTCCTGGGCTGCAGCGCCCACGCCGGCCCAGCCGTCGTTCTGGACGGTCGGCTGCGCGGCCACGAGTGCGCGCTTCACGGATTCGGAAGCGGTGGATTCCTTGGTCGCCATGGCGGCGGTGCCCACCATGATGGCGTCGACAGGCGCATCCGGCAGCCCCTGCTTGTGTGCCCAGGTGCCCAGCAGGTACTGAACGCCGCGGGCTGGGGTGCCGATGCCGCCGCCGACGGCCAGCACCACGTTGTCGTGCTCGCGGATGCGACCATAGGTGGCAGCGAGCAGCTCGTCGAGGTCCTCCCACGAGTGGTGGCCACCGGCGTGACCGCCTTCGACCTGCATGATGATAAGTCCTGGGGCCTGCTCGGCGATGCGCAGTACTTGGTCGATCTGCTTGATGGTGCCTGGCTTGAATGCGACCCACGGGAAGTTGTCCGCGTGCAGAGATTCTACGAGTTCCACTGCCTCATCGAGCGGTGGGATACCAGCAGAGACAACCACGCCGTTGATGGGCGCACCGTTTGCGCGTGCCTTGGGTAGGGCGCGCTCGCCAGCGATCTGGCGGCGCCACTGCGATGCGGAGAGATACATGGCGTTGAACTGTGCGTTCACGCCTGGCTCGAGGAGTTCCTCTAGCTTCTCCAAGTTGCGTGCCAGCAAGGCGTTGGTAGTCTGGCCACCGCCTGCGAGCTCTGCCCAGTGACCAGCGTTGGCTGCTGCAGCCACGATTTCTGGGTCGACGGTGGAAGGGGTCATGCCGGGCAGCATGACTGGCGAATAGCCGGTTGCCTCGGTGAACTTGGTGAAAAGGCGACCTGCGCGCAAGGTCGGACGGAAGCGCTCCCAGGACATGGGCAGGGCGGGTGCCTGGCCGGCGTCGAAAAGCTGCGACTGCCCTTGCGAACCGCACACCACCAAGGTGCCGATTCCTCGTCCTGCGACGATGTCTCGGGTCAGCGGCTCGACGCCACCATCAGGGCCGCACTCGAAGATCCAGCGGGCGCCTGCCTCGATGGCCTCGGTGACGCGGGCTGGCCAATCGACGATGTCGGTGAGGACGGCGCGGGCGCCCTCCTCCACGAGCACGGGATCAAGACCTGCGGTTTTACCCCACACGATGACCTGCGCAACGGCCTCTTCCATTGCCGGGTGGTGGTAGGCAGCCTGGATGTCGAGCTGGCTAAAGCGAGGTGCGAACGGGGCGCCGCCGCGCTGCTTGGATTCGACGAGCTTAGCGTCCTTGGAGGCCGCCGCTTCGAGGCGGCCTTGAACTGCGGCTACCTCCGCCGGGGTACCGACGATGATGAACTTGTCGCGGCCATTGCGCAGGCCGATACGACCGCCAGCCTTTTCAATCTGCTCTTGAGTGGCACCGGAGACTGCCACCATAGGAGAACCCTCAGCGTTGCGGACCAAACCATGAGTGCGGGCTGTACGCGTGATAGCGGCACCGATGAGCTGCGCCAAAACGATGACCTCGCCGGCTTCGGCGCGGCCGGTGGCAACAAACGTGCTCAAGGTGCCCTGGGAATGACCAATGGCCGCGACCGCCTGCGAGACGTCGAGCCCCTGGGCAGAAAGCGCTTCGAGCACACCAACCTGGGCGGTGACGATGCCCGGGGTAGAGATAGCAGAATCCGCCAGGTTAATGCGCGGCGAGTTCGCTGGTGCTGCCCACTCGAGCGGGGCAAAGCCGTGCGGGAAGGCGGCGGCGAGATCGTCTGCGAGTGGCTCGAGGATCTTTTCCGCCTGCTTCAGGTGCCCGGCAAGGCGGGTGCCTGCGCCTGCGGCGATGGATGCCTGCAGATTGGGAAGCCAGGCATAGCCCTGGCCCGAAAATGACAGCGCGAAAGGTTCGGCGTCTAGGCGGTTGACCAAGCGTTTTCCTGTGGAATGCGGCTGGATAATGGTCGTAGTTTCGGTACGCGGGGTGGTACTCACTGTGGTTGCTGCTCCTATGCGAGTGCGGCCAGAATTGTTTTGTATCAGAAAGTCAGAAAAACAGCATGCCACAAAATCATGAGGAAACCATCATCTTTTGACGGCGTGTGTGGGTGCCGCTCGTAAATCACGGCGGCGAGAATACGGCTAGAAATCACCCAAGAGCTGGGAAACTAGCTCTTCAGCACGCTTTAGTTCCACGCGCGATTGGCCCCGTCGCATGCCTTCCCCGGCAGGACCTTCGGGCTCTACCTCTGCATAAATCTCACATGCACTCGCCGGAACCACAAGCGCACTGCGGACAATCCCGCGCTGTTGCGTGTATTCATCAAAGAACCTATCAATACTCATTACCGGCGCCAGTCTAGCCGCTAAAATCATCCCCATCATGGCAGCCCGCTCCCCTTTTCGCCCGTACTACATAGTCGGCATCCTCAACCTCATCGTCGCAGCTCTCGTCATCTTTGGCGCAACTCTCGACGCCCCGACTTCGTCCACCTCAGCGACTGCGCCCACAACCACTGCAAACGATAGTCTGGACAATGCACCCAACACCCCCGCGGCACCTGCACCAAATCCTGCATTAGAACAGCTCAACGCACTGCCGGTTAAGGGCCGCGCGCCAAAGACTGACTACGAACGTGAGCAGTTCGGGCAGGCGTGGTCTGACGATGTCACCGTGGAATTTGGCCACAACGGCTGCGATACGCGAAACGACATTCTGCGCCGTGACCTCGTGGATATCACGCTCAAAGAAAACACTCATGACTGCGTGGTCCTGACAGGTACGCTGCACGATCCCTATTCCGGCACGGAGATCAGCTTCCAGCGCGGGCAAGACACTTCAGACAAGGTTCAGATCGACCACGTAGTCCCGCTTGCCGACGCCTGGCAAAAAGGCGCCCAAGAATGGTCACCGGAAAAGCGCCGCGACTTTGCCAACGACCCGCGCAATCTCCTCGCGGTCGACGGCCCACTTAATCAGCAGAAATCCGCAGGCGACGCAGCAACCTGGCTGCCGCCGAACAATGGCTACCGCTGCTCTTACGCCCAGCGAATCATCGATGTGAAGTCAACCTACGGGCTGTGGGTCACCGAGGCTGAGCGCGACGCGCTCGCAGGATTACTCGCCGCATGCCCAGCGAACTAGCGTCGCCGCCGGCGTGGGGGAACGAGCACCTTTAGGATGTCAACACGACACGTATCAACAAACTCGACCAACCCATTAGACCCAAGAATTAGACCACTCGTTCGCTTCCCCAACCTGTAACGCTGGAGGGTCGCTATTGCCGCCTCGAGCCGTTGGATGCTGACAAGCACGGCGACGACATGGTGGCAGCTTTCGAAGGCGAGCTCCAAAGCACTATTTGACCTACTTCAATGGTTCCGGCCCATTCGAGGACTCTGCTGAGTTTCGCACGGCGATAGCTGAGCAAGCCATTGGCTCAATTTCACTCATCAACGCAGTGCCCGAGCACGGCAGCGTGGAGATGGGATGGGTCTACTATTCCAAGCATCTCAAGCAGCCTTCCCGCAACACCGCTGTACGCTTGGGATTTGTTCCGGAGGGCATATTCCGCAACCACATGGTTTACAAAGGTCGCTCCCGCGACACCGAGTGGCTTTCCATCACCGACGCCGAATGGCTGCAAAAAAGCCGTCTTCGAGGCGTGGTTAGATAAATCCAACTTCACCGAAGACGGCTTGCAGGTGCGATCCTTAGAGTCCTTCCACGGAAGTACTAACCCTCATCCTTGAGGTGCTTGCGCAGCTCATCAAAGTATTGACGTGCGTTTTGTGGGTGCTGACCCTGCTGCTGTGGAGCCTGTGGCTGCTGGCCGCCGTAAGGAGCCTGCTCAAAGGCGTGCTCAGCGCGCTGCTGCACCTCGCGCGCCTCCTGCTGCGCGCGCTGCGCCTTCTGCGCACGCAGCTGCTCCAAGCGCTTGCGCTGCTCGCGGTCGAGTCCATCAGAGGCTTCGTTGTTAATAGCCTGAGTCGAAAGCAATACGTCGCGCATGCCGCCGAAGAGATCCTGCATGCCGCCTGGATTCGAAGGCATGTAGAGGACGTTGGTGTGAGAACGGTCGGCGACGTCGACCATCGCGTCCAGGTACTGGGAGACAAGCATGAGGGTCTCCGGGTTTTCCTGAACGCCTGCAGCACGCAGCATCTCGTACTGCTGCGCAATGCCTTCGACAATCTCCTTACGCTGCTCAGCCACACCGCGACCCTGCAGCTTCTTTGCCTCAGCGGCACCTTCGGCTTCCTTAACCACGCGAATCTTCTCCGCCTCAGCCTGTGCGATAGCCGCCTCGCGCTCACGCTGCGCAGCGTTAATGGAGTTCATCGACTCGCGCACGCGGGTATCCGGGCGAATATCGGTAACCAGGGTGTTTACGAAGTGCCAGCCATAAGCGGCCATGTTATCGCGCAAGGACATTGCGACGTTTTGTGCAATGGTGTCCTTGGATGAGAAGGAATCATCCAAGTCCATATTGGCAACCGAGGAACGAACGTTATCCTGCACGTAGGCCACAATCTGCTGTTCGTGGTTGGAGAGCATGTAGTAGGCCTCGCGCTCGCGACCTTGAACAACCTCGTATTGAACGGCGACCGGAATCTGAACGAAGACGTTGTCCTTGGTCTTGGTCTCCACCATGACATCGAGCTGGCGCACCTGCAGGCTGATCTTGTCGCGCACGCGATCAACCCACGGCAGCTTGAAGTGCAGGCCAGCGTGCGCCACGGTCACGAACTTACCCAGGCGCTCCACAATGGCAGCCTCACGGGTGCGCACGATGTAGTAGCCATCAAAAATGGTCAAAACAATCGCCAGCAGAACAACGCCAACAACAATCATTCCGATCATTGGTTCTTCCTCTCGTTCAATTCTTTGTTCAATTCTTGATTCTCTCCCCACCTTGCCACACCTTGAATAAGTGTGCGAGCAGGAAAGAAGAGTCTTAATGAAACTGCTATCGAATAAGACAAGGGGCTAGGCAGCGAGCGCCAAGTCCGCCGTCTGCTTTTCCATCTTCCACTCTGTGCAGCGTCGTGCCGCCACCGCCTGGCGCAGGAACTGATCGACGACCGACCGGGGCCGGCCGGCGCAAACGGGTGTTCTAGTGGTCATCAACCAAGCGGAAAAGCTCGCCCAGAATGCCCTCGCCGTCGTGGCCGATTCCGTTATGTTGGAACTTGTTAGTCACCATTGGGCGCAGGTCACGGTAGGCGCTAGCGGTCTGCATCGACTCTTCGAAGGGCACGAAGATGTCATCCAGATAGACAGCTGCGGCGGCCTGCACTTCGGCGTTGCCCAATGCCGCGGCGTCGTAAGGCGCAGCGTCCCACTCAAGCTGCGCCAACGCTTCTGCCGAATCCTTGAAGGCATGCAGCGCCGGATCCTCATCGAACTGCCACGGGAAGATGTGCTCGCCTGTCAGCCACGTGCCTGACTCGGCAAACTCCGGGAACTCTTCGCGCACGCGGTGCGCCGCCCAGCCCGTGACGTGCTGGCCGCCCACACTGCCATATATGGATTCGTGGATGGCCGCATACAATGGCCCACCCTGGAAGCTCACGCGAGCACCGACCTCGTGGAGGAAATCGGAGCGCAAGCGCTTCTCCCCACCCACGGTGCGGAAGGGTTCCTCAAGCAGGTAGCCCAGGGAATCGAATCCAGAGCCGCGGCCCAGCTCGATGCCGATGGTGCGGAAGCGAAGCGAGCTCAAGCGCTCCCCAGTAGGCAAAACCTCCTGCGAGTTGTCCAGGTGATCGATGATTTCCGCGATGCGCTGCTGCGCGAAAGGTACGTAGTCGAAGAAGCGTTGTTGGCGCACCTTGAGCTTGGTGAACGTGGAACGGTAAAGATCGTCTGCGCCCTTGTCCAGGGTCGGTAGGCCGCCGGTCAGGAAGGCCTTGTCCACTGACTCGGGGAACAAGGAGACGTAGCTCGTGATGCAGAATCCGCCAAAGGACTGGCCGAACAAAGACCATTTGTCGATGCCAAGGTACTCACGCAGCCGCTCCGCATCGCGCACGATGTTGTCCTGGCGCAGTAGTTTAAGGCGCTCGACGCTTAAGTCGGCGGCCTCGGAAAGCTCATCAATGCGATGACTGCGGCCGGTGCCACGCTGATCCATGAGGATCCAGCGGTAGCGCTCCAGGCCCTTGCCGATGACACCTGACGCCCCCAGTGGACGCGGGGCTGGGAAGCCTGGCCCGCCCTGGTTATAGAGAATGGCGGGCTTATCCGGGTCGCCGATTTCGCGAGCATAGAGTTTAAGCGTGCCCTGTTGCGGGTCGTTGTAGTCCCACGGGACGGAAAGTGTGTGCTCTTTAACTGGGTATCCAAATCGACGAGTCATAGATAAAAGTTTAGCGCCGCACCATAGTGGCGCAGCGCTAAAAACTTTTCTTATTCAGGGAACACTCGTTTAGTAAACGGTGAATCCCTTTGCACGGAAGACGTCTCGAATTGCTTCGATATCCTCCGGCTTTGGCGGCTTCGTATCCTCGAGGGTGTACGGATAGCCCAGTTCATGCCACTTATCAGCACCCATGTTGTGGAACGGAAGCACCTCGATACGCTCGACGTTGTTGCTCCAACGCCCCACGATCTCGGCGACGTTTCGCACATTTTCCGGGGAATCCGTCAGGCCTGGAACCACTACGAAGCGGATCCACACCGGCTTACCCATCGCCGACAGCCGGTCACCGAAATCGATGGTTGGCTGCAGCTCGCGGCGAGTGACCTTTTTGTAGGTTTCTTCGTCGCCAGACTTGACGTCGAGAAGCACAAGATCGATGTTTTCCAAGTCCTCGTCCCGCAGGCGCATACCCAAAAAGCCCGAGGTATCGATGGTGGTATGGATACCCGCATCGTGGACTTCCTTGAGCACGCGGCGCGTGAACGCAATCTGGAACAACGGCTCGCCACCTGAGATGGTCAGACCGCCACCGGAAGCCTTGAAGATGGGCTTGTAGCGCTTGATGCGCTTGACGACGTCCTCGATGCGCTCGAGGGTGCCCACCTTCATCTCCATGGTGTCTGGGTTGTGGCAGTACTGACAGCGCAGTGGACAACCGGACATGAACATCGTCATGCGGGTACCGGGACCATCGACGGAGGTCACCAGCTCCCAGGAGTGCACTAAGGCGATATCACCAGTACGGCGTGCCTCCATGAGCTCCGGGCGCTTGATCTCGTCGAGGGAGTTATCGGTACCTAGGCCGACGGCCGCACCGCGCACCTTCTCGCCCGCTTGGGGGTCGAGGTGCACGACTCCAGTAATGCCATCAGCCATTTTTTATGAACCCTGGTGGAAGGTACGGGAGATAACGTCGAGCTGCTGCTCCTTGGTCAGCTTGACGAAGTTAACTGCGTAGCCAGAAACACGGACGGTCAGGTTCGGGTACTTCTCTGGGTGCTCGACAGCGTCCTCGAGGGTTGCCTTGTCCAGAACGTTGATGTTTGCGTGGTACAGGCCCGCGTTCATCTGGTGCTCGTCGCGGTTAGCCTTCATGTCTGCCAAGCGCTCGTCGAAAGTTGGGGTTGCCATGGTGATACTCCTTGAAGTGAGTTGAGGTTGAATGGGGGAAACTTGATTGCCGGGGTGGCTTACTCGGACTCCATGATGAAGCCTGCGTCCAGCACGCCCACCAGGTTGTCGATGCGCTCCTCCGGAGTGCGGCCGAGACCAGACGGGGTAATGGTGTTGGTCAGCGAGATGCCATCCAACGCATCCTTGTAGTCCAGCTTGCCCACCGACAGCATGGAAGCGACCATGCCGTGGCTGTCGGCGCCGTTCTCTGGGTTTGCGCCCGGTGCGAACGGGGTACCTGCCTTGTGGCCGGATGGGAAAGCACCGGTTGCCTTGCCGTAGACCACGTTGGAGGTAATGGTCAGAACGGACTGGGTTGGAATTGCGTTGCGGTACATCGGGATGGCCTTAATCTTATCCATCACGGTGTGGACGATGGTTGCAGCGATGTCGTCGGCGCGGTCATCATCGTTGCCGTAGAACGGGAAGTCGCCCTCGGTCTTGTAGTCAACGATGAGGCCGGACTCGTCACGGACCGGGTAAACCTTAGCGTACTTGATGGCGGACAGCGAGTCAGCCACGATGGACAGACCAGCGATGCCGCAGCCCATGGAGCGGACGATGTTGGAATCGTGCAGCGCCATCTCGATTGCCTCGTAAGCGTACTTATCGTGGCAGAAGTGGATGATGTTCAGAGCCTCGACGTAGGTGCCGACTACCCAGTCGAGCATCTCCTCGTACTTCTTCCAAACCTCGTCGAAGTCGAGCGGGCCGTCGCCCTGGATAGCGTCGTAGCCCTCGACAACCTGCTTGCCGGTGACCTCGTCGCGGCCGCCGTTGATGGCGTAGAGCAGGGCCTTTGCAGCGTTAACGCGAGCGCCGAAGAACTGCATCTGCTTGCCAACTTCCATCGGGGAAACACAGCAAGCAATCGCTGCGTCGTCGCCCCACTGCTCACGAATCTGCTTGTCAGACTCGTACTGGATGGAAGAAGTGGTGATCGAGATGTGAGCACAGAACTTCTTGTAGCCCTCTGGCAGTGCTGGGTCCCAGAAAATGGTGATGTTTGGCTCTGGTGACGGGCCAAGGTTGACCAGGGTCTGCAGCAGACGGAAGGAGGTCTTGGTAACCATGTGGCGGCCGTCATTGCCGAAACCAGCGTCAGACCAAGTTGCCCAGTATGGGTCGCCGGAGAAGATCTGGTCGTAGTCCTCGGTGCGCAGGAAGCGAACGATGCGCAGCTTCAGAACGAGCTGGTCGATGATTTCCTGTGCGTCCTCTTCGGTGATGATGCCGGCTGCGAGGTCGCGCTCGAAGTAGCAGTCGAAGAATGCAGACAGGCGGCCGATGGACATTGCGGCGCCGTCCTGGGACTTGATGGAAGCCAAGTAGCCGAAGTAGGTCCACTGAACAGCTTCGTGAGCAGTCTTTGCAGGACCGGAGATGTCGAAGCCGTAGGACTGTGCCATGACCTTGAGCTTCTTCAGAGCCTTGATCTGCTCTGCGTGCTCCTCGCGGTAGCGTGCCCAGTGCTCGCTGAAACCGAGCTCGCCGACCTCGTGCTTCTTGGCGTCCTTCTCGGCAATCAGGTAGTCGACACCGTAGAGAGCCACGCGGCGGTAGTCACCGATGATGCGGCCGCGACCGTATGCGTCAGGCAGACCGGTGATGATGTGTGATGATCGAGCCGCACGAATACGTGGGGTGTAGATATCGAAGACAGCGTCGTTGTGGGTCTTGCGGTAGCGGGTGAAGATCTTCTTGATGTCTTCCTCCGGCTCCTTGCCTGCCTCACGGATGGCCTGCTCAACCATGCGCCAGCCGCCGTTTGGCATCATGGCACGCTTGAGCGGAGTGTCGGTCTGCAGGCCGACGATGACGTCGTCATCCTCAGAGATGTAGCCGGCCGGGAAAGCATCGATGTCAGTTGGGGTGTGGGTATCCACATCGAAAATGCGCTTTTGGCGCTCTACTGACAGGTAGTCCTTTTCGAGGGTGTCCCACGTGCGCTGGGTCTTTTCGGTTGGGCCCGCGAGGAAGGAAGCGTCTCCATCGTACGGAGTGTAGTTGCGCTGGATGAAGTCCCGGACGTTGATGCCTTCAGTCCATGGACCAGGCTCGAATCCTTTCCAGGCTTCAAACTGCAGCGGTTGCGTTGCGGTGGTCACGATTGTGACTCCCTTCTTGTTTGACACATTTCATTCAAGTGATTCGGGGCGCCTTGCCGCTGTTTCCTGTCACTGTGTTCCACGCGTTTCCTGCCGGAAACTTTGGTCTCACCTTCTAAGCGACGAGCGCCTCTTGTCTCCAATTTTAGGAGCCGTGACTACACCCTCCTACTTGAGCAATTGTGTAACAGAGCACATCCGTGTTTATTCGATGCCCGCGCAGGTCATCAATTTCATAAAAGACGGACATACCGTTTAGATCGGGGGTAAATTGCCCCCGATCGTAAGCTTCCCCACATCGCATTGATAGCTTTTTTATCAGCGATTTCCGAATTACCTGCCGATCGGAAGAAAACCATTGTTGCGAATTTCTATAGCTAAACACCAGCTCAGATTCTTAATGCACATTGTGTTTATTTACTTCAGCAACAGGATAAATCGGGCACAAAATCACATTCTGCGCCCGATTGTTTCCACTTCCGATCGCGATTTTCGCAAGCTTTAGAAAGGCAACCGTGGCAGCGGAATTCCCAATGTTCGGCTCAAGAAATTCGCCAGCGCAAAGCCTCCACCGACTACCGCCAAAAGGCCCACCACCACCGCGGCTAGGACGCCGCCGCTACTCGACGCCCCGCTCGACAGGCCCGCCGCAGAGCCAGTGGAAGACCCAGATGCCGATCCCGAAGCCGATCCGTTGGCAGATGCATCAGCATCATGATCCCGAGCAGTTAGCCACTGTTCCTTATCCAGCACGCCGCTGCTCAGACGGGTCTCGCCGATCCAGCCGTACCACGGGTCTTGTGGGTGGCCTTCTCCGCGGCCTGCGCCCATTACCCACTGCAGGTCACGCGGCAACAGCCCCTCCGCTCCCTTGGCATTACGCAAAATCGGCGCACCGTTGATGAACATCTCCACGGTGTCCTTTTCTGGGTCGTTGACCACAGCAATGTGCATCCACTCGTCCTTCGGCACCTCGTGCGACCACACAGTCGAGCCGCTTCCTTCTTCCGGCTCTGCCCACCAGCGCAACTCCCGCAAGTTCGACACACCGAACATCACGGTGGGATCAGTATCCGTCGAGCCCGGTACTAACTTGGAAATCTGCGAATCCCGCGAAATCGCACTGCCCCAGCCATGCTTTTCGCCATCAAAGTCCTCCGGCAGCTTCACAAAAGACTCAAAGGTATAGCCCGAATCGGAATCAAAGCGATTAATAGCTGCATCCTTGGCCGACTTAAACTCCGCAGTCGTAGGTTTGCCGGCCGGGTCAGCCCAATAAAGCGAGCCGCTATCCGACGACAATGGGTGATGGTCCGAGCTATACGTCACCCGGTCTGCGCCAACGACGCCGCCTTCACGATGCAAGTCACCCTCACCCGCAATATCCGGAATGATGGTGCCAGCGCCGGCAGGTGCGCCGTCGTTAAGCGCTGCACCTTCCTTGTCCTTTGCCTCACCTGGACGCCAATGGAAGACAGTGTTGTCATTTTTCACAAAGTCATCCGGACCCTGCGGAAGCTCATCGGCCTTAATTTCGTATGGCCGATAACCGGCAGACACGATATCGCGCGCCTCCTGCGCCAAATCGCCATTGTTTTCATCACCGACCTGGAACTGCGGGTCAAAATCAGCGAAGCGTTCCGCGAAATTGAACGGAATCTTGTAACTATCGCCCTTGCCCTCCAAAATCAGCTCATCGAATTGCGTGAGTTCTTCCTGGGGCTTCTGCGCGACCCATGGCGAAAGCGCTGCCATCTCGAGTTCGTTGCCGGTGAGATCAAACTCAAGGACGCCCAAAAGGCCGTTTCCGCCCTGATAGGCCATCTGATAATCCTGCAAGATAGCTACAACATCGTGTCCGTAGTCGTTCTTGTCCACTCGGTAGCCTGCGCCATGGTGATGACCACCCATGGTGAGGAAAATCTGGTCGTTTTTACTGATGAAATCGTCCCACAAGTGCTTGCCATAATCGTCTGAATAGAAAACCTCACCGGAGCCATCAATGTTCAAGACCTCATGGGTAGTCAGGATTACCGGAAGGTCAGGGTGTTCATCGATAGCCTGCTGCGCCCAATCCAGCACCTCGTTGTTGGCGCGCCATGCAAGGGCCAAGACCAAATACTCTTGGCCTTCGGCTTCAAAAATGTGGTACTCGGAATCAGAATCGACCCCAGTGAAGCGTTCCTGGAACGTCGAGTTGGCCTCCTTGGCGCGGTCAGCCCCAAACCACTGGTTGAAAGGCTGGTAGGAAGCATCGCCGGTCAGGTCGTGATTGCCAGGAAGGATGGAGTAGTTAAGATCCGACTGGTCGAGCGTACGCATCGCCTCGTCGGCGACCTTCCACTCCCCTTCCACATCAGACTGGTCCACGACATCGCCCAAGTGAGTAGCAAACTGCATATTTAGGGCGTCTTTGTTTTCCGCAAGCCATTCGGTTTGCGCCCGATAAGGCTCACTTCCGTAGCGCTCCTGCGCGAGGTTGCCAGTCTCAGGGGTGGAATAGCGAGAGTAGAACTGCGTATCGGGAAGCACGCCGAGTGTAAAGCGTGAGCCTTCCGAAGCAGACTGCGCCAGCGCATGTGGGGCAACGAGGCTGCTTGCGCACAGCGAAGAGATAACAAGAATGCCGATTTTACGATGCGAGAGGACCATGAATTTTCTCCGTATGAGATTCCGAGGGGACCTCAAGAGCCTAAGAAACTTAGGTTGCGAAAGTATTACCTTCACGTGAAATGTTCATGGCGCCAAGAAATAAGCCCTGAACGGCAAAAAGCCTCCGTGTGACACGGAGGCTAAGCGTGCGCCCGGAGAGACTTGAACTCTCACGTCATAAGACACTAGAACCTAAATCTAGCGCGTCTGCCAATTCCGCCACGGGCGCTTGCAACGAAAGTAGTTTACATGTTTTCTACGCCCACGCTAAAACTGGCGCACCCGAATCCAGTTTTTTGTTTGTGTTGAGTAGGCTGTTACGGGTGAGTAATAACAAAGCGCCAAAGCGGCAGAAGCTGAAAGTGCGATGGTGGCATATCGTCCTCATCGCGTTTTTCGTGGTGCTCTTTTTATTGCTCGCCTACTGGCAGTGGACGCGCTTCCGCTCCGGCTCCGGCACCTTCCAAAATTTAGGCTATGCCTTCCAATGGCCACTCTTCGCTGTCTTTGTGGTTTATGCGTATAAGACCGCCCTAGGTTATGAAAATGAGCGCATCGAGGCAGAGAACGAAGCCGCCGAAATGGGTGTCACGGACTACCAGCACCAAGCAAAGTCCGAGCAAGGCGAAGTCACTAAGATCGATGAGGACTTCTTGCCGCAGCGCCCACAGATGGACGTAGAAACCTTTAACGCCTTAAACCAACAGCGCCGCAGGCGTGGCGACGACCAGAATTAGAAAGTAGGGCCATGACTAACCAAATCCACCCAGACCGTAAGGCCCGCATCCGCGGCCCACTCAAGTTCTTTTCCATCGCCGCAACCGTGACCGGTATCTTCCTACTTCTCTTGGTTGCGCGCATGGTTCTCGAGTACATCGTCGGCGTGGAGATTCCGCACTGGGGCCTCTACATTGCCCAGGCCCACGGCGTGGCTTACATGATTTACTTGCTTTCGATTCTCATCCTCGGCCCGCGTGCGCTGTGGCCGGCAGGCAAGCTCATCACTACTGCCCTAGCCGGCGTTGTGCCTTTCCTATCCTTCTGGATGGAATACAAGCGACGCCGCGAAGTCACCGAGCAATTCCAGCTTTAAGCTAGAAAAGGCCCAGCATCTGCTGGGCCTTAAGTGTATCCGGGGTAAAGCTACGCCAGCTTGGCGATGGCGCTAGTAAGCTGCGCCAGCGCACGCCCGCGGTGGGAAACCGCGTTCTTTTCCTCCGGGCTCATTTGCGCCGAGGAGCGCTGCTCGCCCTCCGGCTGGAAAAGCGGGTCATAGCCGAAGCCATTCTCGCCCTTTGGTGCGCGCAGCAGCATTCCTGGCCACCGGCCCTCAGCCACGTGTTCCGCGCCGTCTGGCGTGACCAATGCGCACACGGAGACAAAGGCGGCTTGGCGGCGTTCGTCGGGAACATCAGCCATCTGTGCGAGAAGCAGCTCGTTGTTGGCTTGGTCATCGCCGTGCTGGCCAGACCAGCGCGCGGAGAGCACGCCCGGCATTCCATTGAGCTCTTCGACGGCGATACCCGAGTCATCCGCAATCGTGGCGATACCAGTATTGGCAACGCCAGCACGGGCTTTAATCAGTGCGTTATCGGCAAACGTGCGTCCGTCCTCCACCGGTTCGTCATACGCCGGCACAGCGGAAAGTGGTAGCAGCTCGACGCCTTCGATTCCCGCGTCTGCGAGGATGCGTTCGAGCTCGCCAAGTTTCTTCTTATTATTCGATGCGACGAGAAGCTTTACCATCCCAAAGCAGCCTTCTGCGCAGCAATCAGCTCGGTGCAGCCCTTCTGTGCCACATCCAGCATGGAGTTCAGCTCAGCGCGGCCGAACAAGCCGTGTTCGCCGGTGCCCTGAATCTCCACGAAGTCGCCGCCTTCCTGCATCACCACGTTCAGGTCGACCTCCGCGCGGGAATCTTCTTCATAAGGCAGGTCGAGGCAAATCTCGCCATCGATGATGCCCACGGATACCGCGGCGATTGGGTCCAGCAGCGGCTCGCCCGGCACGACGCCCTCGGACTTCAGGTACTCGATAGCATCTGCCAAGGCCACGTACGCACCGGTAATCGAAGCCGTGCGGGTACCGCCGTCTGCCTGCAGAACGTCGCAGTCGAGCTGGATGGTGTTCTCGCCCAGCTCGGAAAGGTCCACGGCAGCACGCAGAGAGCGCCCGACCAAGCGGGAAATCTCGTGGGTACGGCCCTTGACTTTGCCCTTCATGGACTCGCGAGGCATTCGGTCGTGCGTTGCTGCCGGCAACATCGAGTACTCAGCGGTCAACCAGCCCTCGCCGGAGTCCTTCTTAAAGCGCGGCACGCCAAACTCCACGGAGGCGGTGCACATCACGCGGGTGTTGCCAAACTCGACGAGCACGGAACCTGCCGGGTTGGTGGTGAAGTTACGGGTAATACGCACGCTTCGCATTTGGTCTAGCGCGCGACCATCAGCACGAGAAAAATCAGTCATGCACCCAAGGGTACTAGAGCTCAAACTCCATGCCCGGCGCGCCCAAGACGATCTCGCCGTCGAACTCCGTCTGTGCTGCACGCAGGGTTTCTGAACTATCTCCCCATGGCTGAAGGTGAACGAGCACCAGCTTTGCTACGCCCGCCTCGCGTGCCACGCGGCCTGCCTCCGCGCCCGACATATGCATATTAGGTGCCTTGCCTTCCGACGTCGCTCCCCATGCGGCCTCGCATAAGAAGAGATCGGCGTTGCGGGCAGCATCGACAAGCGCGGGGGTTGGGCAGGTATCGCCGGAGTAAGTAATGGTCTTACCGGTCTTCGCATGCTCCATGCGCAACGAATACGTCTCTACTGGGTGAATGACCTTAAAAGGAGTCATATAAACGTCATCGATGAGCTGACGCTCGCGGTCTACCCACGGGGAAAAGGCGAAGGTATCCGACATATCGTCGACACCGTCGACTTCGTCAGAGGAAAGACGACCCAGGTGCTGTGGCGTATAAGACGGCCCAAGGCAAAAATTACGCGAAGGCGCAGGTGCCGTGGGATGGAAGCGACGCCATACCATCAACGAGGGAAAGTCCATGCAGTGGTCGGCGTGAAGATGGCTAAATGCGACATGCGCATCGCAGGGGTCTTGGACTTCTTGCAGGCGCGCCAAAGTTCCAGGCCCCATATCCATCACGATTGATGGCGCATCAGGAAAGGACACCAGATACCCAGAGGCGGCGTTTCCCGGGACTGGGACGGAGCCGGAACAGCCAAGAATCGTCAGCTTCATGTGTCCAATAGTTCCACGAAACCTTCCCGATTGCTGGGATTGGGGTGAAAAAGACGTGAAACCGTGTCACGCGCGGTAGGTCACAATTGCGGGCCTAAGAAGCGGGAAGCCAAACGTGAAAAGGTCTCTGGGTCACCGGTCGATTCAAATTTACGGATCGGAGTGGCGTCTTCCGGCGCCAGCATGTCGGTTTCAGTAAGGATACGCATGACGTCCTTGGCTGTTTCTTCTGCAGAAGAAACGAGGGTGACGGATTCGCCCATGGCCAGCTGGATGACGCCAGTCAGCAGTGGGTAATGCGTGCAGCCGAGCACCAGGGTGTCGACACCCGCGGACTGCAGCGGTGCGAGGTAGCCCTCAGCGACGCCGAGAATCTGGCGGCCGGCAGTAATCCCCCGCTCGACAAAACCTACAAAGTCCGGACACGCCACCGCATGCGCCTCGATGTGTGGGTTGACAGCGAAAAGGTCTTGATAGGCACCAGAGTTCACGGTGCCCTCAGTACCGATAACGCCGATTTTGCCATTGCGCGTAGTAGCGATGGCGCGTCGGACTGCCGGGCGGATGACCTCAACAACTGGGATGTCATAGCGCTCGCGGGCATCGTGCAAGAAGGCCGCCGTGGCGGTATTGCAAGCGATGACGATCATCTTGCAGCCGCGTTCTACGAGTTCATCTGCAATGGCGGTAGATAGCTCGCGCACCTCAGCGATGGGCCGCGGGCCGTACGGCGAATGCGCGGTATCGCCTATGTAGATGATGGACTCGTTGGGCAGCTGCTCAATGATCGTTCGCGCAACCGTGAGACCGCCCACGCCGGAATCGAAAATACCGATCGGGGATGCAGCGGATGCCATTTACTTCTTCGCCACCTTCACTGGGTCGTCGGAAGTGATGATCATACCCGCCGCGATACCCCCGATCGCGCCGAAGAGGTGCCCTTGCCACGAGACTCCCTCATAGACCGGCAGCACGCCCCACACCAAGCCCGAATAAGCAAAACCGAGGAATACGCCCAATGCCGTTTGGGCGAAAGAACGGTTAAACAGGCCACGCACGATGAGATAGCTCAGCCAGCCATAAACCAAAGAAGAAGCACCGATGTGCGAGGTACCAGGCCCGCCGAGGAGCCAAGTGCCTATGCCGGCAATCAGCACCGTGATGATCGTGACCTCCCACCAGGCTTTTCTGCCAGAAAGACCAATGAGGAAGCAAAAGATAGCGCCCGGCACCGAATTGCCGATGAGATGCTCAAAGTTCGCATGCAGCAACGGCGCCGTAAAGATGCCCCAGATACCGTTGAAATCCAGCGGGTGGATGCCGTAGTTGGCCAAGTTGCCATTAAAAAGCACGTAGTTGACCAACTGCACGGCCCATTCCACAACCAAAAAGGCCACGGCAATCCCCAGGCCTGTGCGGATGCGTCCGCCGCGTGTGTAATTTTTTGAATCGCCACGATTTTTCAAAGCGGTAGAACGCGAGGAATCACCTGAAGTCATAATGGCAATAACTTTAGTCCAGCATGGAGCTATAGGCCTCTAAGCCCAGGCCAGGAGCCGCTTTCACGATTGCCTCGACTATCGCTTGTTCGACAACCCCCGCCGCAGCATCGCATAGCGCCGCTTGCGTCGCGGTATCAACCCCACCGTTTTCCGTGGCAGTCGACAGCGCGAAAAGCGTGTCCCCGTCCAACGGCGAATGCGCCGGACGCACTGCCCGAGCGATACCGTCATGGCCCACCATGGCCAAGCGCTTGGCTTGAGCCTTGGTTACCGGGGCGTCGCAAAACACTGCTCCAATCGTGGTGTTGAGCTTGGACTCCGCGGGGTGCTGCAGCTGGCCGAAACGCGCGACGTCGATAGGCGCGGCATGCGGCGCACCAAATAGGCGCCCAGTCTCTGCGTCCACAACGTTGCCCACTGGGTTCGCTACCACCACGGCACCAACCGTAAACTGCCCCATCGGCGTGCGTACCTGCTGCTCCGTCAAGCCCAAACCGCCGCGAAGCTTGCCAGCAGTAGCGCCCACACCAGCGCCTACGCTGCCCGTCGAATCATCATGTTCCGCAATAGCGCGCCGCACCGCCTCCGCTCCATCAGCTGCTGTGGGGCGCTCAGCACCAACAAGGAGATCGAAAATCACCGCCGCCGGCACAATCGGCACCCGCGGACCAGGCTTGTCCTCACCCAGCACAGGGAAACCGATGCCTTGGGAAGCTAGCTCGTTCATCACGCCGTCGGCAGCCGCGAGCCCAAAAGCAGAACCGCCAGCCAAAGTGATGGCATGCACGCGCTCAACCGTGTTGTGTGGCTCGAGGAGATCCGTCTCCCGCGTGCCTGGGCCGCCGCCACGAACGTCGACGCTCGCGAGCGCTCCTTCGGCGCCGCAATATAAAACCGTGACGCCAGTGTCATGCCTGCTGACATGGCCAATGGAGATAAGCGCCATGATCTAGTCCATCAACACCTGCAGCAGGGAATCTTGGCAATAAGCCAACCATTCCACGAGCATGTCGCGGTCCTCGCTCATCGATTCCTCCGGGACATCGCCTGCAGCCACAAACAAACGCAGATCGTTCAAACCCGTAAGGAAGGCATGCGCTTCTTCCTCGCTGATAGTGACCTCCACGCCGCCCGTCGGCCCCAACGCGGTGTTAATAACCTGCAGGTTCTTCAGCTTTGCGCGCGCAATGTCATTTTCATGCAAAGAACGCAGAAGAGAGTTATCGCCTTCGTATTCCTCATCCCCCGGCTTCTCAAAGTCAGGGAAAAGACGAGCCAAGGAAGGGTCTTCCGGCGCTTCCGTATGCCCAGTTGGCATATCCAGCATCTGCGCAAGCTCATCCTGCGGGGCAGACTGAGCACGGGCAATAATCGCCTCAGAGACGGTAGAGGTGAGGTCACCTAAAACCTCGCGCTCCATCGGCTCCAAAATGGTGGTGTAACGCACCGCGCGCATCAGCGACTTCTTCTTTTTCCAAGCCTGCATCTGACTGTGCCTTCCTAGCCTGCCTGCTGCATAGTGGCCCACAGACCAGCAATCTGCAGCTTCTTTACGTCTGCCTCGACTTTGTCGCGCTCGCCCGTCGATACCGCAGCCTTGCCCTCAGTATGGACCTGCATCATCAGCTCGTTTGCGCGCATTTTGTCGTAGCCCAAAACCGTCTGGAAGACGTAGGAAACGTAGCTCATCAGATTGACTGGGTCGTCCCAAACAATGCACATCCAAGGGAGGTTTTCGCTGGTTGCAACATCGACCTCGATGGCCTCATCTAATTCCGGAGTGGCCATGGGCGACCCCAGGCGGACAGAACCACCAGGTAGAGCAAAGTGCGCATTCATGCCTTCTACCCTATCGAAATTTCTACACATGCATTAAAAGATTAAAGGAGTAATCGCTGCTAAGAAGTTGGCCGCTAGGTACCATTTCCGATGTGACTAACATCGCCGAACATACTTTTCCCTCCGACCCTGACCGCTCCACAGCGCTGCTGACCGATAAGTACGAGCTGACTATGCTCCAAGCAGCGCTCAAAGACGGTTCCGCGCACCGCCAAGTGACCTGCGAAGTTTTTGCCCGTCGGCTGCCCAATGAGCGGCGTTATGGCGTGGTCGCCGGCACTGAGCGTGTGCTACGTGCGGTTCGAGATTTCCAGTTCACCGCACAGCAGCTGGCGCAGATGGACTTTCTCGATGAGCAGACCAAAGAGTACCTGCGCAACTACCGCTTTTCCGGTCACATCGACGGCTACCGCGAGGGCGAGATTTATTTCCCTAACACTCCCCTGCTTACCGTTCGGGGTACCTTCGGCGAGTGCCTAATCCTAGAGACCGTCATCCTGTCAATCATGAACTCCGACTCGGCAGTGGCGTCGGCAGCCTCGCGAATGGTTACCGCTGCAGATGGGCGCCCCATCATTGAAATGGGCTCCCGCCGCACCCACGAATATGCCGCAGTCACCGCTGCCCGCGCCGCCTACCTGGCGGGCTTCAACGCCACCTCGAATCTGGAGGCCGGATACCGCTACGACATACCCGTCTCTGGCACCGCTGCCCACGCTTGGACACTAGCGCACGTCAACAAGGATGGCTCACACAATGAGGAAGCAGCGTTTCGCTCCCAGATTGAAACGCTCGGAGTCGATACCACCCTCTTGGTCGATACCTATGACATCACCAAGGGTGTCGAAACCGCAGTGAAAGTAGCTGGTCCGCAGTTGGGCGGAGTACGTATCGATTCCGGCGATCTCGGCCCAGTTACCCGCCGCGTGCGCAAACAACTCGACGACCTAGGCAACCACAACACCAAGATTGTGGTCTCCTCCGACCTCGACGAGTTCGCCATCGCGGGCCTACGTGGCGATCCGGTTGACGTCTACGGCGTGGGTACCTCCGTCGTTACCGGCTCCGGCGCGCCAACTGCCGGCATGGTCTACAAGGTCGTTGAGGTAGAGGGCCATCCGGTGGCAAAGCGTTCTTCTTCGAAGCAATCGCAAGGCGGCGCCAAGCGTGCTTTGCGCACCTACCGCTCCACAGGTGTCGCGGTCGAGGAGATTGTGCTGCCTTTCGACGCCGCGGATCCTGACACTGGCACTCTTTCCACCCGCGAGATGACAGTCCCGCTAATGCGTGACGGAGAGATTGTCGAGGGACTGCCCAACCTGCACCAGGCCCGCGAATATCGTGCCCAAGCGATTACCACCCTGCCGTGGGAAGGCCTTGCGCTTACTCGTGATGAGCCGGCAGTTCCAACCCGCCTGGTGGGATTTCCCGAGCACTCCTAATACCGCTGGCAAAGCCACAGCTGAGTTGCGAAAACTGCAATGAACGTAGCACAGCTGTGGATAACTTTGTTGACGAATAAACGAAGCTGACCGGGCGGCTAGGCACCAGACTAGACCAGCCGCGAGTTATCCACAGGCAGAAAAATGCCTCTTGTTTTGTCTTCCTGGCAGCCCCTACTGTCAGGGCTATGACAACCACGCACCCACCGCTTATCGCAGCGTTGCGGCTCGACGTCACCAGCCTTGAGCCCATCGCTGGTCTAGACGTCCGCGCTCTCACGCGCATGGGTGTAAGCCGTGTCGATGCAACCATGGCCGTGCGCCTCGCCGAGGTTTATTACGGAAAGACTCATGCCACACGCCTCCAGGCCGCAGCCCGCGCAAATGCTCAGTCCCAAGGCCATAGCCTGCGCGTTCTAGAGAAGATCGAGGGCAAACTAGCGAAGGTACGCAACTCCTGGCAGATACGCGCTCGCCTTTGTGCCACACCGGAGCACCTTATCGACGCCACCGCCCGCAAACTCATCAAGAAGCCACCGCGGAAACCACGCGCCAGCTTTTCCCACGGCGCGAACGGATGGATGCGGCTGGCCATTACCACCGACAAACCTTGGCTGAAGGATGCTCTCCAGCGGATCACCGGCCTTAGCGATTCCGTTACCCCTAGTGAGTCGGCAATCCTAAGAGGCTTCGAAAAATTAGGACGGGGTGAGGCCTCGCTTAACGACGTCGCTCCTGCCCCAGCGCGTGTAGCCAACGTCATCATTACGCTCGACGAACTCACCCAAATCGCACAAGGCGCTGGCGAAGAAATACAGCTGAGAGCAACCGACGGTACGGTGCGCAACGGCACCGATTTTGTCGCTGAACGCTTAGCCCAGCATGGGCTTGCAACCCTCGTTCATCCGCGGCACGGGCCAGTTAATCAGTACCGTATGCAGCGTTTTGCCAATGCGAAACAAAGGGACATGGTGCTTTCGACATTTCCACAATGCGCGCATCCCGGATGTACGATTCCCGGCACAGACTGCCAGGTTGACCACATCACCCCTTGGAAGTCGGGAGGCGAAACAAATGCCGGAAACCTATTGCCCTTGTGTCGTTACCACAACGGCCTGAAAGCAGAACATGCTACTTATCGGCGAACTAAACAAGGCGTTATGTTCATCCCGCCTTTCGCTGAACCCATCGCGTGCCGAGTTGATTAGCCCTAGCCTTTCGAGCTTAGCCCTAGCCTTTCAAGCACAGCTCGAAAGGCCAATTCGGCATGCCTTCAGCATTGCTCCGGCATTGCTGCCGTTGGCTAAGCCTCATGGTTCTTACTTAGTGTGGCAAGTAGCTAGACTGTGTCGAGTGAGCGACCAGCCTTTGAATCAAACCACGGAACTGCTCCTCGATACTGCCGTCGAAGCGCTCGGCGGCGCGCGGCGTGATGGCCAGATGAAGATGGCAAATGCAGTCACGCGCGCGCTCGAGTCAGAGCGCCATCTTGCCGTACAGGCTGGCACAGGTACGGGCAAGTCGCTGGCTTATCTAGTTCCGGCGATCAGACATGCGCAGAACTCCGGGCACACCGTCATCGTCTCAACTGCTACCTTGGCGCTGCAGCGTCAGCTTGTTGAGCGTGACCTTCCGCGATTGGTCGACGCTCTGAAAGCAGTAATGGAAGTTGAGCCCACATTCGCAATCATGAAGGGCCGTTCCAACTACCTCTGTATGAACAAGGTGGCGCGAGCCGAGGAATTGGCGGCGGAAGAAGCCCTGATGGAAGAACAAGAAGTCTCCCGAATGGGTCGGCATATTCAGCGCATCTATGAGTGGGCGGATGAGACCGAATCGGGTGACCGCGACGATCTTGACCCTGGCGTCCCCGACTTAGCTTGGCGCCAAGTTTCTGTCACTTCTGCCGAATGCCTCGGCGCATCGCGTTGCCCGCACGGTGAGGAATGCTTTGCTGAGGCGGCGCGGCGAAAAGCAGCGGATGTCAACATCGTGGTGACGAACCACGCCCTGCTTGCCATCGATGCGGTATCGGATATCAATATTCTCCCCGAGCACGAAGTTGTAATCATCGATGAGGCCCACGAACTCGATGGGCGTATCACCTCGGTGTCTACTGCGGAAATCACCGGTCGTGCAATCAAGATGGCGGCTAACCGCGCCAAATCACTTGGTGCGCAAGGCAAAGACCAAAGGCTTTCGCAGATGGCCGATGAATTCGTGATGCTTCTGGGCGAGTTTCCGCCCGGCCGCTGGATCGATATGCCGGACAATGCCAAGCAACAGTTGACCTCTTTGGGCGATACCCTGCGTGATTGCAAAGAAGCCATCGCTCGCGCGCCTGAAGGTGAGCAGGCGAATGATCCAGAAACCTTCGCCGAACGCCAGAACTTGGCCAATCACTTGGTCACTATGTCTGAGGCAGTTGCCCGTATTCTGGATGTCTTCGCCACCGGTGATCCTTCCGCGCAGGAGGACGTGGTGTGGGTAGAGCGCGATGAGCGTTCGATGATCGATGCGTTGGCTGTAGCTCCCTTATCCATCGCCGGAATGCTGCACGAGAAACTCTTCGGTGAGCAAACTGTTGTGCTTACCTCGGCGACCCTCGCGCTAGGTGGCCGCTTCGATGCCATGGCCGCGCAATGGGGCATGCCGAAGGGAACGTGGGATTCCCTCGATGCGGGCACGCCTTTTGATCCTGCGAAGAAGGGAATCCTTTACGTGGCCAAGCACTTGCCGCAGCCTGGCCGCGATGGGCTTGCTCCAGAGACACTCGAGGAAATGCGTGAGCTCATCATGGCCGCAGGCGGCCGGACCCTCGGGTTATTCTCCTCGCGACGCGCTGCAGAGCAGGCGGCACAGGAACTCAAAGCCAAGCTCCCTTTCGATATTTATGTCCAAGGTGAAGACTCAATTGGAGCGCTTGTCGATAAATTCAGCAAGAACGAAAATTCTTGCCTCTTCGGTACGCTCACGCTCTGGCAGGGCGTCGACGTGCCGGGGCCTTCCTGCTCGCTCGTGCTGATTGACCGCATCCCCTTCCCCCGCCCCGATAATCCCCTCATGCAAGCGCGTACCGAGGCCGCGCAGGCAGCAGGGCGCAGTGGGTTCATGGAGGTATCTGCAACTCATGCGGCACTGCTCATGGCACAGGGAGCTGGGCGGTTATTGCGCTCGATCAATGACCGCGGCGTCGTCGCAGTCTTGGATAACCGCCTCGAAACCAAACGCTACGGCGGATTCCTGAAAGCATCCATGCCGCGTTTTTGGACAACAACCAATTCCGGGACTGTAAAAGAAGCCCTTAAACGGCTCGTGGCAGCGCGCACACAGTAGCAGAGTCAGGGGCGACCTCAGTAAAGCCGGCGTCGCGAATGACAACGGCATTAGGGTGCGCGCAGGCTTCTTGGAAGTCGGCGTGGCTTACCTCGCGTACTGAAAGCGCGAAGTCGCGCTCAGCCCACGCCTGCGCCTCGTCGAGGCTCATTGTCGCCGCAAGCATCATCGACCCATGCCCCACCTGGGCCGCTGCTTTACCGACCGACATTCCTAGCGAACCATCGACGTAAATAACCGGCGTATCCGGTAATGCTGGGCCTGGTTCGTCCCGCTCTAAGTCGGTGTGACCGATCTGTAGTTTCCGGATGGCCGGTTCAACATCAGCGACCGCAGAAGGCACAAAAGCACGAGCACGATCGCTAACGGTAACGCCAGGTAGCTGTTGGACATCGCTCCATGCTTTGTTCCGCGCGCGGCGTGCGACCTTGCGGATGCGGTGTCCGTACCATTGCGCGAGCGCTGCTGAAAAGGCACCATCCTCGCCGGCGCGCTCATCGAGGCAAACCGCTACCACTGCCTGGGCGGCGGCTTCCAGCACCTCAGTACGGCTCGGAACGGGCTGCTTCGGGATATGCAACGCAATCTGCATTGCTTGAACGGTTTCTGGCTTTGCAGGATCTTCTGGGTCGTCACGCCAGTTGCGCGAGTCCATGGCGCTCACCAGACGTGCATGCGCAACATCAAAGCTAGTCAATTGCAATCTCCTCTGCGGGCACCCCAAGAATCTGGAGAATTTCGTCCATATACGGATGATTGACGGAAGCATCAGCGACTTCTTTAAGCGCAGGTTTCGCATTGAACGCGATTCCAAGGCCCGCAGCAGTGATCATATCGATGTCATTAGCGCCATCCCCAACTGCGACTGTTTGGCTCATCAGGAGACCCGAGTCCGCGGCGAACTCGCGAAGGAACTCTTCCTTCGCCTTTCGGTCAACGACCTTGCCGATAACACGGCCGGTGAGCTTCCCGTCGACGATCTCCAGGGTATTAGCGCGCACATAGTCAAGCTCCAGTTCCTTGGCGAGGGTTTCCAGCACTTGGATAAATCCGCCGGAGACTACAGCAGTGCGATATCCCATCCGCTTTAGGGTTCGCACGGTTGTCCGCGCTCCTGGGGTAAGCTCCAACTGCTGAGCAACTTCGTCGACTACTTCCACGTCCAAGCCAGCCAAAGTAGCTACACGCTCACGAAGAGACTGCTCAAAATCGAGCTCGCCCCGCATTGCCCTTTCGGTTACTGCAGCGACTTCTGCTTCTTTGCCTGCGTGAGCGGCCAACATTTCGATGACCTCTCCTGTGATAAGCGTGGAATCGCAATCGAAGCACACGAGGCGCTTTGCCCTACGCTGCAGGCCTGCTCTCTCGATCGCGATGTCAACGCCAAGCTCCTTCGACAACTGCGCCAAAGCTGCACGGACTGGATCGGCAGAGCCTTCCAAGGTAATGAATAGTTCGAATCCTAAAAGCGGGGAAGTCGACAACCCGCGAATACGATCGATATTCGCATCGAAGTTTGCCAGGCACTGAGCAAGTGATGACATAGTCTGGGCTGATAGCTGCTCCCCCAGAATCACCACCGAGTGAGTCGAACGCGGGCGGGAGCCGGACTCTGCCTCTTCTACAGATAGAGTCACCTGTTGGCTATAGATACTCAACGTATTGCGCAGGCCGTGTTCCAGTTGCGGCAATCTTTCGCCAGCAAGACGGACATAGGCCGAAAGCGAGATGCGGCCCGAAAAGATGGCTTGCTCGACATCGACAAGCTCCGCGCTATGCGAAGAGAGCACTCGGAAGAATGCCGCCGATACGCCAGGCTTATCGGGACCGGAAGTCGTAATCACCGCGAAGGTATCACACGCGGGATCCTTTACGTTGTCAGCTTGATAATCCACTCGGTTAGTATCCCACGCGAATCGATGGAAATGGGAGTAATCGCCAAACATTCGACTTGGATAGTGCCTTGAACGCACAAAACCGCCTCCCCCATTGCCAGTGCAGTTGGGGAGGCGGTTGTCAGGAGTAAAGCGGCTAGCTCTAGTGCTTAACAGTCGGTGCTAAAAGCTCTAGTGGTGGCCGACGTGTGCTTCCTCGCGCATGCGCTTAACCATGTGCGGGTAGTGCAGCTCGAAGGCAGGACGCTCAGAGCGGATACGCGGCAGGGAAACGAAGTTGTGGCGCGGCGGCGGGCAGGAGGTAGCCCACTCGAGGGAGTTACCGTAGCCCCAAGGGTCATCAACGGTAACGATCTCGCCGTAGCGCCAGGACTTGAAGACGTTCCAAACCAGCGGGATAACGGATGCGCCGAGAACGAAGGAGAAGATCGTGGAGATCTGGTTGTAGACGGTGAAGCCATCAGACTCGAGGTAGTCAGCGTAACGACGTGGCATACCCATGTTGCCCACCCAGTGCTGGATAAGGAAGGTGCCGTGGAAGCCGATGAAGGTCAGCCAGAAGTGAATCTTGCCGAGGCGCTCGTCGAGCATGCGGCCGGTCATCTTCGGGAACCAGAAGTACAGACCTGCGAACGCGGAGAACACAACCGTACCGAACAGGGTGTAGTGGAAGTGCGCAATCAGGAAGTAGGACTCAGCAAGGTGGAAGTCCAGTGCCGGGGAAGCGAGCATAACGCCGGTCATACCGCCGAAGAGGAAGGTGGACATGAAGCCCATAGCGAAGATCATCGGGGTATCCCAGGTGATGTGGCCCTTCCACATGGTGCCTACCCAGTTGAAGAACTTAACGCCGGTCGGAACCGCGATGAGGAAGGTCATGAAGGAGAAGAACGGCAGCAGGATAGCGCCGGTAACGAACATGTGGTGCGCCCACACAGCCATGGACAGGGAGCCGATGGCCAGAACCGCGAACACCAGGCCGATGTAGCCAAAGACTGGCTTACGGGAGAAGACCGGAACGACCTCGGAGATAACGCCGAAGAACGGAAGTGCCAGGACGTAAACCTCAGGGTGGCCGAAGAACCAGAAGAGGTGCTGCCACAGGATGGCGCCGCCGTTAGCGGAGTCGTAGATGTGGCCGCCGAGCTTGCGGTCATACAGGATGCCCAGTGCTGCAGAGGTCAGCAGCGGGAAGATCATCAGAACGATGACGGAAGCAGTGAAGATACACCAGGTGAATACCGGCAGGCGGAACATGGTCATGCCAGGCGCACGCAGGGTGAGGATGGTGGTGATCATGTTGACTGCGGAAGCAATGGTGCCAACACCGGTAGCGCCAACACCGACAATCCACATGTCGGCACCGATGCCTGGGGTGTGGACGGCGTCGGCAAGCGGGACGTACATGGTCCAGCCGAAGTCAGCTGCACCGCCCGGGGTGACAAAGCCCAGCAGCATAACGATGCCGCCAGTCAGGGTGATCCAGAAGCCAAATGCGTTCAGACGTGGGAAGGCAACGTCCGGCGCGCCAATCTGCAGCGGCAGGATGTAGTTACCGAAACCCCACACAACGGGAGTTGCGAACAGCAGCAGCATCACAGTGCCGTGCATGGTGAACAGCTGGTTGAACTGCTCGTTGGACAGGAACTGCAGACCCGGGCTGAAAAGCTCAGCACGAATCAACAGGGCCATGAAGCCACCGAGGAAGAAGAAGCTGAAGGACATAATCAAGTACATGATGCCCAGCTGCTTGTGGTCGGTGGTGGTGAGCATTACCCAAGCCTTAGAGCCGGTCTTGGCATTGCCAGTAGGCTCCGGACGAGTTGGCGCGACGTAATCGTCGAGCCTTGGCGCCACAGCGGTCATTAATTTCCTCCTGAAGAACAAGTGTCGTTCACGCCAAAGCCCAAAAATAGGACCTAGCGCCACAACACCTAGGTTTACTCGACTTATATTAGGGGACTTCGCTGTGAAATTTCCAGCTTTCCCCAATGGCCATAGAAGCTAGTTAACCCCGTTTTTAGGCAGTATTTTTCGAAAATTCCCAGCACGACGGCCGCCGGCCGAAAACCTGCCCCAAAACCATTGCGCTTCCGCGTGATTCTCGCCACAAGTTTTTGCGGTTGCCTGGCGTTAAAACGACGAAACGCACCCCCTAAGGTAATCAACCGGAAGATTGATTAATCCTTGGAAGTGCGCGTGGCTCCCAACGCTCAAGAGACACTGTTAAACATGCGACTCAAGGGAGCCAGGTAAAAAGGCGGGGCGAGTTAGAAGTCCCAGTCCTCATCGGTGGTGTCTTCTGCCTTACCAATGACGTAAGAGGAACCAGAGCCAGAGAAGAAGTCATGGTTCTCGTCCGCGTTCGGAGACAACGAAGACAAGATGGCCGGGGAAACCCGGGTCTCGTCTGCCGGGAACAGCCCCTCAAAGCCAAGGTTGTTCAGCGCCTTGTTGGCGTTGTATCGCAGGAAGCGCTTGACGTCTTCGGTCCAACCGAGCTCGTCGTAAAGATCTTCGGTGTAGTCAATCTCGTTGTCGTAGAGATCGTAGAGAAGATCGAAAGTGTATTCCTTAATTTCTGCCTGCTCCGCTTCAGAAAGCTCGTTGTAGCCATTCTGGAACTTGTAGCCGATGTAGTAGCCGTGAACTGCTTCATCGCGGATAATCAGGCGGATGATGTCCGCGGTGTTGGTGAGCTTAGCGCGGGAAGAGAAGTACATCGGCAGATAGAAGCCGGAGTAGAAGAGGAAGGACTCAAGCAAAGTGGAGGCGACCTTCTTCTTCAGCGGATCGGCGCCCTTGTAGTAGGACATGACGATCTTTGCCTTGCGCTGAAGATTCTCGTTTTCCTCCGACCAGCGGAATGCATCGTTGATCATCGGAGTAGAAGCCAGCGTCATAAAGATGTTTGAGTAGGACTTCGCGTGAACGGACTCCATGAAAGCGATGTTGGTGTAGACGGCTTCCTCGTGCGGAGTCTTTGCATCCGGCAGCAAAGAGACAGCACCAACGGTGCCCTGAATGGTGTCGAGGAGGGTAAGACCCGCGAAGACACGCATGGTGGTCTGCTGCTCGTGCTCGGTCAAGGTCTTCCAAGACTGCAAGTCGTTGGAAACAGGCACCTTCTCTGGCAACCAGAAGTTGCCGGTAAGGCGGTCCCAGACCTCGGAATCTTTATCGTCTGGAACGGTGTTCCAGTTAATAGCCTTCACAGGCTCTGCGTGGCTAGCGATGTACTCGTCATACTCGTGCGACACGGTCAGACTCCACCTTCTTCTTAAACGGAATTCATCTTGGGCTAACTGCGGTTAACCATTCTCCGACGAGCATACCATCCTAGGCCCTGCCAACAATGAGCGCTGCAGCTTTAGAAAGCGGTCTAAACGGCGGTCTCAAATGCGGCCTAAACGTGGTCTCAAGGGCGGAATCAAAGGCTGCCTAATCTGGGCCTTAGAAAAGCCGGGAAATACAACTTTGGAGCGCACCCCGAAAGTTTAGAGGTTGAACGCAATTCAAAAACTATTGCACGCATTGAAAGCGATCGATTCGGCAATCGCTTAAGATGTATTTACGTTTCAAGATTGGCTTATGAATGCCGGAAATTATTCTCTTTCCGCTTTGCCTCGTGCACTCTCAAACTGCGGTCTCACAAAAGGAGGATCCCCTACAGTGACCAGCACCAGCGAGTCTCCTACTCCCCTGCTCAATACGGTTCTAGACGAAATCGGCGCAGAAATAGTAAGCGGCGCCATTGAAACCGGCCAGCGCTTCACCTTGCAGGATATCTGCGTTCGTTTCGACATTTCGCGCACCGTTGCCCGCGAGGCTATGCGCGCTCTGGAGCAGCTAGGCATGGTTTCTTCCTCACGGCGCGTCGGTATTACGGTTCTGCCGTTGAGCGAGTGGTCCGTATTCGATCAATCGATTATTAACTGGCGCCTAGCTTGCGAGGCTTCCCAGAAAAAGCAGCTCAATTCTCTCAATCAGCTCCGCCTTGCCATCGAACCGATCGCCGCAAGGATGGCCGCCACGGAATCAACAGAAGAGGAAAGAGAAGAGATCCTGGAGCTCGCAGAGCGTCTCCACGAGTTGGAGATGAAGCCTTCCCGCCGAGTTGGCGAAGAGCTAGCAACGGATCTGCGCTTCCACAGTATGGTGCTGCACGCTTCGGGCAACGAGATGTTCGCGGCACTTACCCCTTCCCTACTCTCAATGCTCAAAGGAAAGTCAGTTTTCGGTTCGGAAAAGCGCAACCCCATCGCCGGCACCGCGCACTTGCATCAAGAGTTGGCACGCGCCATCGCGGAGCAACGCCCAGACGAGGCGGAGACTATCGCGCGCTCCATCCTGGACGAGGCCCGCGCAAGCGCCGGAGCGAAGGCTTAAAAGGCTCCTTTGCGACAAGCAAGGGGAAAGAAGCAAACAAGCAAAGCGAAAAGAGCGAAACAAGCAAAAGAACTAAAGTAGAGTCCTCACCCGTTAAGGTGAGGACTCTTTACCGTTAGAGCATGCAGGAAACGCAGCCTTCGACTTCGGTTCCTTCAAGCGCCATCTGACGCAGGCGGATGTAATACAAGGTCTTGATGCCCTTGCGCCATGCGTAAATCTGCGCCCTGTTGATATCGCGGGTGGTGGCAGTGTCCTTGAAGAACAAGGTCAGCGACAAGCCCTGATCCACGTACTTGGTGGCGGCAGCGTAGGTATCGATGATCTTTTCGTAGCCAATCTCGTAGGAGTCCTTGAAGTACTCCAGATTGTCGTTGTCCATGTGCGGCGCCGGGTAGTAGACGCGGCCGATCTTGCCTTCCTTACGGATTTCGATCTTCGACGCAATTGGGTGAATCGAAGAGGTCGAGTTGTTGATGTAAGAAATGGAGCCTGTCGGCGGCACTGCCTGTAGGTTGCGGTTGTAGAGGCCATGCTTGGCGACGTCCGCCTTCAGCGCAGCCCAGTCTTCCGCAGTTGGGGTGTGGATAGACGAGGCGTCGAAAAGCTCCTGCACACGTGCAGTACGTGGGGCAAACTCGGCTGGGTCATAACGATCGAAGAACTCACCGGAGGCGTACTCAGACTGCGGGAACTCGGAGAAGTACTCGCCGCGCTCGCGGGCAATCTTGTTGGAAGCGCGCAGAGCAGCGTAGAGAACCGCGGCGAAGTAGGCGTTGGTGAAGTCCAGTGCTTCCTCGGAGCCGTACTCGATGTGCTCGCGCCCTAGGAAACCGTGGAGGTTCATCTGGCCAAGGCCGATGGCGTGAGAATCATCGTTGCCCTTGCGCACGGAAGGTACGGAGTTGATAGCGGTCTTATCAGCCACTGCGGTTAGACCACGGATGGCGGTCTCGACGGTCAGAGCGAAGTCTGGGGAATCCATGGTGGTGGCGATATTCAGCGAACCGAGGTTGCAGGAGATATCGGAGCCCATGGTCTCGTAGCTGAGATCGTCGGCAAATACGGACGGAGAGTTGACCTGCAGGATTTCCGAGCAGAGGTTGGACATGTTGATGCGACCGGTCTTGACCGGGTTCGCGTTATTCACGGTGTCCTCGAACATGATGTACGGGTAACCGGATTCGAACTGCAGCTCGGCGATGGTCTGGAAGAAGTGACGAGCATTGACCTTCTTCTTGCGGATGCGTGGGTCCTCGACCATCTCTTCGTAGTGCTCGGTGATGGAGATGTCACCGAAGGCCTTGCCGTAGACGCGCTCAACGTCGTATGGCGAGAACAGGTACATGTCGTCATTATTCTTGGCCAGCTCGAAGGTGATATCAGGGATGACAACGCCCAGAGAGAGAGTCTTGATACGAATCTTCTCGTCAGCATTCTCACGCTTAGTGTCGAGGAAGTTCATGATGTCCGGGTGGTGTGCGTTGAGGTAAACAGCACCTGCGCCCTGACGCGCACCCAACTGGTTTGCGTAGGAGAAGGAATCCTCCAACAGCTTCATGACTGGGATAACGCCGGAGGACTGGTTCTCGATGTGCTTGATCGGAGCGCCGGCCTCGCGGATGTTGGACAGTAAGAGTGCCACGCCGCCGCCGCGCTTGGAAAGCTGCAGCGCAGAGTTAATGGAACGGCCGATGGACTCCATGTTGTCCTCGATACGCAGGAGGAAGCAGGAAACGAGCTCGCCGCGCTGCGCCTTGCCAGCGTTGAGGAAGGTCGGGGTTGCCGGCTGGAAGCGGCCGGTCATGATTTCGTCGACTAGGTGCTCAGCGATGGTGGTGTCACCGTCTGCCAAGAACAGAGCAGTCATAGAAACGCGGTCCTCGAAGCGCTCGAGGTAACGGCGGCCGTCAAAAGTCTTGAGCGTATAAGAGGTGTAATACTTGTACGCACCCAAGAAGGACTTGAAGCGGAATTTATAGGAATAAGCGCGCTTGAAAAGGGACTTGATGAAGTCAAAGTCGTACTGCTCGAGCAGAGCTGGCTCGTAGTACTTGTTTTCCACCAAGTAACGCATCTTTTCTTCCAAGTCGTGGAAGTAGACCGTGTTCTGGTTGACATGCTGCAGGAAGAACTGGTTGGCAGCCTCGTGGTCCTTATCGAACTGAATCTTGCCCTCTTCGTCGTAAAGGTTCAGCAGGGCATTCAGAGCGTGGTAATCAAGCTGTTCTTCTGGCTTCACGGGTTCGGCTACGGTCTTGCCCAATTGCGTTGTCACGGCTTTTGGAGCCTTCCTTTGCTTGGCAGCGCATGTCTTACGCCGCGGTGAGAAACGGTTTAGAAAAATATGTAAGGTAACTGCGCATTGCACAGTTACCTATTTTTTATAAGTTTAGGCAGCGGCTTCCAGCCCTAGGGCCGTTGCGTTCGCCAGCAGGCCTTCCCTACAAATCTTAACGTCTTCATCGGTACCAAGTAACTCGAAGCGATAAACGTAGGGCACCTTGCACTTGGCGGAGATTACGTCTCCGGCCTTGCCAAAGTCTGCGCCGAAGTTACTGTTTCCGCCGGAGATAACCGCGCGGATGAGGCCGCGGTTGTGCTCATTGTTGAGAAAGCGAATGACTTGCCCCGGAACAGGGCGAGAGTTCTCGCGGCTAATAGAGGCCCCTCCCCCGTAGGTGGGGCAGACAAGAACATAAGGCTCACTCACAATGAGCGGTTCATCATTCTTGCGCAGCGGGATGCGGGCGCTTGGCAGGCCCAGCTTGTCAACGAAACGGCGGGTATTTTCCGTTGCGGAGGAAAAATACACAACCAACATTGCTATAAGCCCTGCCCCGTTTAAGCGGTGGCGCTTAGAGCGGCCAGCTCCTTGATGCGCTCTGGGCGGAAGCCAGACCAGTGCTCACCATTAGCCTCAACGACCGGCGCCTGCACATACCCCAGTGCCATGACGTAGTCACGAGCATCATCATCAAGGGTGACGTCTACAGAGGTGTATTCAAGGCCAGCACGGTCGAGGGCCTTCTTAGTAGCGTTGCACTGGACGCAAGCTGGCTTGGTGTAGAGAGTGATGCTCATGATGAAAGTCCTTTGACGCTAGTTCAAGTTTTTAAGGGTTATCCGGCCTAACTAGGTGCGCCTTTAGCGCTTTATCCAGCCCACCGGAACGACACGAACGACACTATACTTTGTGGCAAAAAGCTGCAACCCATACTACATATAGTAGTTACATTCGTGATATTCCCAGCATGTTATCTACCCAGACCCCACATGTTGACCCGCCCGACGCTCGGCCATGAAATTACACCGATGAGACTCCTGCAAGTTTACCTGCCGGCAACCTAAAGTTGTGACAAAGAACACTATTGTCACCAATTCTTTGCCCACCGATCGTTTTAAAAACACCCGCAACAGGAGATGCGGATCGGGCAGCCAAGGCGACGTCGGCAAGCGTAAAAGAAAAGCACCCGCCTAGAACCGAAGTCCTAGGAGGGTGCTTCTAATCAAGAAAGCCGATGCTTCTAGCCCTGGCGAGCCTTGAAGCGCGGATCCTTCTTGTTGATCACGAAGACCTTACCGTGGCGGCGAATAACCTGGGCGCCCGGCTTCTTCTTCAGCGACCGAAGAGACTTACGAACCTTCATCGGGCGCTCCTTTCGTTATGCGCAAACTTCATGCGGTTGAATACTTTTAAAGCACAGCCATCAAAGTTACGGCCATGACACGAGGAAAAATCTTACCCCACGCGCGCGCCATAACCAAAACACTGATTAATTAGCGTAGCGCTCCTGCATCTCATCGCCTACTTCTTCCAGACTACGGCCCATCGTCTCCGGCACCAACAGCTTGGTATAAGCGATCGCCGCAAAGCCTAAGAAAGCAAAGATCATAAAGGCAACGGGACCAGTCAACCACTCGACCATTGGCAGGAAGAACTGCGCGACCGCCCAGTTGGTTACCCACAGGGAAAGCCCGGCGATACCCATGCCGATGCCGCGGACCTCAGGGGGAACGAGCTCGGAGATGAGCAGCCAGGTGGTCGGCGATACAGCGGCCTGCTGGAAAGCAATGAAAAGGGCCATAAACGCCAGCGACAACAACGCCATAGGTGTTGAGCCCTCGGCAAAGCGGTACGCGATGGAAAGAACGACCAAGGAAATGACGTTTCCGGTCAGGCCGATGCTGAGCAGGCGCTTGCGCCCGATGCGGTCGACGACTTTCAGGCCCAACCAGCAGGCGACTACGGAGACGGTGCCGATGAGGATGGAGGTATACACGGCGTTCGCTGTAGAAATACCCACCTGACTCATCATGGTCGGGGCAAAGTACACGATGGCATTAACGCCGGTTATCTGCTGAGTAAGCCCCATCAGCATGGCAAGCAGCACGGTCACTTGCAGCCAGCGTTCTTCCTTTAGGCGCGCCCATTCGCCGCGTTTTGCGGCTCCGGAAGCTCCCGCCGCCCCAGCGGTTCCGAGCTCGGTTCCAGAGATACCGACGCGCGCGGCAAGCTTCCAGGCCTCGTCGATGCGATGCTTCTTTAGCAGCCAGGCCGGTGTATCAGGCAGGAAGGTCATGCCCACGGCGAGCATGGCGCCAGGAACGGCGGCAAGACCTAGCATCCACCGCCATGAGCCGGTGCCGGCGAGCGCGGAGTTGACCAGGTAGGCCACCAGCTGACCGACAACGATCATCAAGGTATTCAGCGAAACCAGGCGCCCGCGGGCACGCGCTGGGGAAATTTCGGAGATATACATCGGCGAAACAATGGATACTGCGCCTACCGCAACCCCCAGGAAGGTGCGGGCGGCAGCTAGTGCCACAACAGAACCGGCAAGCGCACACCACACCGAACCAGCGACGAATACTGCGCCACCGAGAATCAGGGTCTTGCGGCGGCCGATTGCATCCGCGACGCGGCCGGCAACGAGCGCGCCGACGGCGGCGCCAACTAAGAGCATGGAGGTAACCCAGCCCTCCTGGTTGGCATTCATGTCGAATTCGGGACCGATGAATAGCAGCGCACCGGACATAACGCCGGTGTCGTAGCCAAAGAGGAGGCCACCTAGTGCGGCGACTGCGGCGACGACTTTGACATAGGTTTTAATTCTCACTCGTTCATCCTTGCAGCCCGCTACCATGGGCGTCATGTCGCAAACTGGACTTCCGTTGCAAGAAAGCATCATAAAAGCCCTGGGTGTTAAACCCTTAATCGATCCAGAACAAGAAGTGGAATCGCGCGTTAACTTCCTTGCGGATTATCTGCGCAACACTGGCGCCAAAGGTTTCGTCCTGGGCATTTCAGGCGGGCAAGATTCCACCCTCGCCGGCCGCTTGGCACAAATGGCGGTGGAGAAGGTGGAAGGCACGCAGTTCTGGGCTGTACGTCTGCCGCACGGCGTGCAGGTCGATGAAGCGGACGCACAGATTGCCCTTGATTTCATCCAGCCGGATCATCGTCTAACGGTGGATATTGCCCCAGCCACGCAGGGCATTGACGACGCCGTGGCGAAGAGCCTGGACAAGCCGGGCTTAGGGGATTTCAACCGCGGAAACGTCAAGGCCCGTCTGCGCATGACAGCACAGTACGCCATCGCCGGTGAGGTCGGCGCGCTGGTCATCGGCACCGATCACGCTGCTGAGAACCTCGCGGCCTTCTTCACCAAGTGGGGCGATGGTGCGGCCGACCTCGTGCCGCTGGAAGGGCTCAACAAGCGCCAGGGTGCCCAGCTGCTGCGCCACCTGGGTGCGCCGGAGTCGACGTGGAAGAAAATCCCCACGGCAGATTTAGAGGAAGACCGCCCGCAGCTGCCCGACGAGGAAGCTCTCGGGGTAAGTTACGCTCATATCGATGACTACCTTGAGGGCAAAGAGGTCCCGGACTCTGCCCGTACCCGTATCGAAGAGCTCTGGCATCGCGGCGCGCACAAGCGCATCATGCCGCCGGGCCCGCACTCCCTATAAACGCGCACTGGGTTTAACTCGGCCTGCCTACCCTTCTAAAAGCTCCAGGGCGGCATGCGCGGCGTCGCCAAGCGCGCGATGATAGGCCACGCCATGGGTCAGCGCGTGTACCGCAAGGGGATGTAGCTGATGGAGCGGGAACCAACGCTTTTCATCGGGCGCCAGCCCATATCCGCGGTAGATATCGTCCAGGTAGGGCACGCCAAAAAGATCAAGCATGGCCAGATCTGTCAGCGGGTGCCCGCCGTGGGCGGCCGGGTCAATCATGACCGCGCTATCGGCAGTAAAAAGCACGTTGCCAGCCCATAAATCGCCATGGATGCGCGCGGGACACCCATCCCAATGCCGCTTTAGCACCGCATCGCAGGTGCGCTTGACGACGTCCCGGTAGCCCTCATCCAGCGCACCATTAGCCTCCACGAAGGGCAGCACCCGCTGGTGCACATAAAAATCGCCCCAGTGCTCGACCGGCCGGCATTCCTGCTCAACACGGCCAATATAATTGCGGCCCGTCCACCCCTCCGGGGCCGCACCGAAAGCATCCGCACCAGAAGCGTGCACCTCCCGCAGCGCCCGCCCGAAAGCCTGCGCGGCATTAGCCGTCGGCCGCGCCTCGGCAACGCGACGGGTGCTAATCGAGCGCTCCCCCACCCCTACTACCTCAACAACAACGTCAGACCGCGCCTGCGCCAGCCACCGCAGCCCCGCTGCCTCGGCGCCAGCTTGGTCGGCAGTGCGAACGCGCTTATTAAAAGTCTCCATACCAACCACGGTACGCGTTACTGACACGCGAAAACACAAGAAGGGCCGCCACAAAAAGTGACGGCCCTCATCTGTGGAGCTAACGGGATTCGAACCCGTGACCCCCACACTGCCAGTGTGATGCGCTACCAGCTGCGCCATAGCCCCATTCCTAACGCGAAGCACTCGCGCTAGCAACTGAGATAAAGGTACCAAAGGCCATCGAGCTAAACCAAATCGCCTGTTGGACAGCAAAATGGGCAGCCGGAACGGGCTGCCCATTGAATTCTGGTTAAGTATCAGGCTGTCTTACTTAACAACCTGCTCAACGAAGTTCCACTGAGACACCGGCGTACCCTTAGGAGGATCGATATCCTTGCCGTTCTTCAGTACACGCGGCGAAGACACAGAACCAGTCGTATCCTTCAGCTTCTTGGCGTTAGCGCGACCATTTTCGTTGCCGGCATCCACGTTGGTGTTCTTGACCTTCTTGGTAACATCGTCGTCCGCACCAAAGCCCTTTGCCGCTTCTGCAAAGTCGTCAAAGTCCCAGGAGCCGACAGACTGCTGGTTCTCAAGAAGGTAGGCGCGCATATTCCAGTAGGTTTTCGCATCACCGGAGCGAGCAATAATGTCCATCACGGATGCAGCCTTCGAGGAATGTCCCTCGAGCTTGATGCTTTCATCAGACATGAACTTCTCAAGGTCGACACCGCGCAGATCCAAGAAGTTCAACGTATGAATGTTGACCACGAGCTCGCCGTTTTCTACGGCTTCCTTCATCGGCTTGTCGCTACCTTCAGCGAGCTCAGCGCAGTGAGGGCAAGAAAAGTCCTCGTAGAGGTCTACTTCTGGGGTGCTTTCCTTGGTCTTTGCGCTCTTCAACGTCACAACTCCGTTGTCATCAACAGAGGTTTCCATGGTGACGTCGACTGCGTTTTCTGCAATCTTGTCGGACTTTGCGTCCTTGCCGCTGATAACGATGTATCCAATAACGACGGCCGCGATAACGAGCAGAACTCCAACTGCCCAGATAAAGCCCGAGTTACCCTTGCTATTCGGGTTAGTTACTTTTGCCACTGGCATTCTCCTTTTAAATGGCTTGTTCTAAGAGTCTAAGGGTGCAACGCAAATTTGTTGAACGGACGCTTAATCGTCCACACCGTCAAGATGAGGTAGAACGTATCACGAGCAAGAGTCTGCATATAGTTCATCACTTGCGCATCTTCGTCAGGATTGACTGTGAAGCATCCGCAATCAATTCCCAAACCGCGGCCCCAAGCTTGCCCGATGCCGATCATGAACAGCAAAAGAACAAAAGTGGCAACCTTAGAGGACGGACGCAAGAAAAGACCTAGAAGCAGCAGGACGCCACCACAGATTTCCAATGGGGCGATTAGATGCGCAAGATATTCAGACCACTCGGGTGTGAAGATTTCATAAGCACTAATAGATTGGGTTACTGAAAGATTTTCACCCAACTTGGCGTAACCGGCTTTAATCCAGATATAAGCCATGTAGAAGCGAGCGAACGCACTGATGACGTCCAGGATCAGCTTCTTGTCGATTTTCTTAGTCACCCGAGATAGTTTAGCCCTAAACTTCTAGTACTTGGGTAACAAGTGCCTGTGCTTCTTCTTGCACTTTCCTGAGATGTCCCTCACCCAGGAAAGACTCCGCGTAAATCTTGTATTTATCTTCCGTGCCGGATGGGCGCGCGGCAAACCAAGCATTGCGGGTTGTCACCTTAAGGCCACCGATGGCAGCCCCATTTCCGGGCGCCTCGGTGAGCTTAGCGGTGATTTCCTCGCCGGCTAGCTCTGTGGCCTCTACCTGCTGCGGGGAAAGCTTTTTCAGGATGGCTTTTTGCGCGCGGTCAGCGGGTGCATCGGTGCGCGCATAAGCTGGGGCGCCGAATTCTTCAGCCAGCTCCGCGTAGCGCTGCGACGGGCTCTTGCCGGTTACCGCAGTGATTTCAGCAGCGAGCAAATCCATGATGATGCCATCTTTATCGGTAGACCACACGGAGCCATCGAAACGCAGGAAGGAAGCACCAGCAGATTCCTCCCCGCCGAAGCCGATGCTGCCATCTAGAAGGCCAGGCACAAACCACTTGAAGCCGACAGGCACCTCAACCAGCTCGCGCCCGAGCTTGGCGACGACACGGTCCACCATGGAGGAAGAAACCAACGTCTTGCCCACGCCAGCATTGCCCCACTGTGGGCGGTGACTAAACAGGTAGTCAATGGCCACTGCGAGGTAGTGGTTTGGATTCATCAGCCCGGCATCCGGGGTGACGATGCCATGGCGGTCCGCATCCGCGTCGTTGCCGGTGGCCAGGTCGAACTTTTCGCGGTTTGCGATGAGCGAGGCCATAGCGTTCGGCGAGGAGCAATCCATGCGAATCAAGCCATCGGTATCGAGCGTCATGAAGCGGAAGGTTCCATCCACCGCCGGATTTACCACCGTAAGGTCCAGATCGTAATGCTCGGCAATGGCCGCCCAATAGTCCACCGAGGCACCGCCCATCGGGTCAGCGCCGATGCGCAGGCCGGCCTTCTTGATGGCATCCATGTCCACGACGTTTCGCAGATCGGCCACGTAAGAATCGACGTAATTGTGCTTTACGCAGCGCTCGTCCAACACGCCGGAAACGTTTACACGGGCAACACCGGCAAGACCTTCTCGCAGATAGTCATTGGCGCGCGCCGCAATCCAATCCGTGGCAACAGTATCGGCGGGCCCGCCCGTTGGTGGGTTGTACTTGAAGCCGCCATCGCGTGGCGGGTTATGCGAAGGCGTAATGACGATGCCGTCAGTACCCGGGTGCGTCAGGATGGCATGCGAGATAGCAGGGGTCGGGGTGTAGCGGCCACGGTCGTCGACACGCACCTCAACCTCATTTGCAAGCAGGACCTCCAGTGCAGAGACCATGGCTGGCTCCGAAAGCGCATGGGTATCGCGGCCGACAAAGATTGCGCCCCGGGTGCCCTGCTCTTTACGGTAATCCACGATGGCCTGGGTAATCGCCAGAATGTGCTGTTCATTGAAAGCAGCGTCCAAGGCCGAACCGCGGTGACCAGAGGTACCGAAGACCACCTGCTGATCCGGGTTTTCTACATCGGGAACACGGGTGTAGTAGGCGGTGACAAGTTCCGCGATATCGATGAGGTCACTTGGTTGCGCAAGCTGGCCAGCTCGTTCATGTGCCATGGACTGCTCCTTATAGGGGGATATAAAAGCGTGATAAAGGTGTGGCCTAAGCTTGCCAAGCCACGTGGAGTTTTGCAGGACTTTTAACCCCCACAAGGGGGAAAATGTGAACCAGATCCACAAATCCCCTCGTTTATTTTCTGTCACGTAGTAGTTTTTCAGCATGGAATCAGTGACAAATATTCTCGAAAGCATCGCCGGGGTGATTTGGGGTCCATTCGTTCTCATCGCCCGCGAGACCAAGGCCTATTTGAAGTTTGATCCCAAGCTCAACAAGCCAGTTGAGGAAGTTGAGGCGTTCGTCCGTTCCCAGCAGATGGAGTGGAAGTAATATGTAGGCCATGCCTCAAGCACTAGTAGTCGGGTCCGGTGCCGCGTTAGGCGCCGTGGCCCGCTATTTTTTGTCATCCCTGCTGGGCGGAGGACTGATTCCGCTGCTTTTAATAAATATCTTGGGCAGCGCCCTGATGGGTTATTTCAAGCCGGGACCCTTCTGGGGCACGGGCGTACTCGGCGGCTTTACCAGCTTCGCCACGTTCGCTTTCCTAACCGCCTCCGTTACTGCCACGCAGGCTGGCTGCTACGTGCTGGCAACAGTGGTTGGTTGCGTTATGGCCTATCTCCTGGGTGACAAGGTAGGCGCCAAGTGATTGTTCTCTACATCCTCTCCGGCGCCTTCCTCGGCGGCATGGCCCGCTACGGTTTCACCAAGGTACTGCCCTCTCCGGTTAGCACCTTCGCCGCAAATATGTGTGGCGCGCTCGCTATCGGTTTGGCCTACGGCTTTATTGAGCAAGTAAGCGGCGCGCTTAGCGAGGTCCTCTATCCCCTAGCCATCGTCGGATTCGCCGGCGGGCTTTCCACGTGGTCGACCCTTGCCAAGGAGCTCGGAGAAATGCTTAAAGAGAAGAGGTACTGGAAGTGTATCCAGTACCTCTTCTTCACCCTCGCGCTGGGCATCGTTCTAGCTTGGCGCGGGGCGATGTGGGCTCCGATTATCTATCAGAACTTCTAGTCCGCGATTGCATCCAAAGGCGGAGTCTTGGATGCACCATGTGCTGGCCATAGCGCGGCCAGCACGCCAACCACGGCAGAGCCTGCCAGCAAGATGGTCAGCATGCCCCACGGAATAACGGCGCCACCAAGCCCCTCTTCGGACAGTACCTTGATAAAGGCCCAGCCCAGGCCCAGGCCCAGAATCATGCCCACCACTGCGCCGAATACTGCAATCTGGACGGACTCCAGGGTGATCATCGTGCGGATCTGACGGCGCTGGGTACCAACGGCGCGCAGCATGCCAATTTCCTGACGGCGTTCGATAACGCCCAGGGTCAGCGTATTGACGATGCCAAGCACCGCGATGATGACCGCAAGCGCCAACAGCGCGTAGAGAATGGTCAGCATCTGGTTAATCATGCTTGCGGCCTCGCCGGCGTATTCTTCACCGGAAGCCACCTGCACCACCACGAGGTCCTTGACAGATTCCTCCAGGTTGGTGCGCAGTTGCTCCAAGTCGACGCCCTCTGCCGCATTGACTCCAACCATCGCTACGGTCAGGGCGTCGCCAGGCAGTAGCTTCTCGACGTCCTTTTGGGAAACCGCCAGCTTGGGCAGCATCTGGAAGTCCTCGTAAATGCCCTTCAGCTCGACCTTTGTAGTCTTACCCGGAACCATGCCAGAAAGCTCGTAGCTCTCGCCGACCTTCCAGCCTTGCTCGCCTGCGGTGGTGGCATCGGCGATGAAACCGCCCTCGGCGATGTCGCTATCGCCTTCCACCATATTGAGCATGAAGATGTTTTGTGGGTTGGAATCAACCGTCTCCGACATGGTGTATTCAGGGCCATAGTTCAACGAGGCTTGGTCTTCGACCTTCACCGGCGCGGTGCCAACGGTAACGACTTCGCCAGCGCCCTCGGCCTTGGCGGCGCGCTCGCCAGTCTCTACCGGAGTGGGGAAACTGCCCTGAGAAGGCCCGGAGAGCAGGTAATCGGCACTGATGTCCTTCTCCATCGTCTCCGCAACGGAGGACTTCATAGTGGCGCCCAGCATGCCGATGGCAGTCACGAGGGCAACGCCAAGGGTAAGCGCGAAGGCGGTTGCAGCGGTACGGCGCGGGTTGCGCTTGGAGTTGGTAGACGCCAGCTTGCCGATGGCCCCGAAAGGCGCTCCGATAACTCGGCCCAAGGTAGGAACGATGGGTAGTGAAAGTGCGGGGCCTGCGAGGCTGAAGCCGACGAGCAAGTTAAGCGCGCCCAGGCCGACGAGGCCGGCGCGGATGCCAGTCGCGGCGTCGACAAGCACGCCGGCGATGACGAAGATGACGCCCAAGCCCATGAGCAAGCCGCCGACGATCGTGCGCACCTTCAGCGAGCTCGCCGCTGCGGACTCCGTGGTGCGCATGGCCTCAACCGGCTCGACTGCACCCGCACGGCGGGCTGGTGCCCATGCGGAAACCACCGTAACCACGGTGCCCAGAATGATGGGCACGATGACCGCAAGCGGGCTCAATCCGAGGCCGCTATCTGCAGGCATGCCACGGGATGCAAGCACAGCCTTGATGATCGCCACCAGGCCCATGCCGGCGACGACGCCCACCGCGGAGCCCAAAAAGCCCACGATGAAGGACTCAACGACGACCGAGCGGGTAATTTGTCGGCGCGATGCGCCCAGCGCACGCAACAGCGCGAACTCTTTGGTGCGCTGTGCGACGATCATGGAGAAGGTGTTCGCAATGATGAAGGTGCCTACCAACAGCGCGATAAGGCCGAAGGCAATGAGGAAGTAATTGACGAACTTCAGCGCCGAAGAAATAGCATCCGACATTTCCTCTGCAAGCTTTTCGCCGGACTCCGCCTCAACGTCGTAGGTGGCGTTGAGATGATCGACGAGCTGCTCTGGGCTTACACCCTCAGCGGCAGAGACCTTCAGCTGCTGAGAGTTTCCGTAGCGTTCAACGAAGGCCTTGTTATCCATCTGCAGGGTAATACTTGGACCTGCATCCACGGCTGGCTTCTCGATGCCGGCGACAGTGACCTCATCACGTTTGTCGGGGTGGACAACGAGCAGCTTTTGGCCAACGGTGACGCCGTACTTTTCTGCTGCGGCATCGTTGATGGTGACCTCGCCAGTGCCTTGGGGCGCCTCGCCCTCTATAATCTCGCCGGGCTCACCTACCGACTCTTCGGCCTTGTAGTAGGGCCTAACGCTCGCCCCACCGCCGGTGGTCTGGAATGCCTCGGCCTTGTCGTTGGCTACGACGACATTTTGGGCACTCTCGATGTTGACCTTGCCAACCTTGTCATCGTTGGCTAGGTCCTGGCGCATCTTCTCATCCAGGTCCGGGCCAGAATCCTTCTTACTGACGGCGGCGTCAACGCCAGTAAAAGCATTGGTAACCGCCGCATCGAAAGTATTCGACAGGGAATTGGTGAACATGAAAGAGCCCGCGATGAAGGCGGTGCCAAGGACCACTGCGAGCAGCGTCAACGCAAGGCGGAGCTTATGGGCGACGATGTTGCGCAAGGAAACCTTGCGCATGGTGGTATTCCTTGCCATTAGCTTTCGATCTCCGCCATGACCTTATGGATGGATTCCATGGTTGGGTTCTGTAGCTCGTTGACAAGCTTGCCGTCGGCCAAGAATACGACGCGATCCGCATAGGAAGCAGCCTTGGCATCGTGGGTGACAATGACGACGGTCTGGTCATCTTGATCTACTGCGGTGCGCAGAATAGCCAAAACCTCCGCGGAAGAATTGGAATCAAGGTTGCCGGTGGGCTCATCGCCGAAGATGATCTCTGGGCGGGATACAAGCGCACGCGCACACGCCACGCGCTGCTGCTGGCCGCCGGAAAGCTCTGCTGGACGGTGGCTCAGGCGCTGTGCCAATCCCAGGCGGGTAGTCACCTCATCGAACCAGGACTTATCTACTTCTTTGCCAGCGATGTTCATTGGCAAGGTAATGTTCTCCGCCGCAGTTAGGGTTGGTACCAAGTTGAAAGACTGGAAGATGAACCCTAGGCGGTCACGGCGCAGTGCGGTGATGGACTTGTCATTTAGCTGCGACATATCCGTGTCACCGATGAAGGCTGAGCCACTAGTAGCTGAATCAAGACCGGCCATGGTGTGCATCAGCGTGGACTTACCTGAGCCCGACGGTCCCATGATGGCAGTAAATTTATTGCGCTCGAAGACCACGTTGACATGGTCCAATGCGGTAACAGCGGTATCGCCTTGTCCGTATTGCTTAAACAGTTCGACGGCGCGCGCCGCTGCCCTCTCCGGTGGACACATGCAGGAAATCTCCTCTGGTTAATGGTGATTTTAAAGCTATCCGTCCTAGTCTAGCTGCCACATTCGACCGACGTATGACTGCTAAGAAGATTCCTATTCTTCTCCAAGGTTCATCAACGCTACGTTGAACTACTCCGCTTTCCCCGCTGCGCGCAGACCGGAGATGCCGGTTAATAGTTTCCGTGCTGAAATAAGCAGTATTCGAACCATTAAAGCCGCTGTAACCGGGCGTTGTGGGCTGGTTGGATGGCTCGAATGCAGGTCGACAAACGATAAGGCGAAGGGGAACGTCGTGCCGATAGTCGTGGCTGGCTGGTGTTGGTTCAATAGTAGAAAACGAAAAAGAAGGAAGGGAAGCAACCAGCATGTTTGGTTGCTTGCCTTCCTTCTTTGTGTATTGAGTTGTGTGTTTATTGTTTTATGTCGGCGGTAACTTACTCTCCCACAACCTCCCGGTTGCAGTACCATCAGCGCGGGCAGGCTTAGCTTCCGGGTTCGGAATGGGTCCGGGCGTTTCCCTGCCGCTATTAACCACCGACAAACTTTCGGGGCTGTGTTGCCCTTTTAAGTGTTGTGTCAGATACTGCATAGTGGACGCGTGCATGACGTAATCATCTTTTTTGTTTGTTTGTGTGTTGCACGTTGTGTGTGTTTGTTTTGGTCTATTAGTACCAGTAGACTTCACATCTTGCGATGCTTCCATGTCTGGCCTATCAACCCCATAGTCTTTAGGGGACCTCGAATGAAACCTCATCTTAAAACAGGCTTCCCGCTTAGATGCTTTCAGCGGTTATCCCTTCCGTACGTAGCCAACCAGCGATGCCCCTGGCGGAACAACTGGCACACTAGAGGTACGTCCGTCCCGGTCCTCTCGTACTAGGGACAGCCTTCTTCAAGTTTCAACGCGCGCGGCGGATAGAGACCGAACTGTCTCACGACGTTCTGAACCCAGCTCGCGTGCCGCTTTAATGGGCGAACAGCCCAACCCTTGGGACCTACTCCAGCCCCAGGATGCGACGAGCCGACATCGAGGTGCCAAACCATCCCGTCGATATGGACTCTTGGGGAAGATCAGCCTGTTATCCCCGGGGTACCTTTTATCCGTTGAGCGACACCACATCCACAAGTAGGTGCCGGATCACTAGTCCCGACTTTCGTCCCTGTTCGAGCTGTCACTCTCACAGTCAAGCTCCCTTGTGCACTTACACTCACCACCTGATTGCCAACCAGGCTGAGGGAACCTTTGGGCGCCTCCGTTACATTTTGGGAGGCAACCGCCCCAGTTAAACTACCCACCAGGCACTGTCCCCAACCCAGATCATGGGCCAAGGTTAAGGTATCCAATCCGATCAGAGTGGTATTTCAACAACGACTCCACCACCACTGGCGTGATAGCTTCACAGTCTCCCACCTATCCTACACAAACCGAACCGAACACCAATACCAAGCTATAGTGAAGGTCCCGGGGTCTTTTCGTCCTGCCGCGCGTAACGAGCATCTTTACTCGTAGTGCAATTTCACCGGGCCTGTGGTTGAGACAGCAGGGGAGTCGTTACGCCATTCGTGCAGGTCGGAACTTACCCGACAAGGAATTTCGCTACCTTAGGATGGTTATAGTTACCACCGCCGTTTACTGGGGCTTAAATTCTCAGCTTCGCCCATCAAAGATGGGCTAACCGGTCCTCTTAACCTTCCAGCACCGGGCAGGCGTCAGTCCATATACATCAACTTAACGTCTTCGCATGGACCTGTGTTTTTGATAAACAGTCGCTCCCCTCTATTCTCTGCGACCCCACAACGCTTATCACCGCAAGAGTGTTAACGCCATGTGGTCCCCCTTCTCCCGAAGTTACGGGGCATTTTGCCGAGTTCCTTAACCACAGTTCACCCGAACGCCTTAGTATTTTCAACCTGACTACCTGTGTCGGTTTGGGGTACGGGCCGAGTATATACATCGCTAGAGGCTTTTCTCGACAGCACGGGATCACCAACTTCACCAATTAAGGCTACGCATCACGTCTCACCTAAAAGAATGCGGATTTACCTACACCCTAAGCTACACGCTTACACCAACAATCCAGTAAGTGGCATGGCTACCCCACTGTGTCACCCCATCGCTTGAACCACACATCAGGCCCCACGACGCACACCAACCAACAACACAAAGTGTCATCAAAAGGTGCTTGTGGTGGTTAGTATCAGTGCTTTATCAGGGGCGCATATACTCGGGTACCAGAATATCAACTGGTTATCCATCGACTACGCCTGTCGGCCTCGCCTTAGGTCCCGACTCACCCTGGGAAGACGAACTTGACCCAGGAACCCTTAGTCATCCGGCGGGAAGGATTCTCACCTTCCAATTCGTTACTCATGCCTGCATTCTCACTCGCACACACTCCACGCCTCCTTACGGTAACGCTTCAACACGTGCACGACGCTCCCCTACCCAATAAAATATTATTGCCGCGGCTTCGGCGGTGTGCTTGAGCCCCACTACATTGTCGGCGCAGAACCACTCGACCAGTGAGCTATTACGCACTCTTTCAAGGATGGCTGCTTCTAAGCCAACCTCCTGGCTGTCTTCGCGATCCCACATCCTTTTCCACTTAGCACACCCTTAGGGGCCTTAACCGGCGATCTGGGCTGTTTCCCTCTCGACTATGAAGCTTATCCCCCACAGTCTCACTGCCGCACAACACATTAATGGCATTCGGAGTTTGGCTGACATTGCTAAGATTGTAGTCCCGCTCAACCAACCAGTAGCTCTACCTCCACCAAGCTAATGCGACGCTGCACCTAAATGCATTTCGGGGAGAACCAGCTATCACGGAGTTTGATTGGCCTTTCACCCCTACCCACAGCTCATCCCCGCAGTTTTCAACCTACGTGGGTTCGCGCCTCCACAGCATCTTACTGCTGCTTCACACTGGCCATGGGTAGATCACCCCGCTTCGGGTCCAGGACATGCCACTTGCCACCCCATTGGGATTCGGTTTCCCTACGGCTACCCCACACGGGTTAACCTCGCGACATGCCGCTGACTCGCAGGCTCATTCTTCAAAAGGCACGCCATCACACACAAAAGGTGCTCTGACGGATTGTAAGCACATGGTTTCAGGAACTATTTCACTCCCCTCCCGGGGTACTTTTCACCATTCCCTCACGGTACTATCCACTATCGGTCACACTGAGTATTTAGGCTTACCGGGTGGTCCCGGCAGATTCACAGCAGATTCCACGAGCCCGCTGCTACTCGGGCAACTTGACAACCCCATCATCAATGTCTTCAGCTACAGGACTATCACCCTCTACGGCAGGCGTTTCCACACCACTTCACCTAACATCAACAACAAGACGCAACGATGGTAGTCGCTGCACATCAAGGCCCACAACACCGCACACACAACCCTACCAAGTATCACATGCACACGGTTTAGCCTCATCCACGTTCGTTCGCCACTACTAGCAGAATCATTATTATTTTCTTCTCCTACGGGTACTGAGATGTTTCACTTCCCCGCGTTGCCCCCACAACAGCTATGAATTCACTGAAGGGTAACACTCCATAACAAGTGCCAGGTTTCCCCATTCGGACATCCTCGGATCAACGCTTAATTGACAACTCCCCGAGGCTTAACGCAGCCTTTCACGTCCTTCATCGGCTCAGCATGCCAAGGCATCCACCATGCGCCCTAAATAACGAACACACAACCAACACAACAACAAGAAACAAAGCAAACAGCCCATTCCTTAACTATCGTGCTGGCGTGAACTACACAAAACACAAAAGAATAAAGAAATTACACACCCAAACAACACTGCCTTAAAAAGCACCATCATTTGGGGATGCTCGCGTCCACTATACAGTTCTCACACAACACCCAACCACCAACAACAACCACACAACAAACCATGATTGCGTCAGCAACTAGGCAACACCAGGACAATAATGCCCCAGACACCCAACAATGCACCACGTACCTAAAAACTATTCCCACACTGTGTAATAAACGACTAACTGCTCTTGTTTAAGGTGTGTCTCCACCCGATTAAAAAATACCGTTGGCAGCACAACACATGTGCACTCAACCAACACACCCACAACTGTGGGCAAAATAATGCTCCTTAGAAAGGAGGTGATCCAGCCGCACCTTCCGGTACGGCTACCTTGTTACGACTTCGTCCCAATCGCCGATCCCACCTTCGACAGCTCCCTAACGAGTTTGAGCCACTGGCTTCGGGTGTTACCAACTTTCATGACGTGACGGGCGGTGTGTACAAGGCCCGGGAACGTATTCACCGCAGCGTTGCTGATCTGCGATTACTAGCGACTCCGACTTCATGGGGTCGAGTTGCAGACCCCAATCCGAACTAAGGCCGGCTTTCAGCGATTCGCTCCACCTCACAGTGTCGCTGCGCGTTGTACCGACCATTGTAGCATGTGTGAAGCCCTGGACATAAGGGGCATGATGATTTGACGTCGTCCCCACCTTCCTCCGAGTTGACCCCGGCAGTCTCTCATGAGTCCCCAACCAAATGCTGGCAACATAAGACAAGGGTTGCGCTCGTTGCGGGACTTAACCCAACATCTCACGACACGAGCTGACGACAACCATGCACCACCTGTATAACGACCACAAAGGGAAACTACATCTCTGCAGCGATCCGCTATATGTCAAGCCCAGGTAAGGTTCTTCGCGTTGCATCGAATTAATCCACATGCTCCGCCGCTTGTGCGGGCCCCCGTCAATTCCTTTGAGTTTTAGCCTTGCGGCCGTACTCCCCAGGCGGGCGCTTAATGCGTTAGCTACGGCACAGAAGACGTGGAAGCCCCCTACACCTAGCGCCCACCGTTTACGGCATGGACTACCAGGGTATCTAATCCTGTTCGCTACCCATGCTTTCGCTCCTCAGCGTCAGTTACTGCCCAGAGACCTGCCTTCGCCATCGGTGTTCCTCCTGATATCTGCGCATTTCACCGCTACACCAGGAATTCCAGTCTCCCCTACAGCACTCAAGTCAGCCCGTATCGCCTGCACGCCCGGAGTTAAGCCCCGGAATTTCACAGACGACGCGACAAACCACCTACGAGCTCTTTACGCCCAGTAATTCCGGACAACGCTCGCACCCTACGTATTACCGCGGCTGCTGGCACGTAGTTAGCCGGTGCTTCTTATACAGGTACCGTCACAAAAGCTTCGTCCCTGTCGAAAGGAGTTTACAACCCGAAGGCCTTCATCCCCCACGCGGCGTCGCTGCATCAGGCTTCCGCCCATTGTGCAATATTCCCCACTGCTGCCTCCCGTAGGAGTCTGGGCCGTATCTCAGTCCCAATGTGGCCGTCCACCCTCTCAGGCCGGCTACCCGTCGACGCCTTGGTAGGCCATTACCCCACCAACAAGCTGATAGGCCGCGAGCTCATCTTGCACCGAAAAAACTTTCCACAACTGACACTAAACAGCTGTCCTATCCGGTATTAGACCCAGTTTCCCAAGCTTATCCCGAAGTGCAAGGCAGATCACCCACGTGTTACTCACCCGTTCGCCACTCGAGTACCCCAGCAAGCTGAGGCCTTTCCGTTCGACTTGCATGTGTTAAGCACGCCGCCAGCGTTCGTCCTGAGCCAGGATCAAACTCTCCACAAAAAAATTTCAGCACAAAGCCAAAAAATCAGGCCGTGAAAAGCCCAAACCTAACAAAAAGACAAACCAACCAAACACCCATCACAATGAATGCTCAATAAGGCTGGCAAATCCAAAAAATTACTATACAAAGAAAAATCACAACCACCCCCAACCCGACGGGGCAAAAATAAAGGGGGCAGTCAAACCACAAAAATGCAGCCAACATGACTTAAAAATGCATACCAAACAAACTTAATTATTTACAATCGCGCCCACAAGGCCCGATCCGGCACACACCACACCAGCCAAACATCCAGAATGACCAGCACAATCACAATCAACCACACAATGCAGAAAAAAGTACATTGGCACACTATTGAGTTCTCAGACATCATCACGACAACGACAACCAGAAGCCTTCCATCCAGCTCCTCGCTCTCGAAGCGACTCGGAATAACTTACTCACTTCTTTGATTAGTGTCAAATCCGTGAAGAAGAATTCATCCTCGTCTCAACTTGTTAACCTTGCGGCCACCTCGTTGCGACTTGAATTAATTTAGCCCCCACCCCACGAACAATACAAATCCCCAGTACAAACCGCATTTTTAGGCGCATACTAGGGATAGACGGGGCGTCGGCAAGCGCTTAGTAGGCCTTCGGCTCCTGTGTGCGCTTGATGTCAGCGCCCAAACGCGAGAGATTCTCAACGAAGTGCGGGTAGCCACGATCGATGTGGAAGACGTCGTGAACGGTCGTTATTTCATCTGCGCACAGTGCGGAGAGCACCAACCCGGCGCCGGCACGAATATCGGAGCTCCAAACATGGGTGGAAGAAAGTCGCTGCTGACCACGAATGACAACGTGGTGGCCATCCACCTGCGCATCGGCGCCGAGACGGAGCATCTCATCAACGAAGCGGAATCTCGACTCGAAGACGTTCTCGGTGATGACGGTGGTGCCTTCGGCTACGGCAGATAGGCCAATCGCCATTGGCTGCAAGTCAGTTGGGAAACCCGGGAATGGAAGCGTTTGGTAATCCACCGCAGTTGGTCGGCCGTTCATGCGAACGCGGAAACCGTTGTCGTAGTCCTCGATTTCCGCGCCGGCGGACTTCAACTTCTCCAATGGAAGGTGCAGGTGACGCGGCGCGATACCGCCGACGGTGATATCCCCCTGCGTCATCGCTGCAGCATAGGCCCAGGTACCGGCAACAATGCGGTCACCAATCACCTTGTGTTCGGTGGGATGCAGCTTTTCCACGCCGCGGATCGTGATGGTGGAGGTGCCTTCGCCCTCGATATCTGCGCCCATCTCCTTGAGCATCATGCACAGATCAACGATCTCTGGCTCTCGGGCTGCATTACGCAAGACGGTCTCACCGTCTGCGAGAACAGCGGCGGTAAGAATGTTCTCGGTTGCACCGACGGATGGGAAGTCCAAGCGAATGTTGGCGCCGTGGAGCTCATCGGCCACAGCTACTACCGCGCCATGCTCAATATGGGTACGTGCACCCATCTTCTCCAGACCCGATTGGTGCATATCCAGCGGGCGCGAACCGATGGCATCGCCACCGGGGAGGGCAATCTTCGCATGACCGCAGCGAGAGGTCAGGGGTCCCAGCACGCAAACAGAAGCGCGGAACTGACGTACAGCATCGAAGTCCGCGTTCGAGTGGAGCTTTTCGGGGACGGTAATCGTAACGACGTCGCCGTCGATAGTTACTTCGCAGCCTAGGCCTTCTAGAACCTTGCGCATCAACGGGACGTCGAGAATCTGCGGACAGTTGGTCAACGTCGTGGTGCCTTCCGCCAAAAGCGAGGCGGCCATGAGCTTCAGGACGCTGTTTTTCGCGCCATCAACTACAACCGTGCCTTCGAGCCGTGCACCACCAGAGACAATAAATTGGTCTTTCACATCTTCCTAAACTACCGGATGCCCCTGAAAAACTTCTGCAAGTTTCAGGGGCATCCGGGTAGAAGAACCATGTATATCAGGGCAATGCGCCGATACGGCGAGCGGCATTGACCGCTTCGTAACGGGTATGCGCACCGAGTTTGCGCATCACAGAGCGCAAATAGGACTTCACGGTCTCTGCACCGATGCCCATTTCCTCAGCCGCCTCGACGTTGGTGTGGCCAAGCGCCACGCAAGACAGGACATCAAGCTCACGGGCGGAAAGCTTCGTAGACTGCTTAACGCGGACCGGAGAAACCATCTGATCGCACAAAGCCTCAAGTTCCTTGCGCAGATCCTCGTCGTCTACGCGGTTAGCCAACATTCGCAGCTTGGAGTGCGTGGAGCGCACCTGCTCCCACTCCGCGCCATTCATGACGTGGCCGCGGGCAGCGCCGCCCTTACCGCCATCGGCGCGGCGCATCGCGGAATTAACCGCCAAATCCTGCTCCAGACAACGGGCGGTCATGGTTACTTCCTCAATAACCTTGTCTCCCAGGCGTACCGGAGAGTGCACGCCGACATAGAGGACACCGCGGATCTCACGCTGCACCGTGACCGGAACAGCCACGATGGAATGCAGCCCTTCGTCCTGGATGTAGCGGTCATTTTCATGCGAAATGGTGGTCGCACGAGCGTAGTCCGAAACACCTACTGCACGGCGCGTGCTGACAACACGGCCGCCCACTCCGACTCCGGCGTCACTGATCAGGTTTTGCAAAGCCGGCGTGCGCAGGCCGACCCACTGGGTGATCTGCAGACGATTATCGGGAAGCAGGGTTCCGTACATCGTGACGGGAATGCCGGTTGCGGTCTTCAGGGAAGACAGTGCGGCGCGTACGGCTTCGTCGTCATCTTTGAGGCGATGCGGCTCCATGAGAATCTCTCTCCTAGTTGGGGGTAACCAGTAGGTGCACCCATACCCACCATGCGATTCGGGGGTAAAAGAACACGTTCCCCGCAGTATAACCGGCCAATGGGGGTAAGAATAAATCGCCTTACTGCCAAAGCGCGATCCAAATCCCACAGCCAGTGCCCGAATGATCGGTTCAGAAGTTATGTACCGCTTTGTCTAGTAGCGTGGTGTACAGTAGCTAGGGTACGCACGAAGATATTTTCCAAGGAGTCCTCAAAGTGGCTGTCTACAACAACATTCTGGAAACCATCGGCAATACCCCACTGGTTCGCCTGAACCGCCTGACGGAGGGCCTCGGCGCAGAGGTGCTGGTGAAGGTCGAATCCTTCAACCCTGCTAACTCCGTTAAGGACCGCATTGGCAAGGCTATTATCGACGCCGCGGTAGAAGCCGGCGAGCTCAAGCCGGGCGGCACCATCGTCGAGGCCACCTCCGGCAACACCGGCATCGCGCTCGCCTTCGCTGGCGCCACCCTTGGCTACAAGGTCATCCTCACCATGCCGGAGACCATGTCCAACGAGCGCAAGGTGCTGCTGCGTGCTTATGGCGCAGAGATCGTCCTGACCCCAGGTGCAGCCGGCATGAAGGGCGCCGTCGACAAGGCGAATGAGATCATCGCCAACAACGACAACGCCATCCTGGCTTCCCAGTTCGCCAACAAGGCAAACCCGAAGATCCACGAGGCAACCACCGGCCCAGAGATCTGGAACGACGCCGAAGGCAAGGTTGATGCTTTCGTCGCCGGCGTCGGCACCGGCGGCACCGTCACCGGTGTTGGTCGCTACCTGAAGTCCAAGAATGCCGACCTCCACCTAGTTGCCGTCGAGCCGGCTGACTCCCCTGTTTTGTCTGAAGGCCACGCTGGCCCGCACAAGATTCAGGGCATCGGCGCAAACTTCGTCCCAGAGGTACTAGACCGCGAGCTGCTCGACGAGGTCATGACCGCCACCAACGAAGAGGCAATTGAGACCTCCCGCAAGCTAGCTACCGAGGAAGGCCTACTGGTGGGCATTTCCGCCGGCGCAAACATCTCCGCAGCACTCAAGCTGGCTGCTCGCCCAGAGTTCGAGGGCAAGACCATCGTTGCGGTTCTGCCGGACTTTGGTGAGCGTTATGTCTCCACCGTCCTGTTTGAGGACATCCGCGAGGCATAATTTTCCTGTCGTTTGAATGAAAAGCACCCATCTTGTTGGTGGGTGCTTTTTCTTTGCCAGTAGTATGTACCACATGAACGTCCTAAAGATGATTCGCGAGGATTTGGCGAATGCCCGTGACCATGATCCCGCGGCCCGAGGAGATGTGGAGAACGCCATAGTCTACTCTGGCCTGCATGCCATCTGGGTGCACCGCATCTGTCATTGGATGTGGAAGCGCGGTTGGCGCGGCCCTGCGCGCATCCTTGCGCAAATCAATCGCTTCTGGACCGGAATCGAAATCCACCCTGGAGCCACCATTGGACGTCGGTTCTTCATCGACCATGGCATGGGAATCGTCATTGGTGAGACCGCCGAAATCGGCGAGGGTGTGATGATCTATCACGGCGTCACGTTGGGCGGCCAGGTGCTCACCCAAACCAAGCGCCACCCCACTGTCCAAGACAACGTCACGATTGGCGCTGGCGCTAAGGTGCTAGGCCCCATCACCATCGGTGAGGGCTCTGCTATTGGCGCAAACGCAGTTGTCACCAAGGATGTGCCAGCAGAGCACATTGCTATTGGCATTCCAGCAAAGAACCGTCCGCGTAAGAAGGAAGAGCGCATCAAGCTCGTCGACCCCGACTATTACATCTAGCTGTTGCTTTGCGACGTCGCCAAGCGCGGCAAAGTGGGCCCCACACGAACGTGGGGCCCACTTTTAGGTTTTAGTTCTCGAGCAGGTGCTGGTATTCCGGGTTCTTCTCGATGAAGCTCGCGACGGCAGAACAGCTGGCGATGACGCGCTTGCCGGCGGTGGATTCATCCTCCAGAGCGGCCTTGATGAGCGGTTTGGACAGGCCTTGGCCTTGGAAGCCCTCGTGGACCACGGTGTGGTGGAAATCGCGGGTTTCTGCAGTGTCGACGTACTCCGCGAAGCCGGCCTCTTCCCCATCGACGGCAATTACGAAACGGGAGGCGTCAGTTTGGTGTGCAACAGAAGTAGTCATGTGGCCCATTAAACCATTTCTGCAAACCAAAAGAACCCCCTTCTACAGAAGGGGGTTGATTTGTGGCCAGAGCCAGGATCGAACTGGCGACCCCACACTTTTCAGGCGTGTGCTCTACCGACTGAGCTATCTGGCCAGAAGCCACAAGTGACTTCGGCGACCCTGACGGGACTTGAACCCGCGACCTCCGCCGTGACAGGGCGGCGCGCTAACCAACTGCGCCACAGGGCCATTTTTCAATTTTTCGTACCTCATTGGGCACGGATAGTTACTTTACACAACGTTGCTGAAATCAAACAAATCTGCAGTTTAACTGCGGTTTTCTCTACTCTTGCGCACCAGTTTTTCAAAAGGCCGCATGAGGCAACGCAAAATATAGGCAGGCGCACACGCAAAGATTTCAGGCCAAGCCATATAAGGCGCTGTAAAGGCGCGTGCGCTTGCCGACGCCGCCTCTTCGAGCCGAGCCACACCTCACGGCTTCAGCGGCCCTCTACGTCGCCATAAAGACGTTTTTGAAGCACGCGCCGCGCCTCTAAGCCCCGCCCCGGTGAAACAACTCCCCCACCCCAACTCACCCCTACACAGTGATGGCCCCAGTAGATCTCGAGCGGGGACTTAAACGAAAGAAAGCAAAAGAAAAAGCCGGCTCCATCACTGGAACCGGCTTATCAATATGGCGACCCTGACGGGACTTGAACCCGCGACCTCCGCCGTGACAGGGCGGCGCGCTAACCAACTGCGCCACAGGGCCATATTGAATTTTGACCTTTAAAAGGTCGGCATGAAGCAAGAAGCTTCGTACCCCCAACGGGATTCGAACCCGTGCCGCCGCCGTGAAAGGGCGGTGTCCTAGGCCGCTAGACGATGGGGGCCCATTGCCTTGGAGCAACGCCTTAAAAATATACTGGAGTAATCGCGCGTTACAAAATCGCCCTGAAAGGAACCCCTAGATGAACGCAGAAAACCATGTCTGACCAGCAAAATACCTGCGCCTGCCATGAGCCTCACGTGCATGGGTATAACGCGGACAGCAAAAACAAAGCGAAGTATTTGGCGCGTTTGAAGCGCATCGAAGGTCAAACGCGCGGCATCCACCGCATGATCGAAGAAGACAAATACTGCATTGACATCATCACACAGATCTCCGCAGTAACCTCCGCGCTGGAAAATGTCTCCTTAACGCTCCTCCAAGACCACATAGAGCACTGCGTAGCCGGTGCCGCTGCCGAAGACGGTGAACTGGCCAAGGAAAAGCTCGAGGAAGCCATGACGGCTATTCGCAAGCTGGTTAAGAGCTAACGCCCCCAACCAACACATCATGCGAATCTTCAGCAACACTTCAAAGGTCTGACTAGATTGAGCATGAGCTCCCCCTTGCCCCTAGACAGGGAAAGGAGCAGTTCTAGCCTGCCGGCACTGACTAAGCTCCAGCCCGTTTGAATTTGTGCAAAGAAGGAATACTCACAAGGAGCGAAAGGCCACTTATTAAAAGTGGGACATGGCCTGGCGGGACAGCAAGGGCAAAAAGAACAAAACGCCATTTCGTTTCGGATGCCGATAGCCAAAGAGCCGTTTGCAAGACGAGTTGCGCTATAAGCAACAATGCGAGTGTATCCACGTTCAAATATTTGCCTGCGAAAAATGTTATTCCCATAAGGACGGTGGATACATAAGCAAACCTGACGCTTCCTACGCCGGTCAGGGAAAATACCCAAGGGACGCTCCACAAGACAACGAGAAGCGTGCTGTCTACGACTAACCACTTCCTTGGAGAACGAGCTTCTAACTCCGAAATCTGATTACGGAACAAAGTTACTGGCAACGCCGCATAAGCAAATGAACATATGGTACCGACATTCACCCCTGCAGTGCCGCTAAGCCAGGGAAGTCGTAGCAGCCAGCCTTCAGAGAAGGCTAGAGCTAAACCAATAAACAACATCATCAGCAAGACCACAAAAACTCTGTGACCATGGAAGTACAAGAACGCAAATGATTTCACAGGCTAACCGCTAACTCCACAGGTCGACTGCTCGATACGTTGAACAACATCGCTTACGTCAACTTGTCGGTTAGGATCCCAAGGGAGGCCACTAACCGAAATTCCCAAATCTTTCGCCGGAATTCCACAAATTTGCACATTTGCACGAATCAATTCCGCAGTTCCGACTTGATCCACAAACTCTCCAACGACTCCTTCCAGAGTTGGTTGGCTACTTAGGCTTAAGTGATCTTCTGAAAAATCTCCCCACACCACCGGTCGATTTGAGAAATCTCCCCACTCAGCTGGCACTATTTTAGAGAAGGCTTCCCGCGCCTGGATGTTCAGTAATATGTTTTCTTTTGGAACCTCCGGCCACGCGCAGACATCCGAAACACAGACAATCTGCGCAGAGTCCCTTTGTACAAGGCCAAATTCTGTAAGTTTCTGAGCCCAAAACGTAGAACCTACGATAGCCAGAAGTCCTAAAAGCAAAGCTGCCATGTACAGCTTTCTTCGGTGCCTAAGCAAAGCCGCAGCCGAAACTACGAGCAGCGTCACTCCCACAATCCCCGCAACTGCTATACCGATTGCTTTCACATCTAGCGTTGTATCCAGAGAACAGCACGCCAAGAAGTCGCCAGCTAAATGCCTCAAAACCCCCGGAGAAGTGGCTGGAACGATCGCATACCAAGTATATGCAAGCGCAACCGCAGCACAGACAGAAATAAGAGGCTTAAGCGAAAAGCCAAGTGCGCTTCCAATCAACACCCAGCAAATACCTACGACGCATGAGTACGCCAGCATCATCCAAAAGAATTTGGACGCGAACGATAACGATTCAGCACTTTGGGCTAGGTTAGCCATTACGTAGCCAACGGGAAAAACTAGCGACCATAAAAGCATTCGGTCTCTAAAGATACGAACTACAGAGCTTCGCCCCAATTGCGCAATTTCGCGAAAACGTGATGCTTCCCAAGCCATTCCGGCAGAAACCGCTGGAGCAATAACAACGAACACTAAAGTAGATTGGGCAGCGTTTGACTGGAAATAGGCTGTTTTCCCAAGCTCTGATATAGGAACTGCACTGAGAACAATTCCAGCAAGACAAATCCACAATGACGGGCGTCGAAACCAATGCCTGAATCCGAATCTAGGAACCATCATCGTTCCTCCTCCGCACAAAAGAGCGTGCGAGATTGTGCACTGGATTGTCGTCTAATTCTGATGCTAAATGTATGAATTCTGACCTTGAACCATCGAATCGCAACTTGCCTTTGTCAAGGACAAGAACGCGCTCAAATGGTTTCTGCAGTTCACCTGCATCATGGGTGGAGACAACTAAATTATGCCCCATTTCCACGATCTTTTGATAAATCTTTGTAATGAGCTCCTTGCTAAGGGGATCAAGCGCCGCACTAGGCTCATCAAGAAGCAGAGTTTTCGCCCCAGAATTCAATGCTGTAGCGATTGCCAATCTAGAGCGTTCCCCTCCGCTAAGACTTTCGCATCTCTGATCGGCAACCCTCGACAGATCAACAAAGTTTAGCCACTCCAAGCTATGTTTCTTTGCGATTTTCCTATCCTGACCAAACAGCCACGCAACATAAGCGCAGTATTCTCCAGAAGTGAAACCCACAATCGGCATGAATTTCTGCTCGAGTAACGATATAGAGCCCACCCTTAAGACGACCCCGTTGTGCCGAGAAGAATCTGATGCCAGGGCGGAAAAAAGAGTCGACTTTCCCGCACCGTTTGCCCCAAGAAGAAGCGTCGGACGTTCATCTATCGTCAACTGCGGTATATCCAGAATTGTTTTGTTTGAACGTCTTATCTTTAAAGCATCAACTCGAATCGTATCTACCATACGACTTTCCTCCAATTGATGGTCAAACGGTTCCAATCAAACGTATGAATATCGGCATGATAGTTGCCTGCAGCCTGACGCCCCCAGCCACCTCGATCCCAACCCCCATAGCACCTGTTGAGAGAACGTGAACCCAGGTCCGGATCCGGCTGCCCTGCTACGACTATCTTCTTCACCGGATTTCACATCTCTTTCTGAGAACTAGGCAAGAGAGACTTGCCTTACCTGAACAAAAGTTTGCTTTCAGCACCGAACAGGGAGAGATGATATTAATACCTAAAGCTTGGCTATTCTTACATAAATAAATGAGATATATCAAGGCACAAGGTGGGCATAAAAAATTCCCCTTGGCTTTACCAAGGGGAATCAAATGTGGGCCCTCCGGGGCTCGAACCCGGGACCTGCGGATTAAAAGTCCGTAGCTCTACCAGCTGAGCTAAAGGCCCATCGCGAAACCATTTTAGTAGGCCCCGCTTAAGAAACGAAACTGGCCCCCACTTTATTGCGGGGAGCCAGTCATGTTTGCTCGTCAGGGGGCTAAATGCCGCTGAGTTTGCTTAGCCGCGCATATCGCCCTTTTCGGCGAAGTTGATCTGGAAGTCGAAGGCAGTCTTCAGATCGTGCGGGGTGTGGACGAACTTGTTGGCGGAAGCACGCTCGTAGTACTCCTCCAGCAGCGGACGGTAATCCGGGTGCGCCACAGCGATGACCTTTTCCACGCGCTCACGCGGTGCGAGACCACGCAGGTCAGCGACACCGTACTCGGTGATGATGACCATGGTGTCGTGCTCGGTGTGGTCAGTGTGGGAAACGAAAGGAACAATCGCGGAGATTGCGCCGCCCTTTGCCACAGACGGGGAAACAAAGGTGGAGATGTAACCGTTGCGGGTGAAGTCACCGGAGCCGCCGGTGCCGTTCATAATGCGGGAGCCGCCAACGTTGGTGGAGTTGATGTTGCCGTAAATATCGGCCTCAATCATGCCGTTGGAGGAGATAAGACCCACGCGGCGGATGACCTCAGGGTGGTTGGAGACCTGCTGCGGACGCAGGATGATGTGCTTGCGGTAGCGCTCTGCCTCAGCGTTCATCTTCTCTGCGTACTCCGGGGAAAGTGCAAAGGAGGTAGCGGAAGCGACAGACATCTTGCCGGCGTCGATAAGGTCGAGCATGCCGTCCTGGATGACCTCGGTGTAGGCCTGAATGTTTTCAAACTTGGACTCCAGCAGGCCTGCCATCACGGCGTTAGGGACATTACCCACGCCGGACTGCATGATGAACTTGTCATACTCTAGGCGGCCAGCAGCAACCTCGCCTTCGAGGAACTCGATGAAGTTAGCAGCGATCTTCTCGGACACCTCATCCGGAGCCTTAAATGGTGCGTTGCGGTCCGGAGCGTTGGTCTCAACGACTGCGACAACCTTTTCGGTCGGCAGCTCGATGTACGGGGTACCGATGCGGTCATCAACCTTGGTGATCGGGATTGGCTGGCGGTTAGGCAGCTTCTCGATCTTGTAAATGTCGTGCATGCCCTCGAGGTTCTCGGACTGCCAGGTGTTTACCTCGAGAATAATCTTGTCTGCAGCCTCGATGTATTCCAGGTTATTGCCCACTGCAGAAGACGGGATGATGTTGCCGTCTTCCAGGATGCGGACAACCTCGATGATTGCGACCTGGAAATCGCCGTAGAAGCCCTCCTCTACCTGCTGGCCGGAGTGAGAAAGGTGAATGTCCTGGTAAAGAATCTCGCCTGCGTTGGCCTTGTTACGCAGAGTCGGATCGGAGTTGTACGGAGAGCGGAAGCGCAATGCGTCCGCCTCTGCCAGCACACCGTCACAATCCGGTGCGGTGGAAGCGCCGGAGAAGACATCGATCTTGAATTCCTCACCAGCAGCGTGTGCAGCCTTTGCCTTTTCAGCGATGGCGGTAGGCAGCGCCTTTGGGTAGCCCGCACCGGTAAAGCCAGAGATACCGACGCGGTCACCGTGATTGACAAACTTTGCAGCTTCTTCAGCAGAAACGACAAGTTCCTTAAACGGCGCGTATCCGATCCTATCGGTCAAAGTAAATCCTCCTTTATATATAGGGCCAACCGTACGACACGATCAGCCCCTTTAAGTTACATGCACCACATTAGCGAACTTGTTGAGGTTTTACCGAAAACTTCGCAAACTTACACACCCCCGTCACAACGACGCGCCAAACTTGCCACGCCACCTGCCCAAAGAGCACAATTGGCTGCGTGAATCTTGCAATCGGAAAAATCGAGCTCAACTCCCCCGTTGTCCTAGCCCCTATGGCGGGCGTAACCAACGTGGCCTTCCGCACGCTCTGCCGGGAACAAGAAATTGCGAAGACCGGAACGGTCTCCGGACTATATGTATGCGAGATGGTCACCGCTCGCGCGTTGGTCGAGCGCAATGAAAAGACCATGCACATGACCACGTTCGGGCCAGATGAAAATCCACGCTCGCTACAGCTGTACACCGTCGATCCGGAGTACACCTACAAGGCAGCAAAGATGATCGTGGATGAAAACTTGGCCGATCACATCGACATGAATTTCGGCTGCCCCGTGCCCAAGGTAACTCGTCGCGGTGGCGGCTCAGCTCTGCCCTATAAGCGCCGACTCTTCGGCAACATCGTCGCCGCCGCAGTTAAGGCCACAGAGGGCACCGACATTCCGGTTACCGTGAAGATGCGCGTGGGCATCGACGACGAGCACCACACACACTTGGACGCAGGACGCATCGCAGTGGAGGAGGGTGCCGCGGCCGTCGCCTTGCACGGGCGCACAGCCGCTCAGCGCTACTCCGGTCACGCCGATTGGAATGAGATCGCACGCCTCAAGGAGCACCTGGCCGATACCGGCATCCCGGTGCTGGGCAACGGCGATATCTTCAAAGCCACCGATGCCCGCGCCATGATGGAGCAGACGGGCTGCGACGGCGTCGTCGTCGGGCGCGGCTGCCTCGGCCGCCCGTGGCTCTTCGCGGAACTGTCTGCGGAGCTGCGTGGCGAGCCAATTCCTTCCGAGCCAACCTTGGGCGAAGTGACGCAGATTATGATTAGGCATGCGGAGCTGCTGGCGCAGCACGATGGCGAGCGTCAGTCCAGCCGCGATATCCGCAAGCACGTGGGTTGGTACCTGCGCGGATTCCCCGTGGGAGGCGAGGTACGCTCGGGCCTTTCGCGGGTGGATTCGGTAGATAACCTGCGCGAATTGCTGGCACCGTGGGCCGATTCGCAGGCGCTTGCCGACGACGCGGATGGCGCACGTGGACGTCAAGGCTCACCCGCCAAGGTGGTTCTACCCGAGGGTTGGCTGGACGATCCAGAGGACGCAACTGTTCCGGAAGGTGCGGAAATTATGCATTCGGGCGGATAGATAAAGCCATAACGAGCATTAGACCAAAAAGTGGTCTATCATTTCCGACATGCGCACCGCATATCGCGAACATCTAGATAGCTTCTCGCACGACCTCATTATCATGTGCGACATCGTCCATAAAACCTTAAAGCTCGCCTCTGAAGCGCTGATTGACTCCGAACTCCACGCCGCTGAAGAGGCCATGTCTTTGCGCGAGGAACTGGACGAAGTCCGCAACCGCTGCGAGGAGCGCGCTGTCTTGCTGCTCGCGCTCGAAAATCCCATGGCCAAGGATCTCCGCCAGGTCGTCTCCTCCATCTACATCGTGGAAGACCTCCACCGCATGGGTCGTCTGGCCCAGCACGTGGCATCGGCTGCCCGCCGCCGCCACCCAGAAAACGTGGTGCCCGCAGAGTACATCGGCTATTTTGAGGAGCTCGCACGCTTAAACGACGACATGATTAGGATGTTGCGCGAAATCTTAGTGACTCCGGACCCCGATACCGCCCTGCGGATGGCCTCTGAAGATGATGCGGTAGATGACATCAACCACTACCTTTTGTCCATCTTGACGAATCGAGAGTGGGAAGCAAGCGTGCGCGAGGCCGTGGAAACTGCCCAAATGACCCGCTACTACGAGCGTTTCGCCGATCACTGCGTCAGCGTGGCCGGCCGCATCATTTACCTGTCCACCGGGCTCGCTCCGGAGGCCTATATGGCCAAATTGAGCGAGGAAGAAAGGGACAAAGAGTTCGAGTCCCGCATGGCCGAGCTCGAGCGCCAGTTCCGCCATTAATCCTCACTAGGTAGCTAGACCTTTAAGGCAACGCTGAAGCACATTCAATCCAACTACAGGCGTTTCACGAAAACTATCTATCTAGATCAATCTTCACTGTCTCTAATAACGCTAAACCCCGCTTCCCTCTTGTTTCAAAGGAAGCGGGGTTTATCCGTCTGCTACATGGAAGCTACTAAGTGCTGAGAGCGGCTTGTTGGTAGGGGTGTTGCGGAACGGTGGTAGGGCTGGATTCCGACTAGGTGGTAGGGCCGGGCCGCTGGCCCTGTTGGGGCCAGCGGCCGGGCTTCTAATCCGATCGACTACTCGTTGGCGCCATATGTGGCGCTTGCCAGGTGTTGGCGCATGTCGTAGTCGCCGAGTTCGATGCGCTGTCCGGCATTGAGTCTGCTGACCAGTGAGTCCGCGCCGATGGGGTCGGGTAGTTTCTTCACCCAGTAGGCGGCGGTTGTCTGGGAGACGATGATGGTCGGCAGTCTGCCGTCGCGGTCGAATATGATCTTGGTTAGGTCTTCTTGTCCGCGCTGGTTGATTCCTATGGTCAGGAAATCATCGAGGATGAGTACATCAATGTTTTGTAGCTTGCGCATTTTAGCTACATAGCGTTCATCTGCTGGCAGGAAGGCCCCTAATTCATCGACGAGCTGATCCAGCCGGTAGTACGCGACACTGTATTCAGCCTGGCAAGCAGCAATACCGATAGCGCAGGCGATGTAGGTTTTACCCGCACCGGTGGGCGCTAGGACGTGCACATTGGAAGGTTCGTCGCGCCAGGGTGTTGCGGCTAGTCGTTTGAGCTGGCGTAGATTCAACCCTCGTTCATCTGGGTTGATCAGCTCGGCGAGTGTTGCTCCCGGATAGCGGAATTTCGCCTGGGTGATGGCTTTTGCGATGTTGGTTTGCCGGCGCTTGGCCGCGGTTTCTTCCACGGCTTTGAGGAAGATTTCCTCCGGTAGAGCGGTGTTGGCGTCATCGGCGGCGACTAGGTCGAAAAAGATATCAGCGAAGGTGGAAAGACGCAGTTTACGCAGTGTAGCTCGGATGTCATCGTCAAGGTTGATGGTGGTCATGATGGTCTAGGCCTCCTTCTTCGGGATGTCGTAGTGGCTGGCTGGGCGCAGGAATACTGCATCAGGGATTGCGGTGATATCCACAATGCGCGACTGGGCGTGATCGGCCTGGACGGCTGGCGTTTGGTTGAGGGTGTGACCGTTGCGGGCGATGTCGGCCTGAATCCGCGCGATGACCTGCATGTTGGGTGCCAGGCTATGGTCAATGACTTGCTGGCAGGCAGGCTCAAGCGTGGTCTTGTTGTGCTTGTTGCCCAGCTTGACGAGCACGTTGCGGGCAGTGTGTAGCCCGCGGGGTACGGCTTTGGCGTTGCGTTCCAAAATTGAGGAGACGACCTTGGCCGTTGCCGGCCCAAATGATGATGCTCGAGCAAGCAGCTCGTCACGGGTAAGAGGTTTGACCCCGGCAATGTCCTTATCCGGGGTATGGGCTGGGTCAGTGCAATAGCGGTACTTGAACCCGTGCATACGTGAGTGCTCTGCGACTAGGTCGTCGCCGTCGAAGATGCTCACCAGGCTGTTGGTCAGCCGTGCCCGCAGGGTTTTGCCGATGTATTGGAACGGCACTGAGTAGTACTGGTAGTCGCAGCAGATGTGCCAGTTACGGTCGACTTTGACGTTTCGCCAGGACACTTCCGTAAACGGGGTATCTGGTAAGTCACGCATCATGGGCGCTTCATCAGCATCAAACAACTCTTTACGGGTTATCCCATCGGGCCTAGGCATATTCATGTTGATGTCGTCGACGCGCTGGGCGATAGCCTCATTGAGTTCATCAAGACTGTAGAAGGTGATCCCATCGAAGTAGCCGAGGATGCGCGAGTAGACGAGTTGGACGGCGCGTTCCACAGCGGCCTTATCCCGAGGTTTTCCAGGTCGGGCCGGTACGAGCAGGATGTCGTAGTAGTCGGCGAAGTCCGCGTAGCGTTGTTGAATGCGCCGGCCGGGCTTGTTCTTCACCGGCCGATAAGTCGCGGTCGGTGCGTTGTCAGGAACGATGATGCCAGGGCATTTACCGAGGTAGTCTAAGGCTTTCACATGGCAGGAAATCCAGTTGTCCATCTTCTCGTTAGCTGTTGCTGTCACAAACAACAGTGAAGAATAGGGGCAGATGGCCACGAATAAGCTGGCTTTCATGCCGACTTCACCGATGGCCTTGTCAATGATGGAAACCTTGTCGCCGGCCCAGTCGACATAGAGTTCCTGGCCTGGCTCGTGTTCGATAATCGAGGTCATTCCAGTGGTGCGGATGTGGGTGCGCAGGCGTTCGCAAAACTGGGAGTACTGATACTTCGACTCGCCTTCACCGACAGGTGCAGCAACGTAGTCCAGCCAGAGCTTGTGGCGGGTCAAGTGCTTGTTATTGGCTAGTCGCTTGGCGAGCTTTTCGAAGTCTGGCTGGTCGTAGCGCTTGCGACGGGCCCCGCGATGGTCGCTGAAGTGCTCGTCGAAGAATGATGGATCCAGCTGAGCAAACGACTCCTTGGTGATGCTCAGGTCCGCAATCAGTGTCTTGGTTTTGGCAATATCCCGGTTGGAACATCCCAACGCCGCAGAGATGGCAGCATAGCTTCCCCCGTCCAAACACATCGCCATGATGTCTTTGAAGTTGGCCATGAAAGGCCCTCCTTAAGGTCATGAAAGGTGATGACGCGCCGGCACAAGTTGTGCCAACGCCACCTATACAATGACCGAAAACAGAGAGCCCTACCATCTATCCGGAAAACCCCGACCAACTACGCGGATTGCCCCTACCAACTACGCCGAAACGGCAACTAAGGCTTAGCCGAAGCGGCCGGAGATGTAGTCCTCAGTGTCCTTCTTAGACGGGTTCTTGAAAATGGTGGTGGTGTCATCGAACTCCACCAGGTGGCCCGGCTTGCCGGTGGCCTCGAGGGAGAAGAAACCGGTCTTGTCGGACACACGCGCTGCCTGCTGCATGTTGTGGGTCACGATAACGATGGTGAAGCTTTCCTTCAGCTCGTGGATAAGGTCCTCAACGGCCAAGGTGGAAATTGGGTCCAGTGCAGAGCAAGGCTCGTCCATGAGGAGAACCTCTGGCTCCACGGCAATCGCGCGAGCGATGCACAGACGCTGCTGCTGACCACCGGACAGGCCGCCGCCCGGCTTGTCCAGACGGTCCTTAACCTCATCCCATAGGTTTGCGCCACGCAGGGACTTCTCGGCGACTTCCTTCAGCTTCTTCTTGTTCTTCTCACCGGACAGACGCAGGCCGGCGACAACGTTGTCCTCGATGGACATGGTTGGGAACGGGTTTGCCTTCTGGAAGACCATGCCGATGGTGTTACGGACGGAGACTGGGTCAACCTTTGGGCCGTAGATGTTCTGGCCGTCGAGCAGGATCTCACCCTTGACGGAAGCGCCAGGGATGACCTCGTGCATGCGGTTGATGGTGCGCAGAACGGTGGACTTACCGCAGCCGGAAGGGCCGATGAACGCAGTAACTGCCTGTGCTGGGATCTGCATGTTGACGTTCTGTACGGCGTGGAAATCACCGTAGTAGATGTTCACGTCATTGAGCTCAAGCTTTGACATTTTTTGAATTACTCCTGTTGAGGGGCTTTAGGTGTGGCGGGCGGGCGTGTTACTTCTTGACGGAGAACTTCGCAGAAACGAAGCGCGCCGCAATGTTGAGGATTGCAATCAGCAGGACCAGCGTCAGTGCCGCGCCCCACAGCTTGTCCAGAACGGCCGGCTGGGCGCCGGACTTGTACATATCAAGCATCATCAGCGGCAAGGAAGACATTGCGCCATCCATTGCGTCCCAGTTGATGGAAGAGGTCGAGCCGACCAAGACCAGAACCGGAGCGGACTCACCCATGACGCGGGCAACGGCCAGCATGATGCCGGTGACGATGCCGGACAGAGCGGTTGGCAGAACGATGCGGGCGATGGTCTTCCACTTCGGCACTCCCAGCGCATAGGAAGCCTCACGCAGGTCCATCGGGACGACGCGCAGCATCTCCTCCGTGTTACGAACGACGATTGGAATCATCAGCAGCACCAGAGAAAGCGCCACTGCCATGCCGGAACGGTCGAAGCCGAAGAGCGTGATCCACATTGCGAAGACGAACAACGCAGCGACGATGGAAGGAACACCAGAAAGGATGTCGACCATGAAGGTGGTCAGGCGGCTCAGCAGACCGCCGCGGGAATACTCCACCAAGTAGATAGCGGTGAAGATGCCAATCGGGACGGAAATGATGGTTGCCAGGAGGGTCTGGACGAAGGTACCGATAATCGCGTGCAATGCACCGCCGCCAGCCTCGGTATCAAGGATTCCGCGCTGCGAGGTAGTCCACCATTCAGGATTGAAAATGGCGCCGGCACCGCGAGCAAAAAGCTCCCAGAGCACCCAGACGAGTGGAATCATCGCGATGATCATCGTGGCCCACACGACGAAGGTGGCGATGTTGTTGGCGGTCTTGCGGCCGCCGGAAATATCAAGGAACGCCGATCCGGAGTTCTGCGGAAGGGTCTTTACTGGGGTAGACATTCAGGTTTACCTCTTCCTACTTCTTCTTCACGATGGAACGGGCAATGGCATTGACCACGAAGGTCAGCAGGAACAGCATGAGGCCGGCTGCGATATAAGCACCCGCACGCATCTCGTTACCGAACTCGGAAGCTGCCAGAGCGATCGCAGTAGCGAAGGTAGTACCGCCGTCGAAAAGCGAGAAGCGGAAATCAATCAGCGGCGAGACAACCATGTACAGCGCCATAGTCTCACCCAGCGCACGGCCCAGGCCCAGCATGGAACCGGCGATGTAACCGGACATACCAAAAGGCAGGACGGTCATGCGGATAACTTCCCAGCGGGTAGCGCCCAGCGCCAACGCGGACTCAATCTGGCCCGGAGGGGTCTGCACAAAGACCTCACGCGCGGTGGCGGCGATGATGGGCAGAATCATCACTGCCAGCACGATGCCACCGGTGAAGATGTTGCGGCCGGTCTCGAAGGAAGGCGAGTTGTCGTAGGTGGTGAACAGGAAGAAGCCGCCAGCCCACGAATGAATCCACTTATAAAAGCCTGAAAGAGCCGGGCCAAGAACCTGCCAGCCCCACAGACCGTAAACGATGGACGGAACTGCAGCGAGCATGTCGACCAAGAAGCCAAGCGGCTTCACTGCGCGGGCCGGAGCGTAGTTGGAAAGGAAGATAGCAATGCCAAGCGCAACCGGCATCGCGATCAGCAAGGCAACAACGGAGATGAGCACCGTGGAGCCGAACATGGTCGGGATACCGAACTGCATTGCGTCAGTGTTGTTAGTCTCCCAGCGCTGACCGTAGGTGAAAAAGCCTAGGAAGCCGCCCTCGTTGACGTTCAGTGCAGGCACTGCGCGCCAAATCAGGAAGGCTGCAATGGCAGCGATCATCACGGTGATTAAGGTTGCGGAGGCGGTGGAGAGAAACTCGAAAATTCGGTCACCTGGGCGTTTTACACCCGAACCGGACTTCACGATTGCGGCCTCGGAGCTACCAGCAGAAGAAGCAGGCCGCGAGGCGGCTTCTGTCTGCTCATTTGGTGGCGCCGTGGTGAGATTGTTGTCTGCCATGAGACTACGAAATCCTTTTCAACGGAAACTGTGGGAATTAATGTGCAACACACCGCAGCCCCCAAAGGCGCTCTGATGAACGGATTTGGGGGCGGGCAGTGCTGTCTTTTATTGCGTATCCAGCAAATTACTGGATTGCGTCAACAGCAGACTTCAGACGCTCGAGGTGGTCACCGGTAACAGGAATGAATCCAGCGGACTCGAGGTCGGAGCTCTGGTTATCCAGAACGGTCTTGAAGAAAGCCTTGACCAGCGCGGAGGTCTCCTCATCGTAACCAGCGGAGCAAACGATGTTGTAGGTGGTCAGGATGAGCGGGTAGGAACCCTTGGTGTCGGAGCCGAAGAGAGCCTCAGAGTCAACAACCATGTTGTGCTCGGAGCCGGTCTCCTTGAACTTCAGGTTGTCGAGTGCAACGCCGACGGTTTCGTTGGACAGCTCAACCGGGCCGTTGCCGAAGTCGATCTTGGCAATCTTGACGCCGTCAGATTCCTTCTGGTGTGCGTAGCCAGCCTCAACGTAGGTGATTGCACCTTCGATGGAAGCAACCTGGTCAGCAACGCCGGAGGAACCGTTTGCACCCTCGCCGACAGCGTCCGGGAACTGCTTGCCCTCGTTGTCCCAGTTGCCGGTGGCGGTCTTCAGGAACTTCTGGAAGTTGTCGGAGGTACCGGACTCGTCAGAACGGAAGATGACAGTGATGTCGGTATCTGGGAGGTCAACACCCTCGTTGGAAGCCTTGATCTCTTCGTCATTCCACTTGGTGATCTCGCCCTTGAAGATCTTTGCCAGGGTCTCGGTCTTCAGGTTTACTTCCTTGTCACCCAGGTTGTATGCGATTGCAACCGGGCCGATGGTGGTTGGTAGGTGCCATGCGTCGTTGCCCTCGCAACGCTTCTTGGCAGCCTCAACCTCACCCTTGTCCTCCTTCAGAGCGGAGTCGGAACCAGCGAAGTCAACGGTGCCGTTGGTGAAAGCCTCAACGCCAGCGCCGGAGCCGGAGGAGGTGTAGGAGAAGTTAGCGTCAGGGTGCTCGTCCAGGAAGGCCTTCTCGAAGACGGACATTGCGCTCTTCTGGGAGGATGCGCCCTCACCGGTGAGGTCACCGGAGACCTCAGAGCCGCCCTCAGAGCCCGAACCGGATTCAGAGCAGGCAACAAGGCCGGTGGAGGTTGCGGCAACAATGCCGAAAATTGCAGCGGTGCGCTTGAAGTTGCGGATCACGGGAAACCTTTCCAAAGCAGAACAGAGATTGTTATCGAGCAAACCGCACATCGCATTGGTAAAAGCGAAAGAGTTGAAAGAGAACTACCAACACCGCGGTTAACTCACGAAAACTAAAGCTATTCGGGGTGGGTTAACCGCAGAGGTGATTTCAGGTAAACAACAAATGAACATGTCACCAAAGTTGGTGAGACTAATCACGCCCCGAATAGACAGAATGGTCTTCAATAACGCTAAACCCGAGGCGCTCATAGAGCTTTACAGCCGGTTTATTATCCGCTTCTACGTAGAGAATTACCCGGTCAGCACCCTTTTCCACCATTCGATTCAGACCATAACGCAGCAAAGGCTTTCCCAAACCTTGACCGCGATAGGCCTCCGAAATGCCGATCACATAAACCTCACCAAACTCATCAATTTCCTCCTTGTGCCATTTGGTCCAGTGGAATCCGGCCAGCACGGGGGCTGCCCCATCATCGCCTTTCTTGGTGTCCCAATAGAAAAGGACATCTGCCGGATCGAACCATTCCGCTTCCATCCCGCGGTGCAAACGCTCTATATCCCATCCGCCTTGCTCCGGGTGCCAGGAAAAGGCTTCGTTGTTGGCACGCACCCATTCCTGCTCGACCAAGTCCGTGCCCCACCGCTCTACCGAATCGGTGAAGTTGGCGGGAGTATACGGGGCGTCGCCAAGCATGGAGTGCTCCGCCAAATCCTTACCGGCAACCTCCATGACCAGAAGCTGACGCACCTTTTCCATGTGGTTATTCTGCGCCACAGCCTGGGCTGCCGGCAGATTGCCATGCGCCCAGACATTTGCTGCAGGCTTTATCGCCCGCACGGCGTTAAGAAGCTCGTTGCCCCAGCCACGGCCACGATAATCGGGGTGGATAAACATCTCAGCATCGTCTCCGGCGACAGCCGCAAGGCCTATCGGCTCCGTGGCGTCGCTGAGCACCAAGTGCGTGTGTTCCAAGTGCGCGTCATCCAGGCCCAATATGAATTGCTCCGACAGGGGCGCAATACCGTCGACGCCCCGTGCTAAATCAGCGATTTTCTTGAGCCTTCCTGCGAGTTCTGGGCACTCTGGAAGTTGATAATTTTCGATATTCATACCCACCAGCGTACGTGCGGTAAGAATAGAAGAGTGACTGTTCTGCAAATCAACCGCAACGTTGTCCGCCTCGGCATCGTCGCCATCGTGGGCACCCTCGCCTGGCTTTCGGATTCTGCGGTGGCCATGCACGCAGAGCACACCGTGGCCCAAGAATCGAAGGCGGTCTCGCGCCTCGAAAATACTCCCGACGTCTACATCGGCGGCTTTCCTTATACGCTCGCCACGCTGACCAAAGAGATTCCTTATCTCGAGGTGCAATCTCTCGACGTCGAGGTGCCAAAGCTGGGCATGGTCAATGCTTCAACCACCATGCGCGATATCACCATTACCCCGCAGCAGGTCTTTAGCGGGAAGTTCGAAGGTGCCCCCGTCTCGACCTACACCCGCAGCATCAGCCTAGATGGCGTGGCGCTGGGCAGGCTGATGGGCATTACCGATCTTTCGATTGCAAACCCTGACAACATCTCCCCTATCGGCGGTACCGCAGCCGAGGCAGAGCTGACGGGTACGCTGCCGGGAGATAAAAAGAAGTCAACGGCAAAGGTCGCGCTGCGCCTGGTTGGCGAGCAATTCCACATGAATGTCTACGACACTGAGGATCCGCGCTTAAAGAAGGCCTTCTCGATGCAATTCGACACCCGCGACCTACCGCTGCCTGCACAGGCGACGTCCGTGAAACTGCATGGTGGCTCCATCACCTTTGAGGTGCAGCGCCGCAACATCAAGTTGAAGTCCACCCAGCTGTCCCCACTCGAAATCGAGGGTTCGGAGGAAAAGGCGGTGAAGGACGCGGAAAGGCGCGCCGTGGATACCGCCCAGCGCGTTGGTCAGGCCAGCTAGCGCTACTTAATTCGCACCAGATCGCGAAGAATCTCGCGCACGCTGCGCTCATGCGGCGGGCGCGGCTGCGAAGGCGCAAAGACCTCGATGGCATCTGCCACCGACTCCAAATGCACCTTGGTGAACTTGCCTTCGGACTCACCATCGGCTTGGAAGCGCTTCGGGGTCGGCGTTTCCAATTCGACCACCTGTGCATCGTCGAATTGCAATGCGCGGGCCTGAGTAATCTTGCTCAACACACGCTTGCGATCAACGCCCATCAGGTGCAGCATGCCCACCAAACCGTGAATGCCGCCCAAGTCAGAAACGCCGAAGAGCCCCAGACCCTTGTCAAAGGAATTGCGCGGGTTAGTAACCACCGGCAGCGGGCCCAAGAAGGTCCACGGGTTGGTATTGGAGGTAAACATCAAAGGCACCTTGTGCGCGGTAATTTCCTTGCCATCACGATTGACCGCATGGACGGAAATCTCCGGCGGAATGACGCGCGCACGCAGGTAAGCCTGCGCGGAGACCGCCAGATAACGCAACGGGGTGGCTGCAAAACCCATCTCACGGGCACGATCGACGCGCGCCAAGACATCCGCATCGAGGCCGAAGCCGGCGTTGACCGCGAACCAGCGCTCGTTCCAGGTGCCAAGGCGAATGGTGCGGCGGGTATCGCGCTCCAGCAGGCGTGCCAGTACGTGGGCAGCCTCCACAGGAGTATTCGGAATGCCTAAAGCACGGACGAAGACGTTGGCGGAACCAGTCGGAATAACGCCGAGCACCGGCAGCTCCTCCGGAGCCGGGCGCTGGTCATTATCTGCCGGACCGAGCAATCCGTTGACAACTTCATTGACCGTGCCGTCGCCGCCAAAGACGACAATGGCGTCATAATCCGCACGCCGAAGACCGCGCACGATCTCTTCTGCATGCCCCGCATAATGGGTAAATTGCATGCGCAGGTGGGCGCCTTCGACATCGCGCAGCAGCGGGATGACCTGCCTGAATAATGCATCGCTCTGCGAAGTCGAGTTCGGATTTGAAATCATTAATACTCGCACAGCGAACCAGCCTAGTGGTTTATATCCCTTTAAGACGACTAGGCTGGTGCGTCATGAGCGAAAATAGCAACGAAAAGCTAAATGGCAACGACGCTGTCAACAATGCCGCCGAAGCATGGAAGGACGCAGCGAACCGCAACATCCCGGCCATGGAAGTCGGCAACAACCCTCTGCCGCAGGAAACCGCTAACCTGCGTCAGGGCCCGTCGCTTCACGACGGCCTGCTAGCCCTTCTTCCCCTCGTAGGCGTCTGGCAGGGCGAAGGCCAGGCCCACGATGCTTCCGGCGAGCAGTACACCTTTGGTCAGCAACTTATTGTCAGCCACGACGGCGAGAATTACCTAACTTATAGCTCCCGCACCTGGCGCATCGACACCGAGGGCAAGCCGCAGGGTGCCGATATCCGCGAATCCGGTTACTGGCGAATCTCCTTGAAGGACGAGATCGAGATGACCTACACCTCCTCTAACGGAATCGTGGAGATCTTTTACGGCGAGCCTTTCAACGAGCGTGCATGGCAGCTCGAGTCCGCGTCCACCATGGTTACCGAAACCGGACCGAAGAACTTCGGCCCAGGCAAGCGCATGTACGGCTTGATGCCGAACAACAACCTGGGTTGGGTCGACGAGCGCATGGTCGACGGCGAGATGCGCCCATACATGTCCGCTGAGCTTGAGCGCGTAGCAGGCTAGTTTAAGCCCTACCGCGCAAGCGCGGCATCAAGCAGGCCTCGGATTTCCGCAGCGTTATCCGGGGCCTTTAGCTTTGAGCCATTGAGGTTTGTAACGCGTACGGCGGTGCGCACTGAAGAGACCAGCCACACCGAATCGCAGCGCTCAAGATACTCCGGCGTGATTTCTTTAGCCTTGCAGCGATAGCCCTGCTGCTGCGCGTATTCGAAGAGCGCAGCCTGCGTGGTGCCGGAGAGAATCCCCTTCGCTGCCGGGGTGCGCAGCTTGTTTCCACGCACTGCCACGACGGTGGAGGTGGCGCCTTCCAAAACGATGCCACTGTCTGGGTCGACGAAGATGACGTCGTCAAATCCCTTCCCCTTTGCCAGGCGCAAGGTAGCCATGGTGGCAGCGTAGTTCAGCGTCTTGGCGGGCAATTCCTCGGCCACGTGCCACAGGCGCGGGGTGGTCATTACCTTGACGCCCTTCTCGCGCTGCTCAAGTAGCTTTTTATCGATTGCCTGCACCACAACCCAGGCGCTCGGGTGGCCCGTCGATGCACGCCCGCGGGTATAAGTCCACGTGCACTTGGCCTCGCCTATCTCATCACCGCCGAAGTAATCCGCGATGGCGAGTTCGGTGGCTTCCTTCCACTTTTCAATCTGCGGTTCCGGCAGCTCGAGGGCCCGCGCTGAGTTCACAAAGCGCGCGCTATGCCGGGCAAGGTTAGCCACCTTGCCATCACGCACCAGCAGCGACTCAAAGATGCCGTCGCCACGAGTGACAGCGGCGTCATCCCAATAGATAAGTGGCAGCGACGGAAGATGCTTGCGCACAGAGCCACCATAGGGCTCAACAACGTAGATGACCGGCTCTTTTCGAGGCGTGAACTCCATAATTTTTATTATGCCCTACCATCGGATCTCGTGAGTTATTCTTCGCCACTTTTAGCGCGCACAGGCGCCGCTGAGTTCCAAGACGCCACTGCAATCGACGCCGTGGGCGTCGCCTGGCACTACGGTAACCCGCTCAAGGAGCAAAGGAACATCGAAACCGGCTCCGGGATCGTGGACCGCTCCCAGCGCCGCGTCATCAAGGTCGGGGGCCCAGAGGCTGCGACCTTCCTCAATAACCTGTTATCGCAAAAGCTTGACGACGCCCCCTCTGGCTTCAGCGCCGGCGCCCTCGACCTAGACATACAGGGCCACGTGCTCCACCACATGGATCTCACCCGAGTTGACGAGGCCTTCTACCTGGATGTTCCAGAAGCCCAGTTTTCTTCTCTGCTGGAATTTTTGACCAAGATGATCTTCTGGTCCCAGGTGACTGTGGAAGAAGCACCCTTGGCAGTCATCACCGTGCTGGGTTCTGCCCTGCCGGCGCCAGCAAGCGCGGTGGTGTCGCGCGACGTCGCCTGGCGCGGCCCGCAGCGCACGGACTATCTCGTCCCGCGTGAAGACCTAGAGGCAGCCGTGGCGGAACTGGAATCGGCTGGCGGAACCTTGGTGGGGCTAATGGCCTACACCGCCGAGCGTGTAAAGGCGCTGGAGCCGGAACTCGCCGCGGACCTGGACGCAAAGGCGATTGCCCACGAGGTCCCGCACTGGATTTCACGCGGGGATGCGCCGGCATTCGTGCACCTGAACAAGGGTTGCTACCGCGGCCAAGAGACCGTCGCCCGGGTGGAGAATCTCGGCCGCTCGCCGCGGCTTTTGGTGATGCTTTATCTGGATGGCTCGGCACCTACTCGTCCGGAGATTGGTGCAGACGTTACTCTTGGCGGGCGCCGCGTGGGACGTCTCGGAACAGTGGTCGATGACTGCGACTTTGGCCCCATCGCACTCGCGCTGGTCAAGCGCTCGGCTTTGGGTGGCCAGCAACTGGCCATTGGGGATGTCGCTGCATCCGTAGAAAATGACTCGCTCCCAGTCGATGAGGGCCCAAAGGCGGGACGAGCTGCGGTAGAAAAGTTGCGTGGCCGATAACTCATTTAGCCCTCTGCGCGAGTTATCCCACTCGTTTTGGCATATGTAGGGGGGTGGTGCGGAATTTTTTCGTCACACAGGCTATTGTGTCTAACAGGAAGATACACTTTTAGATTTAAGCCGATGGGGCGTCCAAGAATCCCTGGAACGCCCTACTCACCTCAAGGGGGTCATGCACATGGGACGCGGACGCGCAAAGGCAAAGCAGACCAAAGTTGCACGCCAGCTGAAGTACAATTCGCCTGAAATGGATCTGGATTCGCTCCAGCGGGAGCTTGCCTCCCAAAACCCGAACAACTCCCACGATTACGAGGACGAGGATCCTTACGCCGACTACGTCGACGAGTGGGACGAAGACGACGAGGAGGACCAGCGCTAAGGCGCTTTCCTTTTCGCCGCTGGGACTCCAGCTGTAGGCCGCAGCCGCTTCGCGTGGTTGCGGCCTTTTGCTTTTGGCCGCTGCCTGGCTCTTTCCCGCGCTACCCTGCTCTTCACGGCCGCTTCCCTGGTCTGCCTGGGCTGCCCCTACTCTTCCCTCGGCCTTCCCTCGGCCTTCCCTCGGCCGGCATTTCCAAATGGTGAGGAACAAATGGTGAGGTGAGGAGTCACCCGCCCCAGGAGCCCACTGTAGTCACAGCGGTTACGGTGCGACCTCACCATTTGGAAAGCGCACTAGGCTTCGACTGCATTTGGCGGCCGCGGAACAGACGGCCCTAAATGGTGCGGTTTTACCATCCGCGCGAAAACGCCGAAGAGCCGAGCGGAAGCGCAGGAAAACCGGCACCGGAAGAGGAAAACCACAAACGGCCTCCCCTCCTCCACCGCGATGTGGCAGAGAATGGAAGGCCGAAAGCAGAAGTGGTTGGGCGGGGCTTAGTAGTTCGGGTGCTCGCCGTTCATGATGACGCGCTCTTCGCCCTCGCCAGCGGCGCGGATGGTGCCGAGTTCCCACGCATCAACGTGGCGGGCAGCCATCATAGCCAGGGCGCGCTCGCGATCCTCCGGAGCGACGACGGCAATCATGCCAACGCCCATGTTGAAGGTCTTCTCCATCTCCTCCAGGGAAACCTTGCCCACAGAAGCGATGGTCTTGAAGATCTGGCCCGGGGTCCAGGTGGAACGGTTAACTTCAGCGGTCAGGCCCTCCGGAATGACGCGCTCCAGGTTACCGGCCAGGCCACCGCCGGTGACGTGGCAGAAGGTGGAAACGTTGCACTCAGCGGTCAGAGCCAGGCAGTCCTTGGCGTAGATGCGAGTCGGCTCCAGCAGCTCCTCGCCGAGGGTGCGGCCAAGCTCCTCGATGTGTCCATCGAGCGGTAGACCTGCCTGCTCCAGCAGGACGTAGCGAGCCAGGGAGTAGCCGTTGGAGTGCAGGCCGGAAGAGGCCATCGCGATGAGGACATCGCCGTCACGGACCTTGTCCGGGCCCAGGATGGAATCTGCCTCGACTACACCCACGGCGGTTGCGGAGACGTCGTATTCTTCTGGGTCCATAACACCTGGGTGCTCAGCGGTCTCGCCGCCGAGGAGCGCAGCGCCTGCCTGCACGCAGCCCTCAGCGATACCCTTCACAATCTCTGCGACCTTCTCCGGCACGACCTTGCCCACGGCGATGTAGTCCTGCAGGAATAGCGGCTCCGCGCCGCACACCACGAGGTCATCGACGCACATTGCAACCAGGTCGATACCGATGGTGTCGTGGACGTCCATCGCCTGCGCAACGGCCAGCTTGGTGCCAACGCCATCGGAGCCTGCAGCCAGGACCGGCTCTTTGTATTCGCCCAGCTTGAACAGGCCCGCGAAGCCGCCCAGGCCGCCCATGACCTCCGGGCGGGTTGCACGCTTTGCGTGCGGCGCAAACAGGGTGACGGCACGGTCGCCTTCTTCGATGCTGACGCCAGCTGCCGCGTAAGTATTCTCGCTCATTTTTGTTCCTTGCCTTGTGTTTTAGGATTCTTCGCCGAGCAGGGAGCGCACGGCCTCAGCGTTCGGGTTGCCGGCCGGGAGGCCGAGTGGGTAGACACCGTCAAAGCAGGCGGTGCACAGCTCATGGTGAGGCTGCTGGGTCGCGGCGACCATCTCATCGATGGAGACGAAGCCGAGGGAGTCCGCACCGATGGCGTCACAGATAGTCTTGCAGACTACCTCTGGGTCATCCGACGGATTCGCATTCGCAATGAGCTCGCCCGGGGAGGCGAAGTCAATGCCATAGAAGCATGGCCACTTCACTGGCGGCGAAGCGATGCGCACGTGCACCTCCGCCGCGCCCGCCTCGCGCAGCATGCGAATCAGCGCGCGCTGGGTGTTGCCACGCACGATAGAGTCATCCACGACCACCAGGGACTTGCCCTCAATGACCTCGCGCAGCGGGTTCAGCTTCAGGCGAATGCCCAGCTGGCGCAGCGTCTGGGTGGGCTGAATGAAGGTGCGGCCAACGTACGCATTCTTCACCAGGCCGTGCGCGAAGGTGATTCCGGACTCCCGGGCATAGCCCACAGCCGCCGGGTTACCGGACTCAGGCACTGGAATGACTAGATCCGCGTTCGGCGCCGGGTATTGCCGCGCTAGGCGACGCCCGATTTCCACTCGGGTCGCATTCACCGAACGGCCCTTGATGTCGGTGTCAGGACGCGCCAAGTACACATACTCGAAAACGCAGCCGTGGCGGGTTGGCTCCGCAAACTTCTCGGAGCGGATGCCGGCTTCGTCGATGGAGATGAGCTCGCCCGGTTCAATCTCGCGGATGAACTGCGCGCCGACGATGTCGAGCGCACAAGTCTCCGAAGCCACGACCCAGCCCTTTGGCAAACGACCCAGCACCAGCGGGCGCACGCCGTGCGGGTCGCGCGCAGCGTAAAGCGTGTGCCCATCGGTAAAGGTCAGGCAGAATGCGCCCTTCACGCGCGGGAGCAGCGCACGAGCGGATTCGAAGACGCTGACGCTATCACTCACGCCGTCGGCAAGCAGCATGGACAAGCACATGGAATCGGAAACCGACTCTTGCTGCGGTGCAACCAGCCCGCGCTCTACTGCTTCCTCGCGCAGCTCCAAGTAGTTAACAAGGTTGCCATTATGGCCCAAGGCAATGTCGATGCCATTGGAGGTGGTGGCAAACATGGGCTGCACGTTGGCCCATTCCTTGCCGCCTGCGGTGGAGTACCGGGTATGCCCTACGGCGACGTTGCCTTGAAGAGAGGCCAGGATGGATTCATCGAAGATATTGGACACCAGGCCCATATCCTTGAAGACGACAAGACTGTCATCGTCACCGACTGCGATACCGGCGGCCTCCTGGCCACGGTGCTGCAAGGCGAAGAGACCGAAGTAGGTCAGCTTCGAGATCTCTTCCCCCGGAGCCCAGACGCCAAAGACGCCGCATTCCTCGCGAGGTTCGGTCTCGTTGTGATCATCGAGATTGGTGATATGGGGAGTTCTTTCAGCTACCACGGCGCTAATCCTAGTCGTTGTGGGCAGTAGAAACTAACGGAATGACTGGCAGCCATCCTGCGATTTCGCCAGAGCGGGAGCCGGAAGCTTCGAGGCGAGCGGCGGAAACGGCCTCCTCCCAGCGGAGCAGGCCCGTGGCCAGCTGCAACCACGTCAATGGGTCCATCTCCACCACATTGGGTGGGGTACCCCTCGTATGGCGAGGACCTTCGATGCATTGGACTGCCACGAATGGGGGCACCCGCAGCTCCACGGAATGGCCCGGCGCGTCGGCTTCGAGGGTGCGGGCGGTGCGACGGACGGCATCGGCAAGCAATGCCCTACCTGGTTTTTCCACCTCATCGGGGCGTTTTATCCAGTCTTGGACCGCCACCACGGCAGCGCGCGTGGCCGCTGGGTCTACCTTATTTTTCATGCGCTAATTCGGCCTCCCTGATAACTTTCTATGCATGTCACTAACCCTTCCGGAACAAGAGAATACTGAAACCGCGAAGTCGCCATCGATCACCCTCCGATTCATGGCGGCGCCCACGGATATGACCATCGCTGGTGCGCAGGGCATTGGCGGCGGCCGCGTCTTGGAGTGGATCGACAAGGCAGCGTATGCGTGCGCGGTCCAGTGGTCCGGTGCCTACTGCGTTACCGCCTATGTGGGTCACATCCATTTCACTCGCCCGATTCCTTCCGGGCACTTGGTGGAGGTGCGCTCGCGAATCGCCATGACAGGCCGTTCTTCGATGCACATCGTCAACGAAGTCCTTTCCGCAGACCCACGCGATGGCATCTTCACGCGCGCTTGCGATTGCTTGGTTATTTTCGTGGCGAAGGATCCGGAAACGGGTAAGTCCACCCCTGTGCCACCGTTTGAGCCGACTTCCGACGACCAACGTCGTGTCTGGGAGGCGGCCGAGTCCCGCATCGAGCTGCGCCGCGCCATCGAGGATGAGATGGAAAAGCAGACTTATGACGGGCCTTCCGACGCCCCGCGCATGATCAACCGCTTCCTAGCAAAGCCGACCGACGTCAATTGGGGCGGCAAGGTCCACGGCGGCACCGCCATGGAGTGGATCGATGAGGCGGGCGCGGCCTGCACCATGGAGTGGTCGGGCGAGCACACCGTGGCCGTTTATGCCGGCGGTATTCGCTTCTACCAGCCGATTGCCATCGGTGACCTCATCGAGGTGGATGCCCGCATGATGCGCACCGATGCGCGCTCCATGCAGATGTCCATCCACGTCCGCTCTGGCAACCCGCGCGGTGGACGCCAGAATCTGGAGACCGCCATCCACGCCACGGTTTCTTATATGGCGATGGACGCCGACTGGCAGCCGATGGCAGCCCGTCAGTTCACGCCGAAGACGGCAGAGGACAAGGCGCTGTGGGAGCACGCCGGCATCCTGCGCGAGCTACGCGGAAAGTACTCCCCGAAGCCACTGGTTGTGGCTCCGCAGCACCAGCACTTGGATTAGTGCGCTGGCTCCACGTTGACGGCAACGTGGAGCTTTTCTACGTTTTTGGCCTGGCGCAGCTGCGCGTTCCAACCGGAGCCTTCTTTTTGTTTAAAAAGCGCCGTGGTGGCGGGCAATATGACCGGCTTGTAGAAGTCTGCCTGCACGCGCACTGCATCGGGCAGGCGCCCCTCAAACGCAGTGAGCATCTTGGCGTGGGTGAACATGCCATGGGCAATCGTGTTCGGAAAACCAAAGGCCTTCGCGCCCAGCCGGGAGGTGTGAATGGGGTTCTTATCCCCGGAAGCGGCCGCGTAGGTCTTTACGGCTTCCGGGTTAAAACGCAGCGTTGCCATGGCCGTTACCTCCGGCGCGGGCTTTTCCGGCTGCGGCAGGAAGCGGGCAGCTTCTGGCCTTACCTGCACATCTGCCGGGGTGGAGGAAGAAAAGTGCGCTTTGGGCCCTAAGAATGCGGAGGTTTGCTGCCAGACCAAGATGCCTTCTACATAAATGGAGGTAATCATGTCGAGCACCAGCCCCTTGCGGTGGCTGCGCAGGTTCTCCGCGTGGACGTCGATGGTAAAAGTATCTTCCACGTGCAAAGGGCGGAATTGTTCAATCTTGTTTGAAAGATGAACGATGCCCATGGCGGGGAAAGGAAAACCCGGCGAGTCCATGACTTTGACCGCTAGCGGGAAGGCCAGCGCATAAGGGTAGGTAACCGGAACCTCGTTGCCCAGGCGGAAACCCACTGCTTGGCAGTAAGCAGCAAGATGCTCCGGATCAATGTGTACGCCTTCTACCCGGTAGGCAATTGGTGGGTCATCGATAACGCGTTTTCCCGCAACACCGGGCAGCGCCTTTATCACCTGCTTGCGGTAAAGCGTGGAAAGCTGCGGAATCTCTTTCAGGTTCTGCACATTGCGGTCTAGCATTTACGCTCCCATCATGTTCTGGCCGCACACGCGCACGGTGTTACCCGTGACCGCCGCGGAGGCCGGGGCAGCGAAGTAGGCGACGGTCTCGGCGACGTCAACTGGCAAGCCGCCCTGCTGCAGGGAATTGATGCGGCGGCCAATCTCACGTGGGCCGGTGGGCATGGCTGCGGTCATGGCAGTTTCGATAAATCCCGGCGCCACCGCGTTGATGGTCGAACCGTTGTCTGCCAGTACCGGGGTGAGGGCATCAACCAGCCCAATGATGCCGGCCTTGGTGGTGGCGTAATTGGTCTGACCGCGGTTGCCGGAGATTCCCGCCATGGAAGACACGCCCACCACCGCTGCCCCGGTTGCAAGATCTCCGCTATCCAGCAGCGCCTCGGTGATACGCACTGGAGCTATGAGGTTAACGGCGAGGACGGCGTCCCACTGCCCCTCGTTCATATTGGCCAGCAGCTTGTCACGGGTAATGCCGGCATTGTGGACGATGACGTCGATGGGGCGGCCATAGTGGCGCTGCGCATGCTTTGCGATGGTCGCGGCAGCACCCGGGTCAGTAACGTCCAGCGGTAGCGCGGTGCCCTTGACCTTGTTTGCCGTTTTGCTGAGGTGCTCGCTCGCGGCGGGGACGTCGATGCAGATGACTTGCGCGCCATCGCGCGCCAGCACCTCCGCGATAGTGGCGCCGATGCCCCGGGCTGCGCCGGTGACCACGGCAAGACGGTCTTGAGAAGGCGCCTGCCAGTCTGCGTCCGCCGCGGCGGTAGCGGCCTTCACGCGCACCACCTGGCCGTCTACGAACGCTGACTTACCGGAGAGGAAGAAGCGCACCGTGGATTCGATTTCCGCCGTGGCGCCGGGTTCGACCCAAATGAGGTTCACGGTACCGCCTTTGCGCATCTCCTTAGCCAGCGAACGCGTGAAACCCTCGAGGGCGCGGGCGGCAATGCGGGCATCGATGGTCGCGGTTTTCTCCGGGGTAGTGCCGATGACCAGCAAGCGTGCATTCGGTGCGAGGTTGCGCAGCTGCGGATGGAAGAAATCGTAGAGCTCCCGCAGCTGCTCTGGCTCCTCGATTCCGGTGGCGTCGAATACCAGCGCACCCCGGGCAGTTTCCGCCTCCACCGAAAGCAGCTGATAGTCCACTGCGAGCGCAGTGGAAAGGAAGTGGGCGATGTGGCCCGCTCCTGCAGAACCAATGACCACTGGGGCGTCTAAAGCCGGCTCCCCGGAGGTGAAGCGGCGCAGCGGATAGCCCTGCGGCACGCCCACCTTCGCGGCTACTGGAGAGTTGATTAGTTTCTCAGCGAAATTGAGTTTGGGCATTCGAAATCCTTCCTTTAACAAGGTTGCAAGCCTTTTTGCAAGAGGTTGCAGGGTTAGTTAATTGAGTGATACAACTAACACTATCATTCGGAGTGTGATTTAGAACATTCCAGTGAAAACTTTTCTACCTCTGGTTTCCCAGCAAGGAGTCGCAATGACCAGCAGTTCGCCCCGCGTCGCAATCCTGGGCGGCAACCGCATTCCGTTTGCCCGTTCCAACAAGGAATACGCGCACGCCTCCAATCAAGACATGCTCACCAGCGCCCTCGACGGACTCGTCGCGCGCTTCGGCCTGCACGAGGAACGGTTAGGGCTCGTAGCAGCAGGCGCGGTACTCAAGCACTCGCGAGACTTCAACCTCACCCGCGAGGTAGTCCTTGGCTCGGCGCTTACTTCTACTACCCCGGCACTCGACATGCAGCAGGCCTGCTGCACCTCATTGGCCGCCGCCATCCATGTTGGTGACGCCATTGCCCGCGGCCGCATCGAATCCGGCATCGCTGGCGGCACCGATACCATCTCGGACGCCCCGCTCGCCGTCAACGATTCCCTGCGACGCACCCTCATCAGACTCAGCCGCGCAAAGACTTTTTCCCAACGCGCAAAGCTCATCGGCTCAATTCGCCCCGCCCAGCTCGCGCCCGAGCAGCCCCAAAACGGCGAGCCGCGCACGGGGCTTTCCATGGGCGACCACGCGGCTATCACGGCCCGCGAAATGGGCATAAGCCGCGCTGACCAGGACAAGCTCGCGCTCGCTTCTCACCAGAAGCTCCATCAGGCCTGGGAGGAAGGTTTCTTTAACGACCTCAGCACCGGCTTCATGGGTGTTAACCGCGATACCAACCTCCGTCCTGACTCCACGCCAGAAAAGCTCGGCCAGCTAAAGCCGGTCTTTGGAAAGCGCGATGCCGAGCAGCACGGCACCCAGGCCACAATGACCGCCGGCAATTCGACGCCGCTTACCGACGGCGCGGCAGTCACCCTCCTAGGCAGCGAATCCTGGGCCGCAAACCATAACCTCGAGCCGCTTGCCTACCTAGTTGATTCCGAGACCGCCGCAGTGGACTTCCTACACGGCGGAGACGGCCTTCTCATGGCGCCGACCTATGCGGTGCCGCGCCTCCTCGAGCGCAACAACCTCACCCTGCAAGATTTCGACTTCTACGAAATCCACGAAGCCTTCGCCTCACAAGTCCTTGCCACCCTGAATGCGTGGGAGGACGAGACTTACTGCCGCGAGCGCCTCGGCCTGCCCGGCGCACTCGGCCCCATCGACCGCAGCAAGCTCAACGTCAAGGGTTCTTCGCTGGCTGCCGGCCACCCCTTCGCGGCCACCGGGGCGCGCATCCTCGCCACCGCCGGGAAGGTCCTGCAGGAAGCAGGCGGCGGCCGCGCTCTTATCTCCATCTGCGCCGCCGGCGGCCAAGGCGTGGCCGCCATCATCGAACGCTAACCCGCACCCCAAAAATCCCCGGCTGCCAAAAGCAGCCGCCCAAAGAAGGAAAAACCATGGCACTCCTCAAGACTCAAAGCAAGGATTCCAGCGCTGCTTCCTCCACCGAGGCAAACCGCGCAAATCTTCGTTCCACCACCGCCCAAGCAGAGCCGCGCAGCCCGCGCCGCCTGCCCAAGACACCGAAGCCATCCGTAGCTACCGAGCTGGGCAACCTACTCGATGGCCCACACGCCGCCTTCCGCCAGGAGCTACGCAAGTTCATCAATGACCCGGAGCTCTTCCCGCATCCAGATCTCTCCGTCGCCGAGCAGCGCGCGCATACCTTCAACAATCTCGCTAAGGTGCGCGACTTCGGCGGTTTCCAAAAAGGTCTGCGCCGCGACAATGGCGGGCCTGGCAAACCGATTCTTTCCACTTTCACACTCGAAGGCCTGGCTTGGGTCGACGGCTCACTCGCCATCAAGTCCGGCGTGCAGTGGGGACTGTGGGGCGGCGCCCTCGACCAGCTCGGCACCGAGCGCCACATCGAGTGGATTCAAAAGGCCGCATCCCTGGAGCTACCTGGTTGTTTCGCCATGACCGAACGCGGCCACGGCTCTGATGTGCAATCCCTTGAGACCACGGCGAACTACGACCCGGAAACCGATGAATTCATCATCAATACCCCGAGCGATACCGCGGTGAAGAACTACATCGGCAACGCCGCCCAGGACGGCCGTGCCGCCGTCGTGTTCACGCAGCTTATGACCCCGGAAAGCGATGGCCGCACCCACGGCGTGCACGCCATCATCGTTCCGATTCGTGACGAGCAAGGCAACGCGCTGCCGGGCATCACCTTGGGCGATCACGGCCACAAGGGTGGACTCGTGGGCGTCGATAATGGCACGCTCCGCTTCGACAACGTGCGCGTACCGCGTGTGAACCTGCTCAACCGCTTCGCAGACGTCGATGAAAAGGGCAGGTATTCCTCGCCGATTGAAAACCCCAACGCCCGCTTCTTCACCATGCTCGGCACGCTGATCCGCGGGCGCATGGGCGTGGCTGGTGCCGCGGGCGCCGCCACGGAGGCCTCGCTAGACATCGCGGTGCGCTACGCCAACCGCCGCCGCCAATTCGAAGGCGCAACCGGCGCCGAAAAGCACCTTATCGATCACCGCCAGCACCGCCGCCGCCTGCTCATCCCGCTGGCGCGCTCTTATGCGCTGCACCTGCTGCACAACCAAATTCTGGAGCGCTACCAGGAGATGAATGACAGCCAGGAGGCAGGCTCGTGGTCCGTGACCACGCCCACAGAGGAGCAAAAGTATGCCTCCCGCGAGATGGAGTCTTTGGCCGGCGCGATTAAAGCCGCACAAACCCAGCACGCCATCCGCACGATTCAGGAATGCCGTGAGGCCTGCGGCGGCGCAGGTTATATGTCAGAAAACCGCCTGACCACCTACCGCGCCGACTCCGATGTCTTCGCCACCTTTGAGGGCGATAACACCGTGCTGATTCAGATGGTGGGCAAGAACTTGCTCACCGCTTACGGTCGTGCGATGAATGACATGTCTCCATGGGATACCGTGCGCTATGCCGCTACGACCGCCACTGAAGTGGTCCGCCGCCGCACTGGTTTCACCACGCGCCTGCAGGGCCTGGTGGACCTGGTCAATCCGAACGAGGCATCGCTTTTCGACGCCGTCTACCAAGCCAAGCTCATCGACGACCGTGCCCAGTCCGTCCTGCTTTCTCTCGTTCGTCGCATCCAGCCGGCCCGCAAGGCCGACAAGGTGCAGGCAGCCGCCATCGTGGACCAGTGCCAGGATCACCTCATCGCGGCAGGCTGGGCCCGTGTAGATACGCTGCTGGTCCAAGCGATGATTGAGGCGGAAGACCGCCTGGAGGTAGGTTCCCTCGCACGCCAGGTCTTTGAGCAGCTACGTCACCTATTCGTTCTGTCCACGCTGGTCGAGCACGCCGGCTGGTATCAGGAGCACAACTTGCTTCCGGCCGGCCGTATGAAGGCCGCCCGCGCTGCAATCAATGATCTGGTGGATTCTTTGGCACCGTGGTCCGTGGTTCTTGTTGACGCGTTCGGCCTGCCTTCCGAGGTATCCAACATTCCGATGCTCACCGAAGCCGGTGTGGACCCGCTGCGCGATTAGGTGCCTGCCCCCAATTGAACGCCTAGGCCGCCACGACCATCCAAATGGCCACCATGTGCACAACCGCAGCCGCGATAGTCGCGCTGTGGAAGTGCTCGTGGTAGCCATACCACCGGGCGTTGCGGCCCGGCCATTTGAAGCCATAAGCCAAAGCGCCGAGCGAATAGATCACTCCGCCGGCAAAAAGCAGCCACACAACTACGGCGCCAGCGGCACCCCACAGGGTGGGAATGAGTGGGACCACCAACCATCCCAATGCCAGATAGACCACCACATCGAGCCAGCGTGGATGGTCTATCCACAACAGATTCAGGATGACACCCAATATTGCCCCAGCCCAAGCAATAGCCAACATGAGCGATGCCTGCTTCACGTCTAAGACGATGGCACACAGCGGCGTATACGTCGCCGCAATAAAAACAGCGATGGTTGCGTGATCCGCCCGACGCCACCAACGCACTGCCCGCAAACTCGGCCATGGCCAACGGTGATAAAGGGCGGACACGCCAAACAAGCCCACTACGCCGACGCCGTAGACGGTAACGGCTAGCGCGTGCCACCAGGGCAGCGTCATCCAGGAATAGGTAATCAGCACAGTAGATGCGATCACCGAACAAATCGCGGCAAAGAAGTGACCCCAGCCGCGAGTGAGGGGGCGCGGGCCACGGTCAGCGATGAAATAACGCCGCTCAACGAGCCCCTCAGGTGGCGCCTGCCCCACCCCTGCTAATAGCAAAGTGTTTTCCTTGTTAGCCATCAATGGGTAGCCGCCTCACTTCGGAGAAAACTTACGTTGCTGTAACTATACGGAGCCCGCCGGACGCTTTCAAGGGAATGCCCACTATTTTGTTATGCGTATTAAATTTTGCACCGGCGCCAAAATCGGCGAGGCCTGGCCGGATTCGACCGACTACGACTTCTTCGGAGCGCAGCTGTACAAGACCTGGGAGACGACGCTCGGGCAAACACTCGACATCGAATAGCACGTGCCACTTTTGCCCCAGTAGTTGAATCTTTTTTCCACTTTCCCTGGGAAATACTTATACAAGCTGAAAAATCCTTGTACACTTGCTCCCACTATGACTTCCTCACGCTCCATTGGAACCCTGCTCAAGTCCGTCGCTGCCGCCGGCGTCCTCGCGTTGACGATCGGCTCAACCACCACCCCTGCCATGGCTCAGTCGAGCCACTTAGAGAAGGTCTCCTCGCGCGTGACCAACCCGCAGCCTTGGCTGGGTGACCAGGCCAAGATCGTGGGCAAACGCCACATCAACGGCAACCACTGGGTCGTCGACGTATGGTCTCCTGCCAACCGCGAAATCATCACCAACAACGTGCTGCTGCCGGGCGGCGACCAACCGCGCCCGAGCTTCTATCTCCTGCCTGGCATCCAGGGCGGCCAGGAGGGCATGAACTGGATGACGCATACCGACGTCGGACCATGGTTCGCGGATAAAAACGTCAACGTAGTCATGCCGCTTGGCGGCCCATACTCGCTGTACACGGACTGGAACCAGGCCGACCCAATCCTGGGCGTAAACAAGTGGAACACTTACATGACCCAGGAGCTTCCGCCGCTTATCGACGCCGAATTCCACGGCACCGGCCGCGATGCCATCGGCGGCCTCTCCTCCACCGGTGCGGCGGCGCTCGATATCGCGGCGCATGCGCCACAGCGTTTCAAGGCGGCCGCTTCCTACTCTGGCTGCCCAGTGCGCTCTGATCCGACGGGCGTTCTGACCTCGACGGCAATGATGGCTTACGGAGGCGGCTCCTCTTTCAACGCGTGGGGTCTGCCGGGCTCGCCGCAGTGGGCGGACCATGACCCGAACTTCAATCCGGGTCGCCTGCGCGGTGTAGATGTCTTCGTGGCTTCTGCATCCGGCAACCCGGGTCCAATTGACGGCAACAACATCAACCCGGTGACCAGCGTTGGCCCGCGTGCAGTTGAGGTGGTTGCCAACCAGTGCACCGAGACCTTCACGCACAACGCGCGCCGCGCCGGCGTGAACGTTAACCGCTACTACAGCGAGCAGGGTTCGCACTCCTTCGGGCTCTTTACACACGAGATGAAGGTCAGCTGGGCGCAGACCATCGCGCGCGCAATCGGCGCTTAAGTCGCGGCGCTCACGCGATTTCTCCTGGGCATCACGAACTCCATTCGCTCTGAGGCTTCCACCCCGGTTGGGTCCCCGTCTTTGGGTCCCCGTCTTTGGGTCCCCGTCTTTGGGTCCCATTGGTTGGGTCCTATTGCGAGTGGAGTTTTGTGTTTTGGGGTAAAAAAGGCTCCCTTTGCTAGCAAAGGGAGCCAAGGAATGAGACCCAACCAGGGGGACCCAACCAGCCGGGCTCGGAACTACTTGCGGAAGTACTCTGCTGCAGACTCGAAGAGCTTCATATCGTACTCGCCCGGCACGTTCTTGTAGGTAGATGCCGAGATGCGTTCAGAGTGGCCCATCTTGCCCAGGACGCGGCCGTCCTCGGACATGATGCCCTCAAGGGCGAAGAGGCCACCGTTCGGGTTAACGGAGATATCCATCAGCGGGTTGCCTGCAACGTCGACGTACTGGGTAACGGCAGCTGCCTTTAGACGCTCCCATTCGGACTCACCAGCGGTGATGCGGCCTTCGCCGTGAGAAATCGGGACGGTGAAGACATCACCCTCGTTAATCTTGGACAGCCACGGCGATGCGTTATTGACCACGCGCACACGCGAAATACGCGACTGGTGGCGACCAATCGTGTTGAAGGTTAGCGTCGGGGTCTCAGTGCCCGGCTCAGTAATCTTGCCGAACGGCACCAAGCCCAGCTTGATCAGCGCCTGGAAGCCATTGCAGATGCCGAGGACCAGGCCACCGCGCTCGTCGAGAAGCCCCTGCACACCCGCGGTAAGCGACGGGTTACGCAGGAAGGACGTGATGAACTTCGCGGAACCGTCCGGCTCGTCGCCGCCAGAGAAGCCGCCCGGCAGGAAGAGCATCTGGGAGCGATCCAAAGCCGCGGCCATGCGGTCGACGGACTCAGCGATGTCTTCCGGGGTGCGGTTGCGCACCACGAGGATCTCCGGCTCGATGCCAGCGCGACGCAGCGCGCGGGCGGAGTCGTACTCGCAGTTGGTACCCGGGAAGACCGGGATGAGAGCGGAAGCCTTGGCGCCACCGTGGGTCGGGGTGATGGTCGGCGCCTCAGATCCGGAGACCGAAGAAGTGGCGTCTGCCAGGGAGACCGAACCAGTCTGCTCAATGAAGCTCGGGTAGATCTCTTCGAGAGTGCCCAGGTAGGCGGCCTCAGCGTCGGCAAAGGAAACCTCGGTGCCGCGGTAGGTGAAGCCGCCCTCGGCGGTCTCACCAATAACCGAGCCCGCGGTTGGCTCCTCGCCGTCTGCCCACTCCAGGACGAAGGCGCCGTAGGCATAGTCGTAGAGCGGGGCGTCGTCAGTAAAGGCGAAGCCGATGCCCTCGCCCAAGCCCATCTTCAGCACGGACTCGGCAGGGCCGCCGAAGCCCGGGGTGTAAGCGGAGATGACCTTGCCGGAGCGCAGCAGCTCCGTCACGGTGCGGAAGTTGGCAACCAGGGAATCTGGGGTGGGCAGGCCGGCCAGCGCAGTATCCTCTGCGCCAGCGATCTCCGGCTGGAAGAGCGTGACCTTGTGACCCGCTGCCTTGAAGTAGTTCGGCACCATGTGAGTGGCATCGTCGTGGCTGACGGCAACCGAGATGACCGTCGGTGGGACGCTGAGCTCTTCGAAGGTGCCGGACATGGAGTCCTTGCCGCCAATCGCGGCGACGCCGAGGCCAAGCTGGGCCTTGATGGTGCCCAGCAGCGCGGCGGCCGGCTTGCCCCAAGCCGCAGCGGAGTCCATGCGCTCGAAGTACTCCTGGAAGGACAAGTAGGTCTCATCAAAGGAGGCGCCGGTAGCAATCAGCTTGGACACCGACTCCACCACCGCGAGGTAAGCCCCGTGGAAGGGGCTGGCCTCGGTGACGTATGGGTTATAGCCCCAGGACATCACAGAGCAGTTGGTGGTCTCTCCCAGCGCCGGCAGGGTGTGTGCCGTGGCCTGGATCGGGGTGGCCTGACGCGTACCGCCGAAAGGCATCAGCACGGTGCCGGCGCCGACGGTGGAGTCGAAGCGCTCCGACAGGCCCTGCTTGGAAGCCACGTTGAGGTCGGACGCCATGGAGATAAAGGAAGCGGAGAAGTCTTCCTCGCGTGCCCACTCGCGGGCCGCGCCGCGCCAATCAGCGGCGGGGGCAACCTCGATGTCGACGTGCTTGTCGGCGCCGTTGGTGTTTAGGAATTCGCGGGAAAGGTCAACGATGGTGTTGCCGCGCCAATGCATGCGCATGCGGCCAGAGTCAGTGACCTCCGCAACGACCACGGCGTTGAGGTTCTCCTCGTTAGCCAGCGCGATCAGCTTGTCGAGGTCGCCTGCCTCAACGACGGTGGCCATGCGCTCCTGGGACTCGGACAGAGCCAGCTCGGTGCCGTTCAGGCCCTCGTACTTCTTCGGGACCGCATCGAGGTTGATCTCCAGCGAATCCGCCAGCTCGCCCACTGCGACGGCGACGCCGCCGGCGCCGAAGTCATTACAGCGCTTGATGAGCTTGGAAAACTCCGGGTTGCGGAACAGGCGCTGGAGCTTTCGCTCCTCCGGCGCATTACCCTTCTGCACCTCCGCGCCCGCGGTGGTCAGCGACTCCACGGTGTGCGACTTGGAGGAACCAGTAGCTCCGCCGATACCGTCACGGCCCGTTGCACCGCCGACGAGCACCACGAGGTCACCCGCCGCCGGAACTTCGCGACGTACGTTCGCCGCCGGTGCGCCCGCCACTACCGCACCCATTTCGAGGTGCTTGGCGACGTATCCCGGGTGATAGACCTCATCAACTAGGCCGGTAGCCAAGCCAATCTGGTTGCCGTAGGAGGAATTTCCGGCAGCTGCCACGCGGGCAATGGTCTTCTGCGGCAGCTTGCCGGCGCGAGTGGTGGTCTCCAGCGGGTTACCGGAGCCGGAGATGCGCATCGCGCCGTAGACATAACCGCGGCCAGACAGCGGGTCGCGGATTGCGCCACCGATGCAGGTAGCAGCGCCGCCAAAAGGCTCGATTTCGGTTGGGTGGTTGTGGGTCTCGTTCTTAAACAGCAGCAGCCACGGCTCTTCCTTGCCATCCACGGTAATGGTGACATGAACGGTGCAGGCGTTGATCTCCTCGGAGACGTCCATGGCGTCGAGCTTGCCCGTGGCACGCAGCACCTTACCAGCGATGGTGCCCATGTCCATCAAAGTCACCGGCTTAGCGCGGCCGATGGACTCGCGGGCTGCGAGGTAGTCCTGGTAAGCGGCCTCAACGGCCGGCTCATTGAAGGTAATGGAATCGAGGACGGTCTCGAAGGTGGTGTGGCGGCAGTGGTCGGACCAGTAGGTATCAATCACCTTGAGCTCGGTGATGGTGGGTTCGCGGTCTTCGGAGGCAAAGTAGTTACGAATCAAGGTGGCGTCGTCAGCGTCCATGGCCAGGCCGTGGGATGCGACGAATTCGGGGAGGGCGGCGTCGGAAAGCGCAGTGAAACCCTCAAGGGTCTCTACGTCGGCGGGGGTATCAACGTGCAATGCCAAAGTCTCCGGCAGCTCCAGCGCTGCTTCACGGGACTCGACGGGGTTAATCAGATCCTTGCGCATTGCGGCAGGAATCTCACCATCTACCGCATAGACCACCGCGGTGCGTACGCGGGGGCGCTCCTTTTCAAAGAGGAACTGAATGCACTGTGCCGCGGAATCAGCGCGCTGATCAAACTGGCCTGGAAGCGGTTCAACGGCGAGAACCCCGCCTGCAACTCCAGCCTCGTCCAGCGTGGGAAAAGTAGTGTCTACCTGCGGTTCTGAAAGAACCAACTTGACCGCGGTAGCAAATTCGGAATCGGTGGCGCCCTCTACGTCGTAGCGATTGAGCACGCGCACGTTGACGCCGTACTCCTTCGATAATGCAGCGGCATGCCCGCCCTCGCGATTTTCCACATACACGCGCTGAACCATCGTGCCTCCAGTTTCATTCAGCTCAAGTTTTAACTCGGTAGTCGACTTAGTGCCCACAGTATTTCCCGCGGGGAACGAGAACCAATTCTATAGGGCGGCGGGTTGGGGGTGGTTTGGTTCGGGGGATTACTGGCGCCGACGCCTCGCGTGGGCACAATTTGCCAAATAGTGCGCCCAAATTTGCTGATTTTCCGGGCTTGCTTGGCAAATTGTGCGCAGTTCGCACGCCCCTGCCCCGCGAAGCCCACGTAAACACCCGATGAACCGCAAGACAAACTTTTTGGGCATGCATGTAAACCCCCAAGACATCTGGGGGATGAACGCTTGGCAAGCCCGACGCGGTGCCTTAGAAACAAATGGTCATATATCTCCTATTGCAAGGTTTCTCATGCGCTCTCGTTCTCTCCACGCGCTTTCTTTGACCGCGCTCATCTCCACTTTCTCCACTCTCACCGTCCCCGCCCATGCAGCCCCCGCAGGTGATGCCGTGGTCCTTTCTGAGGTTTACGGCGGCGGCGGAAACTCTGGTGCGACCTTTACCCACGACTTCATCGAGCTCTTCAACCCCACCGAAGCCGCGGTCTCGCTGGATGGTTGGTCCGTCGAGTACTTTTCCGCCGGTGGCAACTCGGGCGGCAAGGCTGCTCTCAGCGGCGCGATTCCGGCTGGCAAGCACTACCTGATTCAGGCTGGCCAGGGCAACGGCGGCTCCACGCCACTGCCTACCCCAGACGCGGAGTCCTCCCTGAACCTGTCCGGTTCGAAGGGATCGGTCAAGCTTTACGACGCCTCCGGCAACGAGGTTGACCTCGCCGGTTACGGTTCCGCCCAGCTGGCAGAAGGCACCCCTGCCCCAAGCACCTCCAATGCAGAGTCAGTCTCTCGCGATGAGGCGGGCACCGATACCGACGACAACGCTGCCGATTTCCATGTCGGCACGCCAACTCCTACGCCTTCCGGAAACGAACCAACCACGCCCGCTGAGCCAGAGGAACCAACGCAGCCTGCAGACCCCGGCCGCGAGCTAAGCATCGAAGAAATCCAGGGAACCGGCGCTCAGTCTCCGGTTAAAGACCAGAACGTCACGACCAAGGGCGTCGTCACTGGCGTGTGGTCCGAGGGCGGCATCAACGGCTTCACCATCCAGACCGGCGGCACCGGAAGCGAGGCTCCCGCTGCTTCCCCGGCGCTGTTTATTTACATGGGTAACAAGGAAACGTCTGCTTATCCGCAGCTCGGGGATTCCGTGCAGGTTTCTGGCAAGGTCTCGGAGTTCTATGATGCCACCCAGCTAACCGCAGATGCCGTCGAGAAGCTCGATGCTCCCCTGCCAGAAGTCACCGCGCTAGAGCTAGAGACTCTGCCAGAAGGCGACGTCGCCCGTGAGGCCTACGAGCACATGCTGGTACTGCCTGGCACCCACACCGTGACCAACAACTACGCGCTCAACCAGTATGGCGAGGTAGGCCTGGCGCCGGGCACGGAGGCACTCCGCCAGCCGTCGGACCTTTATGACCCGTCGACTGACCCAGACTCCGACCTACAGAAACTTGCCGCTTCCAACGCCGCCAAGCTGGTCACGCTGGACGATGGCCGTACGAAAAACTACCTCGAGTCTGACCAATCCACCCCGCTGCCATATATCGCGCAGGACAACGCACAAACCATCAAATCCTTGCGCACCACTGACCAGGTAACTTTCCAGCACCCAGTCATCGTGGGTTACTCCCATGAACAGTGGCGCTACCAGCCCACCGCACCGGTAACGGGCAATACGGCAGGCAGCGATTTGCCGATTACCTGGGAAGACTCCCGCGAAAAGGAACTGCACGCACTCGACGTCGAAGGCGAATACACCATTGGTGCCTTCAACGTATTGAACTACTTCACCTCCCTTGGCGAGGAATACGGCGGCAGCTCTTACGATGACATGGACGGCAACCCGGTCACCGTCAAGCGCGGCACGACCCGCGGTGCTTATACCGCGGAGGCCTTCGAGAACCAGCAGCGCAAGATTGTCGCGGCCGTAAACGGTCTTGATGCCGACGTCATCGCCCTTTCTGAAATCGAAGACGGCTACGGCGTCACCGGCGACAAGTCCAAGCGTGACCAAGCCTTGGCGCACCTGACAGACGAGCTCAACGCGGCCGCTGGTTCCGAGAAGTGGGCCTACGTGGCCTCCCCGGAGAAGCTGCCGGACACCGTGGACGTCATCCGCACCGCGTTCATCTATAAAAAGGAACGCGTCATGCCAGTTGGTGAATCCCGCATCTTCGTCGACGACCGCTTCACTGGAACCGCTCGCGAGCCGCTAGCGCAGGAGTTCGCGCCAGTCGACGCCGCGGATGACGAGACTTTCGTGGCCGTGGCCAACCATTTCAAGTCCAAGGGTTCCGTTGTTAAGGGCGACGCCGACACCGGCGACGGCCAGGGCAACAACCCCAACGTGCGCAAGGCACAGGCCGAAGCCGTTCTTGAGCACCTGGCTAAGCAGCCAGATTGGCAGGACAAGGCCACCTTCGTGATGGGTGACCTCAACACCTATACCCACGGCGATGCCATCGATGTCTTCCGCGACAGCGGCTACACCGTTCCCGCTGAGGACTTCCACGCAGATGCCTCTTACCAGTTCTCTGGCCTGTTGGGTTCTCTCGACCACGTCCTGGCCAACGAGGTTGCATCTGGCAAGGTAACCGACGCCCAGGTGTGGAACATCAATGCCGACGAGCCGGTGGCCTTTGAGTACTCTCGCCGCAATTACAACATCGTGGACTTCTACGACGACTCCCCGTTCCGCGCCTCCGACCACGACCCGGTCAAGGTCGGCTTCAGCCTGGGCGAGGCGGCCGCTACCCCAGACGAAGAACCAGACACCAACCCAGACAGCAAGCCCGGCACCAACAAAGGCTCCAGCTCCAGCAACGGCTCTAGCTCTGGTTCGAGCACCGGCGGCATCATCGCATTGATCCTTGCGGTTGCCGTCCCCGGCATCGCAATGTTGCTCGGCGGTTCGATGAAGTTCCTGGCGCCCCAGCTCATCGACGCCCTGCCACCGCAGGTCCGGGATTTCCTCAAGCTCTAGGCTCCCGGGAGCGTCTCCTCCGGGGTGCTTTCCCCGGAGCGTTTCCCCCTTACGCACAATTTGCCATATAATGCCCTGAATTAGCGCGGATTCAGCAGTCTAATTGGCAAATTGTGCGCTTTTGCGCGTTCGGTGCACGCTTTTGTGCGTTCGGCGTGCGTTCAGGGCACGCTTTGCACGCGTGGCGTGCACTTCCGCGGGAGGCTTTTAACGCTTCGCCAAAAAGACGCCGTAGTCCGCGGGCTGCGCGCCGGCGCTCGCGGCGCGGTCAACCGCCTTGATGAAGTCAGAGACCACTTTCCTGTCATTAAGGTTGCGGCCAGAGATAGAAAGACGCACGGTGTTGCCGCGCAGCGCGGAGCGCTCAGCTGCGCGAATAATGTTGCGGCGCCACCACTTTGCAGCACCGAAGCCCTCGCCGAAGGACAGGTTGCGGGTCTGGTGGAACTTGCCGGAACGCAGCTCGTGAATGCCACGCGTGGAGGCCGCGACGTCGAAAGCAAAGTTCGGTAGGACCTCCAAGGTGCCAGGCGACATACGCCAGCGTGGAGGTGCGAAGATGCTCGACTCGAAGCCCAGCTTGGCCATCTGCCGCGTGGCGCCCTTCAAACGGAGATTGGCCTCGTGCGAGTCGAGGTTAGCGAACTCGGCGCGACGACCTTGCACCGCTTGGTCGAAGCCATTCAGGATGAGTAACCTACCCGCGGATTCCTGCTCTTTGAGAAAGCCTAAGGTCTTGTCATCTTTGGCCAGGTGCCAATTGCCATCAATGTGTGGGGCAACCAGCAAAGAGACCGGGATTTCTTCCCGGTCTAGTTCTTTGAGGAGGTTACTAGTTTGCTTCCGCGTGTCAGAAAAGATGCTAGAAATCGAAACTAGAAGGTGGCCATGCATAAGTGCAATTATCGCACAGCCACCGCGAGTCCGCGCGGCGAGGAGCGTCTAAGCTTTCAACCCCGTGGCCTTGTTAATGGTCCACGCGTATTCGAAGGCATTCTGGCGCCACTTGTCATAGCGTCCAGAAACGCCACCGTGGCCAGCAACCATCTCCGTCTTGAGCAGGAACTGCCCGCCCGCTGCGGTATCACGCAGCTTGGCAATCCACTTCGCCGGTTCCACGTAGAGCACGCGAGTGTCGTTTAGCGAGGTAATCGCCAAAATGTCCGGGTAGTTCTGCGCAGTGACGTTCTCGTAAGGCGCATAGGACTTCATATAGTCATAGACCTCTGGGTCGTGGTACGGGTCGCCCCACTCTTCCCACTCGATGACCGTCAGCGGTAGCTCCGGCTTCAGGATGGAAGTCAGCGGGTCCACGAAGGGCACAGAGGCCTGGATGGCCGTGAAGCGGTCCGGGGCCATGTTCGCCACCGCGCCCATCAGCAGGCCACCGGCGGAGCCGCCTTCCGCCACCATCTGATCTGCGGTGGTGACACCGCGCGCAATGAGGTCATCGGCCACCGCGATGAAGTCTGTGAAGGTGTTCTTTTTCTGCAGAAGCTTGCCGTCGTCGTACCAGGTACGACCCATCTCGCCGCCGCCGCGGACGTGCGCCATGGCGAAGATCATGCCGCGATCCATCAAGGACAGACGGAAGACGGAGAAGTACGGGTCCATGCTGGCCTCATAAGAGCCGTATCCGTAGAGAAGCGTCGGGTTAACTTTGGTGCGGTCAAGATCAGCGCGGTGCACGATGGAGACCGGAATCTGCGTGCCGTCGGAAGCCTGCGTCCACATGCGGTAGGCAACGTAGTCATCCTTGTTGTAACCGCCCGGGACTTCTTGTTCCTTGAGCAAGGTGTACTCGCCAGTCTCAACGCGGTAATCGAAAAGCTGCGAAGGCTGGATGAAGGAGGTGTAGCTCACCCGCAGTACCGGTGCATCCCATTCCGGGTTGCCGCCAACGCTCACGGTGTAGAGCTCTTCGTTGAAGTTTAATTCCTTAAATTCGGACCAACCATGGCGTACATCCATGATTGCGGCACGCCCGATGCCGGCGCGGCGGTAGCCTACGACGACCTGGTCGCGATAGGTATCCACGCCTTCCAGGCGCACATCCTCGCGATGCGGAATCAGCACATCGAGCTCGCGGAGCGGTGCGAGGTCCTCCCCTACGGCCAGCGGCGTGGTGGCCAGGGTGAAGTTCGGACCTGATGCGTTGTGGGTGACAAACCAATAGGCCTGGCCGTCAATCTCGGCATAGTCGACGTCGTAGTCAACACCTGCTTCGCGCTGCCACAGAACCTGGAATTCGCCTTCCGGGTCCGTGCGATCCAGCACCCAGGTCTCTGAGGTCAGCTTCGAGCCGATGACGATGAACAGGTACTTCTCGCTGCGAATACTGCCGACGCCGATATTAAAGTGCTCGTCGGCTTCATACATGACCTGCACGTCTTCGGACTGCTCGGTTCCCACCTTGTGGCGCCAGACGGTATCTGGGCGCCAGGCATCATCGACCGTGGTGTAAAAGATGTAGTCATCGCCCACCCAGGCTGCACCGTAGAAGATGCCTTCGAGGCGGTCGGAGAGCAGCTCGCCGGTACGCAAGTCCTTGATGACCAGAGAAAAACGCTCGTCGCCAGCGGTATCCACGGAATAAGCCAGCAGGTTGCCGGAGTCAGAGACGGTGGAGGCGCCCATCGCGAAGAATTCGGTGCCTTTTGCTAGCTCATTGGCATCTAGGAGGATTTCCTCGCCCTCAGGAGCGCCTTCTTCTGGAATAACGGGAGCGGTCCACGGGTCAGCACCTTCGGCCACCGGAACGCGGCAGCTAATGCCATAGTTCTTGCCCTCGACAGAGCGGCCGTAATACCAGTACTGGCCCCTGCGCGAAGGCACGGACATGTCCGTTTGCTTCACACGCGACTTTACTTCCTGGAAGATGTTCTCAGTCAGCTCTTTAAGGTGCGCAGTCTCCTGCTCAGTATAAGCATTCTCCGCGCGCAGATAATCGAGCGTTTCTGCGGATTCTTTATCCCGCATCCACTCGTAATCATCCACGAAGCTGCGGCCATGAAACTCGCGGGTGATGGGGTGTTTTGCGGCAATCGGCGGGGTCAATTCAGTCATGTTCTCCTCGCTAGATTAGGGGGCTTATTTGTAGTGAGATTTCTCGAAACCCGACCGTAACAAAGGCTCTAGGCCCTAGAAGGAGTTTCCCGAAAGACGCTCGTAAGCCTCGACGTAGCGCGCACGGGTGGCCTCGACGACGTCGTCAGGCAGGCGCGGCGGCTTGGTATCAGAAGCCTGGTCCCAGCCGGATTCCGGGGAGGTCAGCCAGTTGCGCACGTACTGCTTGTCGAAGGAAGGCTGAACCTTGCCCTCCTCATACGTATCGGCCGGCCAGTAGCGGGAGGAATCCGGGGTTAGGACCTCATCGGCCAGAATCAGGGTGCCATTTTCATCGAGGCCAAACTCGAACTTGGTATCGGCCAGGATGATTCCCTTCTCCTCCGCGATGCGGGCGGCCTCGGAATAGATGCGCAGGGTGGCAGCGCGCAGCTCTTCCGCACGCTCTTTACCCAGCTTGGCGACGACCGCGTCAAAGGACACGTTCTCATCATGCTCGCCCTGCTCCGCCTTGGTGGCCGGGGTAAAGATCGGCTCTGGCAGGCGGGAGGCCTCGGTAAGGCCCTCCGGCAGCTCGATGCCGCAAACGGTACCGCTTTCCTTATACTCCTTTAGGCCGGAACCAGTGAGGTAGCCGCGCGCGACGCACTCGAAAGGCAGCATGTCGAGTTTCTTGACCACCATGGCGCGGCCCAGCACCTCCTCCGGGATGCGCTCGTCATCAAGCGGGCCGGCGAGGTGATTCGGAAAATCGATGACGTCGAAGAAGAACTTCGAGGTCGCGGTCAGAACACGCCCCTTGTCCGGGATAGCCGGGTCCAGGGAGTGGTCGTAGGCCGAGATGCGGTCAGAGACGACCATCAGCAGGGTGTTCTCGTCGACGTCGTAGATGTCACGGACCTTGCCGGAAGCAAGGTGCTTATAAGAAGAAAGTTCTGGGCGCATGAGTCCTATCCTAATTCGCTTTTAGAGAATCTCGCCTGGGGTATAAGCGGCGGCCTTCGGGTGCTCGCTGACCAGGTTGTTGATGCGGGTAAGAACCTGGTTGACCTGGGACTCCGCGGCGCCGATGAAGGCGTGCTTATCGGCCAAGGCAGCCTCCAGGTCCTCGGCGGACATCGGCAGGCGCTCGTCGGCGGCAAGGCGCTCGACCAAGTCCTGATCGCCGCCGTTTTCGCGCATGTTCAGCGCCACTGCGACGGCGTTTTCCTTGATGACCTCGTGCGCGGTCTCGCGGCCGACGCCGGCACGCACGGCCGCCATCAGGATGCGGGTGGTGGCAAGGAAAGGCAGGTAGCGCTCGAGCTCGCGGTCGATCATCGCAGGGAAGGCACCGAACTCGTCCAGCACGGTCAGGAAGGTTTCGAACTGGCCGTCGAGGGCAAAGAAGGCGTCGGGAAGCGCAACGCGGCGCACCACGGAGCAGAATACGTCGCCCTCGTTCCACTGCTGACCGGAGAGATCCGCAACCATGGTGAGGTAGCCGCGCAGGATGACCTGGAAGCCACACACGCGCTCGCAGGAACGGGCGTTCATCTTGTGTGGCATCGCGGAAGAGCCAACCTGGCCTTCCTTGAAGCCCTCGGTGACGGTCTCATTGCCAGCCATCAAGCGGATGGTGGTGGCCAAGGAAGACGGGCCGGCGCCCAGCTCAACCAGCGCGGAAACGGCGTCGAAATCGAGGGAGCGTGGGTAAACCTGACCAACGGAGTTGAAGATGCGGTGGAAGCCCAGGTGATCAGCAATCGCAGTCTCCAGGGAGGCCAGCTTGTCCTCGGAGCCGCCCATCAGGTCGAGCATGTCCTGGGAGGTGCCCATCGGGCCCTTGATGCCGCGCAGCGGATAGGCAGCCAGGAGCGATTCGACGCGCTCGATGCCCAGCAGCATCTCATCGGCTGCGGAAGCAAAGCGTTTGCCCAGGGTGGTGGCCTGAGCAGCAACGTTGTGGGAACGGCCGGCCATGACCTGAGACTGGTAAGCAGCCGCATGCTTGCCGATGCGCGCGACGACCGCGATGGCCTTGTCACGGATGAGGCGCAGCGAGGAATGAATCTGCAGCTGCTCGACGTTCTCGGTGAGATCTCGGCTGGTCATGCCCTTGTGGATGTGCTCAAAGCCAGCGAGGGCGTTGAACTCCTCGATGCGGGCCTTGACGTCGTGGCGCGTTACGCGCTCACGGGCAGCGATGGACTCGAGGTCCACCTGCTCAACCACGGACTCGTAGGCCGCAATGGCCTCTGCTGGAATATCGACTCCCAAATCCTTTTGCGCGCGCATGACGGCGATCCACAGCTGGCGCTCCAGGATGATCTTGTACTCCGGGCTCCAAATATTGGAAAGCTCTGCGGAGGCATAGCGGGAGGATAGGACGTTGGAAATGTTCTTCTTTTCAGCCACGGGAAACATTATTCCATGTACAAAGCCCAGCCTGTACCTTTTGGTAGCAAGCTGGGCTATACGGGGGTGCGAGAGAAAAGCTAGATGGAAATCTCGCCGTCTTCGGCACGCTTTCCGATGTCGCGACGGTAGAAGCTGCCGTCCAACTTAAGGCCTTCTAGCACCTCGTAGGCGGCGGCGCGGGCCTCGGCGAGTGTGGCGCCCTGGCCCAGGACGTTGAGCACGCGGCCGCCGTTGGAGATGACATCGACTTCCTCTTCAACACCGCGCGAGCCTTCGGCTTGCGAGGTACCGGCGTGGAGGACCTTGTTCGGATCATCCAGGCCCGGGCCGGTGATGACGTCGCCCTTACGCGGGGAGGCTGGGTAGCCCTCAGCGGCCAGGACGACGGTAACGGCGTAGCCGTCCTTCCACTTCAGCTCGTCCAGCTCGGCAAGCTTGCCGGCGGCGGTGGCGTTAAGCGCCTCAGCCAGCGGGGACTCGAGCATGGAAAGAACTGCCTGGGTTTCTGGGTCGCCGAAGCGGCAGTTGAACTCGACAACGGCGATGCCCTCCTTGCCCCACGCGAGGCCGGCATAAAGCAGGCCGGAGTACGGGGTGCCGCGGCGCACCATTTCGGCGGCAACTGGCTTGCAGACTTCGTCGACGATGCGCTGCACGCCGTCGGCAGGCAGCCACGGCAGCGGCGTATAGGCGCCCATGCCGCCGGTGTTGGGGCCTTCGTCATTGTCGTAGGCGCGCTTGTGGTCCTGCGCTGGGAGCAACGGAACGACGGTCTCGCCGTCGACCAAGCAGAACAGGGAAACTTCTGGGCCATCGAGGAAGGACTCGAGCAGGACCGGGTTTCCTGCCGCGTGAACCTCGTTTACATGTTCCTTCGCGGCAGCGCGGTCGTCGGTGACAACGACGCCCTTGCCGCCGGCGAGGCCGTCATCTTTCACCACGAAGTGCGGGCCGAAACGGTCGAGGGCGGACTCAATGTCGGCGTCGGAAGCCCCCGGCACCAGCTGCTCCGCGCGAGCGGTGCGAACGCCAGCAGCATTCATGACGTCCTTGGCAAAGGCCTTGGAGCCCTCAATCTGCGCGGCCTCCTTGGAGGGGCCGAAGACGGCGATGCCGTTGGCGCGCAGCTCATCTGCGACGCCGGCAACCAGCGGCACCTCGGGGCCAACGACGACGAGCTCGGCGTCAATTTTCTGCGCCAGCTCCAGCATCTGTGCTGGGTCATCAACCTTGGAGTACTCAGGATGCACCGTGGCCAGGGAATCGAAGTTCGGCGAGCCTGGGGCAACGTGGAGTTCAGTGGTCAGTGGATCTGCCTTGAGACCTTTGAGCAGGGCGTGTTCGCGGCCGCCCGAGCCAATTACGAGAATGCGCATGCCGTCCATCTTAACTGGAGGTAGCCTAGTCACCATGTCTTCTGTATTTACCAAGATTATTAATGGTGAACTGCCTGCACGCTTTGTCTACCGCGACGAGACCTGCGTGGCCTTTTTATCCATCGAGCCCCTCAACTACGGCCACACTCTGGTGGTTCCGATTGAGGAGATAGATAAGTGGACCGACCTCGACCCACAGACCTGGGCACACCTCAACGAGGTGGCACTGGAGATTGGCGCCGCTATCAAGACGGCGTTTAACTCGCCACGCACTGGCTACATCATCGCCGGCTTCGACGTGCCACATACCCACATCCACCTCTTCCCCACCGAGAAGATGGAAGAGTATGACTTCGCCAAGGCATTTGCTGCCGACGCCACCGATCCTGCCGCCATGGATGAGGCAGCGACGCGTATTCGCCAGCACTTGGGCACCGACGAAGAAGGACGCCGCTAACTAGCAGCGTCCTCGTGAGAAGGCCTCGTTAGCGGCCGATTAATTATGAAGCTGGGAGGCGCACCGTAAAGGTGGAGCCCTCCCCCAGCTGGGAGCTAACGGCAATGCTGCCGCCGTGCTGCTCCACCAAAGATTTCACGATGGCCAGGCCCAAGCCCGAGCCGCCGGTATCGCGGGTGCGGGAAGAATCCGCGCGATAGAAACGCTCAAAGATGTGGCTGGTGTCCTCGGGGGACATGCCCTTGCCGTCATCGGCGACGTCGATAAGCACTGCCTTGTCTGTGCCCTCGCCCTCTTCGCGGATGGTGAGTTTGACCTTGGCTTCCTCGCCACCGTGGCGAATGCCGTTGGAGACGAGGTTGAGCAGCACCTGGTGCAGGCGATCAGGGTCGCCTTTGACCACCGGAATATCGTGGGTCTCGTTAACCACGTCGATCTGGCGGCCGGCAAACGCGGCACGCGCGGAGGAACCGACGGAAAGCACCAGCTCCAGCATATCCACAGTGCGCATGTCCAGGCGCGAGCCCTCGGCGCGGGTCAGAGAAAGCAGGTCCTCCACCAATAGCGACATTCGCTTGGACTCGTCATCGATCTTGGAAAAGACGAGATCCACATCCTTGGTGGCGCCGGAGCGATAAAGCTCGGTGTAGCCACGCAAACTGGTCAGCGGGGTGCGTAGCTCGTGGGAAGCATCGCCGACGAAACGGCGCATCTGCTCCTCTTTATCTTGAGCTTGGACAACTGAGCGCTGCAGCTGACCCAGCATCACGTTGAGTGCAGCCGAGAGCTGACCAACCTCGGTGTGCTTCGGCCACTCCGGCACACGCTTGTCCAAGTCACCCGCGGCAATCTCGGAGGCGGTCTTTTCAACGACGCGCAGCGGGCGCAGCGCGCGGCGGATAAACCACATGCCCACCACGGCGATAATGCCCATGACCACGGCAGTGATGATTATTTGCACGATCGCTAGACCGCGGAGAATAAGCCGCTCGTGGGTGAGATCCTTGGCCACTACGGTCACGGTGCCATCGACCTTGATGGCCACGGCGCGCCACTTGGTTTCGTCGTTTCCAACGGAACCGACGGTGGCAGGCTCGTCACCGATGTAGAGGTTCTTCGCGTCCGGCATGCTGGTCTTGGGGCCGGTGTATAAAACGGTGCCATTCGGCAGGTAGCTAAGCGCCACGTATTCCGTAGGCGGGCGCCTAGAGTAGTCCCCCAAATAGTAGTCGTTGCTCATATTGCGCGCCCAGCCGTTGGTGGCATCCTTTAGCTGATCATCGACGTTGCCATACATGACGTCGGACATAATCGAGGACACCGCCAAAGAGGCACCCGCCAGGCCGAGGCCAGAGACCAAGACCATGAGCACCAAAAGCCACGTGCGCAGCGGCATCGCTTTGGGGCGCTGCACGCGGCGTCGCTTAGCGCGCTCCCCGGAGGGAACCGCAACGGACGGGGTTTCAGGCAGCGTAGATTCCGCCGCCGAGTGGGTAGTGCTCATGTATTAGTACTCGAAAAAGGACTGTGGCGAACTACTAGTTACGCGGCATGCGCAGAACATAGCCGACGCCGCGAACAGTATGAATAAGCTGCGTATCGCCGGTGTCGATCTTGCGGCGCAGGTAGGAGATATAGGACTCGACTACGTTGCCATCGCCGCCGAAGTCGTAGTGCCAGACGTTGTCCAAGATCTTGGACTTGGACAGCACCACTTCCTTGTTCTGCATGAGGTAGCGCAGAAGGTTGAACTCGGTTGGGGACAGCTCGATGATTTCGCCTCCCTTGGTGACCTCGTGGGTGTCATCATTCAAGGTGAGGTCAGCATAGGAAATGGTGGCGTCACTGTTTGCGTCATCGACGTTCGCGCCGCGGCGCAGGATAACGCGCAGGCGGGTGATAACCTCTTCCAGGCTGAACGGCTTAGTCACGTAATCATCGGCACCGATGGTCAGGCCATGGATGCGCTGATCGACGCTGTCCTTTGCGGTCAAGTAAAGCACCGGGCCGTCGAGGCCTTCCTGACGCAGCTTGCCAAGCAGCTCGAAGCCGTCCATGCCCGGCATCATGACGTCCATGATGTAGGCATCAGGATTAACCTCGCGGGCCACCCGCAGCGCCTCAGTGCCGGAGTTTGCGCTGAATACTTCGAAACCCTGGAACTTCAGGGAAACGGTGAGTAACTCCACGATGTTGGGCTCATCATCAACGACGAGGACTTTTACTTCTTTATTGTCGTCCATTAGCTCTTGTTACTTCCTTCAGCGAGTGCTTGTTGCTATTTCGCAATAATGACACCCAGCCTTCCAAGGGCGCTGAAGGGAGTCTGGACATCACCTGTGAACTCCCATCCTAGCCAACGGCGCCAACAACCAGGCCGGAATACGTAAGGTGAACACCAAGTCGACTTCACCGATGGCAATCACGGCAACCAATCTGAAGAAGGATTCCAAGTGCGCAAGAAACTCACGTTGTCCGAAGAACAGTTCCGATTCATCGACCAACTCACCAACGAGGTCTTTGAAAGCGACATGCTGCCCGAAGGAACCGTTCTCACCGGAGTCGGAATTCAATCCCGCAGGAGCATAGACCCTTCTGGAGAGAGCACGTGGTACCACTTGGATTTGTGGAACCGACAGCTCCATGACGGGCGGACGGTCAGACTGTGGGGCGCATTTCCTGATCTCAGTGAAAAGGAAGACGCGCTTTCTTTCCACACCATGGTGCAGTCTTCAGGCCTTGCCGAAATGTTCTTGACGGCTACACCCGAAACTGCACGGTTCGAAACGATGGAGTACGTAGCGGACTAGCGGCTAGCCGCCTACGGGCGCGGAATGTTGCGCAGGTTGGACTGCGCGAGCTGCAGCATCTGACCAACGCCGCCGCCAAAGACGGTGCGGGTGGCGGCCTTGGAGAAGCCCAGCAGCTGCTCGAAGGTCAGTGTCGGCGGGATGGAAAGAGCGTTCGGGTCGGTGATCATGTCAACCAGAACCGGGCCATCGAAATCCATGGCCTCGCGAATCTGCTTGCGGGCCTTCTTCGGGTCCTCGATGTGGATGTGCTTGATGCCGGCAGCCTCTGCGATCGCGGCATAATCCACGTGCTCATGGTCGGTCTCGTGCTCTGGCAGACCCTGGACCAGCATCTCCAGCTTGACCATGCCCAGCGAGGAGTTGTTGAAGACGAAGGTCTTCACCGGCAGGTTGTGCAGCTTCACAGTCAGCAGCTCACCCATCAGCATGGACAGTCCACCATCACCGGAGAAGGAGATGACCTGGCGACCTTCGTTAGCGGCCTGTGCGCCGATGGCCATCGGCAGTGCGTTAGCCATGGTGCCGTGGCGGAAGGAACCGATCTGCTCACGCTTGCCATTCGGGGTGATGTAGCGAGCGCCCCAGACGTTGCACATGCCGGTGTCGACGGTGAAGACGGCGTTGTCAGCTGCTTCTTCATCGATGATGTTGGCCACGAACTCTGGGTGGATAGGCTTCATCTTCTCAGCCTTCTTAGTGTATGCCTCCACCACGTGGTTGAGCTTGTTGTAGTGCTCCTTGAGCATCTTGTCGAGGAAGCGGCGATCCTTCTTCTCATCAATGTGCGGAAGGATGTTCTCGATGGTGGCAGCCACGTCACCGGTAACCGGGTACTTAATCTTGGTGCGGCGGCCGATGTGGGAGCCGTCAATGTCGACCTGTGCGACGTTGCCCTTGGGCAAGAAGTCGTTGTACGGGAAGTCGGTGCCCAGAAGGATAAGCAGGTCGGCCTCGTGGGTGGCGTCGTGTGCCGCGCCGTAGCCCAGAAGGCCGGACATGCCGACGTCGAACGGGTTGTCGTACTGGATGTACATCTTGCCGCCCAGCGCGTGGCCGATTGGCGCCTTAATCTTTTCCGCCAGCGCCAGCACCTGCTCGCGGGCATCCTTGACGCCAGCACCGACGAAGAGCGCGACGGTCTTAGCCTCATTAATAGCCTGGGTTAGCGCGGCTGCTTCAGCCGGATCCGGGAAGACAACTGGACGTCCAGCGGAGATGGTGGAGGTGGTGAAGGTATCATCTTCAGCCTCCTGCGTGGAAACGTCGCCTGGGATAACGAGCACGGAAACGCCCTTGCCAGCCATGGTGGACTGGATAGCGTGGTGCAAAATGACACCGCCCTGGTCAGCGGAGTTGACCATCTCGCAGTAAGCGGAGCACTCGGTGAAGAGCATCTCCGGGTGGGTCTCCTGGAAGAACTTGGAGCCAATCTGGCGAGATGGGATGTGGGATGCGATGGCCAGAACCTTGGCGCCGTTGCGGTGGGCGTCGTAAAGCCCCTGCACCAAGTGGGTGTTGCCCGGGCCGCAGGAAGCCGCACACACGGCGAGCTTGCCGGTGGTCAGAGAGTCTGCCTCAGCAGCAAAAGCAGCAGCTTCCTCGTTGCGGACGTGGACCCATTCGATGGAGGAACGGCGCACCGCATCCACGATTGGGTTCAGGGAGTCACCAACCAGACCATAAATGCGCTCGACGCCTTGCGCCTCGAGAGTTTCTACGATCTGTTCTGCGTAATTCTTTGCCATATCACTACTTCTTTCAGGAATAGTAAATAGTTTCTCCATCCAGTGTCCTTATTAATTCCCCTTTGTGCCAGCTTTTTACTCAAGACTCACCAAGCCCCCTGACTGGTGATACAAAACACAGGCCACATTCGAGCGTTTGAAACTATAATGAACGTTCGGTACATTTTCATACGATGTCCGCCACCGATTTAGTCCATTCCAATAGCACCGCCACTACCACCGAGTCCACCGCCGTACAGCGCTGGACTTTCTTTGCCGTGATCTCGCTCGGCCTACTCATGGTCGGCCTCGATAACTCAATCCTTTACACCGCCCTCCCGGCACTGACGGATCAGCTCCACACCACCTCTACCCAGCAGCTATGGATCATCAACGCCTATGCGTTAGTGCTGGCCGGCTTATTGCTGGGCACGGGCACCCTGGGAGATCGCATTGGGCATCGCCGCATGTTCGTCATCGGCCTTGTGCTTTTCGGCAGCGCATCCCTCGCCGCCGCGCTCGCCCCCGGCGCGTGGTTCTTGGTGGCTGCACGCGCATTCTTGGGCCTCGGCGCTGCCGTGATGATGCCCGCTACTTTGGCACTGATTCGCCTGACCTTCGACGATGAAATCGAGCGCAACACCGCGATCGGCATCTGGGCCTCCGTTGCGGTCGTGGGCGCTGCAGCCGGCCCTACCGTCGGCGGATTCCTCCTCGAGCACTTCTGGTGGGGCTCGGTCTTTCTCATCAACGTGCCCATCGTGCTCGTCGCGCTCTTGCTGACCTTCCTTTTGGCACCGCCCAACCAACCGAACCCGGACAAGCACTGGGATTTCGCATCCTCGCTCTATGCGCTTATTACGCTTTCTTCCCTGGTGCTGGCCATTAAGTCGGTGGCGGGTTCCCATTATGGGCTGGCCGGCGGCGCGCTGGTGGCCTGCGGCATCGGCAGCTTCGCGTTTGCACGCCGCCAAAAGCAGCTTTCTGAGCCGATGCTCACCTTCGACATCTTCCGCTCCCCCATCTTCACAGGCGGCGTCATTGCCGCGGGCGGCGCAATGTTTGGCATGTCCGGGCTGGAGATGCTCACCACGCAGAAGCTGCAGATGGTCAATGGTTTAAGCCCCCTGCATGCGGGAATCACCATTTCTGCGGTGGCGATTGCGGCACTTCCGATGTCCACCCTAGGCGGCGCCAACCTGCACCGCTGGGGCTTTCTGCCCATCATCGCCGGCGGGTTTGTTTTCATGGCTGCGGGCATCGCCATCGCGATGTGGGCGGGCCACCACGGCATCTTTTGGTGCTTCGTTGCGGGGCTGCTCTGCATGGGCATCGGCGCGGGGCTCACGATGTCCGTGGCCTCAACCGCCATCATCGGCGCGGCACCACCCTATCGTTCCGGCATGGCCGCAGGCGTCGAGGAGGTCTCCTACGAGCTCGGCACGCTGCTATCCATCGCTATCACCGGCTCCATTGTGCCTTTGCTTTACTCCCGCAATCTAACCGCGGATATCGAGGGCATGCAGGCGCTTTACGACGCCGCGACCCACGACCTCGCCGCAGCCGCCTACGACAACGCTTACCTCACGACCCTCGGCGGCTTGCTCGCGATGATGCTGCTCTTCGCCGCAGTGACCGGCTATTTGTTTAAAAACAACCCGAAGTCGGGAGGCTACGATGCCGCGCATCAGTAAAAAGACCGAAGTGCTAAAAGCCGCCCTCACCATCATCGAGAACGAGGGCGTGCATGCCGTGACCTACGACGCGCTGGCAACCGCCACGGGAATGTCAAAGTCCGGGCTCATCTATCACTTTCCTTCCCGCCACGATCTACTCATCGAGTGCCACCGCTTCTGCGCCGCGCGCTGGGAAGCGGAACTCGAAGAGCTAGCCGGCGGCAAGCAGGCCGCGGAGCTAGACAAAAAGGAGCGCCTGCGCGCACTCGTGCAATCCCTAGGCAAGAACGACCCTCTGATCGAATTGCTGATGAGCATCCACTCTCAGCAACACCCGGACTTCATGGAACAATGGCGCGACGTCGACAAGCGCTGGCTGCCAGATCCGGCAGCTGATGACCAAACCGCGCTCATCGCCACCATCCTTGGCAATGGCCTCTGGGTCCACGACCACTTGACTGAACGAAAGATACCCACAGCTACTCGCAAAAAGACAGTGGAACTCGTCTTGGAATTCCTAGATTCAGGAAAGCTACAAACCGCACCGCTTAAAGATTAAGCAACGTCAACTGATAATCCAGCCCCGCTCAATGGCAAGATTTACTGCCGCTGCACGAGTGTCAGCACCAGTCTTAGCCATCGCACGCGACAAGTGATTGCGCACCGTGCCCTCCGATAAGTTAACCCGCTTCGCGATTTCCGCGACGACCGCACCATCGGCGGCTGCTTGAAGCACTTCGGATTCTCGAACGGTGAGAGGCGATTCACCGAATAGAAAAGAATCTGCAGCAAGTTTGGGATCAACTACACGCAAGCCGGAGTGAACTCGGCGCACCGCATCAGCGAGCTCTGCGGCAGGCGCGTCTTTAACGATGAAGCCATGTGCTCCCGCGGAAACCGCGCGACGCAAGAAACCCGGGCGCCCGAACGTTGTAACTATCAATATCTTTACCTGCGGTAGCGCTTCTCTAAGGCGTTTCGTAGCAGTCAGACCGTCCACATTCGGCATATCTACATCCATCAAAATAACATCAGGACAAGCCACCGAGGCGACCTCCATGACCTCGCTTCCGTCGCCAACGTCGGCCACTACCTCAATGTCACTTTCCAAGCTAAGCAAGGCGCTTAATGCGCCTCGCACCATAGCCTGATCATCAGCAAGCATCACTTTTATCATTAATGCTCCTTAGCCCATGGCCCGGTTTGAACGGCCTGGGCTGTAAGCTTCAGACCTCCCATGGTGGTTTCACCCAAGCACAATTCGACTCCGTTATTTTGGCATCGCTCCCGCAGCCCTCGCAGACCATTTCCTTCCCTTATCTCTGCTATTCCGACTCCGTCGTCTTCAATCAATACAGATTTGGAGGTCAGACTGATGGAGCATCTCTTTGCACCGGAATGTCGGACAACATTCGTAGTCCCTTCACGCACTACCCAAGCAAACACTTCCCTCAAATCAACCTGTACTTCATCTACCGAATTCGGCATCTTCGCTTTAATACCTGCGCTTTGAAGGAGGCTTAATGCCCGAGCTAGTTCACCGGAAAGGCTGAGCTCTCGATAGCCATTTATTGCGGTGCGAACTTCTGCCAGCGCAGACCTCGAGATTTCCTCAATTTCTGCAATTTGTGACTTCGCCGTATTCGGGTCGAGCTCAATGAGCTTCTTTGCAAGCTCCGCTTTAAGTGTCACCGTTGTGAGAGAATGTCCCAAAATATCGTGCATGTCGCGAGCCATGCGGTTGCGCTCTTCGTTTACTTCGAGTTCTTGGGATCGAGCTTCCTGTATCTTCCTTTGCGCTTGGCTAATAATCGCCATTCGGCTTGCTAAACAGGCAATGCCGGTTGTAATCAAAGACAAGTGGCCGAACGGCCATAGCGACTGAGGAATCGCTATCGCGGCGACTGCAGTAAAAGGCAGGGAAACCTGCCACGGAAATACAAATGCAACAGCCGAGGCAATGAAGTATGCAAGTTGAATCGCATCGGTTCCGACAAGATTAAGCACGATCAGTGCGAGAAAGGTTCCAACCACTAACAACGAAACTGCACGGAGATTGACCCGCATCACACCTAGGCGCAGATCATCGATTGCGATAGCCCAGGAACCAATGAGACAAAATACGCAGCAAAGAACAAGAACCGCGCTTGAAACCGGATACGGGTGGCTTCGAACCGTCAAAAGAATTGGAACAGTAAGGGCCAACCAGAAAATGGCCCAAATACTGTTTGGCCAGGTAATATACCGAGTCATCACTTTTTCATCTTAGCTAAACCCGAGCCGTATCATAGCGCATCTTCCGGGCTGCACCGACCAAGAATACGAACAGCCAAACCACAACATTGGCCACTGCAGCCCACGAAAAGTTGCTCGCGTCCATCGGCGAAAGCGCCAACTTATGAAGTCCGTAGAGCGGGGTAAGACTTCCAATCTTGTCGAAAGTCGATCCAGGAGTCAGTGGCATAAATACTCCCCCGAGGAAAGACAGCAACGCTAACAAAGGCCCAACTACCTGCATTGTGGTCTCTGCAGGCAAAAGGTATCCCATGAACAACCCAAAAGACATAAAAATGATTGAGCCCAACCATGCGATGACAAAAGACTGAGCCCAAGCCAGAGCCGGCATGTGTGCATGGACCAGCGGTCCACAGATATAAACCGTGAGCAAGGCTATACCGCTCAGAGCTAATCCCGCTGTGGCTTTAGCTCCTACATAGTTAATTGGGCGAAGAGGAGTTAAGCGCAGCTGTCGACTCCACCCACTTGCTCTTTCGATGCCAACTGCTGCACCAGTTCCAGCAGTCGCCATTAACCCAGCATAAAGGGCAAGACTTATTAAGATATTTGCTGCCCAGTTTCCATTCCCATATTCCTGCTGTGCATAGTCTGCAGTAGCAAATATGAACAGAAAGGCAATGGGGATAACCACGACGAAAACTAGACCACGGACATTGCGCAAAATGCGCTTCATTTCCAATTTGTATAAATACATATCTACCTTTCCTGATGAGCTAGGTCGATAAAGGCGTCATCAAGGCTGCGCGCAGTAATGCTGATGTCTCTCGCAAGACCTCGAGTTAAAAGCAAGCGTGCGATTTTGTCAGTATCCTCGGCTACCAAAACGAATTCTTCCCTGCGCATATCGAGCGATATCTGAGGAAAATCTCTTAATGCTTGTTCCACTTCTGACTGCGAAGCTTGAAGTTTGGCATGAATTGTTTTTCCTGAAACTTGCGCTCGTAGCTCCTGTGGGCTGCCGTCCGCTACAAGGACACCGTGATTCATCATCACGATTCGATCTGCAAAATCGTCGGCTTCTTCCAAATAATGGGTAGCGAAGATAACGGTTCGTCCCTCGCGAGCATCTTCACGTATATTCGCCCAAAAATCGCGTCGAGCTTCTACATCCACGCCAGCTGTAGGTTCGTCTAAGACGATGAGTTCAGGATTGCTGACCAAAGCCATTGCAAAACGTAGCTTTTGTTGCTGGCCTCCTGAGCATTTACCCACGTACCGTTCTGCAAACTCGCCAGCACCAGCGCGTTCTAACGCTTCCTCTGCGCTTAAGGAATCACGATGGAAACTGGCCATAAGCTCAACCGTTTCGCGAACCTTTAAGTTAGGAAGCAGGCCTCCCGACTGCATCATTGCAGAAACTCGACCGAGCACCACCGCGTTGCGCGGCGTCATCCCGCATACTTCAATGTTTCCTGAATCTGGTTTGCTTAGGCCCAAGATGAGATCGATGGTGGAAGTCTTACCCGCACCATTAGGTCCCAAAAGGGCTACGACCTCACCGCGCTCAATCGAGAAACTGAGGTCCTTTACTGCACAAACCTCACCAAATGACTTTGTTAGTGATTCAACTCTTAACGTGGACTCCGTGTTTGCCATGGTTCAAGTCTCATGCGACACCGCGAAGAGTACGTATAGCAATTGTCATTAGTCGGCGATGACAATTGTCACGGGGTATTAATCTCAGTCGGCGACTGCCAAGTCAGAAGCTCGGCGTTGCTTTCCAATGAAATTAGCCCCGGTAGAAATAAATTTCACCAGGGCCATTGAGCTGGAGACGAGACTTGAACTCGCAACCTACGCATTACAAGTGCGTTGCGCTACCAATTGCGCCACTCCAGCACCGCGGATTGAACCGCTGCGAAGAATCGTACCCGAGCAGGCGAGCGGACGAAAACACTGGGGTGGCCCGTGCGTCGCGCAACCCCAGCGGATAGAGTGCAAGCAAGAGTCTCAATCGGTTTTTAAGGGTTTGTTGCGTGTCATTTATTTCCGCGCTGAGGGAGCGTTTTAGCGCTTCTTCCGGCTACGTTGCCACCATCGATGCGGCAAAGGCCGCACCACCACCATCGCCGCTAGCGCCAGTCGATCTAACCGACGCCGCGCAGGTCACTGGTGTCATGGAAATCGCTGCACGCGTGGGCGAAATCCTAATCAGCGCCGGCACTGCCAACTCTGATGCCAAGGCACAGATTCATCTGGTGGCTTCTTCCTATGGTCTCCACTACTGCCATGTGGACATCATGATGAATACCATCACCATTCACACCGCGATGGGCACGGGTTCTAACCGCCGTAACCTACACGTATTCCGCGTGGCCCCTTCAATTTCGGTGGACTTTTCCAAGCTTTCCGCGGTAGACCGCCTGATCTACTCGATCCGCTCGGGCGCCACACCACCGGCCATGGCCGAGCACGTCTTGGACGAGATCAACAACATGAAGCCGCCTTATCGGACTTCTACTGTCCTTTTGGGCTGGGGCGTTATGGGTGGCATTCTCTCCGTGATGCTCGGCGGCGACGCCTTGGTGGGCGTCATGGCGTTTTTCGTCTCTTTGCTGGTTATGGGCGTCAACGCCTGGGCGGCAAGGTTCCGCGTGCCGCCCTTCTACCAAAACATCATGGGCGGATTCCTCGCCGTCGTACCGGCGGCGATCCTCTACAACGTGGCCGCCGGAATCGGCATTACCTTCTCGCCTTCCCAGATCATTGGTTCAGGCATTATTGTGCTCGTCGCCGGCCTTACCCTGGTGCAATGTTTGGTCGACGGCATCACCCGCGCACCGGTAACATCGGCCGCTCGCTTCTTCGAAGCCATGCTGGCCACCGGCGCGATCATCGCCGGCGTCGGCGTGGGCATTCAGTTCTCTGACTGGATGGGCTTTACCCTGCCGCCTCTGGCCACGCTCGCGCCGCCGGTCTATCACCAGGTCCCGCTGCTCATCCTCTGCGGCAGCATCGGTTCGGGCGCCTTCGCCCTGGCCTGCGGCGCTTCCTGGATTGAGGTCACCGTCTCTGGCCTTACCGCGGGCGCCGGTATGCTCTTCTACTACTTCGTAGTCATTCCTTTCGGTGTGAGCGACGTCGTAGCCTGCGGCATCTCCGCCACGGCGGTGGGCCTGGCCGGCGGCCTGCTCTCGCGCCGCTACATGATGCCGCCGCTCATCACAATGATCGTGGGCTATACGCCGATGCTGCCTGGCCTTACCCTCTACCGCGGCATGTACGCCTCGCTGAATGAGCAGATGATCTCCGGCTTTACCAACCTGTCACGAGCGCTAGCCATCGCTGGTGCGCTGGCTGCCGGAGTTGTGCTGGGCGAACGCGTGGCCCGCCGCCTGCGTCGCCCGCAGTACTTCCGCCCTTATGCCACCATCAAGCGCGTGGGCCACTTCTCCTTCCGCCAGGCCAGCCGCCTGGCTGCCCACAAACCACGCATTCCGCGCGTGCCGCTTTCCCCCTTCGCGCCCAAAGTCAACCGCCCCGTCCTGCCTCCGAAGCTGGGGCCCAAGCCGCCGATGCCTGCCAAGCAGGTACGCATGCTCCAAGACCAAGCCATCGGCGAAGACTGGAAGGAAGAATGGGAGTCCATCACCGAAATGTGGCCGGTTACCACGCAGTGGGAGGCCCAACCGCAAAACGGTGAGAGCGCACAACCCGCTGCAGACGGCGCCGAAGATGCGGCCGAAACCGCCCCAGATGCCAAATCGTGAGCAAAAAAGTTCGGCGGTTTCAAGTGGTGGATGCATCACTTGAATAGTTCTTGTATCTTCTCTTCTGGTTTATACCAGTTGAGGACTTTTCTGGGGCGCCCGTTGAGAAGGTCTTGAATGTGTTGGACATCCTTGTCGGTCAGGGCACTAAAGTCGCTTCCTTCGGGCAGGAAGTCTCTGACTAGCCCGTTGGTGTTTTCGTTGGTAGGACGTTGCCACGGCGAGTGTGGATCACAGAAGTAGACTGCTAGTCCACGTGCGATGCTCAGCTTGTCTACTTGGGCTAGTTCTACGCCTTGGTCCCAGGCCAGAGTTTTAGTGATGTTGCGTATTTTGCCGGTAAACATCTCGATCAACTTATCGACAGTCGTGGCGGAATCATGAACATCTAGTTTGCGGATCATGGTGTAGCGAGTACTGCGTTCTACACAGGTTACAAGTGCAGTGGTTCCTCCTTGTCCGATGATGAGATCGCCTTCCCAATGCCCTGGAACTGCGCGGTCCTTGTCATAGGAGTCACCCACCGTCCCAGTCGACGCTGCGATACCGTGCTCAGCCAGGCGCTCGTTGTAGACGATGCTCACATATTGTGAGCCGTGGTCTGAATGGTGAATCAAGCCCGTTGTTTCTTTGGCGCACACGATCGCCTGGTTGAGCGCTTGCAGCGGCAAGGCTTCGGTGCGCATCGAATCCGACAGCGCCCATCCGACGATCCTCCGGGAGAATACATCGGTCACGAACGCGGTGTACACAAAGCCTTTCCTGGTGCGCACGTAGGTAATGTCCGCCACCCACAGCCGATGAGGGCCAGGAGCCCTAAATTCACGATTTACCAAGTCTGGGCGCAGATCAGGCACGTTAGGCTTACGGGTTGTGATAGGTGACCTGCCTTTGCCTTTGCCAGAAACACCGGCCAGGCGCATCAACCGAGCAGTTTGTTCACGACCGATATCAATTCCGTCACGGCGGAGAGCATGCCACATTTTCCGCACACCGTAGACACCGTAATTATCGCGATGAACAGCACTAATGTGTTCAATCAGCACAGCATCGCGAAGGCGACGAGCACTTAATCCACGGGCTTTAGACTGGCGGTACCCGCGCGAAGTAAGGAAGCCGCCTTCACGATGGGTGTTTAACGTCTGGCAGATGAACTCGACTGAGAAACGATTCCGATGCTCATCAATGAACCGGATCATTTCCGACGTTTCGGGTCGAGTTCGGATGCGAAAAAAGCCGAAGCGGCTTTCAACAACTCGTTGGTGTCCCGCAGCTCTTGATTTTCTCGACGCAACCGTGCGTTTTCTGCAGCAAGGTCCTCGGGCATTGATTCCACAACACGACCTTCGCGACGAGCGGCCTGCGTCCATTGCCTCGCCGTGTGCCACGAGACGCCCAGCTTTGGTGCCACGATCTTGCAGGCTGCCTGCATGGAAATGTTCTCCGCCAGGATGCGGTCTTCCACGAGACGGACCACACGGTCCTTCGCATCCTGATCAAATTTTCTCGGCATGTTCCAAATTTTCCCATCTACTCAAACGGAACAAAACCTGGGGCACTTCAAGGCTTACGCCTGGTAGTAATGCATCGACGCCGTTTGCTAAAGCCTTTTAACCCCATGGATTTCATGATGCGTGCAACTTTCTTGTGATTGATCGGGGTATACGTCGTGTCCTCCTTGAGGCTTGCGGCGATGCGTTTAGCACCATAAAGCCCGTGCTCATCATCGAAGATGGTCTTGATTCTTGCACCAATAACGGCATCAGAATACATCTTTAACCTGCGTTTTTTACGGGTGCTCACCCACTTGTAAAACGAGGAACGATTCAGCTTTAACACATCGCACATCCGCTTAACCGAGTACTCGGTTCGGTGGTCATCGACAAACTGGAAGCGGATCACCAGTGAGTCTCTTCGGCAAAATATTTCGCGGCCTTACGCAGGATGTCGCGTTCTTCGCGCAGCTTAGAGACTTCTTTTTCCAGCTGACGGATTCGCGCAGAATCATTCGCCGCTTGGGCTTGATCGTGCACGGCCTTCGTGCGGGCACGTTTGCCAGTGCCGTACTTTTTGACCCAAGAATGTAGCGAGGCACGGTTGATACCGAGCTCAGCTGATGCTGAGTTCAGCGAGAGATCCTAGTTGTTCTCATAGAGGGCTACGGCATCGCGTTTGAACTGTTCGGAGTACCTGGACATGGTGGTAGATTACCTTTCTTCCCAGCTCGACTGGGCTGGATATCAGGTGTCCACCACATGGGGGTCAGGTCCCCACCACCACCGCTGTCGCATCCTCTGTGGCGTAGAAAACCAAGAAAAACAGCCTCTACGAAACCCGGAGCTTGATACCTGCACAAGTTCATGGTCAGGGCCCTAGGTGGCTGGATGGACTGTGTGATAACGACCATCTTGCACCGTCTAGGGCCTCTTGCTATGCCACGACACCACCAAAACACCCCCTGCCTATCCTTTTGACCCGGCCCAACGACCCCTACCCCCAGCCAGGTAGCTATGTTGCTACGCACTCTAGATTGGGAAGAGCCGTTTTACCCTCTATCTATTGCAACTCATTGCCGCGCAGGGTAGCCTAACCTAAACAGGCCCTATTTGGCGTTATGTGCTCGCTAAGAAAAGGACATTGAGTGGTTCGCACAGGAGAGACGGCAAGAGTGGGGGTTCTCGGTTCGCATGGCGAAGTAGGCCGCCAAGTAGCCGCACTGTTGCGCGCTAGCGGACATATGGTGAACTGCGGGAATCGGTCTCACCACACATCAGATGAGCGCACCGCTATCGTTGACGCTCACGACGAGGAATCTGTCAACAAATTTTCCCGTGACCTTGATGTCGTCGTCAACTGCGCCGGACCGTCATGTCTTCTCAAGACCTCAGTAGCGTCGGCACTACCAGACTCAGTGGGCTATATAGACCCGTTCGGAGCCAACTCATTCGACAACTATCCCACCAACCGTCCGTGCGTGGTCAACGCCGGCGCTACCCCCGGTCTCAGCGGTCTATTACTACGCCACCTGGCGGGCCTAATCGACGACTGTCAATCGGTAACTCTCTGCACTGGTGGACGCGACCGGGGCGGGCTGTCGGGTCTGGTCGATGTGGTGCTAAGTACCCACAACTCCTACGGACATCCTGGGAAGATGATTGTCGACGGCGACCTCGTGGCTTACCAACCTGGGAGCATCCACGCTGAAGATCTGGAACCTTTCCCAAGCGATGACGGACTCATAGCAAGCCCGTTCGTCACCAACGAGCTACGCAAGATGGCCCAAGATTTCTCTATTCCGCGCCTCATAGGGGTCACGGCCATACCGGACCGGGACACCCAGCAGTTACTTTTACGTGCGCTCTCACAAACCGACATATCAGACCCAACCACGCTCATGAATTTGTGCGCAGACATAGCTGCAGCGAAGACCAAACTCGATGCCGGAAAGAACCACTGGTTTGCCATCCAAGCCACTGTCCACGGCACCCTACGGGGCCGCCCTGTTCGCGTCTCAGGCAGTGTCCACGCACCGGACTCCACCTTCATCACCGCTCTTTTTGTTGCGGAAGCGACAAAAAGCGTTATCCGCGACGAACTACTAACCGGGCCGAAATGGGGCTATGAGCTGCCGGCCCCTCAAACTGTCCTCTCGTCACTGGCCTCTTACAACGTCGACATTAAAATCGTCGGCCCTACAGCAACTACCGACGCACCTCAATGGAGTGATGACGACGATGCAGGCTTCATTTAAAAACCCCGGTATTTCGGCTCAGAACCTAGAAAGGCCCGTCGCATGAACACTGTACGCGTCGTCGTATGCGGCACAACATTTGGCCGTATATACATCAACGGGATAAAAAAGCTTGCGGATAAATTTTCGCTGGTAGCAATCCTATCTCAGGGCAGCGAACAGTCGCGCCGGCTGGCAGAGCAGCTAGGCGTACCTCTGTGTACCAAGATCGAAGATCTCCCCGCTTTTGATCTTGCCTGTGTGGTGGTCAGATCTAGCGTCGTTGGCGGTTCCGGCACGCAGCTCGCCCTAGAGTTTTTAAGCCGTGGCAAGCATGTAGTGATGGAGCACCCGATCCACAAGAAAGACTCTGTAGATTGCTACCGGATGGCAGCGAAAAATAACGTGCAGTTCAAGCTCAACACCTTCTACCGCTGGAATCCAACCATATCCCGGTACTTGGAAATCGCAACAACACTAACCAGGCAGTTCAAAATCATCCACATAGACGCCGAATGTAGCATTCACTTTCTATTCTCAACGCTCGATATCATCGGAAGGATTACCGGCGGTTTTACCCCATGGAGCTTTGATGACGACACCCAAGTTACCGGAATATTCACTACGCTCACCGGTTCGATACGCAAAACCCCGCTCTGCTTGCGCGTGGTTAATCACAACGACCCAGAAAAGCCAGACGATTTCGCTCACGTGGGGCATCGAATAACTGTTTTCACGCACGCCGGAAATCTGGTGCTCACCGAGACTGACGGAACCATCATCTGGCACCCAAACACCCCAATCCCACGAGATCAAGCTGGCTTGCTAAGCACTGCTGCCGATGATCGTTTGAGCACTCTACAGTTGCATGAGAATCTCCTTATCGAGCCGTGCGTTACCCGTGTCGCCCTCTACGACCATACCTGGCCTGCAGGCATTGCGGAGTTTCTGAACGAAGTATATGACAAGTTGGCGTGCTCCAAGAACGAAGCGCAAGAAGCCGAATACCTCCTGGCATTGTGCGCAGTCTGGGCGCGCACCGGACAATTACTGGGTCCCACATGTACCGTCCAAGCAGCTATGCATGCCGAACCACTCAGTCTCGAGAGTCTGATGTGGCCGCTGGGGGAGTCTCATACCTCCCCCATTGAGCGAAACAACCCCAACCACCGGAACACAGGAGAGATAACATGGATGTCACAGCGCTGATTAACGACCTTGAATCCCGCGGTATAGCGCTATGGGTGAACGGCGATCGACTCAACTACCGTTCACCCAAGGGTTCCTTGCGCGAGGAAGACCTCGCGGCCTTAAGGTCAAATAAGGAAAAGGTTTTGGCATGGTTGCGTGAGCGGGAGGCCGTTCCGCATGATGAGCAAGCACGGTTCGCCCCCTTCCCCATGACCGATATTCAGCGCGCATACGCAACCGGTCAGAACGAAGGCTATGATCTGGGTGGCACCGGGTGCCACAGCTACGCCGAAATACGAACGGAACGCCTTGATCGCAGCCGCCTTGAACAGGCCTGGCACGAACTCATCCAGCGCCATGACATGCTCTCTGCAGTGGTCGTTCCACCGGATTCGCTGCAGGTGGTTAAATCTCGCAGTTTGCCGGTGCTACAAGCTGTAGACCTCGCGGGCCACAACCCAGATGTCCCGGACGCCGAGTATCTTCGTCACCGCGCAAAATTGGAAAACCGTAGCTACCCGTTGGGCACCTGGCCACTGCACGAATTCCAGCTTTTGCAATTTGACGAATGCAGCATCCTACAGTTTTCGGTGGACATGATCATCGCCGACTTTGTAAGCGTGAGGGTGATGGTCGAGGAACTTCTAACTCTCTACGCAGGTAACGTTCTACCGGAACTAGAGGACACCACGTTTCGGGATATAATCACCTCCCGTAACCACCACAGCCAGAGTGCCGCTGGCTTCGCTGCACGCACCAATGCAAAAAAGTACTGGTCCGAGATCATCCCCTCGTTGTCCGGCAAACCCTTACTGCCGACGCTGACCTCAGCCGATCGCACATCCGAAATGCCGGTGCGTTTCACCCGGCGTACCTGGCGATGCTCGCCAGCAGCATGGTCAAAGCTCACCGACGCAGCAAGCACTCACGGCGTCACTCCTTCGGCGACGCTACTTACCGCCTACGCCGATGTACTGCGCCGTTGGTCCTCCACAAGTGACTTTTGCGTCAATGTCACTTCGATGAACCGAGATTCTGCCATTGCCGGAATCAACCGTATTATCGGAGACTTTACCGAGATGACCCTACATGCTTGCCATCCGCACACTGGAACCTTTAGTGAGCGCGTGCACGCAACCCAGGAGCAGCTATCCGAAGAGCTATCACACGCTGCGTATTCCGGGGTTGACGTGTTGCGCGATATAGCCCGCACTACCGGGCAGCCCGCGGTAATCCCGGTAGTATTCACCAGCGCGTTGGGTGCAGACACACCGCACAACAATGGTCCGGCCTACAACCTTGTCTCCGGCGTAAGCCGAACGCCGCAGGTATGGATTGACTGTCAGGCATTCCAGGACGGAGGCTCTTGCAACGTCAACTGGGACGTGCGAGAGGACGTCTTTGAACCGGCGTTGATCGACGACATGTGGGAGTCATTTACCGACCTACTCGATCGCCTGGTCGACGACGGTTCGGCGTGGCAGGAAACTGATTCAGTCCACTTGCCCGATAAGACGATCGCCATCCGTAACCGCATTCACAAAACCCACGTACAGCAGACCACCCGATGCCTCCACGACGGGTTTTGGGATAACGTCCAGCAGCACCCACACCAGCCAGCGCTGGTGTGTGGCGGAAAAACCTACAGCTACCAACATCTGGCTGGCTACGTCGGGGCATTACAGCATGAGCTCTCTGATGTCGGTCCCGGAGATTACATTGCCATCGTCCTAGGTAACGGAGTATGGCAAATAGCTGCCGCTGTTGCCGTGGTATCAACTGGTGCAGCCTACGTGCCGATCGATCACGAGCAACCCGCAATCCGCCAACGTTCAATGATAGAAGCGTGTCGTCCTGCCAACGTCATCACTAATTCTCATTTCTCCGAAGAAAATACCGATATCTCCAACATCAACGTCGATACTCTCAGCCCGATACAGTACAGTGGCACCATAGCCTCACCGGTTTCCCCCACCGAAACCGCCTACATCATCTTCACCTCAGGCAGCACCGGAATTCCAAAAGGTGTTGTCGTTACGCACTCGGCTGCAATGAACACCATAGATAGCGTGAACAATCTCCTCGGCCGAAATAAAAGACGCACGGTATTGGGGGTATCGAAGTTATCCTTTGACTTATCCGTGTATGACATCTTCGGTACCTTCGCAAGCGGTGGCACTTTGGTCCTGCCGTTAGACGAGGAATCGCGAAACCCCAGCAAATGGATCGATTTCCTTGTTGATAACAACGTCGATACCTGGAACTCTGTTCCTGCACTGTTCCAAATGCTTGTGCGAGAGGTAGAGGTGACCCGTCACCCGAACATCCTCAGCCTAGACCTGGTTATGCTGTCCGGAGACAGGATCCCGGGCACTCTCCCAGCGCATGCTGCACCCCACTTCCCTAATGCTGAACTCATCAGCCTCGGCGGCGCCACGGAGGGCGGAATATGGTCGATTTTCCACCCGATGACCTGTCACACAAATGAAACTAGCATACCATATGGTACCGCGTTACCCAACCAAGGAATGTGGGTGCTCGACGAGGCCTGCAATGAGTGTCCGGACTGGGTGCGAGGGCAAATCCATATTTCCGGGGAAAGCCTAGCCACCGGTTACCTCAACGATCCAACCTCCACAGCAGAGAAATTTTTCTTTTCCGAAAAGCATGGCACACGTATGTACGCTACCGGGGATATAGGAAGCTACCGCCCAGACGGCGTAATCGAGTTTCACGGCCGTCGGGACAATCAACTAAAAATCAACGGCTATCGAGTGGAAACCGGCGAGATAGAAGGAGTCCTCGAATCCAACGACTTCGTCGAACGCGCTATAGTACTCACCCAGGAAACCAGTGACCCAATTAAACTACATGCTTTCGTCACTGATGCACAGAGCGACAAAGATGAGCTCAAGGATGCTGGGCAAATCAGAAACTCGGAGCTCCGTACAATGCTTGAGCAGCGCTGGACACCTGCAGATACGAGCCTTGACACGGGAATATTTGCCACATGGATGCGGCTGGGAAACGAAGCCGCGATGGCTGCTTTGCTCGCGGCTTTCCAACAAGCCGGTGTTTTCCTCGTTGCAGGAAAATACCACACTCTTACGGAAATCACCGCGGCGATCCATCCCTCCGAAGAGTATCGCGAACTCATAACCCGTTGGCTCAATATTCTGACTGGAGAAGGCTTAGCCACTAAGGATGATGAGGGTTGGACTGTCAGCCAACAGACCCTGGACTTCTTCGTGTTCGGAGAGGCCTGGGATCAGTTCGGCAACATGGAAGCGGAAATCAATAACAGTAAGGAATTATTCAATTACCAACGGCACGCAGCTGAGGCGCTTCTTTCCCAGTTGCGCGGAGAGATCAGTCCCACCGAGGTGTTCTTCCCGGAGGGAGATACCCATAACGCCCGCACCATTTACGGCGAAAACCGCATTAGCAAGGCGATGAATGCTGCGGCCGCAGAGGCAGTGATCGGCATTGCCGAGCACCACGCTGATCATCCGGTAAGGATCCTCGAGGTCGGCGCTGGCATAGGTGCTACGACGGAAAAAATTGTTAGCCGACTCCCCGAGAACGTAATCGAATACCGCTTCACCGATATTTCGACATTCTTCCTACATAAAGCCCAAAAAATGTTCGCGCATTGTGATGCCATGACCTATGGCCTGTTTGATATGAACTCAGACTGCACATCGCAAGATGTAGAGTTCGGCGGTTACGACATCATTTTGTGCGCCAACGTACTGCATAATTCAGTAAATATCGAGGAGTCATTCACCCGCTTAAAGCAGCTGCGCCGCCCCGGGGGCGTGATCGTCATAGTAGAGCCGATCACTGAACTTTACGCAGCCCTTATCTCGGTGTCCATCAAGATGAATCTGGTTGATTTCACGGACCACCGTGCGGAATCACACAAGGTGTTCATCGAGGACGCGCAGTGGGATCAGGTCTTCAGGGATACCCAGATGCACCGCATCGCGGAGTACCCAAACACTAGTGACCCGTTGCGCGAATGCGGGCAACGACTCATCATCGTTGGTGCCGATGACGACGATGTCCCCACGCTCAACAGTGAAGACATTCTGGGCTACCTGCGTGCTCACCTACCGGGTTACATGGTTCCGGCTTCCGTCAATGTACTACCGGAATTGCCGTTAACCTCAAATGGCAAGGTAGACCGCAAGGCCCTAGCGCAACTCTGCTTAGAACCGGTGGGAAGCCCCAACAACCGGATCGATCCTCCACGCAACGAAACGGAAGAGCAGATAGCGACTATCTGGCGCGATGTCCTCGACACCACGGAGGTTGGGCGCAATGATGACTTCTATGCGCTTGGGGGTGACTCACTGCTCATGGCCGAAACGGTAACCCGGCTCCGCCAAGAAATACCTGGCCTACAGCAGCACACGTGGGACGCCCTTATGCGTGGCGTACTCAAGGTGCCAACCATCGCAGGCATTTCCGCGCTAGCACAGGCTGCAGGAAGTAGCTGTCAACCCGAAGCATTAAAAGCCGTTAATTCTGCTAATCATACCTCCCCTGAACTGACTGCTCTGTCTACTGTAGCCAGTGGCTCTCCAACTGGGTCTTCAAATCTGCATGTATACCGATTGCCGAAGGACGCAATGTTCTGCCGCGTGATGATCCACGCTGGCACTGGCCGCCTGAAGGACTACGAGTTCTTGATGCCCGAACTGCTTCAACGCCAGCCAGAGATTGCCCACGTTGGTTTTACCGCTGGTGACGCAGATCGATTCCTGGACTACACAACCCGTACGCTGATCAGGGATCTGGCCCAGAGCTACGCCCAGGAACTTGATGAGTTGGATATGGAATCTTATCAGTTGGTCGGCTACTGCATTGGCGGTATGTTAGCGCTGGAGACCGCGAAGGCGCTCACCGAACTCGGCCGCGACGTGCGCCAGGTAACTTGCATCAGCACCCACCAGTGCCCGCACCGGGTCACTAATGAACTGCTGTGTGAGCTCGCCTATGGGTGCATTTTCAACGCTGACCTAAGTGCAATGGGGGCGAACTTCGACCTCAAAACCCTCGCAGCAGCCCTGGAGCACACCCTTGATGGCATCAACCGCAATATCAGTGACGAAGAACTGTGTACCCTTGAAGGCCCATACGCAGATATCGGGGAATTCTTCCAAAAGATGGCGGTGTTGAGTCCCAGGGCGCGCCGCAAACTCATCTACCGAAGCATCCGTGAATTCGACACAGACTCCGAGTCCACTCGCGGGATGCTGGACATCCTATACGATGTCTTCCGGCATTCGTTACTCGGAACCATCGACTACGTCCCCGATGTCTATTTCGGTGATGTAGTCGTACTGCAGCCTACCGAAGGTGTAACTGGTTTTTACCCGAGCCTAGGCGGAGACATCGATTGGCCAGCGACCGTGCTCGGCAACCTGCAGATACATGCCGTGGCCGGTTCTCATGCCACCTGCCTGCTACAGGAGAACGTACCCTCACTACTTCCGTTCTTCACGGAGAGGGAACAACGAAATGGCTAATGTGGGACACATTATCTATAAAGCAGACGACCTAGAGAACTCAATTAATTACTTCCGTTCGCGCGGCTTTGACGTTGAACCAGGACAACAGAAAAACGCTGCAAGCGCGCTTATTTATTTCTGCGAGGGTCCCTACCTGGAGATACGAGAGCGAGCCGACGTACCACCGTTTTTCCGCCAACTTTTACACCTTACTGGCAATGGAAAATTCGTCGACTCCTATGACAGATTCTCCACCATGTCACAGGGGTACTCACGGGTGGTACTGGAGGCGCAGCGCAAGGAATTTGACCACATAAAGGAGATTTTTGATTCTCATCAAACCAAGAGCCTGACAATCCCGTTCTCCCGCAAGGATCCCGCTGGCAGACGGCTCGCCTGCTGGTGTCTGTCACCCGACGACTGGGCGATCCCGCTTTTCGTGACCCCCTTTGCCATTGATACCCATCGCAGCACCCCGCATCCTAACGGGATTACCCACATAACCGACATCGATTTTGCGGCCAGTGAGAAGACATTAAGCATTTGTAAGCACGTTGGTGTCGACGGCGGCCTCACCTGCCGTTCCGGCACAGGCACGATTGATTTGGAGTTTGCATGAGAGGGCGCGATATCGACCGCAACAGTGTGTTGAAGCATTACGAAGGCACCGGCCACCTGGCCCGAAAAAGCCTGTGCCAGGAACTGTTCGAATCATCCGAGATTTATTCGGACCATGTAGCTGTCATCGCTGACGACGCACACCTGACCTACGCACAACTCGAGCAATCACTTTGTGTGTTCACCGAGGAGCTACGAGAAAGCGGCCTCTCGCCAGGAGACCACGTGCTACTGCAACTGCCAAACACCGCAGCGTATGTGGTGACTCTGCTTGCGCTGATGCGCGTGGGTGCTATCCCAACCCTGCTGCTTCCCGCGCATAGAGAGGCCGAAGTTGCAGCGTTGTGTGAGTCTTTACACCCAGTTGCTTATATCGGTGGCCGCGACCATCTCGGTTTTGACACCGTAGCCATGGTAGAGGCTATGGGACCCGGCGAGCTCGGACTCAAAGAACTGTGGGCCGATAACGGACCCACGCACGACAAGGAGTCCTCGTACCGAGTTCTGCCAGGTCTCTTCACTGCCCCGATTTCTACCAAATGTTCTCCGCCTACTAAGTGGCCGGATCCACGCAGCGTTGCGCTGAATCTTTTGTCTGGCGGAACCACGAACATGCCAAAAATAATTCCCCGGGTACATGAGGCGTATGCATATAACACCCGTGCGGCGGCACAGTGCTGCGGCGTCGGGCCAGATACGGTATACTTGGCGGTTCTATCTACCTCTCATGATTTCGCCTTAGCTCAGCCCGGGATTCTGGGCACCTTGCTTTCGGGCGGCACTGTGGTTCTGTGCACCAGCGCAGCCTTCGATGAGGCGTTTCCGGCCATTGCGACCCACGGGGTCACGCTGACTGCACTAGTTCCTGCGGTAGCCCAGGTGTGGGTGGAGGCCGCAGAGTGGTTTCCCGCAGATTTCTCTTCCTTGGAGCGAATTATCATTGGCGCAGCGGCGCTTAACGACGGCTTAGGTGAGGCAATACAGGATCGTTTCGGTGTGCGTATCCACCAGGGTTATGGCATGGGTGAAGGCATCACTACGTTCACGCGTATTGATGACCCTCCAGCGGTGATTCTTGGCACGCAAGGTCGTCCCATCTCTGATGCTGACGAGTTGGTAATCGATGGCCCGGGAGGCGAGCCGGGAGAGATACTAGAAAAGGGCCCTTATACTTTCTTCGGCTACGAAGGAAACCGCGATACCCCGGACTGTTTCACCGAGGATGGTTTCTTCCGCACCGGTGACCGTGGCTACCTTACCGAGGACGGCAACCTGGTGCTGTGCGGGCGCGTGGTTGAACAGATCAATCGCCTGGGCGAAAACGTCTCCCCTTCTGAGGTCGAGACACTCTTGTCTGGAACTCCAGGCATTAGTGCTGCAGCCGTCTTCCCAATGCCAGATAGAGCACTGGGAGAGCGCACCGTTGCAGCCATCGTCGCCCAACCAGGCGTTAACCGCTCCGCCATTCTGGATGATTTCCTCACCCGAGGCGTAGCCCGATACAAGGTGCCGGACCAGGTGATCACTGTCGACGAAATTCCACTGATCAACATCGGCAAGGTCGACAAGAAAAAGCTGCGTGCTCTCGCGGCAGCGCAATTTACTGACCGTGAATCCGAACAAAGCTGAGAGGACAAGACCATGATCAAAGAGGAACAAATTCGCGAAGAACTCCTCGCCTCGCTCCACCAGATCCTCGGCGAAGATGCCGAAATCGGCATCGACGACAACCTGCTCTCCCACGGCCTGGAGTCACTTCCAACAGTCCGTCTGCTCGCTGATTGGATGAAACAGGGACACCGCGTCTCCTTTGGAGATTTCATGCGCGCCCCAACGGTAAGGCAGTGGGCGAAGATGCTTGTAGAATCCACACCAAACCACAGCACTGACGCCATTGAGTCCCCCAAAGATGGGTTTGCCGCTCCCATCGACGATTCCGTACCCTTTGACCTCACAGATGTCCAATACGCCTATTGGATTGGCCGCAATTCCTCGCAGCAACTGGGCGGGGTGGGCACCCACGGCTACGTAGAGGTCGAATCCCGCAGTATCAATATCGACCGATTGCAACAAAGCTGGCTGACGCTGCTACGTTCCCACCCGATGTTGCGCGCCTGCTACACCGAAGATGGCAAGCAATATGTGCTGCCAGAGCCGCCCCACCCCACCATCCTCGTTCATGACCTCACCAAGATGGACGAGTCCACGCGCGAAGAAGCTCTGCTATCCACGCGCGAACGCCTTTCGCACCGACTGTTGGACATAGCTACCGGCCATGTGGTATCTTTAGAAGTCAGCCTCCTCCCTCAGGATGTAGCAGTTATTCACTTCGATATCGACCTGCTTGTGTGCGATGTGCAGAGTTTCCAAATTATCTTGCACGACCTCGCCCACCATTACGCCACCGGTGAAGCCCCCGACGCCGACCCGTCGTGGAGTTTCGCTCGCTACCTCGCTGGACACGCTCGCGAAGGCGTCGCCGATATCGACCGTGACCAGGCATACTGGCGCAATCGCCTCTCCGAGTTGCCGGGTGCCCCAACCTTGCCGATGAGCCACGGCACCAACGAGGAACAAGCACACCGGTTTGTACGCCGCAGTCGATCATTCGATTCGGCAACTTGGTCGCGCTTGCGTGAGGTGTGTGAACACCACGCTACTACCCCAGCAATGGTGTTGCTGACCGCCTACGCCCGCACCATCGGCCAATGGAGCGAGAATAAAAAATTCCTCATGGCCGTACCTCTGTTCAACCGCGGTTCAGACACAGCGATAAAGAATGTCGTCGCAGACTTTACCGCCCTGACACTCACCAGTATCGATCAGTCCACACGCCGCACTTTCAGCGAGGACCTCAAGGATATACAGGCCTCTTTCTATGAGGATTCGTCACATTCACAGTATTCGGCGGTGCGGGTGCTGCGAGACCTACGTGCTTCCAGAGGTGAGCAAGTTTTGGCTCCCGTGGTGTTCTCCTGCAACCTGGGAGACCCACTGGTTGGCCAAGAGTTTATAGATACCTTCGGAGAGATTAGCTACATGATCTCCCAGACCCCCCAGGTGTGGATTGACCTCCAAGTCTTCACCACCGTCAACGGCTTCCTAATCGTCTGCGACGCAGTTGAACAGTTGTTCCCCGAGAAGATGCTGGACGATCTCTTCGCCACCCTAGTGATGGAGATTGACAAGGCAATCACCGACGATCTCTCGCATTCAGACCCGGTAGAGAGCCCAGGAGCGCAGGCCCGTCGAGCGTCACGTGCCGAAGTTGCCTCTTGGCGGCTGCCTGACACCACCCTTGTCGATGAGGTGATTGCCGCTGCACGGTGCCACCCCCAGGCCACGGCCATTCGCAGTGCAAGCGGCGACGTTATTACCTACCAAGATTTGGAAGAGCAAGCCACCACCATCGCCTCTGCTTTGGTGAATTCCGGGGTTGGGCGAGGCGCTTTGATTGCAGTGATGGTGGAGCGTGGTCCTCGCCAGATTATTGGTGCGCTAGCCGCGATGATGGCGGGCGGAGCATATGTACCGGTGAGTCTACAGCAACCGGAATCTCGTATTGCCGCTCTCTTGGGGGCAAGCCAAGTAACGCATCTGATTACTGACCGACCCGATAAGGTTCTGAGCGAAACTGCAGTTCAGGTAGTAGATTTCACGAGCGCTACCGGCACAGCCAATCTTCCGCAGCTGCATCCACAAGACCCAGCCTATGTAATCTACACCTCTGGGACCACTGGAACACCAAAAGGAGTCGAGATTTGCCACGGTGCTGCATGGAACACCATTAGCGAGATCAACCGTCGCCTGGGCGTTGGTCCGACAGACCGCCTACTAAGCGTATCTTCCTTTGATTTCGATCTCTCGGTGTACGACGCCTTCGGGCTCCTTTCTGCTGGCGGCGAACTGGTAACCATCCCAGATGATGCGCGCCGCGACGCCAAGAAGTGGGTATCGCTGGTGGATAGTTTAGGCATAACTATCTGGAATTCGGTGCCTACTTTGTTTGAGATGCTTTTATCTGCGGCTGATCGGACACCGGGCAAGCTCAGCAGCATACGCCATGTTCTGCTATCTGGCGACTGGATTGATACCAGCCTGCCTGAGCGCATGCGCACGGTTACCCCGCAGGCACACCTATTAGCTATGGGCGGTGCGACGGAGGCATCTATCTGGTCCAATGGTCTCGACCTCGATGTAGTGTCACCCGAGTGGACCTCAATTCCCTATGGTCGGCCGCTTGCCAAACAGATGTACCGGGTGGTGTCCAGCAATGGCCAGGACTGTCCCGATTATTCTGTGGGGGAGCTGTGGATTGGCGGCCTGGGCGTAGCTACACAATATGTCGGCGACCCCGGACTCACCGAAACTAAGTTCGTAATCTCGGAGGACTCACGTTGGTACCGCACAGGCGATATGGGCCGGTTCTGGGCCGATGGGACGATCGAGTTTTTAGGCCGCTCGGATAACCAAGTCAAAGTTCGTGGCCACCGCATCGAACTCGGCGAGATCGAGTCCGCGTGTGAAGCGTTGCTGCCAATAGAGCGTGCCGTGTGTATCACGCACCAAGGTGCATCATCGTCACCATCTTTGGTTACGTTTGCTCAGTTCACACCGTCACATGTTGCCCGAACTACTCCGGAGCAGTTTGCGACGTCATTGCGCGCCAAAGTCAACGACGTGCTGACCGAGGGCGACATCCGCACGTCCGTCGAGCACGATGAGCATTTACAGACCGCATATGCCTTCTCAGTGATGCGACGCTGGGAGGAGCAACTCACCGGCGTGGGGACCCCAAACCACCTCCGCGAACACCGTAATCGCTGGCAGACATGGCTAGGCAAAGCAGATGAACACCCGGCTACCGCAGACTTGCTTCTAGACGACGAGTCGTTCGGCGCGTTAGAGCGTTTTGTCACCCCCTTCGAGCAAGCCTTCGTAATGGCGGAGAAGCAGCGCAGTATCGCTGAGTTCATCCAAAGCCCAGATTCGATGTCGGTGGAGCAATTCCTCGCAACCCGTCCGTTGGGTCGGTTGGTTCACCGGGTCCTCGGCGCGGTTGTGCGTGAATGCAGTACCCACTCAACCAGCGAGCTCAAGATTCTTGAGATCGGGTCACGCCGGCCCGAGGCCTCTGCGGACTACGCGGCTATCGCGGGGACGAGCGCATACGTGCTCGCTGATCCCTATCGTCATCACCTCGAACATGCCGGACAACGTGTTGGTAACACCTTCACGTACCGCCAGCTCGGAGTCACTAGCACGCCCCAACCGATTCCTGGGGAGGCAGTGACGAAGGCGGACTTGGTGCTGTGCAACCAGACGCTGCACCAGAGCGAGGACATCGAGAAAACGCTCTGTGAGGCCTGGGGCCTCAGCGCCCCTGGAGCAACGATGGTGGTGGTAGAGCCCACTGCCCCCTCCCCGATGTCCGATATCACCGCCGCATTTATTGCCAACAATACCACGGACGCTCGGGCCGAAACCGGTACAGTACTACTCAGCGCCCGCAGCTGGAAAGAAATCCTGCAGCGCACTGGGTGGAAACCTGTAGAGCATGTAGAGATCACTAAAACGACGGCGCTTATCATCGCCGAACGCGCTAGTTCCAACGAATCGGTCACACTATGCGATTCTGACTATGCCAAGGCTACAAACCTACTGGCCACCCGCCTTCCGGAGTACATGCTACCGAAACGCATCCTGGAGCTAGCGAAGTTTCCACTCACCAGCAACGGCAAGATTGACCGCAAAGCGCTCACAGCATTAGTGCCGGAATACTTCGACAACGAGCCCGCTGTCACCGAACTTCCGCACACCGCCACCGAGAAACGGCTCATCGATATCTGGGATGAGCTGCTGCACACCAGCTCCAACGTGAACTCAGACTACTTTCGCTTGGGTGGTGACTCTCTCACAGCAACACGCCTGCGCCGTACCATCGAACAGTGTTTTGGCGTGGAATTTCCGTTAGAGAATATCTTTGACGTTCCGTTGCTGCGCGACATGGCCGCCCGAATTGACCAGATAGCCGAAGTCCCCCACCAGCAATCGGATCTTCCCAAGATTGTTCACGGGTCTGAACAGTACGCTCCGTTCCCGCTGACTGAGGTGCAGCAGTCCTATCTCATCGGCAGCTCTGGAGCCATCGAACTCGGCGACGTTTCCAGCCACTGTTACTTTGAAATGTCCACTGCCTGCCTAGACCCGGAGCGAGTGGAAGACGCGTTCAATGCCCTGATTAAACGCCATCCCATGCTGCGCACCGTCGTGTGTGAGGACGGATTGAGTCAGCGTGTGTTGCCCGAAGTACCACGCTACCGCATTGCCCTCATTCGCTCCGGCAACGCCGACAATGAGGATACTCTCGATGAAATCCGAGAGGAAATGTCCCGCCAGAAGTTTGATCCCACTCAGTGGCCATGCTTTGACGTGCGCTACGTAGCCGAGCCCGACGCGGGTCGACTGCTTTTAAGTTTCGATAACTTGTTTATCGACGGCTGGAGCATGTTCCACATTTTCCGTGAGTGGAAGCAGGCCTACGACCACGGCGTAGACAGTCTCGATCCGGCAATCCCCTATTCATTTAAAGACTATGTCGAAGCCACGATTGAACTGTCACACAGCGACATCCATAAGCGTGACCAAGCCTATTGGGAATCGGCAGTGGATACTATTTATCCTGCACCGCAGTTGCCGGTGACCGACACAAACGGCGCTAATACCTCGCAGTTTTGCCGCCACCACGCCCTGGTGGACGCTGCGAAGTGGCGCCGGATTAAGCAACGGGTACGTGAGGAGGGGATGACCGAAGCCGTATTCCTAGCCGAGGTATACGCCGAAGTCCTAGCGAGGTACAGCGATGAGCCGCGACTTAGCATCAACCTGACCCGGTTCGACCGCACTCGGTTCGCCCCCGAGGTTGACCACATAGTTGGCGACTTCACCAGCCTATCTATTCTCAGCGTGGATACCCAGTGTGCACCATCGTTCCGGGACCGCGCTGCAGCGCTACACAGGCGCATGTTCAGCAATCTCGATCACGGCAGTGTCTCCGGCGTGTCGGTGCAGCGAATGCTTACTAAGCAACGCGGTGCTCGGGTAACCATGCCGGTGGTCTTCACGTGTGGCCTGGGCGTCGTGGAGCACCCCGAGTCAGATCAGAGTCCTTACCTGGGCGTAATCGATCATGGCCTATCGCAGACGCCACAGGTATGGATGGACCTCCAGGTCTATGAACACGATGGTGGCCTGATGCTGAATATGGACGCGGTCGAGGCGATCTTCCCCGACGACATGGTGGCGGAGCTTTTCACCAGCCTTACAGCCACTCTCTCGCACCTCGCAGAGTCCCCTGAACTCTGGAACGCGCCCACCAGTACCATAGCTCCGACGACCAACGCGCCCACCGCAGATCGAATCAACGACACAGACCGGGAACTCCCCGGAGCGGATAAGAGCCTACTGGGGCTGTATCAGAAGGGACTTGCCGAGCATGGTGACAACCTCGCGGTGATAGACGCCACCACGCAATGGACATACGAGCAACTCAATGAGCAGTCGGATAAGTGGGCCCAGCTTATTGCTGCAACTGACCCGGCGCCTGGTGATCTCGTTGGCATCATGATGGAAAAGTCCGCACAACAGATCGCAGCGGTACTAGGCGCAATGAAGGCCGGATGCGCCTACTTGCCGCTGAGCGTGGACCAACCGGTGGGGCGTAACACTTCCATCATCAACGATGCGGGTGCATCCATTGTTGCGATGGACCATCCGGACGATGATTTCGCTGCGTTAGCCGAGCACTGCACAGTCATCACTCTGGCCGATGTCGCCCGGCATCGGCCAGGTGACCAGGCCTTAAGCGAATCGAGTCCGACACCCAGCTCGCTTGCGTACGTCATCTACACGTCTGGTACGACGGGCACTCCCAAAGGAGTAGCCATCACCCACGAGTCGGCGGTCAATACGATTGTCGATGTCAACGAACGCCTCGGGGTGACTCCGACCGACCGGATATTGGGGATTTCAGAGCTAAACTTCGATCTATCGGTATACGACATCTTCGGGATGTTCGCGCGGGGTGCTACCTTGGTGTTGCCATCTCCAGCAGACAAACGTGATCCGCAGTGCTGGGCAGATGCCGTAACTACGCACTCGGTGACGCTGTGGAACTCTGTGCCAGCACTTTTTTCGATGTACGTGGAACACCTCCGCGAACGGAGCCTCATTGGTTCCTCCGTACGGTCGGCACTACTCAGCGGAGATTGGATACCTGTAAATATCGCTTACCAGGTCAGCACCCTCTTCCGGGACTGCACAGTTTTCGCTGCTGGGGGTGCTACCGAGGCATCGATATGGTCAAACTGGTACGAGGTAGGCGTCGATGATGCCTCGCGTACCAGCATTCCCTATGGAACGCCGCTGGCAAATCAGCGAATGTACATCCTCGATGAGGCCCTGAACCCCCGACCCACGCATGTGCCGGGAGACCTTTACATTGCCGGACGTGGCCTGGCCATGGGGTACTGGAAGGACCCAGAGAAGACCGCAGCATCATTCATCACCCACCCCCGCACCGGCGAACGAATGTACCGCACGGGCGACAAGGCCCTCTACAATCACCTTGGTCACATCATCTTCCTGGGGCGCGAGGACGGTCAGGTTAAGGTCAACGGCTACCGCATCGAACTCGGTGAGATCGAGTCAACAGCACGAAAATTCAACGAACTCCGCGATTGCGTCGCTGTCAACGACCATGGCATTGTTCTCTACGTTGTTACGCATGAGGGCTTTAACATGGCAGCACTCAATAACCACCTCGCCGAGTCTCTCCCTGCCTATATGCGTCCACGCGTGATATCACGCATTGATGGGCTACCACGGTCTTGGAACGGCAAGATTGATCGCAAGAGTTTAGAAGGAAAAACCTTTGAACAACCACAAACAAGGGAACGCTCTCGTAATCACCGAGATTCGGGTATCGTTACCATCTTGCAAGAACTCCTCGGGCCCAAGGAGATCAGCATCGACGATGACTTCTTCACCATCGGTGCCGACTCGCTCACGGCCGTGCGGCTTACTAACTCGATTCGTCGAGAAATGTCAGTAGAGATCTCCATACGTGACGTATTCAACCATCCAACGGTCCGAGAATTGTCCGACCTGATCGCCAACATCGTCGGCAGCGACGTAGAAGAAGGCGAAATTTAGAGTTCATGCCACACCTGTTTCACTCACCTGACAAGCCACTTGCCCCCAACCCAGTGCTACGCACAAGCAGCCTAATCTGAAAGGAAACATCATGCCCAGTACTCCCCACACCACCCCGAAAGATGCAAAAGCAGGACGGCTGAACATCACCGACCTGATGAACATCGGCATCTTCTTCGTCATCAACTTGGTAGCCGGCGTGGTCATCGCCTTCATCGGCATCACCCCCATCACCTACGTGATGATCACCAGCGTTCAGGCCCTCATCCTGGGCATCCCGATGATGCTGTTCTTGGCCAAGGTGCACAAGCCCGGCATGGTCTTCATATTCCTTCTTCTCAGCGGCCTCGCCAGCCTGCTGCTTGGTTTAGGCATATGGCCACTGCTGCTCAGCTTGGTCATGGCCGTGTTTGCCGAGTTAATTTTGCGCGCCGGCAAGTATACGAGCGCAATACACAGTGTGATCGCCTATGCCTTTATAGCAGTGTCACCCACCGCATCATATATTCCGCTTTTCTTCACCACTCGGCGCTACATAGAGAGCAGCGGCATGCAGACCAAATATGGTGCTAGTTTCGCGGATGGCCTCACCTCTATTGGCCAGATGACTTGGCTATTCCTCATCATTGTGATAGTAACCTTCGTCTGCGGGATCCTCGGCGGGATCCTCGGCCGGCGCATCTTCACCAAGCACTTCCAGCGAGCAGGAATCGCCTGATGTCGCCCACTTTGCCCGGATCAGGCACGCACACAGCGGGACTCCATCTGGACCCACGCACCACGGTGCTGGTCATCCTCGTGGTGTCCTCGGTGCTCATCTCACCGGCCGGGTCCAGTGGGGCGCTGGGCAGCACCGCCCGGTGGATGCTCATTGCCGTTCCCGGGGCACTTTTCCTCGCCTCCGGCATGGTGGCCGCTGCACTGCGATACGCACTCACCTTCGCGGTGCTCGCTGGCTTTCCTGCGGTGGTGGTACAGGCCCTGCCCGAGCGCCACATCATCGTGGACGTGTGCGCTACGTGGTTCGCAGGGCTTTCGCTCATCCTCCCTGGCATCACGTGCTGCTGGTACCTACTACGCACCGTCTCGGCCAGCGAATTCATGGCCGCGATGCAGCGCATGCGGAGCCCCGACGCCCTGACCATCCCCACGTCCATCATGTTCCGGTTCTTCCCGACGATTCTCGAGGAATACCGCGATATCCGCACCGCCATGCAGATGCGTGGCATCTCGGGCCTGCGCAACCCGATCGCTATGCTCGAATACCGCTTTGTGCCACTGTTGGCGTCCGTTGTGAGCATCGGCAACGAGCTGGCTATGTCTGCAGTGACCCGCGGATTGGGCTCGCCTCGCCGACGAACCACGCTGTGCGAGATAGGCTTCCGCGTAGGCGACGCAATAGTCATAAGCGTGCTCGTCGTGTCCCTGATCCTACTACTGGTAAATATAGTGATGCTGCCGTGATAAAGCTGCACGATGTGTCACTATCCTATGGTCAAAACACAGCGGAGCCGGTGCTGCACCACGTAAATCTCACCGTGGCGAAGGGCGAACTAGTTCTAGTGTGTGGCGAATCAGGCTGCGGTAAGTCCAGCCTGCTACGCCTGATAAACGGCGTGGCGCACACGTTCTGCGACGCCCAGATTTCGGGGGAGGTGCTGCTGGACGACGAAGACATCACTCATGCCCACCCACACGACATCGCCGAACGCGTAGGCTCAGTGTTCCAAAACCCCAAGTCGCAATTTTTCACGCTGGAAGTAGCCAGCGAACTCGCCTTTGGCTGCGAAAACCTCGGCGTGGCGCCCAACGAGATTCGACAGCGTATTGGGGAACTTTCCGCAGATTTCGGCATGGTTCATCTCCTCGACCGGCACCTGTTCACACTTTCCGGCGGCCAGAAACAAAAAATAGCATGCGCTTCAGTGGCCGCGATGCACCCACAGGTACTACTACTAGACGAACCATCATCAAATCTCGACCTCGCCGCCGTCGATGAGCTGCGCCGCATCGTCGCGCAGTGGAAGACACAGGGCCGCACCGTCCTGATCGCTGAGCATCGGCTTTCCTACCTAGTTGACATCGTGGACCGAGTGCTGGTTATGCAGGACGGGCAGATCGCTCATGATCTCAGCGGCTCGGAGTTTCGCACCCTAGACAAGGCCGAACTGTACCGCATGGGCTTGCGCTCAGCGCAGCAGGTCCCCGAGGTGACCCGCGAGCCACGCCCTTCAAGTGGCACGATGGTGCTCAAAAAGCTACAGTTCACCTACCCCAAGGCTACAGAGCCATCCCTGAGCATCAGCCACACGGAGTTGCCGCAAGGGCAAGTCATCGGCGTGGTAGGACGCAACGGGGCCGGAAAATCTACCTTTGTGCGCGTTCTGACTGGCCTGGAATCTAAGGCCACCGGCGTGGTGGACATCAATAACCGCTCGCTCTCGGGTCCCCGGCAGCGCCTGCGCCAGTCCTATTTAGTAATGCAGGACGTAAACCACCAGCTTTTCGGGGAGAGCGTGGAGTCCGACGTAATCATCGGCACCAGTGGACCGGATGGGAAAAACGAAGCGCGCCTTACCGAGGTGCTTGGTGCACTTGATCTCGCGGACAAGCGGGCCCGGCACCCGATGTCGCTTTCGGGCGGCGAACGCCAGCGCGTGGCCATCGCCTCAGCAGTCCTAAGTGAGCGCGAGGTAATCGTCTTCGATGAACCCACCAGCGGGCTGGACCTGTGCCGCATGCACCGGGTGGCCCACCTGCTAGACGCCCTAGCCCGGCAGGGCAAGACCGTTTTGGTAGTAACCCATGACATGGAGCTGGTGGCGCGGTGCTGCGATCTTCTCCTGCGCGTGGAAAAAGGCCGCCTTACCGCCTGCGAACCGTGCGATGATCTCGCACTGGCGCGCACGGTGCGGTATCTACGCGGCCGCGACAGCTAGTCCCTACAGCTTCCAGCTGGTGGCGTCGCTCTTTTCACCCCAGAAGCTGCGGTAGCGTGGGGAACTCTCCATGAGTTCCTCGTGGTTGCCGATAGACTCCACGGTGCCGGAGGGACTCATCATCACAATCTGGTCCGCGTCGCGGATGGTGTGCAGCCGGTGCGCAATGACGACGATGGTGCGCTCGGCAGAAAGCGTTTTCATACCGCGCATCACAAGGTGCTCATTCTGCACGTCTAGAGAGCTAGTCGCCTCATCAAGCAGCACGATCCGCGCGTCCTTCAGTAGCGCACGAGCGATGGAGACACGCTGACGCTCACCACCGGAGAGATTCTGCCCGCCCTCGCTAATCAGGGTGTCAAACCCCTGCGGCAGCTGCCGGGCAATCTCGGTGACACCGGCCAACTCCGCTGCGCGGAGCACCTCCTCCCGCGTTGCATTGTGGCAGCCCAGGCGGATGTTTTCATACAGTGTGTCCTCGAAGAGGTACACGTATTGGAACACCATAGCCAGCGAATCCAACACCGCCCGGGAGCCAAGATCGCGAATATCCACACCACCGATACGGATGGTCCCCTGGTCAACGTCATAGAAGCGTGCCGCAAGTTTTAGCAAGGTGCTCTTGCCACAGCCGCTGGGACCCACCAACGCAGTAGTAGTTCCGGGCGCCACGCGGAAACTCACGTCGCGGACCACTGGGGTGTTGGGTTCGTAGCCAAAGCCCACCCCATCGAACTCGATGCCATAGTCGCGTGGCGCCGCCGGAACCGCAGGCTCCGGCAACACCCGCGCATCGAGGATCTTTTGGATCTCATCTAAGGTATTGCGCGCGGATTCCAAGCCCTCGCCGTAGGGTATGCCCGACATAGCAACGCGAGCCAGGATGAACACCAACACAATGACGCCAATGTAGGTGCCTGCTTCTAGCCAGTGGTTGAGAAGTAGCACGGTGGCCAGGGCATCAATGACCACGGTACCGACCATGATGATTAAAGCCAGACGACCCATGATCATCTCACCTGTCTTCTGGGTGTGCTGCTGGGCGCTAAGCTGCTCTCGAATCGAGGCGCGCACGGCGCGCTCCCCCAGCGAATCCGGCCCAGCCGTGCGCAGCACCGGCTGCACCTGGGCGAACTCCAGCACCTCCGCGGCGCCGTGCTCGTTGCGCTCGCCCTTCTGGCGCTCTGCCACGCGGTACTGCCGCATTAGGCGGTTATAGGCGAACCACACCACGGCAGCCACTGCAACGGTAACCAGCCCCAGCCGCCAGTCCACGGCGATGAGAAACACGCAAGCCAAACCGGCCGAGGCAGCACCGTGCAGCATGGGCCGCAGCATCATTGCCGGCGCGTTAGCGGCAAACAGCGCACCGCTGGTGGCTACAACACCGATCTGGCCGGCGCGATCTTCTTCAAAATAGCCCAGGGGTAGCTGTGCCGTGCGATCGGCGATAAGCCGGTGGATGCGCAGCACGTAATCATGCCCCAGGTCCTGGGCAATAACCTCAGTGGGCCAGTCTGCGGCGGCGTAGACGAGGACGGAGATAATGATCCAGGGCAACCATGCTGCGGCCTGCGCGGGATCTTCGCTAAACAGCGTGTCCAAAAACAGTGCAATGAGGATAAGGCCAATGGCCAACGCCACCGCGGAAATCCCAATTAGCGTAAGGACCAGCACCAGACGGCGACGATCAGCCGGACTGCCCAGTGAATAGAGCGTGCGGATCATTATTTTTCCTCCCCTTGGATGCCCGCCTGCGCGGTTTGGTAGCGTGCCCACATCGTGGCGTAGCCCTTGCCTGCCGCCACTAACTCTTCGTGAGTGCCTGCTTCGGTGACCTCACCGTTTTCCAGCATGAGGATCCGGTCAGCGCCGGTGATCGTGTGGAGCCGGTGTGCGATAACTACTAGCGTGCGCCCGGCCACCAGCTCGGTAATGGCCCGCTGGATCGCGGCCTCGGAGTCCGGATCCGCAAAAGCGGTGGCCTCATCCAACACGAGGATCGGCGCGTCGAGCAAGATGGACCGGGCAATAGCCAGCCGCTGCTGCTCGCCACCGGAAAGCTGCGCGTCCTCTCCCACCACCGAGTCGTAGCCGCGCGGCAGATGGGTAATGCGCTCATGAATCTGGGCGGCGCGGGCGGCGCGAACCACGTCTGCGTCGGTGGCCTCCGGGTGAGCGAGGCGAATGTTATCCCGCACGCTCATCCGCATAAGGTAAGGGTCCTGGAAGACGAACCCTACCCTACGGTAGAGCTGGTCAGATCGGAGATCAGTACTAGGGACGCCACCAATGCGCACCGACCCCTCCGTGGGGTCTAATAGCCGGGGGATGAGCGCGGCTAACGTGGACTTCCCCGAGCCGGAAGGTCCCACCACCGCAGTGATGCTGCCGGCGGTAAGTTTTTGGTTAATGCCGGAAAGCACCGGGGTGTCCGGCACGTAGGAGAAGCTTAAATCTTTCAACTCAATTCCGGCGTTTGCAGGCTCCCTGCCGCCAGCAGCGGGCGGCAATACCGGGATGTTGAAGAACTCGGTGAGATCCGCCGCGGCAGCCTTCGCCTCCGAAAACATGATGTTAGTGCGCGAAAGCATAAGCAGAGGCGCGGCGATGTTGTTGATGAACAAAAACGCTGCCAGCACATCGGCCACTGGTACGCCCGCAGACGTGATGAGCCACGGGCTGGCCGCGGCTACCACCAGCAGGCCAAACCCGGTGGAGGTGAAGATCTTCATCAAAGCGGTGGGGTGTACGGTGGCGTGCAACCACTCGCGATAGAACCCACCAAAACTCCGGGAACGACTAAGGAAAATGCTCTCGTCGTAGCCTTCCGGAACAAACACCTTGATAACCGGGATGCCGCGCACCAACTCTACGACGGCGGCGTCTAGCTGCTTCTGGCTGGACTTAAATTTCTCCGCCTTTTCTTGAAACTCGCGCATCATAAACGGCATGGTGGCCACTGCCAACAGCAGTGGTACCAGGCCCAGCAGGCCTATCCGCCAGTCCACCACGAACATGTATCCCAGGCTCAATAGCGGTACGAGTACACCGGCCGAATAATCGTGCGGCGCGTGGGCGATGAGCTGGTGGATCTTGGTGACGTCGTCTTCGATGTAGGTTTTCACAGTCCCCGAAGGTGTCCGCGTAAACCAAGACAGCGGGAGCCTACCCAGCTTGGTAATCTGCTGCTGGCGTAAGTGCTCGCCCAAAAGGCCGTCGGCCTGGTGGCTTACCTGGAGGCTCTTCACGGTTGCCTGTCCATGTAGGACGGTGGCCACCATGAGCGCCGCGACTAGCAGCCACAGCTTTGACGCATCTATCGGCTCTCCCTGGAAGGACAGCATTACGGTGCGCACCAGCTCAACCAGCACGATTACCGGCACCAGCGACAAAACCGCCGCCAGCACCGCCAATAGCAGCGACACCGTGATCTGCCGGTGGGCAGGTTGAGATATTTGCCTAAAGGTAATGGGTGGTTTTTGTTCGGTCATCGGGGCCTCTTTACTTAACAGTCACAATCACGCATTGTTCCGCGCTAACCAGGCAGTGTTCCCAGTAATTCCCGCTAGAAAACCGGCAAGCAGGTCGAGGAACTCGGTTCCAGTATCGAGCGGGAAGAAATGCCCACCCGGCAGGACCTTCAGTTCAAAACTACCGCTGGTAAAATTTTCCCACCGGGAAAGCATCTCTGGGCTGACAGCTGGGTCGCTATCCCCCGCCAATGCCAGCACAGGAGAGCGAAGCACCGTGGTTGCATGGTGAAAGCCCTCGTGTAACACATAATCGCGACGAATGTCAGCGAGCAGCAGCTTCATCACATCATCATTGGCAAGGATCTCAGGTGGTGTGCCACCTACCTTCTCAAACTCCCTGCGCAGCGCACCGAACCCCATTGACGAGTGGTATTCCCCAGGCACGGTTTCTCCGGGCGCCTGCCGTGCGGCCACCACCACGGCTTCCGGTATAGTGGGCCGATGCATCTGCTGCAGGCAGGCAGCAACCTGGTAGGCCAGCGCTGCCCCCATGGAGTGGCCGTACAACGCAATCGGCGCGCCCGCCGCCAGATCTACTATCTCGGTTGCGCACATATCGGCGAGCTTGTCAAAGTCGCTTACCCATTTCTCTCGGCGACGGGTTGCCTTTCCGGGAAGCTCCACCGGCACCACGTCAATGCTTGGGTTGACCCCCACCCATCCACGATAGACGGAAGCGCTGCCTCCTGCGTGATGGAAGCAAAACAAGAGGGTTCCAGTGCGATGTCCGGCCACAAACGGAAAGACTCCCTCGCAGCTGATTTCTGTCATTTTTCGCCTTTCGCTAGGTCGGACTGATTAAGCACGATTTCTACTGCTGCGACGGTACCCGGGTCTGTGGCAAGCAACTCGGGCATCCTGCGGGCTGCGGAGTCGTATGCTCCACTTACCAAATCGGCAATTCCGGCGGCCAGGGACTGGGCACTCAGTTCGCCTCGCTGGGCGTCAATATAGTTCGGCCCGGCACCGTTTCGACAAACTGCGTTGGCATGGAAGTGTTGGTCACCACCGAATGCAACCGCAAGGCACGGCTTGCCGGCGCGCAGGATCGCCCCGGTGGTGCCCAGTGAGCCGTGGCAGATGCCTGCACGGCACCACGGAAGCACAGTCGCGAACGGGACCCGGGCGACGGTGAGGATTCCTTCTCTCACACCAGGCTCATGATCGGGATCGACGATTATCGCCCGCAGACCATGCTCGATGCACGCGTCTCGAGTCCATCGTTGAAGGTCATAAACGCGATCTGAGACCATACTCCCAAAGCTTGCCAGAACCGGGGCCGAGCCGGCAGCCACAAACTCCTCGACTGCTGGGTCTAGGGCGAGTTCACTGTGGTGCGGGTCAAGCCACTCGCCAGTGACGTGAATGTGGTTTTTCCATTCCGGCGCCGGCGGACTCAACGCGGGACTGAATTGGTAGATCGTGGTTGGTGGAGAGGAGAGCGCTCGCTGACGCAGCCCCAACCTACGGCGCCATGCCGCTATCACTGGGCGCATCGCCCAAGCCATCAGAGTATTGGACATCCAGTGGGTGACCAGAGCTCCGACAGAGCCGTCCAGTTTTCGCGGATCCACGAGGCTGTAACGGAGGCAGGGTTCGGTAGGGAAAACCTGCACCCGAACGCTGGGGACTCCGCGTGCAGCCCCTAACAACCGAGCAACTTCACTGAATTGGGTGTACATGACCACGTCAACGCCATCCATGGCATGCTCTAACACATCGAAAACGTGGGCGTCAGATATCATCTCACGGATACCTAAGACAGTGTCCATCATGCCTTTACTATCGCCCAAAAGGCGCTTCATTAACGCCCGGTAATCACCGGGTAACTCGATGTAGTCCACCCCGTTTGCACGAAAACTCCCGCCGAATTCGCTAAACCCAGCCAAAACAAACTGGTGGCCACGATCTCGAAGTGCGACACCAAGGTGCGCAAATGGCAGCATATCACCCTCAGAACCCAGGACGACCGCGAGAACTTTCACAGCCGTCTCAATCCGTAATCCAACTAGGCCACTCAGGAACCCAAGACTCCCCCATGAGCTTATCTTCCGGGCCAATATCACGAATGACTCGGCACGGATTACCGGCTGCGAGTACCATGGGCGGAATATCTCTTGTCACAACACTGCCAGCACCAATTACTGCACCATGCCCAATCGTGACACCCGCAGTTACCGTGCAATTGCCACCAAGCCACACATGGTCTTGTATGGTGATCGCACCCCCGGTACACACCATGTATTGCCGCTCTACGGGGTCTAAGGCGTGATTGCCAGCAAAGAAGGAACACCATGGACCAACCATGACCTCATTGCCAAATGTCACCGGGGCCATATCAAGTACCGTCGTTCCTCGATTGAAGGTCACGCCATCTCCGACCTTGATTTTCGAGCCATATTGGACATGAAATGGCAGGAAAACCATTAAGCGCTCCCCCAGTTCACCAAGCAGGTCTGCCATCACTGCCTGCTTCTCCGCTGTTTGAAGTGGACGAAGCTGGTTGAGATCGTGACACTTCTCCGCCGCCTCCATCATCTCGTAATAGAGATCCGGGTCCTCAATAGGGCGGAAGGGCTGACCGCAGAGAATCCTATCTTCGATTTGCTCTCGAGAATCCATGGATACTCCTTTGTGCTTGAGAGGCGCGAGCCACAATACGAATTACGGTCAGCCACGCGGTTTGACCCTGACTAGTCGGAATACCCAGATTCTTAGCTCACACTTGGTAGCTTACAGGCCTTCGACTTAATTGTCAAGCATGCCATGCCTAATTATGGTATGCTCAACTTTGCAGCAACCTGCAGCGTCGCCGCCGATCAGCCGACCTGTGCAGCCCTCTCCTGCGGGGCGCTGTGCACGACCCGGTGCCGCTAGACATACATCATTTTCTAAGGATTAGTTGGCACTACCCCAGGCGCTTGCTCCGTGGACCACAATCCATCGTTCGCGGGCAATAATCGGTTTTCCTTCTGCGGTAGGAGAATCGGTGCGCCGTCTAATAGACCGTTGACGTATATCCAGGGATGAATCATGAAAGAAAACCCCACCACGGCAACCGCTAGCGGTGACCCCAGCGCCACCGCAGTCCCCTCAACCAGCGCCCACGCAAAAGGCCGCGACCTGGTGCTTGATGTCCAAGATCTGCGATGTAGCCTGGGAAAAGTCAAGAAGCGAACGGAAATCCTGCGCGGTGTGACCCTCGCCATTCCGCGCGGGGGCATCCTCGCCGTCCTAGGCGCCAATGGTGCCGGCAAGACAACCTTGGTCAATGTCCTTTCCACGCTGCTGCCCGCCACGGGCGGAACCGCCATCATCGATGGCCACAACTTAGCCACGGATCCTTCCAAGGTGCGCGCTTCCATCGCGCTGACCGGGCAATACGCCGCAGTGGATGAGGAGCTTACCGGCAAGGAAAACCTCATCTTCTTTGGCCGCCTGGCAGGGCTTAAAGCTAGCGATGCGAAGGCCCGCGCCGCGGAACTTCTTGAGCGCTTCGATCTGGTTGGCGCCGCCGACCGCCTGGTTTCGGCATACTCGGGCGGCATGCGCCGGCGGTTAGATATCGCCGCCTCCCTCACTGTCCCGCCCGCGCTGCTGTTCCTCGACGAGCCGACCACGGGCCTCGACCCCGCCGCGCGCAGCTCCGTGTGGGATACCGTCCGCGGGCTGGCGGCCGACGGCACCTCGATCCTGCTTACTACCCAATACCTGGAAGAAGCTGACCAGCTCGCAGACCGCGTCGCCGTGCTCGCCGGAGGCAAGGTGCTCGACGAAGGCACCCCCGCCGAGCTCAAGGACCGCTATGGCACCACGGTGTGCCTCATCACGATGTCTAGCCCGGACGATGCCGCACGCCTCACCCACACCTTGCAAGAACACCGCATCGACTGCCGCCAAGAGGACACCGTATTGCGCGTCGATGCGCCCGATGGCCACCGCACCCTAGTCCGGGCGCTGGCCTTGTGGGATGGCGACGACACCTCGGTCGCGGACGTCTCCTTGGTTCCGCCCTCCTTGGACGATGTCTACTTCGCTATCGCCGGGTCCGGCGACATCGCGCAGCAGGCTCCCCACACCGGTGGAGGCTCCCAGTGAACGCGCTCGGAGCAGTCGCTGCCTCGTGGCACCGCAATGTCCTGCGCACCGTCCGCAACAAGGCCGTAATGGTTTCCGCCGTGGCAATACCCAGCCTGTTCATGGTCATCTTTTACGCCACCTTCGCCAAGGCTTCGACGGAACTCGGCATCGATTACGCCGCCTTCCTCCTGCCCGCCGGCGTTATTCAGGCGATTGTGTTCGCCGCCGGGGGCTCCTCCTTGGCGATTACGCGTGACGCCGAAAACGGCATCCACGACCGCATCCGCGCCACCGGGACGCCCGCCTGGGCCACGGTCGTCGGCCGGCTGCTGGCAGATCTCACCCGCGCCGCGTGGTCGTGCAGCATCGTCGTCCTCACCACGATCCTGCTCGGTGCCCGCTACGCTGCCGGACCGGGTCGTATTATCCTTACCATCGCCCTTTTCGCCGCCCTCACCATCATCCTCTCCGCGTTTATCGATGGCTCCTGCCTGTTGGCCCCCAAGCCCACCTCGGCGTCCTTGCTCTTCCAAAACCTCGTGCTGGTCATGGTGATGTTCTCCACCGCATTCGTGCCTGCGGATGCGCTGCCCGGCGGCATTGGCCCCATCATCCGGCACGTACCGCTATCTCCCATCTTGGACACCGCCCGCAACCTACTAGGTGGCGCTGCCCTGGGGGCGCGCGGAGTCGAAGCACTGTGCTGGCTCATCGCCATGACCGTCGTTGGCGTATGGGGCTTTATCACCGCTTTCCAGGGGAGGAAACATGACTAACCACACCACCGCCACCGTGTCGCACGACACCACCTGGCTGTCCACTGTCGCCACGCATTTTGGAAGGCACCTGCGCGCCGCCCGCCGCGATAGCGCGGTAATTACCAATACCGTGGCTGGTCCCGTTTTGATGTTCCTGGTCATGCGGTGGCTGTTTGGCGACCTCATGGCGGCCTCGCAAGGCTCTGCCACGCTCGACGCGTTACCGCTTACCATCGCGCTCATCCTTTCCAGCGAACTGATGAATGGCACCTCCGCCGCCGCGCAGATAATTAAGGAACGCCAACGCGGTATCACCACCCGCATCGCGACCACGCGCTACGGCACCAGCCCGGAGATCTTCGGCCGCTGGTGTTTCGATTCCTTACGCAGCCTTATCTCCGGCTGCGCGGTGCTGCTGGCTTCCGTGGCTTCTGGCCTGCGTATTCACACGCTGGCCGGGTTTGGCTGGGTGCTGTTAGTCATCATCTTCGGCGCGGTGGTGGCCGCCTCGCTATCGGCCATGGTGGGCGCGATGTGCGCCACCCCGGAGGCCGCCATTGGCCCGGCCCCCATCATCATGGCGGCCATGGCACTTAACGGCGGCCTCGTGCCCGTGGAGCAATTCGCTGGTGTGGTTCAACCCATCGCCCGGTGGAATCCGCTTACCTTCGCCGCCCGCGCCGGCGCCGCCATCGACGGCACGCCAAGCGCCGAAATCCTTGCCACCGGCCAGCCCGGCACCGCAGTCTGGGCTTTCGTGGCCTGGATGGTAGCACTCACCGTAGTGCTGCTAGCCGCCGCAGCTGCGTTCCGCCGCCCCACCATGTCGTAAATAGCGCCGGTTAGCGCGACAGTGCTACTTGTCGCGCGGCGGCGTCCCCAGCGGCGCGGTAGCGCTACTTGCCGCGCAGGGCGCGCCGCCGCGATAAAGAGCTGCGAATCTTTACCCGCGGCCGCGCTAAGGCGGGTAGTGTCGCCGCCGGTTACCGGCAACCAGGCGGCCTCGCCCGGGGCTAGCTCCAGGTCGTTTACCGTGACCACACCAGAAGTAGCCAGGGCGATGGCCGGTCCGGGAAGCTGCGTGGAAACCGTGGTGCCGGCGGGCAAATCGTAGCGGGTCACCGCAAACTCCTGCACCGGCAGCGGGTACTCTACTACCGTCGCGGTGTTGGGCGCGGCATCGGCAACAGCGGCGCTCTCCGCGCCTGCACCATCGCCCAGGGAGGTGTTCCTATATAGTTTGTCAATTCCGTGGGTGAGTTTGTTGGGGGGGTGTGAAGGGTTTCTGCTTTTCCTTGTGGATGTTGTTTTCGGGCATGGTGAGGAGCCGATTGGGCTTGCTGTGCAATCGGCTTGAGGTGAGGGTCTGTTGGTTCTAGGCTGCTGCGGCCTCCTGGACTGTGGGGATGTCTCTGTAGAGCTCTCCGTTTCGCATCATGGCGAAGAGGACGTTGAGGCGTCGGCGTGCGAGTGCGACGACTGCGGCGTTGTGTCTTTTGCCTTCTTTGCGTTTTCGTTCATAGAATTGCCGGGAACGCTCGTGGAATCTGATCGATGCAAAGGACGATTGCCATAGGGCGTTCTTTAATTTTTTGTTGCCAGCCCGGTTAGGCGAATTCGACATGATAGACGTTCCTGACTGATTCGTCCGCGGTGATAGCCCTGCATAGGATGCTAGGTGCGCTGCATCGGGGAAGTCGGACATATCGCCAACAGTCATGAGGATCTGCGCTGCGCTACGCGGGCCGATACCAGGCATGGATAAAAGAATCTCGGTCTGCGGAATGTCCTGAATCAGCTTGAGTACCTGCGCTTCGATTTCTTTACGATGCTCGAGTTTGGTTAGTGCATCTGTGGCGGACATTGCTACGCCAAGTTCGGCGTATTCTGCGCCGGCAATGGATACGGTCTGTTCGTGGATGGCAGCAAGCATGGCATCGATGGGACCTGACCCCCATGTGGTGGACACCTGATATCCAGCCCAGTCGAGCTGGGAAGAAAGGTAATCTACCACCATGTCCAGGTACTCCGAACAGTTCAAACGCGATGCCGTAGCCCTCTATGAGAACAACGAGGATCTCTCGCTGAACTCAGCATCAGCTGAGCTCGGTATCAACCGTGCCTCGCTACATTCTTGGGTCAAAAAGTACGGCACTGGCAAACGTGCCCGCACGAAGGCCGTGCACGATCAAGCCCAAGCGGCGAATGATTCTGCGCGAATCCGTCAGCTGGAAAAAGAAGTCTCTAAGCTGCGCGAAGAACGCGACATCCTGCGTAAGGCCGCGAAATATTTTGCCGAAGAGACTCACTGGTGATCCGCTTCCAGTTTGTCGATGACCACCGAACCGAGTACTCGGTTAAGCGGATGTGCGATGTGTTAAAGCTGAATCGTTCCTCGTTTTACAAGTGGGTGAGCACCCGTAAAAAACGCAGGTTAAAGATGTATTCTGATGCCGTTATTGGTGCAAGAATCAAGACCATCTTCGATGATGAGCACGGGCTTTATGGTGCTAAACGCATCGCCGCAAGCCTCAAGGAGGACACGACGTATACCCCGATCAATCACAAGAAAGTTGCACGCATCATGAAATCCATGGGGTTAAAAGGCTTTAGCAAACGGCGTCGATGCATTACTACCAGGCGTAAGCCTGGTCACCGTGTCATGCCAGATCTAGTAGGCCGCAAGTTCACAGCTGGCGAGCCAAATCGTGTGTATGTCGGTGACATTACTTACCTGCCGTGTAGGGGAGGCAAAAACATGTACCTTGCCACAGTCATTGACACGTATTCACGTAAACTTGCAGGTTATGCACTCGCAGACCACATGCGGGTCTCACTAGTTATCGATGCTCTAGCCCACGCACACGGCGTGCGCGGCAGTCTTGATGGGACTATTTTCCATTCCGATCACGGCAGCGTGTACACCTCACAAGCCTTTAGGAACTACTGCTCGTCGTTAGGTGTGCGCCAGTCCATGGGCGCGGTTGGAACGAGTGCCGATAATGCCCTGGCAGAATCCTTTAACGCCACCTTAAAGCGGGAAGTACTGCGTGATCGGAAAGTCTTTAACAACCCAATTAGCTGTCGTCAAGAGGTCTTCCGGTGGTGCATGCGCTACAACACGCGCCGGCGGCACTCCTGGTGCAATCTCGTAGCTCCTGATGTCTTTGAAGCCGAGACTTCGGCTATACTGACCACAGCAGCATAGCCAGCCCCCGATGTGTCCACTTTCCGGGGGTCGGGCCCCGCAGCGATCAACCACCTGGCCAGCCTGTTTATAGCTTTTTCCAGCGTCAACAAGTTTCAAAGCTTTAGCGATGCGATCCCGCTCGCGTTGTATGGCTCCACCGCGACTGGTATTAGCGAGTTCGATACCGTCTTGGGCAAGGTATCGGTAAGCAGTCTGTGGGAAACCAGTCTCTTTCAGTGCGCTATGCGCAGACTGGCCGCTTTCTACAAGAGCAACGACCTTTTGGTACTGATCTTTGAATTTATTCTCAGTCAGACTCCGCTGACGCTGACCACGGCTAAGGCCCTCAGCCTGACGCCACACCTTCGCCGTAGCCTTCGAGACCCCCAACTCCTTCAGGATCACCGACATCGGACGCGCATCATGCAGATACGCCTCCACGTACCGCTCACACAGCCTCTTATCACTTGACATCTACACAACCTCCTAGCTGTATAGATGCATTCACCACCTGAACTCGCCTTCCCTGCACGGCACCGATTTGGCAGTTAGGGCGAAATCCTCGCCGTGCCCGGCGCCATAACCCAGGCCCACAAAATAGATCTCTGCGCACATAGCCCCGAATCCGCACCGCACGGCCGCATGGCGTAGAATATGCGGTCTGAAAGCTTTCACAACTCGTTCAGGAGGACTTCGTGCCACCAAAGGTCACTGACACTCAGCCCGCTGCAGACCAGAACAATGCAGTCGAGGAGGAGACCGCCCGCGCTGCGCGCCGCATCGTCGCTACTTATGCTGAGGACTTCCTCGATGGCGTGACCTTGATGTCCATGCTCGGCGTCGAGCCAGATGGCTTGGTACACAAGAAGGTCCTTGCAGAGCAGGAAGACGCTGCGCCAAAGAAGACCTCTAAGAAGTCCTCGAAGAAGGCAACCAAGAAATCTTCGAAGAAGACCACCAAGAAGGCAACGAAGAAGTCGACCAAGAAGTCCACGAAGAAGACCGCCAAGAAGGCTTCTAAGAAGACCACGAAGAAGGCCTAAGAACAATGTCTGGCCACGACAATTCCTTCGTGGTGGTGGCCAACCGCCTCCCCGTGGATCTGGAGATCCAACCGGACGGCACCCGCACCTGGAAGGCCTCGCCTGGCGGCTTGGTTACTGCTTTGTCGCCAGTGCTGGAGGCCGAGCAAGGCTGCTGGGTGGGCTGGCCAGGCATCACAAACGACGCCCCGGAACCTTCCCACACCGAAAACGGTGTGCTGCTGCACCCGGTCAAGCTAACCGACGTGGATTATGAGGGCTTCTACGAAGGCTTTTCCAACGCCACCCTGTGGCCGCTCTACCACGACCTCATCGTCACCCCGCAGTACAAGCGCGAGTGGTGGTACTCCTATCGCGAGGTCAACCTGCGCTTTGCCGAGGAAGTAGCAAAGGTCGCAGCGCCCAACGCCACGGTGTGGGTACAGGACTATCAGCTGCAGCTGCTGCCAGGCATTCTGCGCCAACTACGCCCCGATCTCACCATCGGCTTCTTCCTGCATATTCCATTCCCTTCCGCAGATCTCTTCCTGCAACTGCCATGGCGCGAAGAGGTCGTCCGCGGGTTGATGGGCGCCGATGTCATCGGATTCCACCTCGAATCCAATGCCCGTAACTTCTTAGAGCTGGCCACTCGACTCGGCTTAGAGGTCACGGGCGAGGTCAGCACCCGCGACATCACTGCCGGCATCAAGGTCGATGGCCGCACCGTTGGCGTGGGCGCGTTCCCGATCTCCATCAAGTCCTCCGACATGACGCGGTTCAGTAAGGCGGAGGACCGCGACGTCGCCAAGCTGCGTGCGGAATTCGGCGGCCACCACCGCGTCATCTTGGGCGTCGATAGGCTGGACTACACCAAGGGAATCCTGCAGCGTCTCAAAGCTTTCGAGGAGCTGCTGGAGTCGCAGGCGCTGGATCCGAGCGAGGTTACGCTGGTACAAATTGCCACGCCTTCGCGCGAGCGCATCGACCATTACCGCGTGACCCGCTCGCAGGTCGAGGAAGCCGTAGGCCGCATCAATGGGCGCTTCGGCCAGATTGGGCGGCCAGTGGTCCACTACGTGCACCGCGCAGTGGACAAGGACATGCTACGCAAGTACTACCGGCTTGCCGACGTCATGCTGGTCACCCCCTTCAAAGACGGCATGAACCTGGTGGCCAAGGAGTATGTGGCCTGCCACGACGACGGCCGCGGTGCATTGGTGCTCTCCGAGTTTGCCGGCGCCGCCGCGGAGCTCAAGCAGGCCAACCTATGCAACCCTTTCGACATAGAGTCCATCAAACGCGCCCTGCTCAGCGCATTGAAGGCGCTTGATGATTCACCCGACACCATGCGCCAGCACATGCTCGACCTGCACGCACAGGTGGTCCAACACGACGTGGATGTATGGTCGCGCGCCTTTTTGAGCGCCCTAGAGAAAGCAGCGAAGAACAAGTGAAGCGAGTAATTACAGCGGCACTTCTCGCCGCATCAATGACACTTAGCGCCTGCGGCTCCGAGGATTCAGGGCCGCAGCCACGCGGTGACGAGAGAATCGTGGGCAAGGACTGGCAAGTAGTGGCTATCTACACCAAGCCGGATGAGCCTTCTGCGATTCCGCAGACCGCTAAGGCGGTGCCACAAATGAGCTTCGGCGAATCCTCCATTGTGGGCTCTACTGGCTGTGCGCCGTTCCAAGCCAAGGTCTCCTACAGCGAGGCCGAGGATGCCGCCAATATCCGCGACGCGGACACCATGCACATCGATAAGGTGCGAATGGATACCCGTCCCGACGATTGCACCGGCTCGGCGCTATGGGCAGATAACTTATTGCGCAATCTGTTGGCGGAAGACCATGATTTTGAGGTTCGGCTTAACCCGAATAATCAGCTGGTGCTGACTCTGGATACCGCCGAGGTGGACTCCCCCGCTATTCGTATGGTCTCGCTTTAGGGCTGTTTTAGGATGAGTGCATGATTGAAAAGCTCGCAGCAACCAAGCATCTGGCCGTAGTTTCTGACTTTGATGGCACCCTCGCCGGTTTTGCCAATGACATCTATGAGGTTCACGCCGAGCCGCGGTCGTTGGCTGCCCTAGAGCGTCTGGCGCAGCTGCCGGATACCACGGTAGCTGCGCTTTCTGGGCGCCACTTGGAAGGGCTAAAGCGCGTCTTCCCGCTGCGCGAGCCGGTTCTGTTGGGCGGCTCCCACGGCGCGGAATCCTCGTGGCAGGACTCTTCCCTTTCGCCGGAAGCCCAGGCGCACTTGGACCGCAAGGAAGCAGAAATCCGTGAGCTGATGGAGCGCTTTCCTGGCGCAGAAATTGAGATTAAGCCTTTCCAGCGCGTGTTCCACCTGCGCCGCTTGGAGCTTACAGACCCAGAGCTAGCCGCCGAGGCCTACGCTGCTGGCCGCGCACTCGACCCAGCCGGTTTCCCCATGACTGCCGGCAAGTCTGTCATCGAGTTCTCCGCCACCCAGGCCACGAAGGGCTCATGGATTTCCGAGTTGCGCGAGCGCGTCGGCGCCACCGCCACCGTCTTCCTGGGAGATGACGTCACCGATGAAGACGGATTCGCGGTTTTGAATCAGCCACCAGACCTGGGCGTGAAGGTTGGCGAGGGCGAGACGCTAGCCGCACACCGCGTTCCGGATATTGCGGCTGTGTCTGATTTCTTGGAGGAGCTCGCTGCGGCCCGCGCGGTTCACCTCGGCGCTTAAGCGTGATGCGCGATAAACAGGGCAAGCGCGGTAAATAGGGCAAGCGCGGTACATTTTGCCAAACAAGGCGCTGATTTCGGCAAGTTTTGGCGCAATATTTGGCAAAGTGTGCCGACTAGAGCCGCCAATCCAATAAATGCTGCTCGCGCGGCGAGCCCACCGTGGTCCCCTCGTTGAAGCGGGTGGGCAGCAGCTTGTGGTCGTGCGCTGGGGCAGTCTCGGAAAGCGCGGCGTCGATGTGCTCGGCCAACATGTGGCCTGCCGCCGCGCCTTTGGCTTTATTCGGCTGGACCACGGTAGTAAGCCCCGCCAGCAAGGCGGTGGTGATGCCGTCAAACCCCGTCACGGAGAGGTCTTTCGGTGCCGCGAGGCCAGCATCGCGCAAGACGCCGAGCACGCCGAGCGCCATCGAGTCGGTGGTGCACAGCACGGCGGTCAGCTCAGGGCGCGCGGCAAGCAGCTCTTCCGCGGCAGCGCGCGCGGTGCTCGCATCGTTGATGTGGCGGGTGACAATGGGAATCTCGCCAATGCCTGCCTGTGCAAATACATCGAGAGCGCCCAGCACGCGGTCGCGCTGGACGTGCATGTCTGCGCGTTCGACCTGCTCCGGGCTCACGAAACCATCGATGCGCTCGTGGTGGAGACGAATGCACAGGATGCCAATGCGGCGATGGCCGGCCGCGAGCAACGCGCGGGCGGCGGGTTTGATTGCCTCTCGGTCATCGATGCCCACGAAGGGAAGGCCAGAGTCCTTGGGCTGATCGCAGACCACCAGCGGAAGACCACGCGTTCGCGCCGCTTCCACGGATTCGGACGAGACCGAGTAGATAACGAAGCCATCCACGGCGGCGCGGGTGAGGAGGGCGGCAGCGTCGTCGGAAGGGGCGTCGGGCCCTGCGGGAATCAGAGTTAGGGTGGTCGCGGCACCCGTGGATGCCTCTGCCATGCCGGCTAGAAAATCAACGGAGGCGGCGTCCTCGAAGGCGTAGGACAAGTGCTCGGTCAGGAGGACCCCCGTGGAGCCCGCGCGGCGGGTGCGCAGGCTGCGCGCGGTGGGGTCGGGGCCCGTGTAGCCGTGGGCTGCGGCCGCGGAGAGAATGCGCTCGCGCGTGGCTGGGGCCAGCTGGTCTGGGCGATTATATGCATTGGAAACGGTGGTACGCGAAACACCCAATTCAGCAGCCAGCGAGGCTAGCGTTTTCCGATTCTGGCTGCGTTTTACCATGCTGGCTACCCTACCCTGTTCACCTCTGCGTTTCGCGTTTCAGGCAAGGTCTTTAGCGAGCGGATTTTCAATACATTTCCATTTGACAACAATTTTCAACAAACGCAAACTAGAGGGCATGAGTTTTTCCCTTAAATCCCTGGCTGCGCCCGCCGCTCTCCTGTGTGCAGCCAGCCTCACCCTGGCCGGTTGCTCCAGTACCGATAGCGCCGACGAGGACACCATCAAGGTCGTCGCCTCCACCTCCATCTGGGCAGATGTGGCCCAGGAAGTCATCGACTCCGCACAGAGGCAAGACGTCAAGATTGAGGTCGAGCCAATCGTCAAGGGCAACGGCGTCGACCCGCACCACTTCGAGCCCACCGCGGCAGACATCGCTAAGGCCAACGAAGCCGACGTCCTCATCGTCGGCGGAGGCGGATACGATTCCTGGCTGTACCAGGCAGTAAAGAACCAGGACGAGATCATCCACGCCCTCCCTCTGACCGACCACGGCAAGCTCGACGAAGAGCCGGACGTCGTCACCGCGGCAGAGGCCAAGGTCATCGCCAAGAAGGAGCCCTCCAAGGTCACCAACATCGAGGGCAACGAGCACGTCTGGTACGACGCTGCCGCCATCGAGAAAGTGGCCACCGAGGTCGCCGACCTAGTCAATGAGGCCAACCCAGAGGCCAAGGCATCTGCAGACCCGCTGTTGGAGCGCGTCGAGGACATTAAGAAGCGTGTCGAGAAGCTGCCGAAGCTCAACTATGCGCAGACCGAGCCGATTGCGGACTACATCATGAAGTACACCCCTGCTTTGGACGTGACGCCGGAGGGCTTCCGCAAGGCCACCGTGTCTGAGGGCGAGCCGACTGCCGCCGACCTCGCACGCTTCCTAGAGGCCATCAAGGAAGACAAGGTCGATCTGCTGATTTATAACCCACAGACCGAGACCGATATCTCCTCGCGCATCCACAAGGCAGCTGAGGAGCGCCACATCCCTATCGTGGAAATCGGCGAGACCCCACCAGAGGGCACGAACTTCCTCGACTACTACGAGCAGGCCGTGGACCACATCGAGGCAGCTTAGTGCTGGTTCAATTTCATGAAGCGGCCGTGGAGCCGCTGTGGTCGGGGCTCAACCTGGGCGTCGACAAGAGCGAATTCATCGCCGTCTTGGGGCCAAACGGCGTGGGCAAGTCCACCTTGCTGGGCACCATCCTGGGCACGCGCCAGCTCACCAGCGGGCGCGTGGACGTCAATTCGCGGGTTGGTTTCATTCCGCAGCAGCGCATGTTTCCGCAGGATCTTCCCATGCGCGCCCGGGATTTGGTCTCACTGTCGTTGGCACACGGGGCCATCGCTAAGCGACGCCCCTCCCGCGCCCGCGTCGACGAACTCCTCGCCGAGGTGGGTGCCACGGGCATCGCCGAGCGCCGCGTGGGGCAGCTTTCGGGCGGTCAGCAACAGCTCATCAGGCAGGCCCAGGCGCTGGCCAATGACCCGCAGCTCATCCTTGCCGACGAACCATTACTCTCGCTCGATCCTGCCCGCCAGCAAGCGACCGTGGAAAAGCTCGACCGCTGGCGCAAAGAACGCGGCACCTCCGTGTTGTTCGTGACGCACGGCATCAACCCGGTGCTAGGCGTGGTGGATAAGGTGCTCTACATCGCCCCGCATGGCCACATGTTTGGCGCTGTGGATGAGGTTATGCGCTCGGATGTCTTGTCTGAGCTGTATGGTTCCAAGGTCAACGTCATCGAGGTCGATGGGAGACTCATCGTTGTCTAATAAGTTTTTCGAAGACACCCAGTATCTGCTCGGCGTCGATTTCGTGCAGTCTTCCCTGTGGGCGTGCGCGCTGCTGGGAATCTTGTCTGGTGTGATGACCTCGCTCATCGTGCTGCGCCAGATGTCCTTTTCGGTGCACGCGACGTCTGAGCTCGCCCTGATGGGCGCTTCGGCTGCCCTGCTTTTCGGATTTAACTTAGGCTTTGGTGCCATCGCGGGCGCCATCGTGGCCGCCATCATCCTGGCGGTGTTGGGGCTGAAAGGCCAGCAAGACAGCGCTATTGGCGTGGTGATGAGCTTTGGCCTTGGCCTATCGGTGCTCTTCTTGCACCTCTACCCGGGCAATTCCAATATGGCGATGACGCTGCTGACCGGCCAGATCGTGGGTGTTTCCGCAGCCTCGGTGTGGCTGCTGGCGCTGACTACCGTCATCATCGTGGGCGTCGTGTTGCTCTTCTGGCGCCCGCTGCTTTTCGCTTCCGCCGACCCGGTCATGGCGCAGGCAGCCGGCGTACCGGTGCGCACTATCTCCGTAGGCTTTGCCATTCTGGTGGGCCTTACCGCGGCGCAGTCGGTGCAGATTGTCGGTTCGCTGTTGGTCATGGCGCTGCTGATTACGCCAGGCGCAGCGGCGGTGCAGATCACCTCCTCGCCGGTGCGCGCGGTGCTGTGGTCCACGCTTTTCGCCGAGGTCGCCGCCGTGGGTGGCCTTATCCTCTCGCTAGCACCAGGCTTGCCGGTCTCGGTCTTCGTGACCACGATTTCTTTTGTCATTTACCTGGTTTGCCGTCTCATCGGCTGGCTGCGCAACCGCCGTGCCGTGCGCGACGACATCGCAGCAGCACGCGTTAAGAAGTCCCATTTTGAGGGCCGCAGCGATGCCGAACGCCACCACACCAGCACGCACGACGAAACCTGCGCTCACCCCGACTAAACTTTTGCTCCATGACCATCGTGGAATTTCAGGGCCGAAAGCGTAAGTACACCGTCGTCGCGCCGGAGAATCCCGGCCCGAACCTGCTGCTTTTACTCCACGGTTCGCTGCAAAATGGCAGCGTGATGCGGCGCTTTACAAACGGCACTTTTGATGAGCTCGCCGCCCGTACAGGCACGGTGGTTGTCTACCCCGACGGCGTGGACAGGCACTTCAACGACGCCCGCGCGGTGCTTCCGGTCAAGGCCCGTGAGCTTGGCATTGACGACGTCGCGTTCCTCCAGCACGTGGTGGATACAATCCACCACGAGTACGGCACGCAGCGCACCTACGCATGCGGTTATTCCAACGGTGGGCAGATGGTAATTCGCCTGCTTTTCGACGCCCCCGGCTTCCTCGACGGCGCCTGCATCTTCGCATCGACGATGGGCAGCGGCTCTAACCATGCGCCGTCTAATCCCGATGGTTATAAGCCCACCCCAATTCTCATGATGCACGGCACTGCGGATCCGCTAGCGCCTTATGAAGGCGGCCAAGCTGGCCTCGCCAATAGCTCCCGCGGCGAGGTTACTTCCGCGTTGTGGACTGCGCAGCGCTTCGCCACGATGAACGGTTGCTCTAAGGCCAAGGTAACCCGCCCGTTTTCTGATGTGTCTTTGCATTCCTGGGAAGGTGACAACCCCGTCGAACTGTGGACCATGGAAGGCGTGGGCCACGTCATCCCCTCGGGCAACGAGCTCGACGCGCGCTTGGGCCCGAATACCGATAGCTTCATCGCGGCCCAAGTGGTGGAGGACTTCTTCGGCTTATAGCTGAAGCGTCCTGGGCTTAGTTCCTACCTCAGGTAAGTGAAGTGTCCCAGATTCTGTTCCGTCTGGATAGATGGGACAAGACTTGGAACACTTCAACTCCGGAACCAAGATCCTTTCAACCTAAACGTGTCATTCATGGTAAATAGTGGACGACAATTCGTGGCGGGTTCAGACAGCCTGAGCCTTTTCATTGATGCGCGTTGCACATTCAGTCGGATTATTCAAGGACACGATGAGCCGATCGAAATGCTCGTCTTTAAGCTCGATGACAACGGCATTCTCATAGCCGCTGATGTTCCAGAATTGTCGGCCGCCACCCGTGTGGAAGGTGCCCGCTAGCTTCTGTCCGCTGCGCAGCCCTGGCGCGCGAAGACCTTTAGGCTCGTGCTTCATGCCCGGGTCATGGGTAGCGCCTCGCACATGCTCCCACGGAACCGTGATGCTGCCGGTCAGAGACCAAAGCTTGTCTAGCCCGAGTGGTTCGATGATGAGCTCTGTATCTGTCAGAGTGAGTTTGTTGTTCATAATGGCTCTCCTTAGTGTTTGCGTCCTTGTGCACGGGCCAGCACATGCTGTCCTAGCGATTCCGGGCCGGTGAAGCACAGTTCATAAGCCCGCTGGATAAGCTCGCGTAAATCCTTACTGACTGGCGCCACCTCAACCAGTGCCACCACCACGAAGTCCTTTGCAGCATCCGACAGTCGGCCGCCTTCAGCTTCAGCGCACACCGTTTCAGCTGCTGCACGAAACAGTCCATGTTTCGAGCCGAAGAGGTTGTAGAAACTGGACCGGTTAAGTCCCAGCTGATTCACCACATCATCCACGGAGACTGCAGTGAATCCGCTCGTGCCAAATAACGTGATCGCGCCGGCAAGAACTTCTCTTTCATTAAATTTACGAGGCCGCCCCATGAGTTTCATACTACTCATTCCAGAACGGTTTGTCCATAACTAGATCGCTGTTGGCCACACAGCGAAGCCGAATCATTCAAGCGACGTTTCTAACAAATAGAGGCCGCCGCGAAATGTGCCAACGTAACAGAAAATCCCCGCCTCAATGTGAGACGAGGGACAGAGGGCGAACGGGGACTAGTTCAGGCCCGGAATCTTTGGCAGCTGTGGCTGCGGGGATGTTGAGACTAAAGACGCGGTTGATGGTGGGGATGAGGTCGTAGGCAGCACCGCCAAGGACTGCGATGACAGCCAGGATTGGAGCAATAATCTTTGCGCCGCGGCTCGAGCTAGCGAAGAAGGCCGCAGCCATGTCGTCGGCAGATGGCTCGTTGGTGTTGCTACACGCTCGACGATGCGTACCGATACGCTGCCCATGGAGGCATTGGAACATGCGTTAACGACTGCAGGACGAATCCATGGAAACCAGCTGATTCACCATAGCGATTGAGGCAGCCAGTACATGTCACTGAAGTATTCCACCGCACTAGCGGAATCCGGCCGAGCGTCGGAACGGTCGGAGATTCTTATGACAACGCTCTCGCCGAGACAGTCAACGGGCTTTACAAAGCTGAACTCATTCACGCCCACGGCCCGTGGACATCGGTGGGGAAGTCGAACTGGCCACCTTGCGGTGGGTGCATTGGTGGAACACCAAGCGCCTTCACGAAGCATTGGACTACGCCACCCCGCAGGAGGTAGAAATCGAGTACTATCTCACCCAGCCCGTCAGTACGGGGTAGTAAAAGAAGCGGAACTAAACCCAGGACGCTTCAAAATAAGCCAGGTTAGATAGCGAAATACCGCTTTCGATGTGAGTCTGTGGTAGTCCACAGCATCCGACTCTTAGAAGCCGTGAATACAACTTCATTGTCGCGGGGGTTCATCAGAGCGGAATGCAACGGTTTAGATTAGCTACCTGCAGCGCATTGCAGGTAGAACGCTTAAAGGCTTCATACCGGCCCTCTACGACGCCTCAAACGAGGCGCACACAAACTGGTATGTGCGATGTCCGAGGCGCACACCTTGTGCTCACAATGATGGAAGCCACGTAGCCCCTAGGAGGCTTTATACCTGGAGATACGTACCCACGACACGCCGTAGCGGACACACATTTTGCTACTTAGCCCTGCCCAAAAGCTAAAACCAGGCCGAGTAAAACAGCAAAAAGGCGCCGCACAACGCGACGCCTTCCAATTTACGTGTTACTTCGCAGCGCGACGCTGCCGAGCAAACTCCGAAAGCACTGCACCCGCAGCAACGGATGCGTTTAAGGACTCAACCCAGGCGGTCATCGGGATGGACATGATGACATCGCAGTTCTCGCGGACCAAGCGGGAGATGCCCTTTCCCTCAGAGCCGATGACGATGACCACGGGATCCTTGCCACCCGCATAGGTGTCGAGCGTGTGCTCGCCGCCGGCGTCCAGGCCAACGACCTGGTAACCGGCTTTCTGGAATTCCTGCACGGTGCGGGTCACGTTAGTCACGCGCGCGACGGGCAGGCGAGCTGCGGTACCAGCAGAGGTACGCCAAGCCACCGCCGTAACCGAAGCCGAACGGCGCTCCGGAATGATGACGCCGTGGCCGCCGAACGCCGCAACGGAGCGGATAACCGCGCCCAAGTTACGCGGGTCGGTGATGTTATCCAGAATGACAAACATGCCAGGCTCGCCAGCGTCCTTCGCGCGGTCCATCAGGTCATGGAAATCGGCGTACTTATAAGGCGGAATCTGCAGGCCAATGCCCTGGTGCATACCGTTGCCGGTCATGCGATCCATCTCGTGACGCTGAATCTCAAGGATAGGAATGTTGCGGGAATTCGCAATGGCCACGGCCTCCGACAGGCGCGCATCGTTGCGGGTGCCCTGCACGACGTACAGCGAGGTAGCAGGCACCTTTGCGTGCAGGCACTCGACAACCGGGTTACGGCCGACGACCATCTCCGCCGTCTCCTTCTGGTGGCGGCCCGAGTTACGGCGCTCGCGCTCCAGCTTGGCCTTGTGCTTCGCGTGGTAGACGCGATCCTCTGCCTTAGGCGTTGGGCCCTTGCCCTCAAGGCCCTTCTTTACCTGGCCGCCACTGCCCTTAGTGGCGCCTTTCTTGTTTGTCTTGCGGATGCCCGCGCCGCCGCGGCCGTGCGTACGTGCCATGAATTCTCCTTAGGCCAGCGACCAGGTGGGGCCGTCGGCAGTGTCAGTGATGGTGATGCCAGCTGCGGCGAGGCGGTCGCGGACGGCGTCCGCAGTGGCCCAGTCCTTCTCCGCGCGGGCTTGGGTGCGGCGCTCCAGTTCTGCTTGGACGAGTGCGTCCAGCGCTGTATCCGCAGTGCTTGTCGACGCCCCATCTTTCCACTGTTCAGCCAAAGGATCAAAGCCCAGCACTGCGGCCATGGCGCGGACCGATTCGGCGATTTGCCGTGCCTGAGCTTCATCGCCAGCGCCCAGGGCCTTGTTGCCTGCGCGCACGTTGGTGTGAATCTCGGCCAGAGCGCGCGGAACGGCGATGTCATCGTTCATGGCGTCCTCGAAGGCCGAGGTCCACTCGCCCAGCGCTAGATCGTCGAACTTGTTCACGAAGTCCTCGATACGGCGGTAGCCGGCAGCGGCCTCGGTGAGGGCCGCCTCAGAGTATTCCAGCACGGAGCGGTAGTGCGCGGAGCCCAGATAGTAGCGCAGCTCAACCGGGCGGACAAGCTCCAGCATGTTGGGAACCGACAAGACGTTGCCCAAGGACTTGGACATCTTCTCGCCGGACATGGTCACCCAGTGGTTATGCATCCAGTAATTGGCAAACTTATCGCCGGCGGCATGGGACTGCGCGACCTCGTTCTCGTGGTGCGGGAACTGCAGGTCGAGGCCACCGCAGTGAATGTCGAATTCGCCGCCCAAGTAGTAGGTGGACATAGCCGAGCACTCCAAATGCCAGCCGGGGCGTCCACGGCCCCACGGGGTAGGCCAAGAAGGCTCGCCGGGTTTGGCGGCCTTCCACAGCGCGAAGTCCTGCGGCCCGCGCTTTCCACGCTTGAGAGCCTCTGGGTCTTCGCCCTGCTCCATCTCCTCGACGCGGTTGCCGGACAGGGAGCCGTAATCAGAATTTTCGGCCGCGACCCAGGCTTGGACGTCGAAGTAGACGGAACCGGCTCCGTCTGCCCCCGCGGTATCGTCAGATACCGCGTAGGCAAAGCCGGCGTCGATAAGCCGCTGCATGTAGTCCACCATTTGGGTAACGAATCCCGTGGCGCGCGGCTCTACCGATGGCGGCAGGACGCCCAGGGTGTTGTAGGCCTTGGTGAACTCGCGCTCGTAGGTGGAAACCCACTCCCACCAGGGGCGGCCATTATCAGCGGCCTTAGTGAGAATCTTGTCATCGATGTCGGTGACGTTGCGCACGAAGGCGACGTCCAGGCCCTGCGCCATGAGCCAGCGGCGCAGAATGTCAAAGGCTACGCCGGAGCGCAGGTGGCCGATGTGCGGCTGTGCCTGCGGGGTGGCACCACACAAGTAAATCGAGGCGTGGCCCTCTTTAACGGGCACGAAATCGCGTTGGCTACGGGTGGCGGTGTCATAAATGCGTAGGTTACTCACCCTGACCATTCTAGGCTATGGGCTCTTGGCTGTTTGCGGTTGCTTTAAGACACAGCGATACGCCTTCCGCGCGCGCCTTTCCCGGGAATTACTGCTTCCAGACCACCGCCGTCGCCACCGCGGCGCGGCCTTCGGAGCGGCCGGTGAAGCCCAGGTGGTCGGTGGTGGTAGCGGAGACGGAAACGGGAGCGCCTAAAATCTCACTGAGCACGTGCTCGGCCTCTTCGCGGCGCGGGCCCATCTTCGGGGTTTGTCCCACCAGCTGAGCTGCGGCGTTACCAATCACGAAGCCATTTTCTTCAAGCAGTTCACGGCACTCGCGCAGCAGGCGCTCGCCCGAAACGTTGTCGTATTCTTTGCGCCCCACACCCACGAACGAGCCCAAGTCACCGAGGTTGGCGGCGGACAAGAGGGCGTCGACAAGCGCGTGGCTGACCACGTCGCCGTCGGAGTGGCCCTCGCAGCCATCGGCGTCGTCGAAAAGCAGCCCAGCAATCCAGCAGGGCTTGCCTTCCTCAATCTGGTGGGCGTCGGTGGCAATGCCTACGCGCGGGATGATGGGCTGGGTCATGAGAGCTCCTTGTTTAAAATCGCCGTGGCCAGCGTGAGATCGATGGGCGTGGTGATTTTGAAAGCTAGTGGGTCGCCCTCGACGGTCGTGACGGGGACGCCAAACCATTCCATCAAGCTGGCATCGTCAGTGGCCACGAAATCTTGCTGGCCTGAGAAATAGGCTTCGTTCGCTTCGCGCAGCTTAGCCACGCGGAAGCCCTGCGGGGTTTGGACCGCGCGCAGCTTTGAACGGTCCGGGGTGGATACGACGCGGTGCTCGTCGACGACCTTGATGGTGTCCGCGACCGGCACCACCGGGACGACCGCGGGGACGCTGCGCACGGCCTCGGCAACGCGCGCGATCATCTCGGGCGGGGTTAGCGCGCGGGCGGCGTCGTGAATGAGGACGATGGCATCGTCGGGGATGTGTTGGAGGCCAGCCCATACGGAGTCAGCGCGCTCGCCGCCGCCGTGGACCAAGTGAGCGCTGGGCAGCAGGGCGCGTGCGTGCTCTTCCATCTCGGGGCTGACGGTGACGATCAGCTCGTCACAGACCTCCCCCATGGCCGCCGCAGAACGCTCCAGCAAAGTGCGGCCTTCCAGCTCAACATAAGCCTTCGGCAATTCGGCGCCCAAGCGGGTGCCCATGCCTGCGGCCGCGATGAGGCCGTAGACCTTAGTCTTCGTCGTCGAAGGAGAGGTCATCGAGATCGATGTCGTTGTCGATATCGGTGGTGATGGACTTATCCTCCACGATGCCGGCAGCGCGGTGACGCTCGATGGTGGCATCGATTTCTTCCATCATGGTGTCGGCCTTCTTTTCATCGACCGGGGAAGCCAGCGCGAGCTCGCCCACGAGAATCTGGCGAGCCTTGGTAAGCATGCGCTTCTCACCAGCAGACAGGCCGCGATCCTGGTCACGGCGCCACAGGTCACGAACCACTTCCGCGACCTTGTTGATGTCACCAGAGGCTAGGCGCTCCTGGTTTGCCTTGTAACGGCGGGACCAGTTGCCGGCCTCTTCCACGTCGAGCTCACGCAAAACGGAGAAGACGCGCTCGAGGCCTTCCTTGCCCACGACGTCACGCACACCGACGGTCTCGGCGTTCTTCGAAGGCACTCGAACCACAAGGTCAGACTGGTTGATCTGGAGGACGAGGAACTCCAGGGTCTCGCCGCCCATCTCACGCTGCTCAATGTCAGTAATCCTGGCAGCACCGTGGTGCGGGTAGACGACGACCTCTCCGACCTTAAATTCCATTCCCACTCCTTGTTTAATGTTCGTGCCTCGCGCGGCACGCATACAGGGCAACTAGTTTAGCACGTAGAGCTTTTGCGCTTGTCGACGCCCATGGTCTACCCCCGTATTACCCCGCCACCTACCCAACGGGTTTAGAGGAAACTGTGTACTTGGGGCGGAAAGGTACTAGGCTAAAGCGTTGATAAGCTTTGTGATCGCAATCTATGGAGGACCCTCAAAGTGCAGCCCTTGAAGACCGCCGCTCGTCGCGGTGCCATCATTTCCGTAACCGCCCTGTCTGCGCTGGCTCTGGCTTCCTGCTCGGCAGGCCACATCACTCAAACTTCCCAGAAGGTTGCGGCTGTCGATGGTTCCTCCGCTGCTACCGAGGACGGCGCTGTCGCAGTCCGCGACGTCACTATCCAGGTTGAGCCGGATTCCGGTGAGACTTCCCTGAAGTTCGTTGCCGTCAACCAGGGCTACGACGTTTCTGACGTCACCCTGGAGTCCGTTTCCGTCGATGGCCAGGACGTAGAGTTGGGCTCCACGAAGCCGATGGCCCGTGACCAGTCCATCATCGCTGATTCCGCCAAGAACCTGGAAGAGCTGAAGAAGGACAAGAAGAACAAGAACGTTCAGTACGTCGAGACCTCCCTCGAGAATGAGGACTTTGGCTACGCCGGCTCCCGCCCGGTTACCTTCACCTTCAACAACGGCACCATCGAGGTGGACGCAGCTGTTGCCGCTTCCCCGCTGAAGTCCGGTGAGTACAACCGCGACGTTGAGTCCACCGAGGGCTTTACCACCGAATCCCCTGAGGCATCTCACCACTAAGCCTCCGGGTGAAATAAGCCCTTAAATTAGCCCTTCGACCCCGCACTTTTAAGTGCGGGGTTTCTCGTTGGCGCTCGTGTCCGGTGGGTGTTTTAGAGTTACTGGCATGGCTAAGAAATCTCGTCCAATCCACACCTGTTCCGAGTGTGGCTACGTCTCTCCGAAGTGGCTAGGCCGCTGCCCAGATTGCGGCTCGTGGGGAACGCTGCAGGAATCCGCCCCGGCTGCTTCTGAGGGCACGGCTGCCTCGGCTGCGGTGACCGGGCAGATGGTCAAGGGTCTAACGCCTTCCAGCCCGGCGCAACCCATCACCAAGATTGGGGCGAGTGCTACTAAGACCATCAACACGGGTATCGGCGAGTTAGACCGTGTTTTGGGCAAAGGCATCGTTCCAGGCTCGGTTGTACTCATGGCCGGCGAGCCCGGCGTTGGTAAGTCCACGTTGCTACTGGAGGTGGCTTCAAGGTGGGCGCAGCTCGAACGCACGGCACTATATGTCACCGCAGAGGAGTCAGCGGGCCAAGTAAGGGCGCGTGCCGAGCGCACTGACGCGCTCCACGAGACCCTCTACCTAGCCGCCGAGTCTAACTTGGACGTAGTCTTCGGCCACGTTGAACAACTCAAGCCCAGCCTTATCATCGTGGACTCTGTACAGACCATGCATGCGGCAGGCGTCGAGAGCGTAGCGGGCGGCGTGGCCCAGTCACGCGCGGTCACTGCGGCGCTAACCACCCTGGCAAAGTCCACCGGCATTCCGGTGCTGCTTGTGGGCCACGTAACCAAGGACGGCAACGTTGCAGGTCCCCGCGTACTCGAGCACTTGGTTGACGTGGTGTTGAACTTCGAGGGTGACAGGCAGTCCAGCCTACGCATGCTGCGCGGCATCAAGAACCGCTTCGGCGCCACCGATGAAGTGGGATGTTTCGAGCAGACTTCCGGCGGCATTCGCGAGGTAGCAGATCCTTCTGGGCTCTTCCTCTCCCACCGCGGGAGCACGCCGGATGGCTCCGCGGTCACCGTTGCCATGGACGGTGTACGTCCCATGCTCGCGGAGGTTCAGGCGCTCACCGTGGATCCAGTGGCAAAGAACCCGCGCCGCGTGGTCACGGGATTGGACTCCAACCGCGTGCCCATGGTGCTGGCGGTTCTGCAGGCACGCGCAGGAGAGCGCACTAATGACAAAGACGCCTACGTCGCCACCGTGGGCGGCGTGCGCATCCAGGAGACTGCCACGGATCTTGCCGTAGCGCTTGCCACCTGGTCCTCTTTGCATGAAAAGCCGCTACCGCCCAAGACGGTGGTCATCGGTGAGGTGGGCCTGGCTGGCGAGCTGCGCCGCGTGCCCAACCTGGATCGCCGCTTGAGCGAGGCCGCGCGCTTGGGCTATGAAAACGCAATCGTCCCGGCGGGCAAGGTGGATGCCGCCGGGATACGGGTGCTGCAAGCTGGAACTTTGGGCGAGGCCATCGCCCTTTTGCGCTAGCTATCGAGGTTGAAGGTTTCTGCCTTCGAGGCGTGGTTACCAATAACTGCGTGCATGAAGTAGCCACCCACCGGGGCCGGTGCACGGTCATTGCACTGGTTTGGCTGGGACATTTTACGGGACCAATCAGCCTGGAAGGTGCGCTGCTTTCCTGGCTCGAAGGTGACCTCACCAGTATCCACCGGCGGGAAGCAGTCAGTATCAGCCCACTTCTTCTCATTGGTGGAAAGGTCATAGACCTCAAAGCGCAGGATGTCCTTATCTAGGTCAATCACGCAATCAGCGGCGGTAGGGTTCTTGACTTCCATGAAGAAGGTTGGGTACTCGCCCTCACTGTAGCTAGGTTGGCTGACAGTACCTACGATCTCCAAGTCCTCCAAGGCGCAGGTATTCTTAGCCGGCTCCGCGCCTGCGCTAGGCGCCGGATAAGGCGAAGACTCGCTTGGGTTTGCAGCGCTGCTGTCGGCGCTGCTTTCCGCACTGCTCGGCGCGGCGCTTACGCTGCTCGATGCCGCGTCACTAGTTGGGGCAGCGCTCGTCTTGCTGGTCTCCGGCGCAGCCTCCGAGCCGCGGGCGCTGGTAGCAGCGGTAGGCACCGACTCATCGGAGCCGCCGAACATGCTGGTCGCTGCCCAGATGAGCAGCCCGACGAGCACCAAAAGTCCAATCAGCGCAGCAACGCGGCGGCGCATGTAGATCTCTTGGGGCAGGGGTTTGCGTCGGTTATCAGTCACGCTTCCGATTTTAAGGGGTGACACAGACAAACTTGCACCAGCCCTCGCCGCGTGTCTAGGCCTAAATGGCCCTAGTCCACGCCGTGGCGCACCACCGTTTCCACGCTGGAATCTTCCAGCAGGTAGCGCAGGCCGACAACGCCGAGCGTGCCGGCGTCGAGAAGCCGCCGCGCCGCCGGCACATCAGCGATGATCTGAGAGACCGTTTGGGCCGTGTTCTCGCGCTCGAAATCGGGCCTAGTCTCACGGCCTTGGCGCTTGGCCTGCAGCGCCGAAGCCGCGACCTTCTCAATGATGGGTCGCTGCAGCCCGGTCGGCAGGTTGATATCTCCGTTCAGGAACGCCGAGGCCGCACCCACCGCACCGCAGGACTGGTGACCCATCACCACGAGAAGGTTGGCGTTTAGGTTCTCCAAGGCATAGTCCAGCGAGGCAAGCACCGCGTTGTCCAGGATATGGCCGGCGGTACGAATGACGAAGGCATCGCCGAAACCGATGTTAAATACGTGCTCAATCGGGGCGCGCGAATCGGAGCATGCCAGCACGATGACGCGCGGGTCTTGGCCTCGGGTTAGCCGGGCGCGGAGGCGCGACTCAGTGTTGACGGAGATAGCGTTTCCACTGACCAGGCGCTCGTTTCCAGCTTGTAGGGCTTCCCAAACTTTTTGGGGATCTTTCGGGACTTTTGAAAGTGGCATGGATTCAACTGTAGTCCTGAACGCAGGCTGGCTTACACTGTTTCCCGATGATTAACACCGCTGCTCTTTTGGACTGGTTTGATTCAGCCGAGCGTCCCCTCCCCTGGCGCCGCCCCGGCACCTCCGCGTGGGGCGTCCTGCTCAGTGAGGTCATGAGCCAACAGACTCCAGTCGCACGTGTGGCTCCGGTGTGGGAGGAATGGATGCAGCGGTGGCCTACCCCGGCCGACTTCGCGGCGGCCTCCCGCGCGGAGGCGCTGCGCGCGTGGGGCAAGCTGGGTTATCCCCGGCGCGCGTTGCGCTTGTGGGAGTGTGCACAGGCCATAGGTGAAAAGCCGGTGCCAAGCGACGTCGAGAAGCTGCTGAAGCTGCCCGGCATCGGCGATTACACGGCGCGGGCGGTGGCTTGTTTCCACTACAAGCGCAACGTGCCGGTGGTTGATACCAATGTGCGCCGAGTTTACGCGCGCGCCGTGGACGGCCGCTTCCTGCAGCCACAGCCTTCGAAGAAGGAACTTTCCGCCGTGGAAAAACTCCTCCCGCCAGAAAATGGTCCACGCTTTTCAGCCGCGCTCATGGAACTCGGTGCTTTGGTCTGCACGGCAAAGGCCCCCAATTGTGAAGGGTGCCCGCTACGCGAAGGTTGTGCCTGGCAGCTAGCGGGCTGCCCGCAGCCTAGTGAGGCCGAGCTTTCTAGGGCCAAAAAACGCGTGCAGAAGTTCCAAGGCACCGACCGCCAGGTGCGTGGGCTGATTCTGGATGTCCTGCGCGGCGCCGATGCCCCAGTGCCGAAGAGCAAAATCGATGTGGTGTGGTCCGATGCGGCGCAACGCTCGCGGTCGTTGGCTTCGCTGCTTGACGACGGCCTCGCGGAGCAAGATTCCCAGGGCCTTTTCCACCTGCCCCATTAATGCGGCGTTTTAGTAGCGCGAATCGTGTGGTTGGCGCGAGAAATCGATAAGCCGGCCCAGCGACCAGTCTTTATCAGTAAGCAGGCGCGCGAAGATAAGGCCGCAGCCGATGGAGAGCACAACCATCGAGGCTGTGGCGAGATTGGACAACGCTTGATCCATGTTGCCGGCATTCAAGTGATAGACAGAGCGGAACATCGCTGCGCCGGGAATCATGATGACTGCGGCGGGAACCGTGGTGGTGATACGTGGCAGATGCATGGTGCGCGCCACGCGCCCGCCCAGCAGACCGATGATCGTGCCGCCCACGAAAGCTGCGAAGTAGCTGGTCACTCCCAGCTCTAGGATGCCCAAGCGCACCATGTTGGCTACGGTGCCTACTATTGCGGCGGCAATCACCATGCGCCGCGAGGAATTAAACAGGAAGGCAAAGCCGGCGATGCCTAAGAAGCTAGCCAGGATGGCGGCTGCGTACCAGCTGGCATCGGGCACAGGTGGCGGCGCAATTGGGGTAAGTTCCGTGAACCAGCTGACCATGGCCACCGTGAAGGTAGCCGCGATGATGACGGTCAGTGCGTAGCTAAGCCGCGCCATGCCGGCGTCAAAGTCAAAGCGCGCCAAATCAATCAGCGCGGAAAACAGCGGGAAGCCGGGAATCAGGAAAAGTACTGCGGCTACATAGCCCGAGGAGAAGTCTGTGGGATTGGCTAAGCCAGCAATAGACAAAAGCTCGGTGCTCAGGAAGTAGACCAAGCTCGCCGTGGCGCCACCTGCCACAATGCAGCCGATCTGGTGCACGTGCTTATGATGCAGCGCCCACCTGACAAACTGCCCGCAAAAGGCAGCGAGCGCGACCAAGAAGACAACATAGGACTGGAAATAGTTAAGCACTGAGAAGGAAGCGCAGGCCACGCCCGCGGCAGTGGCCAAGGTAAAACCATTCCAGCGCTTGCGCACGTGAGACTCGATGTCATCGAGGAAAGCATCGAGTTCTTCCGCAGTAATGCCGGCGTAGAGGCGATTATGGGTGAGATCCTCAAGGGCTTCGATACGAGATGCGTCGACAGCTGGCGAATGCTGCTGCGCCACCACGGTGCGAAAAGCTCGCCCCTTATGGAAGGTGCACGTAATTTGGGTAACGCCTACGTTGGCGTCCAACCGGGAAAAACCTAGAGCGCGGGCCGCGCGCTTCATTCCGCGCAGCGCACGATAGCCCGACGTGCCGGCGCCCATAAGCAGCATGCCAAGGCGCAGCACAACGTCGGCTTCAATGCCCATGCGGACATAGTCACTCGTAGGTTCTTCCATGGTTGCGACCTTGTAATTTAGCGCCAGCGTCCCCGGAAGTTCAGCCCGCCAGGCAGGTTGATCCACATGCCGCCGCGGGAGTTGAAGGTCACCGGCCCCACCTTGGTGGACATGGATGCCCCAGAGCCGGAGATGTTGATCCAGCTATTCTTGCCGGTTTTCTTACGAGATCGGTATTGAATGCCCATGGCTATACAGTTTAGCGCGGTGGTCTCAGCGCGCTATCGCATTGCGGCGCCTTAGCGCCCTACTCAATGTGCCTACATGCCAAATCGACGGGACAACGCCCGCAGATTCGGTCACGATTTGGCATCTAGGGCGGCAAAGCCGCAATCGCACGCCTCAGCCCGGAGAAAATCCCCCATGCCAGTAGACTGGAATCCGTGAATTTCCTGCGCCTTCTTACCCCTACTGTCACCAGCTTGCTCCTCTTTGCACCGAGCATGCCGGCTCAGGCTGCGCTGAGTTCTGGCTCCTCTATGGCGGGTTCCTCGCTCAGCAGCGCCCTCGTGGCGGATTTCTACGAAGATGAGCCCGAGGGCGTCGCCAATGCTGAGCCCGGCACCGTGCTGCGCCGCGAGAACATAGCGCCCGGGGTCGAACGCATTCTTTATTCCTCCCGGCTTGAAGATGGCACTCCCACTTATGTTTCGGGCACCGTCATGGAGCCGACTGAGCAGTGGGAAGGCCCGGGTGAGGCTCCCACGGTGGTGATGGCTCCGGGCACCCGGGGAATGGCGGATAGTTGTGCGCCTTCGCGAAGCAAAGACTTTTTAGGCCCGGTCTCGTTGTTGGGTTCTTCCATCAATGTCAACTATGAATCCCCGTTGTATTCCAAGTTCTTGGACCGCGGAATGCGCCTGGTCATCACGGACTACATTGGTTTGGGTACCCCGGGCGTGCACACCTATGCCAACCGCCTTGAGCAAGGACACGCGCTTATCGACGCCGCACGGGCCGCCGCATCTGGGCCCGTCGCGTTCTTTGGCTATTCCCAGGGCGGCGGTGCCGCAGCCGCCGCGGCTGAGCTCGTTCCGGAATATGCGCCGGAGCTAGACCTACGTGCGACCTTTGCGGGCGCTCCTCCGGCAGACCTAGTGAAGGTGCTCGCCGGTTCCCCAAGGCTTGGGCCGAACTTGGCCTATGCCATTGAAGGATTTAGCGCCCGTTCGCAGGATTTTTCCGCCGCGGTTGATGAGTACTTCAATGCGAAGGGCAAGCACTGGTTGGAAGAAAACTCCCGCTCCTGCATCGTGGATTCCTCGATGCGCTGGTCCATGACGGATCTGTCCGAGCTCACCGACACTGGAGTTTCGATGAGTGAGTTCATTACCTCGGATGAGCGGGTGCGCTCCGTGCTGGAAGCACAACGCATCGGCAATCTGCGCCCGGCCGGCAAGGTTTTGGTGGGCAGCGCGCCCAACGACGACATCGTGGACCACGCCCAAGCAATGCAGCTAGCCACCGACTGGCAGGAGCTCGGCGGTGAAGTAGAAACCCTCGAAGACCGCGGCGGTGCACTCTCCTCCCGCGTTGCCGGCGGTCACATCGCAGGTCTTATCGGACAATATGAACCAGCAATCGATTGGCTCGAAGAGACCCTAAGCACCGAAGCAGAATCTGCAGAGTAGAGCAGAGAACAGAAACTAAGCGAATCTAGAAGAAGGCAAACGAAAGGAGCGCCTGCGTACTCATGTTGTACGCAGGCGCCCCTTTTGCTTTTCAGCTAGCGGCGAGCCTTAGAGCGGCTGGCCAGCACCAGCTGCTGGTGGGTTGCCCTCGCCGTCGTCATCATTGGACTCTGGCAAGACGTCGCTGGAGAGGATATCCGGGGTGTCGGTGGAATCTGCAGCGGTAGTCTCTTCCTCGTTCTCGCGCACCTCAGCGTCAGCGAGGTCATCCTCAAAGGTGCCCTCCGGCAGTGGGCGTGGACGCGGCGTGAAGGTGAAGGTGGCCTTGGAGTTGTCCTTGGACTCACCATCCCAGTTCTCCACGTCGACGGTGATGATTTCACCGGCGCCGATTTCGCCGAAGAGAATCTTCTCAGAGAGCTGATCCTCAATCTCGCGCTGGATGGTGCGACGCAGCGGGCGCGCACCGAGGACTGGGTCAAAGCCGCGCTTTGCCAGCAGGTCCTTTGCTTTCTGGGTCAGCTCGATGCCCATGTCGCGCTCAGCCAGCTGCTTCTCCACGCGGCCGATGAGAAGCTCAACCATCTCGACGATCTGCTCCTGAGTGAGCTGGTGGAAGACCACGATCTCGTCGATGCGGTTCAGGAACTCTGGGCGGAAGTGCTTCTTCAGCTCATCGTTGACCTTGTTCTTCATGCGCTCGTACTGCGCATCAGCGTCGTTCTCAGAGGAGCCGGTGAAGCCCAAGCCTACGGCCTTGGAAATGTCCTGGGTGCCCAGGTTCGAGGTGAAGATCAGAACGGTGTTCTTGAAGTCCACGATGCGACCCTGACCGTCGGTCAGGCGGCCATCCTCGAGGACCTGCAGCAAGGTGTTGTAAATCTCCTTGTGGGCCTTCTCGATCTCGTCGAAGAGAACCACGGAGAATGGCTTGCGGCGAACCTTCTCGGTGAGCTGGCCGCCCTCTTCGTAGCCGACGTATCCCGGAGGAGCACCGAAGAGGCGGGACGCGGTGAAACGGTCGTGGAACTCACCCATGTCGATCTGGATGAGGTCATCATCGGAGCCGAACAGGAAGTTAGCCAGGGACTTGGAAAGCTCCGTCTTACCAACGCCGGACGGGCCGGCGAAGATGAAGGAGCCGGAAGGACGGCGTGGGTCCTTGAGGCCTGCACGGGTACGGCGGATAGCACGGGAGACGGCCTTGACGGCATCGTCCTGGCCAATAATGCGCTTGTGCAGCTCCTCTTCCATGTGCAGCAGACGGGAGGATTCCTTCTCCGTCAGCTTGAGCACAGGGATGCCGGTCCAGTGCGCCAGAACCTCTGCGATTTGGTCCTCGCCTACCTCGGCGATCTCCTCGAGGTCGCCAGAGCGCCACTGCTTTTCCTTCTCCGCGCGCTCTTCACCGAGCTTGCGCTCCTGGTCACGCAGGCCAGCTGCCTTCTCGAAGTCTTGAGCATCGATGGCGGTTTCCTTTTCCTTGCGCACCTGGGCAATGCGCTCATCGACCTCACGCAGGCCTTCCGGCGCGGTCATGCGCTTGATGCGCATGCGGGCGCCGGCCTCGTCGAGGAGGTCAACTGCCTTGTCCGGCAGGAAGCGGTCATTAATGTAGCGGTCAGACAACGATGCCGCAGCCTTCAGTGCTTCATCGGTGTAGGAGACGCGGTGGTGTGCCTCGTACTTATCGCGCAGGCCCTTGAGAATCAGGATGGTGTCATCCAAGGATGGCTCGTCCACCTTGACCGGCTGGAAGCGACGCTCCAGTGCAGCATCCTTCTCGATGTGTTTGCGGTACTCATCGAGCGTGGTTGCACCGATGGTCTGCAGCTCGCCACGGGCCAGCTTCGGCTTCAGCAGCGAAGCAGCATCGATAGCGCCCTCTGCGGCACCTGCACCAACGAGGGTGTGGATCTCATCGATGAACAGGATGATGTCACCGCGCTGGTTAATCTCCTTCAGGACCTTCTTCAGGCGTTCCTCAAAGTCACCGCGGTAACGGGAACCTGCAACGAGGGAACCCAAGTCCAGCGAGTAAAGCTGCTTATCCTTCAGGGTCTCTGGGACCTTGCCGTTGACGATGTCGAGAGCCAGGCCCTCAACGACGGCGGTCTTACCAACGCCCGGCTCACCGATGAGGACCGGGTTGTTCTTGGTACGGCGGGAAAGCACCTGCATGATGCGCTCAACCTCGGACTCGCGGCCGACAACTGGGTCAAGCTTGCCGTCCTTGGCTGCCTGGGTGAGGTTACGGCCGAACTGGTCCAGCACCAGGGAGTTGGAACGCTCACCGGAACCCGACGGCGCGGTGCGGCCGCCAGAACCAACGCCGGCGCCAGCGCCGACGGGACCGCCCTGGGACTGGCCGTCATTTTCACCATTGCCACCCTCGTAACCAGAAAGCAGCTGGATAACCTGCTGACGCACGCGTGGCAGGTCAGCACCGAGCTTGATCAGCACCTGCGCAGCAACGCCTTCACCCTCACGGATGAGGCCGAGCAGGAGGAACTCGGTGCCGATGTACTTGTGGCCCATCTGCAGGCCCTCGCGCAGGGAAAGCTCCAAGACCTTCTTAGCGCGTGGGGTAAACGGAATGTGGCCGGTGTGCGGCTGGGAGCCGTGGCCAATGATTTCCTCAACCTCGCGGCGCACGTCCTCGAGCGAGATGCCCATGGACTCGAGGGCCTTTGCGGCAACGCCTTCACCCTCATGGATGAGGCCGAGCAGGATGTGCTCGGTGCCGATGTAGTTGTGGTTGAGCATGCGTGCTTCCTCCTGCGCCAAAACGATGACGCGGCGAGCACGGTCAGTAAACCTCTCGAACATTGCCTTATACCTCTATGCTTTCGCTAATAATGTGTCATCCACTCTAACGCGCTGACTGGACATGCAATTCGCCGTTTTTAAAACCCACCCATCTATATACCCATTTCCCCAGCTCACACCACTGTACGCCGGTAGCGAACAGGAAGTTTATGCCACTTGTATGCCCCTTTTCGCTTAGCGATGTCCGTTTGGCCGTTACTCTTAATTAAGAAACGCACCCTATACCGCTTGCCTTTAAAGGATGAATCCCTGTGAAAAAGCTCCCTGAGTTCTTCTCTACTCAGCATCAACTTCGTCAGCTTTCCGTAATGGACGAATCCCCGGTCTCCACGCTTTTCGGTGTCGTGGACTCCTCTAATAAGCCAATGACGGTCGAGCTTTTTGAGCCCAACCACCGCGGTGCGGTTAAGCAAGCCTCCGCGCTTTCCGACGTCCACCATCGCTCCATCGCCCCGCTCGTCGGCACCGGAACCACAGAAAAGGGCCAGGACTTTCTGGTGCGCGCCGCACTTTCCGGAGAGGCGCTTTCTGCCTTCACCGGCTCTGGCCTAGGCGCGCAGCATCTCACCAAGACCGAGGCGCTTTCAGTTTTTACTCCTTTGGCCGAGGCAATGGATTACCTGTTGCAGAACAACCAGGCGGGCTTTGCCATGCATGCGCTGCATCCGCGCCGCATCATGGTTACGGGTTCGCGCAGCAATGCGGTGCTGTGTGCGGTAGGCCCGGGCGTGGGCAACGTCACCGCTGAGCAGGTCACGCAGCGCTTTGCGGAGCTCATTAAGTCTGCGCATCCGGAGTTCAAGCCAGATTCCCAGTTCAACTCGGCTGGCTCGGTTATCGACGCCCTGCGTCACGCCTCTACTTCCACGGGTACCGCTGCAGCGGGCGTCGCTGCAGCGGGAGCAGCTGATGCCGCAGGTACAGGTTTTGCTTCCCAGTTCGCCAGCCCGCAAGCTGCGGCAACCCGCGAGCAAACCCACCCGCAGACGCAGCCTCAGCCAGCGCAGCAGGCCCCGCAGCAGCAGATGCCACCGCAGTACATGCCGCAACAGCAGCCGATGATGCAGCAAGGCCAGTACCAGCAGGGGTTCCAGCAAGGCTACCCACAAGGCCAGCCGCAGGGGCAGATGCAGGGCCAACCACACGGCGCGGAATTTGCTACACCGGTTGCAGAAAAGAAGTCCGGCTCTGGCAAGAAGACCGGCCTCATCGCGCTGTGCGCCGCACTGGCAGTGGTCGTTCTCGCCGCCGCCGGCATCTTCTTCTTCAAGCAGTACCCGGGCTGGAACGATGATGAAAGCAACCTCGCAGAGGCCTACCCTGGCCTGCTGGGCTCGCGCAGCGGCACCTCCGGCTATGGCGATACCAAGTGCCACCACCGCGAGCCGGAGGAAGGCCAGCTGGCGAAGATCACCTGTGAGGGCGAGGACCTAAGCTATTCTGTCGCCTCCTACGAATCCGTGGAAGCCCGCGACGCCATCCTGCCTTCTGATCCCACCGAGCTTTCCAATGGTCAGTGCACCGTCCAGAGCTTCGAAGCCCCGAACGCCGAGGAGCCGACCTATTACATGGCAGTGCCTGGCACCCAGTCCGCCTTCATTATCTGGGGCGCAGACGCGGAGAACGCGCGCCTAAAGATGCAATTGTGCGCCTAAAGGAGCAGCGACCATGGATAAATCGCAGGAAAACAAGACCATCTACATCGCGGTTGCCGTCGCAGTCCTAGCACTTATTGCACTGGTAGGTGGCAGTGTTCTGGCCATGCGAATGCTAGGCGGTGCCAAAGAAAATGCGCAATCCCAGCTAGCCCCACTTGCCGAAGCCCCTACAACTGAGAGCACCGCGAAAGAGGATGAGAATTCTAAAAGCAGCCGACGCACTGAGAGCGAGAAATCTGAAGAAGCTGCAACCATAACCGAGACCGTGGAGCAGACGGTCACGCAGGAATACACGGCTCCTGCAACTAAAAATTCCAGCTCGGACTTGCCCGCTGGATTTAATCCTTCCGCCGTTGCTTGCGACGGCCACGGCGTGCTCATCGTCGATTCCGTCGTGGCCGGAAGCCCGGAAGAGGCCCTTCCACAGCTTGAGCGCTCAGTCGCTGCCTACCCCGGTGCGGAATACTACAACCCAGGTATCTGCCCATCTGTGCGCGGCGAGGTAGCAGAGGGCAAGGTCTACCCGGTGGTCATCGACTATGGCTTCGACACCGATAGGCTGTGCTTCGCTGCTTCCCGCCTGGGTGGCAACCCGCGTATCCTCTCCAACCGTGCGGAGTTCCTCTCCCCCTGCTAGCTAGAGGCTAATCCTGCGGAACTGGGCGCAGCATCGGCGCGAGCACGAGTGCCACAAGCGATGCGACGGCCGCGAACAAGAATGCCCAATGCGTGCCCTGTGCGGTGGCGACGGCTTCGTCCATGCCCGCCTCCATGCCAGCAACAGTGCCGCGGGTCAAGAAAACCACTAGGAAGGCCGTGCCCATCGCACCGGCGAGCTGCTGCAGAGTGTTCATGATTGCCGAGCCATGCGAGTAGAGCTCATTCGGCAGCGAGGACAAAGCCGTAGTCATAAGCGGAGTCATCATAAGGCCAATACCCACCGCAAAGGTCACGTGCATGACCACCACAAGCCACACCGGAGAGCCCTCCCCCAGCGTTGCCATCGCGCCAAGCCCCAACACCAGCAGGATGGCGCCGGGAATCATCAACGGGCGCGGGCCATGAGAGTCATAGATGCGCCCCACAAATGGCGAGACAAGGCCCTGCAGCAGGCCGCCCGGCATCACCACCAGGCCAGTAACCAAGGCGGAAACGCCGAGGGAGGTTTGCAGGTAAATCGGCAAGACCGTCACCGAGCCCAGCATCAGCCCAAAGGAAACCAGCATGATGACCACGGCAATCGTGTAATTGTGCACGCGGAAGGGGCGCAAGTCCATCAGCGCGTGGTTCTCCTTGCCCAACGCTAGCTGTCGCTTAGCAAAGACAACCAAAGCCACCGCGCCCACCACGGTGGCGATAATTTCCACCAGGCCGTCGCCTTCCAGCATCTTTTCGATGGATGAAAGCCCGTAGACCAGCCCGCCGAAGGCGAATACCGAAAGCACCACCGACAATGGGTCCAGCGGGGTATCGCGGCTTTCCCCGACGTCGACAAGCTTGGCCATGCCCGCTACCACCAGCAACGCCATCAGCGGGGCCATCGCCCAGAAGATGAAGTGCCAGCTCAAAGCATTAACAATCGCGCCGCCCACCGTGGGGCCTAGGGCGGGAGCCACCGAAATGACAATCGAGATGATGCCCATCACCGATCCACGGCGCTGCGGCGGAACCAGGGTCATAGCCACCGTCATCAACGTCGGAATCATTAGCGCCGTGCCCGCCGCCTGCACCACGCGTCCGCCAAGCAAGACCAAGAAGGCTGGCGCCGGCGCCGCAATCACGGTGCCGGCGAGGAAGAGTCCGGTCGAAGCAAAGAAGATCTGCCTGGTGCTAAAGCGCTCCAGCAGGTACCCCGTGGTGGGAATGACCACACCCATGGTCAGCATGAAACCCGTGGTCAGCCACTGCGCCGCCGTCGCCGGGATGGAAAAGTCTGCCATGACGGCAGGCAATGCCACCGACAACGAGGTCTCGTTCAAGATCATAATCATGGCGCCCAAGACCAGAATCGTGAGGTTAATAACTACGTCGCGGGACAAGGAATCGGGAGCAGAAGAATTTTGGGACACGAAGACAGAGATTAGGGCAGTCCCGCGCGCATCTTGCAGCAAGACCAGGCGTTTGTGAGAAAAGACACTTCAAAGGCGATCTGGGGAGTTCTCCCGAGTGCGGCAATGTAGTTGGAAAGATGATTTAGCCGTACACCGCCATTTTCTCCACTTCTTCGAATCGGACGGAGTGTGATTGGTCAAAAACATCGGCAATTTCCTGACCGTCACGATGTCTTCGACCAGCAACCGCGCTTATTCTCCTATCCGCGTTGTTCCCCAAACCACCGCCATCATTCCACTTGGCTCCTCGCTTTTGCGTTTTTCCACCAAGATGATGCGCTATGAATTAGAGCTCGTGCAGGGCACCCCTGTCACAGAACCCGAGGTAGATAGCCTGCCAAACGCAGAATTTACCCGGAATACTTTCGAGCCCAATTACGAGCAGCGCCGCGTGCTCGAAGCTCTCGCGCGCCCGCTTCTCAAGGATCCCAGCGCCGTGCCGCGCGTGGTGATTCCTTCTACCAAGGAACTGGCCGAGGAATCGACGAGCGCTACACCGACATCCGCCTCATCGCTGAGGGCGGCATGGGGCGCGTGTACTACGCGCGCCAAAAGGACTTGGAACGCGACGTAGCCATCAAGGTCATCAAGGCCACCCCAGCCCCGATGCACGCGAGCGTTTCCGCGCGGAGATGCGGCGCATGAGCCACCTCAGCCACTCCGCCATCGTTCCGGTTTACACCGGCGGCACGACGGAAGGTTTGCCCTATTTTGTCATGCGCTACGTAGAGGGCGGCACGCTTTACGACGTCCTGAAGGTCCGCAAGGCCGCAGGGCTCCACTTCGACTTGGCCGAGGTTGCTATCTATCTCGAACCTATCGCACAGGCATTGGACTACCTGGCCAGCCTTCCCACGCCGGTTGTCCACCGCGATGTGAAACCCGCAAATATCCTGGTCCCCGATGATCCGCGCCCCTCGGCGACGGTCCTGACAGACTTCGGTATTGTGCTCTACGAAGAGGATAATCGCATCACCTCCGAGGGCATGCGCGTGGGCACGGATGCCTATTTGGCACCGGAGCTCTATCCGACGTCGCTTAGCGCAAAGGCGCCCTCCGCCACCGCGGCGAGCGATCGCTATGCCCTCGCACTCATCGCGCTAGAAATGCTCACACTGGAGAATCTGCGCGAGCACTACAACCAGCAGCAATGGGCGCATTCGCGCCTGATTCCGGAAATCACCGCGCAGGACTTAGGCCCGCGCAACCAAGACTTTGCTGAGCACATCAACACGGTGCTGCACAAGGCTCTCGCGGAAAATCGGGCGCGCCGCTATACCAGCGCACAGGAGTTCATCGAGGAGCTGACCACGCCCACCGCTACCCCGCGGCGCAAGAGTACAGCGCGCAAATGGCTTCTAGCCGCGATGGTACTCGGTCTCTGCGGCATCGGCGTGGCCGGTGCATGGAATTACCTAGCCAAAGAAGACTGGAGCGGAACGCAAAAGGAAATCGCAGCAGAATATCCCCAAATTGTGGGCGAGAAGGAAGGCGGCACCGGCTGGGAAGGCCTGAAATGCAACCCGCAGGAGGTGGCAGCGGAGGCGCCGATGGAGGCGTCGATAAGCTGCTCCAGCCCGCGCCAGCAGATAAGCGTGCTGGAATTTGCCTCCTCCGACGCGCGCAGCGATTTCAAAAAGCCTCCCCTGGGCGGGGTAGTGCGCGCAAGGAAGGCGATCGCTGCAGCTTAGAGGTCGTGGCTTATGCAGACGACCTCACCGGATTCTACCCCGACGGAAAACACTCGAATTTTGTGATTTTCTATCGGGGCGAGCTGGAATCCGCAGCCGAGATTCCAGCCTGCTAAAGCCGTCTACTTTTCCGGTTTCACGATTGGGAAGAGAACCGTCTCGCGGATGCCCAGGCCGGTAAGTGCCATGAGCAGGCGGTCCATGCCCATGCCGGTACCGGCTGTTGGAGGCATACCCTGCTCCATGGCGGCCAGGAAGTCCTCGTCGAGAACCATGGCTTCATCGTCGCCGCCGGCGGCCAGGCGGGCCTGATCCTCGAAACGCTCGCGCTGGATAACCGGGTCCACCAGCTCGGAGTAGCCGGTGGCCAACTCGAAGCCGCGGACATAGAGATCCCACTTCTCGGTAACGCCCGGGATGGAGCGGTGCTGACGGGTCAGCGGGGAGGTCTCAACCGGGAAGTTCTTGACAAAGATTGGGCCCTCGAGCTGGTCCTCGCACAGGACTTCCCAAATCTCCTCGACCAGCTTGCCGTGGCCCCAACCGCCGTTCTTTGGAACGTCCAGGCCGATGACCTTGGCAATCTCTTTGAGCTCTTCCACGGTGGAGTCGATGGTGACCTCCGGCTGGCCCGGGAACTTGCGGGCAAGTGCCTCGTTCAGGGATGGGTACATCTCGATCTCCGGCCATTCCTCGCCGCCGAAGTCATACTCGGTGCCATCAGCCAAGGTGACCTTGTGGGAGCCGAAGACGGCCTCGGCCACAGCCTGGATGGACTCGCGGGTGGTGCGAGCACAATCGTTGTAATCGCCCCAGGCCGCGTAGGTCTCTAGCATGGCGAACTCCGGAGAGTGGGAGCGGTCGACGCCCTCGTTACGGAAGTTGCGATTGATCTCGAAGACGCGGTCGATGCCGCCAACGACGGCGCGCTTCAAGTACAACTCCGGCGCAATGCGCAGGTAAAGGTCGATGTCGAGAGCGTTGGAGTGGGTCACGAACGGGCGAGCTGCCGCGCCACCGTGCAAGGTCTGCAGCATCGGGGTCTCGATCTCGACGAAACCCTGATCCTCCATGTAGTTACGCAGCGCGCGCATGACCTTCACGCGGGTCATCGCGTTCTTGCGAGCCTCCTCGCGCACGATGAGATCGTTGTAGCGCTGGCGCACGCGGGTCTCTTCATTCATGTCCGCGAAGGAAACGGGCAGCGGGCGCAGGGACTTCGCCGCCATGGTCCACTTGGTCGCCATGATGGAAAGCTCGCCGCGGCGCGAAGCGATGACGCGGCCGCGCACGGAGATGAAGTCTCCCAAGTCAACGTCGGATTTCCAGGCAGCCAGCTGCTCTTCGCCGACCTCGGCCAAAGAAAGCATGGCCTGTACCTGGGTGCCGTCACCGTCCTGCAGGGTGGCAAAACAAAGTTTGCCGGTGTTGCGCATGAAGATAAGGCGGCCGGCGATGGCGTGCTCGATCTCGGTCTCGTCGCCTGCGTGCAGGTAGGTTACGTCGGCTTCCTGGCCCGGCTCTTGGTCTTCTGCCAGGACTTGGAACTTGTGGCGAAGGTCCTTCATGGCAATGGTGCGGTCAACGGTGACCGGGTATGCCTCGGTGCCTTCAGCCAGCAGGCGCTCGCGCTTTTCGCGGCGGATGCGCAGCTGCTCAGGGACGTCGTTTACTTCGGGGGTATTCTTCTGCTCGCTCACGATTGTCTAGGGTAGTCGATCCCCTTAAGACAGTGTGATCTCGTACCCGTTTAACGAGTGTTCATTCAAATGACATTTCGATTACACAGGCTGTAAATGCAGATGCGCTTAAATATGCTCCGGCAAACCTCATGACTTAAAACATGAAATCAGGAGCATCACATTATGGCACTCAAGGGCCTTAACCTTTTTACTTCCTCGCGTTCCTCGCTGACCTGCACCTACAAGTGCGGCAACGCCTGCTTGGGCGAATGCGATAACCCTTCCAACAACTCCTACTTCGGTGACCGTTTCACCACCCCGCTTTCTCGCCGTACCGCACTGCGCGCGGGCGGCCTCAGCGTGGTTGCAGTAGGCGGTTCGGCAGCCTTGGCCGCCTGCTCTGGCGACGGCGCTGGCCCGGGTGACTCCGAGGGCAACGCAGGTGCCGGCAAGACTACCGAGGCCAACGTCGAGCTCACCTCCGCAGAGGGCATGCAGTTCGATGCGGTCCAGCCAAACACCAAGGACGAGGTCGTTGTACCGAAGGGCTACGAGCAGTCGGTGCTCATCGCCTGGGGTGACCCGGTGATTGAGGGGGCACCGGAATTCGACGTCGATAAGCAAACTGCGGAAGCTGCGAAAAAGCAGTTCGGCTTCAACAATGACTTCGCGGGCCTCATCGAGCACCCGGACAACCCGGAGCGTCTGGTCTACATGTGCTCCCACGAGTACACCACCGAGCCGATGATGTTCCCGGATTATGACCCGGAGAACCCCACCGAAGAGCAGGTCAAGATCGGCTGGGCTGGCCACGGCCACACCATCCTGGAGGTCTCCAAGGTTGGCGATACCGGCGAGCTCAAGCGCGAGTTCGGCCCGCTAAACCGCCGCATTACTGCAACTACCCCGTTCCAGCTGGTTGGCCCTGCTAAGGGCAGCGACCTGGTCAAGACCAAGGCCGATCCAAAGGGTGAGACCGTAAGCGGCACGCTGAACAACTGCTCCGGCGGCGTGACCCCATGGAACACCATGCTGTCTGGCGAGGAGAACTTTGACCAGTACTTCGCTGCTGGCGATATCAAGGACGAGAAGGCAAAGAAGTCGCTGGAGCGCTTCGGTATTGAGGACAAGGAAACCGCCCGCAAGTGGGAGCGCTTCGACGACCGCTTCGACTGCTCCAAGGAGCCAAACGAGCCAAACCGCTTCGGCTGGATCGTTGAGATTAACCCGCTGGACCCAACCTCTACTCCGGTCAAGCACACCGCGCTGGGCCGCTTCAAGCACGAGGCAGGCAACATCCACATCGCTGATGACGGCACCGTGGTCTGCTACTCCGGCGATGACTCCCGCTTCGAATACATCTACAAGTTCATCTCCACCAAGAAGTACGAAGAGGGCAACATCGAGCACAACCTCTCCATCCTGGACCACGGCACCCTGTACGTCGCCGTGATGGAGGGCAACTCCCCTGAGGACGAAATCGACGGCTCGGGCGTTCTGCCTGAGGACGGCGCCTTCGACGGCAAGGGCAAGTGGGTCAAGCTGCTGACCTCTGACACGGAGAACAACAAGTTTGAATCTCACGTTGATGGCTTCAGCGCGGAAGAGGTTGCGATCTTTACCCGTGAAGCTGCTGACAAGGTGGGGGCTACCAAGATGGACCGCCCTGAGGACATCCAGGTCCACCCGGATTCCCACAAGGTCTACGTGGCGCTGACCAATAACTCCTACCGCGGCGCTACCGGCGAGAACGCCAAGAAGAACAAGGAAGATGCCAAGGAATGGGCTCCAGTCAAGGAGAACAAGAACGGCATGGTCATGGAAATTGATGATGACCACGTCGGCGAGTCCTTCACCTGGAACCTCTTCTTGGTTTGCGGCGACCCGAATGAAGCCAACACCTACTTCGGCGGTTTCGATAAGTCCAAGGTCTCCCCGATTTCCTGCCCGGACAACCTGGCCTTCGACAACCACGGCAACCTGTGGATTACCACTGACGGCAACGCACTGGACAGCAACGACGGCCTCTATGCGGTCACCACCAGCGGCGATACCCGCGGCGAGCTGAAGTGCTTCCTCACGGTTCCGGCCGGCGCAGAGACCTGTGGCCCAATCGTTGACGACGACCGCGTCATGGTCAACGTCCAGCACCCGGGCGAGGCTGACGACGCCACCTTCGACGCCGCGACCTCCCACTGGCCTGACGGTGGCAAGACCACCCCGCGCCCGGCCGTGGTTGTGGTATGGAAAGACGGCAAGATTGGCGTTAACTAGCTCGCTCTCCTTTTCGCCGCTCGCCTTTGGCCGCTGCCTAGTCATTTGGCCACCACCTCACCATTTGGCTGCTGCCTAACTAAATGGTGAGGACCAAATGGTGAGGTCACCCAACAATAATCACTCTGGTCAACACAGGCCTCAGTGGTTACGGGGTGACCTCACCATTTGTATTTGTGGCGCGCACTACCTCGCCGCTGCTCCACCACTTTCCATTTACCCAGTCCTGGATACCAAGACCTCAAGGTCGCGGTCCGGGCGCGAAAAATGACAGCGCACCGCGAACAGGAGGTCTGGGTTTCCAGGGGTGCAGTTCCAGGCCTGGGTGTTTGCTCAGTGAGGGCGGGCGCGCTAGTTGCGGAGCTGGGCCTCCAACACGTCCTGAGCAAAGTCGAAGAGCGGGGTCGCAACTCCAGCGCGCTGGCCCATCCGGCGAATGGCGCCGACCTGGGCATCGAGCTCGTTGGGCAAACGGTCCTTGATATCACGCTGCATTGATGTCGTGGCCTGCGGATACTGTTCGCGGGCGAAACCCATCGTCTGCTCCACCACGTTATTCGGCAGCGCGACGTCCAACGCTCGAGCGACAATCTCGACCTCGCGCATGAAGGCCTCCAACTGCCCCGGGATTTCGTCGACGAGGTAACCAATCGACCGATCAACCAATGCGCCCAAAGTGCCCGTGGTGGTTACGAACATGGCCTTGGCCCACACATCGACCAATGGTTCCGCATGATATTTGCCCCGGGCGCCGGCTTCGTTCAAAGCAGCAGCCAACTGCTGCCCCACCGGAATCGAGCCCGCCATCGGGCCGAATGCCAAGCTCAACGGACCGGGGTTGCGCTTAATCTTCGCCGGCCCTAGGCGGGTCGCGAAGACGCGAGCAACACCAGCCAGCACATTTCCCTCACCGAAACGAGCTGCAGCCAAGTACGGAATCTCCACCGAATTATGAGTGGTCACCACGGGAATACCCGTGAGCGATTCCGGATCAGGGCCGAAAGTGTCATTCCCCGGCAGCGCTTTCGTGGCGATAATCGCCACGTCGAGTCCGCCCAATTGCTCAATTAGCTCGGCAAACGTTTCCGCCGCCGGTGGGGAGGGGATGAGGGTTTCGTTATCGGAGGCGTCGATAAGCGTGAGCCCCGAGTGCAGGGCTTCAAGGGTCTTGCCGCGGGCTACGTAGCCCACCTCATGGCCTGCCTGCGAAAGAGTGCCGCCAAAGTAACCGCCAATGGCGCCTGCGCCCAGAAATCCAATCTTCATGGATCCCAGACTAGCTATCTTGGTTCTCCAAATTGCGGAAACCGATACCCAATGGCAAGCCGACGCTATCGATCAGCCGCACCCCGCCGAGTGTGGCCGCGACAAAGAGGCGCGCGTCGCCCTCAGCCGGCGGCTCGCCCAAGTCACGGCCGCGCAGTTCCAAGTACTCCGGTTCCACACCTGCAGCAGCCAGCACCTCGCGCGTTACCTCAAGTACCTTCTCAGCACCAGATTCGGCCGCATAGGCACCCGCGGTCAGCGCCGCCGACAACGCACTAGCTTGCTCGCGAGCCTCCGGCGCCACGTCCGCATTGCGCAGGCTCATCACCACGCCATCAGCCATGCGTACCGCCGGCACGCCCTGGACACGCACGCCCAAGTGCAGGTCGGTGCACGCCTGCTGGGTCGCGACGAGCAGCTCGTAATCCTTCTCGCCCATGACGACGTCGCTTGGCGCAAGCGCACCAATCAGACCAATAATGCGCGTTAGCTCAACGCTAATGTCCTCCATGCCATGCCACTGCGGCACGATCCGCGTGCGTTCGGGGGCTTGGGGCGCATGCCAGACGACGTCGACTTCGCCAAGCAGCTGCGCATCCTGCAGGTCGGTGAGCGCCACGACGACCACCGCGCCGCGAATCCGGCGGGCGGCCTGCACCAGCGCCAGATGCCCCGCGTGCACGCCGCGACCCAGGGGAACCAGAACCACGCGGCGGCCGGTCTTGCGGTAGGCGCTGCCCACCATGCGAATGCGTTCGATGTCCTCGACGATGTTCATCGGTTCTCCTCCTGTAGCGCCCACATTTCTAGTTCTTCGCGGCGAAAGACCTCGCCGAATCGACGGGCCGCTTCGACGAAGGCGCGGCGCATTCCGGGCTCGGTGATGCCTCGATACGCCGCGATGATTTCGGCGCTTTCGGCCGCTTCGAGGGCCTCGGCGCTTTTGACCAGAGTCTCGCTGAATACATCCTCGTTCGCGCGCACGGCCAGCTCGGTCATCATCTGGGCATAGTACACGCGGGCGGCAAACGCGGGCCTTTCGCTATCGCTTAGCGACGCCCCGCTGGCTTGGAACTCCCCCAACACCAGCTCGGCGATGGTTTGGCCAAGCTCGTCGATAGTCGTGGTGGCCCAGCGGCGCGCATGACACGGCGCGATGGCGGCGACGACGCAGCCGCGAGTCTCTAGGGGATCGAGCACCTGCACTCCGCGGGAAAGGCAAGTGTGAAAGACGATGAGGCCGTCGTGCACGTAGGTTTCGAGCATGTCGACGGCCTGCTCCAAGCGGGCATCGCCAAGCGCGATGATGAGTGCTTGATAGTCCTGTAGCTCGGTTAGTTCTGTGAGCGACTCCACGGTGTGGCCGACCATGCGCATCTCCTCAGCGAGAAGCTGGCCGGCTTGCGAGTTTCCGAAGAGCGCGACGCGCATCCGCGGTGCGCGCATTTACTTCTTCTTTTTCATTGCGGCCATGAGCTCGGCCACTGAGACAGAGCCCTCGCGTGCCTCGTCGCTACGGCGACGGCCGCGGGATCCTTCCTGCTCCGGCGCGCGGTGCTTATGGCTAGCGTGCTGCGCCGCCCTTGCCTGCTGCGGCTGCGGCTGTGCCTGCTGGCCCTGCTGGCCATCCCAGCGCACGGTCTGGAAAGAAGCGGTGTCGAAAGTAGACTCCGGGGACTTCTGCGGCTGGCCGCCTGGGAAGTGCTGGCTCGGCTTTGCGGAGGCCGGCTTAGCTTGCGGCTGGGAGACCGCTTGCTGGCGTTGCGGCTGTTGTGCCTGCTGTGCCTGCTGTGCCTGCCCCTGCGCTGGGAAGGTCGGACGGCCGAAGTTCTGGCGGGCGCGCTCCTGGGCCTGGTGCTGCGCCTGCTGCGCCTGCTGGGACTGCTGGGTCTGCGCCTGCGCCGGCTGCTGAACGCGCTGTTGGACCTTTTGGGAGATGATGTCATCCAGCGGGTTGTGCTGCGGGGTGCGGGCGCTGGGCTGGGAGCCGAGGCGGCCGGCGACGGCGTCGGCAGTTGGCGCACCCTTGGAAGCCTGGGTGAAGTTGACCTCTGGCTCGCGGGTCTTTTCCTCAAGCTCCATGATGCGACGTGCCTCTGCGTGCAGCGCGGCTGGCTCATAGGTGAACTCGCGGCCAGACAGCTCCTCAATCTGGGCGCGGATGGAGGCCAGCTCCCGCCGAATTTCCTCCATAATGTCGGAATCGCCCTGGGTTGGCTCGACCTTGCGGGCGCGCTCAGATTCCAGCAGCGCGGCCGATTCCGCGGCCTCGCGGCGGTAGCGCACCACCATGAAAAAGCCCAGGACAGCCGCCCACAATGCGGCGATGAGCGCCAGTTTCAAAGCACTAGCAGAGCCCGAAATGAGCATGACCAAGCTGGCGATGACGGCCAAAATCACCAGTGCAATAAGGCCAATCGAGCCGGCGTCTGCTTTCTTGGGGGCGGATTGCTGTGGTTCAGGGGTCGGAGCAGTCATGGAAACCAATTTACAGTCCGATCCTTTAATTAGCCCACTAAGTCTGCCCCAGCGCGTCGGGCGGCACCTCGCAGTGGCGTTCCAAGACCACGCCAGCCACTGCCATGGCGATGCCGCCGAGAGCGGAAGTCAGCACGCCCGTAAGGTCACTAGCGGCGGCCACCAGCTCATTCGCATGAGGAAGCACATAGACCAACATGCCCAAGTAGCCGCCGCCGACGATGGCGCCGGTCCACGCCGAGGCTTTGCCCACGAGCAGAAACTGCGCGATGGTCATGGGATTGAGCTGCGAGTTATCTAGACCAATACCGTGTTCTTTGCTCTTGGCTTGGCGCACCTTCCACGTCAAAAAGACACACACGGCCGTCACGGCCCACAGGGAAATGGAGACAGTCGCCGGGATGGCCAGCATGGAGCCATAAAAGCGGGAGGTCAAAATCGCAGCCGCAGCGGCAACGAAGAGCCCTACTCCGACAAGCCAGCCTATCGACGTCCGCTTCATGCCAGCTTCACCTGCTCTACCTCGGCCGGGTCGAGCGCAGCGATGAGGTCTGCAACCGGGGTATCGCCAAGCCGCGCATCTGGGTCCGCAGCCAGCCATGGCACCAGCACGAAGGCGCGCTCGTGGGCATAAGGATGCGGAAGCGTCAGTTCCGGATCGCTAGAGGTCACGCCTTCTACCTGCACGATGTCCACGTCCAGGGTGCGCGGGCCCCAGTGGCGCACGCGGACGCGCTCGGCGGCCTGCTCAAGGGCCTGGCCGCGGCGCAGCAACTCCAATGGGCTCTCCTCTACGTCCACGATGAGCACCGCGTTAAGGAACTCGTCCTGGTCCGTAACACCCCACGGCGGGGTGGAATAAATGGGCGAGGCTGCCACGGTTTCCGCGGCGAACTCGTCGAAGACCGTCTGCAGCAATGCGCGGCGGTCATCCATGTTGGAGCCAATCGAAAGTACCGCGCGCATCGTCACTTGCCTCCTCGCATGCTCTTTCGCGAGCGACGCGCCACGACGGCGACGTCGGCGAAGGTGCGCGGAATCGGCGCCTTCGGCTTATGAATGGTCACCTCGACCGCATGCAGCAGGTCATAACGCTGCATCACGGTATCGGCCACCTCGTTGGCCACGGTCTCGATGAGATCGCGCGACGGGCCCTCGACGATGTCCGCCGCGACGTCGGCAAGCTCGGCGTAGCTTACGGTGTTCGCAAGGTCATCTGTGGTTGGGAACTCAGTCCAGCAGGTGATGTCCACCAGGAAGGGCTGACCCTCGCGCTTTTCTTCTTCGAAGACACCGTGGTAGCCAAAGCACTCCAGGCCGGTCAGTTCGATGCGGTCTGCCATTAGCGGTTTCCTTCCTTAGACGCAGCGCCGTTGGTGTAGCTGCGGGTGGCGTTTACGCCGCCAGAATAGGCCAAGCCAGCGTTCCACGCGGCGGCGACGTCGACGGCATCGCGGGAGACGCCGACCTCGTGCACGCGCACGCCCCACGCGCCCATTTGCGCGGAGATTGCGGTGACAGCGGCGGTGGCGGGATCGGCGAGCACGGGCGAGGCTTCCGCGCCGCGGTCCTCACGGATGGCGGCGAGGAAGCGCTTGCGGGAAGCGCCCACGAGAATCGGAAACTCGCCCTCAAGGAAGCTCGGCAGTGCCTTCAATAACGCCCAGTTATCCTGCGGAGTCTTGGCAAAGCCCAGGCCCGGATCCAGGACGATGTTGTCAGCGCGCACGCCTGCTGCAAGGGCGGCGTCGCTCAGCTGCGCTAGGCGTTCGTGCACGTCGCGCACGACATCGCCGCCATGGTCCGCACTGCCGGCGGCGGAGCCGAACTGTACGGTACGCCAGTGCATCAGACACACGGGCAGCGCGCTATCGACCATCACGGCCAGCATGTCAGGGTCCGCAAGCCCGCCGGAGACATCGTTGATGAGGTCCACGCCCGCGCTTGCCGACGCCGCCGCCACCGACGCACGCATCGTATCCACGGAGGTTTTGATGCCCTCCTCGTGCAGCGCGCGGATGACCGGAACCACGCGGTTTTCCTCGTCCTTCGCGTCCACGCGGACTGCGCCGGGGCGGGTGGATTCGCCGCCAACATCGATGATGTCTGCACCCGCCGCGACCAATTCGCGGGCGTGCTCAATCGCGGCGTCGATGTTGAGCCACCGCCCGCCGTCAGAAAAAGAATCCTCGGTGACGTTCACGATTCCCATGACCAGCGTGCGGCCCGGGACGGTCAAGTCACTGACAGTCATTTCTAGCTCCTAATAAGGCTCATTACCTCAGCGCGGGAAGCGGCATTGGACTTGAAACCGCCGCGGACGGCCGAGGTCGTGGTGGTAGCGCCAGGCTTGCGGATGCCGCGCATGGCCATGCACAGGTGCTCGCATTCGATGACCACGATGACAGATTGCGCGTGGAGGACCTCCACCAGGGCATCGGCAATCTGGGAGGTCAGACGCTCCTGGACTTGCGGACGCTTGGCGTACATATCGGCCAGGCGGGCTAGCTTGGACAGGCCGGTGACCTGGCCGTCTGGGCCCGGGATGTAGCCGATGTGCGCCACGCCGTAGAAAGGCACCAGGTGGTGCTCGCAGGTGGAGTAAATCGGGATATCGCGCACCAAGACCAGTTCTTGGTGCTCCTCGGCGAAGGTCTTGTGCAGGACCTCGGTTGGGTCCGCGTGCAGGCCGGCGAAGACTTCCTTGTAAGCGCGCGCGACTCGGGCTGGCGTCTCCTGCAGGCCCTCGCGGTCGGGGTCCTCCCCTACTGCGATGAGCAACTCGCGGATCGCTGCCTCCGCGCGGGCCTGATCAAATTCGCCCCTGGCGGGGATGTTATTGCTCATCTGAATCCTTGTAGGGACTGGCCTGGCCCTGGTTGCCAGAGCGAGGCGCGTTGTACGGGTTATTGGCACGCTGGTTCTCGCCGAAGCTGGACCACTGGTCGCGGTCAGGCTGCGGCTTGGCGTGGCGGCTGCCGACGCGGGGAATTTCGGTGGTCGGGCGGTCGCTCGGGGCCTGGCCAGCGGGAGTTTCGGGAGCCGGAGCAGGCTGTGCCGGCTTTTCGGCTTGTTTTTCTTCTGGTGCGAAGAAAGTGTTTTTCTCGCTATCGACCTTGTCGCCCGCGTGCTGGCCAAAGTTGAAGCCAATCTCGCCGGTGGGCTGTGGGTCCTGGCCTGCTAGGCGACGCTCGCGTGCCGCACGGGAAGCCTCAACCAAAGTCATGCGCGGTGGCAGCTCCTCGCCGCGTTCCTTGGCCAACTCGGCCGGAGTCTTGACTGGCTCGCGGCCAGCCTGGCGCGGGAAGCGATCGTCCTCGTTCGGGAAGACGTCGAAAGCCGCGCGTGGCTCGATGCCCTCAAAGATGCCCTCCAGGTCGGGGCGACGGAGGGTCTCCTTGTCCAGCAGCATCTCCGCGAGCTTATCCAGGTAGTCGCGGTGCTCCGCCAAGATGTCGTAGGCCTGCTGATGCGCGCGATCCAACAAGTAGCGCATCTGCTCGTCGATGCGGGTAGCCACGTCTTCGGAGTACTCGATGGAACCGCCGCCCATGCCGTAGCCGAATGGGTCGCCCTGCTCCTTGCCGTATTTCACGGTGCCAAGGTCCGGGGAGAAGCCGTACTCGGTCAGCATGGAACGAGCGATCTTGGTGGCGTTTTCAATATCAGAGGAGGCGCCGGTTGTCGGCGCGCCGAACACGAGCTCCTCGGCAGCACGGCCGCCCATGGCAAAGACCAAGCGGGAGAAGAGCTCGTCGCGGGTGTACATGCCCTTGTCGTCTTCCTGCGAGGTCATCGCGTGGCCACCGGTGCGGCCACGGGCCAAGATGGTGACCTTGTAAACGCGCTCAATGTCCTTGAGCGCCCAAGCGGCCAAGGTGTGGCCGCCCTCGTGGTACGCGGTGACCTTCTTCTCGTGCTCGGAGATGATCTTGCCTTGGCGGCGCGGACCGCCGACGACGCGGTCGGTGGCCTCCTCGAGAGCGTCATAAGTAATCACATTGCCGCCAATGCGGGCGGTCAAAAGTGCAGCCTCGTTCAGGACGTTAGCCAGGTCCGCGCCGGACATACCGGCGGTGCGCTTGGCCAGCTGGGCGACGTCGACTTCCTTGGCCAAAGGCTTGTCCTTAGCGTGGACGCGCAGAATCTCCTCGCGGCCAGCCAGGTCTGGGTTAGTAACCGGAATCTGGCGGTCGAAGCGGCCCGGGCGCAGCAGCGCCGGGTCCAGGATGTCTGGGCGGTTGGTGGCCGCGATGAGGATGACGCCCTCGCGGTCGCCGAAGCCGTCCATTTCCACCAGCAGCTGGTTCAGGGTCTGCTCGCGCTCGTCATGTCCGCCGCCGGTGCCGGAGCCACGCTGGCGGCCCACGGCGTCAATCTCGTCGACGAAGATGATGCACGGGCTGTTTTCCTTCGCCTGCTTAAACAGGTCGCGCACGCGGGAAGCACCCACGCCGACGAACATCTCCACGAAGTCCGAGCCGGAGATGGAGAAGAAAGGAACTCCCGCCTCGCCCGCAACGGCGCGGGCCAGCAGCGTCTTACCTGTGCCGGGAGGGCCGTAGAGCAACACGCCGCGCGGAATCTTCGCGCCGAGGGCATGGTAGCGCTCGGGCTCGTCCAAGAAATCCTTGATTTCCTGCAGCTCGTCCACTGCTTCATCGGCACCAGCCACGTCCTCGAACGTGTTGGTGGGCATGTCCTTGGTCAGCTCCTTGGCCTTGGAGCCGCCGATACCGAACATCCCGCCGCCGTTTTGCTGCATGCGGGACATGAACCAGAACAGGAACGCGAACAGGATGATCATCGGCAACAGGAAGCTGACCATCGAGCCCAGGAAAGATTCCTGGGTGACCTTGGTCTGGTACTTCTCCGCGCCGGAGTCCTTAACAGAGTTAAAGATCTGTTCGCCGGCGCGGGCCGGGTACTTGGCGATGATTTCTTCGACGCCCTCGCGCTCTTCCACCGTCACTGGCTTTTTGAGCTTGAGGCGCAGCTGCTGTTCGCGGTCGTCGATTTGCGCCTCAGCGACGTTTTTGTCCGTCAGCTGCTTGACCGCTACGGATGTCTCCACCTGGACGTAGTTGCGTGCATCGTTGGTAAAGAAGGTGAATGCATAAAGCGCTACGAGTACAAGCGCTGCGATTCCGCCGTAGCGAAGGAGTTTCTTGTTTTTCATTAGTACCTATTTGTACCTAGTAATCCCTATTTGTTGGTGTAGACGTCTGGATGCAAGGTGCCGACGTAAGGCAGGTCGCGGTAACGCTCCGCGTAGTCGAGACCGTAGCCGATGACGAACTCGTTCGGAATATCGAATCCAACATCGAACAGATCGATCTCGGCACGAATGACCTCCGGCTTACGCAGCAAGGTGACCACCTCGAGGGAGCGCGGGTTGCGGCCCTTGAGGTTGCGGATCAGCCAGGACAGGGTGAGGCCAGAGTCGATGATGTCCTCAACGATGAGAACGTCGCGGCCTTCGATGTCGCGGTCAAGGTCCTTCAAGATGCGGACCACGCCGGAAGAGGAGGTGGCGTTGCCGTAGGAAGAAACCGCCATGAACTCCATCTGGGAAGGAATAGACAGCTTGCGCGCGAAGTCCGTCATGAAGAAAACGGCTCCCTTGAGCACGCAAACGAGGATGAGTTCTTCCTCTGCGTCCTTATATTTAGCGGCTACGTTATCCGCCATTTCCTGGATTCGTGCTTGCAGCTCTTCCTCGCCAATGAGGACGGCTTCGACGTCTTTGCCGTAAGCATTTGCTGGGACGTTGAAATCTTTTTTGTCGTGCACGCTTGCGCTCCTTTAGTGACCGGGCAATAGTGCCAGTTTGCCACCAACCCTTCTTACTTCCAACCTCTGCCCCATGATTTTTTGCTCTTTCAGGCTCGGCGCCACGGCCACGCCTCCCTGTCCGTGCCAGTTGGTGCACAGCTTGCCGACGCCGCGCAGCACCTCACGGGTTACTTCCGCCCCCTGCTCATGCAGCCACGCAGCCAGGATACGCCGTCGCACCGGTTCGCTAAGAGCTGCCAACTCCGCAGCGTCGAGGCCTTCGCTTCCCGGTGCCGCGTTGCTTAACGCCGCCTTACTCAACGCCGCGTTACTTAACGCGGCGTCGTCAAGCGCGGCATCCCCCGCCGCCTGGGCGAGTGCGGGCACGGCGTCTCCCCCGATCAGCTGGGAAAGCTGCGGGATGATCTCGCGGCGCAGCGCCACGCGGCGGAAGGAGGTATCGCGGTTTTGCGGGTCATGCCAAACCGCAAGACCCAGCTCTTCGCAGGCGGCAAGCGTCTGCGCGCGGCGGACCTGCAGCAGGGGGCGCACCACGCGCACGCCCTCAATCTCGGCGGCAGGCAGCATGCCGGCGACCTTGCCGCGCAGCGCGCCAAGCAGCAGGGTCTCGGCTTGGTCGTCAGCGGTATGCGCCACGGCCACGGGCAGCCGCGTCGCACCGGCGAAAGCCTGGTAGCGCGCTAGTCTCGCGGCGGCCTCCAGGGAGCCTCGATCTGCAACCTCCACCTTCAGTACTTCTGCCCGCGCGCCCAAGCTTTCTGCTTGGCCGGCGGCCTTCCCGGCTTGCTCGGCAGAACCCGGCTGCAGGCCATGATCGACGCACAGGGCTTGTACCTCGAAGCCCTCGGCCACCAAGGCCGCGGTCAGTGCCAAAGAATCGGCGCCGCCAGAGAGCCCCACGGCTATGCTCTCTTGTGGCTTTGCCTCCTGCGCCCACTCCACCACCGCGCGGCGGCAGGCCAGAAAGTTTGGCGAAACTCGCGGCCAGAAGGGCTTTGCCGCGTATTTAGAACTCATGTAGCACGCTGGCCAGCGCGTCTTGGGCCTTGCGGGCGGCCAAGATGTCACCGTCGTTGACCAAAAAGGCGAAGGCATAGACGCGGCCGGACTGGCCCTGTGCGGTACCAGCCAGCGCAGAGACGCCGGTCAGCGTGCCAGTCTTGGCGCGAACATAGCCGCGGGCAGGCGAATCGCCGTAGCGCTCGTACAAGGTTCCCTCGCCGCCGGCCAGCGGAAGATAACCCAGCAGGGGGCGCAGGGCGTCGTTCGTCGCGGCGATGTCCACGATGCGCGTCAGCACTGCCGCCGGGATGCGGTTCTCGGTGGACAGCCCGGAGTTGTCCTTAATATTCACGCCGTTTAAGTCGATGTCGTTTTCTTCGAGCACCTCGCGGGTGGCCTCGGTAGCGCCTTGGAAGCTAGCTTCCTTTCCACGGGCCGTGGCCAGCTCGCGGGCAATGGCCTCGGTCATGACGTTGTCGGAATGCTTCGCGGCTTCCTGCGCGCGTTCGGCCAGCGGCGCGGAGTGCACCTCACCGAGCACGACGCCGGCCTGCGGGGCATCGCCTTCCTCGACTTTGTCGGTGCCTAAGCGTTTTGCCAGTGCATGCGCAAGATCCGTGGCCGGGGTGTGGCTACGTGGGACGTCGCCAGTCGTGGCGCCGACGCGGCCGCCGTAAAGCATCGCGGGCTGCATAGGCGCCACGAAGCCCTCGTCGACATTCTCGGGGTCCCAACCCGGCGCCTGTTGCGGGCCTGCCCATGCGGAAGTATCCAGCACCACGCGCTTAGCGTTTCCCACCTGGGCGGCAAGGTCATCGAGCTGTGCGGAGGTCATCCAGACGTCGCCAGCCGCGCGCAGCACAACCGTGCCTTCCTCCTCGCCCTGCAGGACCTGCGTGGTGATCCGTTCGTCCTCGCCGAGTGCCAACGTGGCTGCGGCAAGGGTTAACACCTTGGTGGAAGATGCCGGCGTCAGCGGGCGCTGGGCGTCGCGCTCCCACACCAACTCATCGCTGGTGGTGTCGATGACCTGCGCGCCGAACGTCGCCAACGCGGGGTCCTTAGCCTGGGAATCAAGGCGGGCCTTCAGCGCTTCTAAATCCACCTCACCGGGCTGGGCAACCTGCAAAGGTGTCGCCGGCGTGGGCTGAGAATACGGGGTCCCGTGGTCCAAATTGTTGTAGGCGCTCTGGATGTTTACCCCGAGTGCAGCCGTGCCTGCAATGGCAGCGGCCATCACCACGGCCGTGCCCGTCCACCACATATGCTTCGCTTTCATCGCCTTTCACCCTAGCGCGATAATGGGGCACGGTAGACTATTGGCAGCGATTGATGATGCCGAATATTCTCGGCCGCAATCCCCCAGTACCCACAATTTGTATGGAGGAATACGCAGTGAGCGTTGAAGTAACCATCGAGATCCCAAAGGGCTCCCGCAACAAGTACGAGGTTGACCACGAGACCGGCAAGGTTCACCTCGACCGCTACCTGTTCACCCCAATGGCATACCCGGCTGATTACGGTTTCATCGACCACACCCTGGGTGAGGACGGTGACCCGCTCGACGCTCTCGTTATCCTGCCGGAGCCAGTTTTCCCGGGCGTTGTTGTTGAGGCTCGCGTCCTCGGCGTCTTCAAGATGACCGACGAGGCCGGCGGCGACGACAAGCTGCTTTGCGTCATCGATGATCCTCGCTGGGAGCGCTACCAGGACATCAACGATGTTGAGGATTCCATCAAGGACGAGATCGAGCACTTCTTCGTCCACTACAAGGACTTGGAGCCGAACAAGGAAGTTACCGGCTCTGGCTGGGGCGACAAGGCTGAGGCGGAGAAGATCCTCGAAGAGGCTATCGCTCGCTTCAAGTAATTCACGTTTCTAGGGACGTTTCGATCAAATAGGGCTCAAAATCCGAGGGTTTGAGAGGCCTTAGTTGATCGAAACGTCCTTTTTCTTTGTCACCGCGACAACTCCTCGTTCGTGACGTACGATTCGATCAAATAGGGGGCCGAAAACAGCGGTTTCTGGGGGCTTATTTGTTAGAAACGTACTCGTCGGGGGCACATGGAAATTTTCGAGGGACGCGCGGGGACTCGCCGCGCTGCTAAGGGGCAGGCAATCAAGATTTGCCGCGGTCTGTATTTATCTGCGGTGCCAACGCCGCGCGAGCTCGCTGAAGTCGTCTCGCGGCGCTGGCCGGACTCAGCTTTAGACGGCTATTCCGCCGCTCAGCAGTATCTTGGCCAAGAACTGACTTTTCCGCTTCACTTCCTGCGTGCAGGAACGATGGCATCAAGCACGTATTTCCGCAGCCGGCGGGCACGGCCCAAGGCGCTGGGCAGTATGAACGGGGTAAACGTGTGCAGCCCGCTGTAATGCATTGAGGCCATGGCGCAGGAGGATGGCGTGGCCTTCATCGAGGCCTTCTTCGCTGGGCCACACGGGCGCTCGCGCATCGAGACCGAGCAGCTGGACTTTCGCCGCCTGCCCAAGCACACGCGTGAGGTGTTGGAGAAGGCCATCGTCGGGGCGGATAGCAAGCCGGAGCGCGACCTCACCCGGGGCCTTGAACCCCACGTCAAAGTCCGCAACAACGTGCGGGTTGGGCCCTACCGCTGGGACTTGGTGCTAGAGGAACACAAGGTTGCCATCGAGGTGGACGGCTATGCGTATCACAAAGGCGAGAACCGGCAGCGCTTCGAAATCGACCGCCAGAAGCTTAACGACGCCATTCAGCGCGGCTACCTGCCCCTCCACTTCACCGCCGCCACGATTGAGCACCACCTTGACGTCGCTGTGCACCAGGTCCTCGCGGTCATCAAACGGCGGGGCGAGTTCGTTCCTCCGCCGTGGAAGTGGCACCACTACTGGCGGTGGGAAGGCGAGCGTTGCGGCTAGGAAGCCGCAACGTGCTTAGGAGCCACAGCGGGAAGCGAGCCAAGAATCGAGCTCGGATTCCGGGGCATCGGGGGCGATGGGGTCCTCGGCGAATTCCTCGCCGGTGCGCGCCTTGTCTTTGGCCGTGGTGAGCATGAGCGAGCGGCCGTCCGGGTAATCCAGAACCACGTTCGCGGAGGCGTAGCCGGCGGTCGGCTCGCCGAAGGTGCGCACGTTGTCCAGCCCGCGGAAGGCCAGGAGGGCGGCTTCGGCGGAGGAGGCGGTTTCGTCGTCGGTAATCACGGCGACGGGAACCTCAAGTTTGCCGCCCGACGTGGTGGTGGGCGTGCCGCCGCCGGTGACGGAATTGCCGTCGATGACCACGTCAGATGTGCCCATGCGGCTGACGAAGGAGAGCGCGGTGCCATCCGGCAGCAGGGGGCTTAAGCCCGCGTACATCGGGCCCATATCGCCGCCGTCGTTGCCACGCAGATCCACCACGGCGGCACAGGCCTCCGGGTGGGCAGTCAGGCCTTGAGCCAAGGTATCGGCATAGGCCTGGCCATCATCGTGGCGGCCGATAGACGGGACGGTGGCGCGCAGGATGCCGTCCTCGAAGGAAACCGAGGGCTCGGCGTTGTCGATGGCCTTTTCCTTCTCGGTGTTAAAGACCTTGGAGTGCTTGCCGCCGGCGGCATCGATGGCGGCAACGAGGAGCTCCGCGTTGGTCGGGTCCTCTTTGAAGGCCTCGCGGGCGCGCTGAAATTCTTCGCTCTCGCCATAGATTCCGGTATACGCTGCGGTATCCACCATCGCGGTGTTGATACGTTTTTCGCTGGTGTTGAAAAGAATATAGGGCTTGCCCAGGAGCGCCCCGCCATAGGAGGGGCCGAGGAAGTACACGGCGGCGAGCACCGCGATAAAGGCAACGACTAAGAGTCCGCCAAAATTTTCAGTACAGTTTTCATTCTTTTCGACCTCCTGTGCGCAGCACGTAGCCGCGCAACGGTTCAACAAGGACAATGGCAAGAAGCGTGACCACCCAGCCCACCGCCAGGAAGCCGAAGGCCATAAGCAGGCGAGCGCTCACGTCGACGTCGCTTGAATCGAGGCCGGAGAAGAACATCAGCGAGGCGATGCCACCGCCGAAGAGGAAGCCGAAGAAGCTCAAGCCCACGACCGGGCCCATGACGGTCCAGGCACCGGAGCGGAACTGGAAGCCGCGCGGCACGCCCATGAGATCCAGGGAGCGGATGAGCTCCTTGTCCTCAAAAATGCCGGAGACCTGTCCCAGGATGATGGACATGGTGGTCAGCGTGAAGCCGAAGATGAGGGTTAACAAGACACCGGTGGAGATGTCCTTGAACACCACGTTCGTCCCCGGGTCTTCCTTCAGAGATAGGGCCAAAGCGTCTGCGCCCAGGGGCGCGGCAACGAGGAATCCCGCCAAGTAACCGAAGAAGCCGATGGCAGCACTCCGCCGCCAGGCGGGGCGCGCATTGCCCGCCACGCGCTGGCAGGCCACGAAGTGCGCGGTGCCTGGGAAGAGGGACAAGATGTGCGCGCCGAGCTGCAGGATGAAGGGAGCGATGAGGTTGATGCTCATCAGCATGCCGAACATGACCACGATGACCATGGCGGTCGGCGGGCCCGCCTTGCCGAAGAGGAAAACCCCACCGGCCGCCACGATGATGAGGAAGACGATGGCGCGCCACCAGCGGTAAGCCGCGGGCATCTGACGCTTGGCCACGCCCAGCGGGCTCACACGCACGCGCTGCATGCCGACGAATGCGGCGCCGATGGCCAGCAGGAAAAGCACACCCGCCACGGCGAGGTAGCCCCACCACGGGAGGAGAAGCTCGGACAGAGCGATGGGGCGCATCTGGAAATCCAGCTGGGTGAAGACCGGCGCGACGAGCAGGCTGATCAGCCCACCGAGCACGATGCCGATCACCGCCTGGAGGCCGGTCTCCACAATGGCCATGCGCTCCACCTGCCGGGAGCTCAGCCCCAACAGGCGCAGGGTGGCCAGGCGCTGCTCCCTGCCGGACGCACCGAGGACGGCTGCTTGGGCTGTGAGGTTAAACAGCGCCGGAAGAATGAACGCGCAGGCAAAAAGGGCTAGGGCGAACCAGATATAAAAACAGGCCGTAATATCGTTGCCGAAGGCCTCCTTGAGTGCCGGGGCGGCATCCTCGACGTGCTGGGCGCGCTGCCAGAACATCCAGGTACCACCCGCAACGAGGAAGGCGATGGCGGAGCCAATGGTCAAGCTCACAATCGCCAGCATCGAGACGATTCCCGTGCCTGAGCGCGCGCGAATAGATTCGCGCTGCAGGTCCATAACTAGGGTCGCGGTGTTCATCGAATCACCCCAAGGCGGCGGTCGTCGTGAATGATGCCATCGCGAATCTCCACGCGGCGCTGCATCCAATCGGCCACCTTCGGGTCATGCGTGACCATGACCAGGCTGGCACCCGACTGGCGCACGATGGTCGTGAGCATCTGCATCACCTCGTGGCCGGTGGACTGGTCCAGCGCACCGGTGGGCTCGTCGGCGAAGACGATGCCCGGATTTGCCACCAGTGCACGCGCGATGGTCACGCGCTGCGCCTGGCCACCGGAGACCTGCGCCGGGCGACGATCCGCCAAACCGCCAAGGCCAAGCTGACCAAGAAGCTCCATCGCGCGCTTGCGGGCAGCCCCACGCGATACTCCGTTGAGCATGGCGGGCAGCGCCACGTTGTCCACGTTGCTCAGCTCCGGCAGCAGCTGGCCGTCTTGGAAGACGAAGCCGAAGTTGCGCAGGCGGGTGCGGGAGCGGGGGCCGTCGCCAAGCGCGGAGAGCTCCTCGTCGCCGTAGCGCACGCTGCCGTGCGTAGGCGTCAGCACGCCGGACATGCAGTGCAGCAGCGTGGATTTGCCGGAGCCGGACGGCCCCATGACGGCCACGAGCTCGCCCGGTTCAATGTCGAGGGAGATTCCAGCGAGCACCGGGCCGCCGCCGAAATCCTTGGTGATGTCTGTCAGGGAAAGTGTCTTTGCCATGTCTCTCATTCCACCGTGCCGGGCCCGCGGAAAGAACAGCCCTAGCGTTGCTCTTTAAGGTAGTGCCAGCACTACCCCTGACGGGACCGTCGCCCGATATGCTTAGCACCGTGTTCCGTAAGAAGCCCCATTCCACCACGCACGAGCAGCAGCAGGCGCAGCAGATTGCGCAGCTCACGGCCTCGCGCCGCGCCATCGCGGACGCCTATGAGGTGGAGCGCGCTCGCATCGAGCGCGACCTGCACGATGGCGCGCAGCAATACCTCGTGGCCGCGAGCATGAAGTTGGGGGAGGCTCTTCTCGACGCCCCCGCAGACCTCGCCGAGCTCCTCACCGCGGCCAAGCAGGACGTGGACCGCGGCCTCAAGTCCTTGCGCGCCACGGTGCACGGCATCCACCCCCAGGTCCTGCAGGATCATGGTTTGGTGGCCGCGCTTGCCGACGCTGCTTCTTCCCACGGCCCCCACGTCAGCGTCTTCGCCCCGCATCCTTTGCCCAAGCTATCCGCTTCCGTGTTGGCCTGCGGCTACTTCTTCGGCACGGAGGCTTTAACCAACGCTGCCAAGCACGCGCCCGGCGCGCCGGTCTCCGTTTTAGTGACCGCGGATGCCTCCTTGAAAATCACCGTGGTGGATGAGGGGCCGGGTGGCGCACAGGTTTTACAAGGTCACGGCTTAGCGGGGATGGCCGAGCGCCTCGTCGCTTTCGGCGGAGAGATGACGCTGAGCTCTCCCCCGGGCGGGCCGACGAGGCTGACGTGCTCGATTCCCCTTCTTCTCGATCGCGGACAGTCAGGAGTTCACCAATGAGTTTGAGAATCGTCGTGGCGGATGACTCCGCCATTCTGCGCGAGGGCCTCGCCGGCCTGTTGGAGCGCCGCGGGCATTTAATTGTGGGCCAGGCGGACTCCGCCCCGGCGCTTGAGGCGGTGGTGGACAAGCTGCGCGATGAGCTTCCGGACATCGTCATCACGGACGTGCGCATGCCGCCGGGCATGGGCGACGACGGCTTGAAAGCCGCCGTGAACTTAAGAAACGCATACCCGGGCCTGCCCGTCATGGTGCTCTCCCAATATGTGGCCCCCGCATACGCGGTGGAGCTCTTCGACTCCCCCGATGCCGGCACCGGCTACCTTCTGAAAGACCGCGTCTCCGAAGTGCGCGACTTCCTCTCCAGCCTGGACGTGGTGGCCCAGGGCGGCACCGTCATCGACCCCACCGTGGCTCAGGCTTTAATGAGCTCCGGGCGCAGCGGCTTGGGTGAGCTCACCCCGCGCGAGCGCGAGGTGCTCGAACTCATGTCCCGCGGCAAGTCCAACAAGGACATCGCCGCCGAGCTCGTCCTTTCTTCCGCCGCGGTGGCCAAGCACGTCTCCAATATCTTCACCAAGCTGCGTTTAGATCCCAGCGAAGACAACCGCCGCGTCAAGGCAATCTTGGAGTACCTTTCAGCGCACCGCTAAAGCCCGCGCCCGCCCACCGTCGACAAGAGCGCCCTGACAGAGACCGTCCAGAGGATCCCAAGAAAACTGTGACGCAAGACATATAAGCTTGTTCGTGCCCTTGCCCAACCCACCCCGGAAGGACCCCGCTTAATGGACGTGCAGCTCAACATCGTGCGCTTTAAGAAAGAATTAATTGCCGACCATGACTATTTTCTGGAGTTAATACAGACGGAAGGGCTGGATTCCTTTCGTAAGCCGGATCCAGAAATGGAAGAGGCATCGGCGGCACTCTCCAAGCTCTTCGGACAGGACGTGCCCGCGCATTCGGCCGTCACGGTCACGATGGATTCCAGCAATTTAGAGCTCCAAGAAAAGCTAGCTTTGTTGGCGTATTACCACGGCTTGGTGGTCTTCATTGGAACCACAGACATCCTCTTTAATGCGACTGGAATCCCCACGAGCAGCAATGGCCTTTCCTCCATCAGGAACTGCATGGGAACTATGTGGCGACAGGTCAGCAGACCTATGCTTGATCGCGCCTTTGAAGACGCACTCCGCCTGCCGATGTCCGAACAGACGTGGATTCAGGTAATCAACTATGGCTCGGAAGAACGAAGCTACGGCCTCGAAATGTCCATGCACGTGCGCGCAAGCGGCCAGTTCGAACTGATATGGTCCAGCCTCCCTCCAGAGGCCACTGAACCGGTATTCCGCACACTCACTGTCGATACTTACGAAGAAGCACGAGAAATTCTGCTTTCCTTCAGTGATCGCAACCCGTTGATCGAAGAATTCGCATGGGAGCCGCTTTCTCAGCGCGCATCAAAACCTATCCTGGATCCTTCATTCCGCCACGAAACACCCTGGCGCCGGCTGGACGCGGTGAAGGAGCTCCCCGAAGGCGTGATGGTCCACCTGCACAAATGGCCAACATTTTCCCTGGCCTACGGCCGCAATACACAGGGACAGTGGACCGCAAAGGTTTACGATAACCTCGGCACCGACAATGTGCAGACCTTCGATATTGCAGACGAAGTCATCGCAGTGGCGGAGCACTATTTAGACGGCAACGGCGAGATGATTTCCACGGTCTTCCCGGACTCTTCATCTTCGGATCCCGCGCCGTACACCACGGTCACAGCAATGGAGCTACCAGAGCGCGAGGAACAGTGGACTGAAGCATCAGTATGCATGATGCACCGCATCCGCGCTGACCATAATGGCGAGCCCAGCCCTCGGATGCAGAAATACATTGAGAGGATTAACACAAAGCTCGGAAGCGAAATCCTCCTCGCTGAGGAACAGGTAGAGGCCCAAGCACTTACTCGGCTGCTCATCCCTGCTGACGTCAGGACGGTCACGATCGAGAGACTAACTCATCTGGCACAGGACTATGGCATTTCGCTTGTTGTCGATGATTCCCTGGCGCTGTATAACCCGTCGGGCAAGCCGCTTCCAGGGGCTGAGAGCTGCCAGTTGAAGCTACTCGCGGATAAGTTGTATGTGAACACTTGGGAGGTGGCTACATCCTCCTCCGTACTCGAAGCTGGGCTTCGCTTCTTCACAGGATGGAAGCTTGAGGTTCGATCCGGGAGTCAGGTGGACTTCCAGGAGCGTTATACCTTGGCAACCACCTACACGGGCGACAACGTTTCGCTTGACCTTGTCACCCCCGACGGGAAACTACACGAAATCCCTTCTACCCCACTGCCCCTTGCTCTGGGTGTGATGGTTGAATTCACCTACTCCCCAGCGCAATTGGTGGACAAAGTGAATTGGCAAGATCAGAAGTCGTCCTCAGATATCCCTGAGGAAGAGCGCTTCATGGTCAATGCCACGGTCTTCGGCTCGGCCGCATATCTTTTCAACGATGACCTTCTCGAAGCAGTTCGCCAGGACGGCTTCCCCGAAGTGGGAGCGTGGGTAGCGGCCTTTGACCGAATAGTTCCGGGCGATTACTGCCAGGTCGACCGCGTGGAACCCTCAGAAACAGGAGCAGCGCGCTACCTCGTCGAATGGGGCCACAACAACGGTGAGGAGGAAAGCTTCCAGATGCTCCTTGAGGACATCGACGAAGCCTTGTCCCTCCTTGAGCGGTTTGTGAACGGAGACCGCGCAGAGTTTGAAGCTCTTCCATGGACGCGACGAGTGGAGTAGCAACACTAGGCCCTCCGCGTGACTAGGGTATGGGGCATGAGAAACGTAACGCCCCAGGAAGTACCAGAGAACGCCCAGCTTATCGACGTCCGCGAGGACCACGAGTGGAACACCGAGCACGCCCAGGGCGCCACGCACATCCCGATGGGAGACCTCGTCGAGCGCCTCGACGAGATTGACCCGGACCGAGACATCTACGTCATCTGCCACCTAGGCGGACGCAGCATGCAGGTGTGCCAGTACCTGGAGCACACCAAGGGCTGGGACGTCATCAACGTCGAGGGCGGAACGGATGGTTGGAAGGCCCAAGGTTGTCCCATGGTTTACCCCACACAGTAGTGGTACCATTTACGGTACCACTAAAGTGTGGTTTCAAAGATAGAAAAGATCCTCATCAAGATGCGGACTTCTCGGAATAATGTTCGCTTCTCTGAGCTGCAACTTGAGTGCGACTTCTATTTCTAGGAGCAGACCATGAACCTCGCAGACAAATACACCTACCAAACCGCGTGGTCCGAAGAGGATGGAGAATTCGTTGCCACAGTCCTAGAGTTCCCCTCCTTGTCATGGCTCGACTCCACTGCAGCTACCGCTGAGTCCGAGCTGCGCAGCATCGTCGAAGAAACTCTAGAAGATATGCAACGCAACAATGAGCAAGCCCCAGAACCTTTTGGCCAACGCAGCTTTTCCGGAAAGTTCAACCTTCGCATCCCTCAATCGCTCCACCGGAGCCTCACCATTGAAGCGGAGCGAGAGGGCGTATCCCTTAACACCCTCATTGTTCAGAAGCTAGCCTCGGCGTAAAACTAATGGGCCATAACCCATAATTTAGGTGTTCCGCCGTAGGCGCGTTAGAATCATCGGCATGCCTTCATTGAATTCTATTTCCATCCCTACCGCGCTCCTAGAGTCTCCTTCCTTCCAGCTGGAGCGCCTCCGCCGCCGCACCCGCGACGGCGTCGAGCAAGCGCTCAGCACCCGGCAGACCACCATCCGCGAGTACTGGGTACTTACCTGCCTCGTCGATGGTGACGTTGCTTCCCAGTCCGCGCTCTCCGAGACCCTCGCGATCGACGCCTCCGACATGGTGCGCCTCATCGATTCCCTGGAGGAGCGCAACTGGGCCAAGCGCGAGCGCGACCCGAAGGATCGCCGCCGTCAGATCGTGGCTTCCACCAAGAAAGGCGTGAAGGCCCACAAGGAGCTCGCGGAGCTCGTCGCCGCAGCCGAGGACGAAGCCCTCGACGAGTCCACCTCCAAGCAGCTCAAGCACCTGCGCAAGCTGGCCCGCGCCATCATGTCTTCAAGCGAGGGTGATGCTTAAATGGCGGAAGAGGACGCTAGTACCGGGCGCCACGCGCTGCCCGAAGACCTTTTAGATTCCCGGCAGCCCGGCGCGGGCATCGTGCATATTCCGGAGCAATACCTGTTGCGGGATCGCGCGCCGCGCGAGCGCACACTGTGGGACATCGTGCAAACCACTGCAGAGCTAAACCCGGACGCCGCCGCGCTTGACGACGGCGAGGTGCTCACCTACTCAGAGCTCATCACCGACGTCCAGGCATGGGCCGCCGAGCTGCAGGCCAACGGCGTCTGCCGCGGCGACCGCATCGGCATCCGCATGACCTCCGGCAAGCGAGAGCTCTATCTCGCGATTCTGGCTACCTTGGCTGCGGGCGCGGCCTATGTGCCGGTCGACGCGGACGATCCCGACGAGCGCGCCGAGATGGTCTTTGGCGAGGCCGACATCGATGGCCTGTTTACGGATGAGGGCTTCCGCTCGCTGCGTTCAGCTGAGCGCGTAGGAAAGGACGCCCACCAGGGTGCACCGACGCCGGATGACACCGCGTGGATCATCTTTACCTCCGGTTCCACGGGCAAGCCGAAGGGCGTGGCCGTCACCCACCGCTCCGCGGCCGCTTTCGTGGATGCCGAGGCGGCGCTGTTTTTGGTCGATCACCCACAAGGCCCGCTTGGCCCCGACGACCGTGTGCTAGCCGGCCTGTCGGTGGCATTCGACGCTTCTTGTGAGGAGATGTGGCTGGCCTGGGGCCACGGTGCCTGCCTGGTGCCGGCGCCACGCTCTTTGGTGCGCTCCGGCATGGACTTAGGCCCGTGGCTCATCCGCCGCGACATCACGGTTGTTTCCACGGTGCCGACCTTGGCGGGCCTGTGGCCGGCGGAGGCGCTGGACAATATCCGCCTGCTCATCGTCGGCGGCGAGGCCTGTTCCCAGGAGCTGGTAGACCGCCTGGCAACAGACGAGCGTGAGATGTGGAATACATACGGCCCGACGGAGGCGACGGTCGTCGCTTGTGCCCAGCGCATGGTGCCGGGCCAGCCGGTTTCCATCGGCTTGCCTTTGAACGGCTGGGACTTGGTGGTCGTGGATAAGCAAGGCTTCCCGGTGAGCGTGGGCGAAGTCGGCGAGCTGGTTATCGGCGGCGTCGGCTTGGCTCGCTACTTGGATCCGGCAAAGGATGCGGAAAAGTACGCGCCGCTGGACTCTATGGCGTGGGAGCGCGCGTACCGCACGGGCGACCACGTCCGTCTGGAGGAAGACGGCCTGTACTTCGTGGGTCGTATCGATGACCAGGTCAAGATTGGCGGCCGGCGCATCGAGCTCGGCGAGGTCGAAGCCAACGTGGCGGCCCTGCCGAACGTCTATAACTCCGCGGTGGCAGTGCAGAAGACGCCGGGCGGCGAGTCCGTGCTGGTGGGCTACGTTTCCTTGGAGGATGAGGCGAAGGGCTTTGACGAAAAAGCCGCGCACGAGCGTCTGGCCGAGACCATGCCGGCTGCACTCGTCCCTCGCATCTGCGTGATGGAAGAGCTGCCGGTTCGCACCTCGGGCAAGGTGGATAAGAAGGCCCTGCCGTGGCCACTTCCAGGCGTGGGTGTGGAGGCCGCGGGCCTTACCCAGACCGAGCAGTGGCTGGCGCAGCTGTGGGTGGAAACGCTGGGCGTTTCCGTCTCGGATGAGAACGCGGACTTCTTCTCGCTGGGCGGCACCTCGCTGGCCGCGGCGACGTTGGTAGGCCGCATCCGTGAGCGCTACCCCACCGTGGCGGTGCGTGACCTCTACGACCACCCGCGCCTAGGCTCGCTGGCCGAGCACATCGGCGGCGTCGAGGAGCGGCCTTCGGCTGCGCCCAAACGCACGGTGCGCAAGGTGGGCATGGGCACGCGCGTGGTGCAGACGCTCATCCAGATTCCGGTGATGACCTTGGCTGCGACTTCGTGGCTGACCTGGCTGCTGCTTGGCTCGAATGTGGCGAACGCGCTCGGTGCGGATTGGGCGCTGACTACCCCGTGGTGGCTGGTTGCCGTCATGGTGGTGCTCTTTGCGACTCCGATTGGCCGCATCCCGATAGGCGGCATCGGCGCGCGCCTTATCACTGCGGGAATCAAGCCGGGCGACTACCCGCGCGGAGGCTCGGCGCACCTGCGCATTTGGGCCGCGGAGCGCTGGGCTGATGCCTCGGGCTCGCGCTCGATTGCGGGCGCGACGTGGGTGAACAACTACGCGCGCCTACTCGGCGTGAAGATTGGCCGCGGCGTTGACCTGCACTCTCTTCCCCCGGTGACGGGCCTGCTCAAGTTGGGTGACCACGCGGCTATCGAGCCGGAAGTGGATCTTTCTGGCTACTGGCTCGACGGCGACGTACTGCACGTTGGCGCCATCAACGTTGGCGAAGGCGCGCGCGTTGGTGCGCGATCTACCCTGCTGCCGGGCACCAATGTGGGCAAGTACGCCCACGTGGAGGCCGGCTCCACGGTCACGGCTCGAAAGAAGATCAAGGACGGTCAGCGCTGGTCCGGTTCGCCTGCCAAGAAGGTAGGCCGCTCCAAGCACCGCTTCCCCGCCGAGCCGCCGAAGCGCCGCCCGTGGTGGGTTGCGTTCTACGGCGCAACGTCGATCCTGCTGGCCATCCAGCCGGTGGTAGCTCTCGCTGTGGGCGCGGCCGTCGTTGTCGCAGGCCTTAGCATGACCGCGGGCAACGACTTCATCGGCTCGATCTTCTTCGCGCCGCTAGGCGCACTGGCGGCATTCGCCTGCTTCATGGCGCAGACCTGGCTGGGCGTGCGGATTCTGTCCATCGGCCTCAAGCCTGGCGTGGCTCCGGTACGGTCTGCTGCCGGCTGGCGCCTGTGGTCCGTTGAGCGTCTCATGGACGAAGCCCGCACGACGCTCTTCCCGCTCTACGCCTCGCAGCTAACCCCGACGTGGCTGCGCTCGCTGGGCGCGAAGATCGGCAAAGACGTGGAGATTTCCACAGCAGTGATGATTCCGAAGCTGACGGACATCAAGGACGGCGCCTTCCTGGCCGACGACACGATGATCGGCGGCTACGAGCTGGGCGGCGGCTGGATGCTCACGGGCGAGACCAAGGTGGGCAAGCGCTCCTTCGTGGGCAACTCCGGCATCACGGGCCCGGGCCGCAAGCTGGGTAAGAACTCGCTGGTTGCGGTGCTCTCCTCGACGCCGAAGAAGTCCAAGTCGGGCTCGAACTGGTGGGGTTCGCCGCCGGAGCGCATGCGCCGCGTGGAGGCCAGCGTTGAGGGCGTGCAGGGCGAGTCCCTGACCTATAACCCTGGCTTCGGAGTGAAGGCGGCCCGCGGTCTCGTTGAGACCATGCGCCTGCTTGCGCCGATGACCTCGGCGATGCTGCTGGCAGCAACGTTAGCCACCATGTACGTGCTCGTGGATAACTACGGTGTGGGCCTTGCCTGGGCTGTCTCTGGACTGCTGCTTATGGCAATTGGCGCGGTCAGCATGGCTATCACCGTGGCCGTGAAGTGGATCTGCGTGGGCAAGCACCGCGCGGCCGACCACCCACTGTGGTCCGCGTTCGTGTGGCTCAACGAGCTGCAGGACACCTTCGTTGAGGCCGTCGCGGCGCCGTGGTTCTTCCAGCACACGCTGGGCACTGGGGAGATCAATCTCGGCCTGCGCGCGCTGGGCGTAAAGATCGGCGCGGGCGCCTGGATCGATTCCTACTGGTTCCCGGAGACGGATCTCTGTTACGTGGGCAAGGGCGCTTCCGTGGGCCCCGGCACCGTGGTGCAGACCCACCTCTTCCAGGACCGCGTTATGAGCTTGGATACCGTCACCATCGAAGACGGCGCGACCCTTGCTGCCCACTCGGTCGCACTGCCAGCATCGCTGCTTGGCGACGCCGGCACCGTCGGCCCCGGCTCGCTCGTCATGCGCGGCGACCGCGTGCCCGCCAACTCCGTATGGCAGGGCAATCCAATTGAGCCGTGGGACTAGGCCCGGCCTGCCGCCGATTATCCTCTGCGGAATTGGCTGCAGCGGCATTTTTCGCCGGCTTGCCTGCCTAGATGCCAAATCGTGGGAAGATTTAGCCATCGTAGGCCCATGATTTGGCACTTAGGGCGATGGGGCGCAAAGCAAAAGGCTGGATGCATCGTGCGTCCAGCCTTCGGCTTTAGAGCCAACCTAGGGCCTCACGGCGAAACTAACGTTAGTCACCAATTTGGTCACGGCCGCGCATAACGATGAGCGGGTCAGGCTCGCCGACCAGTTCATGGTCCTTGTTGGTGTATTCGAACTTGGAGAGCACGTAGCGCATAGCGTTAATGCGGGCGCGCTTCTTGTCGTTGGACTTGATGGTGATCCACGGCGATTCTTCAGTATCCGTGTAGCGGAACTGCTCCTCTTTCGCGCTGGTGTAGTCGTCCCACTTGTCGAGGGAAGCCAGATCCATCGGGGAAAGCTTCCACTGACGCACTGGGTCAATTTGACGAATAGCGAAGCGGGTGCGCTGCTCCTTACGAGTAACGGAGAACCACAGCTTGGTCAGGGAGATACCGGAACCAAGAATCATGTTTTCGAGCATCGGCACTTCGCGCAGGAACTCTGCGTGCTGGGACTCGGTGCAAAAGCCCATGACGCGCTCGACGCCGGAGCGGTTGTACCAGGAACGGTCGAAGAAGACGATCTCGCCGCCAGCTGGGAAGTGCTGAATGTAGCGCTGGAAGTACCACGAGGTGGACTCACGCGGGGAAGGCTTTTCCAGTGCGACGGTGCGCGCACCACGCGGGTTCAGATGCTCGTTGAAGCGCTTGATTGTGCCACCCTTGCCTGCTGCGTCACGGCCCTCAAACAAGATGATGTGGCGCTGGCCGGTTTCCTTGGTCCAGTTCTGCCACTTCAGAAGCTCAATCTGCAGCGCGCGCTTGGTGGCCTCATACTCATCGCGCGACATGCGCTCTTCATAAGGGTAGTTCTCTCGCCAGGTATCGATGGGGGAACCATCCGGCATGATCAGCGCTGGGTCATCCTCATCAGAATCATCGACGACGTAGCCGTCGGTCTTAGCAAGGTCGATCTCGGGAAGTTCGTCGTCTTTAATATCAGCCATACTTAAAAGTTTACCGGTCACCCAACTATTCGGCGCGTTAAATTACACCGCAACTCCACCGATTTACCCCTAAGCCCTCCCCCACCCAGACATAGCAAAAGAGCCCCACCAAAAGGTGAGGCTCTTAGAATCGCTTACGCGATGGATGTTCTTAGACGAACATGCCGATCAGCTGGGAAGCGCCCTTAGCAATCTGAACGAGCGGATCGATCAGGGTTGCGTAGATGTTCAGGTCGTTTGCGAACTCGGAAGAACCGATTGCGAAGTTAATGAAGCCGTCCATTTTATCTCCTTAGGACTAGTATTTGAAGATTGAAGATCAGAACCTAAAAGGCCCCGATGAGAAGTAAATGAATTACTTGTTCTCAGCAATCAGGGAAGAGGTGCCTGGGAAGAAGTCAGATGCCTCAGGCTCGGAGGACAGGAAGTCGAAGACTTTGATGGTGTTCTGGAAGAAGGAACCAACGTTGCCCAGGATCTTGCCCCAGCCTTCCCAGGTGTCAACGAAGTTGTCGAGGTGGGTCTGAATCATGGAGAGGTCCATAATGAACTCCTTGGATAGGTTTCGGGTATTTACACCCGAGGGTATTGCGGATTTGCAGACACCCTCTGTGGGCGTCACAAGTAACTATTTTGTCACACAGCGCTCAAAGATCAATCCGAAACTCTCGAGTTTTTAAATCTCGGGAAAGCTCCCCACAGTTCCCAACCGTCACTTTACACACAGCATACTCTAAGTCATTTCTTGCCCAAAAGTTAATCGATATGCCTATTACCAGCGGGTTTTCTGACGCTGGACAGAATTGATCAAATTCTTTGGCAAACGTGCGTAACAAACATCAGGAACGCTCCGATGAACACGGTCCAAAATTCAGAAATTCAGCGGAAAATCGGTTCCAAAATTGCCCCAATGCGGGGGTGCACCAAAGACCCCAGATTGGCCGTTTTCGCTTTCGCCCGGAGTTCCAGGCAGTCAAATAGAGGCGAAGGCGCAACCAATCAACCGCCATTCAGCCTCAAAAATGGGCCGCTAGCTGTGAAAATTGTTGTCTAGTGTGAAAGTTGAGGTTTGGAATCACACTTTTCATCTTTCCGTGTAGCGACACGCGAAAGCGCCCTACGAGAGACGTTCTTTATCTCACGTAGGGCGCCTTAAATCGACAACATCTAGCTCGCACGGAGCTACATGGACGCCTTTCGAGGTTTGGCGCTATTAGAAGCCCATGCCGCCCATAGCGTCAGCGTCAGGCATGCCAGCGCCTGCACCAGCAGGCTGCGGCTTGTCAGCAACGACAGCCTCAGTGGTCAGGAAGAGCGCTGCGATGGAGGCAGCGTTCTGCAGTGCGGAGCGGGTGACCTTGACCGGGTCATTGATGCCAGCGGACATCAGGTCAACGTACTCGCCGGTAGCTGCATTCAGGCCCTCGCCTGCTGGCAGGGATGCAACCTTGTCAGCAACAACGCCCGGCTCCAGGCCAGCGTTGTGAGCAATCTGCTTCAACGGCGCAGACAGTGCCTCACGAACGATCTTGACGCCGGTTGCTTCATCACCGGTCAGGTCATTCAGCGCATCCAGAGCGGAAGCAGCCTGCAGGAGGGCGACGCCACCGCCGGCAACGATGCCCTCTTCAACGGCAGCCTTTGCGTTACGGACTGCGTCCTCAATGCGGTGCTTGCGCTCCTTGAGCTCCACCTCAGTTGCAGCGCCGACCTTCAGGACAGCAACGCCACCAGCCAGCTTGGCCAGACGCTCCTGCAGCTTCTCACGGTCGTAATCAGAATCGGAGTTCTCAATCTCAGCGCGGATCTGCTTGATGCGGCCGTCGATCTGCTCCTGGTTGCCAGCACCCTGGACGATGGTGGTGTCATCCTTGGTGACAACAACCTTGCGTGCCTGGCCGAGGTACTCAATCTCCGCGGTCTCGAGGGAAAGGCCAACCTCTTCGGAGATGACCTGGCCGCCGGTCAGGATGGCCATATCCTGCAGGGTAGCCTTGCGGCGATCTCCGAAGCCCGGAGCCTTAACAGCAACGGACTTGAAGGTGCCACGGATCTTGTTCACGACGAGGGTGGACAGTGCTTCACCCTCAACGTCCTCGGCGATGATCAGCAGCGGCTTGCCGGTCTGCATGACCTTCTCCAGCAGCGGAACGAGGTCCTTGATGTTAGAGATCTTGGAAGAAACCAGCAGGATGTACGGATCCTCGAGGACTGCCTCCTGACGCTCCATGTCGGTTGCAAAGTAGCCGGAGATGTAGCCCTTGTCGAAGCGCATGCCCTCGGTTACCTCGAGGTCCACGCCGAAGGTGTTGGACTCTTCAACGGTGATAACGGAGTCCTTGTTCACGGAGCCGTTACCCACGGTGTACATAGCCTCAGCGATCTTGGCGCCGATTGCCGGGTCAGCGGCGGAGATACCAGCGGTGGTAGCGATCTCTTCCTGGGTCTCAATCTCCTTAGCGGAAGAAAGCAGGGAGTCAACGACTGCCTTGGTAGCGGTCTCGATGCCGCGCTTGATGCCCATCGGGTTGGAGCCTGCTGCAACGTTGCGCAGACCCTCGCGTACGAGCGCCTGTGCCAGAACAGTAGCGGTGGTGGTGCCGTCACCGGCAACATCGTCAGTCTTCTTTGCTACTTCCTTAACCAGCTCAGCGCCGATCTTCTCATAAGGATCTTCCAGCTCGATCTCGCGAGCGATGGAGACGCCATCGTTGGTGATGGTCGGAGCGCCCCAGGACTTCTCCAGGACGACGTTACGGCCCTTCGGGCCGAGGGTGACCTTTACTGCGTCGGCCAGCGTGTTCAGACCACGCTCAAGGCCGCGACGTGCCTCTTCATCGAAAGCAATAAGCTTTGCCATTGTGTTTGTGCTCCTTGATTTGTTTAGGACGACACTCACGTCTGTATCTATACGGACGCCCGCGACGGCACGGCTGGTGAGTGTTAACCAGCCTCAACCACATAGATGAGATTTTCTGGCACTTACCCGGTGGGAGTGCTAGCGACCATTCTGGCACTCGACTACTACGAGTGCAAGGAAAGACACGAACACCCTCCAGTACGTTCGCTGTGAGCGTTCCGGAGGGTGTTCGTGTCAGAAATTAAGTTGCGGAGTTTGCGGAGCCTACTGGGTTCTTCGCATTTTCGCGGTTCTACTCGGCCTTCTTCACCTTCTTGGCGGTCCAACGGTACATAAAGCCCAGTACTGTGATGAACAGGATGAGGCCGAAGACGTTGGCGGAGGTGCCACCTTCGAAGATCTCCAGCGGGGACTCGCCGCCGGCTGCCGCGATGATGGCGGCATTGACCACGCCGAACAGCGACTCACCAACGATGAGGCCGGTTGCCAGCAAGGTACCCATACGCTTGGAGAAGTCCGGATTAGCCTGCCTTGCCGCCCACTTGTCGTAGAAGTATCCCAGGATTGCGCCAATCGGGATGATGATGGTCAGCGCGGCCGGAAGATACATGCCCATACCCACGGCCAGTGGGGAAAGGGAGAACTTCTTGGTGGTCTTACGCAGAACTTCATCAATAACAATGAGAACCGCGCCGATGACGGCACCGGTGAAGATGAGGTTCCAGTCTAGGGAGTTATCGAAGATGCCCGATGCCACCGAAGACATCAGCGCAGCTTGCGGAGCAGCGAGAGCGTCCTCGCCCGCGCCTTCCATGCCTTGGAAGCCGAAGCCGTTGAGCATGATCTGCAGAATCGGTGGAATGACAACGGAGCCGAAGAGGACGCCAATAATCAGCGCAACCTGCTGCTTCCACGGCGTCGCGCCAACGAGCTGACCGGTCTTCAGGTCCTGCAGGTTGTCATTCGAAATCGTGGCGATGCCGAAGACGATGGCCGCGGTGAAGAGAGTATAAGCCACCAGCGAAAGCGGGTCCGCGCTGCTGCCGCGAGTTACCGCGGCAATCAGCAGTGAGGTAGCCAGCACGGCGATGATGCCAACGGAAGAAATCGGCGAGTTAGACGCACCAATCAGGCCGGCCATGTAGCCGCACACGGAAGCGACGATGAGGCCAACCAGCAAGGTAAACAGCACCGAGACTGTAATCAGCACGACCATGTGCTCGTGGATATCCGTGCCGCGTACGAAGTCCCACAGTAGTAGCGCAATCGGAACCATCAAGATGACGATGGTGCCAAGCACGTACGGGAACGGGATGTCGCGCTCGGAGACATCGACGGTGTGACCTTCCCTGCGCTCGCGGGAGGAAGCCAGAGACTCAGAAATGCCCTTGATGATCGGGCCGGTGATCTTGATCAGCGTCCAGATCGCGGCGATGGCCATGGCACCGACACCGATGAAGCGGATCTCGCCGGAGAAAACGGAATCGACGGTATCAGCCAGCGCAGTGGCGTCCAGGCCAGAGGCATCGCCCGCAGTGTGCATCGGCAGCAGGAAGAAGTAGGAAATGGTGACGCCGATGAGCATGGCAAAGCCGACGGCCGGGCCAACGAGGTGGCCCACACCGATGAGTGCCAGCGACAGCGAGGTACCCAAGGTGGTGGCACCAGAACCCAGCCTGAAGTAGGTCGAGACTGAGGAGGCTGCTGCCTTCATCGCAGCCAACAGCGCCATCACCGCGGAGATAACGCCGCCAACCAAGATGACGCGCAAGCCCTGGGCGTTTTCTTCCGCAGCGGCTTCCGACGCACCGTTACTATCGCCTACCTTGAGAACCTCAGCGGCGGCAACGCCCTCCGGGTAGGGCAGGTCAGAGCCGGTAATCAGCGCGCGGCGCAGCGGGATCGAGTACATCACGCCGAGCACGCCACCGATGGCGCAGACAGCTGCGGTCTCCCAGAAGCTAAATCCCTTCCAGTAGCCCACCATGACCAGGCCCGGCAGGACGAAGATGATGGCAGAAAGAGTGCCGGCCGCAGAAGCGATGGTCTGCACAATGTTGTTTTCTTTGACATTGTGCCCGGCAAAGCGACGCAGCACAGCCATAGAAATAACGGCTGCCGGAATCGAGGTGGCGAAGGTCAGGCCGACCTTGAGGCCGAGATAGACGTTGGCTGCGGTAAAGACCAACGTGATGAGTCCACCGATTAGGATGCCGCGCAGCGTCAGCTCGTGCAAAGAACTTGCATCATTGCCGGTTGCCCCTGGTAAGTGGGACGAAGATGCGGGGGAAGCCTGGACGGCGTCATGTGCCATGCCGAGACCTTTCTAACGAGAAACCGATGTGAAGGTATGAGTATCTAATTATGGGAATTAAATATTCTTAGAACTCTAGTTCACCCGGGCACGATCTCAAACGATCAGTCAATACTAATTTTCGGACAGGTTTCCCGAACGGCACCTGGCGTGCGTGTCCAAACCTGCGAGTATGTTGGACAACATGACTGCTATTTCTGACTACATCGCAAATGATCGCGCGAATATCTTCGCGCAGCTCAAAGAACTCGTTTCTTTCAACTCCGTACACAACGAGCCGGGCCTCGAGGAAGATGCCCAGAAGGCAGCGCAGTGGGTTGAAAAGACCCTTACTGACGCCGGCGTCAAGGTCGAGGCGGTGAAGACTGCGGACGGTTCTACCGCACTCGTCGGCAAGCGCGCCGGCAAAGAGGGTGCCAAGACCGTCCTGCTTTACTCCCATTACGACGTAGTCCCGGTCGGCCCACGCGAGCCATGGGAATCTGACCCGCTGACCCTGACCGAGCGCACTGCACCTTCCGGCGATACCCGCTGGTATGGCCGCGGCGCGGCAGACTGCAAGGGCAACATCGCCATGCACCTGGCCGCCCTGCGCGCTATCGACGCAAACGGTGGCACCGACCTCAACCTGACCTTCCTCATCGAGGGTTCTGAGGAACGCGGCGGCGAAGGCCTGTCCGCACTCATCGAGGAGCGCCCAGAGCTTTTCACTGCCGACGCCATCCTCATCGCCGATGCCGGCAACGCCAAAGCTGGCCAGCCCACGCTGACCACCTCCCTGCGCGGCGGCGCGCAGATCTATGTCCAGGTAGACACCCTCGAAGCCGGCGTACACTCCGGCCAGTTTGGCGGCGCCGCTCCAGATGCCGTTAAGGCGCTGATGCGCGCACTCGATTCCCTGAGCGACGAGCACGGCCGCACGACTATCGACGGCGTCGATTGCGCCGGCACCTGGCCGCTGGCTGAGGGCCAGACCACCGCTTATAAGCCGGAAGATTTCCGCACCGACGCGCAGATGCTTGAGGGCACCCAAATCATGGGCTCACAAGATCCAGCCGGCGCCACCGAAATCGGCGACATGATCTGGGCCCGCCCGGCAGTGACAGTCACCGGCTTTACCTCTACCCCGGTTGCCGAGGCCGTCAATGCCGTTCCGGCTACCGCCGCTGCAAACCTGAACCTACGCACCCCGGCCACCATGGATCCGCGCGCCACTGCCGAGGCCATTGCCGAGCACCTGAAGAACCACGTTCCGTGGGGCGCTCACATCAAGGTCGACATTCTGGAGGCCAACCGCGGTTTCGAGACCGATCCTACAAAGCCAGCCGCAGCGCTGCTCGGCGAGTGCCTAGCTGAGGCATACGGCACTGCGACCATCTCCCAGGGCATGGGTGGTTCCATCCCGCTGACCGTAGAGCTGCAGGAAAAGCACCCGAACGCGGAGATCGCACTTTTCGGAGTGGAGGATCCGCAGGCCACCATCCACTCGGCAAACGAGTCCGTCGATCCAAACGAGATCGAAAAGATCGCCACCGCCGAGGCTTATTTCCTCCAGCGCTTCGCCTAATCGCGCGGCAGACCGCACAGCAGGCGCTGTGACTGCCTTGAGCTCATGGGGCTATTGAGGCTGTATTCAGCCAAAATAGCCCCATATAATACTGTCTAATTAAAAACCTGTGACTTTTGCCGGTTATGCCGGTATAGTGGCCGTATTGGCTGCGCCAAATGTGACACGCCCCCTACTTTCTTTTGAGGCAGGGCGTTGACGCTGCCAGCGGCACCCCTCTAGTGGGGTTTCCTTTTCACAGTGGTTCATCAACCAGGTCTTTTCGGTGGCCTAGATGTCTTCATCGGCGCATGCTCGATTTCGTGTACACACAACGTCGCACGTGCGCCTAAAAATGCTCGCGCGTCTCCATCTTGCAAAGGAGATCCGGCCTAACTGTGATAGCAGTGCTGAGTGCTCTAATTCTGGCCACAGTCCTCGCGCCATTTTTGATCTATTACTTGGGCAGGCCTGCCTTCGGCATTCTTGCCATCGCCCCAGGCGCGGGTTTTTTCTGGGTACTCAGCCAGCTGACAAACTCCACGTTCAATGACGGCAACTCGCTGCAGTACAACCTGGAATGGATGCCGGACGCCAACCTCAACATCACCCTGCGGATGGATGGGCTATCGGCACTGTTTAGCCTCATCATCTTAGGTATAGGCGCGCTCGTGCTTTTGTACTGCTGGAGCTACTTCGACCACAACCGTCGCCGCTTGGCCATGTTTGGCGCGCAGATGACGGCCTTTGCCACCGCCATGTTTGGCTTGGTGGTTTCAGACAACATCTTGATGATGTACGTCTTCTGGGAAATCACTTCCCTGCTTTCCTTCCTCCTCGTCAGCTACTACGGAGAACGAGCTTCCTCAAGGCGTGCGGCCCAGCAGGCGCTGATGATCACCACCCTGGGCGGCTTGGCCATGCTCATGGGCATCATTTTGCTGGGCCGCCAGACCGGCCAGTGGACCTTTAGTGCACTCACAGATTTCGAGCAGATCACACAGACGCCTTATATCACGATCGCTATCGTCCTTATCCTGGCCGGTGCGATCAGTAAGTCCGCCATCGCCCCCGCCCATTTCTGGCTGCCCGGCGCCATGGCAGCGCCAACACCGGTTTCGGCCTACCTGCACTCCGCCGCAATGGTTAAGGCAGGCATCTACCTGGTCACCCGCCTCGCCCCTGAGCTGCACGAGGTAGCCACCTGGCACCTGGTGATCATTCCTTTGGGCCTTTTCACCATGCTGCTGGGCGGCTGGATGGCCCTAAAGCAGCGCGATCTCAAGCTGATTCTGGCCTATGGCACCGTCTCCCAGCTCGGTTTTATCACCTCCATCGTGTCCATCGGCTCCCGGGAGGCGCTACAAGCAGGCCTGGCACTGACCTTCGCGCACTCGCTGTTCAAGGCTGCTTTGTTCATGATTGTCGGCGCCATCGACCATGCTTCGGGCACGCGCGACATCGCCAAGCTTTCCGGCCTTGGCCGCGCTAAACCGGGACTGTATCTGCTGGCCATCATCCCCGCGCTGTCCATGGCTGGTATCCCACCGCTGCTGGGATTCGTGGCCAAGGAGGCAACGCTGGAGGCCATCCTCCACGAGTCCCTCCTCGTAGGAATGCCGCGCAACATGCTGCTCGTCGGCGTCGTGGTGGGCTCTATGCTCACCATGGCTTATGCGCTACGTTTCCTGTGGGGCGCCTTCGCCGTAAAGAAGGATAAAGACGGCGAGCGTCTGGGCACCTCCGAAGCCGTGGAGAACATGCATGCGCTCGCCCCGCTGCTGTGGATTCCGCCGGCAATCTTGACCGCGCTGACCATCTTCTTGGGCCTGCAGCCAAACCCGCTTTCCCTCGGCATCAACCAGCACCTGGACAATCTCTTCGGCCACCACGAGCACACCCACCTAGCGCTGTGGCACGGCATCACCATCCTGCTGGGCCTGTCGCTGCTCATCGTGGTGGTGGGATTCATCGTGCACTGGCAGCGCAATGTGGTGGCCAAGTGGCAGTTCCAGTACCCGGCGCTGGGCTCAGCCGACGCCGCCTACGATTCCGTGCTCCAGGCGTTGCGCACCCTCTCGCTGCGCACCACCGCCTCCACCCAGCGCGGTTCGCTGCAGATGAACATGTCCATCATCTTCGGCACGCTCATGATCCTGCCGGTCATCATGCTGATCCGCGGCGATCTGACCAACGTGCACATGGAAGTCGCGGAAAACCCATGGCAGATAGTCGCCGCCGTCATCATCATGGTCGCGGCAATTGCGGCCACGGTGACCGATAACCGCCTCTCCGGCGTCATCATCGTCGGCGTGACCGGCTATGGTCTGTCCTTCATCTTCGCCCTGCACGGCGCACCGGATTTGGCGCTAACCCAGCTGCTCGTGGAGACCATCATCATGGTGCTGTTCATGCTGGTGCTGCGCCGCATGCCGGCAAACACCGATTGGAAGCAAGACCCCAAGGTCTCGCGCCTGCGCGCCTGGCTTGCCGTTGGCGTTGGCCTTAGCGTGACCTTGGTGGGCATGTTCTCCATCAATGCCCGTCGCAGCGAGTCCATCTCCACCTTCATGCCGGAGCTGGCCAAGGAAATCGGCCACGGCGCAAACACCGTCAACGTGCTGCTGGTGGACCTGCGTGCGTGGGATACCTTCGGCGAGATCACCGTCCTGGTCATCGCGGCCACCGGCATCGCCTCGCTGATCTACCGCACCCAGTCCTTTACCCGCTCCTCGCGGCGTCCTACGCTGCGCGTGACCGGGCGTCGCTGGCTGGCAGCCGGTGCGGAATCCGAGCAGGCGCTGAACCGTTCGCTCATGGTGGACGTCACCACGCGCTTGCTCTTCCCCTCAATGATTGCACTTTCGCTCTACTTCTACTTCTCTGGCCACAACGCGCCGGGCGGCGGTTTCGCCGGTGGCCTGGTGGCCGCGCTCGCGCTCATCCTGCGCTACCTCGCCGGCGGCCGCACGGAGCTCGATGAGGCACTGCCAATCGACGGCGGGCGCACCATGGGCACCGGCCTGCTGATTTCGATCGCCTCGGTGGTAGTCCCCTTTGCCTTCGGCCATCCGCCGCTGACCACCGGCTACACCAAGCTGCCGGTGCCGCTGGTGGGCGATGTCTCACTACCTTCGGCCTTGGTCTTCGACGCCGGGGTCTACCTCATCGTCGTGGGGCTCACGCTCTACATCCTGAACTCGCTGGGCGCCAAGCTCGACGAGGAAGAGGACATGCGTAAGCAGCGCGCCCGCGACCGCGCCCGCTCCCTCGCGCGCCGCCAGCGCAACCGCGCCACGGCGCAATCCGCAAGCCGAACAATGACCTCCGGAAAGGAGAAATAAACATGGAAGCAAACCTGTTCCTTCTCCTCGCCGCGGGCGTGCTGTGCGGTACCGGCGTCTACCTCATGCTGGACCGCGCGATGACCAAGATGCTGCTGGGCATTTTGCTGCTCGGTAACGGCGCTAACCTGCTCATGCTGCAGGCCGGCGGCAAGGCGGGTTCGCCGCCTATCGACGGCCGCGAGACCGCCCAGTATGGCGATCAAATCGCCGATCCCTTGGCCCAAGGCATGATTCTGACGGCCATCGTCATTTCCATGGCACTGACCGGCTTCATCCTGACCCTGGCCTACCGCCAGTACCGCTACCGCACCGCCGACGTCATTGAGGATGACGCGGAAGATACCGCGATTGCAGCGATGGCCACCCGCCCTGGCAACGCCGCGGCGGCACCGGACCACGATGCTTCCAATGACCCAACCACCGGCCGCGCCACCAAGCAGGGCGACGCCTTTGGCCCCGACTTTTTCGAAGAGCCAGTAAAGGAGGCAAACGATGACTGAGACGCTGCTTCCGCTGGTTAACTTCCTGCTGCCCTATACCGGCTTCCTCATCCCCATGCCGGTTATAATCCCGGCACTGGCTGCGGCCCTGACCATGCTGTGCGCGCGCTTTACCGGCGTGCAGCGCCAGATCGCATTCTTCTCGCTGCTGTTGCTCGCCGCCGCGAACGCACTGCTGATCTTCATCGCCGATACGGCCGGCATTCAAACGCTCCAGGTGGGCGGCTGGGACGCGCCGGTGGGCATCACGCTGGTGGCTGACCGCCTTTCCGCCGTGATGCTATTTACCTCGTCCGTAGTGCTGTTTTCGGTGATGTGGTACGCCATCTCGCAGGGTATTCGCGACGGTTCCAAGGACGAGCCGGTGGCGGTCTTCCTGCCCACGTACATGCTGCTGACCATGGGCGTGAACGTGTCCTTCTTGGCAGGCGATCTCTTCAACCTCTACGTCGGCTTTGAGATCTTCCTCGTGGCTTCCTACGTGCTGCTGACGCTGGGCGCTTCCCCGGCGCGCGTGCGCGCGGGCGTGGGCTATGTGATGGTCTCGATGGCTTCCTCGCTGATATTCGTGCTGGCGCTGGGCTATATCTACGCCGCGGTCGGCACCATGAACATGGCGCAGATCGGGATGCGCATGGAGGAAATCCCGGCCGGTACCCGCACCGCGATTTTCTCGGTCCTGCTCATCGCCTTCGGTATCAAGGCCGCCGTCTTCCCGCTCGAGGCGTGGCTGCCGGACTCCTACCCCACCGCGCCTTCGCTGGTGACGGCAGTCTTCGCGGGCTTGCTCACCAAGGTCGGCGTCTACGCAATTATCCGCGCCCGCACCTCCATCTTCACCGCTGGCGGGCTGGACCAGCTGCTCATGTGGGTTGCTCTCGCCACGATGCTGGTGGGTATCTTGGGCGCCATCGCACAGTCCGATATCAAGCGACTTTTGTCTTTTACCTTGGTCAGCCACATTGGCTACATGATTTTCGGCGTCTCGCTGGGCACTGCCGAGGGCCTGTCCGGTGCCATCTTCTACGCGGTGCACCACATTCTGGTCCAGACCGCACTGTTCCTGGTAGTCGGCCTCATCGAGCGCCAGGCGGGCACCTCTTCCCTGCGGCGCCTGGGCTCGCTGATTTATACCGCGCCGCTCATCGCCATTTTGTATTTCATTCCGGCGATGAACCTGGGTGGCATCCCGCCATTTTCCGGATTCCTGGGCAAGGTCATCCTCCTGCAGGCCGGCGCCAACGAGGGTTCCTGGCAGGCCTGGGTGGTCATCGGCGGTGCCGTAGTGACCTCCCTGCTTACCCTCTACGTCATGGTTTTGGTCTGGTCCAAGGGCTTCCTACGGGACCGCGCCGACGCCCCGGAAGGCAACATCGTGATGGCGCGTCCATCGCCGCTTTCCGACGTCACGGATGTCGTCGAATTCGACGAGCGCCAAGACGTCGGCCGCGTGCCCTTTGGCATGCTGGCTTCCACCTGCCTGCTGGTGCTGGCCTCGGTGTCCATCACCTTCCTGGCTGGCCCGATCTCCGGCGTGACCAGCCGCGCCGCCGAGTCTGCACAGGATGATTCCATCTACCGCTACGCGGTCCTGGGCGATAACGCAGATAACCCCACCCGGCACAAGGACCAGAAGGATCGCTACACCAACGAGCAGGATTCTTTTGAAGTCCGCCGGGCGCCCATCAAGGACCCAGCTCCGGCAGTAGAGACGGCGCCTAAGGCGCAGCCCAAGTCACAACCCACCGAAAGCGAGGCGAAGTAATGAAATTTGCTGGACTCCGCCACCGCTTCCGCCCCTGGTTTATCGCGTGGATCACCGCCATGTGGTGCCTACTCATGGGTGCGGTCACCGTAGCCAACCTAGTTGGCGGACTATTGGTGGGCCTGTTCGTGGTGCTTGCGCTGCCACTGCCGGCCATGCCGATTGCCGAGCTGAAGGTCTCCTGGGGCAAGCTCGCCTTATTCATGGTGGGCTGGACCATCGACCTATTCCACGCCTCGTTCAAGGTGGCCTGGCTGGCGGTGCGCCCGCAGGACCCGCCGAAGACGGCCATCCTCGAGCTGCCGATGCGCCTAGACAGCGAGTTCGTCTTGTCACTGGCGGTTTGCCTGTACAACCTGCAGCCAGGCGGCACGGTGACCGATATCGACATCGCCAACCGCATGCTGACCATCCACATCCTGGACGCGGCGTCGGAAGCCGCTATAGAGCGCGAAATCGCGAACGTCGCGGGGCTCGAAGCAAGCATGATTGAGATTTTTGAAAGGAGCCACCCCTAATGGATCCCCAGCTTTATGACATTCTTCTGGGCGTGGCCGCCGGCATCTTGGTCGTGGCCTTCCTGATTACCACCTGGCGGATTATCACTGGCCCCAATTCGCTGGACCGCCTGGTGGGCATGGACGGGCTCGTAGCCATGTTTCAATGCGCGATGGCCACCTACATTTGTTGGACTCTGAACACCTCGGTGGTCTCCGCGATGCTGGTCGTGGCCCTTTTAGGATTTATCTCCACCGTGTCTGTCACCAGATTCCGAAAGAGGGATGCCAAGTGAGTTACCACCTTTTCGCCGACATCATCTCGATCATCTTGATCCTCGCCGGTGCGCTTTTGGTGCTGGCTGCCGCGATCGGCGTCGCGCGCTTTCCTGACACCATGTCGCGCGTGCATGCCGTTTCTAAGCCGCAGACGACCGGTCTCATTTTGAGCATCCTGGGCGCATTCTTCCGCGTCACCGGCGCAGATTCCTTCGGCCCAGCAGAGCGTGGTGATCTGGGAATCCTGTTGTTGCTGGTACTGTTTGCCATGATTACGAGTCCCGTTACGGCGCAGCGCACTTCTCGTATCGCTCGCCGCGAGGGTCTCTACGGGTCGCCGGAACTGATGTCCCGAAACGACAAACCAGCAACCCGTTCTTTGCGTAAGAAATAACCTTTGAAGGGAACAGCAGGTGAAAAAGCTCTACGGCTTGCCCACGTTGGCTACTGCCCTGACGGCCTTCGCCGCCTTCGTGATTTACCGCTTCAACGTCTCGGATGAGCGCGGGCGCGCCTTCTTTGGCAGGATTCCCTTCGATCTGAAGATCTACCAGCTCGCCGGCGCCGACGTGAAGGCGGGCGGCGATCTTTACGACGCCCCGTATATCCACAACTTTCCTTTCACCTACCCGCCGTTCGCAGGCTGGTTCTTCGAGTGGATGGCTGGTTTTTCCGACCATGGCCTGATGGTGACCTGGCAGTGGATCACGGGCATCGCTCTTTTCGCCGTTATCATGCTGGTCATCCGCGAGCGTGGCTACAAGATGGGCCCAGCCTCTTGGTTCGTAGGCCTCGCGCTGCTCATCAGCAGCTTGGCTACTGATCCGGTAAACGGCACCTTCTTCTATGGCCAGATCAACATCCTTTTGATGTTCCTGGTCTCCCTCGACCTGCTGCCGCGTAAGTTGCGCCTGCCTGGCATCGGCATCGGCCTTGCCGCCGGCATGAAGCTAACGCCTGCTTTCATGGGCCTGGTTTTGTTATTCCAGAAGCGCTGGTGGTCCGCCTTCGCTTGCGTGTTTACCTTCTTCTTTACCGTCTACGTGGGCGTGCAGACGATCCCCGATGCCCGGGATTTCTGGACGGATAAGATGTTCAATTCTGATCGCGTGGGCAACCTGGACCACCCCGGTGCGAAGTCATTGCGCTCTATCATCGCGCGTCTCAACGGCGAAGAGAACACCGCACTGTGGGTCCTGGCTGTGGTCATCGTGGTGATGGTGACCATGCTGGCGCTGCGCACCGCGTGGATCAATAAGAATTCCTCCGCCGCGCTGGCGCTGGCGGGCTTGGCCACCTGCTTGGTCTCGCCTTTTTCCTGGTACCACCACTTCGTCTGGGTAGTACCGCTCGGCGTATGGGTGATGCTCGCGGTCAATGAGGCCGTCGGCAAGCGTCTGCCCTCCTTCTGGGGCGCGCAGCTGGCGGGCCTGGCATCCTTCGTGGCGTTGCTGCTCGTGGAGCTGCCCTTCGTCTCCCCACCGGTGTGGCGCTTGATGTCCTCCCATGGCCTAGAGGCCATGGAGAACTTGCATCCGTGGGCATGGTTGCTGTGGCCTTTTGCCTGCTTCCTCTACATCGCGGTTTATGGCATTTGGGGGTGCTTCCCGCACGGCAAGCCATCCGGCAAGCATGCCGCACGCCATAGTAAAGTGGCGGACTACCCCACCGACGTGCGCATTCCGGTAGTGCGCAAGTAGGCCGAGCCTTAAGGGGCCTAGAGCGGACGGAGGCTATCCATCTCCTTACTCGTGGCCTCCACGACCTTCTGCCAGCTGCCGGTCTCCTCGTAGAGGCGGCGCTGGCGTTCATAGCCGGCCCCGCGCTCGATGATTTCGTGGATGAGCTGCAGCTCGGCCTCGCAGCCCAGCTCGCGGGCCAGAGGCGTTAGCTCCTCGACCAAGTCAACCAACTCGTCTTTGACCCAGCGCTCATCCGTGGCGCGAGAGGTAATCACCAAGGCGTCCATGCCATAGCGGGCGGCGCGCCACTTATTCTCAGCCACGTGCCACGGCTGCAGCGTGGGCAGCTCCTGATCTGTATCAAGCATGCGGTCATAGTGGACCACCAAGCAATGCGTGAGCGCGACGATGGCCGAAAGCTCGCGGAGATTAGAAGAGGCATCCGAGATACGCACCTCGATGGTGCCCCACTTTGCCGCCGGGCGAATATCGAAGTGCATCGAGCCGGTGTGGTTGATAACGCCAGAGATGGCTTGATCCCGCATATAGTCCTGCCACTCGCGCCAATCCGCAAACTGATAAGGCATGCCGGCGGTGGGCAGCTGCTGATAGAGCATGGTGCGGTTGGAAGCATAACCAGTGTCCATGCCCTCCCAGCCTGGCGAGCAGGCAGAGATTGCAAGCAGGTGCGGATACTTGGTCATCAGCGCATTGATGATGGGCCACACGCGGTCTTCGTGGCGGATACCCACGTGCACGTGGGTTCCCCACAGCAGCATCTGCTTGCCCCAATACTGGGTGCGGTTGATGATCTCGGAGTAGCTTGCCTTATCCGAGACAGGGTTCTCGCGGTAGTCCGTGAAAGGGTGTCCGCCGGAGGCCCACAGGGCCACGCCCATTTCCTGGGCGGCGGCACGCACATGCTCTAGCTTGTGCGACAAATCCGTGATTGCTTCCGGCACCGTGTGACAAATTCCGGTGACCAGTTCCACGGTGTTTTGGAGGAATTCCTTCTCCAGCTGGACTTCGGGCGTGGCCGCCTGCACGCGGTCAATCAGCTCGGCGCCGCGTGGGACCAGATCCCAAGAGAGCGGATCGACGAGGGCTACTTCCCATTCAACGCCCAAGGTGGGCCCAGCCGAACGGGTGAAGGATTCTTCCGAAATGTTCACCCTTGTGAGTCTATCCGCAGCAAGGCCCAGCTAGAGCATTTTCTTATACATTAAATGCACGGTGGAATTTGTCTTTTATTCCACCGTGCATCTATCTTATGAATCTTTTAGGCCTGCGGGATGGCCAGAACTGCAACGACTGCGTTGCCCTTGGTGAATTCAGCCTTGAGCTCTGCCGGGTACTCGGCGATGGCGCCCTCCGGGATAGATTGCGCGCCGTAGAGCTGCGCTGCGGTCTCGCGTGCGAGGCGCTCTGCGTCCTTATCGCCTGCTGGGAAGTAGACGGTGGTCTGCGGAACGGTGAGGATGTCACCGGCCAGATTGCCTACCTCGCCGATCTTGAAACCCTCGTCCTTCAGCTTATCTGCCTGCTCTGCAGCGAAGTTCGCGCGGCCGGAGTTATTAAAGACGTTGACCGGGATGTCCTTGGCGGCGCGCTCGGCACCCGCAGCGCTTTCTGCACCTGCAGCGCCGGCAGCGGCACCGTCCTTGTTGGCTGCTTCACGGCCGGCTGCATCCTGGCCTTCCTTGGCAGGCTGTCCGGCTGCGTCTTGGCCAGCCTTGGCATCCTGCGTGCCCCGCGCGGCACTGCCGGCAGCACCCGGCTGCGCAGATGGGCCGCCCTGTGCGCCGGGCTCGCCCTCGGCGGGAGCCGGCAGCGTGGCGACGCCGGTGCTGCCGGTCTGGGCAGTATCGGTGGAGTCTTTGGAGGTCAGCGTGTAAAGGCCCCACATGCCGAGCATGACAGCAACGGCAATGAGCACCATTGCGAAGCCGCGCAGCGGCAGGCCGCTAGACGAGCTGCGGTGCGCACCCGCCTGTTTGCTCGGCGTGGAGGTGGATTCTGCTGCTTTATCTGAATTCACATTAGTCACAGCAGCAACCCTAGTCTCTAATTAGGGAAATCTGGTGCATCCTCCCGCGCGGCGCGCCGCACCTCCTGACGGCCGTCCCGCACGCGCCGCAAGCGCGCAACCAGCACCGGATAGGCCTCGGCGGCAGCGGGGGCGTCGAGAAGCACGTTCAAGCGCTGGTGATAACGCACCGGCGAGATATCCAGCTCCGCGCGAATGGCCTCTTCCTTAGGCCCGATACCACGCGGGGCATGCGATTCGAACTCCAAAATGGCCGCGTCTAGGTCTGACAAGGATTGCATGCCTAAACTGTAGGGCATGACTATTCGCCCCATCGTTATCCACGGCGACCCGGTTCTGCACAATCCCACCGAGCCGGTCACTGAGCCCATTGACTCCCCGGAGCTGCAGCAGCTCATCGCCGACATGTACGAGACCATGGACGTCGCCCATGGCGTCGGCCTTGCCGCCAACCAGGTAGGAGTGAACAAGCGCCTGTTTGTCTACCACTGCCCTGACACCGACGGCCCAAACGGTAGCGCCAAGCAGCTTGGTGCTGGAGAAAGCGGCATGCGCAAGGGCTGCGTCATCAACCCGGTGCTGGAGACCTCCGAGATTCCCGAGGGCATGCCTGCCGACGACGGCTCCGAGGACGAAGGCTGCCTCTCCGTGCCCGGTGAGGGCTTCCCCACCGGCCGCGCCGACTGGGCCCGCGTTACAGGCAAGGACGAGCACGGCAACGACATTTCCATCGAAGGATATGGATTCTTCGCGCGCATGCTCCAGCACGAGACCGGCCACCTGGACGGCTACGTCTACACCGACGTGCTCACCGGCCGCTTCAAGCGCCAGGCCAAGAAAACCATCAAGCGCAACGGTTGGACCGAGGCCGGCTGGACATGGATGCCAGGCGAGGACGAGGATCCCTTCGGCCACGGCGCGTAAATAGGCTGCGCCCCTAATCGCCCCTAATCGCCTTTAATCGACATGAGCTATATCTTCCGTTCTGATGCCGTCAGCGTCGGCGACCGCGTGGTTGCCCGGCGCGAATTCGGCGGCACCCACTCCGATGTCATAGGCCATGTGCTGAGCACCTCGCCGCTTGTCATCCGGCCGCAGGCGGTGGGTGGCTACCCTTCCGACTTGGAGGCGGTGGAAATCCCCGCCGAGCAGCTGAAGATCATCAAGAAGCTCTCGCCGCGCACGGTGCGCAACTCCGATATCCGCGCCGTCGAGGTGGCCGCCGCGGCAGCGCGCGGCGGGACGAAAGTCTGGACCAATGATGGCCAATGGCTCATGCGCTTCGGCGCAGGCACCGATTCCGCCATTCCTCTGGGCCCCTCCGCAGGTTTCATGCCCGCGCCCATGGAAGAAATCGACGCCTTCTACGCCGAGCACAACCTGCCCACCCGCCTGGCCATCCCGGAGCGCATCGGCAAGGCGGCATTGCGCGTACTCGATAACGAGCCCGCGGCATGGCAACTCGAGCCCGAGGTCCTCGTGCTTACCCGCTCCCTCGACACCGTGAGCGCCGAGCCACACCTTGACTCCGAGCTTTTCGACGCCACGCTCAGCCAATCCGGCGACGAGCGCGTGTGGCTAGGAATCTCACTGCTTGGCAATGCCACCGCCTCACAGCTGGAGGCGCTTTTGGCCTGGGGCAAAGCACACGGTGCGGAGAATGCATTCGTGGAGGTGGAGGCGTCGGAAAGCACAGCGTTGGCCCTCCTTAGTGAAGTCGGATTCTTAGAACACCATCGCCGTAGGTATGCCGTGCGCAAAGGCGGTACCCTGTAGTCCATGCGCATAGCCACATGGAACATCAACTCGGTCCGCACCCGCGTGCAGCGGGCGGTAGACCTGCTGGCCAAACACGACATCGACGTGTTGTGCCTGCAGGAGACCAAGGTTGCCGACGATAAGTTCCCCGTTATGGAATTCGAAGCCGCCGGCTACCACGTCACCCATCACGGGCTGAACCAGTGGAACGGCGTGGCCATCGTCTCCAAGGCGGAGCCGGAGGAAGTCTTCTACTCCTTCCCCGGCCAGCCAGGCTTTGCCAAGGACCCAGAAAAGCCGCAGGATTTGGAAGCCCGTGCGGTGGGCGCGCGGATTCGCGGCGTAGAGATCTGGTCGCTCTATGTGCCCAATGGCCGCGAAATCACCGACCGCCACTACGACTACAAGCTGCGCTTCCTCTACGCGCTGGCACACTACAGTGAGAGCCGCGCACAGTCGAAGCTGCTGCTCACCGGCGATTTCAACATTGCCCCGCGCGATGAGGACGTCTGGGATATCGAGGCCTTCCGCGGCAAGACCCATGTTACGGAGCCAGAGCGTGCGGCCTTCCAGATGCTGGAGGAGGCAGGCCTAGAGGAGGTTACGCGGCGTTTTACGGAAGAGCAGCGCTGGACCTACTTTGACTACAAGTCGATGCGCTTTCAGAAGAACGAGGGCATGCGCATCGATTTCCAGCTGGCCTCGAAGTCCTTGGCCGCGACGGTGAAAACTGCGCAGGTAGACATGGTAGAACGCGCCGGCGACAAGACCTCTGACCACTGCCCGCTGCTGGCAGATTTCGATCTGCCTGACTTCGATTCGGTGCGTTAGGAGCACCTACCGGGGCATGGACTTCTCACTAAACATCGATCTTTCTTTCTGGCAGCTGTTTTTCCTCATCTTGGACTACGGCATCAAAATCTTGGCCATCGGATTTGTGCCCGAAGGCCGCCGACCCTCGAGCTCCACGGCCTGGCTGCTGGCTATTTTGCTGCTGCCCATCGTGGGCCTGCCGCTGTTCTTACTGATGGGCTCGCCATATATCAATCGCCGCCGCCACCGCATCCAGCAGGAGGCCCATGACCTGATGGAAGACGTCACGGCGAGTACGCCGAATCATCCGCTGGGCAGGCTTTCTCCGGAGGTGGAATCCGTCATTGCGCTCAATCGCAATCTGACGGGTTTCCCGGCGCTCGTGGGCCACAATCGTGGCATTTACGCCGACTACGACGAGGCAATACGCGCGATTTCCAGCGCCGTCGACCGCGCCGAGAAGTACGTCTACATCGAGATTTATATCCAATCCTGGGACGAGGCCACCGATGTCTTCTACCAGGCTCTCAAACGCGCCCGCTCGCGGGGCGTGGAAGTCAAGCTGCTTTTAGACCAGATTGGCAGCCTGAAGTACCACGGCTATTGGAAATTCGGCCGGCGCCTAACCGCCATCGGCGTCGACTGGCACTTGATGCTGCCGCTGCAGCTGCACAAGCTTCGTTTCCGCCGTCCTGACCTGCGCAACCACCGCAAATTGGTCATCATCGACGGCCAAACGGGCTTTCTGGGCTCGATGAACATGATTAAGCGCAGCTACCGCACCAAGGACCGCTACTGGGTGGACTACATGGTAGAGCTCACCGGCCCGGTGGTCACCTCCATGTCGGCGGTCTTTGCGGTGGACTGGTACCTGGAATCAGAAGAAGAGCTTTCCTTGGAGCTACTGCCTTACGACGACGCGGATACCGAGGACTCCAACTTCCTCCAGCTCATCCCGTCCGGCCCGGGTTACACCACGGAGCCGAACCTGCGCATGTTCAACTCACTGGTGCACCACGCCAAAGACCGCCTGGTAATGGTTTCGCCTTATTTCGTGCCCGATGAATCTTTGATGGAGGCGGTCACCACTGCCTGCTATCGCGGCGTGGACGTGGAGCTTTATGTCTCGGCCAAGGCGGACCAGTTCATGGTCAACCACGCGCAGTCCTCCTACTACCAGGCACTTTTGGAGGCAGGGGTGCGGATCTTCCAATTCCCAGAGCCTTTCGTGCTGCATTCGAAGTTCATCATGACGGACCCAGACGAGCCGGGCCGCCACCCGCTGTGCATGTTCGGCTCCTCGAATATGGACATGCGTTCTTTCGGTTTGAACTACGAATCCACGATGCTGGTGGCCAAGGGCAACTTATTGGCGGAGTTTAACCAGCTTGCTAGCAACTACCGCGCGGTGTGCCATGAGCTGACCTTGGAGGAATGGAACGAGCGCGGCTTCGTGCGCCGTTACATGGACAACGTGATGCGCCTGACCTCGGCGCTGCAATAGCGCCACCGGCACCGTCAGCGCCGCCTGGGCCGCCCTCCCCCGCACACTGCCTGCGCTCCCGTCGCGTTTGGCCCCTTCCCCACTAAATACCCAGACCTGGAAATGCAGCTCTCTGCTGGAATGAGGGGCGTCGGCAAGCGCAGCGATCCACGAACAGGAGGTCTGGGTTTTCAGCCCTGGGTAGATAGCCAAATGGTGAGGAAGCACGCTGCAAATGGCGACGAGTGACAAAAGGCGCTGTTGAAGACAACAGCGCCAGGGTAGCCAGGAGTGGCTAAGAGATCATGCGTCTCGCTTTTCAAGCACGAAGACGCCGAGGATCCACAGCGCTACCGCCCAAACGATGAAGACGATGGCGCTTCCCGCCGAGGAGTCCCATGGGACGTTTTCCGGCACAGTGTCCGAAGCCCAGTTGCCGAAGGCGGAAAATGGCATGTAGGGGATGAAGTCGTCGCCGACCTTCGGCAGCAGGCGCACGACGTTCTCAATGCCCAGGTAGAGAATCAGGGACAGTGCCACGGTGCCAGCGGTCTGGCGCAGCAGCCAGCCCAAGCCCTGCACAAAGATCACGACCATAAAGCCCAGCAGCGGGAGGAGCCACAGTGCGCGCTTGCCGCCGTCTTCTTCGAAAGGCTTGTAGATGTCCGCGATTTCCTTGGATGCGGAAAGGTCCGAGACAAAGTAAATCAGCACCAGAGCCAGGAACAGGATGACTGCGGCAATAACCGCGTACATCAGGAGCTTGACCAGCGCGACGATGGAGCGATTCGGGTTCGCCATGAAGACCGTGGACTGCAGTCCGAAGCGGTATTCGGTGGTCACGATCATGATGGCCTGGATCATGATGATCGGGATGCCCAGCATCAGCAGGATGGAGTTCATGCCCTCGGCAGTAAGCGGGCTAATCGGCATCGCTGGGTCCATCTCAGCGTTGAGACCGTTGAACAGCGCCCACAGGAAGGACAGGAGAAAAATCAGGCCGGTGGTCCAGTAGAAGGACTTGGTGGTGCGCAGCTTGGTCCACTCGGCGCGGAGGGTATTGATAATCACTTTTAGCATTCCTCCTATGCGGCAGGCTGGTTAGGCTGGTTCGGCTGCCCAGCACCGGGGGTGCTGGCGTGGTACTGCACGTCCTCGCCGGTCATGCGCATGAACGCATCCTCCAGCGAAGCGCGCTTCAGGCTTAGCTCGTTGAGCGGAACGCCTGTGGAATATGCCAGCTGGCCGATGAAATCGGTGCTGACGTCATTGATGATGAGGGTCTTGCGACCTTCCTCGTCGCTGCCGTCTGTATAAGCCACGTTGGCCTCACGCAGCGCGCCGCCGAACTCTTCGAGGTGATCGGAGCGCACGATAACGGAGGAATCCGAGTGCTGCTTTACAAAGTCATAGGTGGACTGGCTAGCCACTAGGCGGCCACGGCCGATGACCACGAGGTGGTCTGCGGTCATGGACATCTCCGACAACAGGTGGGAGGAAATCAAGACGGTACGGCCCTCTGCCGCGAGCGCGCGAACCAGGGAGCGAACCCAGCGAATACCTTCTGGATCGAGGCCGTTGACCGGCTCGTCCAGGATGAGGATTCCCGGGTCACCCAGCAGGGCGCCGGCCAGGCCGAGGCGCTGGCCCATGCCGAGGGAGAAGCCGCCGGCCTTCTTACCGGCGACGTCGGAAAGCCCAACCAGCCCCAGCACCTCGTCCACGCGGGAAGCAGGAATGCCGTTGGACTGCGCCATCCACTTCAGGTGGTTGGCCGCGGTGCGGTTCGGGTGCACGGCCTTGGCATCGAGCAGCGCGCCGACCTCCCGCAGCGGGCTCTTCAACTCGCGGTAGGCCTTGCCGTTAATACGGGCCTGGCCCGCCGTGGGGCTATCCAGGCCCAGAATCATGCGCATGGTCGTCGACTTGCCCGCACCGTTCGGACCTAGAAAGCCGGTCACGATGCCTGGCTCCACCTTAAAGGTGAGGTCGTCTACTGCACGGACAGACTTATATTGTTTCGTCAGTCCCTCAACTTCAATCATGCTGTCAAGGGTGCCATAGTTTCTTCTTCCTCACCGAGGTTGGCCCGCGATAAAGGCCCGCAAGGAGGGAATGGCCTCACGAAATGCCCCCAACAGAGGTAATTCTTCCACCTCGTCGAGGTGCACCCAGCGCAGCTCGTTGGACTCCTCGTTGGCAATAACGTCCAACGGCTCATCATCGCGGGTGCGTGCGATGACGGTGGTATAGGTCCAGTTGCCGGGCAGCTCCCCCACTGCGGGATAGGGCCCGGCGGTGACGCGCTCGCCGAGCACCAGGACGTCGGCAGGCGCGATGGCGCATTCCTCCTGCGTTTCTCGCAGTGCAGCCGCAACGGCGCTTTCGTGGAAATCCCGCGCGCCGCCGGGAATGCCCCAGGTGCCGCCGTGGTTGGTCCACTCCGCACGGTGCTGGAGCAGCACGCGCTCGCCGGCAAGGAGGAAAAGCCCGGCCGCGCCAAACTTGCCCCATAGCTTTATCCCGCCCGGGCCGGCTGCCCAGCCATCGCCACTTATGTGCTCTCCTTGCTTCATGGCGCCCATCCTACGATCCTCTCGCTGCATGCGACAGCGTGCAGCGACAGCGCACAGCGGTGGCGTGCATCACCAAAGCGGCGCGGAACTGCGCTATTCTATGGGAATGACTGGCACAGGGTTGGAGGATGCTGCCGCACGTCCCAGCGAGCATCCGGCCGCGCACGAAGCGCATCCAGGCGATCACTGGCTCGACGAAGTCACCGAGCCCGCTACCCCGGCCTTCAACAACGCCACGCAGCTGGCCATGAACTCCTTCGCTGGCCCGGCGCGGTTGGCCCGCCGTCTCTACCACTTCGCGGCCACTACCCCAGGCAAGCTTTTTACCGTCACTGTGATTCTGACGGTGGCGCTCGCCGCCGCCGGCTTGTCGATGTCGAATACTTCCGCCAGCCGCCACGAGGCCTTGGACGAGCTGCTCAATTCCACCGAGCCGATGTCTAACGCGGCGCACCACCTCTACACCAACCTTTCGCTGGCGGATACCGTCGCCACCACGGGCTTCGTCCAGGCGGGCGTGGACTCCGAGATCAACCGCAAGCGCTATAACAAGGCCATCGACGCTGCCTCCGTGGCGGCCACCGAGTCCGTTTTGGGCACCAACACTAACGACGCCCGCATTCGCGAGCTGGTCACCTTTATCCAGCGCGAGCTGCCCGTCTATACCGCCCTGGTGGAAAAGGCGCGAACCAACCACCGCGCGGGCAATGCGGTGGCGAACTCGTATATGTCCAACGCCTCTTCGCTGATGAGTGACAAGATCCTGCCCGCGGCCGCCGAGCTTTTCTCACTCACCACGGCCAAGGTCAAGGAGCAACAGCAGCGCCTGACCAGCCCCCAGTGGGTCCCGCTTTCCGGCTTAGTGGCGGCGCTTTTCTTCCTCTTTGTCGCGCAGTGGTGGCTGTGGCGCCTGACGCGCCGCCGCTTCAACCGTGGCTTCTTGGCCGCCAGCGTGCTGCTCTTCCTGGCGCTTTCCTGGGCCGCGATGGCGAACTTCGCCACCTGGAGCTCCGGCTATCACGGCTTCGAAACGGTCTCCCGTCCGTGGGACTCGCTCACCGCCTCCCGGATTGAGGCCCAGCAGACCCGCACCTCGGAGACCCTGGCGCTGGTCCTGCGCTCCTCCGAGTCCGACATGACGGTGCGCTTTGGCTCGACGGTCTATTCCATCAACCAGGCCCTCGAGGACTACGAAGCCGCGCTTGCCGACAACGACATTCCCGTCACCGATCCCGCCCTCCTGCCAGCCGCACAAAGCGCCACCAAAGAATGGGAGGCCTCGCACGAGGTCTTCATGAACGCGCTTGCCGACGGCCACTATGACGACGCTATCCACGAAGCCACGGCGATTACCCCGGACGGCGCTCCGACCACCGCGAGCTCCTTCAACGACGTGGATTCCGCGCTGGCGGAGCTCATCGGCGAGGCGCGCGAGGCCATGCGTTCCTATCTGGAAGAAGGCCTCAACGCGATGACCATGGTGGCCACGGCCGTATTCTTGCTGACCATGGGCGCTATCATCGCCGTCTGGTTGGGTATTCGTCCGCGACTCCAGGAGTACCTCTAATGGCTCATTCCACTCGCCTTCTAGCCGTCTTATCTGCGGCCGCCCTGTGTGCCGCCTCCTGCGGTGTCCCCGATTTAGGCAGCGAGGAAGAAAGGATTCCGCGCGCTTCCTTAGACGCGGAGGCAGGCCCTCCCCTTCCCGATAACTCCATCTTCGAGCCCGCCGGCAGCGCCGAGCCCCGGCCGGTATTGGACACGCCGCTGAAGGGCACCTACAAACCGGACGGCAAGAGCGCGAAGGAAAGAATTCCTGCCATTTATAAACGCGGGCGCATCATCGTCGGCGTGGACCGCTCCAATAACCTGATGAGCTACCGCGACACCGCCACGGGCGAGGTACGTGGTTTTGAGGTGGATATCGCACGCGAGATTGCCCGCGATATCTTCGGCGACCCGGACAAGGTTGACTTCCGCTTCGTCGAGTCCTCAGAGCGCACGAGAGCGCTCAACGATGAAAGCGTGGATATTGTCATTCGCACGATGTCCATTAGCGCCGAGCGTCAGCGTGAGGTTGCGTTCTCCGCGCCGTATATGACCACCAAGACCCGCCTTTTGGTGCTGACCAGCTCCGGCATCCGCTCCATCGATGACACCGCTGGCAAGACGCTGTGCGCGGTCCAGGGCTCCACCATCGTGGACACCATCCGCCGTGCGGCCTCCACCGCGAATATCCTGCAGACCCGCGCCTGGGGAGACTGCCTCATGGCGCTGCAGCTCAACCAGGTCGACGGCGTGGTGGCTGACGACGCTCTCCTCTCCGGCATGGTGGCCCAAGACTCCTATACCTCGATCGTCGGCGAGCCGCTGACCACGGAGGACTACGGCGTGGCCGTGCGCAAGCCCGATTCCACCCATGATTCGCGGCCGCTGCTGCGCCAGGTCAATTCCACCCTGGAGCGCATCCGCAGCGACGGCGCCTGGGACAAGATTTTTGATCGCTGGCTCGGTGACTACCTGCCCAAGCCGGCTTTGGGCAGCCCTGACTACGTAAACGATGAGGAGGCATAAGCGTTGAGCCCTACTCAAGGCCATAACTTCAGCGAGGACGAGCTCGACCACTTGGAGCCGGAGAAGCTGGAAGAGCCCAACGAGCGCGCGGATGATCAGGCGACGGCGGCGGTAATGCACACGGCGTCCAGTGCGGCGTCGGCAAGCGCGGCGCATGATGCCACCCAAGCAGTACCCTTCGACCCGTTTGCGGATGAGGAGGGTACCTCGGCCGTGGCCTTCGACCCCTTCGCGGACGAGGACGGTGCGGATGCGGACAGCGACTTCAACGACCCGGATAATATCGGCGCCCTGATTGCGGAGCTGGGGCAGCTGCGTGACCGCCGCAAGCAGGAGGATGCCTCGCAGCGCTCGCGGCGCGCGGCCATCGATACTTTCCGCCAGCGGCGTGCGGCCAAGCGCACCGACCGCGAGGTGGCCGACGGCATGGCGCGCTTGCCTTTCATCGTGCCGCGCAACCCTACGGAGGCGCTCATCGACCCCGTAAAGGAGAAGGTCGCCCCGCCGCAGCTTTCTCCCGGCGATATCGTGGCAGGTCAGTACGAAATTCTGGGCGTTATTGCCCACGGCGGTCTGGGCTGGATTTACCTGGCTAATGACCACTTCGTCTCCGGGCGCATCGTGGTGCTCAAGGGCATGCAGGCGGAAAAGTCATCAGACGAGACCGCCACTGCGGAGGTCGAACGCGAGTTCCTGGCGGATATTACGCACCCGGGAATCGTGAAGATTTTCAACTTCATCGATGACCCCCGCGTGGACGGCGGCTTCATCGTAATGGAGTACGTGGGCGGCCCCTCGCTCAAACAGCGGCGCAACGACCAGGCAGACCACCTGTTCCCGGTCGATACCGCGATTGCCTACATCTTGGAGCTGCTGCCGGCGCTGGACTATCTCCATGCGCGCGGGGTGGTCTACAACGACTTAAAACCCTCGAACATCATCATCACCGAGGACCAGGTCAAGCTGATTGACCTTGGCGCGGTCTCCGGCATCGGCGCCTTCGGGCACATCTACGGCACGAAGGGCTTCCAAGCCCCAGAGATTGCCAAGGATGGCCCCTCGGTAGCCTCGGATATTTACACCATCGGCCGCACGCTGGCCTGCCTGACCTTCCATCTGCCGCAGGAAGACGGCGTCTACTTACCCGGACTGCCCTCCCCTGCCGACGAGCCGCTGCTGCGCCGCTACCTCTCCTTCTACCGGCTGCTGCTGCGCGCCACGGACCCAGATCCGGCCAAGCGCTTTCAGAGCGTATCGCAGCTGCGGAACCAGCTCTTTGGTGTGCTCCGCGAGGTCATCGCCCTGCGCGATGGCGTTCAGCATCCCTCGCAGCACTCGCTGTTTTCCCCACAGCGTACGACCTTCGGCACCAAGCACCTGGTCTTTCGCACGGACCAGCTGATTGACGGCATCGACCGCACCGTGCGCATCACCGCCTCCGAGGTGGTCTCGGCGCTGCCGGCGCCCCTCGTGGACCGCTCCGACGTGGGCGCCGCGCTCCTGCAGGGTGCTTCCTACACGGAGCCGCAGGAAGCCCTCGAAACGCTGCGCCAGGCCATGCAGGCTCCGGAGTACGAGGAATCCGCAGAAATCCCGCTCGGCGTGGTGCGTTCCATGATCGACCTGGGCTATACCGGCCAGGCCCGCGAATGGCTCGCCTCGATCGAGGACAAGCTCGGAAACGATTGGCGCTTCCAGTGGTACTCCGGCGTCGCCGTGCTGCTTCTCGACGAGTATCGCGCCGCCCAAGTGCACTTCGCGAACGTCCTCAACCTGCTGCCGGGCGAGCCGGCGCCGAAGCTGGCTATCGCGGCGATTAACGAGCTCATCTTGCAGCAGCTGGGCTACAACGAAGTCTCGCTCATCGATCCTGCCATCGCGCGGGCATGTGCGAACCTCACTACCAGCCTGGACGAGCTGCCGAACGAACTGTTTACCGACGATCGAGGAATCTGGGATCACGTCACCGATGACCCGGCTCACCTGCGTTTTAACTCGATGCGTCTGTACGGAATCGTGTGGGCCACCTACCCGACCACGGTCTCTTCCGCTTTCGGCCTGGCCCGCCAGATGCGCTCGGAGCAGCAGGTGGAGCTGGCCGTGGCGACGCTAGATCGCGTGCCCAACGCCTCGCGCCACTACCGCATGGCCCGGCTGACCACCATTTTGCAACTGGTACTGCACGATCTTTCCGAGTCTCGTATCCGCCGCGCTGCCCGCCGTCTGGAGGAGATCCCACAAAATGAGCCGCGATTCTTGCAGGTCAAGGCGGCAGTCATCTCCGCGGGCCTGAACTTCCTCCGCGACTGTGACCTCGATGCAGCGGCCTCTCCGAACGACCTCTTCGAGTTCGCCTTCACGCAGCGTGGCTTACGCTACGGCTTGGCCGATACTCTGCGTGCCTTGGCCCGGCAGGCGCCCTTCGCGCGGCACCGCTACGCGCTGGTGGACCTGGCGAACCAAGTGCGGCCTGTGACCAACTTTTAGCCTGGGCCGCCTCCGCGGCTCCCCTCGATGGCTCTGCCTTCCGCCATGTCTGCCCTTCCAAATGGTGAGGTCAACCGTCCCGAACGTCACCTCAATAGCCATCACTAGCCCCAACCATGAACACTGACTCCACTAGCCACATCGCGACCTCACCATTTGACTATTCACGTCGTGCCGCAGCCCAAATGGTGAGGACCACATGGTGAGGTGAGCGATCACCAGCCCCAGCAGACGACGTCAGTCACAGGAGTTACAGCTCGACCTCACCATTTAAGCCAACTACCTGCAAATGGTGAGGATCCCTGGTGAGAGGAAACGCGAAAACGCCTACGCCTGGCGCACCACTTGCTGCAGTCCCCGCTCACGGCCAGACACCCAAGTTGCCCGCAAATCTGCGAGGAACTTCTGCGGCTGATGAAACAGCTCAGTCGAAGTCACACGGAATACCGTGTAGCCGGCATTCTGCAATCGCACCTCGCGGCGACGCTCTTCCACGATTACCCGCCGGGTATCCGAGTCATAGGTTTCGCCGTCATACTTCACGGCTCCATCAATTTCCAATACCAGCCAACCATCAATCAGAACATCAACCCGAACACTGGGAATCACCCAGACTTGCTGTTGGATGGAATGACCCATCTTTGCGTGTGCCAATAACGCGATGCATAATGCCTCGTAGGGCGACTCGCATTGACCAGAAAGAAGCGATATAGCTCGACGTGCTTCAGCGATATCTTTGACCCGCCCCATAGTTTCGAGGCAATCCATTGCCATAGCCTTGGCAGCCTCGACATCGAGTTCAGGGTGCATCCGGAACCATGATTCGAGCGCCACGAAGCCGCGAATCCAGCCTTCGAAGCGCGCGACATCCAACGCGGCGCGCAAAGCAGACGTCACGCGAACGCCCTGAACCTTCTCGACCATAGAATCTGGCAGACGCATCTTCTTGTAGCTTCGGCCGTGGCCCCAGTCTCTCCGTGGCGGCATAACGCCGGAGCGCAGAGCGAGCATCACCGGCTCCTCGCCGCACCGCGGCGGGAGGACCCACAGCCCATGCACCCGCGCCGCCGAAACTCCTACGAGAACCGCCCGCCTAGCACTATGGCCCGCCCGCAAACACCGCGCCAGCTGCTCTTCATGCCAAGGCAGCGACTGCCCTTCTACTACTCCCCCGAATTGTTCCATAGGGCTAGTCCACTAGCAGGGCCAGTACTAGCGCAAGAGGGAATTGGCGCAACAGGTCAAATCTGTGGATAACTCATCGCGACGAAGGGGCCAACCACCAGGTTGGCCCCTTCCAAACGCGGACTAGTACAGCCCCGCCTCACGCGCCATATCGGCGATTTCAGCGGACTTCTGTGCGATAGCCAGCTCCTCGTTGGTCGGCACCACGAAGACCTTGACCGGCGAGTCCGGCGTGGAAATCATGCGCGGCTCCTTCGAGCGGACAAGGTTTGCTTCCTTATCAAAGTGGATGCCATACATTCCCAGGTTGAACAGCGAATCCTGGCGCACCTCAGTGTCGTTTTCGCCCACACCCGCGGTGAAGGTGATCGCATCCAGGCGGCCCAGCGCAATCATGTACGAGCCGATGAAGCGGCGCAGCTGGTGGATGTAGATGTTGTATGCCAGCCATGCATCCTGGTCCTCGGCTTCGATGCGCTCACGCAGCACACGGAAGTCGTTGACGCCAGAAATGCCCTTCACACCGGATTGCTTGTTGAGCAGGTTGTCAATCTCATCGATAGACATGCCCGCCTGGCGGGAGAGGTGGAAGATGATGCCCGGGTCAATGTCACCAGAACGGGTACCCATTGCCAGACCAGCCAGCGGGGTAAGGCCCATCGAGGTGTCAATCGGGCGGCCGTGGCGGATTGCGGCTGCCGAAGCACCGTTGCCCAGGTGCAGCGTGATCTGGTTGACGCGCTTCGGGTCCTTATCCAGAAGGCGCGGTACCTGCTGGGAGACGAACTCGTGGGAGGTGCCGTGGAAGCCGTAGCGACGGATGTCGTACTTGGAGGCCACCTCGTTGTTGATGGCGTAAAGCGCAGCAGCCGGCGGCAGGGTGTTGAAGAACGCGGTATCGAACACGGCCACGTGCGGGATGTTCGGCAGCATCTTGCGAGCCACGCGAATGCCGTCCAGGTTGGCCGGGTTGTGCAGCGGAGCCAGCGGGATGAGGTCCTCAATCATGGACTCAATCTGGTCCGTAATCAGCTGTGGATCGGAGAAGAGGCGGCCGCCGTGCACAACACGGTGGCCCACAGCGATGACCTCAACGTCCATCGGGCCGACATTGTGCTGATGCATAATGTCGAACGCGCGCTCCAGGCCGAAAGAGTGGGTAGGAATCTCCAGCTCTTCCTTGTATTCCTCGCCACCAGTCTTGACGGTGACGGCACCCATCGGCTCGCCGACCTGCTCCACAAGGCCGGAGACCAGCGGGGCGTCGGTAGCCTTGCCTGCTGGGTCAACCAGCTGGAACTTGACTGAGGAAGATCCTGAGTTAAGAACGAGTACGTAGGCCATTTACTTGACTCCTGCCTGGATAGCCGTGATTGCGACGGTGTTGATGATGTCCGGAACGGTAGCGCCGCGGGAAAGGTCGTTGACCGGCTTGTTCAGGCCCTGCAGAATCGGGCCGACTGCCAGTGCGCCGCCGGTACGCTGGGCGGTCTTGTAGCCGATGTTGCCCGCCTCCAGGTCCGGGAAGATGAAGACGTTTGCCTGTCCAGCCACCTCGGACTCCGGTGCCTTCTTGGCAGCAACGCCTGGGTCACAAGCGGCGTCGAACTGCAGCGGGCCATCCACCTTGACGGAGGAATCGATACCGCGGGCAGCCTCAACAGCAGCAACTGCACGGTCGACGTCCGGGCCGGAGCCAGAGGTGCCGGTGGAGTAAGACAGCATGGCCACGCGTGGGTCGATGCCGAACTGCGCTGCGGTCTTCGCAGAAACCACGGCGATTTCACCCAGCTGCTCGGCGGTCGGGTTCGGGTTGACCGCGCAGTCACCGAAAGCCCACAGGCGTCCGCGCATCACCATCAAAAAGATGGAGGAAACAACGGATGCACCAGGCGCGGTCTTGATGATCTGGAAGGAAGGCTTAATCGTGTGCGCGGTGGTGTGCGCAGCGCCGGAAACCATGCCGTCTGCCAGGCCCTTGTGCACCATCATGGTGGCAAAGTAGGAAACATCCTTCATGGTCTCGCGCGCCTGCTCGAGGGTAACGCCCTTCTTCTTGCGCAGCTCCGCGAAGTCGGCCGCGAACTCCTCTGCCAGCGGGGAGTTCAGGTGGTCAATGACGTCTACGCCGGTGAGATCCACGCCGAGGAGCTCCGCACGCTTGGCGACGTCCGCCTCATCACCCAGGATGGTCAGCTTCGCCACCTTGCCCGCCATAAGCGCTCCGGCTGCCTCGATAATGCGGTCATCCTCGCCTTCCGGCAGAACGATGTGTGCACCGGCGGCACGGGCCTGGTCGAGCAGCTGCTTCTGGAAGACCTCCGCGCTCATGACCGGCGCGACGGACTCGATGGCCGCGAGCGCACCGGGGACAGACGCGACGTCGGTAAACGCGCCTACTACCTCAGCGCCCAGGGAACGGGCATGTGCAAGGGCCAGGTCGGAGGTTCGCTGCGGAGCGTTGGAAATCAGAACGAACGGGATGCCCAGGGCCGCTGCGGCCTTGGCATCAAAGTCCATCACACCCGTGCCCTGCAACACGACGTCGCCTTCTGGAACGGTGACCAGAATCTGGTCCAGGGTGGTGCCCAGGTCATCGAGCTGCGCGAAGGTCGCGCCGAGGTCGGTTGCCAGGGAGGCGATATCGAGGCCGTCAAAACCACGGCCAATGACGCTCACGAGTGCGGAGTTCTGTGAAGACATTTACTGCTAGCCTTTCTCTTTCCAAAGAGTAGACGATGTTGTGTGTTGCGCGTCACGAGGCACAACATACAGTGACCTCTTCACCATACTGGAGATGTCCGAATTTAGCCGTTTTAAAAAGGCTTAGTGCAATCTAAAACACATTTAGGAACCTCCAATCGCCCAGCCGCCCGGAAAAGTGGTGTGGTGAGTCACATAAATTGCTCAGAGTGAGAGCCGCAGAGTAGGTTGAATTTATAAGGATTGTTACTTCGGGCAAGACCTAGGATGCTGTGCGCGCTGCGCATTCCACTGAACTGTGAAATTCAAAGACCCAGCTTCCTGGGTCTTTTGTAGTTTTTAGCCTCCTGGGTAGGCCCCAGGGACGTCGCGAACTGCATTGCGCCCGGTAAGAAGTTCGAAAGGAAATCTCATGTCGACGCAAACGCGCTCTACAGCTGAGGCCATCCTGGATGGCATCGGCGGCGCGCAAAACATTGCCTCTTTCACGCACTGCGCCACCCGCCTGCGCTTCCAGCTTAACGACGCCTCGAAAGCCGACAAGGAAGCGCTCGACGCCATCCCCAAGGTGCTCGGCGCCGTGCCGCAAGGCGGCTCAAATTACCAGGTAGTTATCGGTGGCGACGTCGCTACCGTCTACGACGAGATCAACGCTTTGCCGGAGATGAAAGGCGGCGGCGCTTCGGATGCGGACATCAAAGCCGCGGCCCGCTCGAAGGCGAAGGGCAAGGTTCCTTTTATGGACGAGTTCTTCGAGTACTTGTCCGATTCTTTCCGGCCAATTCTGGGTGTGTTGCTTGGCGCCTCGCTGATTATCGCCTTCGCGTCGATCCTCGACGCATTCGGAATCGTCGACTTCCGCGCCGAGGACAAGCCCGCCTCGTGGTTCTTCGTCGACGCCATGTGGCGCTCCGTCTTCTACTTCCTGCCGCTGATGGTGGCCTACAACGCCGGCAAGAAGCTGCGCATCGACCCATGGGTCCCGGGCGCCATCATGGCCGCCCTGCTGACTCCGGAGTTCTTGGGCCTTTCTGAGAACCCTGCCGTCCAGTGCGTGGTCAACGATACGTTGGGCAGCGAGCAGTGCTCCATTCCTATCTTCGGCATGACCATGCAGCTTCCGGGGTACGGCGGCAATGTCTTCGTGCCGTTGATGATGGCTTTTGTGGCAGCGCTGGTCTACCGCTTCTTCCAGAAGATCATTCCTTCGGCTCTGCACATGGTGTTCGTCCCGTTCTTCACTATGCTCATCGTCATCCCTCTCACGGCATTTATCATCGGCCCGTTCGGCGTATGGGCCGGTAACGGCATCGGCGCCGGCCTGTCCTGGATGAATGACAACGTTCCATTCGTCTTCGCCCTGGCTATCCCGATGATCTACCCGTTCCTGGTTCCGCTGGGTCTGCACTGGCCACTGAACGCCTTGATGCTGGTAAACATCCAGACCTTGGGCTATGACTTCATCCAGGGCCCAATGGGTGCTTGGAACTTCGCCTGCTTCGGCGCCACCGCCGCCGTGCTGGCACTGTCCATCCGCGACAAAGACACCGTGATGCGTCAGACCGCCGGCTCCGCATTGGTTGCGGGCCTGCTGGGCGGCGTCTCCGAGCCTTCTCTCTACGGCATTCACCTGCGTTACAAGCGCATCTACCCGCGCATGCTGGTGGGCTGCTTTGCCGGTGGCCTGACCGTGGCACTTTTGACCCTGGGCTCCAACGGCATCACCACGGATGCCTTCGTCTTCACCTCCGTGCTCACCATCTCTGTGTTTAGCCCGATGGCCAAGTACGCCATCGCCATTGCTGTGGCATTCGTCGTGGCCTTCCTGGCGGTCTTCATCACTGACTACCGCTCCCCGGAGGAGCGCGCTGAGGCTAAGGCCGCCCGCGAGGCAGCCGAAAAGGCCGAGCTCGACAACGCCAACACCGCCGACAACGCCGCGCTTGCCGACGCCCCCGCAACCACCGCTGCCGGCGCTGGCGCCGGTGCTGCCACCGCAACGGCCACCAAGGAAGACGCCCCCGCCAAGGCGGCTGAGCCTGCCGCTGGTACCACCACCGACATCGCTTCGCCGTCGACCGGCAAGGTTGTCCCCATGGCTGAGATCGATGACCCGGTCTTCTCCGCCGGCACACTGGGTGATGGCGTGGGCATCGTCCCCGAGAGCAACGAGGTCTACGCCCCCGTCAGCGGCACCGTCATGAGTGCCATGAAGTCCGGCCACGCCTACGGCATCAAGACCGAGGACGGCGTGGAGGTCCTCGTCCACATCGGCATCAACACCGTGAAGATGAAGGGCGAAGGTTTCGCCCCAGCCGTCAAGAAGGGCGACACGGTCAAGCAGGGCGAGCTGCTTGCCACCGTTGACTTTGCCAAGGTCACCGAAGCCGGCTACGACACCACCATCGTCTTGGCCGTCACCAACACCAAGGCGCTGTCCGCCGTCACCCCGGCTGGTCTGAACCACGCCGCCGCTGGCGATACGGTCATCACCACGACCCGCTAAAGGACCCACTAGGAAACCTTTAGCACGCCTCTAACGAACCCTGACTAAGCTGGCTCGATGGAACCACCATCGTGGCCGGCTTTAGTCGTTTTCGCCCTAACCGGTTAACCCCAACCAGAAAGGTGCCCTGTGCAACTGTTGCGCGTGTTCAATAACAACGTCGTGCTCGCGCGGCGCGGTGCGGAAGACGTCATTGTCACCGGCCGCGGCATCGGCTTCCAAGCCAAACCTGGTGCTGAGATTGACCCGGCCAAGGTGGTGAAGGTCTTCGTCCCTGATTCCGGCCGCGATCCGGACCACCTGGCCGCCATGATTGCCGGTATTCCCGGCGAATACGTCCAGCTAGTCATCGACGCCATGCACTCCGTCGACATGTCGGAGACACTGCGTAGCAAGCTCACACTGGTCGTGGCAATTGCGGATCACATCCACGGCGCAGTCAGCCGCGGCAACACCGTGTCCTATCCACTGGAAGCGGAGGTCCGCCACCTCTACGCCGACGATTTTTCCCTCGCGCAACAGCTACTCGCCGCCATCAACAGCGGCCTGCACAAACCTCTGGCTCCTGATGAGGCCGTGGCCATCACCCTCCACCTGGTCAACGCCGGGTTCGCGGTGGGGGATCTCTCCGGCACCTACCGCATGACGGGCCTCATCCAACAGATTCTGGCCGTTATCGGATCTCACAACGATACGGAGCTCAACAGCGAAGATATCTCCGTCGCCCGCTTCATTACCCACCTGCGCTATCTCTTCGTGCGCATGGCGGAGCACCAGCAGCTCGACTCCGACGACCGCCAGGTGGCCACCGCCATCTCCGCGCGCTACCCCGATGCCGTCGAGACCGCCCAGATGGTAGCCAACCTGATTGAGCTGCGCCTCGACAGCACTTTAACCCCCGATGAAGTCTCCTACCTGACGCTGCATATCGCGCGGCTAGAGGAGTCCTCCGCTTAACTAGGCCTAGTCATCGGCGGAGCGGGTCAGCTTCGGATCGACATCGACCACCGGTTCCGGGACTTCAATGACCTCAATATCGGAGACTGCATTGGGCGTCGGTTCCACCGGCTGTGAGTCACCGTGGACGGTTTTATCAGTATTCGGCCCAACAGTAATCTTCCCGGCCGCGAGCGCTGCCCTGTCGCGGGCGGTCTCAACGTCCTCGGCGGTCGTAGCCACCATGCCCATGCGGCGTCCGGCGTAGGCCCAGGGCTTGCCAAACAGGCGCACGTCGGTCTCTTCATAGGATAGGGCGGTGTCGAGGCCGGTGAAGGAGACGTCGTCAAGCTCAGCGTCCGCGTGCAGGATGACCGCAGCACCAGGGCTGACCATCGTCACGTCAATGGGGAAGCCCAAAATCGCGCGGACATGAAGCTCAAACTCAGAGAAGCGCTGCGTGTAGCCGGTCAGCATGGCGGTATCCAAAGGACGCGGTGAGACGGAGGAGAAGTACACCTCATCGCCCGCCACGAAGAGCTCAACGCCGTAGACGCCGCGCCCACCCAACTCGTTGGAGATACGCGCCGCGACGGAGCGCGCATTCGCCAGCGCATCCTTACTCATCGCCATGGGCTGCCAGGACTCCACCAAGTCACCGTTCTCGTGGCGGTGGCCAATGGGCTCACTGAACCACGTGGCCATCTTGCCCGTAGCCGGGTCAATGGAGCGTACAGCAAGGAGCGTGACCTCATAATCAAAGTCAACGAAGCGCTCCACCACCACGCGCTTATTATCGGAGGACACGTGGCGCACCATGGCCCAGGCCTCCTCCACATCTTCTTCTTCCTTAAGAAGGACGTGCCCCTTGCCGGAGGTCGTAATATCCGGCTTCACGATGCACGGCAGTCCCAGCTCCCCCACCGCCTCCTGCAGCTGCTCAGCGGACTCAGCAAAGCGATAGGCCGTAACCGGCAGGCCGATGCTCTCAGCCACCTCACGCACGCTCTCACGGCACTGTGTGAGCTCACAGGCCCGCGCCGTCGGCACGACGGTGGTGCCGAATTCCTCGATACGCTTCAGCGCCTCCACCGCGACGGTCTCGACCTCCGGGACCACGTAGTCCGGCTTGATTCGCTCTGTAAGCTCCCACACCTTGTGCGGGTCCCTGATATCTGCGATGTAGCTAAAGTGCGCGAGCTGCTGCGCCGGCGCTCCTGCGTAGCGGTCCACGGCGTGGACCTCCAGCCCTAAGTTTTGAAAGGCAATTACCAACTGCTTGCCCAACTCGCCCGCCCCCAAAAGAAGCACCTTGGTGGCGTTTCCTGTCAGAGGGGTTCCGATGTGGCCTGCGATGTCGCCTACGGTAGTCATTCTCGAATTATCGCACACTTCTAGCGCTGCATTGCTTGGCGACGTCCCCCAAACCCCCACCTACCCAATCTCACCGTTCCCTCACCCGAGCACCAGCACACAACACGCCCTTCGCCCCAGGATCACCAAAGCCCCCTTCCCCACCGCAGGGAAACGGTGGAAAAGGGGGCTTGGTCTTTAGACTGACCTTCTATGTGTCAGCCGGCCCCTAAGGGCCGACTGGCCCTCGGCGTGCGTCAGCGTCTCTCTTACTTGGAGGAACCGTTGGAAGAACCTGCACCCGGAGCACAAGCATCAGCGATAAGGCCGATAGCCAGCGCACCAGCAGCAACCAAAGCAAGGGTGCTGCCATTGATACCGAAGCGCTTCAGCTGCGCATCAATACCAGCAACCTGGCCAGCCAGCGGGCCATTGAACACACCAGCCTGCTTCTGCAGCTGAGTATTCAAAGCCTGAATCTGGCTATCAATCGGAGCAACAAAGTCCTTCAGACCCGGAATGTTCAGCTGGGAAGCCAAACCAACCGGAATCAGGAACAGCAGCGGGATACCAACACCCAGACCAGTAGCCAAGCAACGCTGGTTCTCATTCGGAGTAGGCTCGTTCGGCTCTCCCGGTTGCTCACCAGCAGGCGTGCCGTTGCCGTTGTTGTCCTGGCCCTTCTCGTGGCCCTTAACCGGAACCTCGGCCTCGACCTTGCCACCCGGCAGATCCGGATCCTTAACAACTACGGTAATCGGACCATCAACCTTCTTACCCGGAGTAACAACAACGTTGCCGTTCTCGTCAATCTCAGCCGGAACCTTGTTGCCATCCTCATCGGTAGCAGAAACCTCGGTGTCCTCACCCGGGTTGGTGACCTTCACACCAGTGTCCTGCTTCTCATCAGACGGATTCACAGTCTTCGGGTTCTCAGCACCCTCAACCGAGGTCTTACCCTCAGACTCACCAGCAGGCTTACCGTTACCGTTGTTGTCCTGGCCCTTCTCGTGGCCCTTAACCGGAACCTCGGCCTCGACCTTGCCACCCGGCAGATCCGGATCCTTAACAACTACGGTAATCGGACCATCAACCTTCTTACCCGGAGTAACAACAACGTTGCCGTTCTCGTCAATCTCAGCCGGAACCTTGTTGCCATCCTCATCGGTAGCAGAAACCTCGGTGTCCTCACCCGGGTTGGTGACCTTCACACCAGTGTCCTGCTTCTCATCAGACGGATTCACAGTCTTCGGGTTCTCAGCACCCTCAACCGAGGTCTTACCCTCAGACTCACCAGCAGGCTTATCATTCGCATCATTCGGATCAGTGGGGGCAGGGTTGCCCTCAGCATCAGTGTTGTTGACCTCGTCGCCGTCGCTAACGCCGTCACCGTCGCTGTCTGCGTTGGTCGGATCGGTCGGCTGGCCGTTGTTCTTGGAACCGTCAACCTCTTCCTTATCGGTCAGACCATCACCATCAGTGTCGGCCTTCTTCGGGTCGGTGCCCTTTTCGGCTTCTTCCTTGTCCGTCAGGCCATCGCCGTCAGTGTCCGCGGTGGCGTCCTTGACCACGAGCGGGAAGGTTTGCGTGCCGGTGCTCTCACCATCGGTGACTTTCACGGTGACGTTGTAGACGGCGTTGCCGTCCTCGGTCACGAGGTCAGCCGCGTCCTTGTTGTACGCAGGAGTACCCGTAATCTTGCCATTCTCATCGATGGAGATTCCCTCGGGTGCGCCGACGAGCTCATACGTGGGGTTGGACAGCGCCGCACCATCAGCTGTCTTGGCCGAGACCTGAATCGGAGTGATGGCATCATCGGACCATGCTTCCTGGCCCTTGAGCTTGTCGATGACCAAATCCTTCGGCGCCGGCTTCTCATCGCCGGCAGGAACGTTAACAACGACGGTATCGGTGTACTCAGTGCCGTCGATAGTCGCGGTAATCGGCAACTCAAAAACCTTGGCTGGCGCACCCGGCTCCTGCTTCGGAACGGTGATGTTTGCAACACCATTCTCATCGAAGGTCACCTCTGTGCCCTCAGGGGCGTTGGAGGTATCTGCCGTGAACGTGGATCCCTCAGGCAAGGTATCCACGGCCTCACCGTTGAGGGTCAGCTTCGGAGAAACCTTAGCGGTGGCGTTCTCGCCGTCCACGGCAAGGTTCTGCAGTGCTGGGTAGTCAACGCCGTAGGTCTTATCAGCCTCAGGGTCGGTTGGGGTCTCCGGCCCCGGTGCGTCCGCAGCCTCAACCTTTACGGTTGCCGGCTCGGAAGGCTTCTTACCATCCTCCGTTGCAGTAGCCGAGATCTCATCGTTTTCCTTGAGCTTTTCGCCCTCAGGAATGCCTGCAGTGAAGGTACCCGGTTTGTCCGGGTCCTCGGTTGCGGTGACTTCCTTACCGGACGGGAGGGTTACTTTCACCTCACTGCCTGCAGGAGCCGTGACAGTGACCTTGGTGTCATCAGCCTTCACTGGTTCGATGGACGGGGTCGCGGTTGCTTCAGTCGGGGCATCCTTGGTGGCCTTGAACGTACCGCCCTTGGTGCGCTCGCCATTCGGGGACTCCGCAACGAGGGTGTAATCCGTACCGTCTTGCAGTTCAAGCTTGCCGGAAGTAAATTTACCCTTCTTAATCGCGGCGACGTCATCAAGCGTTGCGACGTCAATGGCGTCTGCAGCGTCGAAAGTCGGCTTACCGTTCTCGTCTTCACTCAGCTTGTCGGTAGGAACAGCAACAATCTTCACCGGCGCCGCATCCGCATTGGTGACATCAAGCAGCGGAATATCCTCGCCCTTGGTGTCCTTATCCTGTTCGCGAGCAATCGTGCCGGACAGAGACTCAGGCTGTGGGAGAACTTGCTTAGCTTCCGGCTGTGGAGCAGCAGGGAGGAAAGACTTCGGGTCTAACGGATCGGTGTCATCGGTAAGGACCTCCACGTCATCGCGGATACCATCGCCATCCGTATCTTCGACTGACGGGTCCGTACCCAACTCACGTTCGTAGTCGTCGGTGAGGCCATCACCGTCAGAATCGGCAATGTTGAGGTAGTCGAACTTCAGCGTGTTCTTCAGCAGCGTCGGATCGGCGCCACTGTCCTGCTTATCCTCGTTCGGCAACGTCTTCGGCCACGCATCAGTGAAGTCCACGGAGATCCAGGAGGTGGTGTCGATGCGCTTGCCATACGGGGAGTTGGCAAGGTTTTCAGCCCCCTCCTCAAGCTGATACTCGATGGTGTAGCTACCGGTCACATTAGCGGGGATGCCCACGATACTGTCCATGTTGGCCCACACTTCATCCTTGGTTTTGGCATCGATGCCAGGCTCGTGTGGCTTGTAGGACAGTTCGGGCCGAGTCGCGGTGGTCGCGAAACCGGTTTCCTTGTCGAAGTCCATCTTCCATTTCTTGGCACCCTTTACTGGATTGCCTTCCATGTCAGATTTGTAGACCGTGACGTCGGTGATGTGCTTTGCTACATCTGGGCTGATGTACTCATTGAGCATCCAGTTCCAATAGCTGTTTCCACCGAAGTTCCTACCCGCCATAGTAGCGGTTGTGGTGGACTTAATGACCCCGTTCCTCTGATCATACTTCAGCTGTTTCGAGATACCGTTGTGGTAAACATTCGCGCCCGTACCTTCGAAGGTTTCCGCCGGTACGTTGGTATCAGCAGCAAGTTGCCCCTGATCCACAATGTTTACGTGCTGGACGGAGTTGTTGAAGATCCGGCCGTCCTTGCGAACCCAGTAGTAGTCAACCTGGGAACCCTCCTTCGGAAGAGCCAGATCGGTAATAGGGGTCCCGTTCTTCAGGAAGATTTGAATGTAGGACGCATACGGAACGCCCGAGGCACCTGGAAAGTTCTTGGAGGCCTCGAACTTCAGACCCCACTCGGAGCCTTGAGGATCACGCTTTACAAACGACCCCTGGTGATCACCATTCACACCCACCAGCTCGATGCGCGAAATCTCGTCGTACAGCGCCTTGTCACGGAAACGGATGAACTGACCGTTCGCATCTGTATCCCCCTCCGGGGTCTTACCGGTATTCCAAACCGATTTCCTCAAATGCGGAACCTTGAACACGTACTGCGGGTCGTTTTGCTGTGCATCCACGAACTCCGGCAAAAGGCCGGCATATCGCAGGCCGTCATCCTCACCGTTGTCGTAAATTCGCCCAGTATCCGCCGGAATGTAGTTACCATCTGCATCAGTGATCTCAGCAGCAGACGCCACGGCGGCCGTCTGCGGTGCAACAACAGGATGTACAAACGGAGCAACCAGTGCAACAGAGAGCGCCGCGGCAGCAATCGTAGTGCCGCGACGGCGTACAGCAGTACGCTTGATTGCCTTCTTGTTCATATCAAGAAGTCCTTTCCTTAAGACTTGAAAGTATTGATCACGCTAGGGGTGCGCGACCGCGCAAGGGGTAAAACCGGCTTACGCAACCGAGAGCAGCTCACATTTGCCACCTTGGAAGAAGATCAGAGGTTCCAAGGGTCGATGAACAAACTCGTCCCCAACGTTAACGCCATTCACGAATTAAAGAAACCGTACAGAACCCTGAAAATTCCATGAATACAACTTTTTTGGGGACAACAAGTTAAGACATATGCTTGACCTGCCCTTATTTGCTCCGATCGCGACACGCGATTAATATTGTTAAATATCTCACATCGCCACATCCGTAACATTTCCCCAGGAATAAACTCCTTACGGGGGTGTTTTGTCCAGCGCATGGGTAAGCGGCGTTGCCGGAGGCGGCACCAAGCAGGGCGTATTGAACGCACAAATGTAGCCATAAGAACACAAACCGCCCCGCTTCCCTATGCATGGTGCGTGCTGATGGTTGTGTGCACGATGCTGTAGGAGAAGTGGGGCGGTTATTGGCTGGCACCGTCGCCGTGAGGCGGTGCCTGAGGTTGTGCGGCTTGAACTTGTTGGCGCCTTACTGGTCTTGCATGACGTCGTGGCGCACGATGGTCTGGTCGCGGCCGGGGCCGACACCAATGTAGGAGATGCGGCAGCCAGAGAGTTCCTCCAGACGCAGGACGTAGTCCTGAGCCTTCTGCGGAAGCTCCTCAAAGGTCTTGCAGCCCGTGATGTCCTCATCCCATGCCGGCATGGTCTCAAAGATTGGCGTGGCGTGATGGAACTCAGACTGGGTCAGCGGCATCTCATCGTAGCGCTTGCCATCAACGTCGTAAGCCACGCAGATCGGAATCTCACCAATTCCTGTCAATACATCTAGCTTGGTCAGGAAGTAATCGGTGAAGCCATTAACGCGCGTGGCATAGCGCGCAATGACGGAGTCGTACCAGCCACAGCGGCGCTTACGGCCGGTGTTAACACCGATCTCACCACCGGTGGTCTGTAGGTACTCGCCCCACTTGTCAAAGAGCTCGGTGGGGAACGGGCCGGCGCCCACGCGAGTGGTGTAGGCCTTGATGATGCCCAGCGAGGTCTTAATGCGGGTCGGGCCAATACCGGAGCCAACTGAAGCACCGCCGGCAGAAGGGTTCGAGGACGTAACGAACGGGTAGGTGCCGTGATCCACATCCAGCATGGTGGCCTGGCCGCCCTCCATGAGGACGTGCTTGCCGGCATCCAGGGCTTGGTTCAGCTCCAGTTCGGCCTCAATAACCATCGGGCGCAGGCGATCGCGGTAGCTCAGGAAGTACTCCACAACCTGCTCCGGATCGATGGCCTTGCGGTTGTACATCTTCACCAGCATCTGGTTCTTGATGTCCAGCGCAGACTCAACCTTTTGCCGCAGGATGGACTCATCGAAGATATCCTGCACGCGGATACCGATGCGAGCGACCTTATCGGAGTAAGCCGGGCCAATACCGCGGCCCGTGGTGCCAATGGCGCGCTTGCCCAAGAAACGCTCCTGCACGCGGTCCAGGGTCTGGTGGTACGGCGCTACCAGGTGAGCGTTCGCGGAGATTCGCAGGCGCGAGGCATTCGCGCCGCGTGCCTCAAGGCCGTCGATCTCATCAAAGAGAGCTTCAAGATTAATAACAACGCCGTTGCCCAATACCGGAGTTGCATTCTCAGAGAGAATGCCGGCGGGAAGGAGCTTGAGCTCATACTTCTCGCCGCCAACTACAACAGTATGGCCAGCGTTATTGCCGCCATTCGGCTTGACTACGTAGTCAACCTTGCCACCGAGGATATCGGTGGCCTTACCTTTACCTTCGTCGCCCCATTGAGCGCCAACGATGACGATTGCTGCCATGTCTGGGTGTCACTTCCTAATGATTGAAGCCAAATACGCAACCACTTTACCCCTAGAAGTGTGCAGACGGGTATTAATTGACAGCTCTCATTTTTAACACGGCTGCCTCACCGCGTTTACGCGATGTTCAGGAATACCAAGATATTAACGATGTTCGCGAAGTCGATGAACATGCCACCAATGATCGGCAGGATGAAGAAAGCCAGCTTGGATTCCTTGAACTTGGTGACCACGGAGTCCATGTTTGCCATGCCGTTCGGGGTAGCGCCCATACCGAAGCCGCAGTGGCCAGCGGTAAGAACCGCGGCGTCGTAGTCGCGGCCCATGACGCGGAAGGTGACAAAGTTGGCAAACAGCCACATGAGTGCCGTCTGGCCCACCAGCAGGATGAGCATCGGGACAGCCAGTTCAGCGAGCTCCCAGAGCTTGATGTTCATAAGAGCCATCGCCAGGAAGAAGTTCAAGCCAATAACACCGAGGATCTCAACCTCTTGGGTTGGGACCAGTTCCTTGTATTCCTTCTGCTCACGGGAGTCATTGATGAAGCGCAGGATAATCGCCACGATCATGGAGCCGAAGTAAAGCGGGAAGGCTGCCTTATCGGTGAGCATGCCCACGAAGTGGTTCATCGCATCGGTCACGAAGCTACCGATGAGCATGGAAACTAGAATCATCACGAAGGCGTGCAGCATGGCGTCGCCGCGCAGCTTGCGGGCGACGTGAGCAATCAGCGACTCATCGATATCGACCTTTGCTGCTTTCTGATCCATCAGGTTGCCCTTGGTAATCAGGCGGTTAGCCAGCGGGCCGCCCATGAGCGAGCCCATGATGAGGCCGAAGGTAGCTGCGGTGTAAGCCACGGTTTCTGCACCGCTAACACCAGACTGCTCGACGAGAGGCGCGATACCGCCCGAAACACCATGACCACCGGTCATGGAAACGGAGCCCGTCATCAAAGCCAACTTGGCATCGACACCAACGATTGGAGCCAGGCCCACGGCAACGACGTTCTGCAGAATGGTCAGAACAATCGCCACAACGAGGAAGACCATTACCTTCGGGCCGGCGGCGCGCAGCACCTTCAACGATGCGCCGTAGCCCACCGTGGTGAAGAAGATAACCATGAAGAAGCTCTGCAGCGTGGTATCGAACGTAATCTCAGCGATACCAGTCTGGTGCAGCACCAGGTTGATCAAAGCAAAGAGGAAGCCACCGATAACCGGGGCCGGAATAGCAAAACGCTCAAAGAAGTAGATCCGCTGCTTGAGCCAAATACCCAGCAAGAGCAACACGACAGCGATGCCGATGGACTGGATCATGGTGAATTCAATTGCCAAGATGAAGCCTCCGTGAAGTTGTCGGGATAGTTACCTGTGTGCCACAGCACGAAGATAAATAAAATGTGAAGTTGAAAGTAGTGTGGACTAAAAATATATCCCCATGTGGCCCCCTCCACCCCAATTGGCGGTTATCAAGGGGGGTAATTTGCGTTGTAGGGTGTAGAAGTTATGCCCCAATTCGCGGGGTGATTCGCTGGGAAAGGCAAGGTAACTCACGGTGACCCTAATCGTTGTTCGTTGCGGTAGCAGACTCAGCCTGGATTTGCCCCCACACGCAGAAATTCTCGACGTCAGCGCGGTTCCAACCCGCTCCGAGCTTCGTCCGCTAGATATAGCCGCGAAGACCGCACTGCCGGAAGATCCCACCCCTTCCCTCGATGAGATTGCCGCCCAGCCAGACGTCCGGCATTTGAGTACCCCCGCCTTCGCGCCGCAAGCGCCCCACTTGGTGGAACCACTACGCATCGTCGTGGTTGGAGACGACGCCGCCTTGAGCGCAGTTCTTAGCCGCATGATGCGCGGCGACTACCTGTGGACCGAGCTCGCCTATGTGCCCACGGATTCTTCTTCGCCCGCTGCCCGCAACTGGGGTCTGCCTACTGATCTGCAATCTGCGCTCAGCGTTGCGCTTTCAGCACCGGTTCACCCAGTGCCACTCATCCGCAATGATGCAGGTCTTGCCGTGGCAGGCTCGGCTTCGATTTCCGAATGGAATAACACGGACATCACCGGCGAGATCATCGTGGATGATCATGTTGTCGTCCGCCACGAAGGTACCGGCAAGGCCGGCATCGGTACGTATGGTGCCCGGTTGGTACCAATGATTGATGCACCGGGAATTTTGGCAGCGAAGGCTATCTCCCCCGTTGCTGAATCTGCAGACCTAGGGCTTGCTGAAGTCGCAAAGTCCGGCTTCGGCGGATGGCTGCGATCGAAGTTCTCCTCCCCCATCGCCTCCGGTCAGCTCGATGAATCCAGCATCTGTACCGGCCGCGCGGTGCAAGCGGGCGGCCCGGAGTTGCGCGTGATTGTCGATGGCGTCAGCGCAAAGCGAGCCGTCAAGCGCGTGACTTTCTACCGGCATCTGCGTGATCTGCAGGTTGTACGGCCTTAATTATTACGGCTTTACTTCGTGCGTTTAGTCGGCGTCGAGCACTTCCGGTGGGTAGGCCGGATGATCAGAGGTGGGGGCAAGCTGCGCCACGGCTGATTCGCGGGACATGCCGCAGACCATCAGCAGGTCAACGATGATGGACCGGGTCTGCGCGAGGAGTGAGTAGGCGGAAAGAACGCCGTCCTCGCCAAGCACGTCCATGGTGGCGTTCGCACCAAGGACGCGTAAGCGGTACACAATCTCCGGGATGACCACGGCCTCGTTGGCCCGCGATTCCTTGCTGCTGGCCCGGCCGTAGAGCTCGGCGAGCTCATACGTGACGTCGGAAAGCTCGTCGATGAGGTCAAGCTGGGCTTCGGTGACGTGGTCGCCGTCCTCCGAAAGCACCAAGGCCCGGCGGGAAAGCACGCGCACACCGCGGATGGCGTTGTCCACCGGGGTGAGGATGCGCTCCAGGGAGCGGATGTTGCGCTGCCAGCTCCACAGGAATGGGGAAACCTTGACGGTCTCGGCGCTGCCCTTGGCCGCCTGGAGCATGTCATTGATATCGCTCTGCGTACCGCGGACGGCGTCACGAGCTTCCAGGATCGCCTTCTTATCGCCGTCGCGGAGGCCACCGGCGACGTCGGAAAGCACTGCAGAAGCCACCCGCAGAACCTTGGATACTTCCTTACGCACGGCGCGCAGTGGGGAGGTCGGGATGAGGGCGACCATGCAGATGCCGATGAAGGCGCCGATGATGGCATCGATGGCGCGGGAGAGTCCGCCCATCTCCTCCGGGGGCATGATGGTGGCGATCAGGATGGCGCCGATGGCCACTTGGTTGCTGATGAGCTGCGACTCGGTCACGAAGGACGCGATGAGCAGCGAGCAACCGATGATTATGGTCATGTGGATAGGGCCGGTGCCCAGGCCGTCAACCAGGAGGGTGCCCACGATAACGCCGACGATGCCGCCGATGGAGAGATCCACCGCGCGTTTAAGGCGGTCCCCGCCGGACAGGCCCAAGATGATGATGACGGACATCGGCGCGAAGAACGGCTGAGCGTGGCCGAAGACGACGTGCGCGACGAAGAAGGCCAGGCCGGCGCCGAGGGTGGACTGGACGATGTAGAGGAAGCGGGACTTCACGCGCGCAAAACGGGATTTAACCGAGCGGTCAAAGCTGCGCAGCTGTTGGCGCGTGGTCAGCTTGACCCGGTCCTTGGTGCTCTTATCCTTTGCTTCCGCCATGGTTTCCTTATCTTAGTTCGCCCGTGTGGATTGCTTGGCTCTGGTTGAGGTCGGCCTGGGTCGTGGCTGGATTCGGCCTGGGTCGTGGCTGGGTTCGGCCTGGGTCGTGGCTGGGTTCACTCTAGATGGTGAGGTCACCTCACCACTTGCGGGCCTCATTTGCCCCATTGGTTTACACTAGTCCCTTTTGTTGTGCGGTGACCTCACCATTTGGGTTTTGATTCCGGTTTGACTCGGGCGAGGATGTTGGTCGGGGACTTTGCCGGCGCATTCTTTGACGCTAAACACAGCAAAGCCGCTCCTCCCTCCCAGCGGCTGCGGGGTTCCCAGCGGCTGCGGGGTTCCCTGCGGCTGCGGGGTGTGGGGGAACGGCTCTGTGTGGTGTGGGTTTAGTGGTCAGTCTTACTTGGAGATGGACTTGCCCACGGAGTGCAGGTCGGTGCAGGCCTCAACCACGCGCTCAGCCATGGACTGCTCTGCCTTCTTCATGTAGGAGCGTGGGTCGTAGACCTTCTTGTTGCCAACCTCGCCGTCGATCTTGAAGACGCCGTCGTAGTTAGCGAACATGTGGCGGGCAACCGGATTGGTGAACGCGTACTGAGTATCGGTGTCAACGTTCATCTTCACAACGCCGTAGGACAGAGCCTGCTCGATCTTTTCCTTCTCGGAGCCGGAGCCGCCGTGGAACACGAAGTCGAATGGCTTGGAGCCCTCTTCCAGGCCGAGCTTCTTGACGGCGGCCTTCTGGCCTTCGTCGAGAACCTCTGGGCGCAGCTTCACGTTGCCCGGCTTGTAAACGCCGTGGACGTTGCCGAAGGTAGCGGCCAGCAAGTAGCGGCCCTTCTCGCCGGTACCGAGTGCATCGATGGTCTTTTCAAAATCCTCAACGGAGGTGTAGAGGTTTGCGCCGGCCTTAGCTTGGACGCCGTCCTCTTCGCCGCCAACGACGCCGATCTCAGCCTCGAGGATGATGTTTGCCTTGCGTGCCTTCTCCAGCAGCTCCTGGGCGATGACGAGGTTCTCGTCGATTGGGATTGCGGAGCCATCCCACATGTGGGACTGGAACAAAGGCAGCTCGCCGCGGTCAACGCGCTCCTGGGAGATGGCGATGAGGGGGCGGACGTACTCGTCCAGAACTTCCTTCTGGCAGTGGTCGGTGTGCAGCGCAACGTTGATGCCGTAGTGCTTTGCCGCCTCGTGAGCGAAAGCTGCCAGAGCCTGAGCACCTGCCACCTTGTTCTTCACAGAAAGGCCAGAGCCGAACTCAGCGCCGCCAGTGGAGAACTGGATAATGCCGTCAGACTCAGCTTCTGCGAAACCGCGCAGAGCCGCGTTGATGGTCTCAGAAGAGGTGCAGTTGATGGCCGGGAATGCAAAACCGCCCTGCTTGGCGGTATCCAGCATCTGGTTATAGACCTCAGGAGTTGCGATTGGCATGAAGTTCCATCCTTAGTGTGTTGGGGCAATCACGTTCCAAATCCCAAGTATGCCTGTTTTTGCCCGGTTTCGCCGCCAGAATTTTTGTGAACTTCCTTAATGCAGGCAGGCGCCTGGTGGGCGGTTGCCGATACGCAGGTGAAACCACAAAATAGTACGGTTGTAATGCGATTTTATTTTTCTTGGGACTGGTGTTTCATGACTCGTGCGCAGGCCTCGAGCAGCATCCAGCCCGACAATTGGACCGAAAGATCGCGCTCTGCAACACGGATGATGCCTACCTTTTCGCCGACGGTATTCGGCCCGAAGCCATAGTTATGTGGCAGGCGAGCATCGGTGGTCCAGTCGGAGCCGAAGATAGGTAGACCATCTACCTCCAAGCGGTGTTCCCACACGGATTCAGCAGAGGCCACGACCATGCGAGCCGCAAGCTTCTTGGTGGCGCGGTTAGCCGGGGAATCGCCCGGCAATCGCACAGCAACGTCCGCAAGGTAGCGCACGAGGATGCCTTTGAACAGGCCACCATCGCCGTCGCCCGTCATCCAGTTGATAACGCCGGACGGAGTAGCCATTCCGGTTGCCACCGCCTGCACTAGGCCACGGATGTTGGTGATGTAGTGCATCGTATCCGCTGCCAGCTCGGCTTCCTGAATGGTGTCGATGCTCTCCAGGGAGGTCAACCCAGCCTTCTCACGCAGTGCCAATGCAATTTCCAGGCAGGCGCCCAGAACCACGCCCTGGCAATACGGGTGGATAGCCTTCACGATTTCCGGACCGTCCATACGCATGCGCACGCCGTCCATGATGAAGCCGTCATCATCAACCAGATGGTCATAGATCCAGTCCACGATGTGGCGGGCCTCGTCGATGCGCCCCATGCGGGCAAGCATGATGGCGCCGGGGCCGTTGGATGGCACGTTCAGGAAGGTCTCGCCCTCGCGCCACGGCAGCACGCCGATTTGGGGGTCGGTACCTTCCAGGATGTTGCGCTGCAAGGAGCCTAGGCGCTTATGCGGCTTGATGCGCTTGAGCTGCTCGGCACGCTCCATAGCCAGGGCCAGCCACGCCTTGTCGTCGTAATAACGATTCTTCGTAAGCTGGCTCATGTTACGAATACGGATACCGCGCATGGTGTCCACGATGCGGGCGCGGCGCGCCTTGGTGTTGTTACGCAGCGCGGCGTCTACCAGGCAATCGAGGTAATGAGCTTGCCACCAGTAGTGCCAGTGGACGAAGAGCTTCTCCTTACCAGTCGGCGGCCAGCTGACGACCGCAAGATTGGTACGCGGAATCGACCATACGTTTTGCGCATGGCGTTCATTGATGGCGGTTTCCGCGAGGTCCGCGCGGTGTGCCCATGTCTCTTCCACTGTAGATCTATCACTCTCGATAATGGTTTCGTTACTCCATCGTATCTACTTGAGATAACGATTTACCACGCTTTTTCTAAGTCAGCATGCTGACGAATCCACGCATGCATGGCGATGCCCGCGGCGACGCCCGCGTTGATCGAACGAGTCGAGCCAAATTGGGCAATGGAACAGGTCATTAACGCTGCATCTTGGGCTGCTTGGGTAACGCCGGGGCCTTCTTGTCCAAACAAAAGCAGGCAGCGCTCCGGCAGCTCGGCTGTTTCAAGGGGGACGCATCCGGGGGTGTTATCGATGGCGACAACAGTTAGCCCTTCGGCGTTGGCCCACTGCAAAAGCTCCTCCACCGTGGCATGATGCTGCAGGTGCTGGTAGCGGTCAGTGACCATGGCCCCACGGCGATTCCAACGGCGGCGCCCCACGATATGCACGGTGTCGACGGCGAAGGCATTCGCGGTGCGCACCACGGTTCCGATGTTGGAATCGTTCTCGAAGTTCTCGATGGCGATGTGCAGGGCGTGCCGGCGCTTATCGATGTCCGCGGTGATCGCTTCCCTGCTCCAGTAACGGTAGGCGTCGACCACGTTGCGGCGATCACCCTCGCGCAGCAGCTCTGGGTCATACTGCGCGCCGTCTGGCCAGGGGCCCTCCCACGGCCCGACGCCGTGGCGGCCTTCGTTCCACTCGGTAGGGCCCTTGCCTGTCTCTACAGTCTCTTGCGCGGATGGGTTATTAGGCGAGGTCAAGGTCTTCCAAGCTCAGCAGGTAGCGGTACTCCAGGCCCTCAGCGGCGATAACTTCGCCGGCGCCGGTTGCACGATCCACAACGGTGGCCACACCGACGACCTCGGCGCCTGCCTCGCGCAGTGCCTCGACGGCGGTCAGCGGGGAGTTGCCGGTGGTGGTGGTGTCCTCGACCACGAGGACCTTAGCGCCGGTGACGTCGAAGCCCTCAATGCGGCGCTGCATGCCGTGCTTCTTGGCTTCCTTGCGCACCACGAAGGCGTCGATATCGCGGCCGTCGGCATGCATGATGGAGGTAGCGACGGGGTCAGCGCCCAGGGTCAGGCCGCCAACTGCCACGTAGTCCCAGTCCGCGGTCAGCTCGCGCAGCAAGGAGCCGATGAGGCGGGAAGCCTCGTGCTGAAGGGTGGCGCGGCGCAGGTCAACGTAGTAATCAGCCTCCTTGCCGGAGGACAAGGTGACCTTGCCGTGTACAACAGCCAGTTCCTTGACCAGCTCTGCCAGACGGGCCTTTTTCTGTGCATCCAAGCTCATGGCGCTCCTTTTGGTTTCTTATGCCGCTTCTTGTCCCGCCATGTTTTGCGGGATTATCGCTTTAAGACTACTCGTTTGCTTCTTCGTCGCCGAAGATGGTCGAGCGGCCGTTGAGATCACGGCGCATGCGCGCTTGCGCCTTATCGAGCAGGGGGCGCTCGCGGCCGTCGGCAATGGCGTCGACTTCGTCCGCACCCAGCGCGCTGTGGTCAACCTCGCCGAGGGTCTCACTGCGGGTGCGGCTCGGCAGCTCTACCGGCTCTTCCGGGCGCTGGATGTGCGGGCGCTGGATTTCCTCGTGGTCCGGCACAAGGGTGGGCCCGGTCGGCTCGGGCTGCGGCGGCTCGGGGATCTCGCGGCTCGGGTCCAGCTCAGCCACGCGCAGCACCTGCATCGCGGCCGAACGCGGCGGCAGAACTCGGGCACAATCGGCAAGTTTTGCCAGCGGCGCCAGCATGGCATCCCACTGCGCGCCGCGCGCGTGCTTGGTGGTTTGGGCAAGCACCCATTCGGATTCCATCCACGCCGCGGTGACCTCCTCGGGCATCTGCTCGAGGGCCACTTCCAGGCGCTCATCGATGAGCCGCTTGCCGACGCCCGCGTCGGTTGCGAACATCTCGAATCCTTCAACGTCGTCGACCTTGATCAGGTCCTCCGAAAAGTGTTCTTCTGTAAGGCCGATGCGGCGGAAATCCACCACGATGTCTGATGCCGCACCGGTGCGCATCGCCATAACGTTGATGCCGCCCAAGTCCATCAGCAGCATCTCGTGACCATGCACGAACCCTGCCACGATATCCTTCGGCGCCGCCCCCAGGGCCGCTGCGCCACGCATCCATTCATCAGCCAGATAGTCATCCTGCTTGGTGTACTCGAATTGGTGATGCTCGCCCCATGCCTTGCGCTCACGGCGCAGCGACCCGGGCACCAAGTCACGCGCACGCAGCAGGTGCTCGTTCTTGCGCTCCGGCGCCGCCTGCTGCTCTGCCATAGCTGTTTCAGGGGCCGCCTGGTCCTTCTCTACTGGGGCAGGCTCTTGTACTGAGGCAGGCTCTTGCTCCACTGCGTTCTCCGCAGACGCAAGTCCTTCCTCGTGCGGTTCAAACGTTTCGGCTTCCTGTGCCTCGTCAGCGGTGGGAGACTCTGGCGATTCGAGGCTCTCGACAGGGGTAGTGCCGTCAAGTTGGTTGGTGCGCTGGCGCTTGTCGAGGAGGAGAAGCGCGACGCCGGCCGCGGCGAGGACTAGGGCAAGGATCAGAATAGGCATCACCCCAAGACTTTAGTAGGAAGTCTTGGGGTGAGTAGGCTTTAGGAGGAAGTCTTGGGGTGAGTAGGCTGGCGCGCTGGTTGATTTACGCAGGTTATTTATACAGTCGTGCGGTCGCCACGCTCGACCGGGTTGGATGGGTCTGCGGACCACTGGGACCAGCCACCGACGAAGTGGCGCAGGCCGGTAAATCCAAGGCCCTCAAGGATGCCGATGGTCAGCGCGGAGTGGTTACCGGAACCAGAGTAAATGATGGCGTCCTTGACGTTTTCCTTGGTGATGCCAGCGTTGTCGAGGATCTCTAGGATTTCCTCGTCAGATTTGATGGTCTTGTCTTCGTTGTGGAACTGGCGCTCCGGCAGGTTCACTGCACCGGGGATGTGGCCGGCCTTCAGATCGAGGTGCTCACGGCGGCCAGCGAAGCGGTTTGCCGTACGAGTATCGATGAGCAGGCCGTCGTGGGCCTTAACGTCCTCAATCGTGGCAGTCGGCATAGAGCCCGGCGTGATTTCGACCTCGGTGGCAAGGCCCAGGTTTCCTGGGCCCGTAAGGGTGGCAAAGCCCTGGCGGCGCCAATTAGCCAAGCCACCATCGAGCATGCGTACGTTCTTAAAGCCCGCCCAGCGCAGGGTCCACCAAGCGCGTGCAGCGAAGAGGCCACGGCCTTCGTCGTAGACCACGATCTCCCAATCGGGACGCAGTCCCCATGCCTCGCAGCTCTCCTTCAAGCGCTCCGGGTTCACCAACGGGTTACGGCCCACCTTGGAGCCAGGAAGGCCGACGAAGGAGTGCGCAGCGTCGGCGAACTGCGCGGTAGGAATGTGCAGGGAGGCGAACTGGTTGTATGCCTCACCCTCACCTGGTGCCCACAAAGATGCAAGAAGTGCGACGCGCTCGCCGCGGTAAATGGATTGCTGGAGTTCGCTTGGAGAAACCAAATTGCTCATGGCTCTAGATTCTAGGGCCATGAGCACTTCGGCGCTTCTTACGCAGGTTAGCCGCGCTTGCTATTGAGCTCCAGGTGCTCGCCGCCGTCAGCGACGTCAACGTGGACGGTGTCGCCGTCCATGACCTCGCCGGCCAAAAGCTGGCGGGCGAGTTGGTCACCGATGGCCTGCTGCACCAGGCGGCGCAGCGGGCGGGCGCCGTAAGCAGGGTCGTAGCCGCGCTCGGCGAGCCACAGCTTCGCGGCGTCGGAAACCTGCAGGTTCAGGCGGCGCCCTCGCAACCTCGATGCCAGAGCATCGAGCTGGATGTCGACGATGCCGGCCAGCAGCTCCGAGGACAGGGACTCGAACATCACGACGTCATCGAGACGGTTGATGAACTCCGGCTTGAAGTTGCGCTTGACGGCCTCCATGACCTCCTCCTTGGTGCCACCGGCACCGAGGTTCGAGGTCAGGATGATGACAGTGTTGCGGAAGTCCACGGTGCGGCCCTGGCCGTCGGTCAGGCGGCCCTCATCGAGGACCTGCAGCAGAACGTCGAAGACGTCCTGGTGCGCCTTTTCCACTTCGTCGAAAAGCACGAGCGTGTACGGACGGCGACGCACAGCCTCAGTGAGCTGGCCGCCGGCATCGTAACCAACGTATCCCGGAGGGGCACCGACGAGGCGAGCCACGGAGTGCTTCTCCCCGTACTCAGACATGTCGATGCGCACCATCGCGGACTCATCGTCGAAGAGGAAGTCCGCCAGAGCCTTGGCCAGCTCCGTCTTACCCACGCCCGTAGGCCCAAGGAAGAGGAAGGAGCCGGTCGGACGATCCGGGTCCGCAACGCCCGCACGGGCGCGACGCACGGCATCGGAGACGGCCTTGACCGCTTCTTTCTGACCCACCACGCGGCGGCCTAGCTCGGCCTCCATGTTGAGCAGCTTCTGGGTCTCACCCTGCAGCATCTTGCCGGCCGGAATGCCGGTCCACGCGGAAACCACCTCAGCGATGGTGTCTGGGGTGACCTCCTCTACCAGCATGGTGTTGGACTGTGCGTTGGCGCGCACCTCGGCGTCGGCAAGCTGCTTCTCCAACTCGGGAATGCGACCATAACGCAGCTCGGAAGTCTTCTCGTAGTCACCGTCGCGCTCGGCAATCTCGGCCTGGCGCTTCAGATCCTCCAACTCCTCCTTGGCGTGCTGGACTTCATCGATAGCCTTCTTCTCGTTGGCCCAGCGAGCCTTGAGCTCCCCGAGCTTTTCGCGTTCGTCGGCAAGCTCCTGCTGCAGCTTGCTCAGACGGTCCTGGCTGGCGGCGTCCTTTTCCTTCTTCAGCGCCAGCTCCTCGATCTCCATTCGGCGCACGACGCGCTCCAACTCGTCGATCTCCTGCGGGGAGGAGTCAATCTCCATGCGCAGGCGGGAACCAGCCTCGTCGACCAAGTCGATTGCCTTGTCTGGCAGGAAGCGATTGGTGATGTAGCGATTAGACAGCTCAGCTGCAGAAACCAGCGCGGAGTCCATGATGCGCACACCGTGGTGGACCTCGTAGCGCTCCTTCAGGCCACGCAGGATGCCCACGGTATCTTCAACAGAGGGCTCAGCCGCATAGACCTGCTGGAAGCGGCGCTCCAAAGCGGCGTCCTTCTCGATGTACTTGCGGTACTCGTCCAAGGTGGTAGCGCCCACCAGGCGCAGCTCACCGCGGGCCAGCATCGGCTTAATCATGTTGCCAGCGTCCATGGAACCCTCGCCCGTGGCGCCCGCGCCGACGATGGTGTGCAGCTCGTCGATGAAGGTGATGATCTGGCCTTCCGAGGCCTTGATCTCATCCAGCACTGCCTTCAAGCGCTCCTCGAACTCGCCCCGGTACTTCGCGCCGGCGACCATGGAGCCCAAGTCGAGGCTCAGCAAGGTCTTGCCCTTGAGGGACTCCGGGACGTCGCGTGCCACGATGCGGCGAGCCAGGCCCTCCACGATGGCGGTCTTGCCCACGCCCGGCTCACCGATAAGGACTGGGTTGTTCTTTGTGCGGCGGGAAAGCACCTGCACGACGCGGCGAATTTCCTGGTCGCGGCCGATAACCGGGTCAATCTTGCCCTCCCGCGCACGGGCGGTTAGGTCGGTGGCGTACTTCTCCAGCGCCTGGAACTGCTCCTCTGGGTTCTCAGAGGTGACCTTCGCGGCCCCGCGCACCGAAGGGAAAGCGCCCTTCAGCGCATCAAAGGTAGCGCCGCGGCCGGTAAGCAGCTCGGCGGCGTCAGTCTTAGAGCCGGCGATAGCAGCGAGAAGAACCTCGGTGGAGACGTACTCATCGCCCAATTCGCCCGCCAGCTCCTGCGCGCGGGTCAAGACGTTGAGACCGTCGCGGTTAAAGTTCGGGTTCGCCATCCCAGAGCCCTCAGCCTTGGGATAGGAATCCACAAGTGCGCGCGCCTCCTTGAGCACGGTTTCCGGATCGACGCCGGTGGCCTTGAGGACCGGTGCGGCGATGCCGTCTTCTTGGCTAAGGATGGCCGCTAGTAGGTGCGCCGGGCGAATGTCCGGATTGCCGTTGGAAGAGGCGGTCTGCAGCGCCTGCTGTAAGGCCTCTTGGGTCTTGGTGGTGGGGTTGAAAGCACTCATTGCTTCCTCCTTGGAAGTTGTTTATTAGAAGGTTTATTGCCTGATATTTACAACAACGCATCCAAAGTTGAGTTTGTTCCACTCAACTTCAAATTTTCTTTTCTTCCCTGCCTGAGCGTAGCAGACTCAAGTTTTCCTTGCCGTTTAATCGCTTCGCTGAGCACTTAGGCACCGCATAGAAAAGGGAAACCGCACAATCGTGCGAGGTTCCAGACGTAGGCCACCTGGCCTTCCGGCTCAATCCCCAGCTCCACCAGCCCGTCGCGAGTTAGCGCCAGAAACAGGCCGAAGGTGGCGTCAAGTTCAGCTCGGAAGCTGCTCCGACCTGGAGATGATCTCGCGCATGCAGACGGCAGTCAGTCGTCGCCATTCGCTTTTCGGTGGAGCGCTTGGAGCATTCTCTCCGCTGAGATGAGCAAGTGCTACGCCGAGGATCGGTGCGTGATGAGGGAACAATCCGAGAGCACGCGCTCCGGCCTCCTGCTTGCTGATGACCTCACCCGTCGTGAGCGTCGCGTGCATCCGCGCAGGTCCGAGGAGCCGCCATTGAACCCTCCCGGCTCCGAGGGCTCCACGCCCTCTCTCGGTGCGCAGCATCAGCGGCTTCCAGTACCCCAGCAGGTTGTTCAGGGTCCATGGCCGGAGCTCGTCGGGCTGCGGGTCTAGGCCCCAGGTCGAGACGTCCCCTCCCCGTAGCGCGATGCCGCCGTGCTCGAGCTCGTGCCAGATCACGGGATTCACATCGAACGCGCCCCTGGGGTTGAAGATCTCGCCCACGTGGGAAGCGATCGGCTCGATCTGTGTCACAGGGCGCGTGATCTCCGAGTCCCACACGAACGAGGTGTTGCAGCACGCGCTGATGCCCATTCCTCGAACAGCTCGCCCGAGCAGCCGCGGGAGCTGGGAGAGGTGCAGAGCGCGCAGGCGTGGGATCAGGTCGGAGCGCTCCCGCCAGGCGTCATCAAGCGTGGCGATCAGGTCGATGTCGCTGGCCTTCGGGCGATACGCACCCAGCGCAACAGAACCGCCCACCACGACACCCGTGATCGCTCCAGGCAGCAGCCGATCGGCGGCGTCCAGATACGAACGGCCCGCTCGACGAACTTCGTGCGGTAGTGCGACCTCCATGCGCTCATCATACGGAGAAGCCACCTCGAAGCGGCTTCCCTAAACCAGATCGCCCGCGGCCGCGGGCAAGTAGGATGGGCCAGCATGAAGGAATTGGGCGAACACATCCGCAGGCACGCTGACGATTACCGCGATGCGGTGCATCAGCACTTCTTTGCCACCGTCGCGGAGTCGCGCCAAATCTTCGCTCTATCCATGCGTGATACCCACCCGGCACTGGCGCCTGCAGTGGCGTGGATATTGGATGCGGCTGACGATGCCGGCTTCCTCCCAGAAGAGACCATCGAGCGCGTCCGCGAGCTAGGCAAGGAGCACCGCCGCCACGGCTTCCCCACAGAGATTTATCCCAAGTTCGAGGCCTCCCTGAACGAGGGGTTTATCGCGTTGGGACTGACTCAGCACCAGCTAGTGGTGGCAAAGCGCGCCGTCCACACTGTGTGCACCACGATGGCACAGGCGGCGCATGCTGCCGACATCGCCGGCATCGCCCCGGCCCACAGCGCGCAGGTAGTCGCCGTAGAACACCCCAACCGCAATACTGCGGTGGTGCGGCTGGAATCCGGTGCGCCCATCGAATACGAGGCGGGCCAGCATTTTCCCATCACCTCGCAGCTGCTGCCCGGCACCTGGCGCATGCTGACCCCGGCGCATCCGGCGGACACTACGGGCCAGCTGCTCTTCCACATTGCGCTGGCTGGCGACGCCTCCTCTATGCTGGCCAAGGCAAAGCCCGGCGATTGGTGGACCCTGGGTAACCCTGCCGGAAACTTTCCGAACTTGCACGACGGCAAGGCCACCGCGCTCATAAGCTTCGGCACGGGATGGGCGGGCGCCCGCGCCGCTCTCCTAGATTGCTTGGCTGCCGGCGAAGTGCCGAAGAACCTCAGCGTCTACAGCGTGGCTTCTTCCCCTGGCGAACACTACGACACCCACTTCCAGGCTAATCTCCAGGCCCTCTTGCCTGAGCTTTCGTTTCATAGCATTTCCCGCAGCGAGCAGGATCCCTGGCTGCTCGGCGCGCAGCCGCAGGCAGAGGGCTTCGCATCCGAAACCGCCGGCGAATCCCAAGACCCAATCGCCGTGGTGCTACGCCACGAGAAGGACCACGAGAAGGACGGAGCCAAGGACAAGCGCTTCATCTTGGTAGGCCCCGCCGACCGAGTCGAGGTGGCACGCGAATCCCTCCTAGCAGCCGGCATCCCAGCTGGCAATATCCACGCCCAATCCTGGCAGCGCGGCCACGAGTGGGCCGCATCCGCCGCAGACCTAGACGGCTGGGAGGACTGGGATGCGTGGGCGGCCTGGAAGAAGTCGGAGTGGACGCAAACTTAAGCCTCGAGGACCGGCAGCGCTTTGCGGGTCAGGGCAACGAGGTCGGAGTCGATCTCGGCGTAGATGATCTCCGGCTCGTAGCCGGCCTCGACTACGCGGGTGCCATCGGGGGCTACAACTACTGAATGGCCAATGCCGGTGGGACCAGAGTCTTGGCCAGCCATCTCCGCGCCGCCTGGACGGGCTTGGCCCGCAGCCACGATATAAGAGGTGGAGTCTAGAGCACGCGCCGCGGTGAGCAGACGCCACTGCTCCAGCTTGCCGGGACCGTCAGCCCAGCTAGTAGGAACGACGATTACCTGCGCGCCCTGGCGAGCCAGCTCCTTGAACTGCTCTGGGAAGCGGATGTCATAACAGGTGGCCACGCCAACGGTAATGCCCGCGACGTCGAAAGCCACGAGCGCCTCACCCGCGCGCACGGTATCGGATTCCTTGTAATTGAAGGCGTCATAAGTGTGGATTTTGTCGTAACCGCCAAGAACGTCCGGGCCCGCGATGAGCGCGGTGTTGCTCACGCGGTTGATGGTCTTGCCATCACGCTCAACGGTGTCCGCTGGGCTGAACATGCCAAGCACGACGGTGACCCCCAGCTGCTGCGCTACCGCACGGATGGTGGTGACGAAGGAACCATCAAGGCCCTGGGCCTGCTCGTCTAAGCGGCCAGCCCCGAAGGCCTGGGACGTGGCCTCAGGCAACACGATCAGTTGCGCACCATTCTCAGCGGCCTCACGGATCTTCTCCACGGCCAGCTCAAGGTTCTCCTCGAGGTTACCGCCGGTCAAAATTTGCACTGCTGCTACCAACATGACACCCCAAACTAGCCGAGTCGCGATGAGTTATCCACAGATTTCGCCCTAATCAGAAATTGGGTCTAGAAATTACTGAACTTGGCCCACAAAGCTTGAGGTATGGATTTCTACATCGCTGACAACGCACGCAACACCATCCGCTCCCACATGGGCCAAAGGCACCGCTTCACTACCCCGCCGCCGCCCGAGTATCCGCGCACGGCCAGCGCCCTAGCGCGCGTGGCAAAACACTGGGACGGTCAGCTTGCCGCTAACGCTAAGCAACACGACGCCATGCTCCAAGACCTCGATGAGTTCATCAGGCACAGCAGAAAAATCGATGCCTCCCTAGCCAACAAGCTGGACGGAGGGCTGCCGTGAGACGCGCGCTAAGCCTTTATTTAGCCTCTCAAGAAATGCAGTCTGGCGCTGCTAACCTGCACGTTTTCAAACAAGGACTACACAATAGTTGGCATGACCTAGAAATAATTGGCGCTTTTGCCGACGCCGCGCGCGCCCAGCTGACAAACACCACGGAACAACTCGAACTACCCGCTCAGAGCATGGAGGCTGCGGCAGAGACTCTTCGCGCCTATGCGCCCATCCTGGCTCGGGTCGAACAATTGCGCGCCGAGGCCACCCGCCTGCTAGCACGGATGGATGAGATAGAACCGTGGAGCAGCCAGATAGGCGCGATGCTGAATGCGCTCGATGCTTTGGGCGACGGCCTGGATTGGGCATGCGCCCGAGAAATAGATGCGCTGTGCACGCCAGAGCTGCCCACCGGCGGCGGCTATCTGGAGGATTACGAGGAGCTACCCATCGAGGCCATCCACCAGATGCTTATGAGCACCGCCCCGCCAGAGGCCGTCGCGCTAGCGGAGAGCAATCCGGACGTGCAGCTGCTTGAAGCCGGGCCCGGTCGCGTTGCAGCACTGGTCGATCCCGGCCAGCTGGGCACTTCCGCGGCGAGCGTTTCCACGGTGGTCTCCGGGGTGCATTCTTCGGATCCGTCCGGCTGGCAAAGCAGTATCGATCGCGCGCGGGCAGTAGCGCGTGCAACGGGCGGTCCCGCGGTGGCCTGGATTGGCTACCGCGCACCAGACAGCCTCGCACAGGCAGGCCACGATTCCCCGGCGGCACGTGGCGCGCAGGACCTACGCCGCTTTCAACGCTCATTAGGCAAACGCTTTTCCCGCTCACAGCGGATAGTGGTGGGTTATTCCTATGGTTCCGTCGTGGCAGGAAAAGCCGCGAAGGCGCCCGGCGTGGCCGAAGACGTGGTCTTCGTGGGCAGCCCTGGCACCACCGCCGAAAGCGCCGATGACATTCAGGCACGCAGCTGGGCCGCAACGAATGCGCACGATCCCATCGGCGTGGTTACCGGCCCGCGCGGTGGCATTCACGGCCCGGATCCGAGCACTCCCAACTTTGGGGCTTCCCCACTACCAGGCGCAAACCGCCTGCCAGGAGACCACATCTCATACTTCAAAGACCCCGCATTTCTGCGGGGTCTCGGAAAGATTGTGGAGGCTAAAAGCTAGCCTTCGTGGCCGGCTTCGACGCGCCGGCGGCTGCGGCGTGGGGTCCACATGACCACTGACGTCGAGCGCGGCACGTGCACGAGCTCGCCGCGCGGCTGGCGTTCACCAACCCGTTCGCGCAGCTGCTGAACCTCAGCGAGCAATGCATCGCGCTCGGCCTCTAGCTGGTCGCGCTCCTCGGTCAGCTCAATGATGGACTTGATTCCAGCGAGGTTAACGCCCTCGTCGTGCGACAAAGTCTGGATCTTGCGCAGCAACTCGATGTCACGGTCGGAGTAGCGGCGCCCGCCGCCCTGAGTACGGGCGGGCGAGACCAAGCCGATGCGATCGTAGGTGCGCAGGGTCTGCGCGTGCATTCCGGACAGCTCAGCGGCAACGGAGATGACATAGACCGCGTTGGCCCCTGCCTGATTTTCCTTGCTCATCGTTGCACCTTCCTTTTATGCGCTACCTGCGGCGCTTCCATGGGCGACGTTGCCTTCCCAGCCCGCGCGCGGGTCGAAACCGGAGTCGCGCTCCGCCTGCGCGTAGGTGCGCAGCGCACTCGTGGCGGCGCCATCAAGGTGGGTCGGGACGGTGACCTGGACGGTAACCAGAAGGTCGCCGGCCTTGCCGCCGCGCTTCTCGATGCCGCGATTGCGCACGCGCAGCGTACGGCCATCGGGGGTGCCCGCCGGCACTTTCACGCGAACCGGCGAATCCAGGGTTGGCACAGTAATGGTGTCACCCAACGCCAATTCCGCGAAGGAAACCGGCACCGTAACATGCAAATCGTCGCCCTCACGGGTGAAAATCTTGTCCGGCTTTACCTTCACCGCGACGAAGAGATCGCCCGCTGGCGTGCCATTGGGGCCTGCCTCGCCCTGACCGGCCAAGCGCACTTTCTGGCCGTCGATGACGCCTGCCGGAATACGCACGGTGATAGAGCGCGTGCGGTGCACGGTGCCGGAACCATTGCAGTCCGCGCATGGATCCTCAATCTTCTGACCGGTGCCGCCACACTCAGTGCACGGCGCGGAGAAGCCGAAGGTTCCGCGGTTCTCAGAGGTAAAGCCAGTGCCTTTACAGTTCTTGCAGGAGCTCGTCTTACCTGACTTGGAACCGGAGCCATGGCACGTGGTGCAGGGGGCGTCGCCAGTTAGCTGCAGCGGGATAGTGGTGCCGGTGGCAGCCTCCCGGAATTCGAGGGTTATTTCCGTTTCGACGTCGGCCCCCCGCGACGGCCGAGCTGTGTGGCCAGCACTACCGCCGCGGTTGAAAACGCTACCGAAGATATCCCCAAAACCGCCGCCTTGAGCCGCTCCTCCAGGCGTTCTTCCTCCGAAGAGGTCGGAGAGGTCGAATTCTTCCGCAGATCCTTGGCCCATGTGCGAAGATCGAAACCCGCCGGGGAACCCGGCGCCTCCCATCCGTCCAAACCCACCGCCGTTGCGCAGCATGGCCTTGAACTGGTCGTATTCCTTACGCATCGTGGCGTCGGAAAGCACATCATAGGCTTCGGCAGCGCGCTTAAACTTATCGGCTGCCGCGGGGTTATCCGGGTTGGTATCGGGGTGGTTTTCGCGCGCTAGCTTGCGGTAGCTGCGCTTGATTTCTTCTGGCGTAGCGGACGAGGAGACCCCCAGATCCGCATAATAATCCTTGTCTGCCCATTCGGGTTTGGCGCTCACTGGGCATCCCCTCCTTCCTTGAAACCGCCAGCTTTGGCGGCTATTGGGGACAAAATATAACTAAATAAGATTTGTTCTAAGTTCACTAAACAGTGAAATGGCGCCAAGGCATTTGTTTGTTTAAGCCCTGACGCCACCTCGCACTATTCGGAAGCAGATTCCGAACCGGCAGATTCAGCACTGCCCTCGCCGGCCTCCGTGGAGGCGTCCGGTGCATCCGCGATGATTACCATCGCGGTGCGCACCAGCTTCTCGCCTACCTTGTAGCCACGGCGTAGAACGGTACCGACTGCCTGCTCGCCACCACTAGAGAGATCCTGCACAGCCTCATGGATTTCCGGGTCGAAGGCGTCGCCTTCTTCGCCGAATGGCTGCAGCTGGTTCTTCTCCAGCACGCCGGAGAGCTTGTCGGAGATAGCCTTCAGTGGGCCCTCCTCGAGGTCGCCGTGCTGACGTGCGAGCTCTAGGTCATCAAGGATAGGCAGGAATTCTGCCAGGACTTTGGCCTTGGAAGCCTCGATGACAGCCTGGCGCTCGCGCTCGGTGCGGCGGCGGTAGTTGGTGTACTCCGCATTCAGACGCTGCAGATCCTCGGTGCGCTCAGCCAGCTGCGCCTCTAGGGAGTTGCCCTGGTCAGCGGCAGCGTCGGCTGCTGCCTCAGCCTGGTCGGCTGCGTCTTCTGCGGAGACGTCGGCAAGCGCGGCTTCCATATCCGCATCCAAAGTTGGATCAAGTTCTGCCTCTTCGGCGGAGTCAGCCTGCGCGTCCTGTGCAGCCTGAGCCTCTTGTGCTTCCGCGGCAGCTGCCTCAGCGCGGTCCGCCGAGGTTACCTCTGGATCAGTGTTGTCCGGGTCGCCTGGGTTTTGCGGCATTCCGCTGTTCTGAGTCATTACTTGTCGCCATCCTTGGTCTCGTCTTCGTCGACTACCTCTGCGTCAACAACGTTTGGGTCGGACTCGGCACCAGCTGCGGCGCCCTCAGCACCGGCCTCAGCGGCCTGTGCCTCGTAGATCTGCTTGCCCATCTCCTGGGAGACGGTGCCCAGCTTCTCAACTGCGGACTTGATGGCCTCGATGTCATCGCCCTTCAGAGCCTCATCGACGGCGTCGGCAGCCTCGGTGACCTGGGTCTTAACGTCCTCGGAAACCTTGTCGGAGTTCTCATCCAGGAACTTGCGGGTCTGGTAGGAGGTGGACTCTGCCTGGTTACGCAGCTCCTGCTCCTCGCGGCGCTTCTTATCCTCTTCGGCGTGTGCCTCAGCGTCCTTGACCATGCGGTCGATCTCTTCCTGGGACAGGCCGGAACCATCCTGAATCTTGATGGTGTTTTCCTTGCCGGTGCCCTTGTCCTTAGCGGAAACGGAGACGATGCCGTTGGCGTCGATGTCGAAGGTGACCTCGATCTGTGGGACGCCACGCGGTGCCGGAGCGATGCCACCGAGCTCGAAGGAGCCGAGCAGCTTGTTAGCGGAAGCCATCTCGCGCTCACCCTGGAAGACCTGGATCTGAACGGAAGGCTGGTTGTCTTCCGCGGTGGTGAAGGTCTCGGACTTCTTGGTCGGAATAGTGGTGTTGCGCTCGATGAGCTTGGTCATCACGCCGCCCTTGGTCTCGATGCCGAGGGACAGTGGGGTGACGTCGAGAAGCAGCACGTCCTTGACCTCGCCGCGCAGAACGCCTGCCTGCAGAGCAGCGCCCACTGCAACGACCTCGTCCGGGTTAACGCCCTTGTTTGGCTCGCGGCCGGTCAGTTCCTTGACCAGCTCGGAAACAGCCGGCATACGGGTGGAACCGCCGACGAGAACGACGTGGTCAACCTCGGACAGGGACAGGCCTGCATCCTTGATGACCTGGTTGAACGGAGCCTTGGTGCGGTCCAGCAGATCCTGGGTGATCTTCTGGAACTCGGTACGGGACAGGGTCTCATCCAGGAAGAGCGGGTTCTTCTCGGAGTCAACGGTGATGTACGGCAGGTTGATGTTTGCGGACTGGGAGGAAGACAGCTCAATCTTTGCCTTCTCAGCGGCCTCGCGCAGACGCTGCAGGGCCATCTTGTCCTTGGTCAGGTCGATGCCGTTAGCGGACTTGAACTTCTCAACGAGCCAGTCAACGATGCGCTGATCCCAGTCATCGCCACCGAGCTGGTTGTCACCAGCGGTTGCCATAACCTCAACGACGCCGTCGCCGATTTCCAACAGGGAAACGTCGAAGGTGCCGCCGCCCAGGTCGAAGACCAGGATGGTCTGCTCCTGCTCGCCCTTTTCCAGGCCGTATGCCAATGCAGCCGCAGTTGGCTCGTTGACGATACGCAGGACGTTCAGGCCTGCAATCTGACCGGCTTCCTTGGTGGCCTGACGCTGGGAGTCCTCGAAGTATGCCGGGACAGTAATAACTGCGTCGGTGACATCCTCGCCGAGGTATGCCTCTGCGTCGCGCTTGAGCTTCATCAAGGTACGAGCGGAGATCTCCTGCGGGGTGTACTTCTTGTCATCGATGTCGATGGTCCAGTCAGTACCAATGTGGCGCTTGACGGAGCGGATAGTGCGGTCAACGTTGGTGACAGCCTGGTTCTTGGCGGACTGGCCGACCAGGATTTCGCCGTTCTTTGCAAAAGCAACGACGGATGGGGTGGTACGTGCACCCTCAGAGTTAGCGATGACGGTAGCCTCGCCACCTTCCAGAACGGAAACAACCGAGTTGGTGGTACCGAGGTCAATGCCTACTGCGCGTCCCATGAATTTTCTCCTTGCTTGTCTTAGAAGACTGTTTTTAGCTTTAAGTTGATTTCAGGTGGCTCAACTTCTCGTTGGCTCTTGCGCCACTCTAACAGAAGTTTCGGTGTTTGCTACAAGAACCTGAGCGCGATCCACTCAACCTCTTCAACCGCGCTTAACCCAAAGTTGTTCCCACTTCGCTCAACTTTTTTGAAATTTTCTATATTCCCCCAGTTGAACGGCCCAAAATCTATTTGGACTATAGGTGGAAAAGATTTCTCTACCCCCTTACTCCCCTCCTCTTGACCAACCTGCCTTTCGACCGCTAATTTTCGATTAGCGATACCGATCACAGGTTCGCACTTTATTTAATCCAGCTCACTAAGCTGACTCCTTCACACTCCCTTTCCTCTTAAGTTCTCGCCTGCCCGAATGCGCAAATTTTCGCAGTTACCGGCGGGGATTTTAAAGGCGCTGGCAGGCGCTGGCGGAGCGGAAGGGCAATTGGTGCGGAAACATTTGGAAAGGACGGTTGCGATGAATTCGAATCATTCTCGTACCCGTCGCCAGGGTGACCGCCCACCGGTGCATTGCGCGCAGACGCTGCGCTAGAGACCGCACTTTCAACTTCTTGAAATTAAGTAATCAAACCGGCTCTGGACGCTTTCCGCGCGCAGATAGCTTTTGCATACCTGTCTTTAAAAGGCACCCATCTATTTAAAAGCGCGTGGAAGCGCCAGGTATTCACCTGAGGTACACACTGCTTATGACAACTTCTGCACACACCCGCCTTCCTGAATCCGGCGACGTCGAGGCCTGCGTCGACGCGGCCGTTACCCGCGCCCATTCCTGGCTGCGTGCCAGCGAAGGCGAACAGGATAAGGGAACCGAGCAGCTGGCCCAGCTGCTCCGCGACTCTGAAGGCGTCGCATTCACCATGGACTTCGTCGACCGAGTCATGCGCCCGGAAGACGATAAGGTCGCAGCCAACGCACTGAAGAAGATCACCCAGCGATTCGACCCAGCCTCCCTAGGCCTTATCAACGGCACCCTGGTTGGCATGGGTGGTTTCTTTGGCCCCATTTTGCCGAACCTGGTCATGCCGCTGGCACGCCTGCGCATGCGCCAGATGGTAGGCCACCTCGTTTTGGACGCTGAGTCCGAGTCCTTGGACAAGATGCTGGATAAGGCAGCCGAATCCGGTGAGCACCTCAACCTCAACCTGCTGGGCGAGGCAGTTCTGGGCGAGGACGAGGCCCGCTCCCGTGCAAAGCGCACGCTCGACCTGATCAAGAACCCAAAGGTCACCTACGTTTCCGTCAAGGCTTCTTCCATGGTGGCCCAGCTCAACCCATGGGACATCGATGGTTCCGTCGAGCGCCTGAAGGAGCGCTTGCGCCCACTGTATGAAGAGGCCGTCAAGCGCTCTCCTAACGTATTCATCAACCTGGATATGGAGGAGTACCACGACCTTCACCTGACCATCCGCCTGTTCAAGGAGCTGCTCTCCGAGCCGGAATTCAAGAACCTAGAAGCTGGCATCGTCTTGCAGGCTTACCTGCCAGATACCTTCGAGGCCCTGCAGGAAGTAGCGGAGTTTGCCAAGGAGCGCGTGGCAACCGGCGGCGCCAAGGTCAAGGTCCGCATCGTGAAGGGCGCGAACCTGTCCATGGAGCACGTCCAGGGTGAGGTCCATGGCTGGCCGGTTGCTACCTACACCGACAAGGCAGACGTGGATGCGAACTACTACCGCCTGCTGGATTACATCGTGCGCCCGGAGTTCGCCGACTCCGTGCGTATCGGCGTTGCTACCCACAACCTGTTCACCGCCGCTTTGGGCTACGAGCTCGGCAACGCCCGCGGCGTGCTGCACATGCTCGACTCCGAGATGCTGCAGGGCATGTCCCCGGCACAACAGGCTGCAGTCCGCGAGGTCTACGAGGGCCGCCAGATCCTCTACACCCCGGTCGTCCACGCGGAGGACTTCGACGTTGCCGTGTCTTACCTAGTCCGCCGCTTGGAGGAGAACTCCGCCAGCCAGAACTTCCTCTACGCGCTGTTCGCGCCGGATGAACCGGAGCGCGATTCCCGTGGCAACAAGCGTGCCGGCACCCCGATTGAGCAGCAGGAAGCTCACTTCCGCGCGGCAGTAGAAAACCGCTGGGAGACCTTCGCCGGCCCAGAGCGCACCCAGAACCGCATCGAAGAAGAGGCTGCGGGTGAAGGCCGCCAGGCCCCACGCGGTGGCCGCTTCACCAACGAGCCGGACACCGACCCAGCCCTGGAAGCCAACCGCGAGTGGGCGCATAAGCTGCTGAGCCAGGACCCAGGCCACCACGGCATCGACGAGGTCACCGATCCGGAGGCCGTGAACGCGGCAGTTGCCACCGCCTCTTCGCTTGCCGACGCGTGGGGCGCCAAGCCCGGCGCAGAGCGCGCTGCCGTCCTCGAGACCGTGGCAGACAAGCTGGCGGCTACCCGCTCCCGTCTCATCAACGTCGCAGCCTACGAGGCCAACAAGACCATCACGCAGACCGACCCAGAAATCTCTGAGGCCATCGACTTCGCCGTCTACTACGCACACTCTGCTCGCCTGCTCGATGAGGCACGCTCTAAGTTCACCCCGAACCGCGTCACCGTGGTCACCCCACCGTGGAACTTCCCTATCGCTATTCCGGTAGGCGGCATGCTCTCCGCCCTAGCTGCGGGTTCCGCCGTCATCATCAAGCCGGCGCCACAGGTTGTCCACTGTGCCAAGGTGGCAGTCGAGTGCGTACACGCCGCGTTGGAGGAGCACGGCCTCGACCGCGACCTCGTCCAGCTCGTGCTCACCGATGAGGGCGAAGCAGGCAAGGCTCTCATCTCCCACGCGGATGTCGATGCTGTCATCCTGACCGGCGCATCCGATACCGGCAAGCTCTTCCGCTCCTGGCGTCCAGAGATGAACCTCATGGCGGAGACCTCCGGCAAAAACGCGCTCATCATCACCCCGGCTGCGGACCCTGACCTGGCTATTGCGGATCTTTATCTCTCCGCATTCGGCCACTCTGGTCAGAAGTGCTCTGCTTCCTCCCTGGTCATCTTCGTCGGCGCCGCCGGCACTTCCGAGCGCCTGCGCGACCAGCTTCTCGACGCCGTGCGCACCCTCAAGGTAGGCCCAGGCTATGACATCACCACCACCATGAACGGCCTGGCCGAGGCACCAAGCGAGAAGCTACTGCGCGGCCTTACCCAGCTGGAGCCAGGCGAGAGCTGGCTGCTCAAGCCGGAAAAGCTCAACGAGGAAGGCACCCTGTGGTCCCCAGGCATCCGCGATGGTGTGAAGCCGGGCTCCTGGTTCCACCTCAACGAGTGCTTCGGCCCAGTGCTCGGCATCATGCACGCCGAAACCCTCGAGCAAGCCATCGAGTGGCAGAACTCCACCGGCTACGGTCTGACCGGCGGCATCCACTCCCTCGACGACGATGAGATCCAGTACTGGATCGACAACGTCGAGGTCGGCAACGCCTACGTCAACCGCGGCATCACCGGCGCCATTGTCCAGCGTCAGTCCTTCGGAGGCTGGAAGAAGTCCGTCATGGGCCCAGGCGCCAAGGCAGGCGGCCCGAACTACGTGCCGCAGATGGGCTCCTGGGCAGACGGCGAGCTGCGCCCACGCGAGGTCGACGTCCCAACGGCGGTGGCCAACGAGCTGCGTAACCTGGCAAGCCGCGCCGCGCTTTCCGACGCCGACGTCGAATGGCTCTGGCGCGCCGCCGAGCTCGACCAGCTGGCCTGGATGGAAGAATTCGGCCGCGACCATGACCGCACCGGCCTGATTTCGGAGGCGAACATCTTCCGCTACGTACCGCTGCTGGACAAGCTGCGCGTGCGCATCGGCGAAGGCTTCGCACTGCGCGACGTCATCCGCCAGGTGCTCGCCGCCGCAGTCACCGGAACCAAGGTGGAGTTCTCCGCTACCCCGGCCGTCGCAGAGCAGCTCGCGGTCCTGGGCATCGAGGTGCGCCAGCTTTCCGATGCCGCCTTCGCATCCGAGCTCTCCCGCGCCGAGTCTGCTCGTGTACGCACGCTGGGCGCCGTCGCGGACACCGCTCGCGAGGCAGCCGTGGAGTCCAACTCCGTCATTCTTGACCAGCCAGTTCTGGCCGACGGCCGTCGTGAGCTGCTGCCTTACCTGCTGGAACAGGCCGTATCGGTGACCATGCACCGCTTCGGCATCATCCGCTCCGTCGCCGGCATCGAGCGCTAACCCGGCGCCCAGCCGCTACCAGCAGCCAACCGTGGCTGCGTAGCAATCGCCCGTCTCCTGCACTTTTAGGAGACGGGCAGATGTATTCATATGGCAAGATAGGTCAGGTGAATTCCAAAGATACATCTGCCTCATCTGCCAAAGACTCCGTGGCAGTCCCACAGGGCGCTGAGAATGCCGAGCACCGGCTACCGCAGCCACTCGTCAGCAATGACGCCGAGGGCGTGGGCTCCGATGCGCCGAAGCCGATTCGCGAGGACCTGAAGACGGAGGTCCTAGCAAAAGATTTCCGCACGCTGGCAAAGGCCTCTGGTCGATTTATCCTCATCATCGCGGCTGCGGCCATTGCTGGTTACCTGCTGAAGTTCCTATGGACCGGCCTCCTGCCAGTCATCCTGGCCATCTTGGTCGCCACGGTCCTCTACCCTGTGACCGCATGGATGCGCACGAAGCTGCGCTTCCCCGGCGCGCTGGCCGCAGCCACGACTCTGCTGGGCTTCTTCGCCATCGTCACCGGCATCTTCGCCGCAATGGCGCCGACCGTGAAAAACCAGAGCCAGGACTTAATCCACCAGGCCCAAGGCGGCATCGATGAGCTCATCAAGCTCGGCGAGAAGCTCCCTGTCGATATTGATGAGACCAAGGTTCAGCAACTCATCGATGATGTCACCAACGCGGTTAAGGGCCAGGCCTCCCACATCGCCACCGGCGTCATGAGCGGCTTCTCCACGGTCAGCTCCATCGTGGTGACCATCGTCATCATGCTCTTCCTGACCTTCTTCTTTATTAAGGAAGGCGAGAAGTTCCTACCGTGGATGCGCAAGTACACCGGATTCCCGGCCGGTTGGCACTTGACTGAGCTGTGCAACCGCATTTGGAAGACGCTCTCGGGCTACATCCAGGCCCAGGCCACCGTCGCGCTTGTCGATGCCGTTCTCATCGGCCTCGGCCTCATGGTCCTGCAGGTACCGCTGGCATTCGTCATCGGTGTCGTGACTTTCTTCGCGAGCTTCATTCCGCTGGTCGGTGCGATTACCGCCGGTGCCCTCGCCGTTATCGTGGCCCTGGTTTCCCACGGCCTGACAACCGCACTGCTTGCCCTGCTCGTGGTCGTTGCAGTCCAGCAGATTGAGGGCAATGTCCTACAGCCGATCCTGCAGTCCAAGGCTATGGGCCTGCACGCTGCGGTCATCCTTCTGTCTGTCACGGTGGGCTCTGCGCTGGCTGGCATTATCGGCGCATTCCTCGCGGTGCCGGTGGCGGCGACCATTGGCGTCACCTTCCGTTACCAGGCGCTGGTTACCTCCATTCGCGCTGGCGAGGTTGACCCGAACGAGGCGGAGATTGTCACCGGCGCCCCGAAGCCGAAGCGCAAGGCCCGCCTGCAGAAGCAGAAGGAAGACGCCGAGGCCCACATCGATGCTTCCGGCAGCAGCCCAGAGCTCGACGCCGCCCGCTCCGTGGAGAAACTCGACCCGGATTCCCCACGCGCCAAGGTCCGCGAGCTTTACAACATGATTGCGCCGAAGGCTTCCGCTTAGTCCTCTTCGCGGACCCGCTCTCCAAATGGTGAGGTCACCCCACAACTCCTGCGGCTACAGTTACCTGCTGGGACGCATGTGGCGTGACCTCACCATTTGTTCCTCACCATTTGGGGCCGGACCATCTAAGGCCGGACCAAATTGCACCGGCCCCAATTCCGCCGAGCTAGGAGCGCGGTAGAAAGCCCAATTCCCGCACAGCATCAGCTAGCTCATGTGCAGCTCGGGGAAGCGCATCATCCCACGCGCCAACGGAGGACTCGTTGGCTGGGTCAGATACTTGCTTCAACAGGGTGACTGGTACGCCAAAGCGCTGACACACTGCGACAATGGCGTAGCCCTCCATGTCACAAAGTCCAGAGTCGACAGCCAAGCGGTCACGAGTAGCGGTGTCAGAAACAAACATGTCACCAGTGGCCAGACCCTGAACCGGGAACTTGCCACTCGTGGGAAGCTCAATAACCGCAGGCAGCAGGTAGCGGGAGATATCGCTTAACACTTTGAGTTGGAAGTCGTGTTTGACCACGCGGTCAACCTCATAGACCCCATCCAGACCATCGCGCAGCGCGCCCACCGTACCGATGTTGACCACCCGCTCCGGCAAAGTACCCTCCTCACGCGCGACGGTGAGGTACTCCGTGAGCGAAATTGCCGCAGGCAGAGTACCAATGCCCGTAACGAGTAAAGGCGTGCCTTCCGGAAGAGCGGCTGCTTCTTTTTCGACGGCAGCAACAAACAGAATGCGGGCGCTGTAATCAATCACATTAAAGAATTCTACCGTTGCACCAGTGAAGCCCTAGCCGCGCAGGCGCTTGCCCACGAAGCCCGCGGCCAGGGTGTTGCCATTGGCCTGGTCGATGAGCAAGAAGTTACCCACCGCGCCGCGCGCCGCGTAGTCCTCAACAGGCAGCTCAGCCTGCGTTTGCACGGTGATGTACGCGATATCGTTGAGGCTCGCCTTCTCCGGCGCCTCATCGTCAGCCACACCATCCAAGTCCAGGATGCGGTCTACCGATGCCACGCGGGCCTTGACCAGCGAGGTTCCATAGCGCAGCTTGAGCATCTGCCCCGGCGTGATGTCCTTTTCTGTGAGCACCACCGCAGTCGCAGCAAACTCACGGACATCGGCCGGGCGGGCGCTGCCCGCCAGCAGGTCACCACGAGTTAGGTCAATTTCATCGGCCAAACGCAGCACCACCGAATCACCGGCGGTCGCGCGCTCGTCGGGGCCAAGTTCGCCGTCGGTGGTGTCGATGTGAGTTACCTTCGTCGTCCGACCATGCGGCGCGGTCACCTCGTCACCGACCGCAACCGTGCCCGCCTTGATGCGTCCCGCGTAGCCGCGGTAGTCCGAGGCATGCTCGCGAATCACGTGCTGAATGGGGAAACGGAAATCCAGCTCCTCCGCGCGGCCACCGGCCACCGGGATGGTCTCAAGGGTTTCCAGCACCGTCGGGCCGGTGTACCACTGCATCGACGCGGATTTCTCCACGACGTTATCACCCTTCAGAGCGGAAATCGGGATGACCGTGGAATCTGTAATTCCCAGGCGACGTGCAATCTCACCAAACTCCGCCTCAATCGCGCGGAACGTAGCCTCATCATAATCCACCAGGTCAATCTTGTTGACTGCAAGAATCACGTGGCGCACGCCCAGCAGCGCAGCCACGTTCAGGTGGCGACGCGTCTGCTCGACGACGCCGTGTCGGGCGTCGATAAGCAGCACCACTGCCTGGGAGGTAGACATGCCGGTGACCGTGTTGCGTGTGTACTGCACATGGCCCGGGGTATCCGCCAAGATGAAGGTGCGCTTGTCCGTCGCAAAGTAGCGGTAGGCCACATCGATCGTGATGCCCTGCTCGCGCTCGGCACGCAGGCCGTCGACAAGCAAGCTCAAATCCATGCCGTCGAAACCGCGGTCCGCCGAGGAGCGTTCCATGGATTCTACCTGGTCCGCCAGCACAGACTTGGTGTCATAAAGAAGGCGGCCAACAAACGTGGACTTACCGTCGTCCACAGAACCCGCAGTGCACAGGCGCAGCGTCTCGCGGGTGGTGAGGCGTTCGACGAGTGAAGAATTAGTCATCAGAAGTAGCCTTCCTTCTTGCGGTCTTCCATGGCGGATTCAGAAAGTTTGTCATCCGCGCGGGTCGCGCCGCGCTCGGACAGGGTGGAAACGGAAATCTCCGCCAGGATTTCCTCCGGGGTCGAGGCCGTGGATTCAACGGCGCCAGTGCAGGACATATCGCCCACGGTGCGATAGCGCACGGTCTTCTTTTTAAGCTCCTCGCCCTCGCGCGGGCCGCCCCACTCGCCTGGGCACAGCCACATGCCATTGCGATTGAACAGCTCGCGTTCGTGGGAGTAATAGATGGAAGGAAGCTGCAGCTCGCGTGCGCCGATGTACTCCCAGATATCAGACTCGGTCCAGTTGGAGATTGGGAAAACGCGCACGTTCTCACCGGCCATCTTGCCGCCGTTGTAGAGATCCCACAGCTCTGGGCGCTGGCGGCGCGGATCCCAGCCGCCAAAGGAGTCGCGGATGGAGAAGATGCGTTCCTTCGCACGTGCCCGCTCCTCGTCGCGGCGGGCACCGCCCAGCACGGCGTCGTACTGGCGCTGCGCGATGGTTTCAACCAGCGGCACCGACTGCAGCGGATTGCGTGTACCATCAGGGCGTTCCTGCAGCTCGCCGCGGTCAATCCAATCTTGTACCTTAGCCACGTGCAGGCGCGCACCGGTCTCAGCAACCAAGCGGTCACGGAATTCGATGACCTCTGGGAAGTTATGCCCAGTATCCACGTGCAAAAGCTCGAAAGGCACCACCGCCGGCGCAAAGGCACGGCGCGCCAATTCGAAGACCACCACGGAATCCTTGCCGCCGGAGAAAAGCAGGCCGACCTTATCGAACTGGCCTGCTACCTCGCGCAGGATGTGGATGGACTCATTTTCCAAGTCCTTTAAGTGGGGCGAAAGTGTGTTTTTCTGTGTCATTCGTGCAACCCGCATTCTGTCTTGCCGTCTCCAAAAATCCTGCCGGAACGAGCGTCCTCGCCCTTACCCACCGGGAAGGTCAAAGGCGCACAGCCGATAGAGCGATAGCCTTTCAGCGTCAAGGGATGGATAATCAGATCATTGTCCGCAATATAGCGATCCGTATCTTCCAAATCCCAGGTAATCATCGGCGAAATCTTTAACCTTCCGTGCTGGTCCAGGCTCAGCGCTGGGGCCGTGGCGCGATGTTCAGAATCCGCGCGGCGCAGACCGGTCACCCAACCAACGTATGGGTCCATCGCCATGTTCAGCGGTTCCACTTTGCGCATACGGTTATATGCGCTGGTATCACGTGCATAGAGCCGCGGACCATAGATTTCGTCCTGCTCCTCCGGGCTCAGCAGCGGCTTCACGCGGACTAGAGGAAGATCCGCATAGCGCTCCTCAACCTCGTTGGCCACAGCCAACGTCTCCGGAAAGTGCCAGCCAGTGTCGATAAAGAGCAGGTCTGCGTCCAGCTGTGCGCGGTGCGCGAGCTCCGCCAGCACCGTGTTTTCCATCGACATCGTCACTGCCAGCCGGCCCGGCGCGTGCTCTGCAGCCCACGCCATGATGTTTTCGGCGGATTCTGCATAGAGCTTGTCCGCCCATTCATCGACAAGGCGCTCGTTTTTCGCGGCAATATCTTGGTTGAGCGGCGCGGTATCGCGCGTGCCTTCCGGGCTAATGCTGGGGTCGCGGTAGGGCTTGTCGCCGTCCAGCAGGTTTAACGATTGGGTCATGCCGACTCACTTTAGGCAAGGCGGCGCATTCGTGCAGGAGACATTGCGCGCTGAACACGCGAATAGTCCGATGAGCTTGGGGCAATGCAAGAATAAAAATTGCCAGAACTGAACAGGTCGGACTAGATTATTAGACAAAACGGTCTATAAACAATAGATCAAGGAGGTTTCCATGCAGCGTGTCGCAATCGTCGGCGATGGCCCGGCGGCGCTATCCACAGCTGAAAGGCTCATCGGCGCCGGCATGTGTGTGGACCTCGTCTGCGCCAGCCCACCGAGCAACCCGAAGACTGGGCCACCGTCACCCGCCGCGCGCAACTTGCGCCAGTCTGCTTTTAGCACTCAAACGTGATTCAGCCGATACCACCTGCACGCGGCTAGTCACATTCTTCACATTCGCATTAGACTCGACCGAGTTAATTTCAATTCTTAAGTAAAGGTCGGTCTAGTGGAGCTAGTTCGCATTCTGGTCTCTCGATCAAAACCCTATGGTGGCTTCGTGCTTGCAGTCATTGTGCTCCAAGCACTATCCACCGCCGCCACCTTGTATCTGCCCTCGCTCAACGCTGACATCATCGACAACGGCGTGGTCAAGGTGGACATCGACTATATCTGGCACACCGGCGGCATCATGCTCGCCGTAGCTTTCGCCCAAGTCATTACCGCCGTCGCCGCCGTGTGGTTTGGAGCCCGCACCGCCATGGGCGTCGGCCGCGACCTGCGCAGCGAGGTCTTTCGCCGCGTCGCTCGTTTCTCCGCCGAGGACATGGGCCACTACGGCACGCCCACCCTCATCACGCGCGGCACGAACGACGTCCAGCAGGTGCAGATGGTTTACCTGATGATGTTGGACTTCATGGTGGCCGCACCCATCATGTCCATCGGCGGCATCGTCATGGCGGTGCGCGAGGATGCCGGATTGTCCTGGTTGGTCTGGGTCGCCGTGGCGGTTCTCCTCGGCGTGATTTCCGCGCTCATCGCCAAGCTCATGCCGCTTTTCCGCAGCATGCAGGACAAACTCGATTCCCTAAACGGCACCCTCCGCGAACAAATCGTGGGCATTCGTGTCGTGCGCGCCTTCGTCCGCGAGGCCCACGAGACCGAGCGCTTCACCAAGGCCAACCACGATCTCACGCAACTTTCCTTGAAGATCGGCCAGATTTTCATCCTGATGTTCCCCATCATCACTGTCATCCTCAACGTCGCTACCGGCGCCGTGCTGTGGTTCGGCGGCCACCGCGTGGATGAGGGCCTTGTGGAAGTCGGCGCGCTGACCGCGTTCTTGCAATACCTGCTGCAAATCCTCGCCGCCGTCATGATGGGCACGTTCATGGCCATGATGCTGCCCCGCGCCATTATCTGCGCTAAGCGCATCACCGAGGTACTGGAGCACGAGCCTTCCATCGTCGAGCCTGCGAAGAACGTAACGCCGGAGCGCAACGACGGCGTCGTCGAGTTCCGCGACGTCACATTCACCTACGCCGGCGCCGACGCCCCGGTCCTCCACGACATCTCCTTCACCGCCCGCCCCGGCCAGACCACCGCCATCATCGGCTCCACTGGCTCCGGCAAGTCCACCCTGCTGCACCTGATTCCGCGTTTGTATCTGCCCACCGAGGGCCAAGTGCTTCTCGACGGCGCGGATGTCTCCCGCATGGACCGACAGGACATCGTCAAGCGCGTGTCCCTCGTGCCGCAAAAGCCCTACCTGTTTAGCGGAAGCGTGGCCTCTAACCTGCGCCTCGGCCGCCCTGAAGCCACCGACGAAGAGCTGTGGGAAGCGCTGCGCATCGCCCAAGCAAACTTCGTGGAGAGGGACGAAAAGGGCCTGGACATGCCCATTTCCCAAGGCGGAACCAATGTCTCCGGCGGCCAGCGTCAGCGCCTATCCATCGCGCGCATGCTCGTTGCGCGACCGAAGGTGCTGCTCTTTGACGACTCCTTCTCTGCCCTTGACGTGGTCACCGACGCGAACGTACGTCAGGCCCTGCACGAGAGCCCGCTGCTTGCCGACGCCACGATGGTGGTCGTCGCCCAGCGCGTGTCCTCCATCATGGACGCCGACCAAATCCTGGTCATGGAAGCCGGCCGCATCGTCGCCCGTGGCACCCACGCCGAGCTGGTCGAAAGCTCTGAAACTTATAAGGAAATCGTCGATTCTCAAGCCACACCAGTAGGAGGTGAGCAGTAATGGCAAGCACTGCACAAGATGCGCACGGCATGACCGAAGAAGAGCTCCACGAACTCGAAGCCAAGACCGCCGGGGACGATTGGTCCGGCAACGCCCCACGCAAGGCTAAGGCATTCTGGCCTTCCGCGAAGCGCTTGTTCGGGCTGCTCATGCCCTTCAAATCGCGGCTTATCATCATCGCATTGATGAACATCGTCTGCGTATTCCTCGCGGTCTACGCACCGAAGGTGATGGGCAAGGCAACCGACGTCATCTTCGCCGGCGTGCTTTCCAAACAGCTGCCGGCGGGCACCAGCAAGGAGCAGGTCATCGAGGGCCTGCGGGCGGAAGGAAAGGACACCTTCGCGGACATGGCTTCCGCCATGGACCTGCGCCCGGGCCTGGGCATCGACTTCACGCAGTTGGGCCGCATCATCACCATCGTCATCGCGATGTACTTGGTCTCCGCGCTCTTCCAGTGGTGGCAGGGTCATATTCTCAACTCATTGGTGATGCGCGCGGTCTATGACCTGCGCCAACGCATCCAGGCCAAGGTCAACGCGCTGCCGCTGAACTACTTCGACACCAACTCCCGCGGCGACCTGCTCTCGCGCACGACAAACGACGCCGACAATATCCAGACCGCGCTCCAGCAAGCGGTCTCGCAGGTCTTCTACGACCTGCTCATGGTGGTGGGAATTACCGTCATGATGTTCTCCGTGTCTTGGCAGCTCGCGCTGGTGGCTCTGCTTTCGCTGCCGCTGACCGGCATCGTCATTGGTGTCATCGGCTCGCGCTCGCAGAGGCAATTCGCCACCCAGTGGCGTGCCACCGGCCAACTCAACGGCCAGGTGGAAGAGGCCTTCTCCGGGCACGACCTCGCCTTGGTCTATGGCCGCATGGACGCCATGACCGAAGAATTCGATGAGCGCAATGAGGAGCTTTATAAATCTGCATCGCAAGCGCAGTTCCTCTCCGGCATGATGATGCCGGTCATGCAGTTCATCTCTTATCTGTCCTACGTGGTCATCGCCGTGATGGGCGCGCTGCGCGTGGCCCACGGCCAGCTCACCTTGGGTAGCGCGCAGGCCTTCATTCAGTACTCCCGCGAGTTCAACCAGCCGCTGGGCCAGCTGGGCGGCATGATGCAGCAGATCCAATCCGGTGTTGCTTCCGCCGAGCGCGTCTTCGAATTCCTCGACGCTGAGGAACAGCGCCCGGACACCGCGACCTCGCACTTCGAAGGCCGCGCGCGGGGCTTGGTGGAGTTCCGCAGCGTGGACTTCTCCTACTCGGAAGACAAGCCGCTCATCGAGGATCTCAACCTGCGCGTTGAGCCGGGCCAGACCGCCGCCATCGTCGGGCCTACCGGCGCGGGCAAGACCACGCTGGTCAACCTCATCATGCGCTTCTACGAGCTGAATTCCGGCACCATCACCATCGATGGCAATGACACCGCCGAAATGTCGCGCACCGAACTGCGCTCGCAGGTGGGCATGGTGCTCCAGGACGCCGTGCTCTTTGAGGGCACCATCAAGGAAAACATCCGCTACGGCCGCCTAGATGCCACCGACGAGGAGGTCATCGAAGCCGCAAAGGCCACCTACGTGGACCGCTTCGTGCGCGCTTTGCCCGATGGCTACGACACACTCATCGACCAAGACGCCGGCGCTATCTCTGCTGGCGAGCGCCAACTTATCACCATCGCACGCGCCTTCCTGGCCCAGCCGGCGTTGCTCATCCTCGACGAGGCCACCTCCTCTGTGGATACCCGCACCGAGATGCTCGTCCAGCACGCGATGAATGCGCTGCGCGCCGACCGCGCCTCCTTCGTCATCGCCCACCGTCTTTCCACCATCCGGGATGCGGACCTCATCCTCGTCATGGAGGAAGGCCGCATCGTCGAGCAAGGCACCCACGCCGAGCTGCTTGCCCGCGAAGGCGCCTACTGGCGGCTTAATCAGGCGCAGTTCGCCGAGGAAGACTAGCCTTTCGGCGAGAGCGTCGAAAAGCTGTGCCTCGCGTTTGCCGGCTGGGCTCGGTTCGAAACCGCGATGAATACCGACTCCCATCTTTGCGCGCCCACCGTTTAGGCTGTTTATATCTGCGCGCAACTTTATAAGGAGTCCGTGAAATGACAGCCGTCTTCGGTTGGCTAGCCATCCTCGTTTCGATCCCCGTGTGGGGCTACTTTGCGTACCGCGCATGGGGCATGTTCGCTTTCATTCGCTCCGGCGGGCCAACTCTGCTGCAGCGTTTCGACCACCTAGGCAAGCGCCTGTGGCGGGTCGTGGTGGAAGTATTCGGCCACACGCACTTCAAGGGCCGGCCCTTCGTCAACGCGGCACACTGGGCAGTCATGGTGGGGTTCCTCTTCGGCATCCTCGTCTGGTTTGAAGCCTATATCCAGACCTTCGCGCCGTCGCGAGGCTGGCCGCTGCTATCGCATTGGTCGGTCTATCACTTCATCGAAGAGGTCCTCGGTATCGCCACCGTTGTGGGCATTAGCTTCCTCATCGGCGTTCGCCTCAAGTATGGACACACCGAGCGCGGCTCCCGTTTCTACAACTCCCAGCCAGGCCCTGCCCGCATCGTCGAGGCCGTGGTCTTCCTGGAGGGGCTTGGAATGCTGCTGGTCAAGGCGTCGAAAATCGCGGCGTTTGGCCACGGCTCCCCGTGGGCGGATTTCCTTTCCAGCCACCTGGCCAAGCTGCTTCCCGCCTCACCGGCGCTGGTGTCCTTCTTCGCGCTGTTCAAGCTGCTTACCGGCCTGATTTTCATCTTCCTGATTTCGCGCCACTTCACCTGGGGCGTCATGTGGCACCGCTTCATGGCGTTTTTCAACATCTTCTTCCAACGCAACGTCAGCGGCGACAAGGCACTCGGCTCCCTTCCGACCCCGGACCTCGAAGAAGACATCGCCCCCGGCAGCTGGAAGATGCTGCTCGATACCACCTCGTGCACCGAGTGCGGCCGCTGCCAAGACCTTTGCCCGGCGTGGAACACCGAGAAGCCGCTGAGTCCGAAGAAGTTCGTGATGGACATGCGCGATGCCGCCGTCGAGAACTACAACCCGCACGAGGGCGTCAACGTGTTGGCAATGGCAAACGCTATTGACGACGACGTCCTCTGGTCCTGCACCAACTGCGGCGCCTGCGTGGACCAGTGCCCGACCGACATCGAGCACATCGACCACATCGCTGACCTGCGCCGCTTCAAGGTCTTGGCGGAATCCGACTTCCCCTCTGAGTTGACCGGACTGTTCAAGAACATTGAGACCAAGGGCAACCCGTGGGGCCGCAATAACTCTGAGCGCCGCGCCTGGATCGATGAGGCACGCGCCGACGGCATCGAGGTGCCTATCATCGGCGAGGACGCCACGGACTTTGCCGACATGGAGTACCTGTTCTGGGTCGGCTGCGCCGGTGCCTACGACGAACAGGGCCGCAAGACCACCCGCGCCGTGGTGGACCTGCTGCACACGGCGGGCGTGAAGTTCGGCGTGCTTTCTACTGGTGAGACCTGCACCGGCGATCCCGCGCGCCGTGCTGGCAACGAGTTCCTGTTCCAGATGATGGCGCAGCAAAACGTTGAGACCCTAAACAACGCTTTCGAAGGCGTTCCGGAAGGCCAGCGCAAGATCATCACCACCTGCCCGCACTGCTTCAACACGCTGCGTAACGAGTACCCAGACTTCGATGGGCACTTCGACGTCTTCCACCACACCCAGCTGCTCAACCGCCTAGTGCGTGAGGGCCTGCTCAAGCCGATCCCGCGTACCCCGGAAAACCGCAAGCCAATTACCTACCACGATCCGTGCTTCTTGGGCCGCCACAACAAGGTCTTCGATCCGCCGCGTGAGCTGCTGGAAGCCACTGGCGTTTCCCTCCGTGAGATGGACCGTAACCGCGACGAGGCCTTCTGCTGTGGCGCTGGCGGCGCGCGCATGTTCATGGAGGAAAAGCTAGGCACCCGCATCAACGAGTTCCGCGCGGAGCAGGCCAGCGCCACCGGCGCGGAGGAGATTGCCACGGGTTGTCCATTCTGCAACGTCATGTTCACCGGCGGCGTTAAAGCGCTTGCCGACGCCCCCGGTTCTGCAGCAGCGTCCGCTGCACCTGCCGTCACCGACGTTGCCCTCATGCTCCGCGCTTCCGTCGCCGACGCCGACGGCGCCCTCCCCGAGCCGCGGCCGAAGGCGTTCCTCGGCACGCCAATCCGCCGCAAGGCGCCTTCCCAGACGCCTGCGACTTCCGCGGAGCGCCCAGCATCTGCCGATTCCGCCCCAGCTGCGTCTGCTTCGGCCGCTTCCGCAACCCCAGCTGCCCCCTCTACACCTTCTCCGGCCGTGCCTGCAGCGCCAGCTGCGCCCGCAGACGCTGCCCCGGCTGCTCCTGCTGCACCTGCCGCTCCCTCGGCGCCCGCCGCACCAGCCGCACCAGCCGCTCCCTCGGCGCCAGCTCCAACTCCACCGGCCGCGCCAGCTGCACCACAACCACCTGCAGCTCCAGCACCGATGGCCTCGAGTGCTCCTACTCCCCCAGCGGCTGCTGCTCCGAAACCACCAGCTGCGCCGTCGGCGCCTAGTGCCCCGGCGCCCGCTGCACCTGCAGCACCGACTGCGCCAAAGCCACCTGCGGCAGCCACGCCTGAACCACCGGCCGCGCCAAAGCCGCCAACAGCGCCGCAGCCACCCGCAGCGCCCAAGCCACCCGCAGCGCCACAGCCACCAGCTGCGCCCAAGCCGCCAGCGTCAGAGTAAAGCTGGTTGGCCATTCACGAGGACAGTCTGGGATACCCAGGCTGCCCTTTCGTCGTTTTGGCCAAATGGTCCCGGTCATCCGGTCCGTTGCAAATGGTTGTTTATCGAGTAGCTAAAAGCCGAATCAACCGAAAATCAAGGCATTTGGCAGCAAGGGGAGCTTGATAAAAGGAGCCGAGTAAAGGGGCTATCAGCAGATAGACAGGACTAGGTGGAAAAGGCACATGCTTCGCCGAATAGGCACATGGAAGATTCGACGCGTACGCTGTTGACATGCTTAATGTCGCGACTAGAGCCGCCGACACATTGGTGCTCGCATCTGGGGAAGCTGACTACACCCCGTCCCTCGTCTCCTTCGCTTGGATCATGGCCGCCGCCCTCCTAGCGCCACTGGTTTCTTTCATGCTGAAAAACAAGATGCCCGCCGTGGCACTGCTTATCTTGTTCGGCATGATCCTGGGACCGTCTGTATTAGACCTCGCACACGAGGACCCTGGTATCGGCATGCTCAAAGAGCTGGGCGTCGGCGCTTTGTTCCTCCTCGCGGGATTCGAAATCGATCTTGCGACGCTGAAATCTAAACAAGCCGTCACCGGCTTTTCCACCTGGTTTATCTGCATGGTGGCATGTCTCGTGGGTGCTTATTTCCTGCTCGATGACATTCCGAGTGCCATCGTCATGGCCATCGCGCTTACCTCCACGGCCTTGGGCACCATCACCCCAATGCTCAAGCAGGACAAGCTCCTCGGCACCAAGGTGGGCAATTCCGTCGTCATCCACGGCGCCATCGGCGAGGTCGCACCGATTACCGCCATGGCTCTGCTGCTCGGTACCCGCTCCACCTTGACCACGATGCTAATTCTGCTGGCCTTCATCATCATCGCGGTCGTCGTTGCGGTCATGCCGCGCGCGCTCATCGTCGCAGTGCCGTGGCTCAAGACGGCGTTCCTTTCCGGCGCAGGTTCCACAAACCAAACCATCCTCCGCCTCATCATCCTGATCCTGGCCATCCTCATGGCCGTGACCTCGGTCTTCGAGCTCGACATCGTCCTCGGTGCCTTCGCCGCAGGCATCATCCTCAACCGGATCATTCCGGACGAGTTCCACAAGCGCCTCGAAACCCGCCTCGATGTGGTCTGCTATTCCATGCTGATCCCCGTCTTCTTTGTGGTCTCCGGCATGGCCATCGATTGGCACGTCATCGCCAATAGCCCTCTCAAGGTCATCGGCATCCCCGCGCTGATTCTGGTCACCCGCGGCCTGCCGGTATTCCTGCGTGAGAACATCCACCACACCGGCTCCGATATCGAAACCACCCGCGAGCGCCTGCAGGTCGCCCTTTACGCCGCCACGGGTCTTCCGATCATCGTCGCTGTCATGACCATCGCGGTCAGCTCCAAAATCGTCGATACCGAAACCGCCTCTATCTTTGTTGCCGGTGGCGCGCTGACTGTAGCGCTCTTCCCGCTCTTATCTAGCTTGGTCAAAGGCAAGCAAGAAAACGAACCCGCAGAGCCTAAACCTCAGCCGGAATCGAAGCAGAAGAAAGCTGATCACTAACAGCTGACCACAAAGGCAAATAGTTTTCCTATAGTAGAATTTGTGACTCACAGCTACGGTTCCTCGCCCTTCGATCCTTCCTCTTCAATGCGGCTTTCCGACGCAGAGAAGACCGACGCCATCAACGATCTCGCCCGCGCCGTCGGCGAGGGCAGGCTCAGCATGAAAGAATTCGAGGAGCGCTCCGACGACGTCATGCGCGCGAACACGCGCCGCGAACTCGTGCCGCTGTTTGCCGATATTCCAGCCGTATCTTCCACCGAAATCAAGGTCTATTCCCGTGGCGAGGTCAAGCGTGCCTATCAGTCCAGCAAAAAGCCGCGCCTGGCCACCGCGCTGATTGGCTCGATGGCCTTAACCTTCGCCGCCACCACCTGCTTCGTCGTTTCCGAAACCGCCGGCACGATTGCTCTCCTCAGCGGCGTGGGCGCACTGTTCCTCATCCCAGCGCTGTGGATTATGCTCTACGTCGCCAAAATCGGCCCAGAGTCCTGGCACCAGCCCTCCCCGCGCAAGATTGAGCGCCAGCACCGCCGCGAGTTTTTGCAACTAACGGCCCAAGAGCGCGCCCAGCAGAAGGCTTTGGAGCAAGCGCAGTGGGCGGAGAGGCGCCGCCAAGCAGGTGAGCTGACCAGCGAGGCCATGAATCTGGCCAAGCGCAAGCTTGAGCAATGGAACAAAAAGTAGTCTAGTTGAGACCTTAATAGCCTGTAAGTGGCAGAATATTTTCCATGACTACACCGAACAACCGCATTTTTGACCAATCCACCAAGCTTCAAGGCGTCGCGTATGACATCCGTGGTGAGGTCTCTGCGGAGGCGGAGCGCATGGAGCTAGACGGCCACAGCATCCTCAAGCTGAACACCGGCAATCCTGCCGTATTCGGTTTCGATGCCCCGGACGTCATCATGCGCGACATGATCGCAGCGCTGCCGACTTCCCAGGGCTATTCCACGTCGAAGGGAATCATTCCGGCACGCCGCGCGATTGTCACCCGCTACGAGCTGGAGGATTTCCCGCACTTCGACGTCAACGATGTCTACTTGGGCAATGGTGTTTCTGAGCTCATCACCATGACCACGCAGGCGCTGCTTAACGACGGCGACGAGGTACTCATCCCAGCTCCCGATTACCCTTTGTGGACTGCCGCCACCTCCCTAGCGGGCGGTACGCCGGTGCACTACCTGTGTGATGAGGAGGATGATTGGAATCCTTCGATCGAGGATATCCGTGTGAAGGTCACGGAAAAGACTAAGGCCATCGTGGTCATCAACCCGAATAACCCAACGGGCGCCGTCTACTCCCGTGAGGTTCTGCAGCGCATTGTAGACGTAGCGCGTGAGTACAACCTGCTAATTTTGGCGGATGAGATTTACGATCGCATTCTTTACGACGGCGCGAAGCACATCTCGATCGCGTCCCTCGCTCCGGATCTGCTGACGATTACCTTCAACGGCCTGTCCAAGGCTTATCGTGTGGCGGGCTACCGCGCTGGTTGGATGGTGCTGACCGGCCCGAAGAGCCACGCGCGTGGTTTCATCGAGGGGCTCGACCTACTGGCGGGCACCCGCCTGTGCCCAAACGTTCCGGCGCAGCACGCAATCCAGGTAGCCCTCGGCGGACGACAGTCCATCTACGGGCTCACGGGCGAGGGCGGTCGCCTGCTCAAGCAGCGCAACGTGGCCTACGAGAAGCTCAACGAGATCCCGGGCGTTTCCGTCACCAAGCCGATGGGTGCTTTGTACTGCTTCCCGCGCCTTGACCCGAATGTCTACGAGATTCACGACGATTCCAAGTTGATGCTGGATATCCTGCGCTCGGAGAAGATCCTGATGGTCCAGGGCACTGGTTTTAACTGGCCAAACCCGGACCACTTCCGCGTGGTTACCCTGCCGTGGGCTTCCCAGCTGGAAAACGCTATCGAGCGCCTCGGCAACTTCCTGGCCAGCTACCGCCAGTAGCTCAAGCCGCCTTTCTAAGTGAAAGGCCTCGTATTTGTTTGCAATTTTTGTGTGCAGTTGCCATTTGAACTGACAATCGTTCACAATAAGCTGCATGGGCAAACATACGACGGCTTCCAAGCCGGTGGTCTCCTTTCCTAGTGGAGGCCGCCTTTCTTTATCGACGAACCACAACCCGTGGCGTCTTGCGCTGCTCATCGGGCTTGCGCTGGCCGTCCTTGCGACCATCATCGGCACTATTATCCTGCGCCCTACCACTTCCTCGGTAGAGCACACGAGCGCAGAGTTCTCGCAGACCTACGCTCTGAACCATCCGCAGGCCGAGGGCACGGTCAAGACTGTCGACCACGCCATCTGCCAGTCGGATCAGACCGGCAAGGCCTTCGACAAAGCGCCCCTCATACCCGCTGAGCCGGGCGGCGATTGCACCCGCTCCCTCATCGATATCACCTCCGGGGACAACGCAGGCAAGATGACCCAGCTGGTGCACTTTGGTGTCGCAGGCGACCCAGACTTGCACGAAGGCGACAAGATCCTGCTCTCCGAGGCCACCGGCCCCAACGGGGACGTAGACTATGCCTTTGCTGATTATCAACGCAGCGGCAACCTCGTCCTCTGGGCCATCATCGCCGCTATCGTCATCATTGCTTTTGCGGCATGGCACGGCTTACGCTCGCTCATTGGCCTGGCAATTTCGCTGGCAATCGTATTCTTCTACTTGCTTCCCGCGCTCGTAGAGGGAAGCAGCCCGCTGGGCCTGGCATTGGTAACCAGCGCCGCCATCATCTTCATCGTTGTACCACTCGTGCACGGGTTCAACTGGAAGTCCGCCTCTGCTTTGGGCGGTGCACTCATCGCCCTGCTGCTGGCGGCTTTCCTGGCCAGCTCCACTATCAACTCAACGAGCCTGCAGGGGCTTAGCTCCGAAGACAACCTCAAGATCCTGCTCTACATGCCCGGAGTTTCCATCGTGGGTGTCCTGCTCTGCGGCTTCATCATCGGCGCGCTGGGCAGCCTCAACGATATCTCCATCGCGCAGGCCTCCACCGTCCGCGAGCTCAATGAGCTCAACCCCGAAGCAGGCCCTGCGGAGCTGTTCAAGTCCGCCATGAAGGTCGGCCGCGACCATATCGCTTCCATGGTCTACACCATCGTCCTCACATATACCGGCGCGTCAGTGCCGCTGCTCATGCTGATTACAGCAGCTCAGCGCCCGGCGGGCCAGATTCTTTCCAGCGACCTCGTAGCCACCGAGCTCCTGCGCTCCGCCGTGGGTGCAATGGCACTGACCCTAGCAGTGCCCATCACCACTCTCATCGCAGCGCTGACCATCCCGCAGCGTGAGGCGGGTCCCGAACCTGACGCTACTAATAGCGCCCTGTCCGTTCGCTAGAGGCTGCGGCCCAGCGCCTCGATGGTCCAGCCGGCCTGCTTCCACGCCTCAACGTCTAGGACGTTGCGGCCGTCGATGATGTGCTTGTTGGTGACCAGCTCCGCCACCTCGGCAGGGTCCAGTTGGCGGAATTCTTGCCATTCGGTGGCGAGAATAACCAGCTCGCTCTCGCGCAGAGCTTCCTCACAGTCAGCGGCGTAGTTCAACGTAGGAAATACCTTGCGGGCGTTATCCATGCCCTCTGGGTCATAGACGGTAACCGCAGCGCCAGCCAAGGACAAAGAGCCCGCCACGGACAACGCTGGCGAATCGCGAACGTCGTCAGAGTTCGGTTTGAAAGCGCATCCCAGAACTGTCACGCGGTGGCCTAACAGCGAACCTTGGAAGGCCTCTTTAGCCATGTCCACGGTGCGGTCACGGCGACGCATGTTGATGGCATCGACCTCACGCAGGAAGGTCAGCGCTTGGTCCGCGCCCAACTCGCCGGCACGTGCCATGAACGCACGAATATCCTTCGGCAGGCAGCCACCGCCGAAGCCCAGACCCGCGCCCAAGAACTTACGGCCGATGCGCTCGTCGTAACCGATAGCATCGGCAAGCTTTACGACGTCCGCGCCCGCAATCTCGCAGATTTCAGACACGGCGTTGATGAAGGAAATCTTGGTGGCCAGAAACGCATTCGCAGAGACCTTGACCAGCTCGGCAGTCTGCAGGTCAGTCACAATAAACGGCGTATCCTGCGCCAACGGCTTGGCATAGACTTCACGGGCTACAGCCTCGCCGCGGGACTGCCCGCCCCGCACGCCCAAAACGATGCGGTCTGGAGTGATGGTGTCCTTTACTGCATAGCCCTCGCGCAGAAACTCTGGGTTCCACGCGATTTCCACGTGGCTGCCCTCCTGGGCCAACTCATTCGCCATCTCCTGCAGCTCCGCCGCAGTTCCCACGGGAACGGTGGACTTACCAAAGATGACGTGCTCGCCTTTGAGGCGCGGTACGAGCTCCGTGATGACAGACTTCACGTAGGTGAGATCCGCGGCGTAGGAGCCGTGGGCCTGCGGGGTGCCAACGCCGAGGAAGTGCACGTTGGCGAACTCCGCGGCGTCGTCATAGCTGGTGGAAAAATCTAGGCGGCCGGCCTCGATGTTGCGCTCGAGTACCTCCGGCAGGCCGGGCTCGTAGAACGGCACGCGGCCGTTCTTGAGAGCTTCAATCTTGCTTTCATCAACATCTACACCGAGTACCTCGTGGCCGAGCTCCGCCATACAGGCGGCGTGAGTCGCACCTAGGTAGCCGGTACCAATCACAGTCATACGCATAACCGGGAATTTTAGGCGCGGTTGACCTGAAGCGCGCGGCGAGAACGAAAAGTTTAACGGAAGTTCAGATAGGACTTCGACGGCGTCGGTCCACGCTGGCCCTGGTACTTCGAGCCCAGCGCGCCGGAACCATACGGAGCCTCCGCCGGCGAAGACATCTTAAAGATAGCCAACTGGCCCACCTTCATCCCGGGCCACAGCGAAATGGGCAGGTTAGCGGTGTTGGACAGCTCGAGTGTGATATGTCCGGAGAAGCCCGGATCGATGAAGCCTGCCGTGGAGTGCGTCAGCAAGCCTAGGCGACCCAGGGAGGACTTGCCCTCCAAGCGGCCTGCCAGGTTGGCCGGCAAGGTGAACTTTTCCAGCGTGGCGCCCAGCACGAACTCGCCGGGGTGTAGGACGAAGGCATCACCCTCGGCCACCTCCACCTCACTGGTGAGGTCCGGCATCTCCTGCTTGGGGTCAATATGCGTATAGCGCGAGTTATTAAACACGCGGAAGAACTTGTCCAAGCGCACATCGATGGAGGAAGGCTGGACCATCTCGGCGTCGAAAGGGTCGATGCTCAAACGCTCGGGAGCATCAGCGGAAATGGCGGCACGGATATCACGATCAGAAAGAAGCACGGTTGATAGTCTACCTCCCCACTGGGCCTTTTATGGCCTTAGGCGGCGGCGGTGCTAAGCTTTACGACGATGCACAAGATGCATTGCGCCGACGTAGTTTAATGGTAGAACTGCAGCTTCCCAAGCTGCTGGCGCGGGTTCGATTCCCGTCGTCGGCTCCACTTATTTTCCCAGTTCATGGACTAATTTCATACTTACAGGATGGACCATGACAGCCCCTATCTTCACGCCCAAAACCACAGCGGATCTTCGCGCTGAGTGTGAGCATCTACTCCAAGAGCTTGCGCCCCGCACAATCGATGAACTCCGCGAACTGTGCGCGGTTGATCAAAACTTAGCCATCGATGAGGCCACTCTAAATCGGTATGAAGCCCTGTGCTTCGTTATCGGCGACTAGGCACAGTTTCGGATTCTCTCCGATCTAGTCTGAGGTTCTAACACTCACGTTATGTACCCCACGTCAACCCCTAGGACGCGCGGCAACAGACCCCCACACAGGCAGGACACAATGGGCAAGCACGAACCAGCGGAAATCAGCGACGCACCCAAGAAGAAGGGCGTCGTCAACCCCAACGCCATCATTGCGTTAATTCTGATCCTCGTCGGTCTCGGTGTCTTGCTCTACCCCGTCGTGGCCACGCAGTGGAACAACCACACCCAATCCCGCGCCGCGGAGGAATACGCCAAACTGGAGAAGCAAGCCCCGCCTGAGGTACTGCACACCGCGTGGGACGAGGCACAGGCCTACAATGCCCAGCTGGGCCACATCAGTGTGGAAGACGCTTGGACCACCACCGATGACGAAGACTCTCCCGAATACCAGCGCTACCGCCAATACCTGTCTGTATTGTCGGAGACCGATGCCATGGGCCGCATTGTTATCCCCTCCATCAATTCCGATCTGCCCATTTATCACGGCACCTCAGAAAAGGCACTTTCTCGCGGCGCTGGCCACCTCTATGGCACGGACTTACCTGTCGGCGGCGTAGGTGATGGTGAGGGCCGGCACGCAGCACTTTCCGCTCACACGGGCCTACAAAACGCCACGCTGTGGGACAACCTGACCAAGGTCAAGAAGGGTGATGCTTTCTATATCGCCGCCGGCGGCGAGAAGCTCAAGTACGAGGTGCACGATATTCGCGTCGTCGAGCCCGCAGACACCAGCTCGCTTCACCGTGAGCCTGGCCAGGACCTCGTTACGCTCATTACCTGCACTCCCTACGGCGTAAATACCCACCGCTTGCTCGTCACCGGCCACCGAGTGCCGATGGATCCGGAAGACGAGGCCGCATTCAACAGCTCGGGTGTTCACTGGCAGTGGTGGATGTGGGCCATCCTGGCTGCCGCTGCCATCATCGTGCTTCTGCTCATCTACTGGTGGCGCAAATATGTCAGCAACGCCAAGGACACCGCGCTTGACGACGACCCGCAAGACTCCTAACCGCCAATGAACATGCAATAAGGCCCGCCCTTCCCTGGAAGAGCGGGCCTTTTCTAAAAGTAGCCGCAAGCGGTGGTTCTATACCCAGCGGCGTCGCAAAGCGAGGCACCCTGCCGCGACAATCGCGCCACCAGCGAGCGCCCACAGGCCTACGCCCTCACCACCGGTCTTGGGCAGTGCACCCTTGGTGATGTCGGCGACCTGAAGGATGCCGACCTTCTTTACGCAATTGGCAGCAGTGTCGGACTCAGCGCACCTATTACTGGTGATCGCTGTGCCTCCGGAGAGAACCTTGATGACTGCATTGCCGTTCTGATCCCATTCCGTGGAGAACTTGATCGGCGTGGGCAGTAGGTTATAGCCGTTCGGCGCCTTAGTCTCGATGAGGTAGTACACGCCAGGGGCGTCCAAGCCTTCGAGCTTGACGCGGCCTGTGGTGGTGGTCGTGGACTGCTTCACCACGGGGTTAGCATCAGTGTTGACGCTGCCATCTGGGTTTAGCTTCAGGTTTCCATCAGCGTCACCGCGGTGGACGGTGAACTGCGCGCCACCGAGCAACCCGTCGGTTTGGATCTTGTCCGGCGCGGCTGGATCATAGCTAACCTTCTCAAGCAGGACATCCATCTGTTTGCTCTCCAGCGGGATACAAGAGGTGTCTTTCCAACCACCCATCTCTGCCTCGTTCATGAGGCCAAAGTTGGGTTCATGTAGGCCACCCTTGGTGTAGCAGCGGGAGTTACCGGCAGGCTGACTCGGGTACCCGGCAGGGACGGATGTGCTATTCAATTTGGTTCGATCCAGCTTGAAGCGCACCGTCACCTCGTAGACGTGCTGCCCGGAGCTTCCATTGACGCCCTTGGGCTTAATGATCTTTGGAGTGTCGTTCTTGTTGAGTTCATACGGACCGGCCCCCTGGTACGACTGCGGCTGGCTGGTCTTGTTGAACTCGTCCTTGAAGACCACAGTGGCCCCAGTAACCGTGGCGGCACCAACGAACTTCGGGGTATCCGTCAGCTTTCCGTAGATCACCTCATTGGTGTCGAAGCCGGGAGCATCCGGGGCGGCTACTACGACGTTGTACTTCGCGGTATATTCATTCGCCGCACCAGGAACAGGTTGCGGTGCACTGTCGACAGCAACCTTGCTGAAGCAGGCTTCAGTAGCAACGTTGTCGCTACCGGCCTCACCATCAGTGGCTTGGAAAGCCACTTTGTTCGGGCTACACACCGTCTTGAGGTTGCCGTTTTTATCCGTTCGCGCCGGCGCAGAGACGACATACTCTACCTTCGCGTGTCCTGGAAGTGTACCAACATAGCCCATCATGTATCGGGACTCACCGTCCGCTCCGGACGGGACAGTCATGCCTGCATAAATACCGGCCCCCGGGCCAATCTCGTTAGGCCCTGGATTACGCCCGTTGACGAGTGTGGATCCAGGCCCAAAGCCTTCGAACTTAGCAGTGGGACCGGAAGCATTCACCCCATAGTGAGTATCCGTTGGTAGGTACTCCCAGAACGTGCCTCCCGAGCTGGCGTTAGCTGAGGTGTTTTCCACCGAAATGGTCCAGAAAGTACGGACCTCGCCGTTTACCACCTTGGTCTCGGAGCGTTGCTTCTTCACTGCAATGTTGGATTGCAGCGCTGGCGGCGGCGGCACCAGATCGGAAGCAGCATCCGTGTTAAATGAAGCAGGCAGGTTGTTCATTATGTTGACCAACTCGAACGTCGGACTTTCGGAGTCCGGGTTACTGATTTTTAGCTCAAAACCCAGCTGATTCGCATTCGAACTACCCGATCCAAACCCTAGGTTTCCATTGGAATAGGTCCATGCCTTGCCCCACGAGGAGGAGGGGTTGGAGATAGTGCGCCCGTCCAAAGTCTTGATTCCCGTGAGATCCCAGGTCTTGACTGCCCCGGTCTGAGTATCGATGCGTTCAAGAATCAGCTTGTCGCCGGCCTTACCTCTACTCTGGAAGCCCCACATGTACTTCTGGGCTTGCGGGAGCACCGCCCAGTCCTCCGAAAAAGACTGCTGGTTTCCGAACACGCGTTTAGCAGTGACATTATCGACATCGATTCTATAAAGGCGCCGAGTACCAGAGTTAGACGTGTTAGCCACGAAGAAACCCTCGCTGGTATACACGCCCGCGTTAAGCAGATCCCGGTCGCTGCTCGTTTCGAAAGGGGTACCGGTGCTTCCGGACGTAAGGATAGGCCCAAGGTTATGTACCACACCGGTCGCCGGATTAATCTGCAGGAGATGTCCTGCTGGGTAGCAAGGATCACCATTTTCGCCGCGAATCTGGCTCACCGCGTAGAGCCAGTTGTCGCTCGAATTGAATGCTAGAGAGTTATAAACCCATGGGGTCTTCTCGCCTACTTGCCGGTAATCGCGGCCCTGGTCGATCTGCCGGCGCAGGACAGAGGTATCGCGGGTCCGGCCTGCAGGCTCACTGGTCACAACGTAGACAGGGCTACCGTCAGCAAATTCAGCTGGGGTGAGCTCGCGCTTTGGCTGCCTGCTTGTAACCGGATCTTGGCACTCTTCTTTCGCAGGAACAGTGAAGGAAGCTGTAAACACTGTATTGTCTGGCCCGCGGTGAACACCCTTAAACTGAATCTGTGCGGTGCCACCAATAGTAATCTGCGGCAGGATGACTTGGTATTCCTTGGCGCTAATCCTTTTGTAGGTCACCTTCGCCTCATACCAACCTCCGTTGGCACCGGTGTAATAGATCGTCAGGTCATCAGGGTTAGTCGATAAATAACTGTTAACGCTGGATTTGAGGGTAACCACCGTGCCTTGCGGAATGGACAGCTGGCCGCCAAAAAGCTCACCGGACGGAATCTTAAAGTTCGGGATATATCGGCTTCCCTTAAGCACGTATCCATCGTTTACCATCGTGATGGTGCGGTCGCCTGCAGCGTACGGGGTAATGTTCGGCGCCGCCATCAGACGGGCTGGGGCCGCGTCAACGTCAGCAATATCAAGCGGCTCAGTCACCTCCGAAGGGGCTTCTAAGGCTTCGCTGGATTCAGGTGATGACGTGCTGGTAGTCTCCTCGGCTACTCCACGCACGTCGACGGACATCCCGCTCAGTTCGGATTCCTCTGCGACCGCTGGGATCTTCAGTGAGAAAGCTGCCCCTGCTGGCACGTCAGTAGAAAGGCCAGCGATTCGGAAAGTCACTGAAGAACTGGTTGATTTTACAACGAGGTTGTCTCCTTCGCGGACGGGGATCACTTCGCCGTCGATAGTCAGTGTGTAGGCCGAGCCGTCGAACTCCAGTCCTGCAGTCTCAACAGTGAATTCCAACTCCTCCACGGTTCCGGCGTCAACAAAGTGGCCTTCAAATGTTGCGGAGTCGCCAACAGTCAGGCTCAGTTGGTCTGCGGAATCAAGCTCGACACGCAACGCTGTGGTTTGTGCCTCGGCGACAGCGCCAATGAAACCTGGAAGAGCAGCCGGCGCAGCGACGCTAAAAACTAGGGCCAGCACTGCAGCGAACGCCCCTACGACGCGCCAGCGATACGCTACCGGCTCGACCAGATGAGAATCTGTCCAGGACATTACCGTCCCTCGCTTTCTGAATTCTTCCTACGGCTAAAGGCAATCATCACGAAACCAGTGGCAATCAATGCCAACGCTGCGGCTACTACACCGATTACCTGTGCACCGGTCATCGCCAATGAGCCACCATTGCCCGACGGCGTTACTGGGGTTGAGGTCTTACCGGCACTTGGAGTACCCGGCGGCGTTGTCTCGGGTTGGTGAGGTGGCTTCCCTGGTTTAGTCGGTGGATAGTTCGGAGGTGTTTGCGGGGTATCCGGGCGTGACGGCGGAGCGCTCGGAGCAGATGACGACGTGGGTGGCGTCGGCGTTTCACCCGGTTTGTGGGTCTTAGCCACGATTACTCCTGGTACTGGTTTCGGGTTATCTACCACCGTGTGGAATGGAACCGCCACCACAAACGGGTTTATCTCTCGGTAGGAATCATCCGGCGCTGTAGACGTCACCACATAGAAGCCATGAGCTAGACCATCAAACGTCACCTCGCCATTGGCATTGGTGACCAGATCCACGTGCACATCGGTGCGCCAATCACGAACCTCGTCGAGATTCGCGTTCCGTACGCGGGCTGCGTCGTCAGCGTTGGTCGGGTCCAAACCGGCAAGCCGGTCCAGATGAATTGTGACACCTTGGATTTTTCCCGAGGGCGCCTGGCCATCGTCGTTGGGATTGCCTTGTGTCAGCCGGATTGTCACTGTATCCGTAGCCGAAGTGCGTTCCGCACCAGTGGACTGCTGCCCGGCAACCTGTACCGCACCCGCAGCAACCATGCCCGGCCCAGCGAACGCAATTGCACACGCTACTCCGACGGCAACCATTCGGGCCGACCAAGTATTTGTCAACCTCTTCATCGCCTTACTCCCGCACGCTACTTTCCTCACCAATAATTTCTTGCGCTCCGGCCGCCTTCTGCCGTCGCAGCCACCACACCAGCCAGCAACCAATGACAATCACCGCAGCCAACAGTGCGTACATCCACCATTGCCAACCCGGGCCGTGGGAGCCTTCAAATACCGACTCCTCCCCCGGCTCCATAGGAACCTGATGGCCACGTACCAACAAGCGATGTGTGTTGATCCCGTACGGGGTGCAGGTAATCAGCGTGACGTAATCCTGATCGGCGACTGGCCGTAGACCATCAACCTCACTCGGCAGAACCACTTGAATGCTGTCGACGACGTACTTCAATTTGTGGCCAGCAACCTGGATGTAGAACACGTCTCCCTCGGTGGCAGAGTCGAGGTGATCAAACATCGTCGAATTTGCCAGACCCGTATGCCCCGTAATGACGGAGTGGGTTCCTGATCCGCCTACCGGCAAATCAGAACCATATAAATGTCCCAGTCCACGCTGCAGTGTCTTATCTGCGGTGCCATGAAATACCGGAAGATCAACGTCTACCTCCGGGAACACGAGGCGGGCCATCGCTTCGGTCTCACCCAACTGCTTCAAATAAGCCTCATAGTCGGGATTGTCTACCCCGATACGGTTCAGCCACGGATCCAGAATCGGACCCGACGTATGCTCCTCGTTGTATGCATGCGCAGCATCCCAAACCGAATCCTGAACCTGCGCCGGTGTCTCTTTATCCAGTCGCGCATATTCCTGCGCCACCCTTGAGGCATTCCAATTGTTCCATGCGGTCGAGACCACTGGGTACAGCATCACCAACAACCCGACGACAACGACTACCGCCGGAAGGACTAGGCCTCCACGGCGCCTGTGCCGTCGGCCTGCATTTTGGCCTACCACCGTAGTCAACGACCCGCACCACCCAAAAGAATGTCCCACGCGCTAGCGCAGCGCGACCGGGATTACAACGAAAGAGAATGAAGGGGACTGAAGTCTATACCTAGCCCAGTCCCCTCACTGGGTCGAGCACCATATTTTGATTACCCGACCCGCAGCGCAGACCATCATGGACAGTCTGCGCCACCGGAACTATGCCCGGCTATTAGTTGCGCGCGGTACGACGAGCGAACCAAGCACCAGCAGCAACAATCGCTGCGCCAATAGCAGCCAGGATGCCCACACCGGCGCCACCGGTCATCGGCAGGTTCGGGGTGTCCTGCTTAATGTTGTCGATCTCGGACACGAGGGTAATCTTGTCGTCACCGTTCAGTTCACCAATCTCCGCGATCTTGTCGCGGGTGAAGTCAATCTCAGTAACGTCTTTCTCCGGCAGCGCGTAGCCGGCCGGAGCCTTGGTCTCCTTCAGGCAGAACTTCTTGGTAGCCGGTGCTTCCTTGTTGTCCTCGAAGTCGGTGACGTGCAGGCCATCGATGGTGAAGGTACCGTCAGCGCCGGTGGTCCAATTCTCTGCGTTACCAATCTTGATCTTGGAACCCAGCTCGGAGGCCGAGGTGCACTGATAGAGCTCAAACACAGCGCCTTCCAGGACCTTGTCGGCTTCCTTGCCGTCCTTCTTAACAACCTTGAGCTTGCCGTGATAGGTCACGACCTCGTTGGTCTGGTTCTTGACTTCCTTGCCGGTGTTCGGGCTATTGAAGATGACATCAGCCTGGTTCTTCAGCTCAGTGGTGTCGCCAACCGCCTTGCGCTTAACCTCGAAGGTCAGGGACATCTTGGCACCGGACTTGACCTTGGCAAGGCCCTGCTCGGTAAGGGTTACGACAAGCTTGTTGCCGTTGGCCTTCGGGTCATTGACCGTGTAGTCACCCGCAGTGAGAACCGTATCACCAGCCTTAACCTCAGTGACCGCTTGGAAGTCCAGGCGCTTGTCCAGCTGATCCTCAAAGCGGAAGGCAGTCAGCTTCTTCCCCTCAGCCCAGGTCGGGGCATCCGCATTGATGGTGTACCGGTACTCGTCCTGGATGTTCTTGCCAGCATCCTGGACAGTCTTCTCGGTCTTGGTTTCCGTGTTCTTCGGGTATGCGATGACGTCGTAGTTCCACGAATCGGAAGACTTGTTGACCATCGGCACCGACACGATAAACGGGGCACCAGCAACGATGCCGGCCGGAGCGTTAGTTTCCTCTACCAAGTAGATGCCCAATGGCAGGTCAGTGAAAGCTGCCTTGCCGTCATCGTCGGTCTTTGCTTCTTTGGTATCCGTAGTCTTATTTTCGTCCTTGACGTCAGCAGCCGACTTCGGGAACGTTGCCCAATCACCGTTCTGCAGATCGTAATCGAGCTTGGTGATCTTGTAGGTCACGCCAGACAGAGCCTCACCCGGGACGCCCGTCATTTCCTTACCAGTGGCCGGATTAGTGGTCTCGGCGCCCTTCTTCTTGTAGAGGGTGATCGAGCCCTTCTTGGAGAAATTGATGTTTGCCTTGTTTACAGCACCCTGCTCACCGGCAGGCTGCTCAACAGCAGTACCGTCTTGCGCCAGGGCCCCCGGAGCGGAGATACCCATAGAGAGGCCAACGACGGCAGCGAAGGTAACCGAACGAGCGGTACGAGAGATCTTGTTCACGGAAATTGGTCCTTTACACGAGTTCTGAAATGAGGCACCGCGCCCCATTGGCTGTGTGCAATCCATTCCCCACGGTTCACGCACCATGACCTGACTCGTTGCTAAGAATCTTTCACCTGCCGAGAGTAGTTTTCAGGTGGAAACGTCTACGCAGGCGCCAACCTTAACTAACGATAGCCTGTGGATTACATAACTAGATGCTATCCCAGCGTGTTGGGCAAAGTCCCCGACTAAAGCTCCTCCCCCGCAAAACCGGCTAAACTTCTCAAGAATCCGCACGGTCCACCCAAACGTGAAGACTCCTTCTGCAGTTCAACTAATGCTTTCGAGACGTCATCTAGTTTCGTGTGAAATTGAACACATTGCCCCTTTAAGGGGGTAAGCCTGCTCGATTTTACACCCGTTACATAGAATGCAAGCTTCACGCAGGAGAGTAGCTTCCCAGAGAGCACCTTCCAACGACGACGAAACGAACCATATATGCTGCCAATACCACCAGGTAGAACATCCCCTTTGATGACCCATAAAAGGAAGCGTCACCAAGAGCGCTCAAGGTACCCTGAACTCATTTAGATTCTCAGCCTTCAACAGCCCACGTACCAAAGAGTTAATAGCGTTAAGATTCCTGACAAGAGCTCTCTACGTACTCTGAGCCTCGTCGACAGCACGAAGAAGCGCCGCATAGGCACCGCCGCACGCAAGCAGCTCGGCGTGGGTGCCGCGCTCGACCACGCGGCCAGCGTCGAGGACGATGATCTGGTCGGCATCGCGGATAGTGGACAGGCGGTGGGCGATGACCAAGCGGGTAGCATTCGCGCCAAGCACTGCCTCCTGGATGGCGCGCTCCGTCTCGTTGTCGAGGGCGGAGGTGGCCTCATCCAAGATGAGCACCCGTGGTTGGCGCAGCAACGTGCGGGCAAGCGAAAGGCGCTGCTGCTCACCGCCGGAGAAGCGGTAGCCGCGCGAGCCCACCACTGTGTCCAGACCTTCCGGCAGCGCGGCGATGACCTCGTCCACGCGCGCGGCGTTAAGCGCCGCCCACATCTGTTCCTCACTCGCATTCGGCTGCGCGAAGAGGAGGTTCTCCCGCACCGTGCCGTGAATCAGGTAGGTCTCCTGGGAGACCACGCCAACGACCTCCGCGCGCTGCTCAGGTGGAATATCGCGCAGGTCGACCCCGCCCAGGTGCACGGTGCCTTCGGTGGGGTCGGCTAAGCGCGCCAACAGTGCGGCCACCGTGGACTTGCCGGACCCGGTATGCCCCACTAGCGCGGTGGTGGTGTGGGCGGGGATGGAAAGGGAGACGTCGGAAAGCGCGTCGGTGTCGGTGCCGGGGTAGCGGTAGGAGACGTGCTGGAGGGTGAGGGAGGCGTCGGCAAGCTGGGCGGGCTGGGTGGCCTCGGTGAGTTCGGGCTCCAGGTCCAGGTACTCGAAGATGCGGCTAAACAGCGCCATCGACGCCACCCACTGCGCGCCCACGTTGAGCAGGCCGGTAATGGGACGGAAGATCTGGGTCTGCAGGGTGGAAAAGGCGATGAGCGTGCCAATCGTAATGCCCGGGCGCAAGCCGGCCGCCAGGTAAATCAGGGCCGGCATCACGCCGAAGATGATTTGCGTCAGCGCCATGCGCCAGCGCCCGGCCAACTGCGATTCCAGCTCCAAACGGATGAGGGAGCGGGAGGTTTTCTCAAAGCCGTCATAGACGCGCTCCTGCGCACCCAGCGTGGCCGCCAGGCGCATGCCGGACACGGACAGGTTCTCCGAAATGGTCTGCTGCAGCGTCGCCTGCGCGCGGCTGTTTTTCTCCATGAGGCTGCGGCGCAGAACGGCGGCGCGGCGGGTCAGCCACACTGCAGGCGGCAGTACCACCAGGGACAAAAGCGAGAGGGTAGGCGAAAGCGCCACCATCGCCACCAACGTAGCCACAGTCATGGTGAGGTTGCTGGCCACGGATGTCGCGGTTGTGGTCACCATGCCGCGCATCGCCGCGATGTCATTGGTCAGGCGGGACTGGATTTCGCCGCCGCGGTTATTGGTGAAGAACTGCAGCGATTGGCGCTGCAGGTTGGCAAAGACCTGCGTGCGCAGCTCGTGCATGATGGTGTGCCCCACCCGCGCGGATAAAAAGGACTGGATAACGCCAATGGCTTGGGAGACCACGGTGATGGCCAGCATGCCGCCAACCAACCACAGAAGCAGTGCGGTGTCGTGGTTGGGAATGGCCTCATCCACGGTGCGGCGCACCAAGAAAGGCTGCACCACCGTCAGCCCAGAGGTCGCGATGATGAGCGCTACCACCACAAGCAGCGTGCCGCGGTGGGCTGCGAAAAGGCCGGCCACGCGGCGAAAGGCAATCGGGTGCTGGGCCAGCTGATCGACGTCCGCCGGGTCCTTCACCGCGGTGTGCATCGGCCGAGCCATGACCTAACCGCAGGAGACGATGGGCTGCGGGTCGTAGACCGTGGTGGTGGTTTCGCGCGAAATCTCGCGGCCGGAGAGGTCCTTAATAATGCGGGTATCCGAGGTAGTAAAGCCCGGCGCGCCTGACGACGGCGAGCAATCCTCACCCACCGACATACGGGTTGGCTGGGTAGTGGCCCAGCGACCGTTGTTGACAGACTCCACGTTGTAGGTCTTCACGCCCTTGAAGCGGACGGTGATCTTGCCGCCACCGAAGCTGGTCTCAATGCGGACCGGGGTGTTCGTGGTGTTCTTAAACTGCAGGTCGATAGCACCCTCGTACACGGTAGCCTCACGGCCCGCCGGGTAGCGTGAGATGTAGTATGAGTGCGGCGTGTGCGCCACATCTTCCATGCCAGCGAAGTAGGCAGCGTTGTACAACGTGGTGGCGAACTGCGAGATGCCGCCGCCCACTGCAGTACCGGAGTGGCCATCAATAATGATGCCGGATTCCACATAGCCCTGCGCAGTACCGCGCGGGCCGGTGTAGCCGTTAAGAGAGAAAGTCTCGCCCGGGCTGACAACAGCGCCGTTTACTTCCTCCGCCACGCGGCGGATGTTCTCACCCGAAGCGCCCGAAAAGCCACCGGTAGAAAACTCAGAAACAGTGTCGTTGAAGGTTGCCTTCTCCGCCATTTCCGTGGTGTACTCCGCCGGATCCGGCTTGTAGTCCGCATCCCAGGTGCGCTCGTCGCCCTTAACGCGCTTGTCGAAATCCTTCATGGTCTTCTCCCAGTCGATAATCGAGCCATCGACCGAAGGAGTCACGTTCATCTTGCTGCCGCTGAAGGAAATCTTGGCATTCTGGCCTGGCACCTGCGAGCCATCCATGTGCTCTTCAAACAACTGCTGCGCCTTCGGGGTATCCACCTTCAGTTCCAGCTTGCCGTCTTTTGCCTCGATGGAAACAAACTGCGCGATCTCATCCTTGTGCAGCGTGCCGGAGACATTGTTCTCACCGTTCAAGGTCAGCGGGTTATCCAAAGCCTTCGCGACGTCACCGGTGCGCATTGCTTCAATCGCGTCGTCGTTAATCGCCGGCTCCACAACAACAGGAGCCACCTCAACGCCGGCTGGGTCCAACCAGTTCTCCTTCACCGACTTCTTCAGATCCGCATCATCCACGGTCTGGCCAAGGACCGGCTTAGTTGCCTTCAGACCGCCGTTGTTTAGCTCCAGCATGCCGTCCTTCGGCTCGAAGGAAAGTTCCTTCTTTACCCGTTCCAAATTGCTGTCCAAAGCCGCTGCATCAACGTCCACGGTCACCGGGATTTCCTTGGTGGATTTCACGAAGCTGTACAGGCGGCTAAACGGATTATAGGAAGCATCAGGGATACCGTCCACGGCCTTTTGATAGTTCAAAAATAAGCCGGATTCATTCGGCACCAGCTGGGATGACTTTTCTCCAGAGGTGACCGAGACAGGCTTGGTCTCGACGTCGCCAAGCTCCCGCTCCAGCTTTTCAACCGCTGCGGTGCGCTCCATTCCGGAAATGTCGACGCCGCCAACCGACGTCGCGCGCGGGACCTTGCCCTGATTCGCAACTACATCCCACCCATAGGCGATGCCTGCGATGAGGAGAAGGCCGACAATCACACCGAGTGTGATGTGCCAGCCTTTGCCAGTTTGCTTTCCTACTGCCTTTTTCACGCCTTAAAGACTATCGTTCAAGCTGAAACTTTCCTAGTAAGGTCCTGATCAGCTCTTACTATTCGGGCAATTTTCCACCCGTAAGCCGTTGGGCGGAGGCTTGCAGCTGCACATCGGTGAGCGTGCCGTCATCGAGTGCTGCGGCCACCGCATCGACAGCCGCGGGGAATTCAGCATCCGTGGACCACAGTGGCATATCCGCGCCGCTAGCCAGCGCAGCCACCACCGCCTGCGGGACGTTCATGGTGTCTGCGATAGAGGCCATGCCGCCGATGTCATCGGTGTAGATAGGCCCGCCATAGTGCAGCTGCTCGCGCGCAAGCTGGTATGCCGCGGGATTGATGGAGGCGGGGGTTTGCCCGTCGCCCAGCCCCGGCACAACGAGGTGCCCCATCATGAGTCCCGCCGCAGGAGCCGCCGGGATCGCCTCCTGGAAAGGCACAAACTCGTGGCCGTAAAGCTCCTCCAGCGGCGGAGTCACAGCCTCGCCGAGATGGGTGTCACCGGAAGCGCGGCCGTGACCTGGGAAGTGCTTGAACACAGCCTTTACTCCCGCCGATTCCAGGCCGCGGGCAAAAGCCGCGCCGTACTCGCCGGCCTGCTTGGGGTCGGTGGAAAAGGAACGGTCGCCTACTACTTCGAGTTCGCCACCATCGACGTCGAGAACCGGCGCGAAGTCCACGTTGATGCCGTGTTCTTTCAGCACGCGCCCGATCTCGGCCCCCATCTGCTCGACCTCTTCTGGGCTATGCTCGGCGGCCATCTGCGCAGGCGCGGGATGCTCGCCGAGGATTTCGGAAAAGCGCTGTACACGCCCGCCTTCGAAATCAATGGAGACTTGGAAATCGCGGCCCACTGCCGCACGCAGGGCGTTAATGTCGCGTCCTGGCTCGCTGAGCAGCGCCGGGTCTGCCCAGCTGGGGATGAAGATTCCGCCGGCGCCGGCCTGCAGTTTGGCCAGCGCGTCGTCGTAGTTCACCGCGGGCGGCATGAGCACCGATGCGGCCAGCTGGCGGCGGTCCACGGGCACAGGCACTTCCTCGCTGGGGGTTGTACTCGGTGCCGCGCTTGCCGACGCCGCACCAGGCGCCGAGCTCGACGCCGCGGGCTCCTGCGTACTTTCCGGCTGCTCGCTATCGCAGGAAGCCAGGCCAAAACCAAGCCCAAGCGTGAGGACAGCGGTAGCCGCAGTGCGGGCCGAGAACATCGGGGACGGGGAAAGTTCCATGTCTTCCAGTGTGCACGATTCCCAGCGATATGCCCGCGGAGGGGGTTAGTATGGCATCCATGAGTAACGGTGAGACGATGTTAATTGCTTACGACGGCTCCACTCGGGCAGCCCGCGCGATGGAGCACGCAGCCCGCCTGCTGCGCCCGCGCCACGTCGAGATTTTGACGGCGTGGGAGCCGATGGCCCGTCAGGCAGCGCGTGCGGTCAGCCGTACTGGCATGCACCAGTCCACGGTGGCGCCGGAAGCGGTGGAAGATGATCCGGCCTATGAGGAAGCGCTGCGGATTTGTAGGCAAGGAGTCGAGGTTGCAGAAAACCTGGGCCTTTCCGGCCGCGCCCACTTGGTGGAGTCGGTGACCACGATTGCCTCCGCTATTGTCGACGCCGCGCAAGAACTCGACGTCGATATCATCGTCACCGGCACCCGCGCTCTCAGTGGCTTCCGCGGCTGGTGGACCAACTCCACGGCCGAGCACATCGTGCGTAACGCTGGCCTTCCGGTCTTTATTGTTCCGCCCGAGTTGGACGACGACGCGGAGGAAGAAGATAGCTAAATTTCTAGCAGGTAGCTGCTAGGATGTGGGTTTATGGCACTCGAGACGGACTCCCTCAACAAGCGCACCCTCGGCCCCGCCGTGGGCAGCACCGTCGTGGGCATCGCCCTCGGCGTCATCACCATCATCGGCATCGCGCAGTTTTCTAATGCTGATGCAGTTCCGTCGGACGGTGCAGTTTCCGCTTCTGATGCCGTAATGGGCGGCCCGGAGTACGGCTCTAGGAACTAATGAATGCGCAGTCCCGCTGGCGCATAGGCGGGCTTTTAGCTCTCGCTGTTTTCGTATTTACCCAGCCCTTTGGCTTGGTTGCGGCGGATACCAAGCACGATCTCACCGCTAACCCCCTAGGCTTTCTACGCGGGGCGACCAGCGCCTATACCGAGGTCTTTACGCTCGGCCAGTTACAGAACCAGGCTTATGGTTATCTTTTCCCGCAGGGCCCGTTTTTTCTTCTTACCTCGCCGCTGCCGGATTGGGTAGCTCAGCGCTTGTGGTGGTTACTCGTCCTAGGCGTGGGCTTTTGGGGCTTCCACCGGCTGATTTATGCGTCTCTTCCTCCGCAGTTCAGAGGCCTTAGGAGGGAGGGCATTAGGCGGGAGATTTCGCCCGTCTGGCCTTTTCTTGCGGCGCTGCTGTACGCGCTTTCGCCCCGCGCGCTGACTACGATAGGCGCAATTTCCTCGGAGACCTGGCCGGTCATGCTGGCGCCGTGGGTCATCCTGCCCTTCTTGCGCCGGGAGCTAACGTGGCGCTGCGCTGCGGCAGCAGTTTTGCCGGTGGCAGCGATGGGCGCGGTCAATGCCACCGCTACCCTCGCGGCGTGTGTTCCGGCAGCGGTGGTGCTTTTGTACCGCCGAGCCTGGCGTCCCGGCCTTGTGTGGCTGGCTGGCTGCGCAGCGGTTTCTCTGTGGTGGATAGTGCCGCTTTTGGTGCTGGGGCGCTACGCCCCGCCGTTTACTGAGTTCATCGAGTCTTCCTATGTCACCACCCGCTGGCTAAACCTGCCGGAAATTCTCCGCGGCACCACCAGCTGGGCACCCTTCGTCGACACGGAGCGCGTAGCCGGATATGCACTGGCCACCCAGCCTTTCTTCGGGCTGGTCACCATGACGGTGGCAGCAATTGGCCTCTACGGCCTAGCACGACTGCCACGAGTCTGGCCGGTCATGGCCTGCGTGGGCATCGCTATCCTCGGCACCCACGCCGCCTGGTATCTCCACGCGCTCGACGGCCCGCTCGCCGCGCTAAGAAACCTCCACAAGTTCGATCCGCTCGTGCGCATCCCCCTGCTGCTCGGTTTCGCCGCGGCAACCTCCGCCCTGCCCCTGCCGCGGGTGCGGGACGAGTGGTTGCGGCCGGGGCGTCGCCAAGCGGTGGCGGTGCTGGTGGCCGCCATTGCTTGCGCGTCCTTCTCGCCCGCGTGGACTGGGCGCCTGCTTCCCAAGGGCGCCTACGAAAAGGTCCCGGAGTACTGGCACGAGGCTGCGGACTTCCTCAACACCCATGCCCAGGGCACGCGCACGCTGCTGTTCCCCGAGGCTTCTTTCGCACGCCAAAACTGGGGTTGGACACGCGATGAGCCGGCACAGCCGCTTCTCGACGTCCCGTGGGCCGTCCGCGACGCCATCCCCCTCGTCCCACCCGAGGCCATTCGCGGACTCGACGGCGTGGTGGCAGCCCTCCACGAAGATCCCGCCACCGGTAGCGCCGCGCTGCGCCGCCTCGGCATCGGTGCGGTGCTGCTGCGCCACGACTTAGCGTCTACAGAAGGCGCGAACGGCCGCGATGACTCCCCGCTGGCGGCCTGGCGCGATGCTTCCTCCTACGGCGGGCAGGTCCACTCCTTCGGCCCTGATGACGAGGTGGAGGTCATCATCCTCCCGCCTGCCGACGACGCCGTAGGCACACTGACCTCCGCCAATCCCGTCCGCGTGGCCGGCGGCGGGGAGTCCCTGGCCTTCCTGGATGCCCATGGTGACGGTTCGGCTCCTGCCTACGAGCTCGTCGATCGTGACGCCGACATCGTCACCGATACGCCCACGCTGACCGACCGCAACTACGGCACCCTCGACGGGCCCATCTCCGCGCCTTTGGCCGAGGGAGATCCCTCGACGGTGAATAACCGCCTGCGCGACTACCCCTCCGCCGGGCCGCTGACAAAGGTGGTTTCGCACGGCGGCACAGTCCGCGCTTCTTCCTCGGCTGCCGACGCCGATGCCTTCGGCGGCGCCAATCCCGCGCGCTCGCGCACCGCTGCTGTTGACGGCGAAAATTCCACCGCCTGGTGGCCCGCCCCCGGCGATACCGGCTGGCTGGAGCTAAACAAGGACCCGAATACGCCGGCGTGGCACGCGCCGGTGGTCAAGCTCATGGCCACTGCCCACACCGAGGTCACCGTGCGCTCGGGAAGCGCGAAGGTCAAGGTTAAGCTCAAGCCCTACCGCTCCCGAGAAGTGCGCGTGCCGGGTGGGGATACCCGCAGCATCCGCATCGATCTTTCCGAGCGCGTGGGCATCGCCAACGCGCAGGTCGTGGGCTCCCCCATCGAGCGCGTGGTCACCGTTCCGGCGACTTCCCCGGACGTCCACCAGTTCTTCTTCCAGCAGCTAGCCCAGGACACCCGTATCCTCATCCGTGACTTCACGGTGCCCCGCACCATGCGGTTGGAGCTGGACGCCCGCAAGCCCGTGCTTATCGACGGTGTGCGTTATAACCCCGGTGCGCACCTCACCCTCCGCTCCGGCACCCACCGCGTGCGCAGCACCGGCGGATGGATCAGCCTGCGCGAGGTGGGCTGGTCACCGGCCGCCGCCAGCAAACGAACCTCCGGCACCATCGAAGCCACGGGGCAGGACCGGCTGCTTATCACCGGCAATGCGTTTAACCCCGGCCTGCAGGGCCACCTCGATTCGGAGGCCGGCAGCATCGACCTCGCGCCGCGAGAGATCAACGCTTCCCTCCAGGCTTTTGTTATTCCCGCAGGCAGAAGCGGTAGCTTCCGCATGAGCTTTGCCGCGGCGCGTACCTATAAGGCCGCGCTTGGCTTAGGCGGCGCGCTGGCCCTGCTGACCGTGGCCGGCTGCCTGCTTTCTCTTCGCCGCCGCCCCACCGCGCCGTGGCAGCCAGACGATGGCCGCGGCGCCCACATTCTCGCTGCAGTATGCGGCCTGGGTACGCTCAGCCTGCTCGGCCTGCCCGCCGTACTCGCGGGTGTAGCTGCGTGGGTGGTGTTGAGATGGACGTCGCTAAGCGCTGCTCCTTTAGCCGCCGCCCTGACGGCGGCGGCTGGGACCATGCTTGCCCGCGCGCCGTGGGCCAGCGGCAGCTATGCCGGCGATTCGGTCCTCGTGACCTGCTTGTGCGCTGCCTCGCTAGCCTGCGTCCTGTGGCCCAGCCGCCGCGCGAACTGACCAACCAACCGCCTTCCGGGTTCTTCCACCACGGCGTAGCTAACGGCCGAGACCAGCAGGCTGCCCGCCACCGTCACCGCGAAGACCACGCAGAAGTCCACGACCTTGCCCGAAAACAACGGCACTCCCAGCAAGGGAAAGACCACCGACAACACCGCAACGTGCCACAAAAACAGCGAGTAGGACCAACGCCCCAAAGCCTGCCCCCACTGGTTGCTCAGCAACGAAGACTTCCGTGGGGCCAAAGCCACAGGCGCCATCACGCACACCGCAAAGACCGCGCCCACCATGATGCGTCGCGCGAACTCACCTGGCTCCGGATGCGCCAAACCCCGCGGGCCAAACCACTCGCGGCTAGCCAGCCACAGGCAGCCACACGCCGCCAGCCACCACGCCCACCGCATCCGCAGCGCACGTTTTAGCCACCCAGGAAACTGCCCGCGCGCAGTTTCTGCTTCAGCCAGCAGCATCCCGACTGCAAACCACGAGGCATACGCCGGCGGCCAAATCTGCGAATTCACGTCCCCCTTGGCGTAATCAGCCACGAAGGGAACAAACCCCCAGCCCCAGCTCAGTACCGCCGCCACGGCAATGGCCCACGCCCTGCGCCGCCGCGACCATCCGCGCATCACCGCCGCCAGCAGCGGCAGCACCAGATAAAACGCGAACTCCACACACAGCGACCACAGTTGCGTAAGCCCCGGCGCCAGACCGTCGACTACATAAATCTGCGTGCCCGTTAGGTTGCTGAATAGCTGGGTAGCGGTGGCGGAATGGGCGTCGGGAAGCAGTGCGAATACCAGCACCACGCACACCAGATACGCAGGCGCCAGGCGTCCCACGCGGGACCACGCATAATCCCGCGGGCTGTGCAGGGCGCGCCGGCGCCACAGCAGGAAAGCGCTCAGCGCAAAGAACACCGAAACGAAGTAATCGAAACGCTCCGCAATCCCCCAACCGGTGCCCGTTTGAAAGGAGACATGCGTGACCACAATTCCCAAAGCAGCGCAGCCTCGCATACCATCCAACTCAGAAATATGGCGGGGTAGGCTCTTTAAGGAAGAATGGGAAGCCACACTAATTTTCCTTCCTCCTCATAATGCACGGCGCACGTAAACTGATTGGAACTCTACTGTAATGAAGCGGCTGATTAACTGGAGCTCGCGGATGACGAAGGTGATCGTCGCCGCAATCGTCTTTTTGCTCCTCGGTTCTGTGCTGCCGCCGTTGTACAACAATCAAGCCCGGCCGCTGCCAGATGACTTAAACTTCACCATCGACACCGCTCCTACCCAGGGCCCAGCAATCAACGTCAGCCGCGCTGTGCAACACAAGAAGCCAGCGGATACCCATGGCAACCCTGACTGCGATGCCAAGGATGCTCCACTCTATTGCTATGCAGAGGAACGAGACGTTTCGCTCAAACGCACCACCCGCACCTCGCCTACTGCCGACGACGCCGTGGCTTCCGCCGATTCCCTCCTCCAGGTCACCTCGAATGGCCAGACTATCGCGGAGATCAAGGAAAACTCTCTGCTCAACCGCGAATCAGCTTATCCGGTAGCAGGGCCCAATAGCTCACAGCAGGTTGATATCGCCCCGCTGAATATCTCTGCGGCAGGCCACGACTTTTCGCGCGATGGCATCAGCTACTTCTTCCCGGCTAAGGCGGAACAGCGCAGCTACCCGTATTTCGATCCGATGACGCAGACCACAGCGCCCATCGACTTCACCGGCACCGAAAAGCGCGAGACGATTCCGACCTACATCTTCCACCAGGAAATTGAGCCGGTTGCCTTGGCCTATTCGCTGGGTGTCTTGCAGCAGCAAACCCCCGATGAGAAAGCCACACGCACGAGCCCAGAGAAGCTACAGCGCTCCGGCCCGGCGCAGGCGATGTTCGATGAGGAGTCGCTGCGCCGCTTCGGGCTGGACCCCACCGAGCACGTCAGCCTCGAGCCTTTCTACACGGTCACGCGTGACGTCTGGGTAGAACCAACCACCGGCACCATCGTCGATGCTCATGAGGACATAAAGATTTTCCTCGCCACCGACCAGGACCAGGCGAAGAAGATGGTTGCCGAGGACGACACTGCCGACCGCTCCCTCTTCCAGGCCAACTTGAACTGGTCCGATGCCACCAAGAAGGAACGTTTGGACACGGTGCGCACGACCATCAACAACGTGAAGATTCTCAGCATCGTCGGCTGGTTAGGCAAGGTCATCGGCGTTATCTTGCTGGCCTATGCCGCCTTTATGTACATGCGCCGCCACCGTGTCGGCGCCTAAACCCGCGCGCCGCAGATCCGCGCGCCGCAGGTCCGCGCGCTGGGGCCTAGGGCTGTGGGGCGCCCTGCTCGTGGTGGCAGTGTGCTGGCCGTTTTTCCTGCCCGGCGAGTTGGTCTGGCGCGATATGGTTCTACTCCACAACCCCGGTTTTACCGCCTCCAACTTTGGGCTGGGTTCGCTGCCCGCGCGTAATGCGCCCCAGGACGGCGCGTTAGCTTTGCTGGGCGGTGATTGGTTCGCACGCGTGCTCGTCACCGCTTCTGCAAGTGCTAGCGCATACGTTGCCGCGAAGTGGGCCCGCACTTCGCTTTCCGCCGCCGCTGCGATGGCTTGTGCGGTGGCCAATCCTTTCATCGTCGAGCGCCTGCTCCTGGGGCACTGGTCCCTTGCGATTGCGGGATGGCTCGCGCCAGTTCTTGCATGGGCGTGCCTGCACAAGCGCGCGATTCCCGCGTGGCTGAGTCTGTGGGCAAGTTCCCTTACTCCCACCGGCGGCGTATTCGGCGTGCTAATCGCCCTTGTTACTGGCCGTTTCAAGCTCGCCGCGGGTGGCGTGGCGCTGTGCCTGCCGTGGCTGGTGCCGGCGATTACCAACAACGCAGTTCCCGGTCCGGCTGCCGCGCAGGTGGCTGCATTCGCGCCTCGCGCGGAAGCTGGCGTGGGCACCGTCGGCGCTCTCCTTGGTCTCAGCGGCATCTGGAGCGCCGACGCCGTTCCCGACTCCCGCCACCACGGCTTTGCGCTCGCAGGGCTCGTGGTTGCAGCTGTTGCGCTGCTCGGCGCCCGCCGCCTCGCCCCCGCTTGCCGACGCCCCCTGCTCCTCCTCGCCGCCGTAGGCCTCGGCAGCGCGCTTATTTCCTGGGCTTGCCCCGGCGCACTGGCGTGGCTGATTGAAACGGTCCCCGGCGCGGGCCTGCTTCGCGACGCCTCCAAGCTAACGCTACTTGCCCTACCCCTCTACGTCGCCGGTATCGGCGCCCTGCCTAACCTCCCCGCGGCCTTGGCACTCCTCGCCTGCCTGCTTCAGGCTCCCGACACTCCACGCGAGCTAGCTGTCCTCACGCCACGCCCCAGCGGCATTGATCACCAGCTCGTCGAAGAGCTAGACGGCCGGCTAGCACTCTTCCCGCAACGCCCCTCCCTCGTCACTTTGTCCGACGGCACCACCGCAGTCGACCCGTATTCGAAGGCCGTGAACAAACTGGAATCCGGCGAACTGCGCGTCGACGGCGTTGTGGTCGACCAAGCCCAGCCCGCCTACCGCGCGGCGCTGCAAGCTTGGCAGGACCAGGACTTAGATAAGCTCGCCCAACTCGGCGTGGGCGCGGTGGTTGTTGACGGCCGCATCGTCGCCGAGCCACCCGCCCCCGCGCCCAAGGTTCCGTGGGCTCTTACCGCCGCCTGGGTGGCCAGCCCGCTGGCCTGCTTAGTGCTCTGGCTGCTAGTCCGTCCGGGCCTTCTGGCTACCCGCCGTCGCACGAGCGGTCTGCGTTAGCAACTTCTCAAAAGCGCGCCCCGTCTTCTCCCAGGAGTAGTGTGCTGCCAGCTCACGGGCATTCTCGCCCAACTGACGGCGTAAATTCGCATCCGCAACAAGCTCGCGGACTGCCCGCACAAACTCTTCCTCGGTATCGACCAGCACGCCAGTCTGGCCCGGGATGACGCTATCGCGCAGCCCGAAGGAATAGCCCACCGTCGGCACACCGTGCTGCGCGGCCTCCATCACTGCCAGCCCCCAGCCTTCTTTGCGCGAGGGCATGAGGTGGACGTCGGCAAGCGCAAGCAAAGCGTGCTTATAGTCCTCGGTAACCTGCCCGCGGAAGCGAACCCGCGAGGCCACTCCAATGCGCTCGGCGTACTCACGCAGCTGCGCTTCCCACCAGCCGGAACCGATGACGTCGAGGACCGCGCCAGGCATCTTTGCCACCGTGTCCATCGCATGTTCAATCTGCTTGTGCGGAACCAACCGCGAGAGCGTCACCAGATGGATGGCCGTCTCGCGTTGCAGGGTCGGCACATGTTCTGGCAGTGGGTCGACACCATTTTCGATGATGTGCGCGCCTTTAATTCCCAGCTCTTCCAAATCCTGCTTCGAAGCCTGCGAGACCGTTACATAAGGGCTATTGCGGTAGACACTTGGCGCAACCTTCGACTCCAAGAACCATCCCAAACGCGCCAAGAGCGGGCCCGCAACCGGCCATTGTTCGCGATGACAATGATGGGTGAGCAAAACAGTTGGCGCTTTCGAGACCAGTTTGGCGAAGAAAGGAATGCCGTTCTGGGTATCGACGATGACATCGATGTTCTTGGCGTCGCCAAGCCCCAAGCGCCCGGCCAAAATGGCTAGCCACGCGCGCGGATACACGCTGAACTTGGCACCGCCGCGAGAATATAAAAAGCCTTCGCGATGCTCACGCTTTGCAGCATTCATGTGCCGCGCGGTGCGGAAGACCACCTCGTGGCCTTGCGCCGCCAGATACTCCCCGACGCGCTCCAGATAGCGTTCCGAGCCACCGCCCTGCGGGTGGGTGGAATCACGCCAGCACAGTAAAAGAATCTTCATGTCGAACTACTAGCCTAGTGGGTTATGAAACAAACCCGTGCCTTGGCCACGCTCGCGCGTTCGTGGCGCCTGCTACGTTCTTTCCGCTTTGAGCAGACTGCGCCGGAAATTTTCTACGGCGGTCTGGCCGAAGACACTGCACTGCTCATCGACGCCCTTTGCCACGACGTCGGCACCCAACTCGCCGGCGCGCGCGTTCTCGACGTAGGCGGCGGCCCGGGCTATTTCGCAGAGGCCTTCGCCCGCCGCGGGGCGCGCTACTTTGGCGTTGAGCCCGATGCGGGCGAGATGTCGGCCGCGGGAATCCAGCTGACCAACGCGGTGCGCGGAGATGGCACGCAGCTGCCCTTTGCTGCAGATACCTTCGACATCACCTACTCCTCCAACGTGGCCGAACATATCCCGCATCCGTGGGATATGGGAGAAGAGATGTTGCGCGTGACCAAGCCCGGCGGATTGGTTGTGCTCAGCTACACCGTGTGGCTGGGCCCCTTCGGCGGGCATGAGACCGGCCTGTGGGAGCACTACGTCGGCGGCGCCTTCGCCCGCGATCGCTATACCCGCCGCCACGGCCACCTGCCGAAGAACGTCTTCGGCACTTCGCTTTTCGCGGTCTCTGCCCGCGAGGGCCTTAAGTGGGCGGAAGCTATCACCAGCAGTGGCGCCGCACCTGGCGGCGCCTCAGTGGATAGTTCGACGCTAGTAGCGACGTTCCCGCGCTACCACCCCAGCTGGGCGTGGTGGGTCACGCGGGTGCCCGTCCTGCGCGAGTTCCTTACCTCAAACCTCGTCCTCGTGCTACGCCGCTGAACCCGATTCCCCGCAAAATGTATCCAATTCAAACGTTCGGAAACATTGTTTCCGAACACGTTCGTCGTGGGTAAAAATAACTACAGCTGCACCATTGTTTGACCTACCATTTGCCCGAAATAACACAAAGGGTCTGGCTCCGATGCACGATCGGAACCAGACCCTAGAGGCCCAAACAGCCTGACGTCAGCCTCTTCAGCAATCAGCTAACTGTTTTAGAGTTAGCCAATCGCGGGAAGTAAGAAGATTAGGCGTTTTCCACGCGGGACTTCAAAGCATTAAACTCGTCCCACACCTCGGAAGGAACGCGGGAGCCCAGGAAGTGCAGCCACTCGGTATTGTCTTCCATGTCTCCAGCCCAGTCGGAAGCGTTGACGGACAGTGCCTCGCGGACATCTTGGATATCGAAGTCGAGGCCCTCGATGTCGATGTCCTCAGCGCGAGCGGTGTGGCCGACGACGGTCTCGACAGCCTCAGCCTTGCCCTCGATGCGATCCACAATCCACTTCAGAACGCGGGAGTTCTCACCGAAGCCCGGCCACAGGAAGCGGCCATCCTCACCACGGCGGAACCAGTTGACCAGGAAGATGGACGGCATACGGTCGCCACCCTTTTCGCCCATGTCAATCCAGTGCTGCAGGTAATCGCCAGCGTTGTAGCCGATGAACGGCAGCATAGCCATTGGATCGTGGCGCAGTGCGCCGACCTTACCCTCTGCGGCAGCGGTCTGGCCGGAAGCCAGCAGGGAGCCGATCATCGTGCCGTGGTTCCAGCTGAATGCCTGGGTAACCAGTGGAACAGTATCTGCACGGCGGCCGCCGAACAGGATGGCATCAATCTTGACGCCCTTCCAGTCATCGAACTCTGGTGCGGCGGTCGGGCACTGGGTAATCGGAACGCAGTAGCGAGAGTTCGGGTGTGCCGCATTGGTGGTGGACTCAGGGGTCCAGTCATTGCCGAGCCAGTCGATGAGGTGGGCTGGAGCCTCGCCCATGTCCTCCCACCAGACATCGCCGTCGTCGGTAAGCGCAACGTTGGTGAAGATGGTGTTGCCCGGCTCCATGGTCTTCATGGCAATCGGGTTGGAATCGTAGTTGGTGCCCGGCGCAACGCCGAAGAAGCCGTTCTCTGGGTTGACGGCGTACAGGCCGTCCTCGCGCAGGTGCATCCACGCGATGTCGTCACCGACAACCTCTGCGGACCAGCCCGGGATGGTCGGGGTGATCATCGCGAGGTTGGTCTTGCCACAAGCAGACGGGAAAGCCGCCGCAACGTGGTAGTTCTTGCCCTCTGGGTTGGTCAGCTTCAGGATGAGCATGTGCTCAGCCATCCAGCCCTCTTCTTTGCCCATAACAGAAGCGATACGCAGCGCGTAGCACTTCTTGGCCAAGATGGCGTTTCCGCCGTAACCGGAACCATAGGACCAGATTTCCTTGGTCTCTGGGAACTGGGTGATGTACTTGGTCTCGTTGCACGGCCAAGCCACATCCTCCTGGCCCTCCTCCAAAGGAGCGCCTACAGAGTGCAGAGCGTGCACGAAGTCGCCGTCCGCACCGATCTTCTTCAGGGCCTGTGCTCCCATGCGGGTCATGATGCGCATGGACAAAACGACGTACTCGGAGTCAGTCAGCTGCACACCCAGCTTTGGCTCTGGGTCGCTGATTGGCCCCATGCAGAAAGGAACGACGTACATGGTGCGGCCCTTCATGGAGCCGCGGAATGCCTCCGTCATCTCCTCCTTCATCGCCGCCGGCGGTGCCCAGTTGTTGGTAGGGCCCGCATCTTCCTCAGACTCAGTGCAGATGAAAGTGCGGGACTCCACACGCGCGACGTCGGAAGGGTTAGAGCGAGCCAAGTAGGAGTTCGGGCGCTTTTCCTCGTTCAGCTTGATGAGCGTGCCCTTTTCGACGAGCTCGCCTGCCAGACGATCTGCTTCTTCCTGGGAGCCGTCTACGAAGACCACGCGCTCCGGCTGGAAGAGTTCAACACTTTCGCTAATCCAAGAAATGAGCTTTTCGTTGCTCGTTGGCAACTCGCCGACGAGGCCTTTAATGGTGGCGGTCATCTAAGAATCTCCTAGTGGTCCGGTTCGTGAGGATTTTTACCGCCGAGGAACATCTACCGGGTTCTTGGCCGGAGCACACGTCCCCCACGGGTCTTTCACCACAAGATTAACCCCACGTCGCCGCGAATTAGGGTCAAAATTAGGCATTCAAAGCCAATATGGTTATAACCATGCCGTTCACCACAACTTAACCAAGCGTATGCCGTTGTGACATACAGCATACAGCCCCTCACCCCACCCCAATACGGGGCTGAAATGTTCAGAAGTGGGCGCAGCTTTGTCTGGAATAATCCACCCCTCGAGACTCAACCCGGTTATATCCACCGCGTAAAGTTCCCTCCACCACCCAGCGAAAAGCGGCGCGGCACTTTGTTAGAGACATAAGCACAGGGAACAATAAAGAGCAATGAATACTGCAGATAATCCTCAAAACTCCCCAGCCGGCGAAATGCCTCACGGCCGCCCGCTGCAGACCGACTTCAACGCTAAATTCGGCAACGACCTCGATTACCCACGCCTCGGCAACGTCACCTTCCGACGCGGCACGCTCACTGACAACCAGAATGCCCTCTTCGAAGAGCACTGGCCGCGCCTAGGAGCAATGCTTGCCGACGAACGCCTCGACATCGATTCTTGGTTCGGCCGCACCGGCGCCAAGACTATCGTCGAAATCGGGTCCGGCACCGGCACTTCCACCGCCGCTATGGCACCGCTCGAGCAGGACACCAACATCATCGCCGTCGAGCTCTACAAGCCCGGCCTTGCCAAGCTCCTAGGCTCTGTCGTTCGCAACGACATCGACAACATCCGCATGATCCGCGGCGACGGTATCGAGGTGATGGTCCGCATGTTTGCGCCAGAATCCTTGGACGGCATCCGTGTCTTCTTCCCCGACCCATGGCCGAAGGCCCGCCACCACAAGCGCCGCATCATCCAATCCGGCACCCTCAACCTTTTTGCCTCCCGTCTGAAAAAGGGCGGTGTTCTGCACGTCGCTACCGACCACGCGGGGTACGCAGAGTGGATCAACGAACTCGTCGAGGTAGAGCCCACCCTCCGCTACAAAGGCTGGCCATGGCCCGAGTGCCCGCAGCTGACTGACCGCCAGCTCATCACCAAGTTCGAGGGCAAGGGCCTCGACAAAGACCACGTCATCACCGAGTACCTGTGGGAGAAGATCTAATGCAAGGTTCCTACCTACTCATCTGGGACGCCCCCAACATGGACATGGGGCTAGGCGCCATCCTCGGTGGCCGCCCAACAGCAGCGCACCGCCCACGTTTTGATGCCATCGGCCGCTGGCTCGTCGATATCGCTCTGCAGAACGACGCCCAGCCAGAAGCTGCCGTCTTCACCAACGTCACCCCTGGCGGCGCTGACGTCATCCGCCCGTGGGTCGAGGCGATCCGTAACGTCGGCTTCGCAGTCTTTGCCAAGCCGAAGCTGCACGAGGACGACGATGTCGATCCAGACATGGTGGATTACATCCAGGCCAACCGCGACAAACTCGAAGGCGTCATCGTCGCCTCCGCCGACGGCCAGAATTTCCAGCCCCTCCTCGAGGAAATCGCAGCCGAGGGCAAGCCCGTCTGCGTTCTCGGCTTCCACGAGCATGCCTCCTGGGCCGTGACACACGATGACATCGAATTCGTCGACCTCGAGGACATCGAAGGCGTCTTCCGCGAGCCACTGCCGCGCATCAACCTCGACAACCTGCCAGAAGGCGGCGCCTGGTTGCAACCATTCCGCCCGCTCACCGCCCTACTCAAGCAGCGTTAGGAGGACCATGTTCTACGCTTGGGGCCGCTTTTCCTATGCGCATCGCAAAGTCGTCCCGCTCGTCATTGTTGGCGTCATCCTGCTGCTTTTCATCGGCTTCGGCACTCGCTTAGGCGAGCGCATGAGCCAGGAAGGCTGGGAGGACCCCGGCGCGGCGTCGACAAGCGCAGCCCGCATCGAACAGGAAACCTTCGGGCGCGACAACTCCGGCGATGTCATTTTGCTGTTTTCTGATCCTGATCAGAACTTTGCCGCAGCAAAGGACCACCTCGCAACGCTAAAAGAACAGCACCCGCAGGAAATCGATGGAATCACCAGCTACTTCGATACCAAGAACCCAAACTTGGTCAATCGGGACCACAGCACTGCCTTTGCCGCCATCAGCCTCAAAGGCGACGGCGAACAGACGCTGAAGGACTTCCGCGCGATTGAAAGCGACCTCACCGCCACCGACATCCCGGTCAAAGTCGCTGGTGCTACCGCTGTGGCCGATGCTCTCGATGAGGGCATGGCCAACGACATCTCCCGCGCTGAAAAAGCAGCCCTTCCGTTGGTTGGTCTCCTACTGCTGATTGTCTTCGGCTCGGTTGTCGCTGCCTGCATGCCGCTTGTTGTAGGTGGCCTTTCTATCTTGGGCTCGCTGGGTATTTTGTCTGTGCTCGCTGGCTTCCAGCAGGTCAACGTCTTTGCCCAGGCCGTCGTAACGCTGCTCGGTTTGGGCCTTGCTATCGACTACGGCCTGTTCATGGTCTCCCGCTTCCGCGAGGAGCTGGATAAAGGCCGCTCGACCCCCGATGCCGTTGCCACCACGACCGCCACAGCCGGCCAAACCGTGGTCTTTTCCGCGGGCATGGTGACCGTGGCGTTGTCTGGTCTTTTCCTGTTCCCGCAGGCCTTCCTGAAGTCCGTGGCTTATGGCTCAATCTCTGCAGTTGGCCTGGCAGCGCTGTTGTCTGTGACCGTCTTGCCGGCGCTTTTCGGCCTGCTGGGCAAGCGCATCGACAAGTTCGCCGTGCGCAAGACTTCTCGAAAGGCCCGCCGCTTAGAAGACACAGTGTGGTACAAGCTTCCTCGTTGGGCCATGCGCCATGCCAAGCTCATGACCGTGGCCATCTGCGGCCTGCTCATTGCCCTTACCTTGCCAGTTCTTGGTGTTAAGTTCGGCGGCATCAACGAGACCTACCTGCCGCCACAACATGAAACCCGCATGGCTCAGGACGAGTTCAATGAACAGTTCCCGTCCTTCCGCACTGAGCCGGTAAAGCTAGTGGTAACTAACGCCACCAATCAGCAGCTTGTCGACGTCGTCATGCAAGTACGCCAGCTCGAAGGCCTCACCAAGCCGATGGGCCCTGTTACTCCAACGAAGGACGGCACCACCGTCCTTGCCGCAGGTATCAAGGACCGTGATGACTACGCCCGTATCGTCCACGAACTCGAGCAGGTGGAAGCCCCTGAAGGCGTTGAGCTCTACGTGGGAGGCACTCCGGCCATGGAGGTTGAGTCTTTGGATGCCCTTTTCCACAAGCTGCCGTGGATGGCTCTCTACGTCGTACTGGCAACATTCGTGCTGATGTCTCTAGTTTTCGGCTCTTTCATCTTGCCGATTAAGGCCATCTTGATGACGCTGCTCTCCCTCGGCGCAACGCTGGGCATTTTGACCCTGATGTTCGTCGACGGCTTGGGAGCGAGCGCTTTGAGCTTTACTGCCGGCCCGCTGATGAGTCCAATTCTGGTGCTTATCATTGCCATCGTCTTCGGTCTTTCCACCGATTACGAGGTCTTCCTAGTCTCCCGCATGGTGGAGGCTCGCCGTCGTACGGACGGTGCCGATACAGATGAAGCCATCGCCATCGGCACTGCGCACACCGGAGGCATTATCACGGCTGCGGCTCTCATCATGATTGTGGTGGCAGGCGCTTTCGGCTTTTCCGACATCGTGATGATGAAGTACATCGCTTTCGGCATGATTTTTGCACTGCTTATCGACGCCACCATCGTCCGCATGCTGCTCGTCCCCGCCGTCATGCACTTGCTGCGGGAAGACAACTGGTGGGCGCCCCGCTTCATCCATCGCGCTTACGACAAGTTGGGTCACGGCCGCGAACCCGCCCCAGCCCAGGACAAGTACGATGGCCCTGAACGCAGTGGCCGTTCCCTCGCGGAAGACTCTTCCCTCATCCCATTTAGTGAGCTCATGCAACGCCTCCAAGCCGATAAGCGCACGGGAGAGCGATGAAAAAGAACTGGTTGACCTGGATTGTTTCGCTGCTCATCCTGATTGCACTCGGATGGTTCTTTCGTGACCACCTGAGTTTTATCGCCGAGGGCCTAAGCCGCCTTCGGCATGCGGAGCCACTGCCTGTTGTATTGGTTGTGTTATTCGCATTCGGGTCTATTGCCGGCATGGCGGAGGTCATGCGTCTGCTCATCAAGGCCGGCAAGATTGAGGTCCCGCTGCGGGAAACTTATGCGATTACGCTGGCCTCGAATTCCTGGTCCACCACCCTTCCCGCAGGCCCGGCCTTCGCTGCGATCCTGACTTTCCAGGTGCAGCGTGGTTGGGGCGCCTCGGTGGCTTTGTGTAGCTACTTCCTGTTCCTGTCATCGATCATTTCCTCGATGTTCCTGGCTCTCATCGGCGTCGCCGGTGTGTTTTTCTTGAACGCCGATATGGCGCTGGGGTCGTTGCTGACCACCATCGTCCTCATGCTGGCCGCAATGGGCGCTATCTTCTGGATTACATCCCACCCGGCAACCATTCAGCGCTGGCTAAACCACCAGCGAGTTCTCAAGGGTGCGAAGCTAGCGCGCGTCCGCCAGGAAGTAAACAACCTTGACGAGGTGCACTTGAGCCGCGGCCCGTTTGCGGTCATTTGTATCTCCTCGCTGTTGCACCGCCTGTGCGACATGCTCGCTTTATGGGCCAGCGTGTGGGCCATTACTGGAGAAATCCCTTGGCTACGCGCCGCTGAAGACCACACAACGATGGCCGGCATCGCCCTCGCTTTCCTCGCCGCAAAGCTGGCGGGCTCGGCGCAGGTTACACCGGGTGGTCTTGGAACGGTGGAGGCCGCTCTTATCGCACCGCTGGTGGCTACGGGCCTGACTGCAGCTCATGCCACTTCCGCTGCGATTATCTACCGCCTTATTTCCTTTGCTCTGGTCACTATCATTGGCTGGGTCATCTACTTTGTGCATTACGCCAGCAAGGGGCTGACCTACCAAGCGCTGAATCGAAAGGACACTTAAACACTCATGCGCACAGCACCGATTATCGACATCATCGCCCTCGCCATCTTCGCCGTTCTCGCCCGAATTGCGCATGGAGGGCTCTCCTTCAGTAGCTGGGTCGATGCTTTCTGGCCGTGGACTGTAGGCGCACTAATTGGTTGGGTCATCATCCTCGCCACCAAAATGGAAGGTCGTTGGAAGGAAGGCCTCGTGGTTTGGCTTTCTGCTGTAATTGGCGGAATGGCTCTATGGATGCTGGTTAATGGCCGCCTTCCGCACTACAGCTTCCTTATCGTTGCAACCACGATGTCGGCACTGTTCTTCTTCGGCTGGCGAGGTATCGCCGCACTCGCTTCCCGCCGCCACTAGTTCCGGTTGCGGGGCCACCCCACCCCGTTTATGGTGTGGGGCATGAAGTTGGGGGACTTACTCGGGGTACTTGCGCGCGGTATGCACGTGGTCTCGTTATGTGCGGGCCACAACCGCAGCGAGTTGGTGGCGATGGGCGCCACCGAGTCTTTTGCGCAGTCCTTGTTGTCCTTGCATGAAATCTATTTTGGAAAGACTGCTTTCAGCGCCATGCAGCGCGCGGCGCGAAATACTTCGCACTCTTTGGAATCGCTGCGAGAGATTGAAAGGTACGTCGGCCGCGTAAAAGATAAGCGCAAAGCTTGGCGGCTGCGCGAAGAACTGTGTGCCACCAGGGAGCGCGATATTGCCAAGGTGGCTGTCGCCCGCCTTAAAGAGCTAAGGAAACCACCGCAGGTTGCCCGCGGGGTAAAGGTGCTACGGCGCGATAATGGCCCACACAGCCTTGTTATCACTGACTCCCCGCGCGCTATTGCCGATTTATTCGGCACCATCAAAGCCACTGCTAAAGACCCCACTGCCGCCGCAACAGCGGCTGAAGCATCTGCAGCCGGCCCCGACTTGCTCGGAGCAGTCCGCCGGGTATTTAGCGGTGCTGGCTCCAGCGCGCCGCAGCTGCATACACACGTGATTGTGCGCTTGGAACAGCTAGATAAAATCGCCCGCGGTGACGGCGACGATATCCAGCTCTTGGCCACAGATGGCGGAACGCTAAGCGGCGCTGAGTTCATCCAGAAGCGTTTCGCAGACATCGGCTTCGTCACGCTCGTCCATCCGGAAGTGGGCCCGGTTAACTTATACCGCACTCGGCGTTTCGCTTCAGCAAAGCAGCGCACCATGTTGGCCGCTGAGCATCCCACCTGTGCATGGTTGGGGTGCCGGCGCCCAGCCAACGAATGCCAATTCCATCATCTTGATAGATGGGAAGACGGCGGGATGACGAACATCAATAACTTGGTTCCGTTATGCCACTACCACAACGCCATCAACGATGACTCGCCCGATAAACCAACCGGCCGCGGAAGAATGGGCCGCTTGAGAGGTCGAATATGTTGGCTGCCGCCCGGCGGTGGCAGACCAGTCGTAATTCCCAGCCCCGCAATGTAAACCCCGTTATACAAAAAGAGTCTTCCCACAAGTTGCCCTGTGGGAAGACTGCTTTCGGCTGCCAGAAAGGCTTCTGGCAGAAGTTCTTAGCTGAACATTGCTGCGCCCTGGTTGAAAATCATAACGGCGTAGTTGATGATTTCACCGACGATATCGAGTGCGCTAGACAGCAACATTTACTTTCTCCTTCATTTCTGAGGTCGTTTCATCCACCTTTATCGTCCGCTCCCCTTTAGGGCGTTACATCGGCGCGATGGTGTGCTTCTTAGGCAAGTCGCTTTCGGTCTTCGTGGCCAGCTGGCGCAATGCCTGACGCAATGCCAAACGCGATTGGCTCGGCTCCACCATCGCATCCAAGTAGCCGCGCTCTGCAGCGACATAAGGAGCGGTCATGGTCTCGTCATAGAAGTCCATAAACATCTTCTTCGTCAATGCACGCTGTTCCGGGGTCTCTGCAGCTTCGAGCTGCTTGCCCGCAATCATCACAACGGCAGCTGCCGAACCCATAACCGCAATCTGAGCGGTAGGCCATGCCAAGTTGATATCGCCGGTCAGGTTCTTCGAACCCATAACCGCATAAGCGCCGCCATAAGCCTTACGCACAATCAGCGATACCTTAGGCACCGTTGCCTCCACCACCGCGAATGCGAACTTAGCGCCGCGGTGAATCAGACCGGCCTTCTCCTGCTCAACGCCCGGCAGGTAGCCCGGAGTATCAACGACGAAGACGAGCGGAATGTTATAAGCATCGCAAATACGGATAAAGCGCGCGCCCTTATCCGCAGCATCGGCATCGATACAACCGGCCAGATGCATCGGGTTATTGGCAACAAAACCGACAGCCTTGCCATCAATTCGACCAAAGGCGGTAATCATGTTCGGCGCGTAGTTTTCTTGTAGCTCGATGATTTCTTCGTCATCACCAAGCTGTGCCAAAAGCTCCAACATGTCATAGCCCGCGTTTGTGTCGTCAGGCATGAACTCATTGAGCTCTGGATCTTCGAGCTCCGAATCCTCGGGAGCTGCAAACTCCGGCGCCTCATCGAAACAAGTCAGCGGCAGATGGTCCAGCAAGTCTCGTACCAAATCGAAAGCATCGTCTTCCGAGGCAACCACAGCGCTAACGTTTCCGTTTAGCTCCTGCTGGCGCGCAGAACCAAGGTCATGGGAAGTAATCTCCTCACCCGTGACCTCCTTGATGACGTTAGGGCCGGTCACATACATCTCGGCCTCACCATCGACTGCGATAACGAAGTCAGTAGTAACCGGGGCGTACACAGCACCGCCAGCAGACTTACCCATCATGATGGAAATCTGCGGGCTACGACCACTAAGTGGCAGCTGGCGACGCGCAATTTCCGAATACATCGCCAGCGAAGTCACCGCATCCTGAATACGCGCGCCACCGGAGTCCTGAATACCAATTACTGGGCAGCCGATCTTGATGGCCATGTCCATAATCTCGGTAACCTTCTTACCGAAGATGACGCCAACCGAACCGCCATAAACCGTCTTATCGTGCGCATAGATGCACACTGGGCGGCCATTCACGCGACCATAACCGGTGACGACACCGTCCGAGTAAATCGCGTCCGGGTCACCCGGGGTCTTTGCCAAAGCACCCGTTTCAACAAAAGATCCCTCGTCTAGCAGCGCATTAATACGCTGGCGTGGGGTTGAGCGGCCGGCGTCATCGCGGCGCTTGCGGGAGCGCTCGCTGCCTGGGTCCTGCGCGCGTTCCAAGCGCTGGCGCAGGTCTTCCAGCTTATGAGCAGTAGTAGTCACTACCGAATCTTCTCCTCGATCCAATCATTGATGTGCTTGCCCACGATACCGATAGCCGGCTCATCAGGAACTGCTAGGTGATCGCCCTGCAGCTGCACGATTTCCAGATCTTCAACGATAGCGCCCCAGCCGCCATCCGGGTCAATCTCGGCATACCGCGGTTCGAGTTCAATGGCACCGTCATGCATGCGCTCCGAGCGGAACAAAATCACCGGAACGTCAACATCAGCCCAACGCTGCATATCCAGCTTGCCCAGAATCTGATTGTCCACGAAGGACGCACGTTGGTGTTCCAGGACACCAGCAGCCAGGCCGTGCTCAGAAGCATCCGTGTTGGACAGGAACTCTGCGAGCATGGTCATCAAAGCATCCTCGCCCATGGTCTCGAGCATCTCGTATGGCGGCTCGAAGTCTAGGCCATAAGTCTTCTTTGCGAAGGCAGCGTAACGACCCCACCGCGCCTTAGTCTCCTCGAGAGTATCCGGAGCAGGATCTGAAGGCTGAGTGGTATCGAGCAGAGCAATGAAAGCAACCTCTGCGCTTTCCTCACCGCGCTTTGTGCGGTCCGCTAGCTGGTAGGCAACCTCATAAGCCAAAGCACCACCGAAGGACCAGCCGCCGAGAACTACCTTGCGGCCGCGGGCGTACTTGATGATGTCATCTATATAGGCAGTAGCGCGCTCCTCCAAGGAGCCTTCGAGCCTTTCGACACCGTAAACTGCGACATCGCTTGGCAGTCGACGCGCCAGTGGCTGGTAGACAACCGTCGTTCCGCCAGCTGGGTGGAACATGAAGACAGCGGGCCCCTCGGCTTCACGCAGAACGCGGATGTTGCCTTCGACCTCAGTCTCCAGCCCCTCGCGTACGAGGTCTGCCAAAGGCTCCAAGGTCTGTGCATCGAGGACTTGCTGAGTTGTGACTTCGATGCCGGCGCGCTCGCTCAGGCGCTGCGCGATATCCGCCGCTACAGACTCATCAATCTGCGGAAGCTGAGAGGTCACGCCCGCTGCTGCCTTGCCCGTAAACGTTGCCCAGGTACCAAAGACCATGCGCTCCGAGGCATCACGAGGGGCAACACCCACGCCTTCAGCGCTGTTTTCTGCATCGTGCTTGTCGACGCCGTCCTTTTCAGCATCGGCTTCTACATCGCCTACCTCCGCAGCGCTAGATTCTGCAGAGTTGGCTCCTGCATTGCCGGTGTCCACGGCGCCGACTTCTCCAGCGCCGACGTCCACGGCGCCGGTCTCGGCAGCACCAGCAACAGACTTACCAGCAACGGCATCCTCGACCATGGTGATGACATCGGCGAGGGAGGCGTCGCGAAGCGCTTGCACCTGCATCGGTGGAATCTGGAAATCATTTTCCACGCGATTCTTAATACGCATGCCCATCAACGAGTCCAGGCCTAGGTCGATTAGCGGCAACTCACGCGGCAGGTCAGAAACGTCGTAGCCCATTGACTCAGAGACGATCAGCGAAAGCCGCTCCTCCACAGTCTCCTTCGATGGGTCCCAACGCACAGCCTCCACATCGCTCACATCAGTAAACGACGCCGGTGCACTCGGTGCGGCAGGTTCGGCAATCGCAGCCACGCCCGGAATAGAAGCTTCAGTCAAGTTCAGCGCAGATGCAAAGCCTTCTGCCACCAGCTGCGTAGCCGGACCGTTCACAAAGTAAACCGCAATCGACAGGCCGCCCAATGACTTCGACACCACAGTGGTTACCTCACCCTGCGGCGGCAAGTCACCGTGCTCCTCCGAAGCCACAATCTGCGAGCCCGGGGTAACTGCCTCAGCAGCAGCCTCCAAAATTGCCAGAGCAGAAGGAGCTTGGTCTGCATTCGTCGAGAACGCAACCTTGCCCTCCGGCAGGTTAACCCGCGCACCTGGCAAACCAGAGATGCCAGAAGAAGGACGGGCATTCGTCCAGAAGCGCTGGCGCTTGAACTGGGTGTGAGGGGCGTCGACAAGCGCGCCCGAACCAAAGACCGCCGTGTAGTCTACCGGTGCGCCAGCCACATACAGCTTCGCCAGAAGGTCCAACAAAGACTCCGTCGGATCGACCTTCCGCTTCAAGCTAAACAGCAACTGCGCATCAGACTTACCAACCGCAAAAGCAGTCGACATTAGCCCCATCAACGCAATCGGGTTCGGTGATATTTCCACAATCTGCGTATGCCCAGAGGCAAAAGCGGCTTCCGTAGCATCCTGCAGCATGACCGGCTGGCGAGTCATACGAATCCAGTAATCCTCATCGTGGACAAGGGCACCTGGGCGGTAGATTTCACCGCGGTCGACAGAGCTGTACAGCGTCGTGTGCAGCGGCCGTGGTTCGATACCAGCGATGTCTGCATACAGCTCGCCCAGAATTGGGTCCACAGCCGAGGTATGTCCTGCACCCTTCACGTTAAGCGCGCGTGCGAACTTTCCTTCTGCTTCCAGCTTTTCCACCAAAGCGAGGACCTCAGGACGCGGACCTCCAACAGTTGTCATACCAGGGCCGGTGTAGACGGCAGGTTCAATGTTGCCGTCCAGAGCTTCGATTTCAGCAGCAGTAAGCTCGACAACAGCCATTGCGCCCTGTTCTTCCTCACCGAGCGAGTTTTCACCTTCGCCCATCAAGCGGGAACGGTGAGCGGCGATAAGCATGGCGTCTTCTGCAGTGATACCGCCGGAAGCGTAGGCAGCAGCGATTTCGCCCATGGACATACCGATAACACCCGCCGGACGAACACCGAAGGATGCAAGAAGGTCCGTCAAAGCAATCTGGATTGCGGTAATCGCTACCTGGGCGGTTTCGGTGTTATAGGTCTGGGCGTCGTCGGTAACGATGTCGAGGATGGACCACCCGGACTCGAATTCGACGATTCGGTCGAGTTCTTCCAAGCGTTCCTTAAACGCTGGAGAAATCTCGAGAACGTCCTTAATCATCTTGCGGTGCTGGGAACCGAAGCCGGAGTAGATAAAGACGGGGCCTGGTACAGACGGGGAATCTGCAGAGGCGATTCCCATGGAGACTTTGCCGTCGGCTACCTGACGCAAACGCTTGACGACGTCCTCTTCGCTGACGCCCGTCACCACTGCACGGGAGCGTGCATGGTTTCGGCGCGCAAGAGTGCGCGCGAGAGAAAGCAGGTCAGGATGTTCTTGCTCGATGTAGTCAGCGATCTGGCCTGCAGCAGCCGCGCGACGGGATGGCAGAAGACCGGAAATCGGCAGGGAGACTGGAGCGCCCTCGTCGATGTTGACCTGCGCTGCGGTCTCGGCAGTCAGGCCGCGGTAGTCGGTGAGGACGACGTGCGCGTTAGTGCCACCGAAGCCGAAGCCTGAAACACCAGCGACTTTTTGACCCGAATATTCCGGCCACTCGCGGGGATCCTCAACGACTTCGAGGTGCTCGTTGTCGAAATCGATGTAGCGGTTTGGGGCGGAGAAGTTGATGCTTGGCGGGATGACGCCGTGGCGCATCGACTCGATGACCTTAATGAGGCCAACTACGCCGGCAGCGGATTCAGAGTGACCGATGTTCGACTTCGCAGAACCGAGAAGCATCGGCGCTGCCATTTCGCGCCCGGAACCGAGAACACGGCCAAGGGCGGTGGCCTCGATTGGGTCTCCGAGGATGGTGCCGGTGCCGTGTGCTTCGACGTAGTCGACTAGCTGCGGGTCAATACCAGCGTCGGCGTAGGCGCGCTCGAGGACGTCAACCTGCGCGTCTGGGTTCGGGGCGGTTAGTCCGTTGGAGTGGCCGTCGGAGTTAACGGCAGTGCCCTTGATGACGGCGAGGATGTTATCGCCATCGCGCTCAGCATCGGCGAGACGCTTGAGCACCAAAACGCCGGCGGCATCAGAGCGGACGATACCGTCGGCGTCGTCGGAGAAAGCGTGGATAGCGCTGGTCGGGGAGATAACGCCAAGTTCGCTAAATCCAGTCGAGGCGTGCGGAGCAGCGAGGATGTTAACGCCGCCGGCCAAAGCTACGTCAGAGGCACCTGTGCGCAGGTCATTGACGGCTTGGCTAACAGCGACCAGCGAGGAAGAGCATGCAGTGTCCACGTTGATGGAAGGGCCACGCAGGTCCAGTGCGTAGGAGATGCGGTTGGCCACCACTGCAGAAGAAGTGCCGGTCATGGCATAAGGGTGCGCCTCTGCAGGGTCAGCGACGATGAGCATGCCGTAGTCATTGTTAGTCGAACCCATGTACACGCCCGTTGCAGTGCCGCGCAGCTGGTTGGCTGGAAGCCCTGCGTCCTCGAGCGCTTCCCAAGCTAGTTCAAGAAGAATGCGCTGCTGAGGGTCCATGTTCGCGGCTTCGAGGGGAGAAAGCCCAAAGAACTCCGCATCGAAGCTAGCAATGTCTTCGAGGTAACCACCATCGGTGTTCTGGTTAGCAATCTTTTCCGAGACCGTCGGCTCTGCGGCGTACTCCGACCAGCGGCCCATAGGTAGCGGGCCGGTTCCGGCACGGCCTTCGACCAACATGTCCCAGAACTCTTTGACGTTCTGTGCTCCGGGGAAACGGCCAGCTTCACCGATAATCGCGATATCGCCGCCAATGATGCCGGCATTGCGCGTGGAGGCGGCACCGCTGCTGGAATCGACCGCGGAGTTGCTCGAGGATGCTACGCCGTTGACCAGACGGTCAGCGAGCTGTGCGATAGTCGGGTATTCATAAGCGACAGTCGGTTCTAACTTCATCCCGAGTAGGTTCTCCAGCTCACCGGAGAGAACTACTGCATCGCGGGAGGACAACCCGAAGTTTTCTAGAGGCTTGCTATCAGTAATTTCCTCAGCGGATAGGCCGGTGGTTTGCGCGACCCAATTGCGTAGCCAGCCTCGTAGTTCTTCAACAGTCATCTAAATTAGCTTTCTATAAATGGGGAGTTTCCGCACAATTCTGCACAGCACTGGTTGCCGCATGCCTGCAATCTTTATCGCTTTATTGTCTCATTTTGTTAACTTCTGTCACGATAACAACTCACCTCTGCTATATGGCAGTGCAATACAGCAGAGGTGTAAAAGCGATTAGAGCGCGGCGTTAGCTCGCGAGGAAGTGCTTCTTTGCTACACGGCGTGCAATCTTCCCAGAAGAAGTGCGATTGATTTCATGCGCACTAAACCAGCGAATGACCTCCGGCGTAATACCGTGTGCCTTCGAGACGGCGGTACGAATAACCTCGGTCGCTGCTTCATCGCCTGCAGAATCTGCATCATCAGCACGTTCGATCAGCAGCACTAGCTGCTCGGTATTTCCACCTTCCACGGAGAAAGCAGCGATGGAATCTGGTCGCACATGCGCCGAGGCCTCCTGGACGGTTGCCTCGATATCTTGCGGGTAGTGGTTTCGTCCTGCAACCACGATCAAGTCCTTCAAACGGCCCGTGATGTAGAGGTGACCATCCACGATGGTGGCAAGGTCGCCCGTGGCCATCCACTTGTCATCTTCCGGCGCCCCAACAACGCGGGAGCCCTCTGGCAGGCGCGTGGCCAAAGTATTCCGGAAAGTAGAAGCTGTCTCGTCCTCGCGGCCCAGGTAACCGGCCGCCATGTTGTCGCCGTGCAACCACAGCTCGCCAATCTGGGCGTCGGCAAGCTCAGCCTTGGTTTCTGGATCCACGATCGTCAGATACTGAGCAGGCATGCCCTGACCATTTGATGCAAAAGCCACCGTCTGCTCGGACTTGTCCTCCACAACGGCCTTGCCTGCCGTCAACTGCTCACGGTTGAAGTGCGTGATGAGCGGGCGCTCGCCTTCCTGCGGAGTAGCCACCATCAGCGAAGCTTCTGCCAGGCCGTAGGAAGGACGCATAGCCTCGCGCTTGAGCCCGTATTCGCTAAAGACCTCCCAGAAATTGTCCACTGCAGTCTCTGTTACAGGTTCGGAGCCGATGACAATGCCATCGACATGCGACAGATCAATATCCTCACCCGCAACCGGTGCGCCATAACGAGCAGCTAGCTCCAGAGCAAAGTTCGGAACCACGGCATAAATTCCTGCGAAGCTTTCATCGCCTGGCTGGCGGCTAATCTGGCGTACCCAACGCTTCGGCTGCTGCACAAAGTCACGCGGTGTCATCATCTCGAAGTTCAAGCCCAAAATGGTGGCGAAAGAAGCCAAAATAATGCCCATATCGTGGTGCAACGGCAGCCAGGAAACGATGCGCGGCGGCATCTTAATGTGTACCGCAGCAAAAATCTGCAGCACATTCGTCAAAATCGAGCGGTTAGTCAGCAACACGCCCGCTGGAGTGCGGGTAGAGCCGGAGGTGTACTGGAGGAAAGCGGGAGCGTCGACGGGCGCTGCTGCTCCCTCACCGGCGCCTTGTTCAACTGGATTCTTCCACGAAGCCGCGAGCGAATCCGGCAGAGAATCGATGGAAATCACGCGTGGGCGCTGCGCCGACGGCAAGTCTGCGAAGTAGCGGCGAACTGCGGCTGCAGAAACGTTGTTAGTCAGCACAATCGAAGGATTCGAATCACCAAAGACTGCGCGCAGGTGCTCGGAGTGGCCGGGCTCGTTGGGATCATAGAGTGGCAGCGGAGTCATTCCGGCATACATCGCACCCATGAAGCCAAACAGGTACTCCGGAGAGTTACCAGCGAGGATGGCTACACGGTCCCCTACTGCGCCGACCTGCTGCAGGCGCGCGGCCACAACCTTGATTCGCTTGTTTACCTCTGAGCGGGTGAAATCGCGCGGAGTACCAGCGGGGTCATCATCAAAAAGCCACTGGCGCAAAACCGGGCGATCAGGAACTCCTGATTGTTGTTCCATTTCAAAGACGTGCTCACCAAGCCCCGGCAGGGTCAAGTGAGGCGGCAGAACAATGCGACCATTCCCGTCAAAGAACTGGCCAATCAATGCTTGGAGGTCCATCTAATCTCCTTTTGGGCTTAGATTGTTTACTTTTGACATTAAAAATATCATCTCGGAGACGCGCAGTGTTACATAACGCGGCCGTTTTAAGTTTGAACGAAGTTAGGTGCGGTCGATAATTTCCCGCGCCCAGCCGACGACCCATTGGTTAGCAGTGGTACCCGGAATCACGTTCGGGTTGGTGGCATACATTGCATGCACACCGTTTGCTTCAATGAGCCCGCGTGCGCGCTCAAGGCCGTTTGGGCCATCGAGTGGGGCGTCGCAGATGGAGTCATCAGGTGCACAAATCTGGAAGGTGCGATCTGCCAAGGAACCGAAGCCGTTTGCGCGTGGACCACGCATGGATGCGCCAGGAACGATGCCCTGGATGAGCATGCCAACCGGCTGCAGAGCAATCTCTGCACCGACACCAGCAACGGGCACGCCGGGGTTCTGGCCTACACCTGCTTGGCGGCGCCCATCTGCCACCAACGCAACGCCCGAGACAGCCTCGGCTGGGATTGGGCCATTGCCACCACCGATGCGGTCTGCGACGTCGCCCGCAATGACAGCGCCCTGAGAGAAACCGGCAATGATGAACTTGGTGGCTGGGCAGTTCTCGTGCATGGTGGTCAGCTCGCCCTCGAGGCGAGAGGTACCCTCATCACGAGATTCGTCGTAGCTCATCTCCTGTTGAGCGTTGATGTTTTTAAACTGCGCGGTATAAGGGAGCGTCCAGACCTTTACGTCTTCAGGAACGTAGGCCTCCTTCAGCGGGTTGCTGATGGAAAGCATGAAGGACTTGGGGTTGGCGCTCGGGTTGATGGGGTCATCATCGGCCTTAGATTCCCAAGTGCCAGGGGCAGAAATCACTTCGAAGCGCGGGCACCAATCCGGCTGGGCAGGGGCCTCGACTCCCCCGCCCTGCTCGGTGGGCGCCGGCTCACTCAGATTGTTGGATTCTCCTGCCTTGTTGGCGTTTAAGAAGTGAACCGCTCCCGCGCCGATGACAGCTAATACGACGAGGACGGCAACAACCGTGAGTGTTTTTCGCATAAATTTCTACCTTATTTAGCACACAGGGTGCCGCGCGCTTGGGCCGTGAGGACGGCGGTTAGCTCCTCATGTGACAAAGGTGCGCGGCCTTGCTCGATGAGCTGACCTGCAACAGCGGGGATGGTTACGGCATCGCCTTCGTTGCATGCAGCTTGGCCTGCACCGATGATTTGATCTTCTGCACCTTCTGTTTCTACTCCAGCTTTCTGAACTGCAGCTAGGAAATCTTGCTCAGGTCCCTGAGTCTGGCTAGGCGAAGGGATAGCGGAGATTTCCCGGGCGCCACGGTCTTCAGGCTCATCGCTTGCCGAAGCAGCGCTGGATTCCGAAGAGGACTTTTCGTCCGAAGAATCCGCCGACTGCGAGCTAGCTTCAGAGGCGCTTTCCGAAGCACTTGCAGGCTGCGAAGAACGCTCGAGCGGGGCGACTTTCGTCTGCTCGGGAGAGTTCTCGCTTTCAACCGTTGCGGAACCACAGGCGCTTAGGCCGAGTGCTGCAGCCATGAAGGCTGCGCACATTACAGGAACCCGGAAGGAGGTACGCATGATTACTTCTTTTCCGCCTGAACGCTGCCCATGATTTCGCGGATCTCACCGTGCTGGAAGGTCTGGGAGATGCCGCCGGCTGCAATCTGGTTGTAGTCACTGGTTGGCCAGCCGAACTCGCCCTGCTCGAAGCCGCGCTTGCCCCACTCGTCCATGATTGCGCCGTACAGAATGTAGTGCGCACCGGATTCAGCGGACCAGTAGATGTTGCCGTGCTCGAACTCCTGGAAGAAGCCGCCCTTGATTGGCTTTTCGCCACCCTTCGGGAAGCCCAGCGGGGAGGACGGGCCGCCCAGCTCCTTGTACTTGGCACCGATAGCACCGTGGACGATGGAGTGGGACTCATCCGGGTTACGGGTCAGAACGCCATTCTGGAAGTCCTGTGCGAAGCCCTCGCCGACCTTAGTGACCGGGCCGGTTGGGTACTTAAGGTCGCCGCCTTCGAAGCCGTTCTTGCCCCATGCCTCAACCATGTCACCTGGAATAGCCCAAGCGCCGGTTTCTGCGGTCCAGTAGATGGAGCCGTGCTGGAAGTGGACGAAGCGGCCCTTGCCGTCTGGGGTCTTGGTCTCGCCGGTGGTTGGGAAGCCCAGCCAGGAGGTCGGTCCGCCGCTTTCTGCGTAACGTGCGCCGATGCGGCCAAAGATGGCGTGTGCGCCGGTCTCTGGGGACCAGTAAGCGGTACCCGCCTGGAAGTCTTCGGCCTTTCCGCCGGCGACGTCGTACTCGTTGTTCAGGCAGGAGCCCAGGATGCCGGACTTGGTTGCCTCTGCGATAGCTCCAACCGGGGTGCAATCTGCGCCGCGGTCTTCCTTAGCGATGCCGAGGGCGTCAGCCATGACTGGCCAAGCCTCGCGCATTTCAAACTGCCAGTATTCCCAGCTGTGAACGCCAGATGGGCGGAAGCGGGAAACAACTGGCACACCGGCGCGCTTCGCGTAATCGACGAAGGTCTGGGTAGACATACGGGAGATTACCTCGAGACCAACGCCAGCAGCATTTGCGGGGCCCTTTGCCACGGACTTCAGATTGCCGTAGTCGTCCTTACCGGAGCCGGCGGAGACGTAGACCTTCATGTCCTTGAGTGCTTCGATGCCCAGCTTCGGATCATGGTCGATCCAATCCTGAGAGTAGTGCGGGCCCCACATGTTGGTGGAGGTGAATCCGCCAGCATCCATCTGGGCTGCGGCGATAGCCTCAGGCATGCCCTGCGTGGTGGTGTCCAGGTAGCCAGAGAAGGAACCAACGAACTTGAACAGGTGCGGGTTACGCTCCGCCAAGTTCATAGCCGCGGTACCGCCCATGGAGATGCCGGTAACGGCGCGCTTCTGGTTGGAACGGTAGGCCTTATCGAGAATCGGGACGAGCTCCTTGGTCAGGAAGGTCTCCCACTTGTAGTTGCGGCCATTGTCCGGCTTCTGCCAGTCAGAGTAGAAAGAGGACTCGCCGCCCACCGGCATGATGAGGTTGACGTTGCGGTCAGCGAACTGAGTCTCGATGTCGGTCTCAATGGTCCAGCCGGACTCGTCATCGCGTGCGCGCAGGCCGTCGAGTGCCCATACCTCTGGGAACCTCTTATCCGGGCTGGAGTACCAGTCACGAGCAAGCTGGATCTGGACAACCTGCTCCTTGTCCGGCATCGCTGCGGACTTGATGTAGACGCGCAGGTTGCGGTTGGTCAGGTATTCCACGCGGGAAATATCGACGCCTTCCGGAAGCCCCTCAACCTCTGGGTACTCGGTCTGAATCGGAGTGCGCTCCGGCGGGGTGCCAGGAGCGAAAGCATCAGATAGGTTGGAGCTACCCAGGTTCTGCGTCAATGAACCAAGGGAGGACTGAGCCGTTGCATTCGGCAGGAGAGACAAGCCCACCGCTACAGCAGTAGGCAAAGCTGCGATGGCCAGACCCTTACGAGCCTTGGTCGGGGAACCTGGAGAGCGCAGGCTGGATGCAGACGCATTTTTACGCATAGATGAGTCCTTGTATGAAGTCGAGGTTTTAATGTCGAGGTAGCGGACTAGGCGTGGTTTTCCGAAGGTTCCCCTCCTCCGGACTTTCCTCATCTAGGCCGCGAAGTGCTGTCTATCGTGCGCTCAAGTTTAAGTTGAACTTGAGACTTTTGGAAGAGGAACACGCCAAAAACACAAAACCGGCCGCAGGAAAACCTGCGGCCGGTTAAGAACCCATCTAGGACAATTCGCCGGAGCGATTTCCTAACGAATTCCCTAGATGCTTACCAAGCGTTCATCACATTGAGAACCTGTGGCTTAGAGTGCTCCAACTGGTAGCCAAACTGTGCCCAGTTGTGCAGGCCCTGCATTGGGTAGTTGGAAGTCACGCGCAGACCAGTTGCACGAGCCTTAGCCTCCCAGATGCGGGTGGTCGCACCAGCGAACATCTCCAAAACGGCGCCAGACAGCTGATGCTGCGGCAAGTAACCTGCATCGCCTGCGCCTGGGATACCGGAAGCTGCAGAGATGTAGACGTCAGTGTTGCGCAGACCGCCCATGACGCGGAACGGATCGTTCTCGAAACGGCGCGGGCTAACCAGAGAACCGTACATTGCGTTGATGTTAAATCCGCCGGCGTCGAGAAGCGCGAGACGCATGAAGGTCTGTGCACCTGGCAAGGTGGTGGTCAGGTAACCAGAGTAGGACAGAACCTGGCGGAACTGGCCTGGGTGCTTGCCGGCCAGGGTGATGGCTGCGGTGCCGCCCATGGACAGACCAGCAATAGAGTTGTTGTTACGAGCAACGCCGAAGTTGCGCTCCAGGTAGCCTGGGAGCTCGGAGGTCAGGAAGGTTTCCCACTTGTAGTTGATCGGGGAAACAGCGTTGTAGGTAGCCGGGCCCTCCCAGTCAGCGTAGAAGGAGGCTTCTCCGCCAACCGGCATTACGAGGGTGATGTTGTGCGGCTCGTAGGTGCGGGCAGCGTTTACGTCGTTAACCCAAGCGTTGGTGCGGTTCGTCGCGCGCAGGCCATCGAGCAAGTACAGACCAGCGTTGCCGCCGTTCTTAGCCGGCTGAATCTGCACCGGAATGTTGCGGCCCATTGCTGGGGACCAAACGTCACAGCGCTGCACCCACCAACCGACGGCATCCCAGTCACAGGTGCCCGTGGCATCGGCACGCAAAAAGTCGCGGTTTGCAGCGGACGCTTCCTGGCTACCGGCAGCAACAGCGAGTCCAAGCGCGACCGCAACGGCCATCACGACTGTGAGAACACGCGCCTTGAGACCCGAACTCAGTGAAGTCATGTCTCTCCTTTATGTACTTCTCAACAAGAGCTAGATAGAAAAATTTAGTGCTACTGACACATATCGTCGCCACATCTGGAAACGTTAACGTCACAGAAATATAACGAGGAATCTCTAGCAGCTTAACCCACTTAGCCAGGAAAGTTCCATCCAGAACCACGTTAACTGAGTAGGCGCAGGGCAGTTTAGGGAAGCTGCCACGCCGTAACGGAGATTAAATCCCTATCGTTTCCCAAGGTAATCGTCAGGATCTTCAGAAAAAGTCAGGGTGCGGCCGTCGGTTAGCGCGAATTTGATGTTTTCGAAAAATCTCTTCGCATCAAGCGGATCTTTGTAGGTGGCAAACAGCTTCTGGAAGTCCTCTGTCTGCAGCGCCTTGCGTGCCTTCCGGGTTTCTTCCTTGTCGTACCAGGACGGCAGCTCGTCGATATCCACCGCGGTCTGCGCCGCCTGCCAATATGTCGGCAGGCTCTTGTCGTGACCAATGCGGCCGTCGGCGATGCGTGGTTGGCGGGCGGCGAGCGGCGTCGCCAAGCCGATGTCATCGAGCACGCGCACCTCGAGCGGTGCGTACATAGAAGTCATGCCCATGTTGATGAAGTAGACCGTGGGTAATTCATCAATGCTGGGGTCTCGTTCGATGCCCATCCAGCCATAGGCATCCTCCTCACCCTTCTTGGCATAAAGAACGGCAAGGGCGTCGCCAGCTTCGAGCTCATCCATGCCCTCTTTGTAGTGCTCAATAAAGCGCATGTGGCCGAAGTCTTCCAGCGAGCGCGGCGGGTGGCCGGTTTGGCGCTTGGTGGCATGCGTCCAGAACTCACGCTCGTCGACGATGTTGAGCGGGCCAGAAAAATCATCCCAGTCAACGGAATGCCCACGCAGAACAATCACGCATGCCCAGACTGCGCAGATAGCAGCGGTTAGACCCCCAAGAATCGAACGCAACGGGAGGACGAAGACCGGCAACAGCAAAGCGAAAAGCGGCAACAAAAGCATTCGGCCATGCATGAAGTCACCGCCGACGCGCAGGACATAAATCAGATGCAAAAGACCGGCCGCGAGCAAAAGGTAGGCTGCGGTGGCCGGAGTACGAAACCCACTGGGACGCAGTTCACGACGCAGGCTCCACAGCGCCCACGCAGCGAGGACAATGAGCGGTACGTAGAGCGCATAAGGCAGAGCGAAGTCGCCCAAATAGTTAAAGCCGTGGCTCCACACTGCGCCGGATGCGGACTTCGCCACCGCAGTGTGCGGGGTAAGTAGGCCGTAGTAGCCCATGCGGAAAATCTGGTAGCCCAGCGGCAAAGGCAGCGCCGCAGCGAGAATGCCGAGCCATGCTTTCCAATTACGGTGGGCAGCCAGCAGCAGCACACCAACCAACCCGCCATAGAGAGCGAGCTCTGGGCGCACGAGCCAGGACAGACCAGCCCAGACAGCCAGCCAATATGGCATGGAGTCGCTGGCATTCGCCGCATGCTTGTCGACGCCCCGAGCCCACTTCAGCAGCATCCACCACAGCACGGCCAGATAGAAGATGGCTAGGCCCCATTCGAGGCCGGAGGTGAAAAAGTCGCGAGCTGGTGGCAACGCGAGGTAGACCAGTGCGCCGGCAGGAGCGACGAGGGTTGCGCTCTTGCCCCGCGAAACAAGACCAGCGGTGGCAAATGCGCCGAGCGCCATCGCACAGACAGCAAGGAAAAGCCCTAAGTAGATGGCAATGCCTGCGAGGTCGGCGCCAGTGATCCAGCGCAGCAGCAGAATCAGGTACTGCCAGAGCGTGGAAGTGTTAGCCTCGACGCGCTCGCCCATGTTGAACACGGGGCCATTTCCGGCTTCGAGGTTGCGTACGGTGCGCAGGACGATGAGGCCATCGTCGGAAATCCAGCGGCGTACGAAGCCACCCCAAAAAGAAAAAACACCAATAACAATCACCGATGCCGCGGCGCTGAGCCGGACCAGATTCTTGTTATTAGTGTTATTCACGGGGTAAAAGTTTAACATTACCCATCTTATTTGGTTATATTCCTAGCTTTGTGCTGCCAGAATACATTCTTTATGGTGTCATATTCCGTTCCTGTAGAGCGCCCTGCCCCTGTAGAGAACCCTGTTCTCTACAGCATCGGCATGATGTAGACCGCCATAGCGATGCAGGCCAGCCACGCGAGCGCAAGGACTTGCAGTGCGCGGTCTTCCAGGGCGATTTCATCAGGTGCACCGCCATTGCCACGGTCGACGTCAGCGGCATAGCGCAGCACAGCGATGGTAAACGGAACCATCGAAACCTGGTACCAGACGCCAGCTGGGCCATCGGCGGCGTTGGAAAGCTGGAAGCCCCACAGCGAGTAGGACATGACCAAAGCGGTAGCCGCAAGGGTCCAGACGAAGCGTAGGTAGGTCGGCGTGTAGCCCTCGAGGGACTTGCGAATCTTGGCGCCGGTGCGCTCCGCAAGAAGAATCTCGGAGTAGCGCTTACCGGAAGCCATAAACAGCGAGCCGAATGCCGCAACCAACAGGAACCACTGCGACAAGACGATGCCCGCGGCAACGCCACCGGCCATTGTGCGCAGCATGAAGCCAGAGGAAACCAGCGCGATGTCGATAACCGGCATGTGCTTCCAGCCAAAGCAGTAGCCCAGCTGCAAAGCGATGTACACAGCCATCACGATTGCCAGCTGTGGGCCAGCGGTGGCCAGGAAGGACAAAGCAATGGAGCCAACGATGAGCACTGCCGCCATGGCGTAGGCCAGGCCAACCGGTAGGACGCCGGCGGCAATCGGGCGGAAACGCTTGGTCGGGTGCGCGCGGTCAGCTTCGACGTCGCGTGCGTCATTGATGAGGTAAATCGAGGACGCGCCCATGCAGAAGACGATGAAGGCAAGGAGGACGTCGAGAAGCACGCGCGAATGGAACAGTGCGTCCGCACCCGCTGCTGCTGGAGCAGCGAGGACGAGGACATTTTTGACCCACTGCTTTGGGCGGAGGGCCTTTACCATTCCGTCGGCGAGGTTCTTCGGCGGCTTACGCTTGCGGCCAGTGTCGATGCCTGCGGTATGCGGTTCAGAGTGGAACACGCGCTGCGTACCGTCGTCGTGGTGGGAATCGCTCACGCGGTCTTCCTTTCGTAGCGAGTTAATGCCTCTGCGGTGACTGCGCCGATCGCAGCTCCAACCGCGGTATCCGTTGGATAATGCACTCCGAGCACCATACGCGAAGCCATCATCACGGGCACGCCGACAAGCGGCGCTGGGGTGGACAAAAGATGCGCGACGGCGACGAGGAACGCGGTTGTCGACGTCGAGTGAGAAGAAGGAAACGACAGCTTAGACGGCGTTGCCACGCCCACACGCACGTACGGGTAATCGGGACGCTTGCGGCGAACGATGCGCTTTAACACAACGCTGGCCGCATGGGCGGTAAAAGCACTCGCGCCGACGTATGCCCACTGGCGAGCCTTCGCTTTGTCCGCGCGATTGACCACGTACATGAGAGCGGAAGTTCCCATCCAGCCCAGGGCATGCTCACCCAAGTGGCTAAGGCCGCGGGCGGCAGGTACAACTCCAGGGACGTCGAAAGCTGCGTTCTGGATGCTTTCCAGAACGTGTGATTCCGCTACAGAAAGCTTACTGGGCATCGAATACCTTCTTCCAGGATTCGCGGGAGGTCAGCTCCGGCATCGCGGCGCGATACTGCGCCTTCAGATCGTCGAAGTTCTCCTCGATCTCCTTGAGCAGGCCGCGGGTCTGCTTGACGAGGTCGGTGGCCAGATCGCGGTCGCGTTTGCGGAAGGCCACGCCGGTGCCACCTGCGGTGGAAACTGTTGCGGAGTCCACGCGGGACAGGGTGAACCAGCGCGCTTCGTCTGGGGTGAGGTTGAGCTGCGGCGCCTCGTGGTGCGCGCGGTCTTCCTTGGTGACCAGGTGCTTTGCGGACTTCAGCAGCCATGGCAGCTTCTTGACCTTGCCGAGGCGGCCGCCGATGTTGCGGGTCGGTACGCCCGGCGCGCCGGTCGGAGCTGGCAGTTGGTCGGCAGACTCGATGATGACGGCATCGGAGTAGTTCTTGCGGATTTCCGCGATGCGCGGCAGGGAGGATTCCAGGATGTCGAAGAGGTGATCTGGGCCGGCCAAGAAGTCCTTCATAGCTTCCAGCTGGATAGCCATGGTGGAGTATTCCATGCACATCGTGTGCTTGAGGGTGGACTTGAAGATGGACTTCGTAATGCCCTTGACGTCGCCGTCGTGGTACATCGCAGCGACGATGAGGCGGTTGCGCAGGTGGAAGTACGCCTGCCAATCGATGGCGTCGTCCTTGTCCGCCCACGCCATGTGCCAGATGGCAGCGCCTGGCCAAGTCACGGTTGGGAAGCCGTTAGCGGCTGCGCGCAGGGAGTACTCGGTGTCATCCCACTTAATAAACAGCGGCAGCGGCTGGCCGTTGGTCTCAGCTACGACGCGCGGGAAGAGGCACATCCACCAGCCGTTGTATTCGACATCGACGCGGCGGTGCAAAGCGCGGGAGTCGTACTTGCGTGGGTCGAGGTGCGACTGGGCGTCGCCAATAGCGCGCAATGGGTACTTGGCGAAGTCGTGGTCGTAGACCGCGTGCGGCGCCCCGCCCCACATGAAGTCGTGCTTGTTGACCTGCTCGCCGGTGGTGCGCAGCTGGGAGCGCTCCTGCAGGTTCAGCATCTGTCCGCCAACGATGATCGGCTTTGCGGCGTATCGCGCGGCCTGAACTGCGCGCAGGATGGAGTCAGGCTCGATGGCGATGTCATCATCCATGTAGAGGATGAACGGGGAATCGGTGTTCTCCAACGCTTCGTACATGATGCGGGAGTAGCCGCCGGAGCCGCCCAGGTTGCCCTGCCGGAACTCGCGGAAGCGCGGGCCGAAGTGCTCGACGGCCTGCTCGTAGCCTGGCTCGTCTGCCGGGTGCTGGTTACCCTGGTCCGGCATAAGGACGTAGTCGATGATGCCGTCGACCACTGGGTCCTCGGCGAGAGCCTGCAGCGCTGCGACGGCGTCGGTTGGGCGATTGAAGGTAGGAATGCCCACGGCAACGCGCTTTTCCGAAGCCGGGATCTCCGTACCGTCCGGCATAATCTGCGGGCCCGGCTCGTGTGGAGCGCACCACGCAGCGTTGGAGAGAACGGTCTCTTTTTCAGCAGTGATGTCGAACCACAGCCAGCCGCCGTCTTCGAAGTTCTTCAGCGGCAGTTCGAAGTCGTGGTGACCGCTGCCGACCAGGTGGTTGGCCACGGAGATGCGCTGACCGTCCTGTTTGGAGCGGTAAATGGAGACGTTGGCTTGGCCTTCGAGCTCGAGGGAGAGCACGATGGACTTCAGCTGGGACCAGCGGCGCCAGTAGGAAGCAGGGAAAGCGTTGAAGTAGGTCTCGAAAGAAGCCTCTTCACCCGCTGGAATCGTCACCGCAGTGCGGTTGGTCCAGCTCAGGCGCTCGCGGTTTTGCTCGGACTCGATGAGGTAGAGCATCCGGACGTCAAAAGGCTCGCCGCGCTTGGGCAGCAAGATTCGCTGAACAGGTTCGAAAACGCGGGTTTCGCTGCCAGCGGCGCTGGCGGAGGGATTGTTGGCAGTCACGATTACTTCGATTCTCCAAACGGTTTTATGACAATATTCAGTCAAACAGCCTAGTGGTTTGTGGCCGATAACCTCGCTCCCACACGGATTCATGGCTGCAGTGACGCGTATTTAATACAATCCGGCCGTGAGCACTACGATTGATCCGAGCCTAAAGAGCCATAAATGCGCTCGCATTCTCCATCTTTTAAGAGCGGACTCTTTTATCTAATGAAATATCTCTTCCAGCTACTCGCCGTAGCTTTCTTGCTGGTGACGCTGCCAGCAACGGCACACGCCGCTACGCCCACGGTGGAAATTTTTGATGAAGGTAATCTGCTTTCGCCCTCGGATGAATCAACTCTGCGCCAGGAATCGGAGGAACTGGACCTACCTCCTGAGGTAAGCCGGATTCTGTACTTCACCTATGAGCACAACCACAAGGATGTATCGACTGATGCATTGGAATACCTGCGAGACAACGCCCGCGGCCTGCTAAACACGGATGGGCGCAGTCTTAGGGAAGGAACGCTGCTCATCGGCGTTGGTTTGGATCCAATGTCATCGACTGCCCGTTGCAGTAATGACGTGTGCGAAGCGATTTCCATCGAAGAGCCCGGGCGCCTGAACGGTATTCTGGACCAGATGGAAGCGCCGGTGCGGGGCGGCAACTACACCGTCGGCCTGCTTTTGGCGGCCAAGGCTGCGGGCGATCCCTCTATCTACCGCAAATCGACTACACGGCTTCCGGGCTGGAGCATCTTCATCGCGATGTCAGTGCTAGCGGTCGCGATGCTCGTGGCTTCATTTCTGTATTCGCGCAGGGTAACCGCCCGTCGACTCCTCGAACAGCTGGACTTCAACCGCAGTGCTCTACCAGCGGCCACGAAGTTCATCATCGAGGGCGACAAAATCGTCGCGGAACTTAATACCCCGCTGATTAACGAGGCCTTCAAGGCTCAATGGGAACAAATCAAGGCTGACTATCGCCGGGGAAAGCCGAACATTGTGGCACTGGATTCGTTGGATCCTTCGGCTAGCGCTTCCCTACTTTTCCAACACAGCGGATCAATTACGCAGGGTTACCGCCAGTTGCACCGACTCAGCACTGCGAAGGCGCAGCTGGATGATCTCCAGCGCATGGCTAAGGGCGAAAAACTCACGCGGTCAACTGAGTTGGGATGGTTGAAAGCAGATATGCAGAGAGCTTCTGCAGTGGCAGAAAGCGGAGACCTTCCGGCGACGAGCGCGATCAGCGCCCTTCTCGAGCGCATTGAGATCTTGGAAAAGGATCTTTCTCGCGCGGACTTCTCGGCACAGTTTGCGCGCCTTCTAGCCGACTACCGTCCTATCATCGGCGCGCTGCCCGAGCGGCTTTATGCCCACGGCGAACTCAATCACCAGCGGGCAGTCCCGCCGCAACTAGGCGAGCAGGATTGGCATCCAGGCATGGGCACGCACTACATGCCCTATAACTACGCCGAGTTCTGGGTGTCCAACAACGCTATTTCTGCGAACCTGCCACCGGCCTATCGCTTCTAGTTGTGAGATTAGGCCTCGACAGGGGCCTTATCGCTTACTGGCTCGATACCCAGCTTGCCCAACATATAAAGCACGCGGGCGCCGAGGTCGTCGTGCAGCTCGCGCTTTTCTTCCTCGGTGTTAGCCTCTGCGATGTCCCAGATCTTGATGTCCTTGCCCGGCTCGTCGCGCGGAATCTCGCGGCCTAGGTAGACGATGAAATCAGGCATTTCGACCATACGGCCTTCGGGGTCGGCTTCCTCGTGGGGTGCCGCGGCGTCGACAAGCAAGGCGTCGCCAGCATACTTCTTGGCGAGCTCTACAACTTCCTGTGCCAAGGCCTGATTTGCGCCAGCGGAAAAGCGCACGTGAAGGCGGTGCTCGCCGAAGTAATCTTTTACCTCACGTTCAACCAGAACAGGGATGAATTCTTCGACCGTTGCACCGGCAGTATGGCGCGCGATTGCCGCGTCTACCTCGGCGTCGATTTCCGCAGCAGCGTGAGCGTTGCCGTACAGGTCGTGGAGGTCCTGGCGCAAGGTCGCGAGGCGGTGATCATTGAGATGCGTCATGGTACTCACCAATTACTTTCTATTCTCCGTTTGTTAACCTAACGTTAACCTTACGGAGATTCGCTCCCGGTTTCAACACCAACCCGCGGCACGCACAAAACCGTCAAAGTACCGCTTTATCACCGGACCTGACCGAACACGTCAGCAAGTCATACGCTTTTGAAGCCCGATCCCCACGAAAAACCAAACCACTCTCGGGCAACACTCTTTTATCATTAATTAACCAGTCTTAAGCCCCCTTCAGGACGATTAACAGACTAAAAGCTGGGTACTTCGCTCGAGTTTATTTAACGTAACGAATCCGCAACCGAGCTCATGGACGACGAAGTTCTTGCTGAAATCGCACGCCAGCTCGTTTCCATGCTGCGTCGAGATGCAAAGACCGACTGGACAGTACGCGATGACGTACGTGCGAAACTACGCCGCTCGGGCCGCAGGTTGCTACGCGACTACAAGTATTCAGCGGCGGCGCGCGAACAAGCTGACGTTGAACGCCGTGGTTAGCCCTGCAGCCGATAGTGCTGCTTCGGGCTCTTCAGCGGCTCAGTGCGCACGATGACGCCTTCCTCAACAAGTTCGTTGATGGTCCTGCGCACGCCGTTGAGGGACAGCCCTGCAGCCCCTGCCAATTCGCGGCTGGACGCTGTCCTGTGTTCGCGAAGATAGTCGAGCACGCGCCCGCGGGTTCCGCCACCCAACGCCGCGGTGCGCTCCGGGGTAGTCGGATTTCGCCGTGCAAAGGTGAGTTCAAATGTGGTTAATGAATCCCGTGGTACCGGCGGCGGCAGCAGCTGCCGCTCCAGTTGGTCGAGAATCTCGATATATCCGGTACCACGGTTTTCCGCAACGTACCCATCTCCGTCACCGGCAGGAGTCACCTCCAGCAACGCAGACAAATGCTGATTGCGCGCGCTAGACATACCCGCAGTGCCCAACCGATCAACGGTAACCGTTCCATAAAGACCACCGGGGTTGAGGATCTCCAGCCGGTCGACATACAGGTTCACTTGTACCTGCGTGCCCCGCGCCTGCGGCGAATAGTCACGGTGCATAAGCGCATTAGCGACTGCCTCACGCACAGCCTCCGGAGGATAGTCCGGCAAGTCCTTACGGAAGACTCCCTCGATTACGCCTCCGACGCGCATATTGCGTCGGACTGCCCGCACGGCATCCGCGACCAGCACAGGAATGGGCCCCACCAGACTTTCGTTGTCGAGGAAGCGCTGCTTGCCCATTCCGGCCGATTTATCGGTGCCGGGATATGCTGCAAAGGTCACGTTGAGCCGCGGGAAAAACTGTTGCGGGTAAGTGCCCGCTGCCATAAGCCCGCCCAGAGTTGGCACTAGTTTTCCGTTGTCGTTCCGGGTAATCAGGTGGAGCGCTAACATCGCCTCTTCATCGCTCAACCGTCCAAAAATGCGTTCATGGATGGAGCGCTCGCGGGCCAAGATCTCGGCCACAATGTCAGGATCCAGATCGTCGATGTCAGCATCCGGAACCGGCTCCAGATCCCATTCCGGCTGGGTCTTGTTTTCCTCCAGCCGGTCGATCTCGTATGGCTTTAGTACGCGGTCCCCATCATGGACCCGGATATAGCTGCCGTGATACTTCGACTGAGAAACGACCCAGCAAGGCTTCTCAAAAGGAGCACATTCGGGAATGGTGCCAACGACAATGCTCGCGCCCTCCCACTCAACAATGCCGATCTGGGCGCGAACCGACGGGGTCACGAGGTCTGCACATGCGCCAGCCAGAGCATCCGCCATGGCAGTAGCATCAAAGCCTGGTACCGTAACGAACCCGTTTTCTTCATCCAGCCCCAAGATGATGATTCCACCAGTCCCGTTAGCAAAGGCAGAGATAGAGCGAACGAGCTTCTTAGGAAAACCTCCCGCAGCTGCCTTGACCTCTACGGCGCGCGTATCGGTGTCCTGAGATCGCAGGCTTCCAATGATCTCGGCGATCTCCGCCTGGTCATCGTCCCAGACCACAATCACTCACCCCTATCAGCACTCAACGCTCCTGAACACCCTCAAACACTACACACAACACTACACACACTGTGGTGTGGTGTGTAGTGTTCGCACGTACTCCTCGTCCGAAATTCTCACAGTACGGGGTAATTTCGCAGTTCAATCATGATTTTCCCGACCTACACAACACTACACAACACTACATACAACACACCACCCAACACTCCATAGTGTGGTGTGTTGAGTGGTGTGTTGGGTGGTGTGTTGAGTGTTAAGTGTTATGTTGACGAAGTTCGGCTTAGTGGCCGCGCTCCTGTTCGAGGGCCTTGCCCTCGTTCCAGAACGGGGCCAGCTTGTTGTCGAACATGCTCAGCGCGGAAGCAATGGCCATATGCATGTCGAGGTACTGGTAGGTACCCAGGCGGCCACCGAAGAGAACCTGGTTCTCCTTTGCCTCGGCCGCTGCGAGGCGTCGGTAAGCCTCCAGCTTGGTGCGGTCCTCTGGAGTGTTGATTGGGTAGTAAGGCTCGTCGCCGGACTCGGCGAAGCGCGAGTACTCCTTCATGATGACGGTCTTATCCTTCGGGTACTTATCCTGCCGTTCAGGGTGGAAGTGGCGGAACTCGTGGATGCGGGTGTAATCAACGTCAGCATCGTTGTAGTTCATCACCGGGGTGCCCTGGAAGTCGCCGGTCGGCAAGACCTCAAGATCAAAGTCCAGGGTGCGCCAGCCCAGCTCGCCCTCAGAGAAGTCGAAGTAGCGATCCAGCGGGCCGGTGTAAACAACCGGCGCATCCGGATTCTCTTCGCGAACTTGTTCGCGAACCTCGAACCAATCGGTGTCCAGCTGGACGTCGATAAGCTCGTGCTTCGCCATGTTCTCCAGCCATGCCGCGTAACCGTCTACCGGCAGGCCCTCGTAAGTGTCGTTGAAGTAGCGGTTGTTGAAGGTGTAGCGAACCGGCAAGCGGGTGATGTTGCCCGCCGGCAGCTCCTTCGGGTCGGTCTGCCACTGCTTTGCGGTGTAATCGCGGATGAATGCCTCATAGAGCGGACGACCAATAAGAGCGATGGCCTTCTCTTCCAGGTTCTGAGCTTCATCAACGTCGAACTCGCCGGCCTGATCCTTGATGAGCTGACGTGCCTCATCCGGCGAGTAGTACTTGCCGAAGAACTGATTGATAAGGCCCAGACCCATTGGGAACTGATACGCGGTGCCGTCGTGCATAGCAAAGACGCGGTGCTGGTAGTCCGTGAAGTCGGTGAACTGATTGACGTAGTTCCACACGCGCTCGTTAGAGGTGTGGAACAGGTGCGCACCGTACTTGTGCACCTCGATGCCGGTCTCCGGCTCCGCCTCCGAGTAGGCGTTGCCGCCCAGGTGGTTACGGCGCTCGACGATGAGCACCTTCTTGCCCAATTGAGAGGCCGCACGTTCTGCAACGGTCAGGCCGAAGAATCCAGATCCAACAACGATGAGGTCATAAGAAGTCATGTACCCCACCTTATTGGAGATCGCCCTTGTCGCCGGGGATGACACCCACAAAGAACTTCATCAAGAATGCGCTTTTGACGCGTGTCGGAACAGAATTAACAGAAACAACATAAGTAACATTTTACGCAACTGTTAACTTTCGTAATTCGGTTTGAGCTGTCTAAACCACCCGCACGCGTTACGCAAAACCTCAAGGGAGATAACGTGCAACTACGACGCCGTCTCGTTCCTACCAAGTCGAAGTGGTCCACTCCGATCATCGCTGCTGTCACCTCTGTCTCGATGGTTGCGGCTGCCGCCTTCGGTGGCCACCAAGTGCTGCGCACCCAAGAAAACGGCTCCGGCCCCATCGAAGTAGCTTCCGCCTCGACGAGCTTTGGCGACGGCGAAACCGTTGTGGTCGACGACGCTGCTATCTCTGCCCAGGGCGAAGGCGACGGCCCCCGCGCCGTCAAGCAGTTCCACCGGGACGAGCCTTTCTCCATGTTCGCCGTGACCTGGAAGGGCGCTCGTGACGTCGCCGCTTTCGTGCGCGCCAAGCAGGCGGACGGTTCGTGGTCGCAGTGGTACGACATGGACAACTCGGGTTATACCAACGACGATCCGAACGCCACTAACGGCACCGAGCTGATTTACACAGGAACCACCAACGACGTGCAGGTTTCCATCAACAACGTCGATCTTGTCTCGGGCACCAACCTGGACAAGAGCTTCGAGGAAACCCCCGTGGAAGAAGACGGTACGCAGGCCCCAGAGTCCGCGGCACCGGAAACCTCGGCACCGGCGGCGTCGGCAAGCCAGTCGCCTGCTTCCGCACCGGCGGAGGACTCCAATCAGTCCGTGATTGAACAGGCCGCGGAAGCAGCAGCCAACCCGCAACCGGCGCCGCTGCCGTACAACGTCGGTGACATTGCGCCGGTGGCTGACGTGCAGGAGATGGACACTAAGGATTCCGGCGCACAGGATTCTGACGCACAGGATTCCGGCGCGTCGGCAAACAACACCAGCACCGAGGGCATGGAGGCTGTCTTCATTGACGGCAATGCGCAGGCTGGCGAGGCTATCGAGCAGACCGCTGTCACCGACGGCATGCCAAAGGTCGTCTCCCGCGCAGGCTGGGGTGCGGACGAGTCTAAGCGCTGCATGGGGCCAGACTACGACGACGGCGTTAAGGCACTGACCCTGCACCACACCGCGGGCAGCAACAACTACACCAAGGCTGATGCTGCAGCGCAGGTGCGCGGAATCTACCAGTACCACGCGCAGAACCTGGGCTGGTGCGATATCGGATACAACGCACTGGTGGATAAATACGGCACCATCTACGAGGGCCGTTACGGCGGCCTCGATAAGGCCGTGCAGGGCGCACACGTTGGCGGTTTCAATACCAACACGTGGGGCATCTCCATGATTGGTAACTACGAAACCGCAGCACCGACGGAGCAAATGCTGAACTCCGTGGCGGAAATCGCCGGCTGGAAGGCCGCGATCTCCAACATCAACCCGAAGGGCTCCACCGACCTGGTCTCCGGCGGCTTCGGTGGCTCCCGTTTCCCAGCAGGCGCGGTTGCTCACGTTCCAACCTTCCACGGCCACAATGACCTGCACTACACCGCCTGCCCAGGCCAGTACACCGTGGCACGTTGGGGCGATATCCGCAATGCGACCTACCGCAAATACCAGTCCATCAAGAACGGCACTGCCGGCTCCGGTGCGCAGTTGCCATCCAACGATGGCACCAACACGAACACTGGGACGAATACCGGCACCACGACGCCGGGTACCAATAATCCGGGTGGAAACACCGGTGGAACCACCGGTACGAACGGCGCTACTTCCTCCCTGGGCGGCGTCCAGGTGCCGGTTGCAGTAGTCCAGGCGGTTGCCGGTATCGCCGCAACCTTGGTCGGCATCTTCCTGGCTCGCTCGGGCCAGAAGGTCGACGGCAATAAGACCGTCGTCGGTGGCCTGACCACCTCGGAGATTCCAAACATTGTCTCCAAGGTCGTCCAGATCTCCGGCAACCCGGGCCTGCAGCAGTCCTGGACGGCAATCCTGAACGCCTTCGGCCCGGTTCTCGGCCTCGCAGTAGGCGGCCCGGACTTCAAGGCGGGCGTTGTCTCCCAGCTCTTTGAAAACGGCGTCGTTCTCTCTTCCGAGGAGACCGGCACTCACGCCCTAACGGGCCAGATCGCTAAGGCTTGGTCCGAAGGCGACAACTCCACCAAGCTCGGCCTGCCAACCTCCGACGAGGTCTCCACCGGCAACGGCCGCGAAATCCGCGTGGACTTCCAGGGTGGCTACATCCAGTACGACCCAGCAACCGAGAAGATTAACGTCTTCACCGACTAGTTGGCAGGGGCTGACACCCCTGCAGGATTAAGGTGCTAGAACCATTGTTCTAGCACCTTTGCTACGCCCGATTGATGGTTGGCCATGGTGACTTCGTCAGCAGCCTCCTTCACGGCAGGATGCGCATTGCCCATGGCGACGCCGCGCCCCACCCACGACAGCATTTCGATGTCATTGGGCATGTCCCCAAAAGCGATTATGTCGCTGCGTTCGATGCCAAAGTTCTCCGCCAGCCAGGACACACCCTTGCGCTTGGTCACGTTGGGGGCAGCGACTTCGAGGATGCCCTCCGTCATCGAATAGGTAACATGGGCAACCGTTGGGTCCACCCGCGGAGCAATCAGATCGTAGAGTTCAGGGGCGCTAAATTGCGTGTTGCGGATAAGCAATTTCACCGCGGGCTCAGCCGCTAATTCATCGATGGAAACGACCCCGAAGCCGTCGAAAAGCGCGTTCTCGGAATAGTGGGGCTCCACCACAAAAAGCTCTTCGACGGGGTCGGCAAGCGAGGTCCCGCCGCGTTCCGCGCCGAAGCCTGCTCCCCCAAGCGGCTCCAGTACCTCCTGCGCCACGGCGATGACGTCTGTGATGGCCGCGGGCGAGAGCGCGTGCACATTGAGGAGCTTATCTTCCGCGGAATCGTAGATGACGGCGCCATTCGACGTCACGCATACCGGGCGGACGGGCAGCTGCTCCAGCACGGGCGCAATCCAGCGGAACGGGCGCCCGGTGGAAAGCGCAAAGTACGCACCCGAAGCCACGGCTCGGGCTATTACTTCACGGTTTCGCTTGGTGACGCGATGGTTCTTATCCAACAAAGTTCCGTCGATGTCACTGGCAATAAGGCGCGGCGCCCATAAGGAATCAACCATGCCCCACAGTCTACTTCGCGCCCGCAGGCAATTAGCACCTCCTGCAAGAAATAAGGTCCCGCACCAAAAAGATGCGGGACCTAGAGCGCGCTAGCTAATCGGGAGCTAGCGGGAGGGTTGCCTACTGAATGACGTCATCGTCTTCAGAGTCTTCCCAAGCCAGGGAACGCTTGATGGCGCGCTTCCACTCGCTGTAGAGGTTGGAACGCTCCTCCTCATCCATCTTCGGGCTCCAGACCTTGAACTCACCGCTGCCGGTGTCCAGGCTCTTTAGATCCTCGAAGTAGCCAACCTGCAGGCCAGCGGCGAAAGCAGCACCGGTTGCGGTGGTCTCCACGTTCTTCGGGCGGTGCACCTCGACGTTCAGGATGTCCGCCTGGAACTGCATGAGCAGCTCGTTGTGCGTCATGCCGCCGTCGACGCGCAGCTCGGTGATCTCCACACCGGAATCGGCAACCATGGCATCGGCGACGTCGCGAGTCTGGTAGGCAGTTGCCTCCAGAACCGCACGGGCGATGTGATTACGGTTAGCAAAGCGGGTAAGGCCAACGATGACGCCGCGGGCATCCGGGCGCCAGTACGGTGCGAAGAGACCGGAGAAGGCCGGCACGAAGTAAACACCGCCGTTGTCCTTGACGGAGCGGGCCATGTTCTCGATGGAGGCCGCGTTCGGAATCATCTGCAGGTTGTCGCGCAGCCACTGCACCAGGGAGCCACCCATGGAGACCGAGCCCTCGAGCGCGTAGACAGGGCGTTCACCCTCGCGCTGGAAGCACACCGTGGTCAGCAGACCGTTCTCGGAGAACTTCGGGGTGGTACCGGTGTTCAACAGCAAGAATAGGCCGGTGCCGTAGGTGTTCTTTGCAGAACCCGGGCGGAAGCAGCCCTGGCCGAACATTGCTGCCTGCTGGTCGCCGAGGATGGCGCGAATCGGCACACCAGCCAGGGAGCCGCGGGCACGCACAGTGCGGAAGTCGCTGAGGGAAGGACGAATCTCCGGCAGCATGGAGGTAGGAATGCCCATCTCCTTGCACAGTTCCTCATCCCACTCGAGCTTTTCGATGTCCATGAGCAAGGTACGGGATGCGTTGGTGACGTCGGTTGCGTGAACTGGCGGCTGGTCGCCGTCGCCCTCGGCGCCACCGGTCAGGTTCCACAGCAGCCAGGTATCGATGGTGCCGAAGAGCAGGTCACCAGCCTCGGCACGCTCGCGAGCACCCTCGACGTTATCGAGGATCCACTTGACCTTTGGGCCTGCCGGGTAGGAGTTGATGACCAAGCCGGTGCGGCGACGCCACTTGTCCGGGCCCTCCTCCCTCGCCAGCTCCTTGCAGATCTGGGTGGTACGGGTGTCCTGCCAAACAATTGCGTTGTAGACCGGTTCACCAGTGTTTTTATCCCACACGACGGTGGTCTCGCGCTGGTTGGTAATGCCCAGCGCAACGATTGACTCGACGGCGACGTCGCCGTTGGCCAAAGCCTCGCCGACGGCGCGGCGGGTGTTGTCCCAGATTTCCTTCGGGTCGTGTTCAACCCAACCTTTTTCCGGGAAGATCTGCTCGTGCTCGAACTGGCCGACGGAGACCTGCTCGCCGTCGTGGTTGAAGATGATGCAGCGGGTGGACGTAGTGCCCTGGTCGATTGCTGCTACGAACTTGTTTTCGCTCATGGATTTACTCCTTGCGTAGTTTCAAAGATGCGGTGAGATGCGTATTTAAGCCAAAGCCATGGAAAGGAAACCGATGGCTACTGCAGCAAGCATCGGGGCGACGATTGGTACCCAGGCATAGCCCCAGTTGGCGCTTCCCTTGTCCTTGATGGGAAGGACGAATGCGTACATCAAGCGCGGACCCAGGTCACGAACCGGGTTGATGGCGTAGCCGGTTGGGGTACCCAGGGAAAGGCCGACCGAAACGACGACGAATGCGACTGCGAAATACTTCAGTGCACCAATCTCACCGCCGGAAGGACCAAAGGCAATGAACATCAACAGTACGCAGGTACCGATGAACTCAGTGACCGCATTCCAGAAGCTATTCGGGTGAGCAGGGCCAGTGAAGAAGATGCCACCGGTGGAGGCGTTCGCACCGGTTTCATTGCCAGCTTCGTCGAGGTTATTGGCGTCGAAAAGCTGCTTGAAGGCCGCCCAAGCAAGCAATGCGCCGAGCATTGCGCCCAATAGCTGGCCTGCGATGTAAGCAGGAACGAGGTTCCACTCAAGGCCGCCGTTGATGGCAACCATCAAGGTCACGGCCGGGTTGAGGTGGCCGCCGGAAGGGTCCGCCACGCTGGCGCCCACGAAAACTGCCATGCCCCAGCCCAGGGCAATGACAATCCAGTCAGATCCTTTGGCACCGGAGGTGCGCAGGGTAACCAAGGCGCACACGCCGTTACCCAGCAGGAGGAGCAGGGCAGTTCCGATGAACTCCCAGAGGAAAGCATCCATTGCGGTCATGCTTTTAGTCTTTCTCTTGAATGGTCCTTATACCTGCGGCTTGCCTGCCGCGCGCACGAGGATGTCGTTTGCTTCTTGGTCGGTCAGTGCTGCTTCTGCCTGCAGCTCGGCTTCGGTGTGCTGCTTGAATGCGGCGATTTCTGCCTGCTTGACAGCATCGTCCCAGCCCAACAGCGGAGCGACGAAGTTGGCCACCGCATCGGCGCAATCGACGCCGCGGTGTGCGTACTCAATGGCGATGCGCAGGCGGCGCGAAAGGATGTCATCCAGGTGCAGTGCACCCTCGTGGGTGACGGCGTAGCGCACCTCAGCCCACAGGTACTGCTCTGCGCCTGGAACCGGCTTCAGCAGCTCAGCGTCTTCTTCTGCCGGAGCGAGGACCTCGCCCAGCAGGGAGCCGTAGCGGCCAAGCAGGTGCTCGATGACGTCCTGGTGCACTCCGTAGCGCTTAGCCAAGGTCGGTACCTGGTTAGCCAGAGCGTGGTAGCCCTCGGCACCCAGGATTGGGGTGCGTTCGGTGACGGACTCTGGGGCGTCGAAAGTCAGCTCCTTTACTGCCAGGTCAACGGCATCCTTACCAATGACGCGGTAGGTGGTGTACTTGCCACCGGCAACGGAGACGAGGCCCGGAGCAACCTTGGCCACGGCGTGGTTGCGGGACAGCTTGGTGGTGGTGTCGGACTTACCGGTCAAAAGCGGGCGCAAGCCGGAGTAAACGCCGACGATGTCGGAGCGGGTAATGGTGCGGGAAACGCGCTGGTTAACCTGATCCAGGATGTAGTCGATGTCAGCCTTGGTTGGTGCCGGATCCGGCAGAGACAGACCCTTTTCCCAGTCCGTGTCGGTGGTACCGATGATCCAGTATTCGCCCCATGGAATAACGAAGAGGACGGACTTCTCGGTGACGAAGCACAGTGCAGCATCGGCGTCGAGGGCGTCCTTCGGCACGACGATGTGCACGCCCTTGGAAGCGTGGACGGTGAACTTGCCCTCCACGCCGGCCATCTCCTGAATCTTGTCATTCCACACGCCGGTGGCGTTGATGAAGACGCGGCCCTTAATGGTGGCCTCGCGGCCGGTTGCAACGTCACGGACATGCGCGCCAATGATGCGGCCGCCGCGGTCCTTTTCAAAGCCCACGACCTCGGTGCCGGTACGGACGCTGGCGCCGAACTCGGCGGCGGTACGCAGGACGGTCATGGTGTGGCGAGCGTCGTCGACAAGCGTGTCGTAGTAGCGCACGCCACCAACCACTGCGTGATCCTTCAGGCCCGGGGCAACATTCAGCACGCCCTTGCGGGTCAGGTGCTTTTGCATCGGAACGCTCTTTGCGCCGCCCATGAGGTCATACAAAGTAAAGCCGCCGAACATCATCACGCGCTCCCAGACTGGGTGGGTCAGCGGGAAGATGAATTTCAGCGGCTTGACCAGGTGCGGAGCCAGGGTGGACATGTTGAGCTCGCGCTCATGGAGAGACTCGGCGACCAGGCGGAAGTCGAACATCGCCAGGTAGCGCAGGCCACCGTGGAACATCTTGGAGGAGCGGGAAGAGGTACCTGCTGCGAAGTCGCGAGACTCGACAACTGCGGTCTTCAGGCCACGGGTAGCGGCGTCGACTGCTGCGCCTGCGCCAACGGAGCCACCGCCGATGATGACGACGTCATATTCCTCATCGGAGTAGTTCTCCCATGCCTTTTCAAAGTATTCCGGGTTGAAACTCTGATTGCTTAGCTTTGTCATTACTAAACTCATCTCCTTAACTTGCCCCTTATGCCATCGCAATACAGTCGCCGTGCTCTCGCACGGCGCGCGCTACGGTGACAGGTGGAGCCTCATGGTCGCCCAAAGTGGTCCATTCCCCGCCTCGGGCCTTGAAGATCTTTTCTCCTAAATCTTATGTTAGGGGTCACGACAGAAAGCGCGCTGTTGCACTACTCACTCGTAAGTTTCGCCACCGTAACCAGCATTTTCCATGAGTTTTTATAAAGGAAAGAAACTTATTATACCCCTATAGGGGGGTGTAGACAGACAAATAAAAAGGAGCGCCCGGTCATATCCAGACGCTCCTTGCGGTTTCCCTAACCTTTTTAAGGTCTACTTCTTCTTATTCAACTTCGCCATCGCCTCCAGCACCTCGGAGACGCCAGCGCGCTCTGCCGAGTAGGTCACGGAACCTGCTTCTTTGACCAGCTCAATGGGTGCAGTCTCCAGCGCGACCACCTGCGTGTGGTCCAAGAAAACCTCGTCTCCTACCTCACCAGCAAAGACGATCACCTCACGTGGGGCCGCCCCCACTAGCTCAAGAATCTGCTCAGTAGCAGCCCACCGACATGCCTCATCTGCAACCACGATTAGCCCCGTTGGGGTGTCCACGAAACGGGCACCGGATACTTCACCCAGGACGTCCTTCACCTCACGCAGCTCGCGCTTGATATGACCAGAGACCACTTCCCCACCTTCGTAGGCCCATTCGACGACAATGTCGCTGTGTGCTTCGACGGCGGCGACGGTGGCGTCGGAAAGCGGGTGCATAGCAATAACCTCGGAGCCATGCTTGACGACGCCGCCCTGATGCTCAATCCTCCACAGTTCCTGCTGGATATTGGCAAAGGTGGAGTCTGGGTAAGCCGACGCCTGCGGGGACATCAGCACCAGCATCTGCGACTCCGGATAAACGCCGGCGAATGCATCATGCAGGCGCTTGGTCACGGAACCATCCTCATAATTCAAGGTGGATTCATCTGCCACAACGATGCGCGGGATCTGCGTGAAGTGCGCCTTCATGCGGTGTGGCAGGCGGGAGACGATAAGGCGCGACTGGGTCGCAGCGCTCAACAAGCCCTGCTCCACTTTGGAGCCCGCGAAGACTTCCTTGCTACTGGTGGCGAGGTTGGCCTGCGCCTCAGCCACATCAACCTTGAGCTGTCCCATGATTTCGGTGACTTTGTCGCGGCCCTCACCCAAGCCACGAGTGGCCTCCTCGATGACGATGTTGAGGTTTTCCTTGATCCACTCGAGTGTCTCCGGGGTGGTGCGCTTGAGCTCCTCCACCTCGCCACTGGCCGGCTTTGCGGTAATGGCCAGACGGTCCTTGACCAGCTCAGAGGTGGCTTCGGAGATGCGAGTCTTGAGCCCCATCAGGTCATCGCGCAGGCGGCGCACGCGGTAGCGCTCCGACTCGACCGCCTTATCCTCGCGCTCTGCTTCCTCCAGGCTCGGCGCTCCGCCGCCCATGCGGGCTGGAACCCAAAAAGCGCCCTTCGGCATTGGACCAAACTCCGCCTCGTAGTCTTTCCAAAGCACCTCGAGACCTTCCTGCATGCGGCGACGAATTTCGGCGGTGTCTGCCTCGACGTCGCCAGTCGGTTTAAAAGGCTCGAGGGCACGGATAAGCAGCGGGGTATTGCTGCGGCCCAGGTTCTTCTTCTGTCCCTTGGTCCACAACCGTTGGGAGCCGAAGGTGACCGTCGGGATAATCGGCACGCCGGCTTCATAAGCGATGCGGGCTGCGCCGCCACGCATGCTGCGGATTTCGAAGCTGCGGGAAATCGTACCCTCGGCGAACACGCCGACCAGCTCGCCGGCCTTGGCCAGCTCGATGCCTTGGCGGATGGAAGCTCCACCATCGATCCGGTCTACCGGGATGTGGCCCATCATCTTCAGCAGTGGGCCCACGACTGGGGTCTTGAAGACTCCGGCCTTGGCCAGAAAGCGCACCAGGCGCTTCTTCTTATGCGGCAGAAAACCGCCGAAGACAAAGTCCATGTAACCGGTGTGATTGACCACGAGCACCGCACCGCCCTTGTCCGGGATATTCTCCTCGCCCCAGGTGCGAAACTTAAGCCCCTGCGCAATAGTAACGCCCCGTGCCAGGGTGACAATGCGTTGATAAAAGAAGTCTTTAACGGCGTTCATAGTTCTTCCCCCTGGTTAAAAATGCGGGACTTTGTGGAGGCTAAAGGTAGCTCGGACAAAACAACTACTAGTTAAGCACGACAAGTCCCCCGGGTCAGGAAAACCCGGGGGACGTATATATAACTGTTAACTAATCTGCTTTAGCGCGGACGCAGAACATCCTTGCCCACGAATGGGCGCAGCGCTTCTGGGACAACCACGGAGCCGTCGGCCTGCTGGTGGTTTTCCAAGATGGCAACGAGCCAACGGGTAGTGGCCAGGGTACCGTTGAGGGTTGCGGCGTACTGGGTCTTGCCGTTTTCGTCGCGGTAGCGGGTCTGCAGACGACGCGCTTGGAAGGTGGTGCAGTTCGAGGTGGAGGTCAGCTCGCGGTAGCAGCCCTGGGTTGGGACCCATGCCTCGTTGTCGAACTTGCGGGCCGCAGACGAGCCAAGGTCGCCACCAGCGATGTCGATGGTGCGATAAGGCAGCTCCATCGCAGCGAGCATGTCCTTTTCCATCTGCAGCAGCATCTGGTGCATCTGCTCTGCTTCTTCCGGCTTGCAGAAGACGAACATTTCCAGCTTGTCGAACTGGTGAACACGCAGGATACCGCGGGTGTCCTTGCCGTGGGAGCCAGCCTCGCGGCGGAAGCAGGAGGACCAACCGGTGTACTTGATTGGGCCGTCGCTGAGATCCAGGATTTCATCCTTGTGGTAGCCCGCGAGCGCAACCTCGGAGGTACCGACGAGGTAGAGATCATCTGCCGGCAGGTAGTAGATCTCATCGGAGTGCTGGCCCAAGAAGCCGGTGCCGGCCATGATGTCTGGGCGAACCAGAACTGGCGGGATCATCAGCTGGAAGCCAGCCTCGCGCGCCTTCTGTGCCGCGAGCATGAGCATGCCCAGCTGTAGGAAGGCACCGTCACCGGTCAGGTAGTAGAAGCGGGCGCCGCCCACCTTGGCGCCACGCTTTACGTCGATAAGCCCAAGGGACTCGCCGAGTTCCAAGTGATCCTTCGGCTCGAAGTCGAACTCTGGGATCGTGCCAACCTCTTCGAGGACGATGAAGTCATCCTCGCCGCCAGCCGGCGCGCCCTCCACGACGTTGGAGAGCTGGAACTGCAGCTCGTTTACCTTTTCTTCAGCAGCAGCCAGTTCCGCCTCGGCCTTCTTGACCTTTTCCTTCAGCTCATTAGAACCCTCCAGCAAGGCTGGGCGCTCTTCTGGGGAGGCCTGGCCAATCTTCTTGCCAAAGGCCTTCTGCTCGGAACGTAGCTCGTCGGCTGCCAGGATGGCAGAACGGCGGGCTTCGTCGGCGGCCAGAAGCTCGTCAACAAGAGCTGGATCCTCACCACGGGTTACCTGGGAGGAACGGACAACGTCTGGGTTTTCGCGGAGGAACTTTAGATCAATCACGCTTAAAAGTTTAGCGCACTAGGCTGCCCTTGCAGTGGTAATAACCAGCGAATTATTATGTGTTTATGACCGCACAAATCATCACCGATGGACCCGTCCCAAAGCATGCCCAGCTGCGTGACATCCTCACCGAGCTGTGCAACACCACTTTGAAGCCAGGGGACATCCTCCCAGGTGAGCGCATTCTGGAAGAGACTTATGGCGTCTCTCGCATCACGGTGCGCCGCGCCATCGGTGATTTGGTTGCCGCCGGACGCCTGCGGCGCGTGCGCGGCAAAGGCACCTTCGTCGCCCCTAATCCCCTAGTATCTCGTCTGCATTTGGCCTCATTCTCCGATGAAATGGGTGCCCAACGTGTCCAGGCCTCCAGCAAAATCCTCTTGGGCGGCCGCGCGTCAGCCCCGGATGAGGTGTCCGAGTTCTTCGGCGCCGATCCTTCCGTGACGCATACCCACCTACGCCGCCTCCGCTTGGGCGATGGGGAGCCCTATTCCATCGATGACGGTTGGTATAACTCTGCCTTTGTTCCCAACCTTCTGGAAAATGACATCTACAACTCGGTCTACGCCATCCTGGACTCCAACTTCGATCTACCGATCACGGAGGCGGATCAGACGGTCACGGCGATTGCGGCGGATGCGGAGATAGCGCAGCTTCTCGACGTCGAGCCCGGCACCCCACTGCTGCACATCATCCGCAAGTCCCGCTCGGGCGATCGCCCAGTTGAGTGGTGTTCTTCGGTCTATCGCACCGACCGCTACCGGCTTACCACACGGGTAAGCCGCGCTCTCGACACCTAAGGGATAAGAAGAATCCCAGGCAGGCGGGTACTATGGGAGGCCTTATGAGTAAGAATTCTCCTTGGCGCTCATCGTTTGCCGTCCGCTTATTCTTGGTGGCCACCCTCGCAGCCGCCGCGTTTCTCGGTGCATACGGGCTGCTTAGCCCGAATACTGGCAGCACGAACAACCAGTCCGCTCCCAATAAAGCAGAGCAGCCCTCCGCCGAGCCGGAGGTAGTTGCGTTTACCTCGGCCGAGTCCGGCACCTGCTTATCCTGGGACATCGACGGCAAGGGAGAAATCTCTAACTTCGCCGAGATTTCCTGCGATAAGCCGCACCGCTTTGAGGTTGCTGCTCGCGAGGATCTCAGCACCTACCCCACCAGCGAGTTCGGCCCCGACGCTGAGCGGCCCGACGTAACCCGCCAGAATGCCCTGCGCGATGAGCTGTGCGAGTCCAGCACCCTGGGCTACCTGCACGGCAAATGGGATCCAAACGGCAAGTACGACATTGCATCTGTCCTGCCGCCACAGGCTGCATGGCAGCAAGGAGATCGCACCCTACTCTGTGGCCTACAGACCACCGATGAGGCAGGCGTTCCACAGCTAAATACCGGCAACGTGGAAGCGGTGGATCAGGCGGTCGTCGCCAAGCCTGGCGAATGCCGCAGCATCGATGACAAGCAGATCGTGCGCACCGTGGACTGTGCGCAGCCGCACCAGCTGGAGACCGTATCCATCGTGAACCTGGGCGAGCACTTCACCGGTGGCTACCCCAACGGTGAGGAACTAAACTCCTACCTCAACGAAACTTGTACGGCCGCCGCCATCGAGTACCTGGGCGAGGAAGAAAACCTTTATCAGTCCACCTTGCAACCCTTCTGGGGCTCGGTCAGCGAGGCCGCATGGAACGGTGGCAGCCGCTCCGTGAACTGCTCTTTGATGCACCCAAACGATGGCCACTTCTCCACCATCACCGGCTCAGCCACTGGCGGCCGTAACGCTCTGACTATCGACGGCGCGCCACCAGCAGTCCAGCCAGAGCGCAATCCGGTGCGCAACCCTTCCGCAGCGCCCACCCCAGCGCCTAACGCACAGGGCGCCCCAGCAGACAATAGCTCGGCGGCTAACACTCCGGCACCTGCCGCGCAGTAATAAGCCGAGCAAATCGGTAATACAAAAGGCGATAACGAGCAGCAGGTGTATTTAGTAAGCGAAGAGCGCTTCGATGAGATGGTCAACGATGCGCTCGATAAACTCCCGGACGAGTTCGTCCAGCGGATGCGCAACCTGGCCATCTTGGTGGAGGATTTCAACGCAGAAAATCCCCACCTGTTGGGCCTCTACGTGGGCGTGGCCCTTCCGGATCGCACTTTCGACCACACGGGCTTTCTCCCCGACACCATCTTCATCTACCGTGGTGCGCTGCAGGAATGGTGCAACACGGAAGAAGAGCTGGCGCACCAAGTCGAGGTGACCGTCTTCCACGAGCTCGGCCACTACTTCGGGCTAGAAGAACACGAGCTACACCATCTGGGCTGGGGTTAGCGCCCTCGGCTAGATGCTGCTGGATTCTTCCATATCGGTATCTGCCCAGCGTTTCAGTGTCCACTTGCCAAAGGGCTGGCCGTTGGGCTCCATCACCGTAAAACGTCCGTTTGCCATGTACCCGGTGTAGGCGAAGTCCGCGTCGACTCCGGTGGCGTGACGGCTGACCACACGAATGGCGGCGCCATGGCTGACAACGACCGCGTCCTCGTCCTCGCCTAGGTTAGCGGCAATTTCTTCAATAACTGGCTGATAGCGCTCCAGCACGTTGCGGTAGGTCTCGCCGCCTTCCATGCAGGCGTTCTCGTCGCCGTCGAGCCAGCCGCGCAGCGCCACCATGTAGGAACGGTGGGCGTCCTCGCTGCCGTCCATCTCGAAGTCGCCGGCGAAAATTTCGTGGATGCCCGTCTTTACCTCCACAGGCACACGGATTTGGCCGGTGGCCTTGGCAAAAGACTCCGCCGCCAGCATCGCGGTTTGCTGGGCGCGCAGCGCAATAGAGCAATAAAAGCGCACCTTGCGGCCTGCGGTTAGCTCCGCAAGCTCTTGGCCAACGTCCGTGGCCTGACCACGGCCACGCTCGGTAAGCTCGGCTCCCGGCGGGCGTGTATCGAGCAGGTGCTCGACGTTGGAGTAGGTCTGGCCATGGCGCACGAGAAAGATTCTTCCGCTCATAGTTTCCTACACTATTGGCCCTTCCGTGCCCGCGCTACCCATTCATCTGCCGCTTTCAAGCGCGATAGATCACGCGGCTGCGTGCCCTTATCCGAATAGGAGGGCCACGAACCCAAGAAGACGAGTTCTTCCGCGCGCAACCACAATGCGCGCAGCGCTGCGGCCACGGGTTCGTCATCGATGTGGCCTACTAGTTCCACGTGGAACCTATACGTGCCGAGTCCGGTGCGGGTAGGCCGCGATTCGATACGGGAAAGATCCACACCGCGGTGGGCGAATTCCTCCAGTGCGCCGACCAACGAACCTGGTTCGTTGGGCAGGGTAAAGACCACTGCGGTCTTGTCACGACCGGTGCGGGTCGTTGGTTTTCCGGGCAGCCCCGCGAGGACGAAGCGGGTGGTGGCGCCCTGGACGTCGGCCACGGCATCGGCAAGCGTGTCCAGCTCAAAGAGTTCCGCGGCGCGGGTCGGCGCTGCTGCCGCATCGACTTCCCCCGCAGCTACCGCCTGGGCTGCGGCACCATTGGAGCTGGCGGCAACAAACGTGGCAGCGGGAAGATTCTCTGCCAACCAGCCACGGACCTGCTGCAAGGCCACCGGATGGGTGGAGAAGGTACGCACGTCAGTGGGCTTAGTGCCGGGCCGGACCATGATGCTAAACGCAACGGGCAGGTCGACTTCGCGATAGATCTGCACTGCGTCGCCATCGACCAGGGCGTCGGAGGTGGCGGTCACCGCACCGTCGACCGAATTTTCCAGAGCAACGCAGGCATAATCCGCTTTACCTGCGCGCACCGCGTTCACAGCTGCCGCAGGCGAGTCCACTGGCAGCGGCTCCACGGCGGCGAATTCACTGGCCATCTGCTGCAGGGCAGCCTCGGTGAAGGTACCGGCGGGGCCAAGGAAAGCAATTTTTGTTGCGGTGCTCATGCTGGCAACCCTAGCCCACTAGACTGTGGCGCCATGGAGTTTTCCCCGGATTTCAGCTTGGCGGCTCTCCGCGAATCGCTTGCGCATTTAAGCGCCGAAGAGCATGGATTTACCCACCTCGACTTGGAGCGCGCACCGCAGGCGGAAGGCCGGTTAAGCGGGTGGATACTCTCCGCCAAGGATCTCAACGATGTAGCGGGCATGCCTACCACCATGGGGCATGTGCAGCGCACCTATCTCCCAGAGTTCAGCGATCCTTTCATCGAGCGCTTGGAGCAGCAGGGAGCGCGCATCGTGGGTAAGTCCGCGGCACCGGAGCTGGGCCTGCGGGTAGATACGGAGCCGGTGGACCTGCCGCATCCGGATAACCCGCTCTATCCAGGAAAGACGCCGGGTGGTTCCTCGGGCGGTGCGGCCGTGCAGGTGGCCCGAGGGTTGCTGCGTGCGGCCCATGCTTCGGACGGCGGCGGCTCCATCCGGGTGCCCGCTGCAGCTTGTGGCGTGGTGGGCTTCAAGCCCTCCGGCGAGGAGCTGGCGGTGCAGGGCTTTATTGCGCGCACTCTTGACGACGCCGCTTTTCTCCACGAACTGTGCCCACGGACGCCACGCGCACGGGTAGGCGTGCTGGTCGATCCGCTCTTTGCTTCCACGGCCGTTGCCCCGCACATGCTGCAGGCGGTCAAAGAAGCAGCGCAGGTACTAGAGGGGCAGGGCTTCGAAACGGTGGCGATTTCGCCCTATCCGCAGGCAGGCGAGACATTCCAAGCTTTCCAGCGCCTATTCATGCGCAAGCTGGCCAAGCTCCCGGAGACCACCGGCTACGCCGAGTGGATCCGCCAACTGGGGATGCAGGTAAGCAACGCCGAGCACGCGGCGGCGCGCGAGCACGCGGCGCAGCTGCCGGCGTTGTTGGCGCAGTACTGGCAGGTAGACGCCATTCTCACGCCAATGCTGACCTATGATCCGCCCAGGCGCGGCGCGTTCACCGCCCTCCCGCACCAGGAGAATTTCGACGAACAAACGCGGTGGTCGCCGTGGGGCTCGCTGTTCAACGTCGCGATGCTGCCCGCGGTTTCGATTCCCTGGAAGGTGCCAGACCATCCGCCGGTGGGCGTGCATTTGGGAGGCATAACGCTTGACGACGCCGAGCTGCTCGGCTTAGCGAAGGTGCTGCACCCATGACGCGCGGGCATCTTAAAGAGGCCGGAAACCAAAAGAACCGGACGAGGCTGACGGAAATCCTCATCGTCTTGGCCTTGAGTTTTGGTATTTCGGGCGTGCGCTCGGTGCTGCGGCTCATCGATGACCTGCTCAATCCAGCACCACTAAACGCGCAATCGGTGACCATCAACTCGAGCCAATCTGTCTCCCCGTGGCTGGACCTGGGCCTGCAGCTCTGCTCCGCCGCCGTGCTGTTTTCCTGGGGCGCGCTGGCGCTCTATTTGCTTTCGGTCCGGAACAAACCCGCGGCGATGCTTGAGCGTTTCCTGCGTGTAAGGGATTGGCTGCAGGGCGCAGGCCTGGCCGCACTCATCGGGTTGCCGGGGCTCGCACTGTACTACACTGCGCTGCACTTTGGTTGGACCAAGGAAGTGGTCCCAACCTCCTTCGATAATGCCTGGGTGGAAATGCCAGTGCTGCTTTTGAAGTCGGCCGCGAACGCCTTTGCCGAGGAAGTCGTGGTGGTCTACTGGTTTATGACCCGCCTGCGCCAATCAGGCTGGGCGCTGCCGGCTACCCTCGCGGCGTCATCAATCCTGCGCGGTTCCTATCATCTCTACCAGGGTGTATCGGCAGGTTTCGGCAACATCGTGATGGGGCTGGTCTACGGATACTTCTATGCCAAGACCGGCAAAGTTTGGCCGCTTGTCATCGCGCACTTTCTCATCGACGCAGTGGCTTTCGTGGGATATTCCCTGCTTTTCTAGACGGCGCATTCTGTTTATGCACAGCCCAGTTCGGAACAAACGTATGTGGACAAACGCATGTACACATATGGGACAGGAGTGAATTCGATGTAGAGTTGAGCGCATGACTCAATCTGGACGAGACCCGCATCGCGAGGCACGCCGCGCAGGTGATAGCCCTGTGCCCGCCTCCGGAGCAGATTCCGGCGCAGGCTCGGCCGCAGACTACGTGCTCGGTGCTGACGGCAAACCTATAAGGGACCGCTTTGGGCGCCCAGTGCGGCGTCGCCAAGCAGCGCCGCGCCCACCGCGGGCAGGATCTGCGGCGAGTAGCCCTAGCGCCCGCCCGACCTCTCCCCGCCCGGAAGAAACCCGTTTTGATGTGGGCGCATACATGGAGCGCAATCAGGGCGCGCCACGGCGCACGCCGCCCCGGCGCGAACAGCAGAGCATGCCCCAGCGTGCGCCTCGGCGCGCAACGCCAGATGTACCGCGCAGCTATCGCTCACCTGAAGGCCCAAGGGGCGTAAAACCGCAGCGTCCGCATCGCCGCCGCAAGAAGGTAAACCCGATTAAGAAGTCTTTGGGCTGCCTGGGCTGGTTCGTGGCGATCATGCTCGTGCTGACCTTGGTCTTTACCTTGTGGACGGATTCGCGCCTGACCCGCATCGAGGCGATGCCGGAACAGCAGGTCTCCAATACAGCGGGCACCAACTGGCTGTTGGTGGGCTCCGATTCCCGCCAGGGGCTGACGGAGGAACAGCAGGCAGAGCTCGGCACCGGTGGTGACGTGGGCGTCGGCCGTACCGACACCATCATGGTCCTGCACATTCCGGCTTCCGGCAAGGCCAAGCTGGTCTCCATTCCGCGCGATAGCTACGTCGAGGTACCTGGCTTCGGCATGGACAAGATCAATGCTGCCTTTACCTATGGTGGCCCGCAGCTGCTGACGGAAACCGTGGAGCAATCCACTGGCTTGCACATCGATCACTATGCCGAAATCGGCATGGGCGGCCTGGCCAACGTGGTTGATTCTGTTGGCGGTGTAGATATCTGCGTCAAGGAAGCGATTGATGATCCGCTCGCCGGAATCAACCTGCAGCCGGGCTGCCAGGAGCTGCGCGGACCGGAGGCGCTGGGCTACGTGCGCACGCGCGCTACCGCGATGGGTGACCTTGACCGTGTCCAGCGCCAGCGTGAATTCTTCGCAGCGCTGCTGGATAAGATCACCTCGCCGAGCACGCTGATCAATCCGTTTAGGACCATCTCCCTGGTCAACCACACCGCCAGCTCCTTCATCGTGGGCGAAAAAGACCACGTCTGGCACCTGGCCCGCGTGGCGCTGGCCATGGCCAGCGGCGTGGAGACCGAGACCGTGCCAATCGGCGGCTTCGAGGACACCACGGTAGGCAACGTGGTGCTCTGGGATGAAGAAGCAACCCAGCAGCTGTGGGATTCGCTGAAGTAAGACCGCTCCCGGTAAAGCAGCGATCATAAAAGGGGAGGCACCTCATCGGAGGTGCCTCCCCTTCTTTGTGTCTTTTGTAGGCGCATCGTACGCGCGGAAAGTACTAAACAGCTACTTTCTAGCGCAGGGTGACCTGGCGGGACTTGATGTTCTCGAGCTGCTTGCGCTCGTCGGAGTTCAGGTTCTCGTCGTTGTCGATCTCTGCGGCGAGCGCCTTGTCGACACGAGCAAGCTCTGCCTCGTAGGAGTCGAATGCTACCTCTGGCTGCAGGTCAAAGACCGGCGCGATGAGGCCGTGGGTGCGGAAGACGCCGGCGAACTTGGTGTTTTCACCAAGGTTCAGCTCGCCGCGTGCTGCAACGCGGGCCAGGGCGTTTAAGAAGGCGTTCTCATCATCGTTCGGGCGTACCCAACGGATGTGCGCCTTGCCGCCGCCGGCGTTTGCCCAGAAGGCGATGCCCTCGATGTCGTTGCCTACCTGGTGGGACTCGATGACGGAGTCGTTTGCCATCTGCATAGACTGCGCCACCTGCGGGGTGATCTGAGCGCCCTCTGGCATCCACCAGGAGAAATCCTGGTAGACGTTAATGTCCAAGTCTGCAGATTCCTCAAGCAGCTCGCTAAGAGCCGGCTCAGAGCCGTCTGCCGCGGTGGACTCAAGGGTAGAGCCCGGCTCATTATTCTTTACCCAGTTCAGGGCGAATGCGAGGTCGCGGCCCGGGTTGTGGGTGTGGGACTGTACCTGCAAGCCCACGAATGCGTCGCCGCCGAACTCATCGTCACGGATGAGTGCGGCAGAAGCGCCCGGCAGAACGGTGGCGACATAAACGTCCTTGTCAAAGCCCTTGAGGGAAAGCTTTGCAGTCGCGGAAGGAACGAATTCCTGCATCGCAACGAGGGAAGCCTCAGCGCTCAAGCCACCGAAGGGACGGGCATCCTTTTCTAGGGCCGCGCGCTCTGCGGCGCGAGCAGCTAGCTTGGCCTGACGGCGAGACATTCCCTCAGGCAGCTGTTCCTTGTTCTTTTTCTTCTTGGCCATGTTCACCAATCTACCTGCTGGCTAGAGCTCTATGGCGAGTAGGGCCACTTCTGGTTGATTCGTGGCCAAAATGTCTATCCCGTTGGACCACGCCCATTTCATGTCATCCGGTTTATCCACCGTCCACAGATAGGTAGGAAGCCCAAAGGCCCCGATGTCATCGGGGCGCAATTTGGCACGCAACAACGACATACCCAGGCCCGTTGGGCGGGAAAGCAAAACATCCGGGAAGTGCCGCTCCCAGTCGCGACGTAGATAGAAGCGATCGACCTGCGGGGCAAGAGACTGCATGCGCCGGACTGCTTTGTGGGAAAAGGAAATCATGTGGATGCGGGGGTCATCGAGAAGCCCGGCGTAGCGCAAGCGCAGCACCAGCTGTTCTTCAAGAACATCGCCTTGGCCGGAAGGATGCTTGGTTTCGATGTAAAGGTGATGCGGGTTATCGCCCAGCATCTCCAGCAGTTCATCGAGCAGCAGCATGTGCTGGCCGCCGCCGATGTCGACCTGGCGCAACTCCTCCCAATCCATCTGCGCGATGCGGCCTGGGCGGCCCGCGGTGCGGTCAAGGGTGGCGTCATGGTTGACCACCACCTTGCCGTCCCGGGACAGGCGGATATCGCACTCGAGGCCGTGAATCGGCAGCTCCAGCGCCTTAGCAAATGCAAGAGAGGACAACTCCGGATATTTACCGGAGTATCCCCTGTGCGCGACAATTCTCACTATCCGAAGATCTCAGTCTTGATCTTGTTGAGCGTTTCAAAGGAAGCGCGGAAGCGCTCCTTTTCGTGCTCGTCGAGCGCCAGCTCAACAACCTTGTTGATACCGGAACGGTCGATCACCGCTGGGGTGCCGATGTAGGCATCCTCAACGCCGTACTGGCCCTGCAGGTACGCAGAAACCGGAAGCACAACTGCCTGGTTCTGGATGACTGCACGAGTGATGCGTGCCAGGCCCATGCCGATGCCGTAAGAGGTGGAACCCTTGGCGTCGATGATGGTGTAGGCAGCGTCGCGAGTATCTTCGAAGATCTTCTCGATGCGCTCGTTGTAGCCTGGATCCTCCTCGGAGCGGTGGGACAAGGACACACCGCCGATATTGGCCGAAGAGACAACCGGGAGCTCAGAGTCGCCGTGCTCGCCGATGATGTAGGCGTGGACGGAGGTCGGAGCGATGTCATCCATCTCCGAGAGCATGTAGCGATAACGCGCGGAGTCCAGGATGGTGCCGGAGCCGATGACGCGCTCATGCGGCAGGCCGGAAGCCTTCCACACTGCGTAGGTCAAAAGGTCCACTGGATTGGAAGCAACCAGGAAGATGCCATCGAAGCCGTTGGCCATGACGTCGGAAACGATCGAGTTCATGATGTTGACGTTTTTATCCACCAGCTGCAGGCGGGTCTCACCCGGCTTCTGCGCGGCGCCGGCGCAAATGACCACCATTGCGGCATCAGCGCAATCCGCGTAGGTGCCCTTGGTGACGCGGGTGCGCGAAGGCGCCCAGACCACGCCGTGGTTCAAGTCCATCACGTTGCCGGCGAGCTTCTTCTCGTCGATGTCGATGATGGCCAGGTGGTCGACGGTTCCTTGGTTAACGAGTGCGAATGCGTAGGCAACTCCAACATCACCTGCGCCGATGAGCACGACTTTGTTTCCTACATGATTTCCCATGAGCCCTATTGTGCCCCGAGTCTCCCAACTTTGCCTGTTGTACGCCCGATCTCACACAAGGGACTGTCCGATTTCACATCATTTATGCCCGATCAAACATCCCCTGCACGAGGGTGAGGATGCTGGTTGAATGGTTCGCATGCGTGATATCGCCCGCAAATTCGCCCGCACCGCAGCCATACATACCCTTTCAGCTGCGGTTTTCGGTCTGGAAGTGCTCAGCGATCTTACCCCTGGAGTACGCATGACGGGCAGGAGACGTTTGCCACAAAATATGGCGCCCGGCATCTTTGTGGCGGAAATTGCTACCTGGGCCGCAGTCTCCCCGTCGCTTTTGCCACGTCCTTGGTGGGTCACCGCAGCCAACGTCGCCATCGGTCAGGCAGCCGGACATTTCACGGCAACCACCGCTGCGTTTATCACTAAACGCGGCCTGCGCTACATCGGTAAGCGCCCACAAGACAGGGTTGGGCCCACCACCCGTAGCCGCACCCACCTCGCCCTGGGCGTAATCACGCTTTTGATGGGCGCGCGCTCGCTGCGCAATCAGAGCGAGCAGGCCAAGCTGGTCAACAAGTACAACGAGCGCGGCCCCCAGTCAGCGGCACTCGGCATCGCCATCGGAACCCTAGGTTATGGCAGCCTGCTCGTCATCGGCGAGGCCGCCCAGCTCACCGTCACCCAGCTCTCCCGCCAGGCCCAACGTTGGCTGCCACGCTGGCTGGCGTGGCCATTGGCCGGATCAACCGTGGGTTATCTCATGGCTTTATTTAGTGACCGCATGCTGTGGCGGCGCTTCATTCACGACGCCTCGATGCAGGCGCTGCAGCTTAATAAGCTGGTCTATCCCGGCTCTGTGATGCCGTGGGAGCCTGAGCGCTCCGGCAGCCCGTGGTCCCTGGAGCCATGGACTGCCGTGGGCTCACAAGGCCGCGCCTTTTTGGATCGCGGCCCCCGCGCGCACGACATCAAGGACGTCATGCTCTGCTCTGATGCGCACGAGCCGATCCGCATCTTCATTGGCTTGGTCCAAGGCCGCGGGCCCATCGCCGCCGCTCAACAGGCACTCGCCGAGCTGGAACGCACCGGTGCCTTCCGCCGCGACACCATCGTGATTGAGTTGCCAGCAGGTTCCGGGTGGATCAACAACTACTCGGTGTCCGCCTATGAGTTTTTAACCCATGGCGACTGCGCCACCGTGACGCTGCAGTTTTCCTATCTTCCTTCGGTCTTTTGCTACGTCGTGGACCGCAAAGCACCAATCAATGCTGCGCGCGAACTCATCGCCGCGGTGCAATCACGCATCAACGATATGCCGGAGGATAACCGGCCGAAGCTTTACTTCGCCGGGGAATCTTTGGGCTGCTACGGCATCGTTGAAAACTATCGGGACTTGGAGGAATTGCTGGCGGCTTGCGATGGCGCGGTCTTTACCGGCCCGCCGCGGATGACGGCTTTTACCCGCCGTTTGGCCCGCGCCCGCGACCGCGGTTCATTGGAGCGGCTACCGCTTATCGACGCCGGGCAACACGTCAGGTTCGCTTCCACCCCAGAACACATGGAGCACGACGCCTTTGGCAACGAATACCAGCGCTGGCAGCGTCCCCGCGTGGTCTTTGCCCAGCATGCATCCGACGCCATCGTCTGGTGGGATCGCCGCCTCATCTTTATACGTCCAGACTGGATCCAGGAACCCGCCCCAAGGACGCTGTACGCAGATACCTTCAGGCGCCTGCCATGGGTGCCTTTCATCACCTTCTGGCAAGTAGCTCTCGACCAACTCAATTCGCTCAACGTCCCTGGCGGACACGGGCATAACTATTTCGAGGAAACCTTCTGGTACTGGGATAGCGTGCTCGGCTCACAGGCGCGTACGCAGCTAACGTCAGAACTGGCAGAGCGCATGCGCGCCTTCGTCGAGCGCGACCAGCTCAACAAGCCTTCCGATTTCCGGCACCAGGTAAAAAAGCGTTTTTAGCTAAGAAACGCTTCTCGCTCTATCCCGGCATGGCTGGGTCTTAGCCACACTTCACGCCGGTGGAGTGATGTGGACAGTAGCCGTGTGGGTTCTTGTGCAGGTACTGCTGGTGCTCGTCTTCGGCGAGGTAATACTCGCCTGCGTCGGTCTCAGATAGCACGACTACTTCGGTGGTGGTGTCACCAAAGCTGGCGTCGGCAAGCTTGCCCGCGTAAGAGTCAACGATGCCCTGAATTTCCACGCGCTCGGCCTCGGTCTCTGGATAAAAGGCCGAGCGGTACTGCGTTCCCACATCATTGCCCTGGCGGAAGCCCTGCGTTGGATCGTGTGCTTCCAAGGCCTTGACCACGAGCTCTTTCAGGGTTACCTGCTGCGGGTCATAGGTAATCTGCACGACCTCCGCGTGATTGGTCAGCCCGCGGCAGACCTCGTAATAGGTGGGGTTTGGGGTGGTGCCGCCGGCATAGCCAACGGACGTGGACTCCACACCGGGGGTTTCCCAGAACATTTTCTCCGCACCCCAGAAACAGCCGATGCCGATCACGAGAGACTTCTGCCCCTCCTTCCAGGGGCCGGTAATCGGCGTGCCCAACACAGCGTGCGGCTGCGGCTCCAAGATCGGTTCCGCGCGCCCCGGCAGAGCATCTTCCCGGCTAACGATTTTCGGTTCTGGTTTAAACAACCACGACATGTTTTCTTCCTCGTTTCACTCTGAATTTGATGGTTATTTGATGGTTTTCACGAATTTTCTTCGGGCCGTTTGACCACCGTTTAGGGCCAAGGCCTGCTCTTCGATGCGGACGAGTGTAGCGCGGGGTGGAAAAATTGTGGCGGAATACTTTCAGCGCTCCTATCATTGGGCACCGTACCCAAAGAAAGGAATTAACAATGGCTGTCTACGAACTCCCAGAACTCGACTACGCATACGACGCACTCGAGCCACACATCTCCGCAGAGATCATGGAGCTGCACCACACCAAGCACCACGCTAACTACGTTGCTGGCGCAAACGCTGCTCTCGAGGCTATCGACGCTGAGATTAAGGGCGAGGGCAACGCTGACCGCCTGCGCGCTCTGTACAAGAACCTGGCCTTCAACCTGGGTGGCCACACCAACCACTCCATCTTCTGGAAGAACCTTGGCCCTAACGGTGGCGGCGAGCCAACCGGCGAGCTGGCAGAGGCTATCAACCGTGACTTCGGTTCCTTCGAGGCTTTCCAGAAGGCCTTCAACGCTGCGGCTCTTGGCCTGCAGGGCTCCGGCTGGGCTGTCTTGGGCTACGACCACATCGCTGGCCGCCTCCTCGTTCAGCAGCTGACCGATCAGCAGGGCAACACCTCCATCAACTTCACCCCGCTGCTCATGCTGGATATGTGGGAGCACGCTTTCTACCTCCAGTACAAGAACGTGAAGGCTGACTACGTCAAGGCAGTCTGGAACGTATTCAACTGGGATGACGTTGCTGAGCGCTTCGCTGCAGCTTCCAAGTAAGCGTTAATTAACGCTTTTAGAGCCGGCCTTTACCCGCCTTTGATTGGCAGGAAGGCCGGCTTTCTTTTTGTTTTACCTACTTCTCGAGCCCTTGTTAGGCCCCGCCTTTTGCCCAGGTGCCTTCCACGATGAAGTCGCGGAACTGCGCGACCGGCGGGGCCTCATCGCCTTTCGTCCAGACGAGGCCAAGCTCACGGTAGGCGGGCGGCTGCAAGGGCACGAGGTTGCCCACCTGGAGATACGGGTCGTCGAGTGGCAAAAGCGCGCTACCCAGGCCGGCGGCAACGAGTCCTGCCACAGTGGTTAGCTCCATCGACTCGAATACCAACCGTGGGCTAAAACCTGCACTGTCTGCTAGGGCGTCGAGAAGCATGCGCGTGCCATACCCGGGAAGCATGCCGATGAAGGGTTCGTCGCGGAACTCGGCGATTCCTACCTCCGCGCGGTCTGCGGCCCAGTGTCCCTCGGGCACGGCGAGCCCCAGCCGCTGTCTCTCGATCTGATGCCAACCTATCTGTGCACTAGTTGCCGGCTCCGCCGCTTCGGGCAAAGTAGGCCGCGGGCCCACCAGCGCTAGGTCAGACTCGCCCGCGAGTACGCGGCCAACCAGCTCTTGCGCCGCGCCTTGATGCAGACGAATATCCACGTTCGGATGCTGTGCGCGATAAGCCTTGACCAGGTCAGGGACCATCCAGGTGCCCAGCGAATGCATGAAATCTAGGCGAACTGCGCCGCGTTCCGGGTCCATGAGCCGGGACACCATATCCCGCCCGGCGCGCTCAGCGGCGAGCATCTTCCGTGCGTGCACTACGAATGCCTCACCGCGGGTATTGAGCACCAGCCTGCGCCCCACGCGGTTGAAAAGACTTGCCCCCAGCGCACGCTCCATGCGTTGCACTCGGCGGGTGAGCGCAGACTGGGAAATGCCTAGCTCATCGGCCGCGGCGCCCACCTGCCCGAGCTCCGCAACGGCGACGACGCCACGAACGTCATCCAGGTTCATTCCCGCACCCACTTTTCTATATGCGCCGTCTGCATTAAATTTCTAATTTTCAGACATTTTACACATGCATTGCCGCCACGCATGCTGTTTATATGACTAGAACCCGGCGCGCCATGCTCGCAATGCTCTTCGTGGGGCTGGCGATCTTTTCCTGTCTCTACACCACCCAAGCCCTACTGCCCACGCTGGTGGAACAGATGGGGCTCAGCTCCACGCAGGCCGCTCTGACGGTGTCGGCGGCCACGGGCGCGCTGGCTCTATGCGTGATTCCCGCTTCCATCCTTTCGGAGCGATTCGGACGCGGCCGCCTGCTCATCGTCTCAGCGGTCGGTGCGACGCTGCTGGGCTTAGTCGTACCGCTGGCCCCAAACGCAGCATTGCTCATTACTTTGCGTGGCCTGCAGGGCGCGGTGATTGCCGGTGCCCCAGCCACGGCTATGGCCTGGTTATCTGAAGAGCTTTCTGCCACCGATCTCGCCCGCGCGATGGGCCTCTACATCGCCGGCACCTCCATCGGCGGGCTGACCGGCCGCCTCGTGCCCACCGGCATCGTGGAGTTCAGCTCTTGGCGCTGGGCGTTGTTCGGCTCAGCCTGCGTCTCGTTGTTTTTCGCCCTCGTTTGCATCGTGTTGCTGCCTGCACAGCGCAACTTCACCCCTAAGGCACTGCGCTTTGGCAACGAGCTACGCGCCATCTTTGGCCATCTGCGAAACCGCAAGCTGGTGGGGCTATACCTGGTGGCATTTCTGGCGATGGGCACCTTTGTCTCGATGTACAACTTCTTAGGATTCCGGCTCATCCAGCACTTTGGTCTGGCGCCAGCGCTGGCGGGTTCGGTGTTCCTTTTCTACTTGAGCGGCACGTGGGCCTCGGCTCGCGCAGGCCGGCTGGTACAGCAGATCGGCCATGGAAAGACGCTTTTTGCTTCCTGCCTTCTTTTCACGCTCGGCATCTTTGCCTGCGCTGGGCCCCTTCCGCTAGTTCTGCTGGGCATCGTGGCGCTGACGGTCGGTTTCTTTGCCGCGCACTCCACGGCTTCCGGCTGGGTGGGCCACCTGGCCACCCATGACCGTGCGGAGGCCTCCAGCATGTACGTCTTTTGTTATTACTTTGGTTCTTCCGTCCTGGGCGCGGTGGCAGGCCTGCTTTTCGACGCCCTGCCCTGGGCCGGCTTCATCGCCTGTTACGGCGGCGCGGCGCTGGTACTGACAGGCCTGACTTTGACCTTGAGAAAAAACGAATAAACTCGTGTTTTATGGATAAATGGTCAGCGCGCACGTGGCATCGCCGGGCCTCGCGTCCCGTGACAATCTGGATGATGGTCTTTATCGTTGTGGGCGCCATCCATGCTTTTATCCCAAATGCCCGCTGGGTGCTCATTCACATTTTCACGCTGGGTATTCTGAGCAACTCCATCGTGGTGTGGTCCCAGCACCTTTCTGAGAAGTTTGTGCAAACCCGCCTGCCGGATTCCGCCCGGCCCGCCCAGCTCACCCGCATCTACGTGCTCAACGCGGGCATTGTGCTGGTGCTTATCGGTCAATTGCTTCTGCATGCGTGGTCACAGCACTGGATACTCACCCAGGTCGGCGCCACGATAGTTGCTGCGATGATTGCCTGGCATGGCGTTTCCTTGTCCGGCCAGTGGCGTGGAAGCAATGGCAAACGCTTCCGCCCCGTCGTTGCCGCCTACGTCGCCTCCGCCTTCTTCCTCGCGGTGGGCGCTGCTTTGGGCGCGCTGCTTTCGGTGCATCCTGCTCACCCACAACTGCTCATCGCCCACGTCACGGCCAACGTCGCTGGCTTCGTGGGCTTGGCCGCGGCCGGCTCGCTGACAATCTTGTTCCCGTCCATCTGGCGCACCAAGGGCGTCAACAAGCGTATGCGCCCGAGCTTCCTTTTGTTGGCGCTCGGCGTTGTCATCACCTTGGTCGGCACCATTGTTAACCACCCGGAGTTCGGGCTCGCGGTCTACTGCGTGGGTTGGGTCTTAAGCCTTGAGGGATGGGTCACCAACGTGCTCAATGTGGCTAAGGATCCGCGCGGGCGGGTGAACTACCCTTCGATCTCCGTTCTGTGCTCCGCTTTCTGGCTGGTAGGCGCGCTGACCTACTACACGGTGCAACACTTCTTTAGCCCTGAGCCCGGCATTCCCACGCTTGGACTGGTGGTGGGCTTTGCCGCACAGCTCCTCTTTGGCGTGATGAGCTACCTGCTTCCCATCACCATGGGCGGCGGCCCGGCAGCCACCCGTTCGGGCCTGCAGGAGCTCAACCGCTTAGGCCTGCTGCGCGCCACCTTCATCAACGGCGGCGTGGCGATCTGGATGTCCTCGACGACAGTCTGGGTCACCCTGTGCGCCGCCCTCTTGTGCATCGGCTCCCTCGCGGTTTACCCGGTGCTCATCGTACGCGCGGTGAAAGCCCAAAAGGCAGTGCTGCAGAAGAAGACCGAGGGTCCTGCCCCGGAAACCACCATTCCGTGGCACCAGCTGGGCATCGGCGCGGCCATCCTAGCGCCACTGCTGCTGTTCTAGTACGCAGACTCGGTGCTGGCAGCGGAGGTTTCGCCGTATCCAGAATTGGACTCGTACGCGGAGTCATACCCGTCGCTGGCGTCCGCGTCGTAACTGTCATCCGAGTTATAGCTGTCATCGTCGTCTGGATAGCCGTTGAGGTCGCCCGACTCCATCGGGCGGCCACCGTTGCACAGCTCAACCCATTCATCGGGGTACATCAGTCGGCCGTTGAGACTGCCGCACACGGTCTCCGCGCGCACGGCCCTGCGGTGGTTGGCGGTATCGCATTCCGGGGTGGGGCGCCGCGTTCCATCGGAGAACGTACCCAAAATGGTCAGCGCGCCTTGATCGCAGTAGAGAAGGGTAGGTTCCGTGGCCTGGAAATCGGTGGGCTCAGCATAGGCCGTTTCGGTAACCGTGGGCTCGGCGCTCGAGGTCTTCGAGGCGCTGCTGGAACTTGTGCGCGAGGCCGATTGGGAGCTGCTGCTTGCCGACGCCGCGGTCACCGACACCTGCGTTCCATGGTCCTTCCCATCATCGTCGCCGCCCGAGAGCGCGCGGCCAATGCCGAAACCAATAAGGACCAAAACCAATACTGCGGCGATAAGGACAGCGACCTTCGCCGCAGGTTTATGTGCGGACACCTGGATATTCCGTTCTGAGTTAGCCCTAAGCTAGCTCTGAGTTAGAGAGATCAGAAAGAAATAAGCGCAGGCACGCCCGGCGCGCCGGCACTCATGAAGTCGCGCACGGCACGGGTGGCCTGCACGTCGCCAGAATTATAATCAAGGATTTGCTGGCGAACTTCCATATCCCCTGCCAAAGCTTCGCGGCGGGCGTTGACGGATTCCTCGCCGTCGAAATCCTCGGGCCATTGGAAACCGGCAACAGGCGCCACGGTCTTAAGGCCGAGCCCGTAAGGTCCCACAAAGTTGCGCTTGACTTGGACAAACATGTCGACCCACTCGGGCGAGGCGATGAACTCTTCGACCTCTTCAAGCTGTGGGGCGCCAAAACGCTTGGCGGACATGCGCATCCAGTGGTTCTCACCGTGCGCGGAATAGCAATAGGCCGCGAAGGTCTTGCCCGCGGCATGCGCCTGGGCGCGCAGGCCCATCAGCCACTCCCAGAACTCCGCGAAGTTAGCAGCCTCAGCGCGCCCGCCGAGCGGTTCCCAGGTCACGAAAGCGTGGTACTCACCCTCATACCAAGCACCCCAGAGATAAGCGCCCTGGTCCAGGTAGGCCTCCATGTCTACATCGACTTCGACGTCGGCACGTGGCACGGTGAGTCCGGGCTGAGCGCTCTGTGTAGCTTTATCGCGGCGCAAAAGTGGCTCGCCCACGCGCCAGGCCTTGGCGAGCTGGGAGGGCTCGCCCAACTGGGCGTCGATAAGCGCTTGCACCGTCTCAATGCCCTTTTCGCGATAGGGCTTGGCGCGATCGCCCGGCAGGAACAGTGAAATGTCGTCGCGGGCGCGCAGCTCAGGCTCGCACAGCTTCCAGAAACGGCAGGTTGCGCACTCTTTGACGCGGCGTGGACCCGTGGGCAAAGGCTGCGCCAACGCACTCGCGACGTCGAAACGTGCGGTGTCGGTGAAAAATACCCGCGAGCGATCCTGACCAATCGCTCCACCCCGGCCCGAATTTAGATCAAGGTCCTCCAGCGCACGCGCTGCAAATGCCAGACGATAGCCGTCGACGGAATGATGCCGCAGCTTATAAGGCACCTCTAGTGGTTCACTAAGGCCTACCCTGTGGGTGGGCACCGCCAGAGTGCGCGCATTTTCGTTACGGCGCGCTACGCGGTGATTCGAGACGATGATCGGCGTATAGGCCTCCCCCTCACGCAGCAGAAGGTCTATTTCTACCTTCCATTCGCCGGTGGCGAAAATGGCTCCCGTAATATGCGTGTATCCATAAGCCAACGCTTCTAGCGTGGCCATAGAACGCTCCCACTCATCACCTTCCAAGTCGATGCGCCGGAAGCGGCCGGGAGCCTTGACCGGCAGGTTCGCCATCGCGGCTTCTACGGCGGCCACGTGCCTTTCGGCCCGGGCCTTGGAGGCCTCAGTTGGTTGGATCTCCGGATGGGCACGCCGCTGCACCAGCCTATAGCGGCACCCCACGAGGTCCGCAGCACCAAGCACATCCTTCACAACGGGTGAGCTTAATAGAACAGCAAGGTAAAGTTGAACCCAGACAATTAAGTAAAGGAAAAATTTATGAGCATCGTGAAGAAGATTAGGAAGGCTCGCCGCGAAGCACGCGCCGAGGTCAAGGCCGCCAAGACCCGCGTCAAGGCAGAGGTTAAGGAAGCATCCAAGGCCCAGCAGCGCCAGCAGAAGCTCCTGGCCAAGCAGGAAAAGGCGCTCATCAAGTCCGAGGAGAAGGGCCTTAAGAAGCGCCGCAAGCACGAAAAGAAGATGGCACAGCTCGAGCTCGATAAGCTCAAGCACGGCCGCCTTAACAAGGACAATGTCAAGCGTTACGCCGGTGCTCTGCGCACCGCTGCCCCACTGCTGCTGCCGCTCGTTTACCGTGGCATCGTTGCGGCACAGGGCCAGCTTGAGGCCAACCGCGCTAAGAAAGCCGGCCTGACTACCGATCAGATGGCGGCATTCTCCGGCCACGGTGCTTCCTTAAAGGCTCGCACCGCAGGCATCCGCAACACCCTCAAGGATTCTGACCTCCCGGCCGGCTTCAAGCGTGACGTGAAGGAGCGCCTCAACGAGGTTGACTCTTCCATCGATAACGCCGAGTATATGACCGACCAGCAGCGCCGCCGCGTGCACAAGACCATCAACGCGGAGATTGACAACATCACCGCTGAAATCCAGCAGCGTCTGTCCGCATAAGGTCAACCAGCAGAGCAGTTCTCCACGCCGCCTTTTTTATTTTTCTTATGAAGGCTCAACCAAGTTTTGGGCCTCTAATAAGAACCTTAAAAAGGGGCGGTTTCTTTACATCGAGCCTAGCAAGGTGCGCGCATGGGCACGCAAGCGGGGCATCCCGGTTGCTCACCGCGGCAAGATTCCGCACGAGATTGTGGACGCCTACAACGCAGCAGGCGCCCAGTAATATCCCGTTTCCCCCCTGTGGGCAGTAAGGCCGAGAAGGCTCTACAACACGCCCTGCTCGCGAGCAGCCGCCACAGCGGAGGTACGCGAGCGCACGCCCAGCTTGTCGTAGATGTGCACCAGGTGGGACTTCACGGTTGCCTCAGACAGCATGAGGTCTTGGCCGATCTCACGGTTGGAAGCGCCGGCAGCCACCAGCTTGAGTACCTCTAGCTCTCGCGGGGTCAACGAGGTGCGCGGAGTGCGCACGCGGGTCATCAAACGATCTGCCACGATCGGCGAAAGCGCCGAGTCACCATCTGCGGCGGAATGCACGGCAGCGAGCAGCTCGTTCGGCGGAGCGTCCTTGAGCAGGTAGCCCACTGCGCCAGCCTCAATGGCGCCGAGAATATCGGCGTCGGTGTCATAGTTAGTCACTACGAGAACCTTCGGCGGATGCGCCATGGAGGAGCGAATAGCTGCGGTTGCCTCAGCACCGCCCATCACGCGCGTGCCTTCCACGCCGGCACCGAAGCGCAAGTCCATCAAGATGACATCGATTCCGCCGGCCTGTGCCGCGGACACCGCGGCCTCCGCAGTTGCCACCTCGCCTACAACCTCGATGTCTTCAGCGCCTTCGAGTACGGATCGCAGCCCGAGGCGAACGATCTCGTGGTCATCGGCCAACAAGACCCTAATCACGCGCGCTTCCTCCTAAAGTGGTCGAGACAATCATCCAAAAGTTTAATCTACCGTGCCGCCCAAGGGCATACTAACTGACACCGCAGTACCGGAACCTGGTGTTGACTCCACCACGACCTCACCGCCGAGCTCCTCCGCGCGCCGGCTCATAGCGCTGAGCCCAATATGCCCCAGGCCCGCGGGCTGGTCCTGCACCTTCGCTACGTCAAAGCCATGCCCGTTATCCACGACGTCGACACGCACCTCGTCCGGGGCATAAGTCACGGTGATGCGCGCGCGGGTGGCACCCGCATGCTTGACGACGTTGCCCACCGCACCCTGCGCGATACGCAAAAGCGCCGCCTCTACCTTCATCGGCAGCTTAAGTTCTTCACCTTCTGCCTCCACCTCGACATTCACGCCGCTAGTGGCCGCAAAGTTCTCAGCCATGCGGTTAAGCGCCGCCTCCAGTGAGGCCTCCGCCAGCGCGGGCGGTTGGAGCGCCGCAATCATGGCGCGGGCTTCGTGCAGGTTATCGGCCGCAGTTCGCCGCGCGAGTTCGATGCGCTCCTGGGCTCGCTTGATGTCTTCCTTCCCCAAGTCCCGATCCGCCGCATGCAGCAGCATCTGGATGGAGGAAAGACCCTGAGCTAGGGTGTCATGAATTTCGTGGGCGATGCGCTGGCGCTCTGCGATCATGCCGCTTTCACGTTCCGATTCCGCCAGCTGCGAACGCGTCTCGATGAGCTCGCGGTTCATCAGGGACAAGGCTCGGAATGCGTAATAGATGGCCACCGTCACTAGCGCGGAGACCGCAGGTCCCATGACACCGCCGAAGGTCAACCCACCCGGGATCTGCATGATCACCGAAATCGCCGTCGCCGCAATGACGCAAACTATGCCCACGTACAGGTCCAGTACGTAGAGATACAAAAAGAACAGCGCGAAGACCAGGTAAATCGCAACGGGAGCGACGAACATGTCTGCCATCCACACGACGGATAGAATCACCAGCCATAGGTATCGCACGCCCTTTGGCCATTGCTCCAAAAAGACCGAGCCTGCGAAGTAAATTGCCGCAAACGCCGTCAACAGCAACAGGTTGATCACGGCCTGCCACAACGGCAGGCGCACCGTGCTGAAGATAGCCACCACGAGCAAGGTCGCGGTAAGGATATGAATGCCATTGCGCAAAGCCTCAGTCTCTGAGGAACGCTGGTCTATTGTGGACATCATGCGCAAAAGCCTACTGTCCGGCCTTCTGGCCGTCACGCTCGCCCTCGGCGCCTGCAGCTCCCAGGAGACCGCATCCACCGACTTCGCACCCGCGCCTCACGACGCCGCGCCGTCTTCCGCGGCTCCAGGAGACGGCCTGCCCGTCGATGCCACCGCCGAGCCGAATGCCGAAGAAACTTGCCCCTATCTCGATACCCAGTGGGTAGCTGATACGAATGGGCAAAGGATGACCCGCACGGCCGTCGACAAGCGCTTTAGCACCCCCGCGTGCATCTTCTGGTCCTATCCGGAAGACCCGCAGGCCACGGTCGTAGTCCGCGAGATGCCGGACGTTGAACAGGCCCGTGCCGTGGTGGATTGGGCCGCCCCGGTCGATTCCACGGAACTAGCCGAGTTCGCAGGCTGGTCCGGCGGCCGCGGTGTCTTTGACGAAGCGTATTCCGTATACGCCGTGCAAAAGGACAACAAGGCCGTGCTGGTGTGGTCGAATCAGCTCCAGACATTGAAGGCTGAGCTCATCGCCCAAGAGGCGATCAAGAACTTAGGCCTTTAAACCGCCACGTCGTTATACGGCATTATCGTCGAAACCCACGGGAAAATAACCTCCATCAGGAGGAAAAATACGCCAACCGCAATCGCGAGAGCCAGCACCGCTTTAACGGCGGTGGGCCCTGGCAAAAGATTCCATAGTGCGCGATACATCTAGCCCTCCTCCAGTACGGCAGGGGTCTTGCCCTCTACCTTCGGTTCATGTGCGACTTCCATGGCATGGACAATCATGCGCTCCGCATTCGAAAACTGCGGGTGGCAGGTGGTTAGGGTGAGCAAGGCTTCCGACGCCTGCTCGACCGGGGTATCCCAGCCCGGGACAGGGGCGATAACCCCGACGTCGCCAGGCAGCGTGATATGCCGACCGCTCAAACCTTGGTACTCAGGCTTAGCCTTCTGCTCAGGGCTAAAGCAATCAGCTGGCGCGCCGTCGATTGGCAACACGCGGTAAGTTATCCACTCCGACTGGGTTTCGACCACGATGGCATCGCAGGTCTCAAGGTTAGCCAAGTCATTAAATGGGGCACCCTTGCCCACGCGGTGTCCGGCGACGGCGAAGTTTCCGAGTTCCCCCGGCATCTGACTATCGGTGTAGCGACCTGGACCGCGCAGCAGTTCCTCTTCCTGCGTGCCTTCAACGATGGCGAATTGGAAATCCGAGCCGAACGTCGGGATATACATCCGGGCAAAGGCCTCACCCAGCTTGGGGTGGAGTTTTCCGCGGGGGTTATGCCACTGAGTTTCCAATTTTTCGCTCGCCTTTTCCTGCAGGCGGTCAGACTCAAGGTTGGTCCAGTAGGCCTCATAGAAGGCAAAGAGAAGCAAGATGACGCCAATGGTCAGCAATAGCTCACCGATGACGGTGCTCACTCTATTTTTGCTCATAATTTAAACTTAATCGCTGTACAGTACAGAAAGCCCTATCCGCGCCTCGTGAAGGATTAACATGCTCGAAATATTCATGTACCCGGTCTCCGGAATCATGAAGTTGTGGCACATACTTTTCGCCCAATTCCTCGATAGCTCGCTGGCATGGTTGGTGGCAATAGTCTTCCTTGTGATCACAATCCGTAGCTTTATTGCACCGCTGAATTGGCTTTCGGTGAAGTCGGGGCGCATTGGCGCGCTCATGCGCCCCGAGCAGGTCGCTCTCGATGCCCGCCTCAAAGAGGCAACCACGGTGGAAGAGGCGATGGAGATCCTCACCGAGCAAAAGGAACTGCGTGAGCGATTCAAATTCAACCCGGCGGTAGGCTGCCTGCCCATCTTCATCATCATGCCGATGTTCTTGGGCCTCTACCAGGTGGTTTTGCGCGCCTCCCGCGAGGGCAACAGCGACCATGTGGGCCTTTTAAATCCCGCAGACGTCGCGGCATTCCGCACCACCTTGCTCAACGGAGTACCGATTACGGATTTCGCCCGTGAGCACAAGGATCTTGTGATTCCCATCTTGGTGCTAGCGCTTTTGTTCACCGTTCTGAACATGGTCATCACGCTTTACCGCTCTTATCTGACCACGCAGTTTGATAAGAAGTTCAACCGCCGCATGCTCTGGTTTACGGTCCTGCTTATCTTCTTGGTGCCGTGGCTGCTGTGGAACACCGCAATGAACGCACCTATCCCGGTGGCAATCATTTACTACTGGGGCTGGACGTATCTTTACACGCTCATCCAGACAGTGGTTTATGAGCTAATCCTGCGCCGCCGTTACCCGCTACCAGAGGAAGTCCATGCCTTCCGCCGTGAGACCATCGGCCGCTGGCGTTCCAAGGAAGAAAAGCGCAAAAAGAAAGCCCGTTCCGGCAAGGAGGCAAAGAAACAGGCTAAGGCGAAGCGCAAGGAAAACATGCGCATCGTGGCGGAGGCTCGCAAGCAGCTTAAATCGAATAGTCAGCAGGAGGCGCAGAAAGAAGCTGAATAGCCAGTTCGCGCGCGGTCTTCAGCGGTGAAAGCTCACGGGTAAGGCGCGCGCCTGCCATGCCGCCGTCCAGGAAGATGAGCAGCTGGCTTGCCTGCGTGGCAGAAGGATAGCCGTTCTTTGCGGTAAGCAGCGCAGTCATGGTGTTGTGCACCCAGGTGCGGTGCTCTACGCAGGCTGCCACGATGCCGCGTTCAGCATCGGTTTCAGGGCGTGGATATTCGCCCGCCGCGTTTAGGAAGTGGGAGCCGCGGAATTCGATTTCTGGCTGTTCCTCGATTGCTTTATCGAAGAAGGCCAGCACCTTCTGGTACGGATCGGTCATGTTTGCGGTACGGGCTTCCCAATCGGCCCGATACTTTTCATCAAGCGACTCCACATATGCAATGACGAGGGCGTCTTTAGAGCCAAAGAGGGAATAAAGGGATGCCTTGGCCACATCCGCCTCGCGGAGAATGCGATCAATACCGATGACGCGAATGCCCTCGGTGGTGAAAAGATTGGTTGCGGACTCAAGGAGTCGGCTGCGCGGACTTGGACGGTTCCTGCGCGATTTCTTTTCTGGCATATCCTCTCCTAAAACGACAAAACCGGTTCATCTATACAATATAGACAAACCGGTATGTACGCTAATTAGCGTTGTTTACTTGGGAGACTTCTTGGTAACCAGGCCGACAATCCACAGCAACAAACAAGCACCGAGGGTTGCAACGACAATCATCAAGATCCAGCTGCTACCGGTGCTGCCACCGATAAGGGACATGATGCCCGCACCGATAAGGCCACCCAAAACACCAACGATCAGGTTGGTCAGCAGACCGTGATCACGCTTCATAATCTTCTCTGCCAACCAGCCAGCGATAATACCGACGATGATCGAACCGAAAAATCCAAGGCCCATGCCCATAGCTATCTCCTTTTATTAGTTCTTTCAGCTACAAGCACTATGGTGCCAGCAAAAAATATAAACACAAAAGGGACGATCTGCGTTTCCGCAGGTCGCCCCTCGAAGCGTTGATGAATCGTTAGTTAATTGCCAGGGAACGCCCAGAAACTAGCGCTCTATTCTCCGGAGTCCGGACGCACAACCATCATCGGGCATGGTGCCGACTGCAAGAGTGCGCGGGAGGTGGAGCCAAGAAGCATGCCCTTGAATCCGCCGCGGCCGTGGGAGCCAACGACGAGCAGCTGGGCGCCATCGGCGGCGTCGGTAAGTGCACGAACCGGGCGGTCACGGGCAATAACCTTCTTCACCTGAACGCCTGGGTACTCCTCCTGGAGGGAAGCAATGCGCTCGCTGAGCAGTTCTGCCTGCTCCTTTTCCACGTCTGCCCACTCAGCCTGTGCTGCGGAGAGGCCAGCGAGGGAAGCCTGGACCTGCATGTCCATCCAAGTGTGAACTGCGATGAGCTCAGCACCACGAGCATCTGCTTCCTTGAAGGCATAAGCGGTAGCCCTCTGGGAAACCTCAGAACCATCGACACCGACAACAACCGGACCGTACTTGTTCAGCTCGGTGACGTTGTTGTTCTCACGGACAACTACAACCGGGCAGGCAGCGTGGGAAACCACGGAAGCTGAAACGGAACCCATCACCATGCCGGAGAGGCCACCCATGCCGCGGGAGCCCATGACAATCATCGTGACGTCCTTCGACATTTCCAGCAGCATGTCAATCGGGGAGCCTTCAGCCACCGTGTGGCCAATCTTCAGATCCGGCGAAACCTCATGAGCGATGGCGCGGCCTTCTTCGATCTTCTCCAGGGTTTCTGCCTGCAGATCATCGAATAGTTCCTTCGGAGGAACCATGCCCTCTGCGTACAGGAATTGCGGCATGGTGTAGCTGGAGGCAATGCGCAGCGGGATGCCGCGCTTGGTTGCGGTGTTAGCAGCCCAACGAACAGCGTTCTTGGAGGCTTCCGAACCGTCTACGGCAACAACAACAATGTCTTCCTTGGCCATGATGTTTTCCTTTCAGCTGGTTATACCCTCAGTCTAGTACGTACTAACCAAGATCCGCAGTAGTTGCAGCGTCTGCATTAGCTGGGAAAAATACGGAGTAAAAGAACTCCGCAATCTGTGCGATTACGGCGCCAATACCGTTGGAGAAGAATTCAATTACCGGTGCGAGAAGAGAGTCAAAATCCATGGGAAACAGACTAGTACATATGCGCAAGGGGTTCAGCCCATTGCCAATTAAAAATGGTCTGAATCCGACCAGGGTGCGCGTACCAGCCGGACCAATTACAGCCTGGGCATTTTTGGAAGAAGTGATTACAGCACAGCGCCATCGCAGTCCGCTTGACGACGCCGCGGCGCTCCAGACGCGCTTCGACAACGATGAGGTGGTTCTGCGCGACCAAACGGTCCTGCGCCCGGAAACAATGCTCAGCACCGACACTGACGTGTACTTCTACCGCATGCCGGCGCCCGAAGCACCGGTGCCCTATGACATCCCGATCATCTATGAAGACAAGCACCTGCTCGTAGTAGACAAGCCGCCATTTATGGCAACGATGCCGCGCGCGAAGCACATCGTCCAGACGGCCACTGTTCAGATGCGCCGCAAGACCGGAATCGACGAACTCTCACCGGCACATCGCCTCGACCGACTTACTTCCGGAATCTTGGTTTTTACAAAGACGAAGGACGTACGCGGCGCCTACCAGACACTATTTGCGGAAAGGCGTGTGCAAAAGACTTACGAGGCTATCGCCCCGCTTTCCGACGTCGCGGCAGAAACCGTGTGGGAGTCACGCATCGAAAAGACCCCTGGCGAAATCCAAGGGCGCATTGTGGACGGCCCCGTAAACGCAATCACCATCCTCGCCGGTGTGACCGCTGTGGACAACACCGCTTACGAAAACATTCATGGCAAGCAACCCCCACTCGCTCGCTACACGCTCAAGCCAAAGACGGGTAAGACCCATCAGCTAAGACTCCACATGTGGCAAGCCGGTGTACCCATCCTTGGCGACCCTGTATACCCCGTCATCTATCCCGCCGACGCGGAGGATATGCGCGTCCCAATGCATCTGACCGCAACGCATATCTCATTCACCGATCCACTGTCGGGTAAGCCTCGCGAATTCTCCTCAAATTTGCCACTCGTCGCCCATAATTTTCTTCACCCATAAATGTTCTAATTCGTTCGTCGATCCCATCGAACTTTTCACCAGGAAAATCACGAGACTCCATAAACTCATCTTTTGCCCAACCCACTAAAAAGAAAGGAAATAAAAACCGCCAACCCGCATTCCAAACTCTCAAAAGCCAAGCCCCGCCCACTTAAAAATACAGGGCGTGATAGAGCATTCGTGCACGCGCTATCGCGCCCTGGACCCGACCAGAAAGCAGTCACCCCAGACGCGAGCGATCCACCAAACAAGCACGACCCGTTACAGCAACCACGAACAAGCCACAGACTTGGAGTTATAGTCCGCGACCTAAGGTCACCCCGAACGACTAAGACACAACGCTCCGCGGACGATGAAAGCAGAGCCGCCGCAACGCAAACGAAACGACAAAACTTGAAAGGGCTACTTACCTCGGTTCGGATGGAATCCCCCGAAACTAAAAAGGGGGCCTGACCCCCGGAAAGTAGACACGTCGGGGGTTAGCTATGCTGCTTGGGTCAGTGTAGCTGATGTGAGTGCTTCGAAGTCATTGGGGGCTAGAAGGTTGCACCAGGAGTGCCGTCTGCGGGTGTTGTAGCGCATGCACCATCGAAAGACTTCCTGCCGGCAGATAATGGGATTATCAAAGACTTTCCGATCACGTAGCACTTCACGTTTTAAGGTGGCGTTAAATGATTCTGCCAGGGCATTATCGGCACTAGTTCCCACCGCGCCCATGGATTGGCGTACACCAAGTTGGGCGCAGTGGTCCCTAAACGCCTGTGAGGTGTACACACTTCCATGATCAGAATGGAAAATAGCCCCGTCAAGGCTTCCGCGGACTGTGCTGGCATGGGACAAAGCCTCGATGACCAGTGAGACACGCATGTGGTCTGCGAGTGCATAACCTGCAAGTTTTCGTGAATAGGTGTCAATGACCGTGGCCAGGTACATGTTCTTACCGCCCTTACACGGCAGGTAGGTGATGTCGCCTACATAAACACGGTTCGGCTCGTCAGCGGTGAATGTACGGCCTACTAAATCTGGCATGACACGGTGACCAGGCTTGCGCCGGGTGGTGATGCATCGACGCCGTTTGCTAAAGCCTTTTAGCCCCATGGATTTCATGATGCGCGCAACCTTCTTATGGTTGATCGGGCCGAAGTCCGTATCGTCGTTGAGGCTTGCAGCGATGCGTTTAGCACCATAAAGCCCGTTCTCATCATCAAAGATGGCCTTGATTCTTGCACCAATAAGGGCATCGGAACATATCTTTAACCTGCGTTTTGCGCGGGTGTTGAGCCATTTGTAGAACGAAGAGCGATTGAGCTTTAACACGTGGCACATCCGCTTGACCGAGTACTCGGTTCGGTAGTCATAGACAAACTGGAAGCGGATTACCAGCGTGTCTCTTCGGCAAAATACTTCGCGGCCTTGCGCAGGATGTCGCGTTCTTCGCGCAGCTTTGTGTTTTCGTTTTCTAGCTGGCGGATCCGCTCAGAATCAGTCGTCACCTGAGCTTTATCACGCATGTTTTTCGAGTGGGCACGTTTGCCGGTGCCGTACTGCTGAAGCCAGGAATAAAGTGAGGAGCGATTGATTCCTAGCTCTGCTGAAGCCGTGTGAAGTGAGAGGTCCTCATTGTTTTCGTAGAGGGCTAAAGCATCACGTTTGAACTGTTCGGAGTACCTAGGCATGGTGGTAGATTACCTTTCTTCCCAACCCAACCGGGCTGAATATCAGGTGTCTACCAAACAGGGGCAGTCCCAGGCGCCGTGAGGCCCATAGCAACTCCGTGCCCCCACTCGTCGCCGCCACCCAAGGATGAAACGGTCCGCGGCTGCAATCGCAATAAAGAAATCGGCGGTGGAATGTCTACTTTCATGCGTTCCATCCGTAGGAAGCTTTTCGAAACTGTGCCTTAAACCGAGACTAAGGACGGCGAAGTGGAACAGGCGCCAACACCGTCGCCCACGGGCAAAAGGTCAGTCCGGGCTGGCGCCGCTATCAGTGAAACTGTCTCTACCTGCACATTCACAAGCCGGACAAGCACCAATTGCACAGCTATGCAAATTTATAATCGCAATTACCATCCGGCTCAGAATGGGACTACTCACGGAAAGCGTCTCGACTAACCGAACAACGAAAAAGCAATCTAAACGACATGCAAAGACGCAGGGATTGAGCCTTACTAAGGGAAACGGGCCAAAACTTGGTGTACAAACAGGAGCACAATTGGAAAACCGTTGCGGATTGAGTGAATCATTGACGCAGCAAGTACCCTGCGAACACAAGATCTCCAATCATGGATTCTCTGATCCAAGGCCGATAACAACCAGGTTGATTGCCCAAGCGCCGTCAGAGTTAGGCGACGAAAGATGATGTATAGAGCTTCTCCAGAGTTAGCGGCCTTGGGGAATATCTCATCGGCATTAACCAAGCGGGGCCCAATCCTAATCAACCATCGAAAGCCGCATGTAAACTCAGAAGCGGACAGGACCTGCATTCGACCCATCGAAGCCATAAAATCTAGTACTCCCAACGCTCCTCGATGGTTCGAATGCTGATCCCAACTCCTCATCCGCGCACGAACCAATGTCTAATTCACACTGTTTTAGGCACAGTGACAATGAGAAAGGAAGGCCCTGATTGCTTTCCAACGCTGCGACAATGAACATCGCAGTTGCCTGGGATAGTTCATATGGTGAACAAAGCTGCATTCGGACCATCGAAGCTGCCGAAACCGGGCGTTGTGGGCTGGTTGGGTGGTTCGAATGCAGGTTGGCCAACGATAAGGCGAAGGGGAACGTCGTGCCGATAGCCGTTGGCTGGCTGGTGTTGGTTCAATAGTAGAAAACGAAAAAGAAGGAAGGGAAGCAACCAGCATGTTTGGTTGCTTGCCTTCCTTCTTTGTGTATTGAGTTATGTGTTTATTGTTTTATGTCGGCGGTAACTTACTCTCCCACAACCTCCCGGTTGCAGTACCATCAGCGCGGGCAGGCTTAGCTTCCGGGTTCGGAATGGGTCCGGGCGTTTCCCTGCCGCTATTAACCACCGACAAACTTTCGGGGCTGTGTTGCCCTTTTAAGTGTTGTGTCAGATACTGCATAGTGGACGCGTGCATGACGTAATCATCTTTTTTGTTTGTTTGTGTGTTGCACGTTGTGTGTGTTTGTTTTGGTCTATTAGTACCAGTAGACTTCACATCTTGCGATGCTTCCATGTCTGGCCTATCAACCCCATAGTCTTTAGGGGACCTCGAATGAAACCTCATCTTAAAACAGGCTTCCCGCTTAGATGCTTTCAGCGGTTATCCCTTCCGTACGTAGCCAACCAGCGATGCCCCTGGCGGAACAACTGGCACACTAGAGGTACGTCCGTCCCGGTCCTCTCGTACTAGGGACAGCCTTCTTCAAGTTTCAACGCGCGCGGCGGATAGAGACCGAACTGTCTCACGACGTTCTGAACCCAGCTCGCGTGCCGCTTTAATGGGCGAACAGCCCAACCCTTGGGACCTACTCCAGCCCCAGGATGCGACGAGCCGACATCGAGGTGCCAAACCATCCCGTCGATATGGACTCTTGGGGAAGATCAGCCTGTTATCCCCGGGGTACCTTTTATCCGTTGAGCGACACCACATCCACAAGTAGGTGCCGGATCACTAGTCCCGACTTTCGTCCCTGTTCGAGCTGTCACTCTCACAGTCAAGCTCCCTTGTGCACTTACACTCACCACCTGATTGCCAACCAGGCTGAGGGAACCTTTGGGCGCCTCCGTTACATTTTGGGAGGCAACCGCCCCAGTTAAACTACCCACCAGGCACTGTCCCCAACCCAGATCATGGGCCAAGGTTAAGGTATCCAATCCGATCAGAGTGGTATTTCAACAACGACTCCACCACCACTGGCGTGATAGCTTCACAGTCTCCCACCTATCCTACACAAACCGAACCGAACACCAATACCAAGCTATAGTGAAGGTCCCGGGGTCTTTTCGTCCTGCCGCGCGTAACGAGCATCTTTACTCGTAGTGCAATTTCACCGGGCCTGTGGTTGAGACAGCAGGGGAGTCGTTACGCCATTCGTGCAGGTCGGAACTTACCCGACAAGGAATTTCGCTACCTTAGGATGGTTATAGTTACCACCGCCGTTTACTGGGGCTTAAATTCTCAGCTTCGCCCATCAAAGATGGGCTAACCGGTCCTCTTAACCTTCCAGCACCGGGCAGGCGTCAGTCCATATACATCAACTTAACGTCTTCGCATGGACCTGTGTTTTTGATAAACAGTCGCTCCCCTCTATTCTCTGCGACCCCACAACGCTTATCACCGCAAGAGTGTTAACGCCATGTGGTCCCCCTTCTCCCGAAGTTACGGGGGCATTTTGCCGAGTTCCTTAACCACAGTTCACCCGAACGCCTTAGTATTTTCAACCTGACTACCTGTGTCGGTTTGGGGTACGGGCCGAGTATATACATCGCTAGAGGCTTTTCTCGACAGCACGGGATCACCAACTTCACCAATTAAGGCTACGCATCACGTCTCACCTAAAAGAATGCGGATTTACCTACACCCTAAGCTACACGCTTACACCAACAATCCAGTAAGTGGCATGGCTACCCCACTGTGTCACCCCATCGCTTGAACCACACATCAGGCCCCACGACGCACACCAACCAACAACACAAAGTGTCATCAAAAGGTGCTTGTGGTGGTTAGTATCAGTGCTTTATCAGGGGCGCATATACTCGGGTACCAGAATATCAACTGGTTATCCATCGACTACGCCTGTCGGCCTCGCCTTAGGTCCCGACTCACCCTGGGAAGACGAACTTGACCCAGGAACCCTTAGTCATCCGGCGGGAAGGATTCTCACCTTCCAATTCGTTACTCATGCCTGCATTCTCACTCGCACACACTCCACGCCTCCTTACGGTAACGCTTCAACACGTGCACGACGCTCCCCTACCCAATAAAATATTATTGCCGCGGCTTCGGCGGTGTGCTTGAGCCCCACTACATTGTCGGCGCAGAACCACTCGACCAGTGAGCTATTACGCACTCTTTCAAGGATGGCTGCTTCTAAGCCAACCTCCTGGCTGTCTTCGCGATCCCACATCCTTTTCCACTTAGCACACCCTTAGGGGCCTTAACCGGCGATCTGGGCTGTTTCCCTCTCGACTATGAAGCTTATCCCCCACAGTCTCACTGCCGCACAACACATTAATGGCATTCGGAGTTTGGCTGACATTGCTAAGATTGTAGTCCCGCTCAACCAACCAGTAGCTCTACCTCCACCAAGCTAATGCGACGCTGCACCTAAATGCATTTCGGGGAGAACCAGCTATCACGGAGTTTGATTGGCCTTTCACCCCTACCCACAGCTCATCCCCGCAGTTTTCAACCTACGTGGGTTCGCGCCTCCACAGCATCTTACTGCTGCTTCACACTGGCCATGGGTAGATCACCCCGCTTCGGGTCCAGGACATGCCACTTGCCACCCCATTGGGATTCGGTTTCCCTACGGCTACCCCACACGGGTTAACCTCGCGACATGCCGCTGACTCGCAGGCTCATTCTTCAAAAGGCACGCCATCACACACAAAAGGTGCTCTGACGGATTGTAAGCACATGGTTTCAGGAACTATTTCACTCCCCTCCCGGGGTACTTTTCACCATTCCCTCACGGTACTATCCACTATCGGTCACACTGAGTATTTAGGCTTACCGGGTGGTCCCGGCAGATTCACAGCAGATTCCACGAGCCCGCTGCTACTCGGGCAACTTGACAACCCCATCATCAATGTCTTCAGCTACAGGACTATCACCCTCTACGGCAGGCGTTTCCACACCACTTCACCTAACATCAACAACAAGACGCAACGATGGTAGTCGCTGCACATCAAGGCCCACAACACCGCACACACAACCCCTACCAAGTATCACATGCACACGGTTTAGCCTCATCCACGTTCGTTCGCCACTACTAGCAGAATCATTATTATTTTCTTCTCCTACGGGTACTGAGATGTTTCACTTCCCCGCGTTGCCCCCACAACAGCTATGAATTCACTGAAGGGTAACACTCCATAACAAGTGCCAGGTTTCCCCATTCGGACATCCTCGGATCAACGCTTAATTGACAACTCCCCGAGGCTTAACGCAGCCTTTCACGTCCTTCATCGGCTCAGCATGCCAAGGCATCCACCATGCGCCCTAAATAACGAACACACAACCAACACAACAACAAGAAACAAAGCAAACAGCCCATTCCTTAACTATCGTGCTGGCGTGAACTACACAAAACACAAAAGAATAAAGAAATTACACACCCAAACAACACTGCCTTAAAAAGCACCATCATTTGGGGATGCTCGCGTCCACTATACAGTTCTCACACAACACCCCAACCACCAACAACAACCACACAACAAACCATGATTGCGTCAGCAACTAGGCAACACCAGGACAATAATGCCCCAGACACCCAACAATGCACCACGTACCTAAAAACTACTCCCACACTGTGTAATAAACGACTAACTGCTCTTGTTTAAGGTGTGTCTCCACCCGATTAAAAAATACCGTTGGCAGCACAACACATGTGCACTCAACCAACACACCCACAACTGTGGGCAAAATAATGCTCCTTAGAAAGGAGGTGATCCAGCCGCACCTTCCGGTACGGCTACCTTGTTACGACTTCGTCCCAATCGCCGATCCCACCTTCGACAGCTCCCTAACGAGTTTGAGCCACTGGCTTCGGGTGTTACCAACTTTCATGACGTGACGGGCGGTGTGTACAAGGCCCGGGAACGTATTCACCGCAGCGTTGCTGATCTGCGATTACTAGCGACTCCGACTTCATGGGGTCGAGTTGCAGACCCCAATCCGAACTAAGGCCGGCTTTCAGCGATTCGCTCCACCTCACAGTGTCGCTGCGCGTTGTACCGACCATTGTAGCATGTGTGAAGCCCTGGACATAAGGGGCATGATGATTTGACGTCGTCCCCACCTTCCTCCGAGTTGACCCCGGCAGTCTCTCATGAGTCCCCAACCAAATGCTGGCAACATAAGACAAGGGTTGCGCTCGTTGCGGGACTTAACCCAACATCTCACGACACGAGCTGACGACAACCATGCACCACCTGTATAACGACCACAAAGGGAAACTACATCTCTGCAGCGATCCGCTATATGTCAAGCCCAGGTAAGGTTCTTCGCGTTGCATCGAATTAATCCACATGCTCCGCCGCTTGTGCGGGCCCCCGTCAATTCCTTTGAGTTTTAGCCTTGCGGCCGTACTCCCCAGGCGGGGCGCTTAATGCGTTAGCTACGGCACAGAAGACGTGGAAGCCCCCTACACCTAGCGCCCACCGTTTACGGCATGGACTACCAGGGTATCTAATCCTGTTCGCTACCCATGCTTTCGCTCCTCAGCGTCAGTTACTGCCCAGAGACCTGCCTTCGCCATCGGTGTTCCTCCTGATATCTGCGCATTTCACCGCTACACCAGGAATTCCAGTCTCCCCTACAGCACTCAAGTCAGCCCGTATCGCCTGCACGCCCGGAGTTAAGCCCCGGAATTTCACAGACGACGCGACAAACCACCTACGAGCTCTTTACGCCCAGTAATTCCGGACAACGCTCGCACCCTACGTATTACCGCGGCTGCTGGCACGTAGTTAGCCGGTGCTTCTTATACAGGTACCGTCACAAAAGCTTCGTCCCTGTCGAAAGGAGTTTACAACCCGAAGGCCTTCATCCCCCACGCGGCGTCGCTGCATCAGGCTTCCGCCCATTGTGCAATATTCCCCACTGCTGCCTCCCGTAGGAGTCTGGGCCGTATCTCAGTCCCAATGTGGCCGTCCACCCTCTCAGGCCGGCTACCCGTCGACGCCTTGGTAGGCCATTACCCCACCAACAAGCTGATAGGCCGCGAGCTCATCTTGCACCGAAAAAACTTTCCACAACTGACACTAAACAGCTGTCCTATCCGGTATTAGACCCAGTTTCCCAAGCTTATCCCGAAGTGCAAGGCAGATCACCCACGTGTTACTCACCCGTTCGCCACTCGAGTACCCCAGCAAGCTGAGGCCTTTCCGTTCGACTTGCATGTGTTAAGCACGCCGCCAGCGTTCGTCCTGAGCCAGGATCAAACTCTCCACAAAAAAATTTCAGCACAAAGCCAAAAAATCAGGCCGTGAAAAGCCCAAACCTAACAAAAAGACAAACCAACCAAACACCCATCACAATGAATGCTCAATAAGGCTGGCAAATCCAAAAAATTACTATACAAAGAAAAATCACAACCACCCCCAACCCGACGGGGCAAAAATAAAGGGGGCAGTCAAACCACAAAAATGCAGCCAACATGACTTAAAAATGCATACCAAACAAACTTAATTATTTACAATCGCGCCCACAAGGCCCGATCCGGCACACACCACACCAGCCAAACATCCAGAATGACCAGCACAATCACAATCAACCACACAATGCAGAAAAAAGTACATTGGCACACTATTGAGTTCTCAGACATCATCGCCACACAACGAACGGACACCATTTGAATGGTGGCGGCTCATCATGAGCAAAAAATTTGTTTTTGTCAGGGCCTGTTTTCCTATCGCCGCTTCAGCCAGTCACTGTGTCACTGTGGGGCGCTGTCGGTCGCGCTGACTCACATAAAGCTACACATCACTTTGAAACTTTACAAATCTGCTGGTAAATCCAACTTTTTAGGCCTTAATACCTAGCCATTTTTTAAGGCCTGAGGCGTATGGATTCACCCGTCGCACGTTGGCGGGCAGCAGCAACGCCCACAGCACGTACGTAACGGCCGCCGCGAGCATCATTGGCAACCCGTCGAGCATCTCCTTCATTCGCAACACGAAGATGGCTGCCGTTGCAGCGGCAATCAGCACCGGCATGTAGACGGTCTTCCACGAACACAATTCAAGTGAGACAACGAGTGCGGGCACCAGGAAGCCGAATACTGCAATGAGCCAAATAGGTTTACCCACAATTAGCCAGCTAAGCCCAACGCCAAGGAGGCTCGCCGCCGGACTGACCAAGCTTGCGATGATGACATGTCGCGCCCATGTACTTTGGCTGCCACCAAGCGTGACGAAGTTGGCCAAAGAATCTAGGTGTTGCACAAAAGTTGTCGTCATGGCCAAGACGGCTATTGTCATCAGCATGTTTCCGATATTCGGTCCGTTCTCAGGCCATGTGTTGCTGATGAAGGCGTTCGCCACCGCTGCGATACACAGGACCACCCAGCCGATGAACCAACCGCGAACCAACGGGCGGTAGACCAGCTGACCTTCAAGGCTTGCCGGGAAGCGTCCAAAGCTATCATTGCCTGGAGTATCCGCTAGAAGGTCTTCGACCGTCATGGTTTTGGCTTTGGCCTTCCAACAGATCAGCTTCCACGCGAGGATTAGCACCGTGATAGCGAGAGCAATCCACCAACGCAGATAGATGGCCAAAATGCCAGCAATCACAGCTGGCAAGAGCGCTGCGATGCGCCCGTATCGAGTTTTAGTGGCTGTGTTAAGCCCTAATGGCTGCGCTTTGATTCCTTGCGGGCCGGCAGTAAAAATACCGGCCCACAGACCGACGAACACGAAACTCGCAATAAACGCATTGTCGGCGCCTCCCGCCAGGAAGAACCCACAAAGCAAGAAAATCGACAGCAGCGAGTTTCCCCAATTCAGCGTGCCGAAGAAGAGTTTCATTGTGCACCTCCTAGCGCCAACACCGCCTCTTCCAGGGTGACTTCCTGCGCGCGTAGCCCGAATTCTGCCGCCTGATCGAAGACGCACTCGGCGAAGTTGGGGCGGGCGTCGATAAGCACACGCTCTGCGTGGACCGAGGAATGGCGGGCCAATACCGGCAACTGTAGGCGCCCCAGTGCCCTATCTACTTGTTCCGCAGGGCCCGTCACCGCCACGATGCAGTCGACGAGGCTTTCAATGGGGCCAGACAAGGGTGCTTCGCCAAGCAAAAGCACCGTGTCGAGGTAGCCCTCAATCTCATCGAGATGATGGGTGGACACCACAATCGTGCGTTTGCCCTGTTCCTCCCGGAGGACCTCAAGAAAGCGCTGCCGCTTATCGACGTCGAGGCCCAGGTAGGGCTCATCCAGCAGCATCAACTCGCAGCCGGAAGCTACGGCGAAGATAAAACCCATCGCGGACTTCTGGCCGCGGGACAAGCCGGAGTAGTTCTTCTTCGGGAGCGCAAATTGCGCGGCAAGCTCTTCAGCCCGCTCCTGGTTCCAGGTCTTCCACCGCGCCTTGCCAATGCGGAAGAGCTTGTCTACGTTCCAGCCATCGAAAAGCGGGTTATCAATGCCCATCAGGATGATGCGATCCATGATCTTCTGGTTGTCAAAGGGACGCTCCCCAAAGACTTTCAACCCCTCCGACTTGAGCTGGCCTGCGATCATGCGCAGCAGCGTCGTCTTGCCCACTCCATTGGGACCCACCAGGCCGTGGGTCAGGTTATCTTCGAGCGCGAAAGACAGCGCCGGAGCATTTTGCATAGCTAGGTTTTCGGCTTTAATCATTTCGACCACTCCGGGATACGTTGGGTATTTGCGTACAGCGGGTAAAAGTAATGAACGGGCAAAACAAGGACGATGCAGACTACGCATACGATCGCGCCGGTAGGCTGCGACATTTCCACGCCCCGAATAAACCCGAGAAGGCTCATTCCTCCTATCACTCCAACGAGGCCCAACCACAAACTCGCATTGCACAACACAAAGAACAGGACATAAAGTCCTACATTCACGAAGAGATCCGCGGGCGCAAGCAGCCCACTTAGTGCAAGCACGCACACCAAACCGAGCAAGCCCGTGCCTAGGTTGTGGCGGCGCCAGGAGCGGCGCGTGCGCCCGAATGCCTGCCACATGTAAAGGTCGTCGCCAAAGAGCCAGCTGCTACCAAGGGCGCCAAAGAGGACGGGAATTGCCCAAATAAATGGATCCCTCACTGAAGGGAATACGCCGGGGAGCAACTTCTGCCAAGCGAAGAGCAGGCCGCCAACGATGACGGCAGTGGATAGTATGACTTTCCACCGCGAGCCCTTCGAATCTTTAACGGCGGTGCGCTTGCGCTCACGATCTTTATCACGGATTTGCTTGTATAAATACCAAACGACGAAAAGTGCGACTAGCCCGGTGATTCCCAGCGCTTGCGGCAGTGGGATAACACCAATATTGAACACGGCAATGACTCCGACCACGAGCACCGCGAGGGGAATATTCAAACGAAGGAAATCCGCGCGCCGGTAGCCAAAGGCCTTGAATGCCGGAAAAGGGACCAAGAGTGCAACGGCCAAATTGAGACCCAAGCACGAGTACATAACCTGCGAAACTAGGGGGAAGTCTGTCCAGAACCGCGCCGAGGAAAAAACTACAATCAGTACCACCGCGGCGAGACAGCGCCACCAATAGTCGGTGATGTGGTGCCAAAACAGGCTAAACATGGGTTTTAACATCGAGCCCTCCCATCGCGAGCTTCACTGCATCTTCCAAGTTGACCGGCTTGCCTTGGGCGACGCCGCGCTCCACGATGACGCGGGTATTGCCACCTACGGTCTCCTTAACGAGCGCCGCCTCTTCCAGCTCTGCGGGTAGGGACCCGGTAACGGTGACTTCAACGAGGGCGTCGTCAAGCAGAGCGGCATCAAAAGTGCGGACAACGCCGTCGCGCAGCACTAGGTAGCTGTCGACCACTTGCGAAGTTGCGTGCAGATCGTGGGTCGCCAACACCACCGTGCGCGGATGGGCCTCCAGCTCAGCGAGGAGCTCACGATAGAAGGCCTCATGGTTATAGGCATCGAGACCCAGGTAAGGCTCATCCAGCAGAGTTAGCGGCGCACGCGCCGCAAGAGCAATGACAATGGCCAGCATGGAACGCTGGCCGCGGGAAGCCGAGCCATGGCGCGTGCTCAGATCGAGGCTGAAGACCTCGGTGAGATGCTCCGCCACCTCCTGCTGCCAGTGGGGGTAGCGCTGGGCTGCAACCTTCACAATCGCGCCAAACTTCCAGGAACGCGGGTAGGTGGTGTCCACGCCAGCGAAAACCACCTGATCCATCACCTCGGCGTTATCGAAAGGCGCTTGTCCGAAGACCTCAATTTTTCCCTTGTAACGCGCCTGCCCGGCTAGCAGCGAAAGCAGCGTGGACTTGCCTGTGCCGTTGCGGCCAACGAGCCCGTAGATGCGGCCTTCCGCTAGCTGAATATTGACGCCGTCCAGGACGGTCTTGCGGGAGAAAGACTTGGAAACACCCTGCGCGGTTGCAACGGTGTTTGCAGTAATTGCAGCGTTTGCGGGGTTCGCGGTGTGTGCGGTGTGTGCGGTCATGAGTAGAGTCCTCTGCTTTCTGCGACACGGTGGACAAGTTCTTGTAATTGCTCGCGCGTATACCCAAGGCGGACGGCCTCATCGACGAGGGGGGCGACGTATTCGGCGGCGAAGTCATTGCGTCGCCGCTGGCGGATTCTTTCGGTAGCGCCGGCCGCCACGAACATGCCGATGCCGCGGCGTTTTTCTAGAATTCCGAGTTCGGTCAACAAAGTGATCCCCTTTCGCGCCGTGGCGGGGTTGATGTTGTGGAAGGCGGCTAGCTCATTCGTCGAAGGCGCCTGTGCTCCTTCTTCCAGGCCACCTTCCACGATGGAGTCCTCAATTAGCGCGGCGATCTGTCTGAATAACGGCTGCGTTGAGTTATCCATGTACGCCTGCACCTCCTCGCTTGCTCAACTGGTTAGTTACTCAACTAACTAACTAAACAAGTACCTCGGATTTTAGATTTACGCAAGAGCAAAACTTTTCTAGACCGTCTGACCTGCCAATTCCCCCCAAGGCATCGACGTTTAGTGACTAATGGGGCACACTGGATCCCAAAGAAAATTTATTTAGAACTATTAGGAACGGAACTTAGGAGCCATGCTTGAACGAACACTTGTCTTCGTTGACACGTCTTACCTGCTTGCGAGCTTTTATAACTCATGGGAAACCGGAGCTCGCGCGCAACTAGAAATAGACCTCCCAGAGGTCGTAAATAATCTCGGTTCCATGGTGGAGAACCAGCTCGGAAACCGCATTCACCGCCAGTACTGGTACGACGGAATCCCAGACACTGGCCCACACCGCTACCAGCGCGCACTGCGCACCTGTGATGGCGTGCAACTTCGCACCGGCCAGCTCATCGAGTGGGGCGAGCGCCGCACCCAAAAGGCAGTCGATACCCGCCTCGTTGCCGACATGATCCTCGCTGCAATGAAGCAGCAAGTCACCGACTTTGTGTTGGTTTCCGGTGACGCCGACATGATCCCAGGCGTACAAGAAGCCGTAAACGCGGGCGTGCGCGTGCACCTCTATGGCTTTGGCTGGGACTCCATGTCCTCCGCCCTGCGCCACGCTTGTGACACCACGACCATCCTCGATCCGCGCGAAGACTTCGCCGACGCAATGGAGCTCCAGGTCCTGGAAGGCCCACTGCCGCCCACCATCCGCGAGCCTCACAACAGCGACGAAGAGCTGCCGCAGGTGCCTCAAGTAGAGGACGAGTGCGAGCCTTCCGAGGCAGAAGCAGCGTTTACCTCAGCACCGAAGCCCAGCCCCTCCCCTGCCGACCTCGCGCCACAGACGGCCACCACAACGGGCTCGGGTGAAACTGCCGAGGCCAAGCCTGCGGCCGAGAACACGCAGGCACCGCAGCCCCCAGCTACGGATTCCACCGACGAAACGCAAAGCGCAGCCGAGACTCCGAAGCCAGCTGCACCGAAGCCGTCCATGATGGCTCCGCGCCGCAAGCTGCGCTCCAAGTACGTGCCACTACCCGAGGAGGTCTGGACCTCTGCAGGCTTCCAGTCGCCATTCGACGTCGGCCAGCAATACGCCTCCTGGTGGTTCGAGAATGCCGCCAACGCCGAGCAACGCGACCAAGCACACCTACTCTCGGGCGGCGGCCTGCCGCCGGAGATCGACCGCCCGCTGCTGCAGTTTGCCTGTGAAACTCTGCACGAGTACACGCTGAGCGAATCCCAACGCGTCAATCTGCGCGATGGCTTCCACTCCGGCATTCGTGGCGTCCTCATCGCCATCCGCCGCGAGGAAAGCTAACCTCCTCGCCTAAAAGGAGGCGGCCACCCCTTCAGCTCCCTCAGCGTTGAGGAAAGAAGGAGGTGGCCGCCTCTTTTCTATTTCTGCCTTAAAAGCCTTAGTGGCTACTTCTGCTCACCGGAGCCTAGCTCTTTCTGCTTAGCCATCTCGGCGCGGATCCCCTCCAGACGGGAGGTTGCCTTCATGTCATTGCCGGCCGCGGTGATTTCCTGAATACGGCTGCCGCCGGAAGCCTGGTGCAGCTCCTGCGCACCCAGTGCATCGGTATAGCGCTTTTCAATCTTTGCGCGCACAGAATCTAGTGTAGGCACGGAGTCATCCGCCTGCAGTTCGTCCATGGACTGCACGACCTTGGCGTTTTGCTCCTGCATCGCAGCCTGATCAGCCTGCGCCATGAGCTCGTCGACCTGTGCCAGCTGCTCCTTCAGGCGCGCCTCGGACTGCTGCTGCTGAGCCTTAGCCTGCTCTGCAGCCTGAGCGGCAGCGGCGTGTTGAGTCTTTACGTTCTCCAGCTCATGTTCCACAGCAACCAACTGAGAGGCTACGACCTCGGCAGCCTGGTTGTACTCGGAAGCAGCCTGCGGGTCATCCGCCTTATCTGCTAGCTCGAGGGCGCGCCGCGTCTGGTTTTGGTAATCCTCCTGCTGCTTGAGCAGGCGGTTGATCTGCAGCTCGAGCTGGTTCTTGTGACCGATGATTTCCGCCGCATGCTCGGAGATCTTGCGGTGTTGTTCCTTGGCACCGTCCACAGCCTGCTGAATTTGCACCTTAGGGTCGGCGTTCTCATCGATCTTCTGATCGAAAGAGGCCATTACGTACTTCCAGCCTTTGCTGAATGGATTCGCCATTGAACTAACTCCTTGCGTGTGGAAATAAGGGAAGGTCCCAATAAAAAGGACGCTTTCTAGCGAGTTTAGCCGGACTAGCTAGAAAGCGTCCGAGAAAAGAGCTTGAGGGTGGGGGATAAAGCGCTATGCGCCGAACCCGCCGGCTTCCTAGCTCTCGCTTTGCGCGTTCTGCTCTTCAACCTGACGGCGGACGTCCTCCATGTCGAGCTCCTTAACCTGTTTGATCACATCCTCGAGGGCTGCTGGTGGCAATGCACCCGCCTCGCGGAAGACCAGGATCCCGTCACGGAAGATCATCAGGGTAGGAATGGACTGGATCTGCAGCGCTGCGGAAAGGCCCTGGTTTGCCTCGGTGTCGAGCTTGGCGAAGGTCGCGTCTGGGTGCTCCTCGGAAGCCTTCTCAAATACCGGCGCGAAGCGCTTGCACGGGCCGCACCAATCAGCCCAAGCGTCTACGAGAGTAATGCCCTCACCGGACACGGTCTGCTCAAAGGTCTCTTCAGTTACGTCGATAGTTGCCATATAAATCTCTCCTGTTTTTCGGGGTCTTTCCTATCAACGGTACATGACTGAGTGTTACTCCTTGGCGCACTATTGCAATATACCCCCTGGGGGTATACGGTCGGGTTGTACCCAAAGAAAGGAAAAACAATGAGCGTAAAGAACTACACCGTAGAGGGCATGACCTGTGGACACTGCGAAATGTCGGTACGTGAAGAGGTCGGCGAAATCGCCGGCGTCAGCTCCGTTAGCGCAGACCACACCACCGGCGCCGTCACCGTCGAGGGCGAGGGCTTCACCGACGAGCAGGTTGTCGCCGCCGTTGCAGAGGCCGGCTACAAGCTCAAGGCCTAATTCACTCTTCCCTCTTAGAACCATGACTAATCTCGCCCACCTGGATCTTGGCGTTTCCGGCATGACGTGCACCTCGTGCTCGTCGCGCGTGCAGCGCAAGCTCAACAAGGTCGACGGAGTAACGGCCAACGTCAACTTCGCCACCGAGACCGCCGCCATTGAGTACGACCCGGCCACTGCAAACCCCGAATCCCTCATTGAGGTAGTTCGCGGCGCCGGCTACAACGCTTTCACTATGGGCGATGATTCTTCCGATGCGGAAGACCCCGAGAATGGCTCAGATCCCACCGCGGCCGCGCGCGCCCAGGAGTCCCGTGATCTACTGCGCCGCACCCTCATCTCAGCCGCGCTTTCCACACCGGTAATGCTGGTTTCCATGCTGCCCAGCCTGCAGTTCGACAACTGGCAATGGGCGGCCGCAATTCTGGCGACCATCGTCTATATCTTCGGCGGCGCACCTTTCCACAAGGCGACGTGGGTAAATCTGCGTCACGGCTCCTTCACCATGGACACGCTAATTTCCATGGGAACCACCGCGGCCTATTTTTGGTCGCTGTATGCCATGTTCTTCGGCACCGCTGGCCAGCCTGGGATGAAGATGCACATGGAGCTGATGTCCAACCACGCACAGATGGATCACATCTATCTGGAATCGGTGGGCATGGTCATCACATTCTTGTTGTTGGGCCGTTGGTTTGAAGTCAAAGCCAAGGGCCAATCCTCGGAGGCGCTGCGCACGCTTCTGGGGATGGGCGCCAAGGACGCTACGCTGCTTGTCGACGGCGCGGAAAAACGCGTGCCCATCGCACAGATCCAGGTAGGAGACATATTCGTCGTTCGTCCTGGCGAGAAGATCGCCACCGACGGCGTTGTGGAAGCCGGCGCCTCCGCCGTAGACGAGTCCATGCTGACAGGCGAGTCAATGCCCGTGGAAGTCAAGGCGGGTGACCACGTTACCGGCGCCACGTTAAACTCCGCCAGCCGCTTAGAAGTCCGCGCCACCAAGGTCGGCGCGGATACCACGCTCGCGCAAATGGCCAAGCTGGTCACCGACGCCCAGGCTTCCAAGGCCCCAGTCCAGCGCCTGGTAGACAAGATTGCACAGGTCTTCGTGCCCGTGGTCATCATCATTGCCGCCCTAACGCTGCTCGCGCACTTGGTCTTTGGGGACGGCGTCGCACCAGCCTTCATCGCTGCGGTCGCTGTACTCATCATCGCCTGCCCCTGCGCAATGGGCCTTGCCACTCCGACTGCCATTTTGGTGGGCACTGGCCGCGGCGCGCAGCTGGGGCTTCTCATCAAAGGCCCTGAGGTCCTCGAGTCCACCAAGAAAGTAGACACCATCGTCATGGACAAGACCGGCACCGTCACCGAGGGCAAAATGACCGTCGCACGTGTGCATCTCGCACAGCAAATGGGAGGCTCTACAGCAGAAGGCAGGCTTCTCCTGCTCGCCGCGGCGGTGGAAGTAGGTTCTGAGCATCCGATTGCCAAGGCCATCGTTTCAGCAGCCCAAGATCTGCCGCAGGCAGGCCGCATTGAGCCCGCAAGCGATTTCCATTCCGTGGCAGGCCAAGGCGTCAAGGGCACAGTAGACGGACACCGCGTGCGCGTAGGACGCATAAAGGGTGAGCAAGCAGCACGCGGCGAGCTCGCCGCCACCTTCCAGGCCGCGGAGGCCGAGGGTGCAACCCCGGTCGCCGTCTACGTGGACGATACGCTCGCTGGAATCATCGATGTTCGCGATACGGTGAAGCCGACGTCTGCCACGGCCGTCGCCAAGCTCCGCGAACTCGGCCTTAACCCACATCTTCTGACCGGTGACAACGAAGGAGCAGCGCGCGCCGTCGCCAAGGCCGTGGGCATCGCCGACGCGGACGTGACCGCAGGCGTGCTGCCGTCCGACAAGGTGGCGGTAATTAGGCACCTGCAGGAGGAGGGAAAGACCGTTGCCATGGTGGGTGACGGCGTCAACGACGCAGCAGCCCTTGCCCAGGCAGACCTCGGCCTAGCCATGGGGGCTGGCACCGACGTGGCGATTGAAGCATCCGATATCACCTTGATGAACAGCGATCTGCGCTCCGCAGCCGACGCCATCCGGCTCTCGCGCCGCACCCTACGAATCATCAAGGGGAACCTGTTTTGGGCTTTCGCCTACAACGTACTGCTCATCCCAGTGGCTGCATTGGGCCTACTCAACCCGCTTTTCGCCGGCATCGCTATGGCCTTTAGCTCGGTGTTCGTTGTCAGCAACTCACTGCGTCTGCGCAACTTCCAATCTTCCTAGCATTTTCCCAGCACACAGAGCTATACCCGGCTATAGTGCCCTGGTATGCAGACAATCAACCAAGGCTACATTTCACGCGCAGAGCGTCTCGACCGCCTGCCTGTTACTAAGAAGCACAAGAAGCTGTTAGCCGGCTCAGGGATCGGCTGGGCACTCGATGCCATGGATGTCGGACTCATCTCTTTCGTCATGGCAGCTTTGGCAACCCACTGGGGCATTAGCCCTACCGAATCCTCTTGGCTGGCTTCAATCGGCTTCGTGGGCATGGCACTCGGCGCGACCTTTGGAGGATTGCTCGCCGATAAGATTGGGCGCCGCCAAGTATTCGCGCTAACCCTGCTGGTCTACGGTTTGGCCACCGGCGCATCAGCCCTCTCGACCGGATTGACGATGCTCCTTATCCTGCGCTTTATCGTCGGCCTCGGTTTAGGCGCAGAACTGCCGGTGGCATCAACGCTCATTTCCGAGTTCTCCCCGCTTAAAGTGCGTGGACGCATGGTGGTCATACTTGAGGCTTTCTGGGCAGTGGGCTGGGTGCTCGCAGCGCTCATTGGCACCTTTGTAGTCGGGGCGTCGCCTAGCGGCTGGCGCTGGGCCTTGGCGCTGGGAATGGCACCTGCCATCTACGCCCTGTTCGTGCGCCTCCGTCTGCCCGAATCGGTGCGTTTCTTGGAATCCAAAGGCCGGCACGCGGAGGCAGAAGAGGCGGTGGCCTCCTTCGAAGCAGCGGCCAGATCCGAGGGCAAACCTCAATCTTCTGCCGTTACCCCACCGACCTACGGGGAGGAAGACATCACCTCGACTAGCATTTGGTCGGCATCACTGCGCCGGCGGACCGCCGCGTTCTGGAGCATCTGGTTTTGTGTGAACTTGAGCTACTACGGCGCGTTCATCTGGATTCCTTCACTCCTCGTAGCCGATGGGTTCAGCCTGGTTAAATCCTTCAGCTTCACGTTAATCATCACGCTTGCCCAGCTGCCCGGCTACGCCGCTGCAGCCTGGCTTATTGAATCCTGGGGCCGACGCCCAACGCTCGCCGCGTTCCTAATCGGTTCCGCCTGTGCAGCAGGAATGTATGGTTTTGCATCCACCACGACCTTGATTCTCGTGGCAGGTTGCCTGTTGTCCTTCTTCAACTTGGGAGCCTGGGGTGCGCTTTACGCCATCGGCCCAGAGCTCTATCCCACCCACCTCCGCGGCGCGGGAACGGGTGCCGCCGCGAGCTTCGGCCGGCTTGCTTCCATTCTCGCTCCATTGATGGTGCCAGTGGTAGTCTCGCACGGCGGTAAGCCCTGGCTTTTTGCCATCTTCGCCGCCGCATTCGCCGTGGCAACAATTGCCGCATTCTTACTTCCGGAACAACGGGGAAAGGCCCTGGTATAGAGATGAAAGCACGCTTGCGCGCTGCCGTTGCTCTGGGTGGATATTGCACGGTCATTTTGTCACTGACCACCCTGAAAGCCTTCTTCCAGATCGGCTATCTCTGGAATCCGGACAATCAACGCGCCAGGGAGCTGCGTCTGATGCCGCTGGATGATCTGTTCTCCGGCAGCTGGTTCAAGCCCGCGTTTGAATACGGCGGTAACTTCGCATTCTTCGTCCCACTTGGAATACTGCTCTACGTGCAGGTGGGCTCGAAACTCAAGGCAACGATCTGGGGTCTTGTCTTCTCTGCCCTAGTCGAGACCATCCAATACGTCTTTTCGCTAGGGCGCACCGACATCGATGATCTCTTCTTCAACACCCTGGGTGCATTCTTCGGCGCCTGGTTCGCGCAACAGCTCGGAAAAAGATTGCACGCCTTCTGGCAATGGTTGGCCATCGCCACGACCGCAGTATTTATCGTGCTCGTAGTACTCGGCCCGCGCCTAGGTGATCCTGCAAAGGTCAAGGATTTGTCTCTGTATGGATCTGCTGAAGAATCGCTTTCCGCGCAGCTTTCCACTGCGGCCCTTCCGGCTTAGACCACGAATAATGCTCCGCGTCATCGAGGAGCACCGTCTCAATGCTGAGTCCATGCGCACGTGCTCGAGCCATGAAGTATTTGACCTCGTCGGCGTTGACGGTCTTGTCATTTTTACCGTGGAGCACCACGATGCGGGCTTTGTCGTTGACATTGTCCGCAGGTGAAGCTTCGAAATAACGCTGCGGCACCTGGCGCGGCGTACCACCTAGAAGCGTGCGCACAAACTTATCGTGCTGTCTAAAGGCCAGGTGCATGTCATAAACACCGGCAATACCCACGCATTTATCTACGCGGAACTTTGGTGCGGCACCAGGTGCCTTTGCCGGCAGCGCCGGACGCGAACAAGCCCACGTCGAAAGGTTGCCGCCCGCTGAATAACCAGCAACAACGACATTGCTGATGTCGAGGGGGATGCGTGATTCATGCGCGAGCTGCGGAATGAAGTCAATAGCCGCCGCAACGTCGTTGTACGTCATTGGCCACCCACCAGGCGCATCCTTCGCGTTCAAAGTCACGCCACGGTATTCCACGTTCCACACTGCAACTCCGTGTTGGGCTAGGTCGTTGACCACGGGTGCCGCAGAGCGCGCAGTAGACTTTTCTTGCCATCCACCACCATGGAAGAAAACCACTAAAGGGATCTTTTTCGCAGGTGAAAGCTTCTTGGGCGTCACCAAGTATCCATGTTGTCGCGGGTGTTGATGGCCATAAACAAACTTCTGGGCATTTACCTGCGGAGAGGGTTTAGTGGGCATCACGGGCGCCGACGTGGGCTGCCCCGTGCCTCCTTCAGGCGCTGGGGTGCCGGAACAACCAACGCCACTGAGGCTCAATGCCATAACGGCCGCGGCAAAGGCGCCGGAAATCGCTAAGCCGCGGATATGCGACACCGGTTGCCTATTCTGAGGGTGCGGCAGGCTATTAGCCATGTGCCATGTTGACGAACTTGGAGTAGTGCAGCTGGTGCGCAACCTGGATTGTATCGATAGGACCACCACGGTGCTTAGCCAGAATGATGTCAGCCTCGCCGGCTCGTGGGTCATCCCGGTCCTGGGAGTCTGGGCGGTAAAGCAGCATAACCATATCGGCGTCCTGCTCCAGCGAGCCCGACTCACGAAGGTCAGCAAGCTGCGGCTTCTTGTCAGTGCGGGACTCCGGGCCACGGTTCAGCTGGGAAATAGCAATCAGCGGCACCTCGAGCTCCTTGGCCAAAAGCTTAAGCTGTCGGGAGAATTCCGAGACCTCTTGCTGACGGGATTCAACCTTCTTGCCGGAAGACATCAGCTGCATATAGTCAAGCACGATGAGGTCCAAACCATGTTGTTGCTTGAGGCGGCGGGCCTTGGAGCGAATCTCCATCATGGTGAGGTTCGGAGAATCATCGATGAACAGTGCCGCGTCTTGGATGCGGTTGAGCGTCTGGTCGATCTTGGCCCAGTCTTCAGTGGAAACGCGGCCACCGCGCATATCGGTTAGCTTTACCTCCGCCTCAGCCGAGAGCAAACGCATCACGATCTCAGAGGCAGACATCTCGAGGGAGAAGATTACGGAAGTCTTGCCATGCTGCAACGAAGCCGAACGCATGAAGTCCATGGCCAGCGTCGACTTACCAACACCAGGACGCGCCGCGACAATGATCATCTGCCCTGCACGCAGACCATTGGTGAGCTTGTCCAAGTCAATGAAGCCAGTTGGTACGCCGGCCTCCAAGCCACCGTTTTGCTGCAGCATCGCGAGCTCGTCAATGGTTGGATCGATAAGCTTTCCAAGAACTTGATAATCCTCGGTTGTCTTCTTCTGCGCCACCGCAAACACTTCTTGCTGGGCACGATCCAAGACAGACTCGATTTCTGCATCTTCGGCGCCTTCAAAACCCAGCTGAACAACGCGCGTACCTGCGTCAACAAGCTTGCGCAGAACTGCCTTTTCCGCAACGATTTCCGCATAGTAGCGAGCATTCGCTGCAGTAGGAACGGTGGCCAAAAGGGTGTGCAAGTAGGGCGCACCACCCACGCGCTCCAGATTGTTATAGCGGTCTAGACGGGAGGCCACGATGACCGCATCAATGTCAGTGCCGGCGGCATAAAGATCGACCATAGCCTGATAAATCAACGCATGCGCTGGGTAATAAAAGTCATCTGGTTCGAGCTCCTCAATGACTTCCATAACTGTATTCGGGCTAAGGAGCATAGCGCCCAAGACGCCTTGCTCCGCTTCCCTATCTGAAGGCGGCTGGCGGAACTCGCCATAGCGCTTAACGTCATCCTTGCGCTTGCCGCGGTAGGGGCGCTCTTCTACTTCCGGCACATCGGGTGCCTCTGGTGGTACGAAGTCAGAGTCATCAAAGCTTGCATTAGTCATAGACAATCCATCCCACGATATTTTTGCGGCCGCTAGGCGGCATATCTCCCCTCGGCTACTCTTTCGAGCTTTAAGTCTAATGCAGCGGATAGACATACAATTTTCGCCCCGATACACGCTTCGCTTGGGTATAAAACGAAAGTTTTCCACAGGCACTTGTGCAATTCCCAGGTGAGTGCGTACTTTTGCCCTAAGACTGCTGTTAGGACCTGTGGATAACTCCTTCAAGCCACTGACCTGCGATTACTATAAGCGCAGGTCAGGTGATGTTTTTGCCAATGTGAAAATGTACACAAAACCAGTGGACAACCGCATCTACCTGCGCATTAACGCTTTTACCCGCGGGTTAACGAGCGGTAAAAACAGCCTCCACTTGACAAAAGTTATCCACAGATTTGGAAAGTTATCCACAGTTGTCCACAGGCGGGTGAAATCGTGCCTAAAACGCGCAAAAGGCCCCTGGGGTTTGCCACCTCACATGGCAGGCCCCAAGGACCAACTGCGTTGCTGTTGTCATTGTGGTTTCCATGCTTCGGGCATGGAAACCGTCGTGCGCCTTAAATCAGTTTTAGGCAGCGACGACCGAGAAGTTCACCTTGCCGAGAACATCAGCGTGCAGCTTGAGCTCGACCTGGTAGTTGCCGGTCTTCTTGACCAGGCCCTTTGGCAGAACGACGATGCGCTTGTCCAGCTTCGGGCCGCCAGCGGCCTCAATAGCGGAAACGATGTCATCTGCAGAAACGGAGCCGAAAAGCTTGCCGTTCTCAGAAGTCTTCATTGCAACCTGAACGCCGGAGAGCTGTTCGAGCTGGTTGCGGACCTCGCGTGCGTGATCCAGGTCGCGGATTGCGCGAGCTTCCTGGGCGCGCTTGATGCCCTCGATCTGCTTCTCAGCACCGCGGGTGGCAACGATTGCCAGGCCGCGAGGAAGCAGGTAGTTACGTCCGTAGCCGTTCTTAACCTCAACAATTTCGCCTGGGGCGCCGAGGTTCTCAACGGCAGCGGTGAGGATCAGCTTCATGATCCCTGCCTTTCAATTGAGTTAGTTAATAATTGCGTTTGACAGTGTTTAGAACGGGGGTTCAGCGTCTGCACCGCCGAAGCTGCCGGCTTGTGGTGCAGAATTCCACGGATCATTAGAAGGAGCTGACTGCTGCGGAGCGCTCTGGTTTCCACCAAAGCCGCCCTGGTTGCCGCCGCCAAAGTTGTTGCCACCCTGGTTCTGCTGCTGGCCGCCGTAGTTGCCACCACCATTGCCACCATTGGCGGACTTGCGGGTGACCTGAGCGGAAGCGTAGCGCAGGGATGGGCCAACTTCATCGACCTCAACCTCAAAGACAGTGCGGTTTTCGCCCTCGCGGTTCTGGTAAGAACGCTGGCGGAGGCGGCCATTAACAATGACACGCATGCCCTTGGTCAAAGTCTCTGCAACGTTTTCTGCGGCTTGGCGCCACACGTTGCAAGTCAGGAACATGGCTTCGCCATCCTCCCACTGATTCGTCTGCGAATTGAAGCGACGAGGGGTGGAAGCAACGCGGAAGTTTGCTACAGCTGCACCCGCTGGGGTGAAGCGAAGCTCCGGGTCAGCAACTACGTTGCCAACAACGGTGATTGGGGTTTCTCCCTGTGCCATGGTCTGTTCTCCTTATCGGTTACGTGGATTCTTAAAACTCTGAAACCAGTATCCGCTATTTGCTGTCGGTGCGCAGAACCTTGGTACGCAGGATGGTGTCGTTCAGGTTCAGGCGGCGGTCAAGCTCGAGTACCGATGCGGACTCGCACTCAAGGGTAACGACGGCGTAGATGCCCTCTTCCTTCTTGTTGATGGCGTAAGCAAGACGACGCTTGCCCCATACATCAACGTTTTCAACCTTGCCGCCGTCCTTACGGACAACTTCCAGGAACTTGTCTAGGGACGGGGATACGGTGCGCTCATCCTGGTTAGGATCCAGAATAATCATGACTTCGTAGTGACGCACGGACCTCATCACCTCCTATGGTCTAGTAATTGTTTTCGGCCATATCACCTTTGCGGATATGGCAGGAGGGTACGTTGCGTCAAGCAACCCCATCACAATAGCGCATTGACCGGCCAAAAAGAAATCCCCAACGGGATATTTCCGCTGAGGACTTACAGTCTGTAACCAAGCACACGAACGACCGTGCGCGTGGCTCGCACCTAGCTCCGCATGGTGGTGGCGAAGAAGATCGCACTGCCGGCTGGAATCACCGTCAGAAACAAAAGCGCCAGTAGGCCAAGCAAGATGGGCCAACGGCGATCTTCGCTGCGCTGATAGAGATAGTAAGCAGCCATGACGCAGAAGAACCCGAGGACGATCGAAACGATTCCCACGATTGTGATTCCCATTTAGGCAAACTCCCCTACTAGCGGATCGCGGCCTGCGTGTGCCGCGCGGACTTTATCAACGCTCTTGCCCAGCATCTGGCGCACGACGAGCACACCAATGACGATGATGAAGCCGTCGCGGGCGATGACCATGATGTCGAGCAGCTCATGCCCGATGCCCTTGTTCTCCTCCCCCAGCATGTGCCACATGAGAACCGGCCACACCAGGGCGTCGACAAGCATCCAGCTCATCAGCAAACGCCAACGCGGCAGGGCCAACAGAGCCGGAACCACCAACCACAGCGAATACTGCGGGGACCAAACCTTGTTCACCAACAAGAAAGCCATCAAAATTAGGTAGATTAGCTCGGCCACGCGCGGCGTACGTGCCACCCGCAGTCCGAAGACTCCAATGACCGCGCATGCGATGAGGAAGGCGGGCAGGGTGAAGGCGTTGAGGAATTCCGGGCTGAACTCGATTCCCGTCACGCGGTTAAGCACAGCATAGATGGTGGTCCACTCCGCGCCACGTTCCTCGTTCAAGCGGAAAAACTCGTGCCAAGCCTCCGGGTACTTTTCTGCCACAGGGACGTTGACCACGAGCCAGGAAATCACCGTGCCGCCGAGCATTGCGCCTAACGGTGCCCACTTCTTGTTTCGCACTGCCAGCACCAAGAACGCGCCCAGGATGAATAGCGGCCACAGCTTGAACGCAGTACCGCAACCAATCAGGATTCCGGCGAGCCAATTCTTGCCACGGGTTACGGCGAGAAGTGCGCCCACCATGAAAGCGATGGAGGGGATGTCCCAGTTGGTAAATCCATGGATGACTACCAGTGGGCTGGCCGCCATCAGTACGGTGTCCCACGCCCGGTTTCCGGTCAGGCGGAAGACCATGTAGACGGTAACGACCCAGATGCACGACATCACCAGTGCGGTGAGCCCGAAGTACCAACCGGATTCGGCGATGCCAAACCAGTGGCCCACCGGGTAGGTAGTGCGCGAGAGCCAACCCATGATTCCCTGAAACATACCGGCCAAGACTGGGTATTCCATGTAGCGGGTGAGATCACCCTCCTGCCACGAAAAGGCATAAGGGAAGCCGCCCTGGTCGAGGCCACGGCCACCGTAGAGCGGGATGATGTCGTTGTAGCAGAACGAGGTGTACTGACGGTTGCCATCCCAGTTCAGCGAAATGAGCCCTTCTGCAGAAGTGCGGCTGCCCGCGCAAGTGGCCTTGCTGAGAAAGCCGAATACCAGAAACATCCAAGCCACCGCGATGAGGGCGCGCAGGGGGCTAAACCATTGCTTCTTGCCCGAATATGCGAAACGACCCTTCGGCCCTCCGAAGAACTCGACGACATCGTGCGCAAAAGGCTCCGACGAAAGCGGAACGAGTCCAGTATTTTCCGCCGCTGCCTTATCCGTGGCGGCGGGTGATGCGGGGGCAACAGGTGAAGCGGGGCGAGCTTGCGCCACCGACTTCACCTTACGAAGGGCCCTATCAGTCACGCTGATCTCCTATTGATTAAGCAGATCGGCCAAATCGCCTTGGCCGCTAATGATGTCCTCAATCGACGGGACATCCTGCGCCGGCTGATTAGGCTGTGCCGGTCGACCCGGTTGCCCCTGGCCAGGTCCCTGGCCCGGCTGGCCCTGTTGCTGTTCCGGCGAAGGCGCCGGCTGCTGGGCCTGTTCCTCTGGTGCCGGAGTAGGTGCCTGAGCGTCCTGTTCCGGAGCGGTGTTGCTGTCGCTGCCAGCGGTACCGGAGTTATAGGAAGAGTCGTAGGAGCCGGTGTAACCCGAACCCCAGTTACCGTTACCGTAACGGACAGGGTAAGCCTGCGGGAAGGACTTGTACTCAGCGTTAGCCAGCGAGGTATCCAGAATCTGCTTCCAAATCTGAGTCGGGGAGTTGGAGCCGTACATGATTCCGCCATAGGAGTTGAAGATGGCAGAGGTGTTGTCAGCGGTACCAACCCACACGGCGGTTGCTAGCTGCGAGGTGGAGCCAACCATCCAAGCGTCCTTGTTGTTGCCGGTATCGCCCAGCTGCGTGGTACCGGTCTTGGAAGCGGACTCACGGCCGCCGGCCAGAGCACCGTTGGACCAACCTGCGACCGGGAGCATTGCCTTCAAGACATTGTTGGCAACGTTCGCGGAAACACGGCGCTCGCCACCCTTGTCATCGAACTCGTAGAGAACCTCGCCGCCGGTGGTCTCCACCTTCTGAACGAAGTGAGGCTGGTGCCAAACGCCACCGTTGGTCAAAGTGGCCATAGCGCTAGCCATATCCAGCGGACGGGACTGGTACTGGCCCAGCACAACGCCCTCGAACGGAGTCCCGCCCTTCTCGCTCAGGGTCTTATCGATGCCCGGCAGCGACTTTGCAATACCCAGAGCATGCGCCATGTCTGCGGTGTCCTGCGTACGGTTTTCCAGATCGTCCTGCAGACGGAGGAAGGAGGTATTGTAGGATTTCTTCAACGCCTCAGCGATGGAGCAGCTGCCGCAGCCACCATCAACATTGGTAACCACCTGGGAACCAGGCAGCTGATAAGGAGCCGAGGAGTAATAGGTATCCAAGCCAATGCCCTGCTGCAGTGCTGCCGCAAGAGTGAAGATCTTGAAGGTGGAGCCGGTCTGCAGACCCGCATTTGCGTAGTCCCAACCAGTTGCCTCGTTGCCGCCGAAGTAGCCGCGGATACCGCCGGTTGCCGGGTCAATGGTGACGGCAGCAGCACGTGCGTCTTCCTGCAGGGAAGCCAGCTGACCATCCACCGCATCGGTGGAGGCGTTCTGCACGTTCATATCGATGGTGGTGGTGATCTTCAGACCACCGGTTGCCACCTGATCCTCAGTGATGCCGACGCGCTCGAGTTCGGCGATGACCTGATTCTTGATGTGGCCAAAAGCGCCCGGCGCCTCGGTGTATGCGGAGTACTCGGAAGGATCACGAGTCTGCGGGAACTGCATTCCCTTACGCTCGGTGGCGTTGAGATCGCCCATCTCTACCAAACCATCGAGAACATAGTTCCAACGTGCCTTGGAGCTTTCCTCATCAACGCGCGGATCAAGAACGGAAGGAGACTGGATAAGGCCGGCCAACATGGCGCCCTCTTCCACGGTGAGATCCTTTGCGTCCTTGTTGAAGTAGGCGTTCGAAGCAGCCTGGATGCCATAAGCATTACGTCCGAAGTAGACCGTATTCAGGTAGGCCTGCAGGATGTCTTCCTTAGACCATTCGTTGGTCATCTTGATGGAGTAGATGAGCTCACGAATCTTACGGACATAGGAGTACTCGTCACCCACCAGAGTGTTTTTCACATACTGCTGGGTAATGGTGGAGCCACCACCCGCGGTGGAGTCACCGGTGAGCTTTCCCAAGACTGCGCGGCCTAAGCCGGTAAAGGAAAAGCCCGAGTTGGTCCAGAACTCGCGGTCCTCGGCCGAAAGCACGGAATCTTCTACGTAATCTGGGACTTCTTCCAGCTTGACCTGCGTGCGGTTGCCTTCCGGCGGCACCAACTTAGCTAGCTGGGTGTTTCCGTCACCAGCAACGATGGTCGAAACCTGGCTGGCTTGAAGGTCCTTTGGTTCCGGGACCGTGTACTGAGAGTAGGCGTAGCCGAAGAGAGCTGCGGGCACAGCCACGAGCACCAAGGCGACGATCAAAACAATCCAGGGCCAGCGACGACGTTTGCGCTGGTTCGTAGATTTTTTACTATGACGCCCAGCTCTCTTTTGGGCGGATTCCTTTTCGGTCACTGCTTCGTGTCCTCGTCAATCATGGGCAGATTTTCTTAAATAAGTGCAGCTTACCGGCCACAACGGCCGAGCCAAAAACTAACCTTCATCATAAGCCGTCGCCGCCGCCAATAGGTGATTCCACCGGCACGCCGTACAAACTTCGACTTTATGAACCGTAAATTCGAGGCCTTCGGCGACGAATTCTGCGATTTCTTCATCGCTGCGCGCGCTGCCGGCACGCCGCCCTAGCGCCTCGCCATAAACCCATTTGGTAAGGCGCATCGCCTCCCCGCAGAGAGGACATTTGCGCTCCATGTCGGTGCCATGATGCTTGGCTGCAGCGCGGAGGAGAAAGTCGGCGTCGCAAAGCGCATCCTTTTCTATAAGGCCCGCTCGATATTTGCGCAGGTGCTGCGCACGCTCCCACTCGTGGGAGATCACGTGTTTGAAAGAAACCGCCACAGTAGCCCTATCCTCCTTCCCTAGATCCGGGCCTCAAGTTGACCAGACACCTAATTAGACAACAGCTTAACCACGCCACCTGTTCCCGCGTGCGAATGAGCGGAGAGTATTTTTTAACTCAAAAGCTAAATTTTTCGTGGCCTAACTACCGTTGTGAGTGTACGGGCGCTACTATTACTTTCCATGAGTGAACAAGCTGCTGAGTCCCCCTCCGCCTACGAAGACGCCCTTGACGTAGCCCGCAGCATCCAGCCCGCGCTAAACAAGCTGATGCTCATCTTCCAGCGCACCACCGAAGGTTCCTCCCTGACCACCTCCCAGGTCTCTATCATGAACCAGCTGCGCCTGCGCGGCCCATCCCGCGTGAGCACCATCGCACAGGCAGAACTCATCCGCATGCCCACCGCGTCCAATGCCCTATACCAATTGGAGCGCCACGGCTTTGTGGAGCGCCACCGAGATGACAAAGACCGCCGCGGCGTCCTCGTGGCACTGACCCAACTAGGTGAATCTGAGCTGAACATCGTCTCCCGTCAGCGTGCCGCCGCCCTGGCGGAGATCCTGCAGTGGATGGAACCTAAAGACTTGCAAGCGGCTCGTCAGATGAGTTCCCTGATTGCCAAATTGGCAGACGTCTATCGCCCGACAATGAACTAAAACCCACTTAGCAAAGAAACTGGGCATGAAACCGCATGTAGACCAAAGCAACCAGGGGTAATGCGGAGCAGGCCCGGATTTCTTTTTCGCCCCTCCCGTGACTAATAATGGGCTAAGAATTACGCCCCCGGACAGTTCACGGGATGTATTGCTGAATGGATAAAAATCATCAACACAAGTCTTTTGCTTCTCTCGCTAAAGACCCTGTGCGAATCCTAATTTCGTGGAGTCCTTCCTCCACTGGCACTGAAGCGATCGATTTTGCAGCGTGGCTCGCCCGCTCCACCAACGTTCGCATCAGGGTCGTTTCCACGATCTCCGTTCCGCTGGCCACCACCGCGCTGAACAAGCACGGCAATAAATTTAAAAAGTGGTTCACCAAGGAACAGGCCAAGTGCAAAGAACGAGTTCTGGAAGCACTCGAGGCGGCGGGTATCTCCGATTCCCAGCTGGACGAAGAGCCTTCCGTTCTTTTGGCCGGCCCCTCCCGCCCGCAGCTGCTGACCGAGATGGCAGAAGAATTCGGCGCGGATGCAATCCTGCTTGGCGCTAACCAATCCGCGCCAAAGGGCCGTTTCTTCGCAGGCTCGACTGCCGACGCCCTGCTGCACTTCTCCCCTATTCCGTTGGGCCTTTCCCCGCGCGATATCAAGCTTTCCAAGCATGGCGTGACCCGCATCAACTTCGCTTTCACCGAGCGCAGCGACTCCGAGGACCCCGCCTTGCTGTGCGCCGCCCGCCTGGCGAATACATGGAACGTTCCGCTGCGTATCGTGGCCTTTTCCGCCGACGGGCTTCTCGACGCCCAGGTCAGCGGCAACGTCGACGTCGCCTCCAAGCTAGCCAAAGGCTGGCACGAGCATTCTTTGTCCATGCTGGACCGCGCACACGATGTGGTGGCAGAGCGCTTCCCAGAGCTACCGATTACTACCGAAATCGGCACCGGCCATGGCTGGTCTGGCGCGGTGGACTCGCTGAAGTGGAAGAAAGGCGACTTGATGTGCCTAGGTTCTTCCCCGATGGGCCCCTTCGAACGCGTATTCATTGGCTCCACGGCCACCGAGCTGCTTCCGCATGTGCGCGTCCCGGTTCTGGTGCGCCCTTCGGACTCTGCGCCTTCAGTCGAAACTGCGGACTAATCCACGGCGACTAGACTTTGGCCTATGAATCTCCAGCCTGAGCATCCGGAAAACGATCTGACAACTGATGCCGACTACGCCAACCTGCGGCGCCCGGAGCCAAGCTCTTTCGATGAGCTCGCGGATGAGCCAGATCCCCTAGCGGTAGCTGCAGCCAACCGCCGCTCTTCCCGGCAGGCTATCTGGTTCATGGTCGCTGTGCTGCTGCTTTCCGGCCTCTACGCATTTGTGGTGGCACTAATTACCCGCTCCCAGGGCGGGGCGCTTTGCGACGCCCAGCTTGCCACCTGGCTGTGCACCGAAGGCCAGCGCCGCTTCTTTGCACTGACCACCGTCATCATCCCGTTCCTGGGAATGGTGGGCACCGCCGTCATCATGGTGCGCAAGCTCAAACGCTATCTGCGCTGGCGCTCCTGGATGGCAATTTTCTGGGTAATGGCCTGCAACTTCATGCTGTGGTGCATCACCGACATTCAAATCTTGTTGGTTCCGCTGGGCTAACCGTTCCCCGAGGGAAAGGAGAGGCTGGAACCTTGCAGGTTCCAGCTGGTTACTGAGCTGCGCCTTGCGCCGCGGCTACGGCTACTTCCGCGCAATCTGGACGCCCACAGTGCTGGGTTTCTACCTTCTGGATGCAGTCATCACAGATAAGCACCTGCTTGCGGCAGGTGTCCTCGTTGATACAGTTATGGAAGGTGTTGGTGGCATTGCCGCAATGCACGCAGTGACCAAGCTGGATAAAACCTGGATCTTGCAGGCCCTGCCCAAATTCGTGATGCATGCGCTTGTCAAAGACGTAGAGGGAGCCTTCCCAGAGACCGTCGTTGCCGAATTTCTCGCCATAGCGGACGATGCCGCCGTCTATCTGATAGACCTCTTTGAAACCACGATTCTTCATCAGGGAAGAAAGAATCTCGCAACGAATGCCGCCAGTGCAATAGGAAACGACTGGCTTATCCTTCATCCAGTCATACTTGCCGGACTCGATTTCCTCGATGAAATCATGGGTGGTCTTAACATCTGGGACGACAGCGTTTTTGAACTTGCCGATCTCAGCTTCCATGGCGTTGCGGCCATCGAAGAAGACGACTTCGTCGCCGCGCTCCTTAACCAGCTCGTTGACCTGCTCTGGCTTCAGGTGCACGCCGCCACCGACGACGCCGTTCTCATCCACCTTCAGCTCACCGGGCGCGCCGAATGCCACGATTTCGTCGCGAACCTTCACGGACAGGCGTGGGAAATCATCGGCACTACCCTCGGACCACTTGAATTCCATCTTTTTAAAGCCCGGGTACTCGCGGGTCTCACGGACATAGCGCTTACAAGCATCCATGTCACCACCGACGGTGCCGTTAATTCCGTGCTCGGAGATGAGGATGCGGCCCTTCAGCCCGAGCTTTTCGCACAGGTTACGCTGCCACAACATGATGGCAGTGGGATCGCTGATTGGGGTAAAGCAGTAATAAAGGAGAATCTTGCTGAGGCTCACGCCATCGATTGTAGGCGTGAGCTGTTGCTCTTCCTAAATTTCCCGAAAATCTTTGGGTTTAGCGCTTCTGGTAAAGCGCCTGCTTACGTGCAAAGACCGGATCGGAGGTCACGAGCACGCCCAAATTGCGGAAGATTCCCTCATCCACCGAGCCCAAGATGGTGGTGGTGTGAACGTCACAACCTGCCAGCTGCTTTAGTTCCGCCATTGCGCGGCGAGCGTTCTCGTCCTTCGCAGCGGAGGCGGAAAGAGCGATGAGCACCTCGTCGGTGTGCAGGCGCGGGTTACGCGAACCCAGATACTCGGTCTTGAGCTTCTGGATCGGTTCGATGGCCTCTGGACTCAGCAGGTGGATCTCATCATCGATGCCGGCTAGATGCTTAAGTGCATTGAGCAGCATCGCAGCGGAGCAGCCCAGCAGCTCAGAAGTGCGGCCGGTGATGATGGTGCCGTCGGCAAGCTGCAGCGCAGAGGCCGGCTCGTCAGTTTCCGCGGCACGCTTGCGCGCCGGCACTACTACCGGGCGGTCATCAGACTTAATGCCTGCCTTCGCCATGACGACGGCCGCGCGCTCGGACTGCGTGGAATCCAAGCCGAGGCGCGCCTCTTCCACCAAAGCCTTGAAGTAGCGACGAATAATCTCCTGTTTGGAGGCCTCACGGCAGACTTCGTCATCGGTGATGCAGAAGCCAGCCATGTTGACGCCCATATCCGTTGGGGACTGGTACGGGGTGTTGCCGGTCAGCTTCTCCAGGAGGGTCTTAAGCAGCGGGAAGGCCTCGACATCGCGGTTGTAGTTCACCGTGGACTCGCCGTAGGCGCTTAAGTGGAAGTGGTCGATGACGTTTGCGTCGTTGAGGTCAACGGTTGCGGCCTCGTAAGCCAGGTTCACTGGGTGATCGAGCGGCAGGTTCCAGATAGGGAAGGTCTCAAACTTGGCGTATCCAGCCTGCACACCGCGCTGGTGCTCGTGGTAGACCTGCGATAGGGCGGTCGCCAGCTTGCCTGAGCCTGGACCCGGCGCAGTGACGACAACCAGGTCACGCGTGGTTTCCGCGTACTCGTTCCGGCCAAGGCCTTCCTCAGAAACGATGAGATCTGTATTCGAAGGGTATCCCGGGATAACGCGGTGACGTGCAACGCTCAGGCCAAGGCGCTCCAGGCGGTCAATGAAGGCCTCAGCTTGGCTGTTGCCATCTTCCAGCTGGGTCATAACGATGTTGTTTACTAGGAAGCCACGTCCACGGAAGACGTCGACCAAGCGCAAGACGTCATCTTCGTAGAGGATTCCGAGGTCAGCGCGCATCTTCTGGCGCTCAATGTCCTTGGCGTTGATGCAGATGAGAATCTCGACATCGTCTTTGATGCGCTCAAGCATGGCGATCTTGTTGTCTGGAGTAAAGCCCGGCAGCACGCGGGAGGCGTGCATGTCATCAAAGAGCTTGCCGCCCATCTCCAAGTAGAGTTTGCCACCGATTTCTCCGCGCCGTGCATGAATGTGCTCCGACTGCATCTCGATGTACTTCTCACGGTCAAAACCAAGCAAACGCGTCATTTAAAGGCCTTCCGCCATAGACAATCCCCGCAACCGGGCTGGATCTTTTGGATTGGATTTTACTCGAAAGAACTGTGTTTACTCATACGCCCTGCCACGGCATCACACCGCAAGAAACCGCACTGACGACGCCGGCTAAAACATACGAGTAACGCCTGGGCCCTGGAAAGGATGGGCCCAGGCGTTACCTGTCTCTCTAAGGGTGTGGAACAAGCCCTCACCCTCTATAGCCAGGCAGTCCCACCCACCTGACTATAGCCGCCGCGCACCCCTACATGCGCAGCGGTTGGATCTATCACTCACCAGTAGATACACCCATGCGAAGCATATCAACGGCGGTTTCAAAGTCAACGTTTTCAAAGCCAATCGGACAAAAATCTGATAAAGAAATTCATCAACCAATCCTAACTTTATAAAAATTTAGCGCCATGTGCTGGCACTTTCTAGTCCAATTAACCCGGAAGAAAAATAAATGTGAAACGGATCGCTATACATTCGGGTCAATCTTTATCAAATATGGTCACGATATAGTCTAAGCAACAAATTAGATAAATGTTTATTATGTTAACTTTCGTCTATTTAACCTAGACCTTTAAAGCAGAAAATGAACGTTTAAGTCTCGTCTTCGCACTTCAATCCCACATTCCAAACGGGAATAATGTCCGTTTTATCCTTAGGTTTTCTTCGCAGCACATGCAATAGACTTATCCCCATGCCCGAAGGCCACATCATCCATCACCTTGCACAGCGCCTCAACCGTGAATTCCGGGGTGGGCCGCTGCGCGTCACGAGTCCGCAAGGCCGCTTTGCGGCGGAAGCAGCCATGCTCGATGGGACGCAGCTCGATTTCGCCGAAGCGCGCGGCAAGCACCTCTTTATGCACTTTTCCGCCGATGCGCCAGAGCACATCATCTATATTCACCTCGGGTTGATCGGCAGCTTGCGCTTTGAGCCTTTGGACGATGTCTGGGGCCAGATTCGCCTGCGCGTCGAAAGCGATGACCTAGCTGCCAACCTCCGCGGGCCGCAGTGGTGCCGGCTCATTACGGATGCTGAGTATGACGTCGCGCTCGCCAAGATTGGCCAGGACCCCATCCGCGAGGACGCATCACCGGCCGACCTTTGGCCGCGGGTGCACAGGTCGAGCCGCAGCATCGGCTCCTTGCTGATGGATCAGCATCTCTTTGCCGGAGTCGGCAACATCTACCGCGCCGAGGTTTTATTCCGCCAGAACATCTCACCTTTTATTGCCGGCAATGAACTGGACCGCCACGAATTCGATGTCATCTGGGAGGACCTGGTAGAACTCATGCGCGCCGGCGTGCCCACCGCCCGCATCGACACGGTCCGCCCGGAGCACACGCCAGAGGCCATGGGCCGCGCGCCACGCAAGGATGACCACGGCGGCGAGGTTTATGTCTACCGCCGCGCCGGCATGCCTTGTTATATCTGCGGCGAGCCCATCGCAGAAAAGAAGCTCGAAGGCAGGAACCTGTTCTGGTGCCCTACCTGCCAGAACGCTCCAGCCTAAGCAGGCGGGTATTTTGGACGGCATGCGATATGCCTTTTCCGTCGACGCCGTCCGCGCTGCCGAGGAGCGCCTGCTCGCCCAGCAGAGCTATCCAGACCAGCTCATGCAATTAGCCGCCCACGCGGTGGCCGATGCCGCCGCGGTAATGCTCGCCGCGCACCCAGGCCGCATGATGATTCTGGCAGGCAGCGGTGGCAACGGCGGCGACGGCCTTTTCGCCGGTGCACTCCTCGCCCAGCAGGGACACGCCGTCACAGCCCTCGTACCCGAGACCTGCCACACAACCGCTCTTGCTGCGTTCGAGGAAGCCGGCGGCGAGGTTCTAAAAAGTGGGTCCACTCCTAATTCCACCGCTTCCCTGCCCGATGACACGGGCTTGCTTATCGACGCCGTGGCTGGCCTCGGTTCCGGACGCGGGCTCAGCGGCCAGGCGCTGGAGGTCTACGAGCAGGCAGCAGGAATTCCGGTGCTCGCGGTCGATATGCCCACTGGCATTAATGCGGACACCGGCGTAGCCGCCCGCAAAGGCGCAGTGCATGCTGACGTCACCGTAACTTTCGGTTGGGCACGCATGGGTCATGTGCTTGCGGCCGAATGCGGCCAAGTAGTGCTGGCGGACTTAACGCTGCCCGGCGCGACGTCGTTTAGCGCGATGCTCGAATCGCTCGCGCAACCGGCCGGGCACATCGCCAACGAGCCCACCCTAGAATCCGCATATGCGTGGCGCCCCGGCAACATCGAGACCGCCCACGGCATCGCCACGCACCCGCGCCCGGTTGGCTGTACCGGACCAATCGTTGATCCCACCCCAGGAATTTCCTCCGATAAATATTCCGGTGGCGTGGTCACTATTGCCGCAGGCAGCGACACCTATCCCGGAGCTGGCATCTTGGCAGCCACCGCGGCAGTGCGCACCAGCCCGGCCATGGTGCGCTTTATCGGAGACCGCTCCATCACCTCGCTCCTGCCGGAACTCGTGGTTCACCCAAATCTTGACTCAGCAGGTCACGCCCAGGCCATCGTCGTGGGCCCAGGACGCGGCACTGACGCTGCGGCCCAAGCGGAGCTCGCGGAGGTACTCGATGGGTTCATCTCGGCCGTCATCGATGCCGATGCGCTGCGACTCCTTGCCCGTCACCCCGAGTTGCGCGCCCGCCTGGGAAGCCTGCCCGTCACGGTTCTCACCCCTCACCTGGGCGAGTTCACCGAGCTTTACGAGGCGACCTTCAACAAGGACCTCGACCTGTCATCAGGCAAAGCAGCGCCACTGCAGGAGCTCGCCACGGCACTGGGCTGCATCGTGCTGCTCAAGGGAAGAAATACCCTGGTTACCGCACCCGGCCAACCCATTTATGCCTACAATGCAGGCCATTCCTATGCCGCTACCCCTGGTTCAGGCGACGTGCTCGCGGGCATCCTCGGCGCAGTCCTCGCACAGATGCATCTCGATGAGCGGATGCAGGAGAAGAAGGCTGACTTCGATCTGCAGGAAGCGCTAATCACCGAGGTCCTGCATGCCGGGGCTATCCATGCCCATGCGGCAGCCATCGCGGCGCAAACGCCGGAGGGCTATGCCATCTGCTCGGCTTCGCAGATTGCCGCGGCGATCCCGCGGGCCATCGCCAAGCTTTTGCGTATGGCTCGCTAAAGCCTATTTGCCACGGCGCGCACGGAGCGGCGCAACAGCCCCTTGGCACCGGCAGCCACCGTGCCGCGGCGCAGCCTACGGGTTTCCCACGGCCACGTCATCGCAGCCCAGGCACCTGCCACGGCGCCGATCTCGGCGAGGATGTACCACGGCCACGGCCCCAGCAGGTTGATGATGGAGGGGCTGCCCGGCGCGTGGTTTAAGAATCCATAGTTGCCATCTGTGCGGGCGTTGACCGCCATGACGCTGGCCATCCACACCGGGGTTACTCCCACCGCAAAGCGGTATCCCTTCCACGTCGGGCGGTAGCCCAAGCCGAAGGTCAACGCCAGCGGAATGGCCAGTGCGGTGATGTGGAAGAACCAATAGGTGGCAAAGCGCAGCCAGCGCGGATCGAAGTAATAAATAACATCTGGGGTGATAATCGCCTGCGGGTTCAAGATGATGCCCCAGTAATAGGTCAGCGTCAGCGCATGCTCATTGCCCGTAATCAGACCGAGCGCCAACACTGGGCGCAGAATATCGCACAGGTGCAGCGGCAGAGATTCACGGATGTCGAATTGCGAAGGGTCCAGGGAGACGATGGTCCATGCCGTACCGAGCACCAGCATCACCCAGCCAGTCATCTGCCGATAGAAGGTCTCCTTGGTAGTGCCCCGGATGCGTCGTGCAGCCACGATGAATACACCGCATGCGGCAATGGTCACAGAAAGCATCGTGTAATGCACTCCGGTCCATTGCGCCATGCGGGGATAGGTGGTGGGCGTGACGCGCACTCGCGGATTCTTTTTCGGCATAACGGGAAAACAGAATACTCCGTTTGCGCCCGCTTGCAGGACTTTAGTTACCGGACACCAATTTTCCGTCCTTGACAGTGACCACATTGTCCGCAAAATCCAGCAGGCTGCGGTCATGGGTTACAAGCATCGTTGCGGTCTGTTGTTCATCGGTGATGTCACGCAGCAGCTTGGCGACGTCGCGCGAGAGCGCAGAATCCAGCGCCGCCGTCGGCTCATCCGCGAGCAGCACCTCGGGATCAGCCATCAAGGCGCGCGCGATATTGATGCGCTGGCGCTGACCGCCAGAAAGCTGGGTGATGCGGCGAGCCTCCATCCCAGGCAGGCCTACATACTCAAGCAGCTCCCGCGCCTTTTCACGGCGAGGTTTTCGGCCTGCCATGTGGTCCACAATGAGCAGTTGATCCAGGGCATTGAGCGAGCTGACCAAGTTGGATTGCTGGAAGATGATGCCGCGCTCACCGCTTACCCGCACGCGACCACTATCGGGCTCGATTAGCCCCGCGGCCACGGAGAGCAAGGTGGACTTACCGGAGCCGGATTCGCCGACGACGGCCATGAGCTGGCCCGGCTTGATGGCCAGGCTGACGTCATCCAGCGCCACCACGCGATCGCGGCCATCGGGGAAGGTAACCGTCACGTTTTCAATCTCTAGCATTAGCCTTGTCCTCCCAACGCATCCAAAGGGTTGATTTTGCTGATTCGGCGGGTGGCCAGCACCGCGCCCAGCATGCCGAGTACCCACATGCCAGCGGCCGGGGCAGCAATCGTGCGCGCCGAGAGCACAAAAGGCACCGTCGATTGCGCGAGCGCGCCCAGGCCCCAGCCCACTGCGGCACCCACACCAACTCCGAGGGCGAGGATGAGCGCGGATTGTGCCAGGGCGTCGCCAAGCAGGTAGCGCGTCCGCGCCCCCAGCGCACGCAGAATCGAAAGATCGCGGGTGCGCTGCATGGTCCAGATGCTCAAGAAAGCCACCATCACGAGCGCCGAAATTGCATACAGGAAGCCCTGCATGGTCAAAAGCGAGCCGCGCTCCGAGTTGTAGGAGGGCAGGCCGCTTAAGGCCTCGCGCATGCTGACGGACGTGGGAAGCCCGGTGGCAACGCTGTTCGCGTGCAGCAGGGCGGTGCCCACGACGTCGGAAGGCGCGTGGCTCAACTGCGCCCAGGTCTGCGTGGAAACCCACAGCACCGGCGAGTGGGAATAGTACAGATCCGGCACGGTGGCGCGAACGGCATAGGTCTCATCCCCAATCACCACGGAATTTCCCTGTGTAATCGCTTGCGAGGCCACCACTCCCGTGGCCGGCACCTGCTGCTTGGTACCCGGAATAGGCTCGCCCGCCGGCAGGCCCAGTACGGCCACGCCACCGAAGCCCTCCACCTTGGTCTGCGAGGTACCCAAAGGCGCGCTGCCAGGCACCACGTCGTCCGCGTAAATCTCTGACTCCGTAAAAGTTGGCTTCTGCGTGCTAAAGCTCGCCTGCTCATACTCATGCCCCAAGGCCTCCAAAGCCGAGGTGTTTTGTTTGCTAAGGCCCTCCGTGAGCCCAGAGAGCATGACCAAAAGCAAGGTAATGAGCGCGACCACGGTCCCAATTAGCGCAAAGCGCCCGCGGGCTGCGCGCAATTCTCTAAGTGCAAGAAACATAGTTTCAAGCATCGCCCCCACTCGCAGATTAGTAATCGGGCCGCTAGTTGAACTTCGAGTCAACCAACTGGTTGATTCCCCGTGTCCCACCTGCGGGTTAGGGTAAAAGGCTGTGAATGACGTGAAACAGCGCTCCCTGCAGACCTTCCATAAGCGCCTTAGCCCCTGGCGCGCCGGGCTACACGTGATGTTCGCGTTTTTGTTGCTATTCGGCCTGCTGCGCGCCGGGCTCGACGGGCGCCTCGATGCCCGCGCCCTTGGTCTGGCAGTCGCATTGGCCGTGGTCTACGCACTGCGGCGCGCACTCCCCCGCGCCCTGTGGCTGGTGGGCTTGTGCGTGCTGTGGTGCGGGCTCATGGTGCATGCCCAGGACTTCATGTGGCTGGAATTCCCGCTGGTCTTTGCTTTTCTAAGCTCGCTTCCCCGCTGGCCGGGCATCGCCTGCAGCGGATTGTTATGGGCGCTGGCCGCCTTCCTGCCCGCCTGGCAGCATCCGGCGGAATGGACCATCGCGGCGGCCATCGGCCCCTTCATCGGCACGGCCTTTGCCATCGGCACCTTCCATGCCGGGCGCATGGTGCAGGCTGAGGCGGCGCACCATGCAGAGGTTGCCCGGCAGCTGCGCGCCACCCAGGCCGAACTTGCCGCGAGCGAGCACCAAGCAGGCCGCCTGGAAGAGCGCGAACGGCTCTCCCGGGAAATCCACGACACCGTGGCCCAGGGCCTTTCCTCCATCGTTCTGCTCTCGCGCGCGGCTCAAAAAGATCCTTCCCCAGAGACACTGGCGCTGATTGAAAAAGTGGCTAGCGAGAACTTAAGCGAGGCACGCCGCTTCGTCAGCGAGCTAGCATCTCCCGCCGCATCCTTGGAGGAGGCCCTCCAGCAGGTGGTGGATTCAGCTACCGCGCAAGCCGCTGCGCTGGGGAAGGACACCGACATCGAGCTAGTTGTTTCCGGCGAAAGCACCGTTCCCGAGGCCCACCGCCAGGACCTGTTGCGTGCTGCGCAAGAGGGGCTCAACAACATGCTCAAGCATTCTGGCGCCCGGCGCGCGGTGGTGACTTTAGGCTGTTTTGAAGGCGAGACCACGCTCGACATCGTCGACGACGGAGAAGGCATGGATCCTACTTCACCTTCGCAGGGTGGCTTCGGGCTGCGGGGCCTGCGCCAGCGCGTGGAAAGCCACGGCGGTACGCTCACGGTGGAATCTTCCCCAGGCGAGGGAACCGCCCTTGCTATCCGTATGCCGCAAAAAGTGGAGGACCAGGATGCTTAACGTCATGCTCATCGATGATCATCCCGTGGTGCGCGCAGGCCTGCGAGCCATTTTGAACGCTTTCCCTGACATCGATGTGGTGCTAGAAGGCGCGGATGGGGCGGACGTCGCCAAGCTGGAGGCTCCCGATGCTCCGCATGTTGACGTGGTCATTTGCGATATCCAGATGCCCGGCACCGATGGCATTGCGGCAACTTCCCAGCTCGCCCAGGCTGGCGGCCCGCCGGTGCTCATCCTCACCACCTATGACACCCAATCCGACATTGTTTCCGCCGTGGAGGCAGGCGCCCTGGGCTATCTCCTAAAGGATGCGCCGGAGCAGGCGCTTCACGACGCCGTCCTGGCCACGGCCGCCGGCAAACGCACCCTGGCACCCGAGGTGGCAGCGCTTTTGGTCGAGCGCATCACCCGCCCCGAGGTGGCACTTTCCGGCCGCGAGCTGGAGATCCTAGAAGCCCTGGCCACGGGCAAATCGAATAAGGAGCTTGCCCAGCGCCTGTTCATCTCGGAAGCTACAGTGAAGACGCACTTGATTCACATCTATCAGAAGCTGGGCGTGGATACCCGCACAGCGGCTGTCACCGTGGCCCGGGAAAGGAAGCTCATTTAAGTGTCCGCGCAGGTTTATGATTGCCTCGTTTTAGGCGGCGGCCAAGCAGGGCTGGCCACGGCCTACTACCTGCGCAGAAAAGGCTTGAACTTCGCCATCTTGGATGCGGAATCGCGTCCCGGTGGTGCGTGGCTGCACACCTGGCCCTCGCTGACATTGTTTAGCACCACGAGCGCCTCCAACCTACCGGGCTGGCCCATGCCTTTTTATGAAGGTTTCCCGCCAGCGAGCCACGTGGTGGATTATCTAACTCGCTACGAGGAGCGCTATGAGCTGCCGGTGCGACGCCCCTTCATGGTTGAGTCCGTGGAGCACGATGGCGAGTTCTTTCACGTCTACTCGAGCACGGAACGCTTGATGGCCCGCACCGTGGTGGCGGCCACGGGTACCTGGCGCGCGCCCTTCATCCCGTACTACCCCGGTAAGTTCGCGGGGACACAATGGCATTCGGCCATTTATCCCGGCGTCGCGGAGTTCAGCGGCTCCCGCGTGGCAGTGGTGGGCGCGGCCAATTCCGGCGCACAGATCGCGGCAGATCTGCTGCTTGAAGGCATTTCCACGACCTGGCTAACGAGGGGCGAGCCGCGCTGGATGCCTGACGACGTCGACGGACGTGTGCTCTTCCGGCGCAACCGCGAGCGTCTCAACGCCATCAATCGCGGCGAGCCTGACCCCGGCGCGGATACGAACCTGGGCGATATCGTCATGGTCCCGCCGGTGCTCAAGGCGCGTGATGAAGGGCTCCTGCGCGCCACCCCGATGCCGGATTCCCTCGACGACATCGACGCGGATCACCTGATTTGGGCCACCGGCTTCCGGCCCGCACTTCGCCCCATTTCTCGCCTCCTGGTAGACCGCCAGCCCACCGTGCCGGGGCTCTTCCTCGTGGGATATGGCACGTGGACTGGCCCGGGCTCAGCCACCATCACGGGTGTTAGCCCCTTTGCCAAGCAGGCGGCGGCAGACGTTGCTTCTTTTATTAAAGGCCGGATTGATTGAGCGCTGCTTAAGCGATGATCCCCGTGGCAATCGCACAGCCCAAAACGGTCAGCGCGGTGGCAGCCATAAACCCAATCCGGTGCAACACCTTGGACTGTTTTTCCTTGCTGACGCGTGACATGAAGAAGGCCGCCACGGCGGTGCCCAAAGTGTTGAACACAAGGTCATCAACGTCGCTGAAGCCGAGGGCGAAGAGGTACTGGAGGGTTTCGATGCTCAAGCTCAGCGCCAAGCCGGCCAGGATGGTTCCGCCGAGGCCAAAGCGCACGCGGCGCAGATTCTGGCCCATCACGATAAGGCTTGCGCCGAGTGGCATAAACAACAAGAAATTGCCGATGGTGTTGGTCCAAGGCCCGTACCAGATAGTCGGATGATCAAAACCGTTGAACATTTGCAGATCTAAGCTTCGCACCGCATGCGCGGAGGCATTGACCACGCCGGGGATCTCAATGAAGGATTTACCCAACGTCGCCACACCAACAACGAGCAGCACGAGCGCCGTGACTAGAAGTGAGTCACGGCGCAGCGTTTGGTGGCGGCGCGGGGCCGCCGGAATACGGCTGCGCGAATGAGTGGTTTGTTCGGTAACGAGCATGTCCGAGAATCTAACAACAAAAGCTGTACTTTTGCCGTGTACTTCGCTGGCAAAACACTGATTCATAATGGGCGTACCATCGTGGGCATGAGCACACTCAAAGTCACGCGAAACGAAGACGGTTCCATCTCTCACGCTTTCGAGGATGAGCCGATTCTGGCCGAGGGCGACGTACTGGTTAACGTTTCCCATTCTTCGTTGAACTACAAGGATGCAATGGCACTCGACGGTAACAAGGGCGTCATGCGCATCAACCCGCTGGTGCCGGGCATCGACGTCGTGGGCACCGTTGCGGAGTCAAACGATGAACGTCTACCTGAGGGCGCCCTGGTGGCCGCTTTCGGCGACGGCCTGGGAGAATTCCGCCACGGCGGCTACACCACTAAGCAGCGTGCGAATGCCAATGCCACCCTCGTGGTTCCGGAGCGCTTCACTGCTGCCGACGCCGCCGCAATCGGCACCGCGGGCTACACCGCCGCCATCTGCGTCAACCAGCTGCTCACCCACGGCACGCGCGAGGGCCATGTGCTGGTCACTGGCGCCACGGGCGGCGTGGGCTCCATCGCCGTCCAATTGCTCAAGTCCCTGGGCTTCGAGGTCACCGCCGTTACCGGCCGCGTTGATAGCGAAAGCGAGTACTTGCAGGCCCTGGGCGCAGACCACATCATTGATCGTTCCGAGCTCTCGGAGACCGGCCGTCCGCTGCAGAAGGCGCTTTACGACGGCGCGGTAGACACCGCTGGCTCCACCGTCCTGGCCAACGTCTTGGCGCAGATCAAGTGGGGCGGCGTCGTAGCAGCAACCGGCATGGCCGCTGGTCCTGACCTCCCGGCTTCGGTACTGCCATTCATCCTGCGCGGCATCGTCCTGGCAGGCGGCAACTCCGTTGACGCACCGCTCAAGGTCCGCGAGGATGCCTGGAAGCTGCTGGACGAGCACCTCGATCTTGAGATGCTGCACTCTATTTCCAGCACCGTTGCGCTCGACGATGTCGCAGACGCCGCCAAGGAGCTACTCGCCGGCACCCGCCATGGCCGCACCATCGTAGAAATCTAGACAAACTATTTAACAGCGCTGGGGACGATTAGTTTTCCCAGCGCTGTTACTATTTTCCTATGCGTTCCCGTCTCTCTATCTCTGCTGCCGCGCTGGTTGGCACCCTCGCCGCCGGCCTCGTCACGCCCGTTGCCCAGGCTGGCATCACCATCGACCCTAACGCTGTGCCCGGGCGTACTCAGGTCACGCTGCGCTACAGCAATGGCGCAGTAGTCTCTACTGCTAATTCCCACGAATCTCGCCCGGCGCTTTCCTTGGTCAAGCTCTACTTGGGCTATTGGGTGCTGCAGCACGGCGCTCCGGCGGATAAAGCCCGCGTGGAGAACATGATTCGTTTCAGCGAGGACGGCACGGCCACAGACTTGGACCGCCGCTACCCGCAGGCAATCCCTGAGATCATCGGCCAGTTTGGCCTGCATGAGACCCACTACCCAGGATTCTGGGGCAACACCACTACCTCTACTGAGGACCTTGCGCGCTTTACCTCCGCGATTGTGGGCGACCCACTAGCCACGCCAATTATCAATGGCATGCGCACCGCTTCCCCGTTGCCGCTGACGGCTATAAGCAAGACTTTGGCACCTCACGCGTGCCGGGTGTTGTGGGCACGAAGTTCGGCTGGGACGATAACCGCAACGTCCATGCCACCGCCTCCTTTGGCAATGGCTTTACCATCGCCGCGAATACTTATGGCGCGGCCTCCCAGCTCACCGGCGACATCTTGGGTGCTGTTCGCATCACCGCTGACGGCATCCGCAATTCGGGCCGCCAGCCTTCCCCGCTGGAGCAGCAAATCCTCAACTTCGTGCCGGTGCAGTTCCACGACCCAGCCCGCCAGGCAATCCGCGGTGCCGAAGATTCAGTGACCAACGCCCAGCTACAGTTCTGCGCCTTGGCCGCCCAGGCAGGCTCTTCGCACTTATGCGCCTAGTTTAGAAGTCAGATACTTCTAAACGTGCAGGTCGCGGTCCTGAATGCCCTTTGGCACCATGAGAACGCCGATGAGGGAGATGGCGGAGATGACAATCGCGTAGGTAGCGATAGCCATGGAGGTCTTGAACTCAGTGAAGAGCATCTCCGCGATCATCGGGGCGAAAGCACCACCGATGATGGAGCCAAACGCGTAGCCGATTGAAACACCCGAGAGGCGCACCTTCACTGGGAACATCTCCGCGTAGAGCGCGGACTGGGGACCATAGGTGGCACCCAGCATGGTCGCCAGGATGAGAACCGCACCACCGAAGAGGGCAAGATTGCCGGAGTCAACAGCCATCCAGGACGGAATGGACCACGCAGCCAACGCAATGTAGCCCACGATGAAGGTGCGCTTGCGGCCCACCTTGTCCGACAGGTGGCCGAAGTAGAGGGTGCCAGCGAACCAGCCGATGGATGCAATGAGCGCGATTAGCAGGGCGTCGGTACGCGAGTAACCCACCACCTTGGTGCCATAAGAGGTGAAGTAGGCGATGACAAAGTAGCCTACAGCGTTGTTAGCGGCGAAGATGAGCGCGCACTTAATGACGGTGCCGGTGTGGCTCTTGAACAGGACCGCCAAGGGGGCAGATTCCTTCTTCTGAAGATCCTGCAGCTCAGCGAATGCTGGAGACTCTTCCACCGCGCGGCGGATAAAGTAGCCCAGAAGAATCAGGACAACAGAGGACAGGAAGGGGATACGCCAGCCCCATGCCAAGAACTGCTCCTGCGTCAAGACCGCGGAAAGCAAAAGCATGAAGATGGTGGCCAGGAACATTCCGAGCGGAACTCCCACCTGTGGGAAGGCGCCGAAGAGGCCGCGGCGGCCGCGTGGCGCGTGTTCCACGGCGAGCATTGCCGCACCGCCCCACTCGCCGCCAGCAGAAAGCCCCTGCAGCACGCGCAGCGCCACCAACAGGATTGGGGCGGCCATGCCGATTGCAGAATAGTTGGGCAAGACACCCATGAGCATGGTGGCTAGCCCCATGCCAATCAGAGTGATGACAAGAACTGGCTTGCGGCCCAGCCGGTCACCCAAGTGACCTGCGATGATAGCACCCAACGGGCGGAACAGGAATGAGATACCCAATGAAGCCCAGGAAATGATCTGCGCGAGCGAGGCGTTTTCATTCGAGACTGGGTCAAAGTACTGCGTGGCGAAAATAAGACCCGCAGCTTGGGCATAGATAAAGAAGTCGAACCATTCGATGGTGGTTCCGACCATGGAGCCGGCGAGCACGCGCTTGTGCTCCCGAGTGATTCCAGTTGCCGGTTGGCTACGTTCAATTACAGGTGCAGACATAGGGTGACTCTCTCTATGGGTGCAAAAGCAGATGGATAAGGTCGATTACTTATCGCGGTTATCGACGATGCGCTTTGCCTTGCCCTCACCGCAGTCAACGTGGTCAACCACATCGACGCCGACGGAGATACCGATGCGGTTCTTGATCTGCTTCTTGAGCCAATCACCCGATGCTTCGATATCAGACTGGGCAACGTCTGTCGCATGTTCAACAACCAGCGTCAGGTGATCCATGCGCCCCTTCTTCGACAGGATGCATTGGTAGCGCGGGCGCAGGTTGGAATCCTCAGTGATGATTTCCTCAAACTGGGATGGGAAACAGTTCACGCCGCGCAGAATGATCATGTCGTCGTTTCGAGCCGAAATTCGGTCGATGCGGCGCATGGAACGCGCTGTTCCCGGCAGCAGGCGAGTGATGTCGTGCGTACGGTAACGGATGATCGGGAATGCTTCCTTGGTCAAGGAAGAAATCACGAGCTCGCCGTATTCTCCATCAGGCACCGGCTGCAGGGTTTCTGGGTCAATGATCTCTGGGTAGAAGTGATCCTCCCAGACGGTCAGACCGTCCTTGGTTTCCACGCATTCTTGCGCAACACCAGGACCCATGACCTCAGAGAGGCCATAAATATCGGTGGCCGTGATGCCAAAGCCTTCTTCGAGCTCGCGACGCATGCCCTCAGTCCACGGCTCGGCGCCGAAGACGCCAGCTCGAAGCGAGGTTTCACGCGGGTCGATGCCGTCTTTACGCATACGATCCAAAAGGTTAAGCATGTAGGACGGGGTGCCAAGGATGGCATCCGGCTGGAAGTCCTGCATGATCTGAATCTGGCGCTCGGTTTGACCACCAGAGGTTGGGATTGCGGTCGCGCCCAGCTCCTCGACGCCGTAGTGAGCGCCAAGACCACCGGTGAATAGGCCGTAGCCGAAGGTGATCTGCACCTTATCGCTTGGGCGCAGGCCACCGGCACGCAGGGAACGAGCCACGAGTTCAGCCCAGATCTTCACGTCATTTTGGGTATACCCCACCACGGTTGGGCGGCCGGTAGTGCCGGAGGACGCGTGGATACGGGAGATCTGGCTCTGGTTTACAGCAAACATTCCGAACGGATACTCGGAGCGCAGCGTTTCTTTGTCAGTGAACGGGAACTTGGCAAAGTCTGCCAGCTCCTTGAAGTCATCGGGGTGGACGCCCAATTCATCAAACGCACGACGGTAGTGAGGGACGTTGTAGTACGCGTGGCGCAGCTCGTTCTTTGCGCGCTGCGTCTGTAACGCGATGATTTCGTCGCGGGAAGCATACTCAATGCCCATCTGCGGGCCGTGGTGATCAGAAAAGATGTCAAACGTTGCGGTCACGTTGTTGCCTTTCGACTCGGGAGAATTGAGGTCCACACCCGCATTCCCTCGAAAGCGCTGCTCGAGATATTTAACTGTCTTGCTTGGGTTAAGCCGAGGAATATTAACCTCGGCGAATTCATGACCTACCGTTCGTTCAGGTAAATCATGTGAGGTACAATACAAGGCCTGTACGTGAGTTACAACACAATTAAAAAAGTTTCATGACCCAGGGCACATTTCCCGTTGGGAAAACGCAGCTAAGGCCTAGAATTTTTCTCTCACAGATTCTCCCCAGTCGAGCTACCCCCGCAGCACCCCAAAACTTCTAGCCCCTCAGGCCACCAAACAACAAGCCCACCACAACATCGGCGACTTCCTCCGCCTCCAGCTTGCCGCCCGGGTTGTACCACTCCGCCACTGAGTTGACCATGCCAAAGACCATGCGAGTCAAGATCGCAGCGTCCAGGTCAGACCTGATTGCGCCATCCTCCTGAGCATCGCGCACGAGCGGGATAACTGAGCGGGTTAGCTTACGACGTCGCTCCAAAGCGCGGGACTCAACCTCCGAGTTGCCACGCAGCCGCAGCAGCAAGGACACCGACTGCGGGTCTACACACAGCACATGAATGGACCCCTCCACCAGGCAGCGCACACGCTCCCCGGAAGCCAAGTCCGAATCTTTAACCTCGGCAACCACGGCCTCAAGCTCGCTGAGCGCGCGGGCAACCGTCAGCTCCAAAATCTCCTCTTTTGAAGAGATGTGGTGATAGAGCGCCGACTTTGTAATTCCCAGCTCGTGCGCAACATGCCCCATCGATGTCGCGTCATATCCACGGGCATTAAAAGCGCGCACAGCCGCGCTAATTACATCATCACGGGAATAGCCCGGGCGACCCCGCCCGGCACCAACATTTGCTTCAACCACGGTCCCCATTCAAGCAGAACGGCCAAAAAATGGTTAGACTCTCCAATCACCACACCCCCATTTCTCATCGAGTGCTTGCTCTAGATCTCCAGCTAACTAGGAGCATCCATGAGCCAGATCCTGCGCCCCGGCGTGGCCGAATCTGAAGAATTCGCCCACGTCCGCGCCATGTTTGAAAGCGATAAAGCCACCGCGCACATCGGCGCGGAGATTACCAAGCTCGAACTTGGACACTGCGAAGGCCAATTCACCATCCGCCCAGAGATGTGCAACGGCCACGGCACAGCACAGGGCGGTTTTCTCTACACCTTTGCCGATTCACTTTTTGCCGGCGCGTGCAACTCCCCCGGCGAAGTCGCCGTCGCTGCCCACAACTCCATTCACTACATCGCCCCCGCTTTCGAGGGCGACGTCGTCAGTGGCGTAGCCATCACGCGCGAGACTTGGGGACGCAACGGAATCGTCGACGTTTCGCTGAACATCCACGGCAAACCCATCGCGGAGTTCCGCGGAACCTTCCGCGTCCTGCCAGCCAAGAAGTAACGAAGTCCCCCCCAAGAAACTAGAGACACATCACAAAATGTGTTGACGTAGGTCACAGATCTCCCATATACTGACCAACCATTCAGTAAGTAATACCCCGCTTACTCCTCCATCCGGATAGAAGGATTTCCTCCATGACTACCACTGACTCCGCACTCGCCAGCGCAGAGGCAGAAGCACGCTTCGACGAGCTCATTGCGGAAGATTCCCGCATTGAGCCCACCGACTGGATGCCGGCCGCCTATCGCAAGACGCTGACCCGCCAGATCTCCCAGCACGCGCACTCCGAGATCATCGGCATGCAGCCAGAAGCCAACTGGATCACCCGCGCACCATCACTTAAGCGCAAGGCAATCCTCATGGCCAAGGTGCAGGACGAGGCAGGCCACGGCCTTTACCTCTACTCCGCCGCCGAGACCCTCGGCACCTCCCGCGATGAGCTGGTACAACAGCTTCTTGATGGCACGGCGAAGTACTCCTCCATCTTCAACTACCCGGCGCGCACCTGGGCAGACATCGGAGCAATCGGCTGGCTGGTCGACGGTGCGGCAATCTGCAACCAGGTCCCACTGTGCCGCGCTTCCTATGCCCCATACGGCCGCGCCATGGTGCGCATCTGCAAGGAAGAATCCTTCCACCAGCGCCAAGGCTGGGAGATCCTCTACGAACTCTCCCACGGCACCGAGGAGCAAAAGCAGATGGCGCAAGAGGCCATCAACCGCTTCTACGGCCCAGCCCTGCAAATGTTCGGCCCACCAGATGATGATTCCCCGAACTCCAAGCAGTCCATGGAGTGGAAGATCAAGCGTTTCTCCAACGATGAACTGCGCCAGCGCTTCGTCGACATGATCGTCCCGCAGGCTGAGGCCCTAGGCCTCCACTTCGAAGACCCGGACCTTAAGTGGAACGAGGAGCGTGGCCACTACGACTTCGGCGAGCTGGACTGGGCCGAATTCAAGTCCGTCATCAAGGGCGAGGGTCCGTGCAACGTGCAGCGTATGCAGCGACGTCGCCAAGCGCATGACGACGGCGCCTGGGTCCGCGAGGCAGCAGCTGCTTATGCCGAGAAATACCACAACGTCGACTCCGCCCTGTCGGCCTAATCCGCTCCACATCAACCAAAGGAAACCCCATGTCTGAAAATCAATGGCCAATGTGGGAAGTCTTCGTCCGCTCTTCCCGCGGCTTGTCCCACGTCCACGCTGGTTCTTTGCACGCGCCCGACGCAACCATGGCGCTGCGTAACGCGCGCGATCTATACACCCGCCGCAACGAAGGCACCTCCGTGTGGGTAGTTCCCACCGAAGCAATGTCTTCTTCCGATCCTGACTCCAAGGGCGGCTTCTTCGAGTCCCCGCAGGGCAAGAGCTACCGCCACGCCACCTACTACGACAAGTCCGAGGGGGTGCCGCACCTGTGAGTGGATTCGCAACCGCCGATTCTGCGACCAAGCAGTCGCAGGGTAACGGCATTACCGCAGAAGACATCGCCGCTTCCGGCGCCGTGGCCTCGGAAGACGTTGCTGCTTACGCACTAACGCTTGGCGACGACGCCCTTATCCTCGCCCAGCGCCTGGGCTGGTGGATCTCCCGCGCCCCAGAGATGGAAGAGGACATCGCACTCGGAAATATCGCACTCGACCTCATCGGCCATGCCCGCTTCCTTCTGACCTACGCGGGTACTGCTTATGGCAAAACTGAGGACGATCTCGCCTACTTCCGCAACGAAGAACAATTCCGTTCCTGCCGCCTCGTGGAGCAGGAAAACGGCGACTTTGGCCAGACCATCGCACGCCAGCTGCTCTTTTCCTACTACCAGTACGGTCTCTACACCGCCCTGCTGGCATCCAAGGATGAGACGCTAGCGGCCATCGCGGCAAAAGCCATCAAGGAAGTCGAGTACCACGTCGACCACGCCAATCAGTGGATCCTCCGCCTTGGCCTGGGCACCGAGGAATCCAAGCGCCGCGTGCAGGCAGGCCTGAATTACATGTGGCCTTACCTCGACGAACTCTTCGAGGATCTGCCGGTGCACGAGAAACTCGCCGCCGAAGAGATTGCCGTTCTGCCTTCCTCCCTGCGCGCTGAGTTCGACGAGCGCATCGCGCACGTCCTTGGCAAGGCCGAACTGGATATCCCGCAGGTAAAGCAGGCTCGTTCCGGCCAGCGCGGCGGCGGTTTTTCCGAGTACCGCGGCTACATCCTCGCCGAGATGCAATCGCTCGCCCGCCAGCATCCGGGCGCTACCTGGTAAGGAGTTTGACCACTGTGACCATCACTGATACCTCTCATCCCCTGCGCCCGGCAGCGCCTGCCGACGCCCAGGTATGGGACGTCGCCGCGCAAGTCCCCGACCCCGAGATTCCCGTCATCTCGATTGCGGACCTGGGGATTCTGCGCGCAGCGAAGCTAGAAGACGACGTCGCAGTGGTAACCATTACTCCGACCTACTCGGGCTGCCCCGCCATGGAGCACATCACCGCGGATATCACCGCAGCGCTGGGGCAGGCAGGCTACAGCGCTGCCCGCGTGGACCTAGTGCTGCAGCCGGCGTGGACCACCGACTGGATCACCGAGTTGGGCCGCAAGAACCTCAAGGATTATGGCATCGCGCCGCCAACCGGCAAGTCCCGCGCGGCAAACTCTGGACCCATCCCGCTGACCCTTGGTCCCCCACCTGCCATCGAATGCCCACACTGCGGCTCCCGCCGCACCCGCAAGCTCGCCCAATTTGGCTCTACTTCCTGCAAGGCACTGTATAACTGCCTGGACTGCCTAGAGCCTTTCGACTACTTCAAGGTGCACTAATGACCACCACAATCCCCGCTAAGAAGAAGGCTACGTTCAACACCCTGACCGTGACCGGTGTACGTAAGCTCACCGAAGACTCCGTCGAGGTTTCCTTCGCAGTCCCCGCCGAACTCCAGGAAGACTACAACTACATCCCCGGCCAGTACGTGGCACTGCGTGCCGAGATCAACGGCCAGGAAGTGCGTCGCTCCTATTCCATCTGCGATGTGCCGCGCGACGGTGTCATCCGCGTGGCCATCAAGCGCGACCGCGGCGGCATCTTTTCTACCTGGGCCAACGAGGAGCTAACCCCCGGTACCCAGATGGACGTGATGAACCCGCAGGGCGCGTTTACCTCAAAGACCCACCTGACCGGCCTTAATAACCCAGAGGCCGTGCGCGAGGAGCTGGAAAAGCTTGACCATCCGCACCTCGTCGCCGTTGCCGCGGGTTCGGGCATCACCCCAATCATGGCGATTGCTCAGACCGTGCTGGCGGAGTCCCCGGAAACCACCTTCGAGCTCATCTTCGCCAACAAGGGCGGCGGAGATGTCATGTTTGCCGAGGAGATCGGTGACTTGAAGGATAAGTACCCGAACCGCTTCGCCGTCCATCACGTGCTTTCCCGCGAGCAGCGCGTCAACCCGCTGTTTTCCGGCCGCATCGACGCCGAGAAGCTGCAGACGTTGCTCGATAACGTGGTGCGCACCGAGAACGTGGACGAGTGGTTCCTGTGCGGCCCCTTCGAACTGGTCCAGCTGGTCCGCGACGAGCTCTCCGGCCGCGCTGTCGATGAGAAGAACGTGCGCTACGAGCTCTTTACCACCGGCAAGCCCACGGGCAATCAGAACCAGTCTGGCCGCCGGGTAGAAGCCGATCCAGAAGGCAACAACGTCGAAATCACCTTCCAGCTCGATGGCCTCTCCGGCTCGGTTACCTCCCCGGTTTCCGCCCACGAATCACTCCTGAACGCCGCTCTGCGCGTGCGCTCCGATGTCCCATTCGCCTGCGCCGGCGGCGTGTGCGGCACCTGCCGCGCCAAGGTCACAGAAGGCGAAGTGGAGATGGATGAAAACTACGCCCTCGAGGCCGACGAAGTGGCAGCCGGCTATGTGCTGACCTGCCAATCCCACGCCACCACGCCAAACGTCTCCCTCAACTTCGACGCTTAAAACCCACTACTTACTTTATAAAGGCACAGCATGATTGAACTACAGGTGGACGCTGAAAGCGGCGTCGCAGAACTCATCTTCAACAAGCCTAAGGCCATGAATTCTCTAGGCATTGCGGATTTGGCAGAGCTTTCCGATGCCCTCGATGCCGCAGCCAAGGCGCAGCCCAAAGCACTCATCGTCCGCGGCGAGGGCAAGAGCTTTAGCGCCGGCCGCAACATCAAGGGGCTAAACCCGCGCGAAGATGACGCAACCGACTTCCTAGCCAACAAGGTCACCCCAGTCCTGCGCCAGCTCGACGAGTTCCCCGCCCCAACCTTTGCCGCAGTCCACGGCCCCTGCCTCGGCGTAGGCCTAGGCATCGCGCTGGCCTGCGACGTTGTCTATGTCGCCGAAGACGCCAAATTCGGTTCTCCTTTTGCCAACCTCGGCGCCACCCTTGACTCCGGTGGCCACCACCTCTTCGTCGAGCGCCTCGGCCCGCACCGCGCGATGGACCTCATCATCACCGGTGAGCTCATCAGCGGCGCGGAGGCAGTCCAAGCCGGGCTCTTCTCCCGCGCACTCCCGGCAGAGGAGCTGCTGGACTTTACCCGGGGCGTCGCCAAGCGCGCGGCTCAAGGGGCCACCTTGGCATTCATGGCCAGCCGCAAGCTTGTCCAAGACATCCGCGACAACGGCACCGGGCTGTGGGCCTCCGTGGATGCGGAGAACATCGCACAAGGAAAGCTGTGCGAGACCGAAGACTATTACGAAGGTTTTGATGCCTTCAACGAAAAGCGCAAGCCGCAGTTCAAAGGAGCATAAATGACTACCCCTAACGCATACCTCGTCTCCGGTTTCCGCACGCCAGTGGGCCGCTACGGCGGCGCGCTTTCTTCCGTGCGCCCCGACGATCTCATCGCCACCACCATCCGTCAGACCGTCGAAACCGCAGGCATCGACCCATCCCTGGTGGATGAAGTCATCATCGGAAACGCCAACGGCGCCGGCGAGGAAAACCGCAACGTCGCCCGCATGGCGTGGCTACTGGCTGGCTTCCCCGACACCGTCCCCGGTATCACCGTCAACCGCCTGTGCGCTTCGGGCATGTCCTCGATTGCGCTGGCTACCGCCCTCGTAGAGTCGGGCCAGGCGGACATCATCGTCGCAGGTGGCGTGGAGTCCATGTCGCGCGCGCCGTGGGTTATGGAAAAGCCCACCAAGGCCTTTGCCAAGCCAGGCGAGGTCTATGACACCTCCATCGGCTGGCGCTTCCCCAACTCCAAGTTCCTGGCGCAGGAAAAGATGACCTACTCCATGCCGGAAACCGCCGAAGAGGTGGCTAACGTCTACGGCATCACCCGCGAGGGCGCGGACGCATTCGCCCTGCGCTCCCACCAGCGCGCACTTCAGGCTATCGCCGACGGCAAGTTCGCTGCGGAAATCGTGCCGGTAGAGGTCAAGGACCGCAAGGGAAATGTCACCATCGTCGACACGGACGAGGGCCCGCGCCCCGAAACCTCCCTGGAAAAGCTCGCCAAGCTACGCCCGGTAACCAGCCTCGGCGAAGTCACTACGGCCGGCAACGCATCTTCGCTTAACGACGGCGCTTCCTGCGTCATCGTCGCCTCTGCAGCGGCCGTCGAAAAGCATGGTCTTAAGGCTCGCGCCCGCGTGGTCGCGAACTCCGCCCGCGGCGTCAAGCCCGAGATCATGGGAACCGGCCCTGTGCCCGCTACCCGCCAGGTGCTCGAGCGCGCTGGCTGGAGCATTGAGGACCTCGACGCGGTTGAGCTCAACGAGGCCTTCGCCTCCCAGTCCCTCGCATGCATCCGCGAGCTCGGGCTCGACGAGGACAAAGTCAATGCGTGGGGCGGAGCCATCGCTCTGGGCCACCCGCTGGGTTCCTCCGGCTCGCGTATCACGTTGACCCTGCTCAACCGTCTCGAGACCGAAGGCTTGCAGCGCGGTGTGGCCACCATGTGCGTGGGCGTGGGTCAGGGAACCGCGATTGCGATCGAGAGGGTCTAAATGAGTACCGCTATCGAGATAACCCAAGAAGAAGGCTTTGTTCTAGCCCGCCTGAACCGCCCAACGGTGCGCAATGCCATCGACGAGCAGATGGTGGCTGAGCTGCACGAACTCTGCGCGGGGTTGGAACAAGAACCGCAGATTCTCATCATCACCGGCTGCACCGTGGAAACCTCCAAGGGTCCGCGCGGCATCTTCGCCTCGGGCGCGGACATCGCCCAGCTGCGGGAGCGCCGCCGCGACGACGCCCTGCGCGGCATCAACTCCGGCATCTTTCACCGCATCGCCCAGCTGCCGATGCCCGTCATCGCTGCCGTCGACGGCTATGCCCTAGGCGGCGGCCTGGAACTGGCGCTCGCTGCGGATTTCCGGGTAGCCACCCCGTTTGCCAAGTTCGGCCAGCCGGAGGCCAACCTGGGAATCATCGCCGCGGCCGGGGCGCTGTGGCGGCTCAAGAACACGGTCGGTGTGCCGCTCGCCAAGGAGATTCTGCTGGCAGGACGCATCTTAAGCGGCGAAGAGGCGCTGGAGGCACACCTTATTAACGAGGTTCACTCCCCCGCTGAGCTCCTCGACGGCGCAAAGGCCCTAGCCGAGCGCATCGCCGCGCTCGACCCGCTGGCCGTGCGCATTACTAAACAGCTAATGGACATGCCGGATTCCGCGCACCCCTCAGTAGACAACATCGCTCAGGCCGTGCTCTTCGAGTCTCAGGCCAAATTCGACCGCATGCAAGCATTCCTCGACCGCAAGAAGGAAAAATAAAGATGAAAACCCCGAATAAAGTTGGAGTACTAGGCGGCGGCCGCATGGGTGCCGGCATCGCGCATGCCTTCCTGGCAGCGGGTGCGCAGGTCCACGTCGTCGATATCAACGACGATGCCGTCGCAGCCGCCCGCCAGCGCGTGGAGAAGGCCATCCAGGGTTCCCTGGATCGCGGCGCTTCCGGCACCTTCGAATCGTGGGCTCAGCGCCTGACGCTGTCCACCGAGGCTGCCGACTTCGCGGGATTCCCGCTGGTAGTCGAGGCAGTCCCGGAGTCCATGGAGCTCAAGACGCAGGCATTCGCCAACGTTTCGGCGGCAGCTCCGGAGGCAGTCATCGCCACCAATACCTCTTCCCTGTCCGTATCCGAGCTGGCAGGAAGCGTAAACAACGACGTAATCGGCCTACACTTTTTCAACCCAGTTCCGGCATCCAAGCTGGTAGAGGTGGTCATCGCTGACTCCACCCCCGCGGAACTGGTTGAGGACGCCAAGGGCTGGGTTGAGGCTTTGGGCAAGACGGCCGTTGTGGTCAAGGATGCCCCCGGCTTCGCGTCCTCCCGCTTGGGCGTGGCCATTGCGCTGGAGGCCATCCGAATGGTGGAGGAAGGCGTTGCCTCCCCGCGCGATATCGACAACGCGATGGTGCTGGGCTACAAGTTCCCCATCGGCCCGCTCGAGCTCACCGACATCGTGGGCTTGGACGTGCGTCTCGGCATCGCCGAGTACCTCGAGTCTCAGCTCGGCGAGCGCTTTGCGCCTCCGCAGCTGATGCGCGATATGGTCGCTCGCGGGGAGCTCGGCCGCAAGTCCGGCAAGGGCTTCTACGACTACAGCTAGCGCTTTTAAGTTCCGCCGCCCTAGATGCCAAATCGGAGCGAAATCGCGACGTCGTAAAGCGCAGATTTGGCATTTAGGGCGATATTTCGTGTACCCACTCCGGCTCTGGCGGCAGCGCGTATTCCTCCCATGGTTTAGGCAGCAGCGCCTTGTGCCAGAGGTGAACGAAGGAATAGAAACGCCGCGACCAATTGGGCGGCTGCGCTACCTGCTCCACGATGTAATCTAGGTGATGCGCCACGCAATGGCCGGTGTAGCGCAAAGTCCGCCAACCTCTTAATACGGCTTCGTTGTTCTTCCAGTGATCGCGAATCCACACGCCCAACTCGGAATGGAACTTCAGCCCGTTAATCTCGATGGCTATCTTGCGTGAGGGAATCACGATGTCCCAGCGATGCACGCCGATGAATACGTTGCATTCAATCTTCAGCCCTGCCTGCTGGAGTGCCCGTGCAACCGCAATCTCCGCGCTGGAGTCGGTGAACAATACTGCGGACCTCAACAGCTCCTGCGCTCGGGCGGGCAGACTGGATATTTCAGCCCGGTCTGCCTCGAGCTTCTCGCGCCCGCGATGTCCGGAATAAAGCGCCTCGCAGAGCTCGATGCCGCGGCCCCAGTCAATCTGTTCGAGAGCCAACAGCGGATTCTGCACGGAGCAGCCCAGCACTTCGCGCGTCTGCTCCCGCACGCTTCGCCGCGCGGAATAATACGTAGATGCTGGCAGACGCTTCGGTGCGGCGAGTTCTAATGGCAGTGTCACCTCGCGCTTCAGATACAACTGCGCGGCTGTCCGCCCAGTGGCGACGGCCTGCGGGTATCGCTGTTGGACCGCCCAGAGCACTTCCAGCGGCGTAGGCCTACCCCAAACGTTGAGCCCCCGCGCAATCTTGGTGACGCGCCCGTGTTTGATATGCGTGGCCAGTTGGCTCTTCGTCAGCCCCGACACTAAGCCCTTGTGCATGATTATCTCCCCCAATTGGAAGCTAGCACCGGCGGGCGGGGTGTGCAGCTTGAAGCGGTGGAGGCGCTCACGCCTGCCTAGATGCCAAATCGTGGCCCATTCAGGCAGCCAACATGCGTCGATTTGGCATCTAGGGCGGCTAACCTAGCTTCTTTCCACCAATGCGTTCGTGATTCGCGCGGTGCACAGGCGCTTGCCGGCTTCGTCGGTAATCACGACCTCGTGGCTACACAGCGTGCGCCCCAACTTGATGGCCGTCGCAGTTGCGGTAACCAACCCGGCGCGTCCGGAAGAGTGATGCGTGGCGTTGATGTCCACGCCCACAGCTACCTTGCCCTGCGTCGAAGCATGGATGACGGCCGCCCAGCTGCCCACGGCCTCGGCTAGGCACACCATCGCACCGCCGTGCAAGAGGCCGAAGGACTGCGTATTCCCCTCCACAGGCATTGTGGCCACAACTTTCTCCGGCGACTGTTCGAGCACCTCAACGCCCATTTTCTTGTCTAGCTCACCGAGCACAATTTGCCATTGCTGCATGGTTCTTCCTCCTCGCTATGTGATGTGGATTATACTAACTTAAATTACTGACCGAACGATCAGTTACTCGCGAAAGGAACGATTCCGCAATGACAAACGAGAACACCGCGCAGCTTGTCCCCAGCTTCCTCGCCGGGCAGTGGGTCACGCCTGACAACCCCAGCAAGGTCACCGATGTGCACGATGCGTCCACCGGCGAGCTGGTCGCTCGCGTGAGCGCAGAGGGCCTCAATATTGCCGCGGCCGTCGATTATGCCCGCACCACCGGCCGCACCGGGCTGCAGGCGCTTACCTTCCACGAGCGCGCCATCAAGCTCAAGGAACTGGCACTCTACCTGCAAGAACATCGTGATGAGCTCAACGAGCTCGCGCACAAGACCGGCGCCAACAAGCGCGATAACTTCGTCGACGTCGACGGCGGCATCTCCACCATGTTCACCTTCTCTTCGAAGGGGCGTCGCGAGCTGCCGAACTCCACCGTCATCCCCGACGGCGAGGCTGAGGTCTTCTCCAAGGACGGCTCCTTCATCGGCCGCCACATCTACACCTCGATTCCGGGCGTGGCCGTGCAGATCAACGCCTTCAACTTCCCGGTCTGGGGCATGCTCGAGAAGTTCGCACCTGCTTTCATCGCGGGCGTTCCTTCCATCGTGAAGCCAGCCACCCCCACCGGCTACGTCACCGAGGCCTGCGTACGCCTCATGCTGGATTCCGGCATCCTCCCAGAGGGCTCCCTGCAGCTCATCTCTGGTTCCGCGCGCGATTTGCTGGATCACCTGGATTACCGCGATCACGTGGCCTTCACCGGTTCCGCCGCCACCGCACACGCGCTGCGCAGCCACCGCAACGTCGTGGAGGGCGGCATCCAGTTCAGCGCCGAGGCCGACTCCCTCAACGCCGCCATCTTGGGCACCGACGTCACCGAGGACTCCCCCGAGTTCGAAGCCTACGTCAAGGCCGTCTTCGGCGAGATGACAGCCAAGGCTGGGCAGAAATGTACCGCCATCCGCCGCGCTATCGTGCCGCAGCACCTCGTCGATCCCGTCATCGCAGCGCTGAAGGCACGCCTCGAGGCGAAGGTCGTGCCTGGTGATCCGCGCGACACCAACGCCACCATGGGTCCGCTGGTCTCCGTTGAGCAGCGCGAGGACGTCGCCACTGCAGTGCGCACGCTTGTCGACGCCGGCGGTGACATCGTCCTCGGCGGCCCCGACGAGCTCGAGGGCGCATTCTTCGCACCGACGATTCTGCGCTTTGCAGATTCTCGCACCCCAGCCGTGCATAACACCGAGGCCTTCGGCCCAGTGGTTTCCTTCATTGGCTACGAGACCCCTGAGGAGGCCATCGAATTGGCGGCCCTGGGTGCAGGCTCGCTGGTCGCATCCGTCGTAACCCACGACCCAGAGCTAACTGCTCAGCTCGGACGCAGTATCGCCGCTCACCACGGCCGCCTGCATTTCCTCGACCGCGACGACGCCAAGACCTCAACCGGCCACGGTTCTCCCCTGCCGCACCTGGTCCACGGCGGCCCAGGCCGCGCCGGCGGCGGCGAGGAGCTCGGCGGCGTGCGCGGCATCAAGCACTTCATGCAGCGCACCGCCATCCAGGGCACCCCAGATCACCTCACGGCAATTACCGGCCAGTGGCACCGTGGCGCGGCCGTTAACCGCGTGACCCGCGCCGATGTGGAGGCAGGCACCGGTACACATCCTTTCCGCAAGGATCTGGCAACGCTCAAGGTAGGCGACCAATTCGCGTCGGACCTGCGCAAGGTCACCTTGGAGGACATCACAGCCTTCGCCAACGAAACCGGCGATACTTTCTACGCCCACACCGACGAAGAGGCCGCCACCGCGAACCCCTTCTTCCCGCGCCGCGTCGCACACGGTTACCTTCTGGTTTCCTGGGCAACCGGCCTCTTCGTAGAGCCTGCTCCGGGTCCCGTTCTGGCGAACTACGGCTTGGAGAACCTGCGTTTTATCAACCCTGTCACCTACGACGATTCCATCCGCATCGAGCTCACCGCCAAACGCATCACCCCGCGCGTGACCGACGACTATGGCGAGGTCTGCTGGGATGCTGCCCTCTACAACCAGCACGACGAGCTGGTTGCGTCCTACGACGTCCTGACCCTGGTGGAGAAGGTCGACACCATCTACGCGCAGCAGTAATACGAATAGGCGTTATTGCCGCCACGATTAAGGAGACTGCGTCACAGGTCACATTCCTGCCGTATGCTTTTGTGTATGAAAGAGAACTCAGTCATTATCGTCGGCACTGGGCTGGCAGGAATGGTCGCAGGTTACGAGGCCATCAAAGGCGGCAAGCACGTCATCTTCCTCGAGCAGGAAAATCGCAATAACCTGGGCGGACAGGCCTTTTGGTCACTTGGTGGCCTGTTTTACGTCGGCTCCCCTGAGCAAAAGCTCATGCGTGTGAAAGACTCCGAGGAACTGGCCTGGCGCGACTGGGCCAACTCCGCCGACTACGACGAAGTCACCACCGAAGACTCCCACGACTACTGGCCACGCAAGTGGGGCCGCGAGTACGTTCGCTTCGCCGCAAATGAAAAGCGCTCTTACCTCAAGAAGCTGGGACTTAACGTGCTGCCCACCATTGGCTGGGCAGAGCGCGGCTCGGGCGACGCCTCCGGGCACGGCAATTCAGTCCCCCGCTTCCATCTCACCTGGGGCACCGGCCCTGAGGTAGTCCGTGTATTCCGCGAACCTCTTGAGAAGGCCGAGAAGGAAGGCAAGGTGGAATTCCACTTCCGCCACCGCGTGGACGAGCTCATCACCGAGGGGAACGGGAGCGCACGGCGCGTCGTCGGTGTGAAGGGCTCGGTCCTGGCGCCCACCGACCAGGTGCGTGGTGAGGCGAGCGGAAGGGACGTCGTCAAGCAATTTGAGCTCCGTGGCCAGGCCGTGGTGATTGCCACCGGCGGCATCGGCGGAAACCTTGAGAAAGTGCGCACCATGTGGCCCACTGAGCGCTGGGGTAAATGCCCAGAGGAACTGGTCAGGGGTGTTCCCGCGCATGTCGACGGCCGAGGAATCGACATCGCCAGCAAGGCCGGCGCCAACCTCGTCAACCAGGACCGCATGTGGGCCTACCCCGAGGGCATGAGCAACTGGAATTCCATCTGGCCAGAGCACGGCATCCGCATCATCCCAGGCCCATCCAGCCTGTGGCTCGACGCGGAAGGAAATCGTCTGCCCACCAACCTCTTCCCTGGTTCGGATAACCTCGCCGCACTGTCGCACATCACCAACACCGGGCATGGCTACTCCTGGTTCGTGCTCAACCAGGAGATTGCGGACAAAGAGTTCATCTTCTCCGGCTCCGAGCAGAACCCCGACCTCACAGACAAGGAGTTCAAGAAGCTGGCCGGCAAGCTCGGCCCAGGCACCCATGTGGCCGTCAAGGCTTTCATGGACAACGGCATCGACTGGGTTGTCGAAGATAACCTAGAAGACCTGGTCAAAGGCATGAATTCCATCAGTCCAGAGGGTTCACCCAAGATTGATGTGGACCAACTGCGCAAGATCATTGAGGATCGCGACGCGCAGCTCGACAACCCGTTCTCCAAGGACGCTCAGGTCAACTACATCCGCATCGCTCGCGGTTTCTTAGGCGACAAGTTGATTCGCTGCGCGGCCCCGCATCGCTTGCTCGACAAGGGCCCGCTCATCGCGGTGCGCCTCAAGGTACTCACACGCAAGACGCTGGGCGGCATCGAAACCAACCTCGACGGCGCCTGCCTCAATCCCGACGGAACCGTCCTGACCGGCCTGTATGCCTGCGGCGAGGCGTCCGGCTTCGGCGGCGGTGGCATGCATGGCAAGAACGCGCTCGAGGGCACGTTCCTGGGCGGCTGCATCCATTCTGGCAAGCGCGTAGGCGAGGCTCTCGCGCGCAGCTAAGATGGCCCATCATGGACATCTTTTTGGAAACCGTCGACGAGCTCCACGAGGTCGCACGCTCCCATGAGGACCCCGCGTTTGACGAGGTCCTCTATCACCGCGATCCTTCAGGCATCTGCATCACTGCGATGACCTACGAAGATGAGCAGACCGCCGTGGTCACCTACCGCGGCCCGGCCCAGCAGGGCACCATCTACAGGGCCACGCCTTTCATCGGGGTGGTAGAAACTGCAGGTAAGCGCTTCGCCGCGCTTGTCGACGCCCCCTTTTCCCTCCCTGCCGGCAACCCTGCCGGTGGCGAGGCTTTGCAGGGCACACTGTACCCCGCACTCCTGGCCACGCACGTGGAACCCGCAGGTCACCACGCTATCGAGGATTTCGAGGCCCCCGACACGGAACGCTTCTACAGCAATTACAAGCCCAGCATGCTGACCCCGCGGGTGCGGGTGACGGGTGAGGTAAAGGACGTCGCGAAGCACGTGCATGAGCTCACCGAAAATGAATTCTGGGTGGGCCAAGTGGCCGGGTTTGCGGTGGTCTTCGAGGAAGAACCGCCCGCGCACGCGACAATCGACGCCGTGGCGGTCTGCGCTACTCCTTTCTGGGACGAGGCCTAGGCCTGTTCGCGGCGCGGCTTGTCGACGCCGCGGCGACGCACCGCGATGGTCAGCAAGATAATGCCGCTGAGCAGGAATGCGAGCGCGCGGAAGATACCGCTTGTGGCCGCGAGATCGAAGAAGGTCAGCTTGGCCACCGCCACAATGGCAAGCAGCACGCCGATGGCGGTAAAGCGCTGGTCCGCAGCAAGAAGCAGGCGGGCAGCAAGGACCATCCACGCCACAGAAACCAGAGCGTGCGAAGCCAGGTAGGCAGTCTTGAGGCCCTCGGCTCCCGCCACGATGGCGGCTGCCGAGGCGATTGTGCCTACCGCGGCAAGAAGACTGAGCAGGAGTACAAAGAGTAGCAGTGCGGCTGCGACTCCACGGCTCTCGTAGTGGGGGATACGCTGGCGCAACAGGTAGCCCGCGATGAGAGCCACGGTGAGGACGATGCCCTCGGCAAGTGGCTCCATGCCAGCGAGGGCAGGCGGATCAAAGAGCACACCGCCGAGGAGCGGGGAGAGCACTATGATCGAGCCGAGGAACCAGGCGGCCAGGACGAAAGCATTGCGCATCGCTTGGAAGAGCAGCACGAATGCTGCAAAGAAGAGCCCGCTTAGGACAAACGTCAGGACTACAGCCATGGTCCCTGTGGGGGCTGTGCCGGTCCAGCCCGCCATGGTGTTGAGCATGACCAAGGCATAGACCACGGGGATAGCCCCAAGTGCGCAATCCCTGATGACGGAGTTGCCAAGCCAGGCGATACCCACGATGACAGCCAGGGCAGCAACGGCCATCCACTGGGCGAGGATGGTGTCCGCGCGAAAGAGGGCAGTGAACAGCAGGAAGCCCGGGGCGAACAGCCCCAAGAACGCGAATCCAAATTCCGCCTTGGCGGTGGGGAAGTAGACCACTAAGGCCACAGCCGCGATGGCGAGCAGGCTGCATGCGATGGCGATCCACAACGAGGGCAGACTGAAGAGGGTGCTGCGGGCGGCGACTTCCGTCATGACCACGGCAAGCCCGATGCCGGCGATAGCCCGCAGCACCTCGGCCATGCGCTCACTGCGACACAAGATGCTGTAGGTGGCGGTAACCAACGGGATCACGACAACGAGCATGGCACCGCCGACGTGTGCGGGTGCCACTGCGCTGGGGTAGGAGAGTGCGGCGATGCCTGCGCCTGCGGCCATCCACTCTTGTGTGAATGAGCCCTGGCGGAAACAATGGGCGTACCCCACGAATCCGCCATAGATGAGCGCCATGAGCACTGCGCCCAGCCACACCGGCCACCAACCCAGCCACGTGACCACGAGGAACGTCGTGGCCAGCGCCGCAAATAGGGAAGTGGCCACCAAGGCGGTTACACCGGCCGGGGCGGCTTTGTTGCGGAACCACCATCCGGCCCCGAGCAGCGCACCCGCCACGATGTAAGCCAGAACGACGCGGCCCACCGGCCCTAGCAGGCCCGCCTGAATGGCAAGTCCCACAAGGAAGGCCACGCCCGCCAGGGTGATGACGGTGCCGCCAATAGCAACCGCACTGATGAGCGTCTTCTCGCGGTCCCGCGGGGCACGCGGCCGTGGTGCCTGCCATGGATAAGGAGGAGGTACCGCGTGCGGCTGGGGCTGCGCCGCCGGTTGCGCTGGCTGCTTCACTGGAGGTGGCGCAGGGGCCTGCTGGGGTGGGGTGGAAATTGGCTGCATCTCGGGCACGCCGGCCGTCTGACGTTCGAAATCGCGGAGGCTGGCGCGGGCGTCGCTAAGTGCTTGCTCGGCAATGTCGAGCCGACGCAAAGCGTCCCTGAGCAGCTCTTGGTTTGGATTCATGCTTAATGACTTACCGCGAAACCCCCGTGTCTACCAGAGAACCTAGTATTTCGTTATGCCTTTGAAACCTTTCACCGGCTGGGATATCACCCAATGGCGCGAACATGCCCTGCGGCATGGCCCCGAAACTGGAAAGGACCACCTGTGAGCGTGCAGCTCGTGGCCTCGACAAGCAGCACAAATAGGGGAGAGAGCCTGCCCCTTGATGTGGCGCAGGCCCTCTGTTTGTGATGATTTAGCGCTTACTTAACCACCAGGTTGACCATGCGGCCAGGGACGTAGATCTTCTTGACTACGTTCTTGCCCTCGGTCAGCTCGACGATGCGGGCGTCGGCAAGCGCGGCGGAAACCACGGTGCCCTCGTCGGCGTCGGCAGGCACGTTAACGCGAGCCTTAACCTTGCCGTTAATCTGGACCGGAATCTCAATCTCGTCATCTACCAGGTACTTCTCCTCGAAGGTGGGGAAGGAGGAGTAGGTGATGGTCTCGGTGTGGCCGAAGCGCTTCCACAGCTCCTCCGCGATGTGCGGAGCAATCGGGGAGACCAGCTGCGCAATCGGCTCGACCGCAGCACGCGGAGCGCCTTCGGCGGAGTTGCCGTAGGTGCGCGTCAGGTAGTTGACGTACTCGATGAGCTTAGCCACCACGGTGTTCAGACGCAGGTTCTCGTAATCATCACGCACACCGGCGATGGCGCGGTGCAGGGCCTTGAGATCATCCTCGGTGAGCGCGGCGTCGCTAGTAGCAAGCTCTCCTGTCGTCTCGTCTACAGCCAGACGCCACAGACGCTGCAGGAAGCGCTGGGAGCCGACGACGTCCTTGGTTGCCCACGGGCGGGAGGTATCCAGCGGACCCATGGACATCTCATAAACGCGCAGGGTATCGGCACCGTAGTCGCGGCAGATGTCATCCGGAGCCACGGCATTCTTCAGGGACTTGCCCATCTTGCCGTACTCCTGGTTGACCTCTTCACCGTTGTAGTAGAACTTGCCGTCCTTTTCCTCCACCTCGGCAGCCGGGACGTAAACGCCACGGGAATCGGTGTAGGCATAGGCCTGGATGTAGCCCTGGTTGAACAGTCGGCGGTACGGCTCCTTGGAGGAAACGTGGCCGAGGTCGAAGAGGACCTTGTGCCAGAAACGGGCGTAGAGCAGGTGCAGCACTGCGTGCTCGACGCCGCCGACGTAGAGGTCCACGCCGCCTGGATCGCCAGCGCCGTGCTCCTCAGGACGAGGGCCGGTCCAGTAACGCTCGTTCTCCAAGCTGCAGAATTCTTCCGAATTCTGCGGGTCAATGTAGCGCAGCTGGTACCAGGAAGAACCTGCCCACTGCGGCATGACGTTGGTGTCACGATAATACGTCTGGGTGCCCTGGCCGAGGTCGAGTTCCACCTCCACCCATTCGCGGGCCTTGGCCAGCGGCGGCTGCGGGGAGGAATCGGAATCGTCTGGGTCGAAGGAGACCGGCTTGTAGTCTTCTACCTCCGGCAGCTCGACCGGCAACATGGACTCTGGCAGCGGGTGAGCCTGGCCTTCAGCGTCATAGACGATGGGGAAGGGCTCGCCCCAGTAACGCTGGCGTGCAAACAGCCAGTCGCGCAGCTTGTACTGGATCTTTTCGCGGCCGATGCCCTGCTCCTCCAGCCACGGGATGATGGCCGCGATTGCGTCTTCCTTGGACTTGCCGTTCAGGTCGATGGATTCGTTAGCGGAGTTAACGGCCTTGCCGGACTCAGTAAACGCTTCCTTGCTGATGTCACCACCAGAGACAACCTCCGTAATTGGCAGGCCAAACTCGGTGGCGAACTCGTAGTCACGCGTATCGTGCGCCGGCACCGCCATGATGGCGCCGGTGCCGTAGCCGGTCAGAACATAGTCAGCAATAAAGATCGGAACCTGCTTGCCGTTGACCGGGTTAACCGCATAGGTGCCCAAGAAGACGCCGGTCTTTTCCTTGTTCTCCTGGCGCTCCAGGTCAGACTTTGCGGCGATGGACTCACGGTAGGCCTCCACGGCCTCCTTCGGATCATCGTGGCCAAAGGTCCAGCGCTGGTCGACGTCGTCGTCATACGGGACGGGGGAGAGCAGGGCGTCGACAAGCTCGTGCTCCGGAGCCAGCACCACGTACTCAGCGCCAAACAGGGTGTCAGGGCGAGTGGTGAAGACGGTGATCTTGTGGCCCTCAGCGGTGAAGTCCACCTCGGCGCCGCGGGAGCGACCAATCCAATTGCGCTGCATGGACTTGACCTTCTCCGGCCAATCCAGAAGCTCCAGATCATCCAGCAGGCGATCGGAGTAAGAGGTAATGCGCATCATCCACTGGGACAGGTTCTTGCGGAAGACCGGGAAGTTGCCGCGTTCAGACTTACCCTCTGCCGTAACCTCCTCGTTTGCCAGCACGGTACCCAGGCCAGGGCACCAGTTGACGGTGGAGTTAGACAGGTAGACCAAACGGAACTCGTCCAGGGCTGCGGCCTGTTCGGCTGCAGTCAGATCGGAGTAGTAACGGCCATCCTTGGTCTTGCGCTTTCCTACCTCGAGCTCCTTGACGAGCTCAGACATTGGGCGCGCCTTCTGCTGCTCCTCGTCGAACCAGGAGTTGTAAATCTGCAGGAAGATCCACTGAGTCCACTTGTAGAACTCTGGGTCCGTCGACGCCACGGAGCGGCGCGGATCATGGCCCAAGCCCAGCAGGCCCAGCTGGCGGCGCATGTTCTCGATGTTGGCCATCGTGGTGGTGCGCGGGTGGGTACCCGTTTGGATGGCGTACTGCTCGGCCGGCAAGCCGAAGGCGTCATAACCCAGGGTGTGCAGGACGTTCTTGCCCAGCATGCGGTTGTAGCGGGCATAGGTATCGGTGGCGATATAGCCCAGCGGGTGGCCGACATGCAGGCCTGCGCCGGATGGGTACGGGAACATGTCCTGGATGTTGAGCTTTTCCTTCGGAAGGGCGCCCGCGCTCTCCGTGGCTAACTCGCCGACGGGGTTCGGCGCGTTAAACGTGCCATTGTCTTTCCAGTACTGCTGCCAGGTCGACTCGATCTGGGCCGCAAGCTCCGGGGTATAGCGGTGCGCGGTGGAATCACTCGGGTTAGTCATGTTTAGACAGTGTAGTAGCCCAGCTGGTCATTGTGTCATTTAGCCTTGGGCTTTCCTTGTCCATCTGGTGGGATTTTCGCTGAGATGGGAATGCGCTTGGCGACGCCGCGTTAAGCCCCACCTAACCCCGCGTTCTGAAGTCAGCCTGAATGGCTGTTAATTCCGCGCGAATGATGTCGAGGGCCCACTGCGGATCGTCCTCCACGGGACGGTGCAGCAAGTGGAATGCAAGACCGTCGATCAGTGCATGCAACCGTTGCGCACTCACCTCAACTTCTTCCGACTCGCGAGATTGACCAGACACCAATTCGACCAAGCGCAGTGCCACTTCATGGAGTTTCTGGTGTGCTTCGTCCCGAATAGAGGCCAGCTCTGGAAGCGCTGGCACTTCGGTTGCGAGTGCGAGGTTGACCTCAAATTCAGCGCGCGAGTCCGCCTCTAACGGCAACAGCTGCCTCACAATCTCAAGCGCATACTGCTGCGGTTCATCACTGGGAGGAACGGAAAGCACCCGTTCTGTTGCGCGCTGCACCATTAGCTCAGCCGAGAACTTCATCAACTCGGCGCGGGTGGGAAACACATGCCGCAGTGAACCAACAACGATTCCCGCCTGCTCAGCCACGTTCCTTACAGAGACGGCCGAAATACCGCGCTCCAGAATGACCTGCCATACGGCCTCAGCGAGCTGCTTTTTTCTTTCTTCGATGTCGAGTCTTGGCGCCACAAAAGAAACTCTAGCACGACTGTGTTAAAGTCTCGTCTAACACAGTCGTGCTACTAAGAAAGGCCCGTGATGATCGCGACCATCGGCAGCCTCGTCGTCCTAGCCCTCATCGATTCGACCAGCTTCGGCACCCTCCTGATCCCTCTCGGCTTGTTAACGGCACCTGGACGCCTGCAGATCAGCAGGCTCCTGCTCTTTCTGAGTGTTGTGGCTGGCTCTTATTTCGCACTGGGCGTGGCATTGCTGTTTGGGGCTACGTCGCTACTTGGTTCTTATAGTCATCTGTTCGAGTCCACGAGCTTTCGGTATGTGCAGCTCATAGCAGGGATTGCATTGCTGGTAATAAGCCATTTCATGGACACCGAGAAAGCTCGAGCACGCGCTGCGGAGCGAGCAGCACGTGGGGATAACCGAATATTGAGGTGGCGTTCGCAGGTCATGAGCGGAAAATCCTCTTCAAGCACCACCGGCTCGCTCATCGGATTGGCTCTCGTCGCCGTATTCCTCGAAGCCGCAACCATGCTGCCCTACCTCGCGGGCATCGGCATCATCACCGTCGAGGGTCCCGGATTCCCCAGCAATGTGCTGCTCTTGCTGGGCTATTGCTTCGTAATGATCCTTCCGGCCCTCTTACTCACTTGCATCCGAATAATGGCCCGCTCCGCAATCGAAAAACCGTTGATTCGCCTAAACAACTGGCTCATGAAGAACGCGCAGAGCACTACTGCTTGGATCATTGGCATCGTGGGATTCATCCTCGCTGCCCAAGCCGCCTCGATTTTGTGGTTCGCCACTTAGACCCGTTGAAGCTGCGGTGATCTGTTTTCAAGGATCGGGTCCATCACAGGAACTAACTCGCACACCACGCTAACGGAGGCAATCTTTAAAAAGCGCCGCCCGCGCTTCATCTTCACGTGGTGGAGTTTCCAATTCAACCGCGGCATCTCTGCTTGCTTCATAAAGAGCAATCCCAATGTTCTTCGGTTGCACAACGTCAATAAGAATGGCACGCACCTCCGCTTCCATTGAGCGGCCATTGTCCCGCGCACGAGCCACGAGCGCTTCTTTTATCGCGTCGTCAAGGTTTCTTACTACCAATGAGGCCATCGCATCTAAACCTTCTTGACCACCGCCGGCTTCAACGTCATGGCGCCGAAGCCATCAATCTTGCAGTCGATGTTGTGGTCTTCCTGACCCGTTCCAGCATCAAAGTTCAGACGGATGCCGCGGACCTTAGTGCCGGACTTCAGCGGCTGCTGCGCACCCTTGACCTTGAGGGTCTTGGTGACGGTGACAGTGTCGCCGTCGGCAAGCGCGTTGCCCACAGAATCAACGATTACCTGGGGCTCAGCGGAGTCGGTGTCCGCACCAGCGGCGGTGGCTTCGAACTCGTGCGCGCACTCCGGGCAGACGATGAGCGGCGGCATCTCGTAGGTGTATTCGGAGGAACATTCAGGGCATGGCGGCAACATCGCAGCTGCATTTTCAGTCATGAGAGGGATTCTAATCTGTGCTCACGCTTACGGCTGAACGGCGTAGTGGGTAATTGACGTCCAAAAGAACTACCCACATAGTTTGATTCTTATTAACCCGTGTGTGGTCCCGTTGTTACTCCGCCTGCCTAGATTTATGCACGGTTGATTCCACTCTCACTTTTGGAACTTGCCTCTTTCTATTCCTATCTCTCTTTAAAGTCCCCAAAGACCTTGAACATAGAAAGCTCTCTCATGCGCAACTTCTCTCGCGCCCTGCGCGTTAGCGTGGCCGCAGTAGCCACTACCGCCCTGACCACCGGCCTTGTCGCCCCAGCACACGCCGCTGCTTCTGGCCCTAAGAACATCATTTACATGATTGGTGACGGTATGGGCTACGGCCACATCGCCTCCAACAATCTCTACGAGTCCGGCCAGTCCAAGTACCTGGTTGAAGGCGCATTCGGTCCGGACACTGCGAAGGAGCTCGAAGGCGAATCCGTCCAGGCATTCGAGGACTTCAACCGTCTGTCCATGACTACCTTCCCGCACGGCGGCTCCTACGACCCAGCCAAGGCATGGTCTGACCACGAGTACATCAAGCAAGGCCCTACCGACTCTGCTGCGGCCGGCACCGCAATGGCCACCGGCTCCAAGGTTGATAATGGCACCCTGGGCGTCTCTTCCTACGGCCACGAAATGGAAAACCTCTCCGAGCGCGCCATCCGCGAGGGCAAGTCCGCAGGCGTCGTCACTTCCGTACCGTTCGACCACGCCACCCCAGCGGCGTTCGCGGCGCACAACAAGAACCGCAACAACTACCTGGAGATCGGCGATTCCATGATCAACTCCGATCTCTCCGTCATCATGGGTGCGGGCCACCCTAAGTACAACGATGACGCGCAGAAGGTTGCTGCCGGTTCCGAGGACTACTCCTACATCTCCAAGGAGAACCTCGCTGCGCTTCGCGACGGCTCGAAGGGCTGGGAGTTCACCGATAACACCGCCGGCTTTGAGTCCCTGGCTGCTGGCAACGCAGAAGAGGGTAAGAAGTACTTCGGCCTGGCACCAGTTGCAACCACCCTGCAGCAGAACCGCTCCGGCGATGCTGAAGCGAAGGAGCCAGGCACCGACCCGAAGAACGACGTGGTTGACCTGCCGACCATGACCAACGGCGCACTCAACGCCCTGGGCCAGGACGAGGACGGCTTCTCCCTCATGATTGAAGGCGGCGCCATCGACTGGTCCGGCCACGCAAACCAGACCGGCCGCGACATCGAAGAGGTCCAGGACTTCAACGCGGCTGTCGACGCCGCCATCGACTGGGTTGAGAAGAACTCCTCCTGGGAGGAAACCCTGCTGATTGTCACCGCTGACCACGAGACTGGTTACCTCTCCGGCAAGGATGAGACCGACGCTTGGAAGCCACAGACCGGCACCAAGGGCACCGCTCCGACCCACGAGTGGTACTCCACCAACCACACCAACCAGGTAGTACCGTTCTTCTTCAAGGGCGCTGGCTCCGAAGATATCCAGGCTAAGGTTTCTGGCACCGACCCAGTCCGCGGCGAGTACATCGACAACACCACCGTGGCCAAGCTGGCCCTGGACGAGTGGTGGTTCAACACCGCTGAAGACGACACCAACAACCCCGGCGACACCGACAACAAGCCATCTAACGACGGTTCCTCCGACGGCTCCTCTTCTGCAGGCGCTGGCCTGGCTGGCGCCGGCGTGATGGCCCTCATCTTCGGCATCATCACCGCTGCCGCTCAGGCCCTTGGCCTGGTCAAGTTCGACTTCAAGGCTCTGCAAGACCTCATCAAGCAGTTCGCCTAATGCGCTAGCCGACGCCCCGCCACTAAGCCGCGGACAAGCACCAGCCCTCGTCTCCCCACAAACGGAAACACCGTCACTTTCTAGGGGATGACGAGGGCTTTGGACGTTTTCACCGCTAAAAGGACGCAGTCAGAAGGCAGGACGGACAGCCAATTCTAGTGTCGGCGCTCACCTCAACGATCGAACAATCATCCGAATATCAGCTAGACGTGTCCAGGCCAAAGACTATCGTCACCAGTATGACTCCTATTCCAGCACATTCACTAAAGACACTCCGTCTCGCGCACCGCGCTAGCCGCTTTCACCAATTCGATAGAAACGTCAACTATTTAACTGAATTGGAAAAATTTTTGAGAAATTTTCCTATGCCCAAATGATCTGCGCACTAGAGTGAATTTTAGGCTCGCACTGAAGAAAGAAGGTCTCGATGACATCAGAGAGTCCAAACATCAATTGCCTGACAAATGTCGAATTTCTGCCGACATCACAAGGCCGGCTAAGCGTGCGTGATGCACTCCTTAGGGCCCACAAACACGATTTCGATATCACTTCTTCGCAACCCGGTTTTCATTTCAGCTCTCAGGTTCGACTTTTGGCAGGCATTACTGCAGTAGTACTACGGCACGAAGCCAAAACCCCTGCCGAATTACTCAATCTCGGCCTATCTGAAGCGGCCGTTGATAAGGCTCTCGAAGAGCTCAGCGCTGGTGCTTACTTGCACGACGCACAATTCCCATTCATGCAACGACCGGCAGTTAATACGTCCAACCCCAAGGACAAAGCAACTTATGTTGGCCCCGGGACTCATCCAGTCAAGAAACTGTCACCGGCTATGCCACCCAATGAGTCGGAAGACTTTGCCAACCTTCTCACCGCTAACCAGGAACGGTTATCTCTAGAAGATGCAGTGATGTGGCTCGTGACTTATCATCACCTATCCGTAGCAGGCAACAATGCGTACTGCGGTGACAAATGCGTTTCTGGTTCCCCGGCGATGCGTTTTGTTGGTACTGAGAATTCGGCAACAGAAGTGCTGTGGCATGGGCAATCATTACTAGAAACCTTGCTCATGGCAATTCCACAGTCATGGGTCAAGGGCACAGGCCTTCCCGCATGGGCTGACCGCACCTGCGCGTACTCGCGCCACGACGGGATAGTTCACCCGCTATGGTCGGCCACGTGGACTTCTAATTCCCCTGCTACAGCCTGGGAAGCATCAGAGCTTGTTGGTGTCCGCACCGGCGGTGTACCGCCTGAATGGTTCCTTACCGAGATGGGCAGCAAAGATCAGCAAAAAGATTGGTGGACGCTGCGCAATCAAAAAGACCCGTTCTACCTGTACATCAATAATGGCAAAGAGCTAAAACTTCAGCGTCTAGATCTGGGTAAAGATGCTACTGCTTTGGCCATCAACTGGGCTGCACAAAATAAAACCGCGGAGTTTGAAAAGGCCAGCTCATCCCACATACTTCCTCCAACAGCTGAAGCACGCCTAGTGTTCATCCGGCACCGCATGGAGGGTACCGCTTCTAGCCCCAATATTCGCGCTTCCGACATATTCTTCCCTCGTGATGAGGAGTGGGCCCACGACACCAATCCTGGTGTGCAAGCTGATATCAGGCTTGGTGCAAACTGCATCGACAAGCTTCATAGCACCGTAATCCGCCCATTCCGCCGAGAAAACGCTAACGAGCGTGCAGGCGGCAAAGTACCGCTAGTTTTGGATTTTTTGGAATCCAGCCGCGGAGATGTAAGCGAAGCCTTTTGGCGCAATATGTCCCACAATTTCTCTTTGCTGCTCAAAGAGTGCCGTTCAGCCAAGAGCGAGTTCATCGCTTCCCCGGAGCTGCGTACCGGGCTACACACCGCTTCCATGGCCGCTTTTGATTCAGTCACACAACCACATTTTGGTCAAGAGCCCGCACGGATTGCCCACGTTCGAGCCGGGGTCGAGTACTGGGTAAAACGGCACATCAAGGATTTTGTTGCCGAAGACCCCGACGACCCCACCACCTAATTTCTAAGGAAAAGGATGAATCACACACAATCTACGCCAGAATGGCAGCCACTTTTGACCTGGCTGACTCAATCTGTGCGTAATTACCACGACAAACCCACTTCCCATTCCGGCAGTGAATGGCGCCGCACCCGTGCTTTCCTTCGCCGCGGTAATTCGCAGTCTACGGAGCACTACGCCTATCCATTCATTTTTCCTCTTTTGCCTGCCGATGCCAGCCCCACCACCCGCACAGTAGCGCTTCGCCTCGCAGCTCTGGTTGCGGAATTCGATGCGGTACCGCACATTGATTCCCAAGAAACGGGTTTCCGATCACTCGGACAATGGTGCAACCTCATCTCTCGCAAATTGGCTCCAGAACAAGAAACGCTAGATCCTCGCCATCCGGATGCTGTAGCCAGCAGGCTCGTCTCATTACATACGCAAAACGTGGATGAAGCTATCACTACTATTCGTCGTATCGCCGCACTAGCAGGGAACACGAAGGACACACCTCCGCTACCTGTGTATGACCTTTTCCGGATTTTCTTCCGATGGGGCAATGGCTTCACAGAAAGCTCTCAACGCGTTCGCCGCAGCGTGCTCCAGAACTACTACTCCGGTTTTTCCACCTCCGCTTCTTCCTAAACCACAACCTTCGAAAGGATTTTTCCCATGTCGCGTCACCTCACTATCAATATCCTGTCCAGCATTCCATTCTCCAACCTCAATCGCGATGACACCGGCGTTCCAAAGCGCACGATGCATGGTGGAGTTCTCCGTGCCCTGCACTCCTCGCAGTCCATCAAGCGCGGCGTCCGCCTGCGCTACGAAGATGCTTCCGGCAACATTTCCATCCGATCTGGCAAGTTGGCAGATGAGATTGTCACAAAAGCTGTAGAGCTAAACCCAGAACTGGATCAGAAAGCTGCACTAAAGGAAGCCAAGAAGATTATTGGCACGTTGACCAAAGCAACGGCTTCTGAGGGAGAATCTGACCGTTCGACATGGTTGTCTGGTGAGGAACTCCTCACAGCAGCAACAAAGATCGCTGGTAACCAAGAGTCTGAGGACTCAGGCTTCATTAACGGCACTAAGACGGGATCCCTGGCAATCGCCGCATTTGGCCGTATGTTCGCCAACGCCCCAACCAGCAACACCGAAGCCGCAATCAGTGTTTCTCCGGCAATTACTACCCATGCCGCTACCATCGACACCGATTATTTCTCCACGGTCGATGACATCCGTGAGCGTAACAATGACTCCGGAGCGACGTTCCTAGGAGTTAGCCAATACACCAGCGGCATCTTCTATCGGACCGTAACGATTGACAAAGTGCAGCTAAAAGAAAGCTGGACCGGGTTTGACTCTGAAGACGCTGCGCAAAACCTCAGCGAACTACTCCGTGCTATCGTCTACGGCCAGCCACGAGGTAAAGAAAACAGTACCGCACCTTACACGCTCCCAGCTGTTGTCTTCGCAGAAGAACAGCGTGCCCGCGTCGCATATGACTTTGAACAGCCAGTTACTCCACAGGGCGATGGTGGTTTTCTCGTTCCTTCAATTGAAGCTTTGGCAGAACAGTACCAACAAGCTCGTTTCTTTGACCCTGCCAACTTTGGCCCTGTTGAAGTACTGTCCGGCACGCACAAGGATCTTGACGGCAAACTAGGACACCTCTCGCCCGTCTCTCTCGATGACTTCATTATCCAGGTTGTGGAGTGGATTCTCGATGCCTAGTTCCACCTATATCCGTCTTGCGGGACCCCTCCAGTCGTGGGCGGGTCTGGCTGTATCGGGAAATTTTGTCCGTACTGAGCCTCGCCCTACGCTCAGCGCGCTCCGTGGGCTACTGGCTGCGAGTCTAGGTGCGAAAAGAGGGCAGTGGCCAACGTGGATCGATGACGTGCATTTCACCTTGCGGGAGGATAAGACTCCAAAATATGTTGATGATTTTCACACCATCGGTGACAGGGAAGATGAATTTACTTTCCGACGGCGCCTTGCAATCATGCAGCAAATGAAGGCTACCTCTGTGAAGCAGCTTAAGTTCACCCCTGCCGTGGGTGCGACTTCTATCAGCCGACGCACGTACCTAGCCGAATCTGAATTCATTGTACGTGCCACTCTGGAAGGCCACACGGAGGAGATAGATCAGGCTTTTGCCAGCCCTGTCTTCTCTGTTTATCTAGGTCGAAAAGCTTTTCCAGCAACGTTCCCGTTCTATCTGGGAACTGGGCCAGCAGAGATGCTGTCGCTCATCCCCGCCCTTGCTCCTAACGCGTCGAGTAAAGCGACTGTGCGAATCTTTGAACCATCGCTCGGTTCCGGAGTGTCCCCAGAGAGCATGAGTGTTCCCGCTGTTGCGACCCGAACGGACTGGCTCAAAGGCATCAAGGAGCTCAGCCTGCACCGCCACTCCACCATTCAACGGTAGCCAAAAGCGGTAGGCCTTGTTGACCTACCGCTTCGCTTGCCTCCACGTATCGCGGAGAAGGTGGTTCCAATTCAATGAAATATGAACTACCTCCGCATCAGCGGAGAGCCACTCTGAACAAATCTAACGTATTCCCGACGAAAGATGAAGAATATGATCACCACTCGGTATCTAACCAAAGCACCTGCACACGCTCTCTTAAGTGTGGCTGCGAATAGTGCTCGCCGTGTGAGTCCCGCAAGTCTTAATAGCCCAACATTTCGTCATCGCGCAGTCATGGGTCTTTTCCCTGCATTCGACGACGCCAATCCACGTTCCGCTGCAGAAATTCTTTTCCGTTTAGAGACCCCGGCAGGACAGGCTCCGTATTTTCTTATCCAGTCTGCTACAGAGCCCACTGTCTCGAGCTGTCCAGACATTGTGACTAAGCAAGTTGAGCTTCAGGCTCCGCCTACTGGAACTTCAGTAAGTTTTCGCATTAGTCTCAACGCTATTCGTCGCGAGACATTCACTAATGCTTCCGGTAAGCGTTCGTACAAAGTTAAGCCCATCCCGTTGGATCATGAGGATACGGAACGAACCACATTTGGCCCCTGGCTGGCACAGAAGTTATCTCCCGCCTTAGATGCTGTGGAGGTTACCAACCACCGGCGCGCTGTACTCAAAGATCCTAAGGCTGAAAAGGGGCGTATGACGCTACAAATAGATGCTGTGGATGGCATCGCCGTAGTACGCGACACCGCAGCACTCGTATCCATTTTGACTACTGGAATCGGCCGAGAAAAGGCTTACGGCTGTGGTCTACTATCTATCCGCGCTCTAAGTTAGGAACCCCATGCCTGCCACCCATTCAACGTTTTCTTCCGTGTGGGCCAAACAACATAGCCTCGAAGAAAGCTACCCTTTGCTTGCCCATATGTGTGATGCCGCTTCCATGGCAGGACAGCTCTTCGATCACTGGTTGAGGCCAGGCTTGCAGGGCTACCTTCGCGAAGAGCTGGGGCCACACGCACGTGAAATCGTAATGTGGCTGGTTGGCACGCACGACATCGGCAAAGCGAACCCCTTCTTTCAAGGCCAACTACTTACTCATGCGAGGCAGCGTCCTGAAGAACGCAAAATCTGGTCTTCTGTAAGAAACCGGATTGTGGAAAACGAAGAGCTGGGTTTTAAGCTCCCACCACGTGCTTTGCGAGGACTTCACGATGTCGCCGCATTTAGACGCCATGAGCAGGCTTCAGCTTCCTACCTCCTTGGCAGCCTCACGGTGGATGCTTCAGCAACTCAAGCCTGGCGCTGTATCCCAGCTATGGGTCATCATGGAAGGTTTGATACTCCAAACTTTGGCGGCGATCGCACAGGTACAAAAGAGGCACTGTGGAACACGGCTCTAGCCAGCAATGGGTGGAATACTGCCCAAAAAGTTTTAGACCACGCGCTTCGCGAAGCCTGCGGAGTAACAGTGTTCCCCGATGAAGTTCCAACGTCGGCCATGATTCTGATCAGCGGACTAACTGTTGTGGCCGACCGCCTGGTATCAGCCCACGAATGGGTAAAACAGTCTCAAGCACGGTGCCAAACAGCCGAACTAGACTTGACACAGCCGAAGGAGTGGATACTCACACAAGCTGAACCTGCTCTAGCTCGTATTCGAGAACAACTTGGTATCTATTCCGATTGGCCCAGCGCTGAAGACGCGCTAGAAGCAATTCTTCAAGGCTACGAACCACGCCCTGCACAGCGAGAAGCCATGACCGATCCTGATGGTCTATTCACGATCATGTCAGCTACAGGTTCCGGTAAGACTGAAGCCGCTATCCTACGCCATGCGCAACGTAAAGAACGCATGTTGTTCCTACTACCCACGATGGCGACCTCGAATGCATTGATGAAGCGTGTACAGAGAATCTTTAGTTCGACTCAAAACACTGCAGCGCTCGCACACGGAATGGCCACCATTGAGGATTTCTACTCCCGCCCCGTCACCACCTTCCGCGACAGTAATCCACTGGAAGACGTCGGCGGACTCGTACCAGCTGAGTTCGTGCGTTCAGGAATGGAACGCATGCTGGCCTCTATCACGGTAGGCACCGTGGACCAAGCGCTTAAAGCAGCACTTCCGATGAAATGGACCCATGTCATTCTGTTGGCGCTGGCAAACGCGCATGTAATTATTGATGAGGTCCATACGCTAGATCCTTATCAAGCACAATTGCTCAAACCATTGATGCAATGGCTAGGTACCGTGCGAGCACGCGTTACCCTTCTCAGCGCCACGTTGTCGCAAGAACAGTGCAATTCACTCGCATGTACCTACACCGGGTACCCGCTGGAAACAAACATTGATTTTCCCTCGATCCTCAGCCACAACTCCAGTTCCTATACAGCCACTCCGTTGGATTCAACGCCATACACGCTGACTTACGACATCACCATCGCAAACCCGTCTCAGATAGACGCACATGTCAACTGGGTTCGACGCATGCGTGCGGAGTATCCGATTGCTCGCATCGGGGTCATATGCAACCGAGTTGACTGGGCACAAGAGATATCCCGCAGGCTTAATGAGGCAGGCGAAGACGTCCTGCTTCTACACGCTGCGATGACTGCGGGACATCGCCAAGCTGCTGCCGATACGCTACTTCGCACGATTGGTCCACATGGAAACGGTGAAGGGATATGTGTTGTAGGTACACAAGCCATTGAAGCATCATTGGATATTGACCTTGATCTACTCAGCACCGACCTATGCCCGTCCGCTTCCCTCATCCAACGGGCCGGTCGTGTCTGGCGCCGAAGAGACCCACAACGCAAGCACCGACTTCCTGGGCGTGACCACATGCATCTGCATATTGTTGCCCACCAGAATTACGAGCACCGTGAGAATCTTCCCTACATGGAGGCTCTACTGAACCGCACGCAACGCTGGCTGAATTCTCATAACGGAAGAATTGAATTCCCGGTCGAGTGTCAAGACTTTGTCAACACAACATCAATTACTCTCACAAATATCAACGATGACCAAGACATTGATGCCTTTGCCCAGGATTCCAGGAAGCACATGGCAGCGTCGAATATTCAAAGCAACCTGGAAGCCGTTCTAAAAGAAGACGTTCGCCTAAGCGAGCTAACCAAGCTCACAGAAGGAACTACCGCACTCGAGGATCTCCGTACACGTTACGTCGAAGGAGAAACTGTACGTGCTCTCGTTCTCGATGACGCTGGCACAATTCCGGGTGCCATAACCAGTATCGATTTAGAACTCACGAAGCCCACTCAGGAAGATCTGAAACGTATTCTCCGCTCAAGTATCAACCTACGTCAAGGCTCTTTTCCTCCCGAAGATCCGCGTTTTCTCTCGAACCCGTGGGAGACTTCCCTACTGCAGTATTTCAGAATCGTTGATCTCTCCGACAACTACGATCCAGCCCTTGGACTCATCTACGGAAAGGCACACTCCTAATGGCTTACTCCGAAGACGCCATTACGTTTTCCACCATTCCAGCAGACCACCAAGTCCGCTTGGAAGACCGTGTCAGCTTTGCTTATGTGGAGCGTGCAGCTATCCGCCAGGACCGTACTGGTGTAGTGGCCTATTCGGTTGTTGACAATTCAGAATTAGAGCAACGCATCCAACTCCCTGTAGGCGGACTTGCAGTTCTTATGCTCGGACCTGGAACCTCCATTTCTGCAGCCGCTGCTACCTCATGTACTCGTTCAGGAACGACCATCATGTTCACTGGCGGTGGTGGAGTGCCGGCTTATACTCACGCAACCCCACTAACTTCCTCGGCGCGTTGGGCAATTGCCCAGGCAGCTCTCGTCTCTAATGAAGCCCACCAGCGAAAGGCTGCAATCAAGCTCTACCAGCGGCAACTAGGCATCGAAGAAATTGCTGATGCTCCGAGCATTTCCATCATGCGCGGACTTGAAGGCCGCGTAATGAAACAGACTTATCAAACCCAGGCGAAGAAACACAGGATCAAGAATTTTCGGCGCAATACTGCTAACGATGACCCAGTTAATCAGGGACTCAACCTAGCGAACTCCATGCTCTATGGATGCGCCGCTTCTGCGTGCGCGGCAATAGGTGTCAATCCTGCCTTGGGCATCATTCATCGAGGTAATGCTCGTTCATTGCTCTTTGATCTGGCTGATCTGTACAAGCCCACAATCTCAATCCCACTGGCTTTCGCCTGTGCCAATGAGGAAGATCCATTACCAGCGCTAAGGAAGCAACTACGCCGAGAGATCCATCGAAAGAACTTACTCGTCGACATGCTGGAAGTTCTCACAGAGGTACTCACACCCCACTTACCTTCACGTGATGACGATCGACTCGTCTCTGGGCGCGGCGATGAAGTCGCCGGGCATACACAATATGGACGGCGCTGAATGTTTCTTGTAATCACAACCACCAGCCTCCCGGACCACATGCATGGCTACCTTTCGCGTTTCCTTTCGGAAGTAGATACCGGTGTTTATGTAGGAAACGTTTCCCGTCGTGTCCGCGATAACCTGTGGCGACGGCTTTCCAATGCCATCGCCGACGGCAGCCTAACCATGATCAACGAGGACCGGACCCGCGAACAGGGCTTTGCAGTCAACACTATGGGACCGCGACGCCGTACAATCATTGACATGGACGGCCTTTTACTTGCGTGCACGTTTTCGCGAGAACATACGCAAAACCGCACCGAGACAAACTAAAGTTTGAAGCGTCCTGGGTTTAGTTCCGCTTCTTTTACGACCCTGTGTTGATGGGCTGGGTGAGATAGTACTCGGTTTCTACTTCCTGTGGGGTGGCGTAGTCCAATGCTTCGTGAAGCCGCTTAGTGTTCCACCAATGCACCCACCGCAAGGTGGCCAATTCGACTTCTCCGACCGACGTCCACGGACCTTGGGCATGAATCAGTTCCGCCTTGTAGAGACCATTGACGGTCTCAGCTAGAGCATTGTCATAAGAATCGCCGACTGTTCCCACACTCGGCCGGATTCCGGATTCCGCGAGAGCGGTGGAATACTTCAGTGACACGTACTGGCTGCCCCGATCGCTGTGGTGAATCAGCTGGTTTCCATGGATTCGCCCTGCAGTCGTTAACGCATGCTCCAAGGCCTCCATGGGTAGCGCATCGGTGCGCATCGTTGAGCGTGTAGCAACACCAACAATCTTTCGACTGTAGACATCCACGACAAACGCGGTGTAGGCGAATCCTGACAGGGTGCGAACGTAAGTAATGTCGGCAACCCACAGCCGGCCTGGTGCTTGTGCACGAAAGTCTCGCTGCACTAGGTCCGGGCGATGATCCGGTGCCTTCGGGCTGATCGTTGTCACGGGGGTTCGTCCACGTCTGCGGCCGCAAACACCTGCTAGCTTCATCAGACGTGCAGTCTTATCGCGACCAATATGAAAACCTTCACGGTTCATCGCGTGCCACATTTTGCGGATACCGTAAACCGAGAAATTCTCCGCATGCACACGCTGTATCTCTGGGATGAGAAGGCTATCGCTTAAGGCCCTTGCACTGGGAACACGTGTAGTGGCTTTGCGGTAGCCGCGTGAAGTGATGAATCCACGATCTGCTTGTTTGAGGACTCGGCAGATGGCCCCGGGCCCCAAACTGATCCTTATACGCGTCGATGTAAGAGATCATTTGGTCGTGGGTCGGCCTGGTTCCGCTGCGAAAAAAGCCGAAGCAGTCTTAAGAATCCCGTTTGCTCGCTTCAGCTCACGGTTTTCGCGGCGCAAACGCTTGAGCTCTTCTTCCATCGTTTCGCCGCCTGAAGCGCCAGAGTCATCACGTACTGAAGCGCTGTCACGGTACCAAGCCCGCAACGTATGGTGAGACACTCCAAGCAGCTCACCGACCTCCGTGTAGGCACGTTGCAGTGAGCAGGACTCCAGGCGGACCATTTCGATGATCTGATGGACCGCCTTCTCCTTGAACTCAACGGAATACTTTCTAGGCATAGTTCAATCCTTCCTTAGCTGAGGTAGGAACTAAACCCAGGACGCTTCAGTTCGGGCATAAATTGGTCGCGCCTTGAGATCGGATTTCGACATCCGATTGCCCACGTGTTCGCTCGTGACTACCTGGACAGCTGTAGCCCCAGAAGCAGTCGTCACAGTACGGATAGACGGGCTCACAAAAGATCACACTACCGTCCGCCCCACACCCCACCCCTTAGTGCGGAAAAATACCCAACCCCAACACCAAACCAGCAGGTCTACGCGTCAAGAGTTAAGTCGGTCACACCACAGTGAGCCAAGCCAGGTTATAATGCGAGTGTACTGGTGTTATAATACAGATTTATTGGTAAGGTGATAGCTCATGGCCCTGGTCGGGAAAAGGGTCCTGAAGGTGGCGGGACTTATCGTGACGGCAATCGTTGCACTTGCGGCAGCCGGTGCTGGCGGTTGGGCATGGTACACAACCACGTATCACTCGCGTCTTGTGAGATCCCTGGAAAAGGCTGGCTATCAAGAGCACCGGGTGAGCGTGGATCATGTGAAGCTCAATGTAGGGGTAAGCGAGCCAAGGGACGGTTCCCCTATTGTCCTTATCCATGGTCAAGCGAGCGGATGGCGCCAGTACGGTTACGCTTTACGTGACCTCAGCAAGGACCGCCAAGTGTATGCCATCGACGTTCCAGGGCATGGCAAGTCTGAACGCCTTGAATCTTATCGAGCGGTGGAGGTCGCAGACGTCCTATCTCGTTATATAGAGACAATTGGCCAACCCGTCGTATTAAGTGGGCATTCGTCTGGGGGTCAATTGGCCGCGTTGATTGCTGCGCGTCATCCAGAACTGGTTAGCTTCCTGGTGTTAGAAGATCCGCCGCTATTTGCCACAGAGCTGCCTGAGGCGCGCAATACGTGGAATTATCAGGACCTAGCTGTCAGCACTCATGAGTTCTTGTCTTCAGGAGAGACCGACTGGCAGGCTTATCAGTGGCGCAGCCAAAAAATGTGGCAATACTTTGGGGACTCTGCTCAGGGGTTCATCGGTGATGGACTCGCATATCACTCTCGGCATCCGGGCGCCCCGATAGCTCTGTGGACCATGCCTCCCGAGATGAATGAGGCACAGGTGTACATCATGGATTATGACCCAGCGTTTGGTGATGCCTTCTTTACGGGTCTCTGGAACGAAGGGTTTGATCAAGAAGCAACACTTGCGGCGATTCAAGCGCCAGTTACCTATATTCATTGTCAAGCGCGATACGACGGGGAAATCCTTCAAGCTGCGGCCAGTGATGAGGACGCCGCCAGGGCCATGGATTCTCTTCCCGCCGGTGCCGTTAAAGTCGAGGCTGACTCGGGCCACAACTTCCATGTAGAAAAGCGCAAGGAGTTCGTAGAAATTCTGCTGGCCGGCGTAGGCTAATCCGCGTGCGCTTCTCCTGAGTTGGATCATTTTAGTGCGGAAGTCAGGGTTCGGTGATGGCGTGGACGAGGTTTTGCACTTCGGCTGGTAGTGGCGTGGCCGCGTGGATTGTTGTGTCTTCGACTCTGAGTTCAAAACTGCGATACTTTTTGAAAGTTCGCACGAGTCGTTTAATGCTTCGTCCGGTTGCTGATTCCATCATTCGACTTACTGCGAGTGTTGCCATGACGATATTGAGGTGCGCATTAATCGAGCCCTCGGTTCGGGCATAAATTGGTCGCGCCTTGAGATCGGATTTCGACATCCGATTGCCCACGTGTTCGCTCGTGACTACCTGGACAGCTGTAGCCCCAGAAGCAGTCGTCACAGTACGGATAGACGGGCTCACAAAAGATCACACTACCGTCCGCCCCACACCCCACCCCTTAGTGCGGAAAAATACCCAACCCCAACACCAAACCAGCAGGTCTACGCGTCAAGAGTTAAGTCGGTCACACCACAGTGAGCCAAGCCAGGTCGGAACTATACGGAAAGGCATATGGTGTGACATATGTTCTAACATGTGGCAGTTTCAACGTCTGCACATATTTACCCCCACCTTGCGCCGCTTTAGGCGTTTTCCAGTGCCCGATACACGGGGTAGGCCGGGTGACTCCGAATTCCCGCGCTAGTGCGGCTTTCGACCCCCGCCAGCACGCACTGCTTAAACTCCGCTATCTGGCCCGGGCTTAGGGCGGGCTTACGGCCCTTGTACTTGCCGCCCCTTTTTCGCCGGCGCGATACCCTCCGCCTGGCGCTCACGAATAATGGCCCGCTCAAACTCCGCAAAGCTACCGAGTATGCCGAGCATTAATTCCGCATGCGCGTCGGACGTGTCTTTCGCAAACGTGAGATCCTCGTGCAGGAAAGTAACAGTCACAGCGCATCTATGCGCGCACTACCGTGGGATAAAGGTGTATGAAATCGACTTATATCATGCAAACCGCAACATGAAGCGTCCTGGGTTTAGTTCCGCTTCTTTTACGACCCTGTGTTGATGGGCTGGGTGAGATAGTACTCGGTTTCTACTTCCTGTGGGGTGGCGTAGTCCAATGCTTCGTGAAGCCGCTTAGTGTTCCACCAATGCACCCACCGCAAGGTGGCCAATTCGACTTCTCCGACCGACGTCCACGGACCTTGGGCATGAATCAGTTCCGCCTTGTAGAGACCATTGACGGTCTCAGCTAGAGCATTGTCATAAGAATCGCCGACTGTTCCCACACTCGGCCGGATTCCGGATTCCGCGAGAGCGGTGGAATACTTCAGTGACACGTACTGGCTGCCCCGATCGCTGTGGTGAATCAGCTGGTTTCCATGGATTCGCCCTGCAGTCGTTAACGCATGCTCCAAGGCCTCCATGGGTAGCGCATCGGTGCGCATCGTTGAGCGTGTAGCAACACCAACAATCTTTCGACTGTAGACATCCACGACAAACGCGGTGTAGGCGAATCCTGACAGGGTGCGAACGTAAGTAATGTCGGCAACCCACAGCCGGCCTGGTGCTTGTGCACGAAAGTCTCGCTGCACTAGGTCTGGGCGATGATCCGGTGTCTTCGGGCTGATCGTTGTCACGGGGGTTCGTCCACGTCTGCGGCCGCAAACACCTGCTAGCTTCATCAGACGTGCAGTCTTATCGCGACCAATATGAAAACCTTCACGGTTCATCGCGTGCCACATTTTGCGGATACCGTAAACCGAGAAATTCTCCGCATGCACACGCTGTATCTCTGGGATGAGAAGGCTATCGCTTAAGGCCCTTGCACTGGGAACACGTGTAGTGGCTTTGCGGTAGCCGCGTGAAGTGATGAATCCACGATCTGCTTGTTTGAGGACTCGGCAGATGGCCCCGGGCCCCAAACTGATCCTTATACGCGTCGATGTAAGAGATCATTTGGTCGTGGGTCGGCCTGGTTCCGCTGCGAAAAAAGCCGAAGCAGTCTTAAGAATCCCGTTTGCTCGCTTCAGCTCACGGTTTTCGCGGCGCAAACGCTTGAGCTCTTCTTCCATCGTTTCGCCGCCTGAAGCGCCAGAGTCATCACGTACTGAAGCGCTGTCACGGTACCAAGCCCGCAACGTATGGTGAGACACTCCAAGCAGCTCACCGACCTCCGTGTAGGCACGTTGCAGTGAGCAGGACTCCAGGCGGACCATTTCGATGATCTGATGGACCGCCTTCTCCTTGAACTCAACGGAATACTTTCTAGGCATAGTTCAATCCTTCCTTAGCTGAGGTAGGAACTAAACCCAGGACGCTTCAGTTGCTGTTCAGGAAGACTCTTCTCCGCGCACGCGGAGGTATTTCTCGGTAGAGCGGGAATCGTGTCCACAAGAAGGGCTCTTCTCCGCGCACGCGGAGGTATTTCCGAGCTCACCACAGCCCTAGCCGACTACATGGCCTCTTCTCCGCGCACGCGGAGGTATTTCCGAGATACCGGAATCCGCCTACCTCATGGAGCTCTCTTCTCCGCGCACGCGGAGGTATTTCCGGCTTGGTGAAGGTGCACTTTGCTAAGAAGGCCTCTTCTCCGCGCACGCGGAGGTATTTCCCAGGAATGTCCACCCAGACCACGCCTAAGCGTCTCTTCTCCGCGCACGCGGAGGTATTTCCGTTCAACTCGAAGGCGTTTAAGGCAGCCCACCCTCTTCTCCGCGCACGCGGAGGTATTTCCAAGCTTCACCGCGCTCTAGCGCACATCGCTGCCTCTTCTCCGCGCACGCGGAGGTATTTCCTAGCCCATGGGCTACACGCCACTTATCACCATCTCTTCTCCGCGCACGCGGAGGTATTTCCCAGACTCGCGCCGCGAACATCATCATGAAGTGCTCTTCTCCGCGCACGCGGAGGTATTTCCATGGGTGTGAGGGGTGGCGGTAAGGCGTGTGCCTCTTCTCCGCGCACGCGGAGGTATTTCCAGCAAATGCGCCCGGCTGTAACACCATCACTCCTCTTCTCCGCGCACGCGGAGGTATTTCCACCGCCTTTCAGGTAGACCACCTACACCCACGCTCTTCTCCGCGCACGCGGAGGTATTTCCAAGCTGCGCCACACGCTCACCACCGCGCAACCCTCTTCTCCGCGCACGCGGAGGTATTTCCACCATCCACGGTCAGGCGGTTAACCAGCGTGGCTCTTCTCCGCGCACGCGGAGGTATTTCCTATCTTTGTATCAGGTGATAGGCCTGGTGTTTCTCTTCTCCGCGCACGCGGAGGTATTTCCTATGAATCCTCGGTCATAGCTTTCGACGAAGCTCTTCTCCGCGCACGCGGAGGTATTTCCCGGCTTTTTCACCCCTTTGATGTTTGTTCGTGCTCTTCTCCGCGCACGCGGAGGTATTTCCTACCAGGAAGCTGACTACCGGCCCCCGCGCTTCTCTTCTCCGCGCACGCGGAGGTATTTCCGGGGTTGAATAGCCGCGCACCGTGGCGGATACCTCTTCTCCGCGCACGCGGAGGTATTTCCGGCTCGCCGCCCGGCATGTGCTCCCAGTACCACTCTTCTCCGCGCACGCGGAGGTATTTCCACCCTTGTTGTCTTCTGCCTGGCGGAAGAACACTCTTCTCCGCGCACGCGGAGGTATTTCCGCCGGCACCTTCATGCCTAGCACGCGGGCACCCTCTTCTCCGCGCACGCGGAGGTATTTCCTTAATGCCATTAATCAGGCCGTTGATGATGTTCTCTTCTCCGCGCACGCGGAGGTATTTCCCCCTCATCATCGAAGACGTAGGCCACGAGCCGCTCTTCTCCGCGCACGCGGAGGTATTTCCCATTACGGTCCAAGGTGTTTAACTCCAGGCGCCTCTTCTCCGCGCACGCGGAGGTATTTCCTAAATGGCATGGGGAACCAATAGATTGGACAACTCTTCTCCGCGCACGCGGAGGTATTTCCCACAACCAGCGTTAGGGTCACCATGGCCGACTCTCTTCTCCGCGCACGCGGAGGTATTTCCCACGGCCCGCCGCTCGGAAGATGGGGCCGTGTCTCTTCTCCGCGCACGCGGAGGTATTTCCAATACGGGTGGTGAAGCCTGTAAGCTGTAGCGCTCTTCTCCGCGCACGCGGAGGTATTTCCGGGCCATAGTGCATAGCCTCCACGACTACGGGCTCTTCTCCGCGCACGCGGAGGTATGAAGCGTCCTGGGTTTAGTTCCTACCTCAGCTAAGGAAGGATTGAACTATGCCTAGAAAGTATTCCGTTGAGTTCAAGGAGAAGGCGGTCCATCAGATCATCGAAATGGTCCGCCTGGAGTCCTGCTCACTGCAACGTGCCTACACGGAGGTCGGTGAGCTGCTTGGAGTGTCTCACCATACGTTGCGGGCTTGGTACCGTGACAGCGCTTCAGTACGTGATGACTCTGGCGCTTCAGGCGGCGAAACGATGGAAGAAGAGCTCAAGCGTTTGCGCCGCGAAAACCGTGAGCTGAAGCGAGCAAACGGGATTCTTAAGACTGCTTCGGCTTTTTTCGCAGCGGAACCAGGCCGACCCACGACCAAATGATCTCTTACATCGACGCGTATAAGGATCAGTTTGGGGCCCGGGGCCATCTGCCGAGTCCTCAAACAAGCAGATCGTGGATTCATCACTTCACGCGGCTACCGCAAAGCCACTACACGTGTTCCCAGTGCAAGGGCCTTAAGCGATAGCCTTCTCATCCCAGAGATACAGCGTGTGCATGCGGAGAATTTCTCGGTTTACGGTATCCGCAAAATGTGGCACGCGATGAACCGTGAAGGTTTTCATATTGGTCGCGATAAGACTGCACGTCTGATGAAGCTAGCAGGTGTTTGCGGCCGCAGACGTGGACGAACCCCCGTGACAACGATCAGCCCGAAGACACCGGATCATCGCCCAGACCTAGTGCAGCGAGACTTTCGTGCACAAGCACCAGGCCGGCTGTGGGTTGCCGACATTACTTACGTTCGCACCCTGTCAGGATTCGCCTACACCGCGTTTGTCGTGGATGTCTACAGTCGAAAGATTGTTGGTGTTGCTACACGCTCAACGATGCGCACCGATGCGCTACCCATGGAGGCCTTGGAGCATGCGTTAACGACTGCAGGGCGAATCCATGGAAACCAGCTGATTCACCACAGCGATCGGGGCAGCCAGTACGTGTCACTGAAGTATTCCACCGCTCTCGCGGAATCCGGAATCCGGCCGAGTGTGGGAACAGTCGGCGATTCTTATGACAATGCTCTAGCTGAGACCGTCAATGGTCTCTACAAGGCGGAACTGATTCATGCCCAAGGTCCGTGGACGTCGGTCGGAGAAGTCGAATTGGCCACCTTGCGGTGGGTGCATTGGTGGAACACTAAGCGGCTTCACGAAGCATTGGACTACGCCACCCCACAGGAAGTAGAAACCGAGTACTATCTCACCCAGCCCATCAACACAGGGTCGTAAAAGAAGCGGAACTAAACCCAGGACGCTTCAGTATTTCCTTACCAACAACGGTATTTACCCCGAAGACTCCTCCAGGCAGTCATAGGGGAAGTCCATCAGCGCGGTGGCGTCGTCAGTGCTAAATAGCTCATCGAGCGCAATTTTGAATTCGCGGTGACGGGCGTTTGGGATATTCAATCCGCTGTATCCCGCGAACATGAGCATCCCAGAAGGCATAAGCCGGGCTGTTCGCTTATTGCCGTCGAAGTGGAACTGGCTACGTTTAGCAGAGCAGAAGTAGGCGAGTCCACGTTCAATTGGGGTATCAAGCAACGCCAGGGAGTCGAGAAACTCAGAATGTGCAGCATGCAGCTCCGCAGCTGGATCAAACTCAACAAATCTACCGTTCATGGGGTGCACCCCACCACCGTCACTAGTTACTGAACCATCACCACGAAACAGCCGGGCATCAAGCGCTTCGTGCCACGCGACCGCGGGCTTGAACCCCGGACGTGTCCACTTTCTGGGGTCAGGCCCGGGCTGCTTTTCGACAACTATGTGAAGTTGACTGGATCTCAGTAGTTACCCTGGGAAAACATGCCGCTTGGTTTACTCTCCTTTGTGAGGGGGCATGACGCGATCCCCCATCCCCGATGCTCCCTCTCTGATAGCTCCTGCGTCGAGCGCCGTATCCCCCTCGGCTGCTCCGCAGGAGTCATCACCTCATTTACGGGGCAAGTAAATCTTCGATTCGTGCGATGTCGCGCCCCGTTTTTGGAAGAATGCGGCTATGGACACCCAAATTCAACGTCGCAGCCTTATCGCTTTTTACTTCGGCACAAAGGTCGCTACAGCCAACGTCACCAGCGAGCAGGCGATCCACGGTGTCGCACGTCGTGCCTACGCTGATCTGCAACGCACCCTACGCGGTTTCGGCACCCACCAATCACGCTCCGAACTCAAGAGATCAACGATTGCCTCGATTCAATCTTTCGTCGATAATCTCGCCACCATCGACTCACAAGCCAGCTTCGATGCCCAGCACGACCACTGGTGTCGTACAACCTGCGACAAATTCGCACACCATGAGCATGGCAGCCGGCCGTTCTCCTTCCACTACGGCCAAGCCCAAAAGTGGCTGAACATGACGCTGAAATACCTCGCCGTCCTCGACCACCCCGATGTGCAGCGCCTCTATCCTTACCTGCACGTCCCTGTCGATCAGTACGTTTACAAGGAAGCCGCCAGCGCAGGTGTCACACGCCCCGTGGCGCCCAACGCCTGGTCAACACTAACCTCCGAGAAATACATCGACTACCAACACAGACTCCGACAAATGGTGGAATCCACCGGCAAATACACCTGCCCTCTTGACTGGGAAGCTGCCGTTTGGATTGATAGAACCAGCACGACCACACCATAAGACAAGGAACCTCAACATGTACAAACAATTCCGCCCCGAAGACTCCCCCGCCCATACGCGCCGTTTAATTTCTGCTACTTGCTGCGGGCTAAGAGCGGGCTTGCGGCCTTTGTACTTGCCTGCCTTTTCGCTCACAGGCGAGAACTCTCATTTATGAGACATTGGGAATCCCGCAATTCTCATTCCACCAGCGAGAGTATTCCACATGTTGTAGGGTGCGGCTCATCTGAGAAGCGGGATGTCAGGGTAGTGTGTACCATCGCTTTGGTCCGCCTATCGATACAGAAAGGTTCTATCATGAATCGAGTCACGCTTCTGACAGTTGCGTCTCTAATCACTGCAGGTATTGCCCCCGCAGCTTCTGCCGAAACGGTTGAACAAGCAGAGAAAACTCCTGTTTGGTCTGAAGAGCAATTTGATAGGTCTCTTAAGGAGATCACTCCTGAAGAGAAGAAGCAGCTTGAGCTAATTAGTAGCGTCGGTGAACATATTGATTACGACGAGGAGGGTAACCTCAAGTCCGATCTCAACGATGATCAGCTCCGTAGTGACTATGGTTTTGAAGACAAAGATGTCAGTTTTTTCCACTCAGTGCTTGCTGAGGATGAAAGCATTGTTCAGCACCAGGAAAACGAGCCAAAAATTGTTACTACATATGATCACAAGCTCGGCCACATATCAAATAACGATCTGAAGGTTGGGGCGGCTGCAACTCTTACCGCAGCGGCAATGGAAGGGCCAGCTGCTCTTGAGGCGGCATTCTTTGCTTGGGGTGCTGTAACAGGCGGGCCGATCGGAGCTGCTATTGCTGCCGCTGCCGGTGTTCTTGGGGCAGCTTATTTTATCGATCTTGCTGCTAAAATCACAGGGGCGGTCGTGCAGGGTAAAGGTATTACCTGGTATTCTAAATGGGGATTTCCGCCAATTACCGCAGAGATTGAGGATGACTAATGCGGATGGATAAAGATCCAAAGTTTATTCGCTTTCCAGAATCTCTGTGGGCTTTTGTCACTATATTCCCCTCGGATATTATTGAGAAACATGGAGTTGAACACTTTTTCAATTCTGGATATTTGTGGATCTATTCAATATTGGGAGCAATCCTTTTTGGTATTTCCATGATCATGGGTGAAAAAGCGGTATCTCCTTGGATGCATCGTGTGCGTTCCATTTTCCTCTTTGCTGCAACGATAGCTATTACAGCTTTCTTCCCTAGCTTGGTTGGGCGAATAGTCGTAGCGTTCCTAGCCATCTGCTACTTTTTCTGGCCCAATAACCATATAGCCTTTCGTCGAGCAGCGGCCTGATCGGTGTTTTAACTGGAGCTAGCAGTCTATTAATCACTTGATAAAAAGTGATAGGATCTTGCTAAACTGTCTTCCAAAATTTGGCCACAGTACCCATGCGGGTACTGTGGCCAAATTAGTGCATCTATCAAAAGGGTACATAAGGGTTAAGTGGCTCTTCCGGTTTAGTGATCGAGGACAGCATAGTTATTGGCGACAATGTTGATACTGATGGAGCTTTAGCTCGAGCTATCGGTGCGGATTTCCTCCTTTTTCACGCACGCCAAGATGGGAAATGGGCATAAAAGGAAGACTGTCCACAAGTCGGCACAAAACTGCGCTGCTTTAGGCGTTTTTCAACGCCCTCTTAACCGTTGGTCTAGAGACACCAAACTCTCTCATAGTGTCTGGAATAGACGGATACTTCCCAGTCTGAAGCAGAGTGTCATCGAAGTAGTTGGCAATCTGTCGAGCGGTGGCACGACCTCCAGTGGCACGCTTGATGTTCGTTTCTTCCAACGCTGTACGCCGTACTTGGACGTACTCACCTTCTGGGTCTGTTTTCCAGCGTTCTTCTGCTTTCTTGCCGCCTCTGCGCCCCATAGTGGCCAGTGCTTTACGCTCACTGCTCGTGGCTTGACCTGGCGCGTTAGAGCCGCTGTAGGCATCACTCTTGGAGAGGGTGACATACCCACGCACGCGCCTTGCCATGGTTTGGCGGTCGCGCATGGGTGGCATCTCGTTGTCGCGGCCTGCCCCGCCGTGGGTATATGCGACGTTGTAGCCGTGCTCGTAAGCATTGATGATCGCTGCGTCTGTCAGGCGTTGTCTTGCCGGCGCAAGCGGTGACCGGTCTTACGCGCATGCCTAAAGGCTGCTTCGTCGCGTGCTGCGGTTCCTTGGGCAATCCCGAGAACGCGCACGCCATCGATAAGTTCCGGGTCGTACTGGTCGAGTCCACCGGCGATTTCCGCGTCTACGCCCTTGGCAAGCGCTTTGAACGCCAGGTACCCATGATGGTCGCCCTAATTGTCCTCGGGGCCCATCACAGGAACCAACTCGTACACCACGCTAACGGACGCAATCGCCGACGGTTACGCCATCGAGAAGCATGCGCTCACTGTGCAGCTCACCGCTGATGACGCGCGCGGCGGTGGCAGCGAAGGCGTCGCTAAGCCGGCGTGCTCAATGTGCAGTTCATAGCCCAACACCGTCATGACCTTGTACAAGCCGCCACAGCCCGCTACCAGCGCACTACCAACACGCTGCAATTTGTCCTAATATGGGGCAAATGAATGCGGAGACTCTGTGCTTGGAAACCACGGCAATTGAACAGTCCTCTTATCTCGAACAGGCCCCTCGCCTAAGCCTTGACCCAAAGACTCGCATCCTGGATATCGCGCTGCCAGACCTCATGGAGCACGAACTGAAGCAACCGCAGTGGCGCGTCGAATCCCACTTCATCGATCGCCCACACTCCGTCCGCGTCTTCGAAGCCGGCGAGCGTCTGCGCGTGGGCATTCCCGGCCCCTTCAAGTCCATCCAGGTAACCCTCATGGACGGCGAGGAACCACTCGCACCGGAGTTTAACTTCACCGGCATCAGCAGCGATGCACCGTTTATCATCCACGATCAGTCCACGCTGCTCGCCCCACAGGGCACCCTGGAGGATGCCACGCCGCTAGCTATCTGGGCGGGCTGGGAGTTTGGTCCACTGCCACAGCGCGTAGAGGTGCCACAGCGCGAGCCGGTGGACATCGATAAGCAAGTGTTCTTTGAGTGGGACTTTTCCGTAAAGACCTTGACCAATGCGCAGGGCTTGGACGGCGAGCCGATTTATACGCACTCGCCGAAGGTAACGCTGCACCAAGAAGGGGAGTGGCGCCTCGATTTGGTCTATGCGCCTGTCGACGGCGAGCAGGAAGAGATCTCCGAGCAAACCCTCGGCACCGGCGTGGCAGAGGCGTTTCCCTCCGATCTCTACGAGGATCCATGGGTCGGCCGCTACGAGGTCTCGCTGTACCACGAGGACACGCTTGTCGACGTCCGCTTTATCTCCATGGCCGAGGGCCTGCACATGCGCGCAAAGAACGAGGGCCCGCGCGGTACCGACTTCCGCTTCATCGATGCTTTGGGCAAGCACTCCGCGTTTGGTTACCTGCTCGCCTCGCCGCCGAAGAAGCCCATCGTGCTGGATAAGAAGGCACGCACCTTCCAGGAGACGGAGGTTTCCCGCCGCGAGGTAGTGGCCAGCGAGGCCGGCTACGAGCTGGAATTCGACGTCATCCCGGAGGCCCTTTTCACCCGCGTCAAACGCATCGGCTTGGAGCCGACCATCCACTACGAAAAGCCGGTCATCCTGGCAGGTCAACTGGACCAGGATGCCCAGTTCAGCGTCCATTCCCCGCGCCCGCTACCGCTGGCGAAGTTCGTCACCATCGACTCCCGCCAAAAGATCAAGGAGCTCGCGCGTACCTCCCGCACCACTCAGCCGGTGCGCAACCTGTCCGTGCCGAATGGCGCTTTGGTCAGCGCCGTGCGCAAGCAGGCTTCCTGCGAGCTGTTCCTCATGTGGTCCACGCTGTCCTACGAGGATTACCTCGCCGAGCTGCCTGAGAAGGAGCGCGCCGCGCACCTGAGCCGCAGCATGGAGCGCCGTGTGCTGGAGTACGAGGCATCGGCTTCCTCGAGCCTCATCTATGCTGCGCTGGCTACCGTCCGCAAGTCCCCATTGGCCAGCCGCGGCCTGATTGGGGAGGGCATCGAGATCGAGCAGAACCTCGAAGAACCCGTTGACCTCGTGGGATGGGCGTGGCCTTTGGCTAACCCAACCGTTGCCCCAACCCGTCTTGAGCCAAACGAGGCCGGTTTCGAAGCTCCTGAGCTCGAGGGCACTTTGCTTGTCGACGTCCGCGAGCTACAGGCTTCCTCCAACCTCGCCGCCCCGGCGCGCCCGTCGAGCGCCTCACTCGTAGTGGGCACCGACGCCGCCGAGCCGGCCTTGGCCTCGAAGGAGTGGACCCCGCTCGAGCTCTGGGATGCTTTCCGTTCCCTGCACGTGCTCTCGCAGCGCAGCCCGAATCCGCGCCTGCAGGCGATGTTCGACAGCATCATCGACAATCTGCGCCTCGACCCAGCCGCAGCCGTGCAGGCACTGGGCCAGTCTGGTGTGAGCGTTAACCAGCAGGCTCGCTCCCTGGTGCGCACCCGTTTGTTCCACATGGACGTCGCCAGCGATAACCCAGCAACGGATAACTACCCGGGCCTTTTGGGCGCCGTCGCATCCGATGCCGCGCTGCCGGAAAAGCTCGCCACAGCGCGCACCTCGGGCGTCGACAGCCTGACGCGCCCGATGCTGCTCGCGGCCGCCACCACACCGAGCCCTTCGCCTGAGGTAGATGACCTCACCAGCGAGGCCGCCCGCATCGTCGCGCTGCGCGAATGCTTTGCCAACAACGGCCCGCTCGATGCCCTGGGCACCGTGGAGAAGCTGCGCAAGGATGCCACGGCCCTGACCTCGATTGTTCAGGAAGCCGGCGTGGACATGTCCGTGAGCCACACGCTCATCGCGCTGAGCGCCTTTGGCAGCGGCAACACCGCCGACGAGCTCAACGCCGCCGCGTGGATGCCGTATATCTCCTACGCCTTCGCGCTGGCCTCCCGCGCGGTGGCGCACGGCGCTATCCCAGAAAACGCCCTGCTGAAGGAGGACATGCCCATGCTTGCCGACGTCATGCCGCTCGCCCCCCGCCTCTTCTTCTACGACCTCGTGACGGCCGAAGCTCTCTTCCGCGATCGCGACATGTGAGCGCGTGAGGTGTGCCACAATAGGTGAGCATGAAGGTTATCTCCACGAACGTCGCTGTCCGCCGCCCCGAGCCGCATGGGCGACACGAGTACACGGGCATCGATAAGCAGCCACGCCCCTTCCTGGACCTGGAGATACCTGGGCCCAACTACGGTGACGGCTCCGGCGTGGTGGGGGATTCCATCGGTGACCACGCCCACCACGGCGGTGCCGAGAAGGCCGTCTACGCTTATGCCCGCGAGGAGCTCGACTACTGGGAGGGCACGCTCAACCGCGTGCTGCGTGATGGCTACTTCGGGGAGAACCTCACCACCGAGGGGATCTCCTGGCCGAATATGCTGATCAACCAGCAGATTCAGGTGGGGGAGTGCGTGCTCGAGGTCTCCATTCCGCGCACGCCCTGCGCCACCTTCTCCGGCTGGATGGACGAGCCCGGCTGGCTCAAGTCCTTCACTGAGCGTGGCGATTGCGGTTCCTACCTGCGCATCATCGAGCCTGGCCGCATCACTTCTGGCGATGAGATTACGCTCATCGGCCGCCCCGACCATGACATCACCATGGGCATGGCCTTTGCCGCCAAGATGGGGGACAAGGAGCTAGCCCGGCGCGTCGTCGACGCCGGCTGCCTTGCCGCAGTCCACCACGATCAGCTGGTCAAGCGCCTGCAGCCCCGCGGTTAGCTAGCCATTCATAGGTTGTCGCTTGTGAACCGCGCGTGCCATCCATACGCACGAATCGTGCCTTCACCAGTGACTTCAGCGCATATCGGACCTGCGCTCGAGTAAGGTTTGTGGCTGTTTCTATTTCGCCGATAGACAGCGGTTGTGCCGCCGTACGCAGCGCCTCCGCTACGCGCGGGGCGTTAACACCCAGGCGTTCCAAGGTCACTGGTGCATCCACTCGTCGTTCCGGGCCGGTGCCTGATTCCTCCTTGCGTAGTGGCTCCCAGATACGGGCCTCTCCACGAGTGTCCGGCCGCCACATCTTCACCGTAAATTGCACGCCAGAATCTATCAGGTCAGGCTCCGGTAGTCCTTGCTCTCGCGCGGCATCCAGCATGAGCTGCACGCCGCCGCCTTCGCCCTCAATAACAAAAGAGCCATCGTCTGCTTTGAGATATCGGCACAGTCTATAGAGCCGCTGGTTAATCTCCTGGCGCGCCAGATCTCTCGACTTGAGCTGTTCAACCGTCAGATCCCGTAGGCCTCCTGGACTGGAGATAACCATCTTGTCCGGTAGTAGGCGGACATCAATCGATTTACCCGCACCCAACGTATTTGGCCCAAGATCACGGTGCACCAATGCATTAGCCACGGCCTCTCGAATGGCCGGAAGGGGAAGTTCAGGAACTTCCACCATTGATCCGTCCTCTCGATATCGCCGTACGGCGGCTAAACGTTGCCTTACCCATCCCATTACCGAGTTCAACAGCACCGGAACGGGCCCCTCAAAGGTCTCCAACCCCAGCACTCGCCCGTGCTTCGAACCATTTGGTAGCCTTTGCGCCACCGTTACTGCTAAGGAGGGAAAATGTCCTTGGGGATAGAAACCCAGCGCATACAGGCCAGCAAGGGTCAGCTCTCCAGTCGCGGTCGTCACCGCTAGCGCCCGTAAGACGTCCTCATCTTGAGTAAGTCCCGATAGTCGCCGATTCTTTTTCCGCGCCTGAACCAAGAAATCTTGCACCACGTCGCTATCTAGGTCTGCAAGGCTCGTGCCTTCCACAATCGTCGTGTCATAGGACACTGCCTCTTCGGCATGCAGCTTTGCCACGTCCATCATGCGCAGCTCCGAGGCACTCATACGGTAGTCCCCATCAGCCATTCGAAGATACGCTTCTCCCCTGTAGATAGCAGGCTTATCAATAATCGGAAGACCCGTAACCTCCGCAATCACGACATGCGTGCCATCTATTGCCACACTGTCGGTATGCACTGTGACTGGAGGGGTGATGGCATGACGCGCCTGCGAGGCCAGAGCAGCCTCCATCTCCGAAGGATTCTCAATGCCAGTGACAATGAATCCTTCCTTCTCATTGACACCGAGAATGATAAGGCCGCCACTCGGCATGTTTGCGAACGCGCACAATGTCTGCGGTAGAGAGTCCGGAATGCCCCCTTGAGCGGTTTTGACCTCGACTGTTGTTGAATCACCGCCGCGCAACTCAAGCTCAGCCAATAGCTCTCTCAGCTGATTCTCGGACCAATTGTTCACGATGAATACCCGCCCTCAATGTTAACAATGACGGCTCAATGCTAACTTCATTCCTCTTCAATGACAAGAGTTCTCATTGATCTTCCCATTGAGGTGTCATTGACATTCTCATTGAGGCCAAATTATGGCCCTGAAACCCCGTATGTTTAAGCTTTATCTAGCGCATAAACCGCAATGAGTGGTTGGATAAGAGTTATCCAACCACTCATTTGCTGTCTGACGAATGGATAGCCTCTACAAGCCTCACTACGTTACCGAGAGCTGGATCCCCGAATCAGGCTCCGGCACTCCCCGGCGCGATAAGGCCGGAGGCCCTTTTTAGGTCTATGTCCCTGACCATCTTGCTAGTAAGGCGTGGACTTTTCCCCAGAACTCACCAGCCGGGCAGCGCGTATCGAGCGAGACATTTTGGGGCTCAACCGCCATGCGGCTTCAGGCCAGTTGGAGTCTGTGGCCCGCCTGCTCATGCGTTCTGAAGCTATTTCTTCCTCACGCATTGAGGGTATTGCACCCAACGTCGATAAGGTTATCCTCGCGGAACTCGCCCAAGTAGAAGAAGTCCGCGGCTTTAAGGAAGGCGCGGAAGAGGTTGCCCGTAACCTTACCGTTCTGCGTTCCATCGAGCAGAGCTTTGCCACCGAACCGACAATCTCCATCGAGCTTCTTGAAAAGCTTCAAAGAGAGTTGATGGGGGAGAAGGGTTCTATTCCCACTGGACTTCACACTATTCAAAACTGGATCGGAGGAGGTAACCACACACCTATTGGTGCCGAGTTCATCCCAGCACCCCCACGCCTAGTCCGTGACCTCGTTGAAGACCTGTGCCTTTACCTAGATGGCGCTTAGCACGGTGCTCTCATCCAAGCCGCGATTGCTCACGCTCAATTCGAAACGATTCACCCATTTTCAGATGGCAACGGCCGTGTGGGCCGTGCTCTCATTCATGGGATTCTTCTGCGTCGCGGACTTACTGAATACACCATTCTGCCGGTAAGCCTCCTCCTCGGTACGCGGTCCAAATCGAAAGCTACCTGCCTTTTCGCACCATCGAGCGTTGTAAAATCCTCACCATGGAGCGCACGTATAAGTGGGAGCATGTCGAGACTCCTCTCATCCGGAACGAGGCCGCAGTTCATTTTTTAGGAGCCGGTTTGACCGCTTCCGGAGTGCAATACGGCGATGGATACGAGGCCACGTGGGAGCTGCGCGCCGCGGAGAACTGGGTGACCGAACGTGTGTCGGTGAACGTTGAAGGCGACGGATGGGGGCGAAGCCTCGAGCTGTTTAGGTCCGAGCAAGGCGTGTGGTCGGCGGAAACCAATGAAGAGGGCGCCCAGCCTGAAGATCTGCCCTCCCCCGGTATCGTCCAGTCAGCCGACCTGAAAGCCGCACTCGATTGCGATCTCGGTCTGTGCCCTCTCACCAACACAATGCCTATTCGTCGCTTGACGCTGCTTGAGACTCAGGTTCCGAAAACGCAGCTGATCATGGCTTGGATTGATATGCCGTCCCTCCAGGTGATCGCATCAGACCAGTACTACAGCTCCGTCGATGCTGAAACTGTCCGATACAAAAGCGGAACACGGGGAGTCGACGTCGAGTTGGAGGTCGACGGTGACGGAGTGGTCGTACACTACCCTGATCTCGCACGGCGGGTCTGATCCGGAAACAACTCTAACTAAGCTGGGCGGTATGAACGACCTGACCATCGCGCCTGGCCCAGGGATCCCCGGGGGTCTGGTCATCGTCGCCGCCGACCTGACGGAGCGGTTCGCGAAGTCGTCGGGACCAGGCGGCCAAGGCGTCAATACTACGGACAGCAAAGTGCAGCTTTCCGTCGATATCGCTACGTGCTCATCGCTTTCCGACGCCCAGCGTCGCCGCGTCCTTCACAACCTCGAGCACCGCCTAGACGGCACCGTCCTTACCGTTACCGCATCGACCCAGCGATTACAGGTACGCAACCGCGCCGAGGCACGCGAACGCATGGCCGCCCTCTTGCGCGAGGCGCTCGCTCCGCCTCCTCCTCCGCGGCGCAGGACCAAGCCGACGCGGAGCTCGGTACGACGCCGTCTCGAAGCGAAAAAGCGGCGCTCGGAACTCAAGTCCACGCGACGGCGGCCCCAAATTCCCTAGTTCGAACCATCCGCGTGCATATCCTCACGCTGACGGACCTGGTTCGGGTAACCGCTACGCTGAGACAGCTTGGACCGGGTGAATCCGCTCGATTTCCGAGAGGGTCTTGTCTTCCGCCACGTCCAAGTCATATTGAGCCTGTAACCCGAGCCAGAACTGGGGGCTCATCTCGAAAAACTTCGCTAGACGAAGGGCCGTGTCAGCGGTTACAGCGCGCTTACCGTGAACAATTTCGTTGATCCGGCGGGGCGGAACGCCGATGGAGACGGCGAGCTTGTGCTGGGTGATCCCCATTCCTTTAAGGAAGTCCTCCATGAGGATCTCACCGGGGTGAACCGGAGGGAGCTTGTCAGTGGTAGTCAACGATCTCAACCTCCTCTGGCCCCGCGGCGGACCACCGAAAACAGATCCGCCACTGGTCGTTGATTCAAATGCTGAACTTACCCCGCTGATCACCTTTCAACGCCTCGAGCCGGTTTCCCGGGGAATCCGTAACTCATCAAGAGTCTGCGCGTACCCAAGCTGGCGCAGCTTCCACAGACGCTCAGTGTCCTTGTCAGCGAACGACTGGATCATGCTTCACCCTATCCCCCATAACGCGAAGCATCAATAACGCTACACGTTAAATTTGAACTCCACGGTATGTTGTTGCAAAGTTACTTTCTCGTTAGCCTGCAACAATCAGAAAACTGCAATTACGTCAGCACACAGAGAACATATGGGCGCATGGAAACACGTAAAGGTTTTGCGGGATGGCGTAGACGTCAACGTGAAGATTCTGAGAACCTCGCCGCCCACGTCGCTCCCGCGTTGGGTGGCAGCCGAACCACAAAGGATCAGTCATCTTCTATCCCATCGACTAATTCCTGCAGGTCGCTGGACCTTCGCGCAACCGTCAGTTCAGTGCATTTTGAATAGTTCAGCGCACGTTGTATTGTTCAGTACATGCTGACTATTGCTTCACGCCTCGACGTCATGAACCGGCTCGGCCGGGCCATGGCTGATCCGACGCGTTCCCGAATCCTGATGACCCTACTCGACGGTCCGGCCTACCCGGCCGAGATTTCGCAAAGCTTGGATCTGACGCGCTCGAACGTCTCGAACCACCTGTCCTGCCTACGCGATTGCGGCATCGTCGTCGCTGAGCCGGAGGGCCGTAAGACCCGCTACGAAATTGCCGATCCGCACCTCGCGGCGGCGCTCGAAGCGCTGGTCAACGCGACGCTGGCCGTCGACGAGAATGCCCCCTGCATCGACACTGAGTGCTCGGTGCCCGGCTGCGGCGAGAAAGGAACGGACGCATGAGTTCAGCATGTGGATGCGAACACGAACCCGCCACGGAGATCGAAGAGCTCGATCGGCCATGGTGGAAGGACCCCGAGCTACTGCTACCGATCTTCTCCGGCGTAGCCCTCATTACAGGACTGGCGCTGGACTGGTCCGACTTGGAGACGCCCGCAACGGTACTGTATTGGCTTGGCCTGCTGTTAGGCGCTTACACGTTCGCACCTGGAGCGATCCGGAACCTTGTCACGAAGCGCAAGCTCGGCATTGGCTTGCTTATGACGATCAGCGCTGTCGGCGCGGTGATCCTTGGTTTCGTCGGAGAGGCCGCGGCGCTGGCGTTCCTGTACTCGATCGCCGAGGCGCTTGAAGACAAGGCGATGGACCGGGCCCAAGGCGGACTGCGGGCACTGTTGAAGCTGGTACCGCAAACCGCGACCGTCCTGCGCGACGGTACGACGGCCGAGGTCGCTGCGAAGGACCTTGAGGTTGGCGAGCTAATGGTCGTACGCCCCGGGGAGCGGATCGCCACGGACGGCATCATTCGGTCCGGACGCTCCAGCCTTGACACCTCAGCGATCACCGGAGAATCCATTCCGGAGGAGGTTGCGCCCGGCGACGAGGTACCCGCGGGAGCGATCAACTCCGCCGGTGTGCTGGAGGTCGAGACGACCGCAGCTGGAACGGACAACTCGCTGACCACACTCGTCGACCTCGTCGAGCAGGCGCAGGCGGAGAAGGGCGACCGCGCCCGGATCGCCGACCGAACTGCCCAACCCCTCGTGCCCGGGGTGATGATCCTGGCAGTGCTGGTCGGCGTGATCGGCTCGCTGTTGGGCGACCCAGAGACTTGGATCACCCGTGCGCTGGTGGTCCTGGTCGCAGCGTCGCCGTGCGCGCTGGCAATCTCCGTGCCGCTGACGGTCGTGGCCGCGATCGGCGCGGCCAGCCAGTTCGGAGTAGTCATCAAGTCCGGCGCGGCGTTCGAGCGACTCGGCGGCATCCGTCACCTAGCGGTAGACAAGACCGGAACTCTTACCCGCAACCAGCCCGAGGTTACCGGAGTGGTCCCGGCAGACGGATTCGATCGGGCGCAGGTGCTTTCCTTCGCGGCGGCGGTTGAGCAGCAATCGACGCACCCCCTCGCCGCGGCGATCGTGGCAGCGGAGCCCGAAGCGCCCACCGCCTTGGATATCAGCGAGGAAGCCGGTCATGGCATCGGCGGCACCGTCGAAGGCCGACGGGTGCTGGTCGGCAGCCCCCGATGGATCGACGCCGGGCCACTGAAGGCGGACGTTGAGCGTATGGAGTCCGAAGGCCAGACCTGCGTCCTAGTCACCGTCGATGACGCTCTCGCCGGGGCGATCGGGGTGCGCGACGAGTTGCGGCCCGAGGTGCCCGATGCCGTGCAGTCCCTGCACGACAACGACGTGGAAGTGAGCATGCTCACCGGTGATAACACTCGCACCGCTCGGGCGCTGGCTGAAATCGCCGGAATCGACGACGTGCGCGCCGAACTGCGACCGGAGGACAAGGCAAGCATCGTCGCCGATTTCTCCTCCAAGACGCCGACGGCGATGATCGGCGACGGCATCAACGACGCGCCGGCACTGGCGGGCGCAACGGTGGGCATTGCGATGGGAGCGACCGGCTCTGACGCCGCGATCGAGTCCGCTGACGTCGCCTTCACTGGCCACGACCTCCGGCTGATCCCGCAGGCGCTGCAGCACGCCCGCCGAGGCAGCAGGATCATCAACCAAAACATCGTGCTGTCTCTGGCTATCATCATCGTGTTGATGCCACTGGCGATCAGCGGTGTACTGGGCCTGGCCGCCGTCGTGTTAGTACACGAAGTCGCCGAAGTCATCGTGATCTTGAACGGCCTGCGGGCTGCACGAGCGAAACGCTGAGGCTGTGACCGGCAAGTCTTATAAGGGTTAAACCACGCGCCGAGCGCACACACACGTTGGACCAGGCGAGTCATTCGAGTTCACCACCTGGTCCTTCTCGATGCGTGCAGGCACGGGAACTGTGGGTGAACCTAATAGTTCAACGGCCCGATAACGCTTGCAGATTCTTCACACGAGGTAGCGGAATGGACCGAGGCCGAACGAAAACCGGAGTTAGAGACAGCGCTCTTCAACCTACCCCCAATAACGCGAAACGTCATTAGCGCCTCGCGTTACACGTTGAACTTGAACTCGACCACTTCGACATCAGTCGCCAAGAAGTCTTCCGGTGGTGCATGCGCTACAACACCCGCAGACAGCACTCCTGGTGCAACTTTCTAGCCCCCAATGACTTCGAAGCACTCACATCAGCTACGCTGACCCAAGCAGCATAGCTAACCCCCGACGTGTCTACTTTCCGGGGGTCAGGCCCGTGCTCGACAACCCCAGCGGACTCAACGCCCACGCCAGCGTCGCGGACCATGCGGCCGGGTACCGGAAGGTGGCCAAGGCCGCGGGCATCGCGATTTAATCCCGCGCAGAGCCGGAGACTGTGACCTGGCGATCATTGATGCGCAAGGTGTTGTCAGCGGCAGCAATAACTGCGGCATCGTGCGTGGCGGCCAGAACGAGTGCGCCCCCGTCCGCAGCTCGCCGCAGGAGCGCGATAACTTGGTCGCGGTTTGTGGGGTCGAGGGAGGCGGTCGGCTCGTCAGCGAACACATAAGCCGCGCCGCGGAGCAGGGCTCGGGCGATGGCCAGCCGCTGCTGCTCGCCTCCGCTGAGAATAGCTGCCGGCCCGTCGAAGGGGACATCAAGACCGACTTCGCCGAGGGAGTGCAGCAATTCTTCTTTGGAGTATTGCTTCCTGGATAGCCCGAGGGTGAGGTTATCTTCGCAGCTTAGTTCGGGAATGATTCCGTGGTCTTGGTGGATTATCGCTGCGCGTTCTCGCCAGAACCTCCGCCTCCGCTTCATCTTCCACGCGGAGGCATTCTCGCCGTCTATCCGGAGGAGGCCGTCCGCCGGCGGCAGGAGCCCGGCCAAGGTGTTGAGCAGCAAAGTCTTTCCGGAACCGCTGGCTCCACAGATGGCGACAAAGCCTGGCCCGGGTAGGGAAAACGTTGCATTTTCCACGAGGGACTTCTTCACCATCCGCGTGCTGCGCCCCACAGAAAAAGTCGACTCCGCGGCGAGACAGAGATGAGAGGTGGAAATCTCTGGCGGCAGAGTGGGGGACTGATTGGGGCTAGCCAATGACATTGTGACTCCTAGGGGAGGCGGACATGTGCTGAGAAATACTGAGACGGACAAAACCGAGGTAGACGATTAAGACAAGGCAGCTTAGCGCGGTGAAGGTGTAGAGGAACGGGTTGGGAAGCAGTAGCGGAGCCAGGACGGACAATATGACGACAACTGTCAGGCTGACCAGTTGGCTTTTGAATAGTCGCCACATCGTTTTGTCCGGTGATTGCCCAGCGCTGTGGAGGAGTACCAGGAGGCGACGGTGAACTCGGAGCTGGATGCGCGCCTGGACTATCAAGGCCGCAAGCGTGGCGAGCAAAGCTCCGAGGACGCTCAGGATACTCAGCCAGAACAGCGCCGTGCTGGCTACTAGTTCGGCCAGACCGCGATCGGCCGCGCGTACCGGGTACACGTAGCCTTCGAGGCCGGCAGCGGTAAGTTCTGGACCCAGTTCCGAGAAATCCGCGAAGAGCAAATTTTCACTCGAAGCTGTGGAGCTTAGGAAGTCTGCGTCGAAGCCGGATAGATCGTCCGTTTCAAGCACGTAAAAACAATCGCCGGGAACCAGTTCCCCCGACATTGTTCCACTAATGAATCCGACCGCATGATCGGCACTGACCGGACCAATTTGCGCAGATTTAAGGAGCAGGTCGCCGGATTCCTGAGCCCACAGATCCACGGAAGCTGCGAAATGCTCTTGGGCTGCGGAATAGTCGACCGAGTGGTTGTCGTCTCCGGGACGGAACTGATAATCCTGCAGATCGTGCCATTGGCGGTTAGCAAGTGCCACGGGGCAGGAGTCCGGCATACCGGTACCTTCTTTCGGCAAAGTATGGCTGAGGACAGCCCCGTGCTCCCGTTCCCAGCTGAGCGCGAAGTCGCGGAAGTTCTGCTGCACACTGGGCGGCAAGAGCTCGCCTCCTTCCACGCGGCCAGCAGGGCCGTCGAAGTTGGCTGAAAAATGCAAGGCTCCAAACTCCGCGAGAGATTTCCAGGTCTGCTGGGCCTCGGATTCCTGCTGGTAGGAGCGGAGCGCAGCCGCTGAGCTAAGACCCGCTGCTACAAAGGTCACGCAGGTAAAGACCGAAATTACTTTCAGCGCTTTTCCCGCCGCCTTCTCTGCGGGGGCACGCTGCCCCAGCAGCGCTACTGCGCGGCGCAACAATGGGGCGGTGACGGCTACGGCCAAACCGGTGGTAGCCAGGGCCAAGCCTATCCCGGCGGCGTAGAACCTGAGGAACAGGAGGGCAAAAGAATAGCTCCCTTGGCGGGCGAGGAATGTACTCGCAAGGCCAATGAGAACTAGGTGCGGGAGGATGACAAAGGTCCATTGCCGCGAATTGCCTTTTTGACTGCGGTGCCCTCCATTTATTGTGCGCAGCGCTGCCAATCTAAGACCGGAAACCCGAAGAACAAATACCAGGGCAAAAAGGGAAACGACAAATAGAAACAGGATCGCCACCAACGCGGGCAGGCGGAATACGACCGATTGGATGAGGTGAAGGAACTGCGTCTTTTCGCTTAGCCTGAGCCCGTCATTCCTGGCCGATTCGTAGAAGTGGTTCGCATTGCCACCCGTTGCTTTGGGAACCAAGACGTAGTCACCGTGGTAATCCAGCGACCCAAGCTCACTGGCCGCTTGGCTCAAGGCATCCGGCCGGTTGAGCCGGGGAATGCGTTCCGGTGCTGGATAATTTTCCTCCAGCGGGATGAAAACCTCGTGGGAAGTCCCGCTTGCGTCATCGGTGCCAGTCAGCCGGTAGATGGAGTAGCCGTTCTGCTCGGCCAATGAAACCAGTGAGTTACGGATTACCGTCGGTGCGTAGTCTGACTCAAGTTCCTCCGCGAGTGAAGTCTTAGGCTCGACGTAGTCAAGACTAAAGGTTGATTCGACCCCTAAGGACAAGGGCTTGGTGGAGTCAACCAGGGCTGTCAGCAGCCACCCAGTAGTCGCGATGACTGCAGCAAGAAGTAGGCTCAAAAGCCCAAGTACTAGGGGTCGAATACGCATGAGTTCTAGCAGAAGTTGTAGTAGTAGCTGTCCTTAGTGCCCGGCAAATTCGTTGCCCAAAGCTCGGCGATCGACTTCTGGCCGCCGCGGGTGTCGATGCTTTGTTGCCTTCTGTCGTTGACGATCACAGTCGAAGTATGGCACCGATTCACGGTGAAATAAGAACGCGCCTTAGCGTCCCAGAATCCGTACTCCCAGGTACCGCCACCTGCAGGGTAGCGAACTTTCCGGCCGACAGATGCCCAGTAGGTTGTGAAGGCTGGTGCTGCCTCGCCGAGTAGCTCGGCCATCACACCGGAAGCAAAGCCTCCCTTGGCGCCGTGGTCTTGGAATTCTTCTGCGGAAGCAACGGCTGAGTTAGATACGGAAACGCTCAGAGCAGAGGCAATCAGCAGCGCTGCAAACTGCCGAGTGCGCTTTTTTGGGGGTCATAACAGTCTCCTTTGAGAGAGGAAATGAGGCGGGATTGCCTCAAAAGGAAGGCTACCCTAAGTGAATATAAATGGGAATAGAACCAGTTTTCTAATTTTATTGGTACTTTTCACGGGCCTTAGGCTCGGGAGGGCGGTGGTTGTCCTTGGTCCGCTATGTCTTGGATTCACCCCGTACGGAGTGGGGTTGCCCGCAACACGCCCTTTCGTCCTTGCTCTCTTCTGACGTCATCCTCGCCAACGTCAGCTGCGCGAAACTCCTGCCTAGTTTCGCACGCCGCAAGCGCACGGTGTCGTGCGCTTGCTTAGGCCGCCCCTAAGGCGCAGCACATGCGCGCGATTGTTGATGTGCCACACACTGCAACCTAGTTCCACACGATCTGCACCGATTCAGGGTTGAAGGTCTTGGTGCCGCGCACGCCACGGCGCAGGCGCACCTGGCACAGGGTGTTAATGACTCGACGCTGCACGGCAAGCTCTGCGTTGTCGAAGGCGTCCACGGGCGAGGCGTAGCCGGTTGTGTCGAGCAGCGCCGATGCGCCAGCAAGGCGGGCACGGCGCGTTTCGAGTTTCTCGATCTGCGGCTCATAACGGTTTCGCGCGCGCTTGAGGTCACGGGCCTCGATAAGCTCCTCGTCGTAGTCAGCCTGGACGCGGGCGAGCTTTGCGCGAAGCTCAGCGAGTTCGTCGTCGATGGCGTCGACCTCGTCGTCATCCGCAGTTGGCAACAGGTCTGCTAGGTCGTCACGGCCAAGGCGGGCGCGGATCACGGCGAGCACAAAATCATCGACGCTATGAGTGCGCACTAAGCCACAGGCCGCGCAGCGGTAGCGGTCGGCATGCGTGTGCACGGGGTTGCCGCACTCGTCGCAGACATACAGGCCCGAGCCAAGATGGCGGCGAGTGTTCCGGCGCTCCTTGTTTGTCAGCCGGTCGGGATCATCGAGCACGTTTTGCACACGCCACCACAGATCGGGTGTGACGATCGGCTCCCACTGCCCTTTCACCGGCTCGCCGGTATCGGGGTCGCGGACGATATGCGTGACACGGCGGTATTTGTTCTTCACGCCTTTGCGCTTGGCCTTCTTATACGTGGAGTAGCCGGCATACACGGGGTTGCGCAGGATCGAGTGCAACGACGTGTAGGCCCAGGGCTGCGCGTCGGGAACCGACTTTTCTTCCTGGCCAGCAGCGCGACGGCGTGCGTTGCGCTCTGTGACCACGGTGTGCATATGGCGCGGCGTGGTCGGAATGTCCGGCAAGCCCGGTTGATCGACCCCAGATAAGGCGCGTGCGATATCGCGCATGGAGTTGCCCCTCTCGACAGCGCGGAACATACCGAGCACGGCGGCGGCTTCGGATGGGATGATCTCGCCGGTGGAGGTGTAGCCGATCGGGCGCACACCGCCGGAGTACCAGCGGCCCTGCTCGGCGCGCTGCTGTTGCGCACGGGATTGGCGCATGCTTTTGCGTTCGATCTCGCCGCGCGCCACGGCTGCTTTGATACGCGCGTACATTCTGCCGCCGTCGGTGGCAAGGTCAGCATCACCGTTCGCGGTGACGAGTTTCAGCCCCTGCTCTTCCGCCCTGTCGATCCACTCTTCGAGCTGCGCGGGCTGTCGTGTGAGGCGGTCGAGGTCCCAGCAAATGATCGCGTCGATCTCGCCGCGCTCAAAGGACGCCACCATCGCGTCGTAGTCGGGACGGTCCACGTCCTTCTTTGATGCAGAGATCGATTGATCGACGTAGGTATGCACGACGTCCCAGCCGCGTTACTCGGCGAGGGCTTCGCAGTCCTGACGCTGCCGGTCGATGGCGAGGCCGTCCATGGCAGCATCTAACGAGATACGGAGGTAAATAGTAGCACGTGTAGTCATACGCTATTCATAGCGCATTTAGGTTACATTGAAACGAAACTCCACGCAGACGACATCCTCAGCCTGCTCGACCTCGCAGACCGCTAGCTCGCCAGCAGCCGCTTTGACACGAAGCTCTCACCGCCTACCGGGCGCGCAGTTCCACGGGCACAGCCTTAAAGTTTGCGGATACGCTCTGCATCAGCCACGAGGTTTTGCGTGAGCTTCTCCGCTTCAAGGCCACTCAAGTCGCAGCTGTCGAAGCGGGCCAGCCAATCAGCACGAATGGCGGGGGAGTCGAACCAGGTTGCGCGCTCGGCTTCAATATCCTCGATACCGCTCAAGGTGCGGCCGTCGCGGGTGCGGATCTCGAGGTCGTCGACAAGCGGGGCAATCGCTTGAAGCCCTGGGACGATGGCCTTAAAGCCCGACGTATGGGAAACCTCATTGGTCCAGCGCGGGTAGCGGCTCACGCGCTGCGCCTCCAGGTAGCGCTGGACGACACCGAGCCTGGAGACCTCCTGCGCCACCGCCAAGCCCACGACCCTCACGCGGAAACCCGCGGAGCGAAACTTGGCTATCTCTCCTGCGATGAATTCCGGGTTGGACAGCGTGTTCTCAATGATGAGGGAGTGCCCGTGCTGCCGGCCATACTCAATCAGCGAGGACATCCAATAGGGCACCGGACCATTGGTGAGCACGTCCATGCGCAGGGGGTCGCGCTCCATGATCTCGTCGAGGGCGGGGTGCAGCTTCCGAACCTCATCGGAATCAAGGACCGCGTGACCATTCTTTACAGATTCAATAGCCGTTGATTTGCCTGACGCTGGCTGCCCCGCCACATAAATGACTTCTGGAACAGACGGACTGTGAGCATTCGATCGGCCAAAGTAGCTGGCTTGCAGAGTCTTTAGCCGTTGCTCCATAACTTGTGGATCAACGGGGAAATCAGCGGCGGAAAGCATAAGCTATGCCGCTTTGTGCTCGGAGGAGAGGGCTTCAAGCCGCTGCGCAAAGAGAGCCGCAGCGGCGCGGATGGCTTCAATGTCGGTTGAATCAACACCACTGACTATGTCCTCTACCAGCCAATTCTGACGAATCCACCATTGTGATTCAACATCGTTGCCTGCTTCAGCGGCCCGAGTGAGGTAGGCAGCTTTCAGCGAGGACGCAACCTCCTTCATTGCGTCGAAGGCTGCGTACTCGATCTCCGGGACGTTGGCGGTGCTCATGGCGCTTAGAATAGCAGCGCCACGGCGGTTTTAGCCGTTGATAATCTGCGGGTAGGCCAGGCCCTTGAGGCCTTCGGTACCGAACTCCACGCCGTAGCCCGAAGACTTGATGCCGCCGAATGGCACGCGCGGGTCGACGCCGCCGTGACCGTTAATCCAGGTGGTACCAGCCTCGAGACGCGCCGCAACCTCACGCGCACGCTCGCGATCGGCGGACCACACCGAGGAACCAAGGCCGACATCGAGCTTGTTGGCCTGCTCGATTGCCCAGTCCAAATCGGTGTACTTGATGATCGGCAGAGCAGGGCCAAACTGCTCCTCGACGACGAGCGGGTTATCCGGGTCGATATCTGCCACCAGGGTGGTGGGGTAGAAGTGGCCCGGCGCGTCATAGTCAGGGTCGCCGCCCAACAGCACGCGCGCTCCGGACTCCTTCGCTGCCTTTACCAGCTTGTCCACGATGTCGAACTGCTGCTTGTTCTGCAGCGGGCCGAGCACGTTTTCTTCTTCCAAGCCCACACCCATCGGCGAGGCTTTGGCTACCTCGACGAGGGCTTCGCAGACGGCGTCGTAAAGCGATTCCGGCACGTACAGGCGCTTCATTGCCGCGCAGGTCTGTCCAGTGTTGATGAACGCGCCCCAGAAAAGGTCGCCGGCGATGGCGGCTGGGTCGGCGTCGTCAAGCACGATGCCCGCATCGTTACCGCCGAGCTCAAGGGTGAGGCGCTGCAGGTTCGCGGCAGAGGACTCGACGATCTTCTTGCCGGTCGCAGTGGAGCCGGTGAACATGATCTTGTCGATGTCCGCGTGAGTGGTCAGCGCTGCGCCTACCGCGCCGTCACCGGTGACAACCTGCAGGACGCCTTCCGGAAGCACGGAATTAAAGACCTTGATGAGCGCCAGGACGGACAGCGGGGTGTACTCGGAAGGCTTAACCACCACGGCATTACCCATGCGTAGGGCCGGGGCAATCTGCCAAATGGTGATCATCATCGGCCAGTTCCACGGGCCAATCGCACCGACGACGCCGAGCGGACGGTAGTGCACCGTCGCGGTGATGTCATCATCGACAGCGGTGTAATCAGGGGACTCGAAGGACGCCGTCGCGCGCAGCCACGCGGAGCACGCACCAACCTCGAAGCGAGCATTCGGGCCGTTCAGCGGCTTGCCCTGCTCGCGGGAGAGCAGCTCCACCAGTGGCTCCGCGGAAGCCTCAATGGCGTCCGCAGCCTTGAGCAGGAGGTCACAGCGCTCAGAGTCGCTGAGCTTTGCAAAGGACTTCTGCGCGTGAACCGCGCGCTCGACCGCCGCATTGAGCTCCTCAACACTGCCTTCAGGTGCGACGCCCACAACCTCTTCGGTGGCTGGGTTGATGATTTCTACGCCATCCTCAGCGCTAACAGCTGCGAGAAGATCTTCATACGTGGCGAACTGCGACATTTATTCTCCTTAGTCGAGGTGTGCAAAGTTTTGACTATTGTTACCCACAACACATATTGTCGCTTGACTTTAAGCGCACAAAACTTGTTCAAAAATGTGCTTGAGGTCACTGTATAGTACTTATATGCCCAACCCTTCCTCGCACTATGACCTCGCGGCCTGGCGCGCGGCGTCTTCGGAGACCTTCGGCAAGCTGGAAGTTCATGCACCCGAGGCGAGCACCTTTTGGGCTCAGCTCACCAGCACCAGGGTGGGGGAGGTCTCCCTCTTTGACATGCGCACCGCGCCCCATTCGGTAAAAAGGGAAAACGCAGCGCTTGCCGACGCCCCCTTTTGCAAGCTCAGCCTCCAGCTTTCCGGCCGCTCCACCATGGCGCAAGATGGCCGAACCTGCGAGCTTCATCCCGGTGACTTAGCACTGTATGTCACTCAACGGCCTTATGTTCTTGAATATCCCGTCGAGCAGCACACTCTTATCGTTCACTTTCCACAGAGCCTACTTAGCCTCACACCGGCGCAGATTCAGCAGCTAACTGCGAGCCCAGTTTCCCGTGATCATGGCTTGGGCAAGGTGGCAGTGCCGCTTTTCGAGCAGCTGGCCAATAACCTCGACGTGCTGGAAGGCCCGCACGCCCCGGCCCTTGTTCGCTCCGCCTTGAACATGTTGGTCACAGTGTTCTCTTCTGAAGTCGACACCGCCTCTGACTCGAAGAATTTGTTATTCAACCAGGCCACCTCATATATCGAGCAGCATTTGGGTGATGCAGAACTTTCCCCAAGCAGTATCGCCACGGCGCTTTTCGTATCCGTGCGTCATCTCCATTCCCGCTTCGCCGCACAAGGCCTATCAGTAGGCTCCTATATCCGCAGCCGCCGACTAGAGAAAGTACGGGAGGAGCTAACAAACCCCTTAAATGCCAAGGAATCCATTGGCACCATCGCCTCGCGCTACGGCCTGCACGATCCTTCGCATTTCTCGCGCATCTTCAAGGCTGAGTTCGGACTTTCTCCCAGCGCTTATCGCGCCCGTTTCGCACTCCATCCCTTTAAGAGTTCTAGATGGGGGTAAATCTCCCATTTAGCCTCCATACGGCTCTGCGTGGTCGCATAACAAATTTGTGAAGAAGAAATCTCTTGGCCTACTGCTTGCAGCGGCCCTCTCATTTGGCGCTATCTCTCCAGCGCAAGCACAAGAAGTTAACGCTCCGGTTGCCTCCGAAACGAGCGTTACAGCCGAACAAGATACCGCCACCAACTCCCAGTCCTCTGAACCTAATACCGGGGTAATTGTTGGCTCTGTCGTTGGCGCTCTCGCATTGGCCGGCCTCATCGCGGGCGGAGTCTATTGGGCTGTTCAACAGCGCATGATCCCCAATCCGCTACCTGGAATTATTCCGAATCCTCCAGCACCAGCTCCCGCCCCTGCGCCAGCACCGGCACCAGCTCCCGCTCCCGCCGCTAGGCCAGCTCCAGCCCCACCTCGCGTGATGGCACCCGCCCCTGCTCGCGTCACCGCCAGCTATGCAAACTGCACTGCCGTGTGGAACTCCATTGGCCGCCCAATCCGCTCTGGCGATCCTGGCTTCATGTCGAAGTTTGATCGTGATGGCGATGGCGTTGGTTGCGAGCGCGACCCTCGTTAAGACCTAAAGCAGCCACCCCATCGGAGTGGCTGCTTTTCTTATATTCCTTATCGGTTGGCGTATGGGTTACGCACACCGATGTACTGCAGCGAGGTGTACTCCTCGATGCCCTCGGCGCCGCCTTCGCGGCCCATGCCGGACTGCTTGACGCCACCGAATGGGGCAGCGGCGTTAGAGATGACACCGGCGTTGAAGCCCATGAGGCCGAACTCTAGGCCATCGCCCAGGCGCCACATACGGTCGGAGTCTTCCGTGAACACATAGGAGGCCAGGCCATACTCGGTGTCGTTGGCCAGCTCGATGGCCTCGGCTTCATCGCTGAAGGTAAGGATCGGCGCAACCGGTCCGAAGATCTCCTCCTGCGCCACGCGTGATTCACGTGAAACATTGGTCAGGACGGTCGGCTCGTAGAAGTAGCCAGCACCCTCACCACGGCTGCCGCCGACGAGAACTTTGGCACCCTTGGCGACGGCGTCTTCGACGAGCGCGGCGACGTTGTCCTGGGCCTTTTTCTCAATGAGCGGCCCACAGGTAACGCCCTCGTCCATACCGTTGCCCACCTTGAGCTCAGAGATCTTGGCTGCAAACTTCTGTGCGAACTCTTCGGCCACGGACTCGTGCACAATAAAGCGGTTAGCTGCGGTGCAGGCCTCACCAATGTTGCGCATCTTCGCGCCCATCGCACCCGCTACAGCTTGATCCAAGTCTGCGTCCTCGAAAACAATGAACGGCGCGTTGCCGCCGAGCTCCATGGAGGTGCGCAGAACGTTGTCCGCAGCAGCCTTCAACAAGGTCTTACCCACCGGAGTAGAGCCAGTGAAAGACACCTTGCGGAGGCGCGAGTCAGCCATGACCGGCTCAGAAATGGCGGAAGCGGACTTGCCCGCCACGACGTTCAGAACGCCCTCCGGAAGACCCGCGTCAATCATGGTCTGGGCGAAGTACTGAGCGGTCAGCGGAGTCAGCTTCGCTGGCTTGAGCACCATGGTGCAGCCCGCAGCAACCGCCGGCGCAACCTTGCGGGTGGCCATGGCGAGTGGGAAGTTCCACGGGGTGATAAGCAGGCACGGGCCCACCGGCTTACGGCGGGTCACCATCTGAAGGGTGCCCTCCGGTGCGGGCAAGCTGCGGCCATAGTCACGCACGGCTTCCTCAGAGAACCAGCGCAGGTACTCCGCACCATAAGTGACCTCACCGTAGGCCTCAGCCAGAGGCTTGCCCATTTCCAAGGTCATCAACGCAGCGAATTCATCCTTGCGCTCGGTAACAAGCTCGAAGGCACGACGCAGGATGTTAGAACGCTCGCGCGGGGTTGTGCGCGCCCACTCGTCCTGGACGGCACAGGCGGCATCCAGTGCGGCCACGGCATCCTCCGAGTTACCCGAAGCCAATGTGGCTAGTACCTCGCCGGTGGCGGGATTCTCCACGTCGAAGGTCTCACCTGACGCAGCATCGCGCCACTGCCCGTTAATCAGCAGGCCGGTCGGAACCTTGGCCAACAGTTGCTCAACATTGATAGTCATAAAAGTTGCTAACCTTTCTTCGAGAATTTGTCCGCCAGCGTACGCGCCGCACCGGACAACAGCTGGACATCAGCTCCTACCAGTGCAAACGACGCACCTGCGTCAAGATAACGCTGCGCCTGCTCCAGATTGAAAGCGTTGACGCCCACCGGCTTGCCCGCGGCACGGACCGCATCGAAAGTACGCTGCACTGCGTCCAGCACGTCTGGGTGAGTCTGCTGTCCCAGCAGCCCCATTGAGGCCGCCAAATCCGATGGGCCGACAAATACTTGGTCAACACCATCGACTGCCGCGATCTCCGCCGCGTTCTCCACAGCGGTGAAGGACTCAATCTGCACGGTCAGGCTGACGGTCTCAGCGGCCTTCTGCAAATACCCCTCCACACCATTCCAGCGGGAAGAACGAGCCAACGCACTGCCGACGCCGCGCACACCGCGCGGTGGGTAATACATTGCCGCTACAGCCTTCTCGGCCTCGGCTGCAGTATCGACCATAGGCACCATCAGATTCTGGGCACCAACATCTAGGTATTGCTTGATAAGTGCGGTATCATTAACCGGAACACGCACCATGCGGGTTGGCCCATACACATCTGTGGCCCGAAGCAATTCTGCGATGGTCTCCAAGCTATAAGGGGAGTGCTCGCCATCAATGAGCAGCCAATCGAAACCGGCGGAAGCAACAATCTCCGCCGCCACCTGGGAGCCGGAGCAGATCCAGGCGCCGATCAAGGGGGCGTCGTCAAGCGCGCGCGTGAAGGTTGGCGGAAGTTCTACTGGAATCGGCATGTGATTGCTCCCAACTTTCCGTAATCGGCGTGGACGGCATCGCCCGGCTCCACCCACATCGGCTTGGTGAAGGAGCCGGCGAGGATGATGTCGCCCTTCTTCAAAGTGTCGCCGTGGGCATGCAGCTTGTTCGCCAGCCAGGCGACGCCCATCGCCGGATGGTTGAGCACCGCCGCGGCGACGCCGGTGTCTTCGATGGATTCATTGCGATAGAGGAGGGCGGAGACCCAACGGAGGTCAACGTCTTCGGGACGGACTGGGTTGCCGCCATAAACCATCGCACCGAGCGCCGCGTTGTCAGAGATGGTGTCCACGATGGTGCGGCCCTTCATCTCAATGCGGGAGGAGAGGATCTCCAAGGCTGGCACCACGTAATCGGTCGCGCGGAGCACGTCAAAGATGCTGCAGTTAGGCCCCGCCAGGTCCTCCTTGAGAACAAAGGCGAGCTCCACCTCGATGCGCACGTTCGAGAACTGCGCGTGCTCGATAGCGGATCCGTTCTCATAGACCTGGTCCGCAAAGATGGCACCGTAGTCCGGTTCGGTAATACCGGTTGCCTCCTGCATCACCTTGGAGGTCAGACCAATCTTGCGGCCAACGAGGCGCCGCCCACCGGCGATGCCGCGCTTTACCCACTCACCCTGGATGGCATAAGAATCCTCCACACCCATGTCCGGGAAACGAGTGCTCAGCAGAGGAATCATCGTGCGGTCGCGCTCGGCCTGCGCCAGCTCATCCGCGATGGCTATATGTTGCTTGCTATCTAACATTGTCGAATTCCTTAGTTCGTTGTTTCACGTGAAACATGCAGAAAAGCTGGACCGCATTTCTGGGTTTTAATCAACCTTGAAATCACAGTCCAGCATCCATGAGAGCTTTAGAGCTGGTTGCCGAGCTTGAACTCGCCCTGCTTCCACTCCGGCATCTCCTCGGAATCTTCCTTGCGGGTGTAGGAGAAGCCATCCGCGCCGATGGTCTGCGCCATCTCGGACTCATCGGTGCGCTCGACCAGCGGAACCGGATTGCCATCGAGGTCGAGGACGGTGGAGCCGTCGCGGTACCAAGAAGGAACAACCGGGGTACCCCACCAGTCGCGACGCTGGTTGTCGTGGACGTCCCAGGTGACAACCGGGTTGTCTGGGTCGCCGGTGTAGTAATCCTGGGTGTAGATCTCCACGCGGTGACCATCCGGGTCGCGCAAGTAGAGGTAGTAGGCATTGGAAACACCGTGACGGCCTGGGCCGCGCTCGATAGCGTCAGACTCGCGGAGAGCGCCAAGCTTGTCGCAGATGGCGATGATGTTGTGCTTCTCGTGGGTAGCGAACGCGATGTGGTGCATGCGCGGGCCGTCACCACCGGTCATTGCGGTGTCGTGGACGGTCGGCTTACGGCGCATCCATGCGGCATAGACGGTGCCCTGTTCATCGCGGATATCCTCAGTGATACGGAAGCCAAGATCCTCCATGTAATCCACGGCCTTCGGAACATCCGGGGTGATCTGATTGAAGTGATCCAAGCGAACCAACGCGCCCGGGATATGAGCGTCATAGCTCCACGCCAGACGCTCGCGGTGCTCTACCTCGTAGAAGAACTCGTACGGGAAACCGAGCGGATCCTGCACACGAACGGAATCGCCGATGCCCTTGACAAAGCCGTCCTTGTTGCGACGAACCTCGCAGCCGCGGGCCTTGTAAAACTCCTCAGCACGGTCCAGATCTTCGGGGCTACGCACGCGGTAGGAGAAGGCCGCCACTGCCGGAACAGGGCCCTTGCGCAGCACCAGGTTATGGTGGATGAACTCCTCGTAGGTGCGCAGGTAGATTGCGTTGTCATCTTCCTCGGTCACGACGAGGCCTAAGGTATCCACGTAGAACTTACGGGAAGCCTCAAGATCGGTGACAACGATCTCCATGTAGGCGCAACGCAGGATATCCGGTGCTTGAACGTTGGTCATGATGTGCTCCTTGGGTGAAAAGTAGGTGAGAGAAAAAGGATTTAGTCCTGCTTGCCGAAGACCGGGTTGTGAACCTTATCGAGGTTGATGTGGACTGCCTGCTGGTCGGTGTAGAAGTCGATGGAACGGTAGCCACCCTCATGGCCCAGGCCGGAAGCCTTCACGCCGCCGAATGGGGTACGTAGGTCGCGGACGTTATTCGAGTTCAGCCAGACCATGCCAGCCTCAACGTTCTGTGCGAAGTTGTGCGCACGCTTGAGGTCGGAGGTCCAGACATATGCGGCCAGACCGTACTTGGTGTTGTTGGCCAGCTCGAGCGCTTCCTCGTCGGTGTCGAACGGGGTGATGGCAACGACTGGGCCGAAGATTTCTTCCTGGAAGATGCGGGCGGATGGGTCGACGTCAACGAAGACGGTCGGTTGCACAAAGTTGCCCTCTTCAAAGCCCTCTGGGCGCTCGCCGCCGGCTGCCAGCTTTGCTTCCTGCTTGCCGATCTCGATGTAGGAGGTGACCTTCTCGTAGTGCTCTGGGTGAACCAGGGCGCCAACCTCGGTCTTCGGATCGGAAGGCAGGCCCACCTTTACGCGCTTGGCGACGGCCGTGTAACGCTCAACGAATTCATCGTAAATGTCGCGCTGGACGAGGATGCGCGAGCCGGCGGTGCAGCGCTCGCCATTCAGGGAGAACACGCCGAAGATACAGGCGTCGATTGCGGTGTCGAGGTCCGCGTCGGAGAAGACAATGGCAGGGGACTTGCCGCCCAGCTCCATCGACAGACCCTTCAGGTGCGGTGCCGCGTTTCCGAAAATAATCTGACCGGTGCGGGACTCGCCGGTAAAGGAGATCAGCGGGACGTCTGGGTGCTTGACCAGTGGGTCGCCCGCGTAGCCTTCCTCGCCGAAGCCGTTGACTAGGTTGAAGACGCCCTTCGGGAGGCCAGCCTCCTCAAAGATGCCTGCCCACAGCTGTGCGGAAAGCGGGGTGAACTCAGCCGGCTTCAGGACAACGGAGTTACCAGTGGCGATAGCAGGGGCGAGCTTCCAGGACTCCAGCATGAAAGGAGTGTTCCACGGGGTGATAAGACCTGCGACGCCGATTGGCTTGCGGTTGACGTAGTTGATCTGGCGGCCCGGAACCTTGTAGGCGTCGTCGGCCTGCGCAACGATGAGGTCAGCGAAGAAGCGGAAGTTCTCCGCCGCGCGCTTGGCCTGGCCATTGGCCTGGGTGATTGGCAGGCCGGAGTCGAAGGACTCCCAAGCAGCCAGCTTGTCTGCGCGGGTCTCGACGATGTCTGCGATTTTGTTGAGGACGCGAGCGCGCTCGCGGGGGAGAGCCTTGGACCACTCGCCGCGCTCAAAGGCAGCCTTGGCGGCAGCAACGGCTTTGTCGATGTCGGCCGGCTTGCCGGAGGCGGCCTTGATGTAGTTCTGGTTGGTTACCGGATCGAGTACCTCGAACTCGTCGCCATCAATAGAGGCAACGAATTCACCATCGATGTAGTGGAGGATCTTCTCTGGCAGGTCGTTTGGCTTCGCGGCGTCGTTGTTGATGCTCATGGCTTTAGGGTTCTCCTTTAAGTCTGGGTATCTAGGTTGCGTTTGCAGTGTCTGTTTCGGCGTTTTTTGCCCGATAGCTCCGGGAGGTTTGCAAGCGGTGTTCCCGTGCAACCTTTTCCACGTATGCTTCCTCGGCGCCGATCTCAATGAGGGTGATTAGCTTTTCGTGTTCTTCCACCGAGTCCAACGCCCGCTCCGGGATGTAGCGGAAGGTCGAAACGCGGTGATATTCCAGTTGGTCCCATTGCTCGTAAACCAGCTTTACAAGCCTTTCGTTGGGACACTTGGCAAAGAGCACGCTATGAAATTCTTTGTTGAGCTTGGTGAACTCGTCTGGGTCGTGGGTGACAACAAGCTCGCGCATCTGCTGATTAAGCTCTCGCGCCTTGGCGACGTCCGCGGCTTCGAGGAAGGGAGCGGACTGGGCGGTTGCCCGGGCCTCGAGTGTGGCCACGATCTCCATGGATTCGTAGTAGGCCTCGCGGTTGTGGGTGGTTACTCGCGCGCCCACATTGCGTTCGTAGGTAACCAGCCCTTCGGCTTCGAGCTGCCTGATGGCCTCGCGCACCGGCACGACGCTGACATCGAGTTCTTCTGCAATTGTTGTAAGAACCAAGCGGTGGCCTGGCTCGTATCCGCGGGTGCGGATCTGCTGGCTTATCCAGTTATAGGCCTGTTGGGATTTGCTCTCCGCGAGGCTCATTGACCACCCCCATTCTTGAAGGCGAGGTAGGCCTCCTTGTTGGCGCCCTTTGGCGGGAACATGCCGTCGAGGCTTGCACCGGCCTTGACCTGCTCGGCCACCCACTCATCCTCGTGCTCCTTGGCAAGCGCAGCGTCTGCTACCTCCTCAGCCAGCTCGCGCGGGATGACGATGACGCCGTCGTCATCGCCGACGATGATGTCTCCCGGGATAACGGTGGCGTTGCCACAGGAAACAGCAATGTCGCTATCCCACGGAACGTGCTTGCGGCCGAGCACGCATGGGTGTGCGCCTTGGGTGAAGACGGGCAGGCCGATCTCACGGACCGCCTCGTAGTCGCGCACACCACCATCAGTGACAACACCGGCCGCGCCGCGGGTCTTCGCGCGCAGTGCAAGGATGTCGCCCAAGGTGCCAGACCCCGGCTCTTGGCGAGCCTCGATAACGATTACTTCGCCTTCCTTTACGGTGTCGAAGACTTTCTTCTGCTCGTTGAAGCCGCCGCCGTGGCTCTTGAAGAGATCTTCGCGCCCGGCAACGAAGCGCAGGGTGCGGGCGACGCCCACCATTTTGGTGCCCGGAGTCTGTGGATAGACGCCTTCGATAACGGATTGGTTGATGCCGCGATTTCGTAACTGTGCCGAAAGTCCGGCGGTGGGCGCCTCCTCCAATTTCCGTTTCAATTCCGCGGAAAGTTCGGAAGAGGAGGAAGAGGGAAGCGGCGGAAGCCCAGCGGACTCACGGTCGCCGTAGGCATCCTCGCGCTGCTTGTCATCAACATTCGGCAGGTTGCCCAGAGCTGAATCGAAGGAAGCCGGGATTTCTACGACTGCCGTCTTAAGACGTCCGGAGGTCTCGCCACCCGGTACGTCAACCTCGACCTCGACGACATCGCCGGGCTTGATCACGGTGGAGCCCGCCGGGGTGCCCGTCAGGATGATATCGCCAGTCTCCAGAGTCATGTGCTGGGAGAGGTCCGCGACAAATTGCGCGAGAGGGAAGATGAGGTCCTTCTCAGACGAGGTACCCTCCTGCGCCAGCTCGCCATTAACCCAGGTGCGCAGGCGCAACGAGGCGGGGTCGATCTTCTGGGCGTCGATAAGCATGGGCCCAATCGGCGTATAACCATCGCGGGACTTGGAACGGGTATTAGATCCCTTATCCTGCGCGCGATAATCATAAAGCCCCAGGTCATTGGACGCAGTTACATAGGCAACATGACCCCAAGCCTCATCCAAGGTGACATTGCGAGCCGGCTTGCCAATGATGAGCGCAATCTCGCCCTCAAACGCCAACAGCTCAGTGCCCGCCGGACGCTCGACGACGCCGCCGGATTCCGCCAGGGTACTGGTCGCCTTCAGGAAGTAACTCGGGGTCTTGGGCCAGCGACCACGTTGAGCGGCACGGGACTCAAAAGCCACGTGCACGGCAATAATCTTGCCCGGTTTCTCAGGCAGAAATTGGGGTACAGCCATGAAAAATCCTTCTTTTCTCTCAAATGTTTGCCCAAATCGTATATTATCCCTACCAACGCCGCAAGTGGTTCAACTCACAATAAGTGGTTAGGTATACGACAAGCCACAACTAGAAAGGGAAAACATGTCGCAAGCAACTGCCGCCCCGACAATCACGACGGCCGAACGCCGCCGTGTTGTCGCCGCGACCACCATCGGTACCGCCATCGAGTGGTACGACTACTTCCTCTACGCCGCAGTAGCTGGCCTCGTATTCAACAAGCTCATGTTCGGCCCGCTGGAAGGCGGCCTGGCCACCATCATCTCCTTCCTTACGGTTGGCCTTTCCTTCCTCTTCCGCCCAATCGGCGCTTTCCTCGCCGGCCACTTCGCCGACCGCCTTGGCCGTCGCGTGGTTCTCATGGTCACCCTCTTTGCCATGGGCGGCGCCACCACGCTAATCGGCGTCCTGCCCACCTTCGATAGCGCTGGCGTTTGGGCGCCGATCCTGCTCATTGCCCTGCGCATCATCCAAGGAATTTCCGCAGGCGGCGAGTGGGGCAGTGCGGTGCTGATGGCGGTGGAGCACGCACCCGTCGATAAGCGCGGGCTCTATGGCGCCGGACCCCAGGTGGGCGTGCCGGCTGGCCTGCTGCTTTCTTCCGGAGTTCTTTCAATCATGAACACCATCGCGCCTGGCGACGCCTTCATGGCCTGGGGTTGGCGTGTACCGTTCCTGCTTTCCTTCGTTCTGGTTTTGGTGGGTTACCTAATCCGCATGGGCGTTGACGAATCCCCAGTCTTCGAGGAAATCGCCGAGCGCCAAGAGGAAGAAACGCCACATCCTTTCGCCGTTCTGTTCAAGAAGTTTTTCCCACTAGTCTTCACCGCAGCACTGGTTTTCGCAGGCAATGGCACCGTGGGCTACATGACCACGGGCGGCTACATCCAGAAGTACGCGACCGACCCGGACGGTCCGGTTGCGCTCGCGCGCGGCGACGTCCTGAATGCCGTCACGCTTTCCGCGTTTACCTGGGCACTTTTTACGTTGTTTGCCGGTGCCATCTCCGATCGAATTGGTCGCCGCGCGACTTATCTCATCGGCTTTATCGCTCAGACGCTCGGCGCCGCAGCGCTTTTCCCTCTGGTCAACACTGGCGATCTCAAGCTGCTCTATCTGGCACTGACCTCGCTAACCTTTGGCCTGGGCCTGACCTACGGCGCCCAGTCCGCCATGTATGCCGAGCTTTTCCCGGCATCCATTCGCGCCACGGGCGTTTCCATCACCTACGCCCTCGGCTCGGTCCTAGGCGGAGCTTTCGCCCCGATGATTGCGGCTTCCCTGGTCGAAGCAACGGGCACCACCTTCGCGGTATCCGGCTATCTAGTCACGGCTTCGCTGGTTGGCCTCGTGTGCACCTTCATCCTCCGTGAGCGCAAGGGAATCCCTCTTGGCCCAGAGCACGAAGCCGCGCAAGCGCGCGGGCACTTCATCTTCAGCAAGTAAATCCCCAGCGTTTCCACGCAAATCTGAATGCTCATTGTAGAAAACTGCGGCATCATATATGATTCCGCACATAGGACTTAGATCACACTCCCTAAATGCATTGAGTTAAGTCACCTGCATCCCATCCACTTCATCTTGGCCAACAAGGAGATCACAGTGCAGTTCCACCACAATGGTTATGTTTCCCAAGACCCCCGCGTCCTCGAGCCCGCAGGTTACGGCGTCGACCGCGCCAGCGAACTGCCAGACACCATGGACGTCCTCATCGTAGGCTCCGGGCCGGCGGGCATGATCACGGCTGCACAGCTGGCAATGTTCCCGAGCGTCAACACTCGCATCATCGAGCGCCGCCCGCACCGCCTCATCCTGGGCCAGGCAGACGGCATCCAGTCCCGTTCCGTGGAGACTTTCCAGGCTTTCGGCTTTGCCAAGGAAATCACCGAAGAAGCCTACGAGATCACCGAGATGTCCTTCTGGAACCCGGATCCAGAAAACCGCGAGCACATTATCCGCGGCGCCCGCCCCGTCGATGACGAGGGTGGCATCTCCGAGTTCCCACACCTCATCGTCAACCAGGCCCGCGTTCTGGATTACTTCGCCCGCTTTGCCCACCGCGCCCCGGGCCGCATCGAACCGGACTATGGCTGGAAGTTCATCGAGCTCGAGGTAGGGGAGGGCGAATACCCCGTTGCCGTCAAGCTCGAAGATGAGAACGGCAATCCCCGCACGGTCCACGCCAAGTACGTCGTTGGCTCGGACGGCGCCAAGTCCCGCGTGCGCAAGTCTATTGGCCGTTGCTTAAACGGCGATCAGGCCAACCACGCGTGGGGTGTCATGGACGTCGTGGTCGATACCGACTTCCCAGATTGGCGCACCAAGTGTGCCATCCACTCCAAGGCTGGCTCGATCCTCCACATCCCGCGCGAGGGCGGCTACCTCTGCCGCATCTACGTCGACTTGGGCGTCGTCCCAGAAGGTGACAACGGCAAGATCCGCGAGACGCCAATCGAGAAGATCATTGAGAAGGCCAACGAGATCTACTCTCCTTACTTCATCGATGTGAAGATGGTGGCTTGGCACTCCGTCTACGAAGTAGGCCACCGCCTAGTCGATGCCTTTGATGACAACAACGATTCCCCGCGCGTCTTCCTCACCGGCGATGCTTGCCACACCCACTCCGCGAAGGCGGGCCAGGGTATGAACGTTTCCATGCAGGATGGTTTCAACATCGGCTGGAAGCTTGGTCACGTCTTGGATGGCCGCGCGCCGGAGGAGCTGCTGAGCACCTACCATGGCGAGCGCCAGCCAGCCGCACAGAACCTCATCAACTTCGATAAGGAATGGTCCACCCTTATGGCCACCCCGCCGGAGGAACTCGAGGATCCATGCGCGGTGGAGAAGTACTACGTCGCCGCCGAGGAATTCGCCGCCGGCATGATGACCCAGTACGAGGAGAACATCATCGTCGGCGACACCCAGCATCAAGAACTGGCCACTGGCTTCCCGGTGGGCAAGCGCTTTAAGTCCTTTGAGGTTCTCCGCCGCTGCGACGCAGTTCAGCAGCACCTGGGCCACCAGCATTTCGCAGACGGCCGCTACCGCATCTACGCTTTTGCCGACGCCCCGAAGGCCGGCGAGGAATCCAAGTTCAGCGCCTGGGCCGAGCGGATGAAAGAGGTTCTGGCCAAGTTCACTCCCGCTGACGCCGACGAGAACACCTACTTCGACGTCAAGGCCATCTACCAGCAGACCAACCACCACGATTACGAGATCTTGGACGCCCCGCGTCTCTTCCGCCCGTTCAACGGCAAGTTCCATATCCCCAATTGGGAGAACGTATTCAACGCCCTGCCCGAAGAGCGCGACATCTTCCAGGCCCGCGGAATCTCCCGCGACGGCGCCGTTATCATCGTCCGCCCAGACCAATACGTCGGCGCGGTCCTGCCGCTTGACGACGCCGCGGCTGTCGAGGCTTACTTCAACAAGGCGCTGTTGCCAACCAAGTAAGCAACAGCTCTAAATAGCAGCCACAAACAACGCCCCGCGTAGTGTTTCACGTGAAACACTACGCGGGGCGTTAAGCGTTAGCAGCGCCTAGGAGTGCTTAGCCAGGAGCGCTTCCAGACGCTCCGCGAGCGGCTGGCGGTTCAGCTCCGCTCCCTTCTCGCGGAGATCGGCAGCTTCAAATTCTGGAAGGACCTTATCCAAGACCTCGCTAGAAGATTCTTCTGGGTGCTTCAACGCGCGATAGAAAGCGGCACTCAATACGATTTGTTCCATCACCGCTATGGGCTTGCCCGGAGCATATTCCGGAGCATCCGGCTCAAAGTCCCAGACCTGGACCCAGTCGAGGCCGAAGAACTTGGGACAATTTCCTTCCACGATTTCGCGGGCGTAGTTGCGGGGAACGGCAGCGCTACGGCGGCCCGGATCGAAGATAGCGAGGACTGGCTCGCCATCGTCCTCTCCAACCACGAGCCAATCGCTGCCGTGGTATTCCACCAGCGATTGGCCGAGCACGAGCTCAACCTCATCGACACTGAGCTTCGGAGCGACCTCATGGGCGAAGGCGTCGACATATGGCGCTTGCCATGTCTTGTGCTTCTTCAGCTTCTCATCGTCGCCGTGAACTTCCATGAAACGCTTGAAGGTCTCGGCCGCTTCCTCACGGCGCTTGGCTAGTTGTTCCGAGTACTGTTCCTGAAGTGGTGCGAGTTTGGATTCAAGTGTGCCCATGGTCGCAACCGTACATCGGAGCATTCATTTTGTTCGTGCATAAAATGTGCTCGAAACCACACACGTAGCACACACTCATGCTAAGGTGTGTCTCATGCAACTTCTGACCAATAAATCCCAGAACTGGTGGTGGCTCGCGTAACTGCGGGCCGGTTCACTCGAACCCAGAAGATTTAGGCTCGCGCTATGCGGGCCTTTCGTGGTTTTATAACCACCACGGCGCACGCGGCGCGAATCTAAAGCTTCAAAACTTTAAAAGCTACAGACAACATTTAGCCGCGAAAGGCCACCACGAATGCCACCAACCCCTACCTCCGGAACGGTCTTCCATACCGCCTCCCGAGCGATACCTTATGAGCAGGATGCATCCCTGCTTTTCCAACGGCTCGCGCAGCCGAAGGATAGCCTCCTCCTTGAAGCCGCCGACATCGAGTCGAAAAAGAACCTCAATTGCATCGCAATTCTCCAGGCCGCACTGAAAGTTACCTGCCGGGGACAGCGTGTCACAGCCACGCCACTAACTAAAGTGGGCGAGGCAATGATGGAGCGCCTCAAGGATCAGCTTGGCGAGTACTTCGATGGCGAGGCGTTCGCCTTTAGCCTTTCCGCGAAGAGCGACGAGCGCGAGCGCCTCCGCGACGTTTCGACCGCCGCCGTACTTCGTGCCCTTCAATTAGATGCCGGATACTCCACGCCGGATGGCGCCCTTCCATTCGTCGGAGGCGGCTTTGCTTATGACTATCTCGAGACCTTCGAGAAGCTCCCGGCCGTAGGGGAGGGGCCGAACGATTATCCGGATTATGAGTTCGTCGTCGCACAGACTCTCCTCACCATCGACCACGCCGCAGAGACCGCCGCGTTGCATGCGGTCGATCTGAGTGAGGACGCGGCGTCGGCAAGCTTGGCAGAGCTCGCATCCATCGAGCCGCAAGCGATAGAACCCGCGCCGGACCGAGATCGCCTCGTTGCGGAAGCTTCGATGCCCAACTCCAAGTTCCGCGCAATTGTGTCACAGTTACAAAATAACGTGACTGCGGGGGACATCTACCAAGTGGTGCCATCCCGCGCATTTTCCCTCGATTGCCCCGACGCCTTCGCCGCCTACCGCCAACTGCGCGAGACGAACCCTTCGCCATATATGTTCTACGTGCGCGGCGCGGACTACGAACTTTTCGGCGCCTCACCAGAATCCAACCTAAAGTTCGACGCCGCCAGCCGTGAGGTTCAGCTTTATCCCATCGCCGGCACTCGGCCGCGCGGGCTCAACAAGGATGGCAGCATCAACCACGAACTCGACATCCGCAATGAGCTCGAAATGCGCACGGATAACAAGGAAGTTGCCGAGCACACGATGCTCGTGGATCTGGCCCGCAACGATCTCGCGCGCGTGGCCGTCCCACAGACCCGCAAGGTCGCCGAGCTCCTCCAGGTGGATCGCTACTCCCGCGTGATGCACTTGGTTTCACGTGTAACCGCCACCCTCCACGAGGACTACGACGCCCTCGACGCCTATCGCGCATGCATGAACATGGGCACTCTCACCGGCGCCCCGAAGCTTCGCGCGATGGAACTCATCCGCGAAACCGAGAAAACGCGCCGCGGTTCCTACGGCGGGGCAGTGGGATACCTGAAGGGCGATGGCTCCATGGATAACTGCATCGTCATCCGCTCCGCCTACGTGAAAGGCGGGGTAGCGGTGGTTCAGGCTGGCGCCGGCGTTGTCCGCGATTCCGTGCCGCAGGCCGAAGCCGATGAAACCTTGCACAAGGCCTATGCCGTGCTGCACGCCATCGCACTCGCTCATAACGCAAAACTGGAGGTTGTCCGGTGACTCATTCCCCGCACGTGGTGCTCATCGATAACCACGATTCCTTCGTCTACAACTTGGTCGACGCACTCGCCGGCTACCGCACGACCATCTTCCGCAATACCGTCTCGGTTGAAGAAATCCTGGCTGCGGAACCCGACATCGTCTGTCTCTCCCCAGGCCCGGGCCACCCGCGCGAGGCCGGCTGCATGGCGGAACTCATCGATAGCGTGCTGGGGAAGATCCCGTTGTTTGGCATCTGCCTCGGCTTCCAAGCGCTGCTGGATCACCACGGCGGCACCGTCGAGCCCTGCGGCCCGGTTCACGGCAAGTCGGTCCGGATGACCCTCACTAAAGCTGGCGCGAAACATCCCATCTTCACCGGGCTCGCCGTCGACTCCGAGCCGGACAATCCGGATTACGTCGGCACCCAAGTCCCAGTGGCGCGCTATCACTCCCTGGGCTGCAAGAAAATCCCTACAGAAATGCGGGCGCTGGCTACCACCGAGACCGCCATCGGAGACGTCGTCATGGCGGCCGAGACCGAGGACCAGATGGCCTTTGGGGTCCAATTCCACCCAGAGTCCGTACTTAGTCCCACCGGGCCCATCATGCTGGAACGCTGCATCGAGTATTTGTCCGCGAAGTACATATTTGGAAAGGCCAACTAAATGGAAGACGAGAACGCACTGAAGCTCCTCCAGGAGTACTTGAACACCGCCGAACCCACCCTCGAACAGGCCGGGAAGGTCTTTACTTCGCTGACCGTCGGCGAGTACGACGACATTCACATCGCCGCTTTGCTCATCCACATCCGCACCAGGGGCGAGACGCTTGCCGACGTCGCCGGTGCCGCCCATGCCTTCCTGAAGGCCGGCCGTCCTTTCCCGATCACCGGCGAGGGCCTGATGGACACCGCGGGCACTGGTGGTGACGGTGCGAATACCATCAACATCACCACCGCGGCGTCGCTAGTCGCAGCCTCCGATGGGGTGAAGATGATTAAACACGGCAACCGCTCGGTTTCTTCCAAGTCGGGCTCGGCCGACGTCCTTGAGGCACTGAACATTCCGCTAGACCTCAATCCAGAGCGCGCCGTGCGCCAATTTGAGGAGTCCAACTTCACCTTACTCTTCGCCCCGGCCTATAACCCGGCGGTGGCACACGTGCAGCCGGTGCGCAAAACACTCGGCATCTCCACCATCTTCAACACCCTCGGTCCACTGCTTTCCCCGGGTCGCCCGGAGTTTCAGATCATGGGCATCGCCAAACCCGCGCAGGGACGCCTCATCGCGGAAGTCTTCAAGGAGCTAGGCCGCACTCGCGCGTTAGTGGTCCACGGTGCGGGCACCGATGAGATTGCTGTCCACGGCACCACCCACGTGTGGGAGCTAAAGGATGGCGAGATCACCGAATATGACGTCACGCCAGAAAGCCTCGGCATTGAACGCCACGAGCTCGCGGACCTCGTCGGCGGTGACGGCGCGGAGAATGCGCAGCTGCTTCGCGACGTCTTCGCGGGGGAGGGCAAGCCCGCACACCGCGATGCCATCGTCGCCGCGGCGGGTGCGATGTTCTATCTCTACGGCAAAACCGCAACCATCGCCGAGGGCGTCGCCCACGCGAAGGAAATCATCGACTCCGGCCAGGTGGCCGATTGGTTGCGCACCCACGAGGAGGCGAACTATGCCTAAGCTGCCAACGGTGCTGGAGGGGATCGTCGCGGGGCGTCGCACCCACCTCGCGGAGATCCGTGAGCGCATCGCCCACGTGGATCTGGCGAACCTGCCGAAGTCGGAGCATTCGCTTTACGACGCCCTGAATGGCACCAATCGTTTCATCATGGAGTGCAAGTCTTCTTCGCCTTCACTCGGCCTTATTCGCGAGCACTACGAGCCGGGTGCCATCGCGCGCATCTACTCCCGCTATGCCTCGGCAATTTCGGTACTGTGCGAGCCCGATAAGTTCGGCGGCGATTATGATCATCTGCAGACCGTCGCGATGTCCACACATCTGCCGGTGCTGTGCAAGGACTTCATCGTCGACCCGATTCAAGTTTATGCCGCACGCTACTACGGCGCCGACGCCATCTTGTTAATGATGTCCATCGTCGACGACGAGACCTACGCGGAGCTGAAGACGCTCGCCGATTCCTTAGGACTGGACGTACTGACGGAGGCGATTACCAAGGAGGAGGTCGACCGCGCCGTCGCCTTCGGCGTCGACATCATCGGCATCAATAATCGGAACCTCCACGATCTGAGCATCGACCTGACGCGTTCGGAAAAGCTCGCGGAATATGTTCCGCAAGGCAAGATCATTGTCTCCGAGTCAGGCATCCGCGATAACCAGACGGTGCGCCGCATCGGCGGCCACGCCAACGCTTTCCTCGTCGGCTCTCAACTGACGAGCCAGCCGGACATTGACCTAGCCGCGCGCCGCCTCGTCTACGGCGACAACAAGGTCTGCGGACTCAGTACTCCTTCCGCGGCACAGGCAGCCCGCGCGGCCGGTGCCATCTACGGTGGACTCATCTTCGAGGAGGACTCTCCGCGCAATGTTTCACGTGAAACTGCGGAACAGATCATCAGCCACGAGCCGGGGCTGCGTTACATCGCCGTCTCTCGCCGCACGTCCAACTTCGCGAAGATTGCATTCGACGGCATCCAGGCAATCCAGTTGCATGCCCCATATCAGGGGAGCGTCGAGGCCGAGCGCGCTCTCATCGCGGAGGCCCGCAAGCATTCGAACTTTGTCTGGCGTGCCATCGACATGACGGCGCCGGATGCCCCGGACTTGGCACGGGCGCTTGCCGAAGACGCGGATCTCCTCATCCTCGACACCGGCCGCGGCGGCACGGGGCAGACCTTCGATTGGTCCACGGTTCCACGTGATGTCCCGGCCCTCCTCGCTGGGGGACTCAACCTCGAAAATCTGAAAGAAGCGCTCGCCGTCGGCACCGCCGGCCTCGACCTCAACTCCGGATTGGAGACCTCCCGCGGCAAGGACTCTGGCCTTATCGCCCGCGCCTTCCAAACCATCCGCAACTACACAAATCCTTAAATTGACTTCTTCACAACACCCCAACACAGGAAAGAACATGACTGAAACACAAGAAACCAGGGAAACCTTGCTCCCAGCCTACTTCGGTGAATTCGGCGGGCAATTCGTGCCAGAATCCCTCATCCCAGCTCTCGATCAGCTTGAGCAAGCCTTCGTAGATGCCCAGAACGATCCCTCCTTCCGTGAGGATCTCGCCGGCTACCTGAAGGATTACCTCGGCCGCCCGACTCCGCTGACTGAGGCAACCAAGCTAGGCGGCAAGGCCCGCATCTTCCTCAAACGTGAGGACTTGGTGCACGGTGGTGCACACAAGACGAACCAAGTAATCGGCCAAGCTCTGCTGGCCAAGCGCATGGGCAAGACCCGCATCATCGCAGAGACCGGCGCCGGCCAGCATGGCACCGCCACCGCACTGGCTTGCGCGCTGCTCGACCTTGAGTGCGTGGTCTACATGGGAGCCAAGGATGTCGAGCGCCAGCAGCCCAACGTCTACCGCATGGAACTCATGGGCGCCAAAGTCGTCCCAGTCGACACCGGTTCCGGCACCCTCAAGGACGCCGTTAACGAAGCACTGCGTGATTGGACCGCAACCTTCCACGAGTCCCACTATCTCCTCGGTACTGCCGCCGGCCCGCACCCATTCCCAACCATCGTGCGCGAGTTCCACAAGGTCATCTCTGAAGAGGCCAAGGCACAGATGATCGAACAGACTGGCGCGCTGCCAGACCTCGTCGTCGCCTGTGTCGGCGGCGGCTCCAATGCCATCGGCATGTTTGCCGATTTCATCGAAGACGAGGGAGTCGAGCTAGTTGGCGCTGAGCCAGGAGGCGAGGGCCTCGACTCCGGTAAGCACGGCGCCACCATCAACAACGGAACGGTAGGCATCCTCCACGGTGCGCGCTCCTATCTGATGCGCAATGCTGACGGCCAAGTAGAGGAGTCTTACTCCATATCCGCCGGCCTGGATTACCCGGGCGTCGGCCCACAGCACGCACACCTGTCTAAGACCGGCCGCGCTAAGTACGTCGGCATCACCGATGCCGAGGCACTCGAAGCCTTTCAGCTACTGAGCAAGAAAGAGGGCATCATCCCGGCCCTCGAATCTTCCCACGCTCTGGCCTACGCGTTGAAGCGTAAAGAAGAAGACATCACCATCCTCGTATCCCTTTCTGGCCGCGGCGATAAAGACATCGACCATGTCCGTCACACCCTCGAGCAGAACCCACAGCTGCGCCTCAAGGAGGAAAACTAATGAGCCACTACGACACCCTGTTTGCCGCCCTCAAGGACGAGGGAGCATTCGTTCCTTTCATCATGCTGAGCGATCCCTCTCTGGAAGTAGCTCTGGAGATCGTCCGCGCGGCCGTCGCCGGCGGTGCCGACGCCCTCGAGTTGGGCGTTCCTTTCTCCGACCCAGTTGCCGATGGCCCGACGATTCAGGCCTCGCACATCCGCGCGCTAGCCAACGGCGCGACCGTCGATGCCGCAATTGAGCAGATCAAGCAGATTCGCTCCGAGTTTCCGGAGCTTCCCATCGGCATGCTGATCTACGGCAACGTCCCATTCACCCGCGGCATCGAGAACTTCTATCAGGAGTTCCACGATGCGGGTGCAGATAGCATCCTGCTTCCCGACGTCCCGGTGCGCGAAGGCGCCCCATTCGTCGCGGCCGCGGAAAAGGCTGGCGTCGACCCAATCTTCATCGCACCGGCACAGGCGAGCGAGAAGACCTTGGCAGGCGTGGCTAAGTACTCCAAGGGTTACATCTATGCCATCTCCCGCGATGGCGTGACTGGTACGGAGAAAGCCTCAGAGACCCGCGGCCTCGACGAAGTGGTCGCCAACGTCAAACGCTTCGAAGGCGCTCCGGTTCTCCTCGGCTTCGGCATCTCCACCCCAGAACATGTTGCCGACGCCATCGCCGCCGGCGCAGCGGGCGCTATCACCGGCTCCGCAATCACCAAGATCATTGAGAAGCACGTTTCACGTGAAACCGACATTGATATCGATGCCCTTAAGCAAGACATCACCGACTTCGTCGCATCCATGAAGGCCGCAACCAAGCGGTAACAGCGCAACGTAGCTAGGTTCTTAGAACGTAAGCAAAACGAAAAGGACCCGAGGGAAAGTTCTCACCTGAACTATCCTCGGGCCCTAGTTTTGGATTAAGCGCCTATAAAACCAACTCTTACTGTTGTTCGGCTGGGGAAGCGGATTGCTCGTCAAGGCCCTCAATTTCGCCGCGCGCGAAGCGATCCACAATCATCGCGATTGCACCGTCGCCCGTGACATTCGCTGCGGTTCCGACAGAGTCGATGGCAATGTATGCCGCAATCATAAGCGCCACGAGGGAATCATCGAAGCCCATGTTTGCCTGCAGAAGACCCACCGCAACCATCACCGCACCGCCTGGGACGCCAGGCGCAGCAACCATCATGATGGCCAGAAGAAAGATGAACCCTGCCGCCTCGCCAAAGGAAACATCCATGCCCGTCATCGTGACGATGGCGAAAGCGTACAGGGTCAGCTTGATCATCGAGCCCGAGATGTGGATGGTTGCACCGAGCGGAATGACGAAACCAGCCACCGGACGGGAGATGCCATTCTTGAGCGCGGACTCTAGGGAGACCGGAATCGTGGCAGCCGAGGATGAGGTACCCAGCGCGGTGAAATAGGCCGGTGCCATATTCTTTAGCGCGACGAAGGGATTCTTCCGCGCGATTGCACCAGCGACCAGGTACTGGAAGAGGAGGTACACGATGGTCATGACGACGGCGAGGATAAGCACCTTCGAGAAGGCAACGAGGACGTCGCCAAGATTGCCATTCATTCCCAGCGACAAGAACATGCCGAAGATGTAGATCGGCAGAAGCGGAACGACGAATCCCCAGATGATCTTGACTACGACGGCTTCCAGCTCTTTGGTCACCGCGTAGAGAGTGTCGGATTTCACCGCAGTCATCGCGACGCCGATACAGAAGGACAAAAGCAACGCCGACATTACTTCAAATGGCGGCGGCATATCCACGGTGAAGTAGGGCTGCAGCGCGCCTTCCTCAATATCGGACACGTTGGTATCGATGTTCTGGCCCGCAAGCATCGTTGGATAAAGCGCGACTGACAATCCATAGGCAATGAAGCCCGCGAGAATTGTGGAGCCATACGCGAGTGCGACCGTCATTCCGAGCCACTTGCCGGCGCCGCGACCAAGCCCCGCAATCGCAGGCGCCACGAGGGCGAAAATCAGAACTGGGATGAAAAAGCCCAGGAAATTTCCGAAGAGCCCATTGAACGTGGCGAAGATGCGCGCGGCCCATTCCGGCAGAATGAAGCTGGCAGCAATGCCCAATATGATCGCGGCGACGATCTTAAAGAGCAAAGAGCCAGTAATACTCTTGAGGTTCATTTAGCTTTCTTTTCATTGTTATGTGGTGCGTGTGACGACTGTTTTCTTTGGCACAACACGAGCAGAATGTTACCAAACGAGCGGCTTTTCACACTCATCGTAAAATCGCCGCGAACCCACGAAGAGCTGGATTTTCTTCTGGCAAATTCAGGGATAAACTAGGGGACATGCTCGCGATAGCCATCATCTTCTTTACCCTCGCCGCCATATTCCTCATCGTGGGCGGCCTCGCCACCGCGCGTAAGCTCCCCGGTAATAGTGTCGTGGGCCTCCGCCTGGTAGAGATCCGCAAGACTAAGGAAGCTTGGGACAATGCTCATGCAATCGCTGGCCCATTCTGGATGCTGGCTGGTGTCTCTTTGCTCTTCGGCGGAGTCGTGGCGATCTCCGCACGCGGCTGGATGTGGACCATCCCGGCCCTGACTTTTGTTATTTCCATCCTGGCACTGTCCATCGGATCCAACATGGGTTCCCGCGCAGCCTTCCTGTGGGATGAAGCCCACAAGGCAGAAGAGGGCTGCGGCGACAGCTGCAACTGTGGCGACGATGGATGCGGCTCCACCGAACCCGAGGTAGATCTCGGCGCGCTCCGCAAGGCAGCCGAGCAAGCAGATCGCGCCTAGCAAGCCTTCAGCCCTCGCGCCGCGGGGGCTATTTTCATGGCGTTTCATAAAGACACAGTGATGTTAATTAACAAATCAGATAGTCTAAAGACTTATCGTCATAGGTGACTTTAACATTGGCAACTTATGTCAGCCGAAAATGGGGAGTGTAAAGAATTTGTTTACTCCAAGACTTGGCCTCACCCGTCGAAAGGAAACTTGACCGAATGTCCAAAAGAATGCGATAGGGTAGACACATGACTCAGTGTTCACGTCGCATCTTCCTTCTTGGCTCCGCAACCACCTTCGCGGGCGCCTACCTTGCCGCATGCGGTAAGGAACCAAGCGCAGAAATCGCAGCCACCGAGGTTCCGGTCGGCTCGGCCATCATCGTAGACAAGGTCATCTTCGCGCAACCCAAGAAGGGTGAGTTTAAAGCATACTCGCAGACTTGCCCACACCAGGGCAGCCTAATCACCCAGATCGAGGAGATGACGGCAACCTGCACCACACATTTCACTTCTTACAACTTGGAAGACGGTTCCGTCATTGATGGTCCGGGCAGTAAGCCACTGACCGAGTACGGCGTTGAGACCGAAGGCGACAAGGTTAAGAACGTCTCGGCTTAACACCAAAAACAGCGAGTGTTTCACGTGAAACACTCGCTCTTTTGCTTAATAACGCCGAAACACTAAGACGCAATCACCGAGCGCGGCTATAGGAGGGGAGCGCCTCCAACGGTGAACCGAGTTCTTCGGCAGCGCGTCGCGGCCAATAGGGGGTCCTTTAATGCGGCACGGCCAACCTCAATGACATCGGCTCGATCGGCAGCAAGAATTTCTTCGGCGTGCTGCGGCTCAGTAATGAGGCCAACCGCCGAAACCGGCAGGCCCGCTTCACGGACCTTAGTGGCATAGTCCACCTGATATTCAGGTCCAACCGGAATATCGGCATGCGCGTTGCCGCCGGTAGATACGTCAATCAGGTCGACCCCACGTTCACGCAGCTGCACGGCAAGGCTGACGGTCTCCTCGACATTCCAAGCTGGACGATCAAAGATCCAATCGGCGGCATCCACACGCGGTTGGGAAACTCGACGCCGCGCAAGGTCAGCGGAGTAAATAGCTTAGTCATGCTCACATGCTACCGATAAGATTTGCTCATGACTTCGCGCCTCAAGAAGATAGATCCGCTCATCTTGCTCATCGTCTCCGCGGTAATAGTCGCTATTATTTTCCCGGCCAGAGGAGAATTTGCCGCAGTCTTCGACTCGTTAACGAACATCGCTATTGCGCTGCTGTTCTTCCTCTACGGTGCTCGTCTTTCTACTGCGGAAGCACTGGCAGGGCTGAAAAATTGGCGCTTACATTTAACGATCTTGGCTTTTACTTTCGTGGCCTATCCGTTGCTGGGATTAGCACTTCGCCCACTTACGGCATTCATTTCACAGGACATGTATCTGGGAATCCTGTTCCTAACGCTGGTGCCATCAACAGTGCAATCCTCGGTGGCCTTTACCTCGGTGGCGAAAGGAAATGTCGCGGGAGCCATCGTGTCTGCCTCGGCCTCAAACCTAGTCGGAGTCGTCCTAACTCCTTTGTTAGTCATGGCGCTGATGGGCGCGGGAGATGGCATATCGGTAGACGGGGGAGTCTTCCTGGAGATCAGTCTGCTTCTGCTTGCACCTTTCGTTTTAGGTCAACTCACGCGTCGCTGGGTAAAGGACTTTGCCGCTAACAAAGGCACAAAGATCGTCGACCGTGGTTCGATCGCGATGGTGGTTTATGGCGCCTTCTCCAAGGGAGTGGTCGACGGCATCTGGGGCTCAATCAAGATCTGGGAGCTGGTGTCCCTCGTGGCGCTTTCCATCGCTATGGTGGCCTTCATGCTGTGGCTAACGCGCATCATTAGCTCCCACATCGGGTTCGGGCGCGAGGACGTCATCGCCATCGAATTCTGTGGTTCCAAGAAGTCTCTCGCCACCGGGCTGCCCATGGCGTCAGTTATCTTCGCGGCGGGTGGGACCTCATTGGGGCTTTTAATCCTGCCGCTGATGATTTACCACCAGGTTCAGCTAATGATCTGCTCCTGGCTGGCCGCCCGGTATGCTGGGCAGTCATGAGCACCCTGATGTACATCCGCACTACCATGGAGGTCCCGGGCGTCGGTTCCGCCATTCACGTAGCGGAAATGGAAGAAGTAGACGCCGAGACCTGCACCATGCTGCGCATGATTGCGCTCGCGCCAAACGACGCCGTGGCAGGCGCCGCCACCCCAAATAAATCGGTGGGAAACGCCGACATCCCGCAATCCACGGTGCCGCATCCAAACACCTACGACAATTACCCGAATATCAGCGCGGAGCATGTCTCCGAAGAGGATTTCACGGCACTGTGGACCGAGGCTTTGGCGCTCTACGGAGATCTATAAGACGCTTCGAGGTAGAAGCGTTAGAAGACGAAGTTAACTAAAAGCACATAGGCGACAGTCCCGCCGAAGATCGAGAAAGCGGAGCTCTTTCGCCACCAGTGCAGCCCGGCAGTAATCACCACACCAATCAAGGCGGCGAGGATTCCGCCGGGCGCTTCTTTTTGTCCATAGACGGTATAAACCACCAGGACGGTCATAACGCCCACCGGCATCGTCATGCCGAGCAGGCCGATGAACTGGCTGCCTTTCAGCGCCTTGATGAAGGAAAAGGGCAGCTCACGCAACAGCAGAGTAACAACGCAGATTGGCAGCAACACCGCCGCTACCATGGACAGACTTACGCCAGCTGGCATTAACGCTCACCCCTTCGCAAAATCATTGCGGTATCAAGACGTGGAGAGAAGTGACGCATCAACAGCAGCAAGAAATAGGCTGCCAGTGCGACCATGAGAACCTGCCCCGGAAACAGCACCGCGGAAAGAATGCCACACACTGCTGCGGAAAGCGGCAGAGAGTAATCCTTGTTGTTTTGGAAGGCATCCATGGTCAGGACAACGAAGAGCGCCACGAGGGCGAATTCGAGGCCCTTGATATCCGCGGGGATAACCTGGCCAGCAAGAGCGCCGACGATTCCGCTGCACACCCAGGAGGACTGAATCAGACCCTGAATAGTAAGGATGCGTGGGCCGCTAACTTCCTCATCCTTAGGCTTGGAGGAAACGATGGCATAGGCCTCGTCGGTTAGCGCATAAGTGGCATAAGCGCGGCCCAGACGGCCGTGGATGTTATCTCGTGGGAATGTAAGCCCGTAGAAAATATGGCGGAAGTTAACCATGAAACCAGTGACCAACGAGGCAATTGCACTGGTGCCTGCCGTAACCATATTGATGGCGAGGAACTCCATCGAACCCGCATAAATAACGGTGGAAAAGATGGGCGCCCACCACCAGTCGTAGCCGGTTTGCACAATCAGGATTCCGAACGCGAGTCCAAGCGGTACGAGTCCTAAGGCTACCGGCGCAGTATCTTTCAGACCTTTAAGAATCTCCTCACGCATGCGCAAATACTAGATCATTAGTTGTCATTAATATTCGCTGGGTATGTGGAATACAAAGGCAACGGCATAGGCTGACGCTTCATAACATCGCCCCACAGGTCAGCGGCACCGGGAGTGAGCACGTCTTGCGCAAGCGCCGGAGCAACGTACCAGTCGCCGCGATCAATTTCTTCCGATAATTGGCCAGGGCCCCACTCCGCATAGCCGGCGAAGAAACGCGCGCCGGCGACAAGCTCAGCGATCTCCTCGGGCTCAGCACGCAGATCCACGTGCACCAGGCGCGGGGCAAGCTTATTGAGCTGTGGCTCCTGCTCGATGCGCACGCCCTGCTTAGTCATGCCAAGCGCTATGACGGATTGCTGATTCATCGGGCCACCGATGTAGAGCGCCTGCGGCTTAGCCACGAGGGGCAGCCACTCAGGAAGCACGTTGAACACGGCCACTTCGGAGCGCTTGGTCAGATCGACGCCGAAGGTCATCACGTCGTTGTGCTCGATCACCAAGATCACCGAGCGAGCGAATTCAGGAGAAAGCATGCCCGGTGCAGCGATCAAAAGCTGGCCGGGGGCGGGCTCGTTGCGCTCTAGGGCGTTGAAAAGTCTATCGGCATACATTACTTACCTAGACTCCCACCACTGACGCAGCTTTGCAATAGCAACCTCGCGCCCCAGCGGGCCTTCCTCCAAGCGCAATTCCTTAAGATAAGACCAAGCTTGGCCAACCTCCGGCCCGGGCTGCAGGCCGAGGATCTCCATGATCTCGTTGCCGTCGAGATCCGGACGCACCTTGGCCAGATCTTCCTTCTTAGCGATCTCCGCGATGCGTTCTTCCAAGTGATCGTAAGTGCGCTGCAGGCGGCGAGCCTTCTTTTCGTTGCGGGTGGTGCAATCGGCGCGCACGATCTTGTGCAGTCGAGGAAGGAGATCGCCCGCGTCGGTGACGTAGCGGCGCACGGCAGAGTCGGTCCATTGGCCTTCACCAAAGCCATGGAAGCGCATGTGCAGGTAGACCAGCTGGCCGATGGCCTCGACGGTGGCCTTGGGGTACTTCAACTTGCGCAGGCGCTTGCGCACCAGCTTCGCGCCGACGACCTCGTGGTGATGGAAGGTCACCTTGCCGTTGGTGGTATCGCGGGTATCGGGCTTGCCGACGTCGTGAAGCAAGGCTGCCCAGCGCAGGATAAGGTCCGGCTCTTCCTCCTGATCGATGGCCTGCCGCAGCACGGTCAGCGAGTGGACATAGACGTCCTTGTGCTGTGCATGCTCATCGGGCGCCATACGCAACGCCGGAATCTCGGGGAAAACATGATCTAGGATTCCGGTATCAACGAGCAGGTCAATGCCCGTTTCCGGGCGCTTGCCCAGGATCAGCTTATCCAGCTCGACCTGCACGCGCTCGACGGTGATACGGCGGATCTCGCCAGCCATTTCTTCCATCGCGGCCTTGACGCGATCTGCCACCTGGAATTCCAGCTGCGAGGCAAAGCGCGCAGCACGCAGCATCCGCAGCGGGTCATCGTGGAAAGAGATCTCCGGTTTATCAGGAGTATCGAGGATCTTGTTTTGCAGATCGCTTAGGCCACCCATCGGGTCGTGGAACTCAAACCCATCTTCCTTAAGCTCGATGGCCATGGCGTTGACCTTGAAGTCGCGGCGGACCAGATCACCTTCGAGGGTGTCGCCGAAGACTACCTCGGGGTTACGGGAATCCCCATCATAGGAATCGGAGCGGAAAGTGGTGATCTCGATCTGCTGGCCTTTATAGACGGCCGATACAGTGCCGAAGTCGATGCCGGTATCCCAGACCTTTTCGGCCCAGCCTTCCAAAATCTCCTGGACCACCTCGGGACGCGCATCCGTGGTGAAGTCAAGATCGTGGCCGAGGCGCGACAACAACGCGTCACGCACAGAGCCGCCGACTAGATAGAGCCGGTTTCCGCGAGCACGAAATTGCTCTGCGAGGCCACTGAGCGAGGCTAGAGTCTTTTCAACGCCGTTTAGCTGAGTGTCCTGAAAATTCACGGATGTGAGTCTACTACGATTAACCAGGATGACTAAGCACGAACAAGGTTCCGGCAGACGGCGTCGCCGCCGCCGTCCGGAAAGACGCCCCCAGCGCAGCTCCGCCACGCACATGACCACGCGTGACGAGACTTCCGCAGGCGGACTTGTCGTGTCCGGACTCGCCGAAGCCGTCGATGGGGACCAGGTAGATCTGTCCCGTATCTATGTAGCGCTCATCGGGCGCCTCGACCGCCGCGGCCGCCTGCTGTGGTCCATGCCGAAAGGGCACGTGGAAAACGGTGAGGACAAAAACGTCACCGCTGAGCGTGAGGTCTGGGAAGAAACGGGTATTCACGGCAAGGTCTTCGCGGATCTTGGAATGATTGATTACTGGTTCGTCTCTGAGGGCGTGCGCATCCACAAGACGGTGCATCACCACCTGCTGCGCTTCGTCGACGGCGTCTTGAACGACGAGGACCCAGAAGTCACCGAGGTCTCCTGGATCCCGGTCTCGGAGCTCATCGAGCACCTGGCTTATGCCGATGAACGCAAGCTGGCGCGCATCGCGCACGATCTGCTGCCGGATCTGGCCCGAAAGGAAGCCGCCGCAGGAAAGGCGACCCCACGGTGAAGCGGCTGGCAGCACTGATCCTCGCGGGAGCATTGGCTGCCCCGATTCCTGCGCAGGCGCAGACCACGCAGACCACGTCGTCGGGCACGCTCGACTTCGACATGCTCACCGAGTCAACCGAAGACGGCGTCATGTCCGCGACCTTCCGGATCCATAATCCGACGGAAGAAGAGATCGAGGATCTGCAGATTACGAGTCGGCGCAGCGATGCCATTTCGACCACTGCGCAGGCCCAGGAAGAGCTGGCGGCGGGCACCTACCCGTACTACGGGGCGTCGACAAGCGCAGGCAGCCTTGCCCCAGGGGATACCAAGGAAGTGACGATCAAAGCGCCGCTTTCTTTGGGGCAGGAGCCCACGCTCGCAATGACGGAGCCGGGCAATTACCCGCTGCTTTTCACGCTGACGGGTACCCAGAATGGGCAGGCCAATAGCTTTGCCGAGGAGCGCATGATCTTTGATTTCAATGCGCAGGTGGAAAATCGTCACGCCCTGACGCTGATCTACCCGATCACCGCGGACATAAACATCGTGCCTGGTGAGACCGGGGGAGAGTCCCTCATCTTGAGCGATGATCGTCTGGCCGGGGAGCTGCGTGAGGGCGGCCGGCTGGATAAGTTGCTGGACTCCTACCTGGATCATGATTTAAAGGGCGCGGGCTGCGTGGCTTTGGATCCTGCGCTGGTGGATACGGTGGACCGCATGGCCGATGGTTATACGGTCAATTCCACGCGTCCTTCAATTGCGGAGCGTCCAAAACGCCTGCGCGACTCTTGGTTTAGGGATGAATCCGAGGAGCGCGGCGAGAAGGGCAGCGGTTCCGCGGATGCGAGGGCGTGGATTGAGCGCCTCAAGCAGATCGATTGCACAATGGCGCTGCCGTGGGGCAACACCGATATCAATGCGGTGGCCCACATTAATAATCAGTTCTTGACTCATGAGGCGATCGACCGCCACTTCGATGATCTGCTGGGCAAGCCGACGTCGACGCTGCTGCTTCCCGACGCCGGGTATGTCACCCAGGAGTTTTCACGCCCGGCTCTGGTGGCCGATAACACCGGCTGGTCTGGTAAAGCTGCAACTTTCGACGCCTCGCTGGGAGCGCTTCTGGATCCGAAGGCGGGCTACGGTAACCCGTATCTGCGCCACGATGAGGCAGAGAACTCTGCGCTGGCTGAGGCGCTGAGCAGCGCGGCATCGCTAAGCATTGCGGCAACTGAAGAAGATGTGGTGGCCAAGCTGCCCAATAACCTGAGCCCGGAAAAAGGCCAGAAGGTGCTCGAGACCGCGGCGCGGCTCATCGAGCATGACAAGGTGCAGCCGCGCCCAGTGACGCAGCTGCCGTTGGAGGAGACTGAACGCCCGTTGGGCTCGCCTTATGAAGATGAAAATGCCTACAGCGACACGGATATCGTGCGCGTGGAGCAGCAGGCGCGTTATACGGATGAGCTGACCAACATCATGGTCAACGACCCGGCGATTGCAATGACGCGCTATGGGTTTACGCTGCCGCTGCGCCGCGACCTGCTGTTGGCGCTGACCCGGGACTTTGATTACCGCCTGTCCAAGCAATCTGAGATGCTGCGCACTCTGCGTTCTTCGGTGTCGCTGATCCCACCGGGCAACGTCTATACCCGCGTCTCGGATTCATCGCCGCTGCTCATCGTGGCGGAAAATGGACTGCCGCTGCCTGTCGACGCCTCGCTTATCTATGAGTCCGACGACGCATCGCTCAACACTCCGTCGCGCGTGCGCATCCCAGCAAAGGGTTCCATTACGGTAACCATGACCGCAGATATGCCGGACGTCGACCGAACAGACATCAGCTTGTGGTTGGCCACGCCTAACCAGCAGACCATCTCCGAGCCGATAAATATCGCTGTTCAGACTCGTGCCGGTATCGTAAGCGTGTACGGAGTCGGCACCATTGCCGCTCTTGCTCTCATTTTAACCCTGCTCTTCCGGCTGGGCCGTAGAGAAAAGAAAAGTTCGAAAAAGAGATAGTTAGTTCCTTTTATGACTAATGAATATGGCTCCCGCCGTCGCATCGTGACGCCGACGCCACCGGCACCTGTCCCGGAGAAACGGATCGAACCCGTCCAGGTCGTTCCAGAAGAAGACAAGTCGACACTGCGTGGCTCTCACCACGAGCAGGAGACAGACTCCAATAGCTCGATTGTCCGCGCGACAGGCACCATGGCGATTGCCACGCTATTTTCGCGCATCACTGGCTTCCTACGTCAGATGCTCATTGGCGCAACCCTCGGCGAAGTAGTCGGAACTGCCTTCGGTACGGCAAACCAGATCCCTAACCTCATTACTGAGATTGTCCTGGGCGCCGTGCTGACTTCTTTGGTGGTTCCAGTTTTGGTTCGTGCCGAAAAGGAAGATTCGGATAACGGCAGAACCTTCGTGAGAAGGCTGTTTACCCTGGCGATGTCGATACTTGCGGTGGTGACGATTTTGTCGATCGTTTTCGCGCCACTGATTACCAGATTGATGGTCCCGGAAGACAGTAAAGTTAATGCCTTCCAGGCCACATCGATGGCGTATCTGTTGCTTCCACAGATCCTCTTCTATGGTCTATTCGCGCTCTTCCAGGCGATCCTGAATACGAAGAATGTATTCGGGCCGGGCGCTTGGGCACCGGTTATCAACAACGTCATTTCCATTACAGTGCTGTTGATGTACCGCTTGCTGCCGGGTGAGCTGGATCCGACGGCAGCTTCCCCCGTGACAGATAAGCACGTCATCTTGCTTGGCTTGGGCACCACGTTGGGCGTGGTAGTCCAGTGCCTCATCTTGGTTCCCTATCTGGTTAAGGCCAAGATCGATCTGCGCCCGAAGTGGGGAATCGATCACCGCATCAAGCAGTTCGGCGGAATGGCGTTGGCGATTATTGTCTACGTTGCCATTTCCCAGGCCGGCTACATTGTCACTTCCCAGGTAGCTTCCTACGCCGACCGCGGCGCGATGTTGGTCTATCAGAACGCATGGCTAATGCTGCAGGTGCCTTATGGCGTCATCGGCGTCACGCTGCTGACCGCCATCATGCCGCGACTTTCGCGCAACGCAGCAGACGGCGATGTCGAAGCCGTGGTTCGCGATCTCACGCTGGGTTCGAAGCTGACGCTTATCGCTCTTATTCCGATCGTCATCTTCATGACCGGCTTCGGTATTCCAATCGCCCGCGCGCTGTTCCAATACGGCGCTTATGGCGCATCGAGCGCAGAGCAGCTCGGCCTGACTATTAGCTTCTCCGCGTTCACGCTCATTCCTTATGCGCTCGTACTGTTGCACCTGCGCGTCTTCTACGCCCGTGAGGAAACCTGGACGCCGACCTTCATCATCGCCGGCATTACGGCCACCAAGATCGCGCTGACCCTGCTTGCTCCGATGGTCGCTGATTCCACCGACCGCGTAGTAATCCTGCTGGGTACTGCGAACGGCTTCGGCTTCCTCTCCGGTGCGGTCATCGGCGGCTTCCTGCTTAAGCGCAAGCTGGGCAGCCTGGGCGGCCGCGAACTGCGCACCACCGTCATCTGGTCCACCCTGGCCGGTGGCATTGGCTTGCTCGCAGCAATCGCCCTCCACTGGTGCTTCAACCTAGTCTTGCCGGACAGCATTCCTTCCATCGTCTACTTGCTCGAAGTAGCCTTCCTGGGCGTTGTATTCGTGGTCGTGGCCGGCATCGTGCTTTCGCGCTCCGGACTGCCAGAAGTCATCAACTTGGGCCGCCAGCTGCAGCGCATTCCGGGCATGTCGAAGATCATCAAGATCGAGCACGCCGAAGCTATCGAGATCGAAGAACCGGAGGTGCGAGAGATTCAGCCGGTCTACACGGCAGACGCATTCAACTCCTCGCCGGTTCCGCCACCGATGTCTGCTGGCATTGTCCGCGGCCCGAGCCTGGTGCCGGGCGCTCCGGTCTCTGATGGCCGCTTCCGCTTGTTGAAAGACTACGGCTCCGTCCCCGGTGCCCGCTTCTGGAAGGCCCGCGAACAGTCCTCTGGCAGGCTCGTCTCCCTGACTTTCGTGGACACCACTGGTGAGGCTCCGCTGGCACCGGCCACCCCGGCGGTAGCTGCCCGCCGCTCGGCTGAGATCTCCCGCAATACCCGCAAGCTCAGCGAGCTTCATCTTTCGGCGATTGCATCAAACATCAAGATCCTGTCCTATCGTCAGGGCTGCCTCGTAGTGGCTGACTGGATTGAGGGCACGCCGTTGAAGACGGTTGCAGAAGACCACAACCTGGATCCAAAGGCCGTCGCACGTGCTCTGGCTCCGCTGGTTGCTGATATCGCTACGGCCCACGAAAACGGCTTGGTGTTGGGTCTGGACAACCGCAGCCGCGTGCAGATCGGTACCGACGGCGTCGCAAAGCTGGCTTTCCCCGCTGTGCTGGAGCGTAACACGGAAGAAACCGACCTCGATGGAATCAACTCCACGATCACGTTGTTGACCGAGGCCGCGGGTTCCAGCGAACTGCAAGAAATTGCCGATTCCGAAGACGGACTGGCCGAGCGCGCGCAGAAGCTTGAGGAGTTCGCCAAGGAGGACGCGGAGCTCGAAGGCGAGGGCGAAGCACCTGAGGTCCACAAGCTCGACGTTCCGGAAGAAAAGGTTGAACAACCAGAGGCCATCCCAGGCTTCGGCGGCCGCGGCTACTCGGGATCGGGCGCGATTGTGCTGGGCGTCTTTGCCACGGTCTTCGTGGTGTTGATGGCGGCGCTGACGGCGTGGATCATGTCCCTGGTGGGCGATGACTCGCCAGTGTCGAAGCCTTCGACTTCGGTAACGAGCTTCCCGAATACGCCGCCCGTGTTGCTGAAGGAAAAGGAAGCCTTCACGGTTCCGGATAATAAGCCGCAGAAGGCGCTCATTGATGGCAAGACAGCTGACCGCGTCAACGTGGAAGAAGGCGCGCTGGTCACCCTTGAGAAGAAAACGCAGTTGCACGTGCTGCAGCTGAGCCACTACGGCGCCACGGGAAATAAGTTCACGGTTTATGGCGTCGACATGGCCGACTTCGATCCAAAGGACCCAGAGGGCACCGAGCTGGCCGAAGGTAAGCTGAGCTCTTCCAAGCAGGACATCGAATTAGAGAAGGTCCAGGAGGGCTTCGACGGCGTGCTCATCATGTTTGACGGCAAGACGGCCGTCTCAGAGATGCAAGTCGTTGGATTGCCATAATTTTATTCACTTCTAAATAGCGCCATCATGCCTGCTTAGGCATGATGGCGTTTGTTTTTGGAAATAGTAGTTTTACTTAAAGCGTTGACTATTTCAAGACGGCAACTAGAATCAATGTTGTCACATCAACAAAAGCGAAACTTTTTAGGAGGACACCATGTTCGCAGGCACTTACGCAATCGACCCAGCACACTCCACCATCGGCTTCGTAGCTCGCCACGCAATGGTCACCAAGACCCGCGGCAAGTTCGACGAGTTCGAGGGCACCATCACCGTCGCTGAGAACATCGCCGATTCCAAGGCGGAGGCCACCATCAAGGCCGCTTCCATCAACACCGGCAACGAGGACCGCGACGCACACGTTAGGGGCGATGACTTCTTCAGCGTCGAGCAGTACCCAGAGCTGACCTTTAGCGCTACCTCCTTTGACGTTGACGAGACTGGCAACGGCACCGTTACAGGTGACCTCACCATCAAGGGCACCACCAAGCCGGTCACCCTGAACGTCGAGGCAGAGGGCCTGGCAGAGGATCCATTCGGCAACACCCGCTTCGGCTTCGAGGCAGCCACCAAGATCAACCGCACCGACTTCGGCATCGACTTCAACGCACCGCTGAAGACCGGCGGCGTGCTGGTCTCCGAGGAGATCAAGATCGAGCTCGAGATCTCCGCCATCAAGCAGTAAAAAATTTGCGGCCAGATTTGGCCCGGCTACCAGCCATAAACCCCATCACCGATAGCGCGCCCAAAGTGCGGTCGATGTTGGGGTTTAGTCATGCGCCCACAAGGTCCTTGCACCCGCCAAACCGAAACAATCAGACCAAGCAGATAAAAACGGAGTCGCGGGGCACGGCAATCCCTAAAATAAGCGACATGGCTAACACGACCTCCCGCAAAACCGCGAACCTCACACAGGCTGAAGCGCAGGCCCGCAGTGCGGCGCTGCAGATTTCCGCTTATCACTTGCACCTTGATGTCAACAGCGCGCCTACCTCGGCGGAGACATTTGAGGTAACTTCCCGCATCACCTTTACGACTAACGCACCTGAGACCTTCGTGGATTACTTGGGCGATAAGGTCCGTTCCGTGCGGCTAAACGGCACGGAGGTGGAAAATACCTTTGATGGTGGGCGCATCTACCTGCGCGATCTTCCGGTAGGCGAGGAGATCAGCGTGGAGATCACGGGCTCCTCACGCTATTCGCGCACCGGTCAGGGCCTGCACCGCATGCAGGATCAGGCCGATGGGAATACCTACCTTTACTCGCACCTTGAGCCTTCCGACGCCCGCCGCATCTTCCCATGCTTCGATCAGCCGGATCTCAAGGCGAATTTCACGGTAACGTTGAGCGGCCCAACAGGCTGGCAGCTGCTTTCGAACCAGCCGGAGGAAAACCGCAGCGAGTCCGGCGATTCCGTGAGCGTCACCTTCGCATCCACTCCGCTGCTTTCTACCTACCTGACCTCCTTTGCCGCAGGGCCCTACGTGTCCAAGCAGCGCACTTGGAACGCGCCGGATGGCACCCTAAGCGCGCAGCTGCGCGCCTTCGCACGTGCGTCGATGGAACAGTACCTCGACGATGAGATCCTAGAAATCACTGCACAAGGCATGGATTTCTTCCACCAGGCGTACAAGTTCCCGTATCCGTGGGGCAAGTACGATTCCATCTTTGTGCCGGAGTACAACCTGGGTGCGATGGAGAACCCGGGCCTGGTGACCTTCACCGAGACCTACCTCTTCCGCTCCCAGGCCACCCGTGCCCAGCATGCGGGCCGCACCAACACGATCCTGCACGAGATGTCGCACATGTGGTTCGGCGATCTCGTGACACCGAAGTGGTGGGATGATCTCTGGCTCAAAGAGTCATTCGCGGAGTTCATGGGCGCGGATTCCTCCGTCGAGGCCACCGAGTACACCGAGGCGTGGGCGAACTTCGCAGGCCAGCGCAAGAACTGGGCCTACCTGCAGGATCAGCTGCCCACCACGCACCCCATCAAGGCCGATATCCCGGACGTGGATGCCGCGCGCCAAAACTTCGACGGCATCACCTATGCCAAGGGCGCTTCCGTACTCAAGCAATTGGTGCACTACGTCGGCCGTGAGAACTTCTATGCGGGCGCGCAGGACTACTTCCAGGCCCATGCTTTCGGCGCTGCGACCTTCGACGATCTCCTGGACGCGCTGAAAAACCACACCGAGCGCGATCTCGACGCGTGGTCTGCGGCATGGCTCAAGACCTGGGGTCCAGACACCCTGACCCCGCAGCTGCACGTAGAAGGAGAAAAAATCACGGAGTTGGCCGTGCTCGCCGAGGCCGAGGATGAAACACGCCCGCACCGCCTCAACGCCGCGCTTTTCGACGCCGATCTCAACAAGTACGCGGTCCTCGACGTCGATGTCGCCGGCCCGCGCACCATTGTCGATGCCGCCTCTGGCCTGGCAGCACCCGCATTGCTGCTGCTTAACGATGGCGACCACACCTATGCCAAGGTGCGCTTCGACGAAACCTCGCTTGCCACCATCCAAGACAAGCTCTCTGCGATTGAGGATGAGCTTTCCCGCGCCGTCATCTGGACCTCCCTGTGGAACCTCACGCGCGATGGCGAATGGCCGGCTCAAAACTACGTCGACACCGTACTGCGGCACGCAGTAGGGGAGTCACCGTCACTGCTGGCCACGGCCCTGAACAATGCGCAGTACGCCGTTAACCATTATCTGCCGGAATCACCCGACTTTGCCAACCACATTTGGCAGCTGCTGCAGGACGCAGAAAAAGGTACCGATACCCACCTGCTGCTCACGCGCGCGGCCATCGCGGCGCTCGGTGACAGCCCGGAGGACACCAACGAGCGCCTGCGTGCAGTGCTTGACGACGCCACGGATCCCGATATTCGCTGGGCCGCGCTGCGTGCGCTCGCAGCCCGTGAGGCAGTGACGAAGGAGGAGCTGGAAGAAGAAAAGCAGCGCGATAACACGCTGACCGGTGCAGCGGCGTACCTCGGCGTATCCCGTTCCTTCCCAGGGGACAAGCGCGAGGTCTTTGATATGGTCCTGCGACCTGGCGCTTACTCGAATGCCGAGGTCGATTCCCTGCTTGCCGCTTTCAACGCGCCACGTTCGAAGCAGCTCACCGAGCCTTTCGCCGAAGAGTTCTTCACGGTCTTGGACAAGATCTGGCAGGAGCATCCGATCGAAATCGCGAACCGTCTCGTCCGTGGGCTCTACCCAGAGCTGCCTATGGCAGACGCCGCGACGGACGAGTTCCTGCGCATTGAGCGTCCACGTGCCCTGCGCCGCGTGCTGCTCGAATGCCAGGATCACTTGCGCCGCACGCTGCGGGTCAAAAGTGGTCAATAGGAAAGACACAGTTCGCTAGCGCGACTAGATTCCCCTCGGTTAAAACAGGTTCACATACTTGTTGATCCGGGGGGAATCTACATGTCTGAACGCAGTGATCATGAATTGGTTGAGGCTTTCATCGAGGGGGATAACAAAGCCTTTTCCGTCATAGTAGAAAGGCACCGCGCCCGCCTTACAACTGTGGCGCGCCGTTATACGCACAACGACACCGATGCGCAGGACGTCGTCCAGGAAGCCCTGCTTCGCGCCAGCTGCAATCTGCACAAGTACCGGCGCAAGTCAGCGCTTTCTACTTGGCTGCATCGACTGGTCATGAATTGTGGTTATGACTACGTTAAGCATCGCTCCAACCAGCAAAATTCTTCTCTCGATGTGGACTTCATCGATGATGACCGCAACCATCTGCTTGCGCATAACCCGAACGAGTTCTTGGATGACAAACTGGCAGTCCGCGAAGCCCTAGAGCTGCTGCGCCAAGACCAGCGCGACGCCCTGTATTGGACCGACATTGAAGGCTATGGCATCGCCGAAGTCGCCGCAGCGCAGGGAGTAGCGCCAGGTACTATCAAATCCCGTAGAGCCCGCGCACGTAGCGTGTTACGCAAGGCCATGGCCTAAATAAGGAAATAAGCCTGCGATATTTAGCGTTGCAGGACAGGTCACGTTTAAGCATCAACCCCGTTTCTGATACCCGAATTTAACCATGGCGCGGGTAGGATTTGTGGGGTTAATCCAGCAAAACATTGCAAGGGAGTTTTTAATGACCGTCCACGATGTCGCCATCGTAGGCTCCGGCCCTGCCGGTTACACCGCGGCGCTTTACGCCGCACGCGCTGAACTGAAGCCGATCGTCTTCGAGGGCTTCGAGTACGGCGGCGAACTCATGAACACCACCGAGGTGGAGAACTACCCAGGCTTCCAGAAAGGCATCATGGGCCCAGAGCTCATGGAAGAAATGCGTTCCCAGGCCATCCGCTTCGGCGCGGACCTGCGCATGGAAGTTGTTGACTCTGTCGAGCTGGCAGGGAATATCAAGAAGCTGCACGTTGGAGACGAGGTCTTCGAAGCTCGAACCGTCATTCTTGCCACCGGCGCAGCACCGCGTTACCTGGGCATCCCGGGTGAGGCCGAGCTAGCTGGCCGCGGCGTTTCTGCCTGCGCTACCTGTGACGGCTTCTTCTTCAAGGGCCACAACATCGCCGTCGTTGGCGGTGGTGACTCTGCAATGGAAGAGGCAACCTTCCTCACCAAGTTCGCAGAGACCGTAACCATCATTCACCGCTCCGAGAACTTCCGAGCTTCCAAGATCATGCTGGAGCGCGCAAAGGCCAATCCACAGATCAAGTGGGCTACCAACAAGACCGTAGAGCGCGTTCTCGAGGGCGAGGGCAAGGTTGCCGGCCTGGAGATCAAGGACGCCATCACCGGTGAGGTCTCCACACTGGACGTCACCGCGATGTTCGTTGCCATCGGCCACGATCCACGCTCCGCCTTCCTGGAAGGCCAGGTTGAGCTCAACGAGGGCGGCTACGTCGTCGTTGAGCAGCCTTCCACCAAGACCAACCTGCCGGGCGTCTTCGCCTGCGGCGACTTGGTTGATGACCATTACCAGCAGGCTATTACCGCGGCAGGCTCCGGCTGCCGCGCAGCAATCGATGCGGAACACTTCCTCGCAGAAAGCGTTTAATAATCATGAGCAACGTAAAAAGCGTAACCACGGATACCTTCCGTACTGACGTCGTTGAGGCTTCGGCATCCAAGCCTGTCGTCGTGGACTTCTGGGCTGAATGGTGTGGTCCATGCAAGAAGCTTTCCCCAATTTTGGATGAGGTCGCCAGCGAGTTGGGCGAGGATGTTTCCGTCGTAAAGGTTAATGTCGACGAGGAGCGCACTCTGGGCGGCATGTTCCAGATCATGTCGATTCCTTCTGTGCTGATTTTCCGCAACGGCGAGAAGGTCGACGAATTTGTCGGCCTGCGTTCCAAGCCGGACATCGTGGCACAAATTCAAAAGCAGCTCTAACTGGTAGCCTTATTCACATGCGTCACAGGGCGCACAGTTTTAACACGAGAAAAGGGGTAGGTGTGAATCGCGTTTTGCAGGTCGGTGACCAAAGTGTCCGCGTCGCCGAAGCACGTGCAACCCTCGCCCGTCTCGGCCTCATGAAGGATTACCGGGGCGCACTGTCCGATTGGAAGCAACAAAAGTATTCCGAGACGGAAAAAGTATTCGACGCCGAACTCTCTGAGGTCATCAAGGCCTTTCAGCAGTCCCGCGGCATTGTGCCCACCGGCGTAATCGATGACCTTACCCTTCGTGAGCTGCGCCAGGCTTCTTATAGCTTGGGCGCGCGCGTACTCACGTACGAGCCGGGCAACGTTTTAGTTGGCGACGATGTCGCACAACTTCAGCAGCAACTTCAAGAACTCGGTTTCTACCAGAACCGAGTGGATGGCCACTTCGGTCCCGATACTCACGCCGCACTCATGGAATACCAGCTCAACAGCGGTCTCCAGAAAGACGGTGTGTGTGGTCCGACCACGATCAACGCTCTTAATCTGCTGGGCCGCCGCATCACCGGCGGTTCCGCACACAACATCCAAGAGCGCGAGCGTGTCCGCAACGCCGGCCCACAGCTTGCAGGCAAGCGCGTGGTCATCGACCCTGCCTTAGGCGGTGCCGAGAAGGGCATCAAGGTCAAGGGCCGCTTTGGTGACGTCACCGAAGAAGAGCTTCTGTGGGACTTGGCAGAGCGCGTGGCCGGACGCATGATTGCAGCGGGCATGGAAACCATCATCTCGCGTCCACGTACCGATAATCCTTCTGTCAAGGACCGTGCGGATCTGGCAAACGCCTTCGACGCCGATCTGGTTATCTCTTTGGCTTGTGACCGCTATCCAAACGAGAAGGCCAATGGCATTGCCACCTTCTACTTTGGTTCGGAGATCGGCAGCTCCTCGCTCATTGGTGAGACTCTTTCTGGTTTCATCCAGCGCGAGATCGTGGCTCGCACGCCACTGCAGAACTGCTGGAACCACGGCCGCACCTGGGATCTTTTGCGTCTGACGCAGATGCCAGTAGTCCAGGTTGTCTTGGGCTATCTCACCAACCCTGGTGACGTAGAAGTGCTTACTACGTCGGCCAAGCGCGATGATATTGCAGAAGCAATCGTGGTTTCTGTAAAGCGCCTCTACCTGCTCGATGATGACGATGCTGTCACCGGCACCTATAAGTTCTCGGAGCTGCTGCGCGCCGAGGAGGCTTAAGCCAAAGCTTTTGCTAGCAGATCTTCTACCGCAGCGGCCGAGAGTAGGTCGAAGGCTGGTGGGAGATCCAGGCGCAGCCGTGGAGTAACGGGGTGGTCTTGGACCACCATAAAACCCGCCGATTCTAAGGTTTCTACTGACAGAAGCCCGATGAAGGCGGGTTTTTCGCGTAATAGAAACTCTGCCTCTTTTGCGTCGCGGTAGCCAAAGGCTTCTACCGCGCTGAACTCACGCGAGGAAAGGTTCATAATCGCGGCGTCGAGAAGCACCGCTTCCAAGCCACGTGCCGCGCGATGGGATTTCACAAACAATGAGGACAGCAAAGCTGCGTCCTGGCTCACGGGAGCGGTAGGCAGCTTGGACGCCCCAGGGGCATAATCAGCGGGGCAGAAGAAGACCGTAGCCTCGTTGCCCACCGTTAGGCCACAGTCGCCGGCGCTTAGGAGCACAGCGGAAATCCACGCCTCTTTCTCGAAGGCGGGATCAGTTACCTCAGTATCAAGCTCCCAAAAGATGGAACGAGCCGCCAAGGGGTTGATTTCTACCCCTTCCTTGACTGACTCGACGAGCATTACTTGCCCTCGATGAGACCAAGGATGCGCTCGAAATCTTCCTGATCGCCAAATTCGACGACCATCTTGCCCTTGCGCTTGCCCATGGTGACGGTGACCTTGGTGTCGAAGCGGTCAGACAGGCGCTCTGCGGAATCGGTGAAGTACTGTGGCTGCGGGGCAGCAGGCTTCTTCTCCTGTGGCTTATCGCCCCTCTTGTACAGCGTAACCGCTTCCTCGGTGGCACGGACGGACAGGCCTTCTGCGATGATGCGGTTGGCGATGAGCTCCATGGCCTCAGCATCGGGCAGGCCCAGCAGGGCACGCGCATGGCCGCCGGATAAGGTGCCAGCAGCGACGCGCTTTTGCACGTTCACCGGGAGCTTGAGTAGGCGAATCATGTTGGTCACCTGCGGGCGGGAACGGCCGAGGCGGTCAGCCAGCTCGTTCTGGGTGACGCCGAATTCCTCCAGCAACTGCTGGTAGGCGTGTGCCTCTTCCAATGGATTAAGCTGCACGCGGTGGATGTTCTCCAGCAAGGCATCGCGCAGGAGGTTGTCATCCTTGGTATCGCGGACGATGGCCGGAATGGTGGCAAGCCCCGCCTTGGAGGAAGCACGCCAACGACGTTCACCCATGATGAGCTCAAAGCCGCCCTCATCTGCCGGGCGCACGACGACCGGCTGGAGCAGGCCGAACTCCTTGATGGAGTGAACGAGTTCTGCGAGGCCTTCTTCGTCGAAGACGGTACGCGGCTGCTTTGGGTTAGGGATGATGTCACCGACCGCGATCTCACGGTAGGTAGCGCCGATCACGGAAGGCTTTGCCTGACGCTTCTTATTAGCGCCCTGTGGAATGGTTGGCGCGCCCTTCACGCGGGGCTTATCACCAGTTGGACCGCCGGTAGCAGCGCCAAGGATGATATCTGCTGCATCGTTACCAAGGCGCGGCTTGCGGGATGGGGCATCGGGGCCAGAAGGGATAAGTGCTGCAAGACCCTTGCCGAGGCCACCTTGCTTTTGTTCCGTCATGCTAAAACTTATCCTTCCAATTCAGCGAAAATCTCTGGGCTAACGCCGATGGCGCCAGTGGTGGGGTGCGGGCGGTAGTCACCGCGCGAATCGAGCTCGCGGGCCGCCGCCGAATAAGCCCTAGCACCGGTGGAAGAAGGATCATAGGAGATAACAGTCTTGCCGTAACCCGGCGCCTCAGACACGCGCACCGAACGCGGAATTACATTACCAAGAACTACGGCGCCGAATTGTTCGCACACTTCATGGGCAACTTGCTCTGCCAATTTGGTGCGGGCGTCATACATGGTGAGCAAAACGGCGGAAATATGTAGTTCCTCGTTGAGGTGCTCACGAATCATGGAGATGTTGCCAAGCAGCTGGCCCACGCCCTCCAGTGCGTAGTACTCGCACTGGATAGGAATGATGACCTCTTCGGCACAGGTCATGGCATTAATGGTCAAAAGGCCCAGCGAAGGCGGGCAATCAATGAAGACGTACTCGAAGCCGTGCTCTTCAAGGAAGCCGTTATGGAGTGCGTCATAAAGGCGAAACTCACGGCGTACCAGCGAGACCATTTCGATCTCCGCGCCAGCCAGATCAATGGTGGCGGGAATACAGAAGAGATTGGTGCTAGAAGGAGACGGCTGCATTGCTTGCTCCGCAGTGCGGTCTCCCAGCAAGACCTCGTAGCTCGAATCAGTGCCTGAGGTATGAGCAGCGCCCACCGCAGTTGAGGCATTGCCCTGCGGGTCCAGGTCGATCACCAACACTTTTTTGCCGGCCTCAGCAAGCGCCGCGGCTAGATTGACAGCCGACGTGGTCTTGCCGACGCCGCCTTTCTGGTTCGCGATGGTGATAAGACGTGGATTAGTCATGCCGTCTACTCTAGTTCACGCGGGGGACACGGATGATAGTCGTGCCCTTGATGGTGATGACCTCGGCTTTACCTGCGCCAGCACGCTTTAGCTCAGCTGCGTCGCGCTCCAGCTCCTCATGCACGGACTCACCCTTCAAAGCGATCATCTCGCCGCCCACCTTGACCAATGGCAGCGACCACTTGGCAAGCTTGCCCAAGGGCGCGACGGCGCGAGAGGTCACAATGTCTGCACCCTTCACGGCCTTTTTCACTGGGCCTTCTTCGGCGCGGCCGCGGATGACGGTGACGTTATCTAGGTCCAGCAGCTCCTTGACCTCAGACAGGTAATTAGAGCGCTTTAGGAGCGGCTCGATCAGAGTGATATCAAGATCTGGGCGCGCAATGGCCAGCGGGATGCCTGGGAGGCCTGCGCCACTGCCGACGTCGATTACGCGGGCGCCTTCCGGCATGACATCGCCGATCACGGCACAGTTGAGAAGATGGCGCTCCCACAGGCGCGGGACTTCGCGCGGGCCTATAAAACCACGAATGGACCCGTCTGTAGCGAGCGAATCGTGGTAAGCCTGCGCGAGTGGCAGGCGGGAGCCAAATACTTCAGACGGGTCCAAATCGGACACTAGAAACTCCTGTTTTTAGTTGTTGTTTTTGCGCTGTTTCTTGGTGCGGTTGTCCTTCTTGCGCACACCTGGCTTCGGTGCGGAAGTGCGCTTGAGTTCTGCCTTGGCGGCTGCCTCTCGCTCCTCTTCCTCATCCATCTTCTTGTACACGATGCGAGTCTGGAAGAAGGTCCAGACGGTGTTGGCCAACATGTAGAACAGCAAGCCAATAGGCCAAATAGCACCGGAGAAGACCAGCATGCCTGGCATGACCCACAGCATCATCTTGTTCATGATTGCCATCTGCTGCTGCATCATCTCAGCGTTCTGGCCTTGCGGGGTCGGAGTCTTACCGGAAGCACGGCGTGCCTCCTGGCGGTTGAGCGACATACGGGCATTGAAGTGGGTCAAAACCGCAATGATGGCAATCAACGGAACGATGATGACCGCTGCCTGCGACGTCGTGATGCCCTGCTGATCCAGAATCGGCGAGTTCACGCGCAAGTTGGTAATCAGCGGAACGCCAAAGATCTTGGCGTCTAGGAACTGCTGCACCAATTCCGGCTTGAAGATGTAGTTCGCAGTGTTCGCGTTAGCCTCCACCGACATTGGCTCATCAGCTGGGTGACCGAAGCCACCCGCAGTGTGAATGGTGCGGTCGAAGGCGCGCAGAACATGGAACAGACCAATAAACATTGGGATCTGAGCGAAGATCGGCAGGCAGCCTGCCATCGGGCGAACGCCAGATTCCTTGTAGATGCGCTGCATCTCTTGCGCAGCCTTGGTTTGGTCATTCGCGTACTTGGTACGCAGCTCTTGGATTTGCGGCTGGATCTCCTGCATCTTGCGGGATGAGCGCAGCTGAGTGATGGTCGGCTTGACCATGATGGCCTTGAGCGTCCACGTCAGCAGGACAATCGAGAGAATCCACGTGATTCCCAAAGAAGGATCCATCACGAAGCTCAAAAGCCAGTGCCAGAACCACAAGACGGCCGAGATCGGCCAATAGATGATATTAAGCAAGGATAGTCCTCAGTTGTTGTTCGTGCCGGGTACGGGATCAAACCCGCCCGGATGCCAAGGGCCGCATTTGCAAACCCTAGCGATGGCCATGCCGGCGCCTTTGATAGCTCCGTGAACGGAGAGTGCTTCGAGGGCGTAGGCACTGCAAGTCGGTTCAAAACGACAGGTGGAAACCATCTTAAGGGGTGAGAAATACTTTTGGTAGAAGCGCACCGCTTTTACCATCGGTTTTGCCGCACCCTTAGCTTCCGGGATTTCGGCACCGGAAGAATTTACATACCGCATTTACGCAGAGCCTTGCGGATGTCTTTTTCTAATTGCTCACTGCTCGCTGTGGCGCTTGCGGGAAGCGCGCGGATAACCAGATCTGCGGTCGGTGGAAGATCCGGAAAGAGGGACCTGCACACATGCCGAAGCCGCCGGGAGGTGCGGTGGCGAACCACTGCATTCCCGACGGCTTTTGAAACAACCAATCCGAACCTTGGGCCGGCGGCCGCAATATCGAATTTGGTGTCTTGGCTGGCGTTGTTACGAAAGTGCACAACAACCGTACGTGTACCGGCCCGCTTGCCGCCCTTGATCGTCCTGCGGAATTCCGCTGGCGAAGTGAGCTTATGCTGGGCTGGAAGCACGATTATGCCGACAGCTTTGCGCGGCCCTTCTTACGACGAGCTGCGACGATAGCGCGACCTGCACGGGTGCTCATGCGGGTGCGGAAGCCGTGCTTACGAGCGCGACGACGGTTGTTGGGCTGGAAGGTACGCTTACCCTTTGCCACGATTATCTCCTTGAAGTTGTGCGCGGAGCCCAGGGAAAGTCATTCCCCCAGCTCCACTGATGAATGGATATGTGAGTAGTTAGCAACCCTTGGGAGTGGGTTCACACTCACGCGCAACGTCTTCTGTTGCGATAGACCATGACAGATTACGTGACGAATGCAGCCTTGAACAAATCGACACCCGGGTGTACCCAAAATTACAAAGATGTTTTTATCTGCAGCTAAAAGGCTACTTTGCGGGGTCAGAGCACATACGGCGGCTTGCATTTTAGGTTCACGCCATGCAAGCGCCGAAAAGCGTTAGACAGCCCCGCTAACTCGGCGGTAAAACTAAAGAATCGAATTCCACAGCCGTCCACAAGGTGTGAATAACTCTAAATCTCAGCTTTAGACTTTTTGTATTCCAGCAGGTAAATAGCCTAAAGTACCCGATTGATAGTTATCCACAGCCATCGACTAGGCTGTGGATAAACATTTGTTCCACATCTGTGGATAACTCTGTGGAGATCAAGGTCGTGCCGCAATTTTCGATGTGGATACGTCCGTGAAATTCACTGTAAATTTTTCTCCGTCCGAACTAGGGCCTTCTTCTGGGAAGGCCGCACAAGGTAGGCGCGTTGACTGATCAACAAGCGGTACTTAACGCCAACTGGCGAGCAGTAGTGGAAGATCTGCTCGCCCAATCTGAGAAACCCAACTCAGAGGTACCCAACTTCAACCACACGCAGCGACTGTATCTGCAGCTCGCGCGACCCATCATGATGATGGATGGCTACGCACTACTGGCAGCACACAATGAAAAGGCCAAGGCAGTCATCGAAACCGATCTCGGCTCACACATCTCGCGTGCCCTTACCCGGCACCTGGGCAGGCCTTGCACGCTTGCTGTAACTCTGGCCAATCCGGTGGAAGAAGAAGCACCGCTTAACGACGCCCCGGCTCAAGCACCGCAGGCGCCGTCACCGCAGCAGTACCAGCCGCCACAGCAGGCTTGGCAGACCAGCCATGCCCCGGCGAGCTTGGATGAACTGGCTGATCATTACAACCAGCAACAGCAGCAATACCAGCCCCAGCACAATGCAGATGCCCGCATTCCGCGTGAGCAGCCGGCGCACGATCCCAATAGGGAAGAGTCGCTGAACCCAAAGCACACGTTTGAAAACTTCGTTATCGGTTCCTCCAACCGCTTTGCCAACGGCGCGGCGGTGGCCGTAGCGGAAAATCCAGCGCGTGCTTATAACCCACTGTTTATTTGGGGCGGCTCCGGCCTAGGCAAAACCCACCTGTTGCACGCCGCGGGCAACTACGCGCAGGTTCTGCATCCGGGTCTGCGCGTGAAGTACGTTTCTTCCGAGGAATTTACTAACGACTACATCAATTCTTTGCGCGATGACCGCCAGGAGTCCTTCAAGCGGCGTTATCGCAATCTGGACATCTTGATGGTTGATGACATTCAGTTCTTGGAGGGTAAGGAATCGACTCAGGAGGAGTTCTTCCATACCTTTAATGCACTGCATCAAGCCAATAAGCAAATCATTTTATCTTCTGACCGTCCGCCGAAGCAGCTGACCACCTTGGAGGATCGCCTGCGCACTCGCTTCGAAGGTGGTTTGATCACGGATATTCAGCCGCCAGATCTCGAGACCCGCATAGCCATCTTGATGAAGAAGGCAGCTGCGGACGGCACCGAAGTAGATCGATCTGTTCTAGAGCTCATCGCTTCGCGCTTCGAGTCTTCTATTCGCGAGCTTGAAGGCGCGCTGATTCGCGTTTCTGCTTATTCCTCTTTGGTTAACGAACCGATCAGCTTAGAGATGGCGGAGATCGCATTGCACGATCTCGCGCCCGATGCAGCGGGACGTGAAATTACGGCAACCGCGATCATGGAAGTAACAGCAGAGTTCTTCGACATCGACGTCGAGACCCTGCGTGGTGCGGGCAAGAAGCGCGCCGTCGCTCATGCCCGCCAGTTGGCTATGTATCTCTGCCGCGAGCTGACTGAGCTTTCCTTGCCGAAGATTGGTGATCAGTTCGGAGGCAAGGATCATACGACTGTCATTTATGCCGATCGCAAGATCCGTAAGGAAATGACAGAAAACCGCAATACCTACGATGAGATCCAGGCGCTGACGCAAAGGATCAAGAACCACAGCCGTTCTTAAAACGCTTTCTGCAGCTAGAAATATAACCCGCCACCTGCACTTAGGTGGCGGGTTATTTTTATCCACAGCGTTATTCACATCTGTGTAATTTCATTGTTGTAATTCATAGATCTTCGACACATTTTTGTTTTTCACAAAGCATTCGCCCTGATCAGGAGCTTGTGATCAATGCTGTGATCAAATTCCACAATCCTGGGGATAGATTGTGGATAAAACCGGCACCCCTCCGGTTACTCACAATTTATGTAATTTGATCACACTGATCCCACAACCACGATCACAGCGCGGATCGGGCCCGTCACCTTGCCTTTTAGGGCGTTATCCACAGATCTCACAACGGTTATTACTACTACTAACTATTTTTCCTGATCCCTTAAGTAAAAAGGGGATGTGTGTAATTCTCGCCCTCGCCTCGGCCCGAGGCGCCAGGCCGCGAGTAAATTACAAAAGTCTGTCGCACGGCGCCTATGCGGTAAGTTGGAAACAGCTTTTGTTACTTACAAAAATCAACCCAGCTAGAACCCAGCAAGGAGCTCATCGAGACCATGGACCAATCTGTGTCATTTCGTGTTGCCAAAGATGATCTGGCCAACGCAGTTGCTTGGGTAGCCCGTAGTCTGCCTTCCAAGGTGACGCAGCCTGTTCTTCGCGCGATGCTTATCACCGCCGATGACAATGGTTTGGAATTCACCGGCTTCGACTACGAAGTTTCTACTCGCGTACGCATCGCGGCAATGATCGACGAACCAGGCCGCATCGCCGTCGCCGGTAAGCTGCTCGCAGACATCGTTGCCACCCTTCCGAACAAGGAAGTCGAGATGACCCAGCAGGATTCCAAGGTCCTGCTCACCTGCGGTTCTTCCCGCTTCGAGCTGCCTATCATTCCACTCGATGATTACCCGCAGCTGCCGGTTCTGCCGGAGGTCACCGGCACCATCAACCCACAGCTTTTCGTTGAGGCCATCAGCCAGGTCGCATCCGCTGCCGGCAAGGATGACACTCTGCCGATGCTGACCGGCGTGCATATGGAAATCAACGGTTCCCACGTCGAAATGACTGCTACCGACCGTTTCCGCCTGGCCATGCGCACTTTCGAGTGGGATCCGGTATCCCCTGACGTAAAGGCAAAGCTGCTGGTTCCTGCGAAAACCTTGCAAGACACCGGCCGCTCCCTTGATACTCACCTCAACATCCCAGTGGAGATCGCGGTAGGCACCGGCGAAAACATTGGCGCAGAGGGCCTGTTTGGTCTGCACGCGGATAACCGCGAGACCACCACCCGCATGCTGGATGCAGACTTCCCAAACGTCTCTCCGCTGCTGCCAAAGACGCATACCGCAATGGCCAGCATCGAGGTTGCTCCGCTGCAGGAAGCCATCCGCCGCGTTTCCCTGCTGACTGATCGCAACGCCCAGATCCGCATGGACTTTTCTGAAGGTCAGGTCACCCTGGCAGCTGGCGCGGATTCCGGTAAGGCAGACGAGACTTTGCCTTGTGCATTTACCGGCCGCGATGAATTCACCATCGCCTTTAACCCGGGCTACCTCAAGGATGGCCTGGCCGTGGTCCATACTGACCGCGTGGTCTTCGGCTTCACTGAGCCTTCCCGCCCAGCAATTATGATTCCGGAGCCAGAGGAGATGCCGATGGCAGATGAGGATGGAGTCTTCCCAACCCCGGAGACCAACTTCACCTACCTTCTGATGCCGGTCCGTCTGCCAGGTTAATGTTCATACGCGAACTCGACGTCCGGGATTTTCGCTCGTGGCTTGAGCTACATATTGAGCTCGGCCCGGGGATCACTTTGTTCGTCGGACGCAACGGTTTTGGCAAGACCAACATCGTCGAGGCGATCGGGTACGTGGCCCACCTGTCCTCGCACCGTGTTAGCCACGACGCGCCGTTGGTACGTCAAAGTGCCGCTAATGCCAGAATCTCCACCACTGCCGTCAATCAGGGCCGCGAGCTTACCGCGCATCTGCTCATCAAACCGCACGCGGCTAACCAAGCCCAGATCAATCGCACGCGGCTGAAAAGCCCGCGCGAGTTATTGGGTGTAGTCAAAAGCGTGTTGTTCTCGCCTGAGGATCTCGCGCTCGTGCGTGGTGAGCCGGCTGAGCGGCGCACCTACATGGATGACATCATCGCCTCGCGTACCCCGCGCTTAGCTGGGGTAAAGGCGGATTATGACAAGGTCTTAAAGCAGCGCAATGCGCTTTTAAAGTCGGCGTCGTCAAGCCTGCGCCGCGGCTACGATGACGCCGATGGTGCCTCGGCTTTGGCCACGTTGGATGTTTGGGACGCCCAGCTCGCACATCTAGGCGCGCAGGTGATTCAGGCACGCCTCGCGCTTGTCGACGCCTTAAGCGAGCTGATCCCATCCGCCTATTCAGGCCTGGCCCCGGAATCGCGGCCAGCCCACATCGAGTACAAATCTACGATCGACGTCTCTGACCGCGACGTACTGGAAGCCGTGATGCTCACCGAGCTTGCCGCTAAGCGGCAGCGCGAGATCGAGCGTGGCATCTCCCTGGTGGGCCCGCACCGCGATGATCTCGTGCTCAACCTCGGAACGCAGCCGGCAAAAGGCTTTGCAAGTCACGGCGAGACCTGGTCATATGCCATTTCATTGCGCCTTGCCGAGTTCAACCTCTTGCGCGAGGAAGGCACCGATCCAATTTTGATCCTCGACGATGTTTTCGCCGAACTCGATGCTAAGCGCCGGGAGAAGCTTGTGCACCTAGCCATGGAAGCTGAGCAAGTGCTGATCACCGCCGCCATGGATGAGGACCTGCCCGGCAACCTAGAACCGATCGTTCGCTACGAAGTCTCCGTTCGGGATACTCAAGAGGGGCGAATTTCTGAAATTACAAAGGTGCGCGAAGATGACTGATCCTATTCAGGATTTCTTTGAGCGTGTGCGTTCAAATTCCAAGAATGCTCCCAAATTGGATAAGCCAGCGCCGAAGATGAAGATCAGTCACGATGCACCGGCGAAGAAATACCGCGTGGGCAGGCCCACCGGCCCCGATGGTAGGCGGCAGCGCCGCAGCCTGGATATCCCTAGCCTCGGTGCCACGCTGAACAAGGAGATTGTGAGCCGCGGGTGGGAAAACGAGCTGGCTGATGGTTGGGTCATGGGCAATTGGACCAACCTGGTGGGCGAGCGCATCGCCGCACACACGAAGCCCGAGCGCATTAAGGATAAGGTCGTCTATATTTCTTGCGATGCCTCTGTGTGGGCTACGGAGCTGCGCTATCTGCAACGCCAGATCTTGCGCAAGATCGCCGACCGCCTTGGCCCCGACGTCATCGTTGAACTGCGTATTCAAGGCCCTAAGCAACACCGCAATTATCAGGGCCGGCAGTGGGTGAAACCGCAAGGCTCGCAAGATACCTACGGATAACCGCTTCGGGATAAAAATCTGGATCGAAAAATCGGGCTAAATTCCGCCCTCTCACTGGTGTGGAGTGCTCTCTAGTAGGGGGACACCGTGTAGAATAGCTAAAGTCTTAGATTTTGCTATAGCCAAAAGGAGTACACGTTTCCGTGGCTGAAGAACACGCATATGGTGCTAGTTCCATTACCATCCTGGAGGGCCTCGAAGCCGTCCGTAAGCGTCCGGGTATGTACATCGGTTCCACCGGCGTACGCGGTCTCCATCACCTGATTTGGGAGGTCGTGGATAACTCGGTCGATGAGGCCATGGCTGGTTATGCCTCCAAGGTCGTCGTCAAGCTGCTCGCCGATGGCGGCGTTGAGGTCATCGATGATGGCCGCGGCATCCCTGTGGAGATGCACGCCTCCGGCGCACCAACCGTCCAGGTTGTCATGACCCAGCTGCACGCTGGCGGTAAGTTCGACTCCGATTCCTACGCAGTCTCCGGTGGTCTGCACGGCGTCGGCATCTCCGTTGTGAATGCTTTGTCTACTCGCGTTGAGGCAGAGATCAAGCGCAACGGCAAGCACTGGTATCAGAACTTCTCTAACGCCATCCCAGATGAGTTGGTGGAAGGCGGCAATGCGCGCGGTACCGGTACTACGATCCGTTTCTGGGCCGATCCAGAGATCTTCGAGACCACGGATTATGACTACCAGACCATCGCACGCCGCTTGCAGGAGATGGCCTTCCTGAACAAGGGCCTGACCATCGAGCTTATCGACGAGCGCGTTACCGAGGAGCAGCTCGAGCTCGAGGCAATTGCCGACGCCGAATCCGGCGAGACCGCCCTGGACGCTGAGTCCTTTGACGACGTCGACGTCGATTCCGAAGTAGACGGCCCGAGCGAGGACAAGCCGGCAAAGAAACTGCAGAAGAAGGTTGTCTACCACTACCCAGACGGCCTGATTGACTACGTCAAGCACCTCAACAAGACCAAGACCGCCATCCACCCCACCATCGTCGCTTTCGACGTCAAGGGCGAGGATCACGAAGTCGAGGTCGCTCTGCAGTGGAACCAGGGCTATAAGGAGTCCGTCCACACCTTCGCCAACACCATCAACACCCATGAGGGTGGTACCCACGAAGAGGGCTTCCGTGCAGCGCTGACCTCCTTGATGAACCGCTACGCCAAGGAGCACAAGCTGGTCAAGGAGAAGGACGGCAACCTCTCCGGCGATGACTGCCGTGAGGGTCTTTCTGCCGTCATTTCCGTCAAGGTCAGTGACCCACAGTTCGAGGGCCAGACCAAGACCAAGCTCGGCAACTCTGAGATTAAGGGCTTCGTCCAGCGCGCCGTCAACGAGCACGTCAACGACTGGTTCGATGCCAACCCGGCAGAGGCAAAAGCGATTATCAACAAGGCCGTTTCCTCCGCGCACGCACGCGTCGCAGCGCGTAAGGCCCGCGAGATGGTGCGCCGTAAGTCCGCCACCGACTTGGGCGGCCTGCCCGGCAAGCTTGCCGATTGCCGTTCTAAAGATCCGAAGATCTCCGAGCTTTACATCGTGGAGGGTGACTCCGCAGGCGGCTCCGCAAAGGCCGGCCGTGACTCCATGTTCCAGGCAATCCTGCCGCTGCGCGGCAAGATCCTGAACGTGGAGAAGGCACGCATGGATAAGGTTCTAAAAAACGCCGAGGTCCAGGCGATCATCACCGCTTTGGGCACCGGTATCCACGAAGAATTCGACATCTCCAAGCTGCGCTACAACAAGATCGTGCTGATGGCCGACGCTGACGTTGACGGCCAGCACATCGCGACGTTGCTGTTGACCCTGCTCTTCCGCTTCATGCCGCAGCTGGTTGAGGATGGCCACGTCTACCTGGCTAATCCGCCGCTGTACAAGCTCAAGTGGGCAAAGGGCCAGCCGGGCTATGCCTTCTCCGACGCCGAGCGCGACAAGCTGCTGGCAGAAGGCCTCGAAGCTAATCGCAAGATCAACAAGGACGATGGCATCCAGCGCTACAAGGGCCTGGGTGAGATGAACGCATCCGAGCTGTGGGAGACCACACTCGACCCAACCACCCGTATCCTGCGCCGCGTGGATCTGGAAGACGCACAGCGCGCCGACGAGCTCTTCTCCATCCTGATGGGTGACGATGTCTCGGCTCGCCGCTCCTTCATTACCCGCCGCGCGAAGGACGTTCGCTTCCTGGACGTGTAAAGCCAAAGGCTTTACACGAGCCAGAAAAAACTTGCGCCCTGCACTTCCTCGAATGGGAGAGCAGGGCGCTTTCTGTAATTTGGCCTTAGATGTCCAAATCGATGCCGTGCAGGGTGACCGTCTCAGAAAGATCGGCGCGGCCCGGCTCTACGTTGAACACGGGGCTGTCTTCGTCCGCCTTACCGAAGGCGATGGCGACGACCATCTTCTGCTCCTCATCAATGCCGAGGAACTCGCGGGTGGTCGGCGCCATGAGCGAAATCATGCCCAAAGGGGTTCCGTAATAACCGTGGGCACGCAGGGAAAGCAAGAAGTTTTCTGCATAAGTGCCCTGATCGAAGGCAGCACGAATGCGATCGCCCATTGGTGGGATATAAAGAAGTGCTGCGTGCGGGGCGCCAAAGAAGCGGAGGTTTTCGCGCACGAACTCGGTGCGGCCCTCCTTATCCTCACGGGCGATTCCTAGGATGCCGTACATTTTCTTTGCCAGCTCAATGGAACGGGAAGGGTGCACGCCCTCGCCGTAGTCCAAGGTGAAATCCGGGTTGATGCCGTTTTCATTGAACTCGGAGATGAGCGCATCAGAAAGCTCGCGGAGCTTCTCACCGCTAACCACGTGCACGTCCCATGGCTGCGTATTGGAATTAGACGGTGCAGACTGGGCGTCGATAAGCACCTGCTTAATAACCTCTGCCGGAACTGGTTCTGGCAGGTAGGCGCGGGCGGAGTGGCGGCTGCGGATGAATTCAGAATAGTTATTGCTTGAAGTCATGCGCGCCAGACTACACCTTCTTACATATGGGGTTACATATGCTTTTGCAAAATGCGCGCGAGCTCCGGAATCTGGGGCTCAATAATTTTGGCGATCTTGCTGCGTAGGGAGTTATAGGTCTTCACCAGCGCCGGATTATTTACCTGGTCTGCATTACGATCAGCCACACCCAAGATGGAATCTGCCACCTCTTTGTCGTTTCCGGCCAGGTAGGTGCCGAAATCCTCCTGCGGGGAGGTCTCGAACTCCTGCCAGTAGGATTCCATCTCGCCGAGGAGATCCGGCAGGGCGCGGTTGATCCCTTTTGAGACGATGTCGGCGTCGACCTTCTTCGCCGCGGCCACCGCGCCCTTGATGGCCATGCCGGTGATGCCGGATTGTTCGGAGACAGTGTTATCGACCAAGGAAACAAGCGCGGTGACAACGCTGGTGCGGGTTGGCTCTTCCAGGAGCTGGGAAAGATTAGACATGGCAGTAATCTTACTGAAACCCGAATGCGGCAATTAGCCCTTCAGAGCAGCAATCTGATCTGCAAGTTGGGTTAAGCCATTGTCACGAGCAAGACGCTCGAGGTCGAGGTTCGGGACGCCCTGGGTAAGAAGTGCCGGAGCGAAATCGGTCACCAGCTTGAAAATAAGCGCGGCGCCAGCGACGGAACCGCCGATGATGATGCCCAAATCGAGTGGGGAAGAGCCGGTGAGAGAGGAAGTTTCCTTGCCTTGCTTGAAATTAGGATTGACCTGGTTTTCCCAGGTGTTGGTGGTCTCAGGGGTGCTGGAGGCGGCGGTTGCGGCTGGGGTGACAGCGGTGCTTAGGGATACTGCTACTACGCCCGCAGCGATGGCTTTCTTCAGAGACATGTCTTCCTTTCCTACGCGTTGCATTGACGCTTCAGTCATTCCTCAAGGCCAAGCCGCGCGGATATTCGAGGGAATAGTTAAGTGTTACCAGCTATAACTTACATAACTCGGGCAACAAAGGATAGGTCAGCGCAGGCTAAGACGTGATTCCGTCTCCATGAATACTCGGGCGCTAAGTGCTGCGAAGGCGCGGTTGTGCTTATTAAGGGCTGGATAAGCCACCAATATCTGCTGCATCGCATGAGCTGCTTGCTGCCGGTTTGCGTGGACGGGGATGCCATCAATTTGGGCATTTGAGACGCTCGCGGCGGCAACTAAAGCGCCAAAGTTAGTCACCGTGGTTTTGTGTTGCGCGCAGAATTCGCGCGCGATGAGAAGGAGCTGCTCTGCAGTCATGGGCGAGCCCTGCGGATTTCTGCCTCGAGCTCGGCGCGGCCGGGCAGGAGCTGGCGTGCGGCGTCTTGGACCGCGGCGTCGGAAAGCGTGCGCGCCGCAGCCGCCACAACTGCACGCACCACCGCCTCGTGCTTGGAGGTGCCTTGCGCGGAGGCCAGGAGGGTCAGCGCATGATCCTGTTCCGCTGTAAGACGAAGAGTCATAGCCATGGCCCGATGGTATCACCGCGGTATCACTAGCGCGGCGCAGACGGCGGGAGAGGGGCGCAGAGGGTAGAATTTGCCGTTATGAGTGACCAAAATGACGATCTCTTTGATCGTATTCAACCGATTGATATCAACGAGGAGATGGAGTCGAGTTACATCGACTACGCCATGTCCGTCATCGTCGGCCGTGCTCTGCCAGAGGTACGCGACGGCCTGAAGCCGGTGCACCGCCGCATCCTGTACGCGATGTTCGACTCCGGCTACCGCCCCGAGCGCGGCTACGTGAAGTCCGCTCGCCCGGTCTCGGACACCATGGGTCAATTCCACCCGCACGGTGACTCCGCAATCTATGACACGTTGGTGCGCTTGGCGCAGTCCTGGAACATGCGCTACCCGCTGGTCGACGGCCAGGGTAACTTCGGTTCCCGCGGCAACGACGGCCCAGCGGCAATGCGTTACACCGAGTGCCGCATGACCCCGCTGGCCATGGAGATGGTCCGTGACATTCGCGAAAACACCGTTGATTTCTCCCCGAACTACGACGGTAAGACCCAGGAACCGGACATCCTGCCTTCCCGCGTTCCGAACCTGCTGATGAACGGCTCCGGCGGTATCGCCGTCGGCATGGCCACGAACATCCCGCCGCACAACCTCAACGAGCTGGCTGAGGCTATCTTCTGGCTGCTGGATAACCCAGAGGCTTCCGACGAAGAGGCGCTGGCAGCCTGCATGGAACGCGTGAAGGGTCCGGACTTCCCAACCGCCGGCCTCATCGTTGGTGACCAGGGCATCAAGGATGCTTACACCACCGGCCGCGGCTCTATCCGTATGCGCGGTGTGACCTCCATCGAGGAGTCTGGCTCCCGCCAGACCATCGTCATTACCGAGCTGCCGTACCAGGTTAACCCGGATAACATGATCTCCAACATCGCGGAGTCCGTGGCCAATGGCAAGATCGCCGGTATCTCCAAGATTGAGGACGAGTCCTCCGACCGAGTTGGCATGCGCATCGTGGTCACCCTGAAGCGCGATGCCGTCGCTCGCGTCGTGCTCAACAACCTCTACAAGCACTCCCAGCTGCAGACCTCCTTCGGCGCCAATATGCTCTCCATCGTCGATGGCGTGCCGCGCACCCTGCGCCTGGACCAGATGCTGCGCTACTACGTTGCGCACCAGATCGAGGTCATCGTTCGCCGTACCCAGTACCGCCTGGATGAGGCCGAAAAGCGCGCCCACATCCTGCGTGGTTTGGTCAAGGCCCTCGATATGCTCGACGAGGTCATCGCGCTTATCCGCCGTTCCCCAACGGTCGACGAAGCGCGAGAAGGGTTGAAGGAGCTTCTCGACGTCGATGATGTACAGGCAGACGCCATCCTCGCGATGCAGCTGCGTAAGCTGGCAGCCCTGGAGCGCCAGAAGATCATTGACGAGTTGGCTGAGATCGAAGAGATCATTGCTGACCTCAAGGACATCCTCGCCCGCGAGGAACGCCAGCGTCAGATTGTCCACGACGAGCTCGCTGAGATCGTTGAAAAGTACGGCGATGAGCGCCGTACCCAGATCGTGGCCGCTTCTGGCGACGTCACCGACGAGGATCTTATCGCCCGCGAGAACGTGGTCGTCACGATCACCTCCACTGGCTACGCAAAGCGCACCAAGGTTGATGCCTACAAGGCGCAGAAGCGCGGCGGCAAGGGCGTGCGCGGTGCGGAACTCAAGCAGGACGACATCGTCAAGAACTTCTTTGTCTGTTCCACACACGACTGGATCCTCTTCTTCACCAACTTTGGCCGTGTTTACCGCCTCAAGGCTTATGAGCTGCCGGAGGCAGGCCGTACCGCACGTGGTCAGCACGTGGCTAACCTGCTGGAGTTCCAGCCGGAGGAGAAGATCGCACAGGTCATTCAGATTCAGTCCTACGAGGACGCTCCTTACCTCGTCTTGGCCACCAAGCAGGGCCGCGTCAAAAAGTCCCGCCTCACCGATTACGAGTCCGCACGTTCTGCCGGTCTAATCGCCATCAACCTCAACGAGGGTGATGCGCTCATCGGCGCGTCCCTCGTCGACGAAGGCGATGACATCCTGCTGACCTCTGAGCAGGGCCAGGCCATCCGCTTCACCGCTGACGACGACCAGCTGCGCCCGATGGGCCGTGCTACCGCCGGTGTGAAGGGCATGCGCTTCCGCGACGATGACCAGCTTTTGTCCATGTCCGTGGTTCACGATGGCGAGTACCTGCTGGTTGCCACCTCCGGCGGCTACGGCAAGCGCACCGCTATCGAGGAGTACACGCCACAGGGCCGCGGTGGCTTGGGCGTTATGACCTTCAAGTACACCCCGAAGCGCGGCAAGCTCATCGGCGCTATCTCCGTCGATGAGGAAGACGAGATCTTCGCTATCACCTCCGCTGGGGGCGTCATCCGCACCGAGGTAGGCCAGATTCGTCCTTCCTCCCGCGCCACCATGGGCGTGCGCCTGGTCAACCTCTCCGACGACGTCGAATTGCTTGCAATCGACCGCAACGTTGAGGACGATGGTGAGGAAGACGCTCAGGCTGTGGCCAAGGGCGAGAAATCCGTTGAGGACGTTCAGCAGGAACACCTCAAGGTTGCGGATTCCAAGAACGCAGCAGATAGCGAGGAGTAATCCATGGCAAGACGAGACGTAACCCTTACGCGGATCTCACCGATTTCGGCCTTCCGCGTGGGCTTGGCGATGTCCCTCGTCGGGCTTATCGCATGGCTGCTTGCTGTGTGCCTGCTTTACTTCGGCCTCGATCAGGCGGGAATCTGGGATTCCCTCAACAGCCTAGTCGGCGGAGTGGGCGGCGCCTTCGAAGTGACCTTCGGTGTGGTCTTGTCTATCTCTGCTCTCTTCGGCGCAATCGTGGCGGTGTTCAACATGCTGCTAGCGCCGCTGCTCGCGGTACTTTATAACGCCATCGTGGACGTCTTCGGTGGTTTCAAGCTGGGTATCCAGTCTGGTCATGGCTAAAGCCCGAGCCTGCTAGCCCACATCGAACCGGCATCGTCTTTTAGGTTCAAATTCTTAAGAGACGGTGCCGGTTTCGCTTTTTAAACAACCTGCTAAAACCTTGGCTGCGCTGGCGATTTGTGTATTTGCCGGATCGGTATGTAAAGTTACATCTCGTTCCGCACAGGGGCCTATAGCTCAGTCGGTTAGAGCGCATCGCTGATAACGATGAGGTCGCAAGTTCGATTCTTGCTAGGCCCACCACGGAACAATGGGGCATTAGCTCAATTGGTAGAGCATCTGCTTTGCAAGCAGAAGGTCAGGAGTTCGATTCTCCTATGCTCCACAGCCCGGAACCCGGCACCGTAATGGTGTCGGGTTCCTTTGTTGCTTCGGGGCGTGCACCGTTCCTGACACGGGGCTAAGTAGCAAAATTTCGTCCGCATGCCCTTCTGCTACTTTGCCCGAGGTGACTAATGGGTAGACACTCATTGGAAACGCCCGGTCGCAAGAAAAAAGACCCCGCCACCTCAGGAGTTGGAATCCTTAACGTGGTGAGCGGAGTCCTCAACGTTGCGAACGCAACAGCGAAGTTTGGCTGTCAACCCATGGTTGACTTGTTTAGTCTCCTGTCGGTAGACTACCGTTATGAAGCGAAACGCCGTCATCAAGAAATTGAAAGCGGAAGCTAAGCGGCGTGGTCTTGAATTTGAGGAAATCGCCCTATCGCGCCATGACGCTTATCGGGTAGGCAGCACAACCCGAACCTTAGGTAGGCACCGTGAGATTGACGATGTGACAGTCAAGAAGTTTTTCGACCAATACGCCCAAGAATTAGGGAAAGGCTGGTGGAGGTAATGACCACGACATACACAGTAACCGCAGAACGCGGAACCAGCGGAGTATGGGTGCTCGAATGCGCCGAACTAGGGGCAGTGTCCCAAACTAAGCGGCTGGCTAATGCTGCCGACGAGATGCGCGAAGCACTGGCCTACCAGGCAGGTCTAGACCCAGACGAACTCAACATTATTGTTGATGTCGTTCTTCCACCGGACCTTGCGGAAATGAAAGCTCGCGCCGAAAAAGAACGCGAAGAAGCGGCACGACTGGCCGCTGCGGCACAGGCAAGCACTCATGACCTCGCTGTTGCAATGAGAAACGCTGGAATGACCGTACGAGATATGGGAACAGTCCTCGGCGTGTCTTACCAGCGCGCCCAAAAGCTCGCAGCATCCTAAAAGGAGGACATTACACTGACAGCGAAAGTTGCCCAGCACGCGCATGATACACACGCGTACTGGGCGTTTTTATCGGCCGGTGGACTCGTGTGCGTTAGCCGCGCGTGACGGTGGGCTTTCAAGGTCGTCCCCAGTTGGTGATGTGGGCGGCGTTAAACGGCTCGGCCTGGTCGAGGATCTGGCGTCTAATCTTGGCCGCTTCGTGTCCGAAAAGTCCAGTCCGGGCGTATTTTTGCAGCGTGGTCTCGCGCAAGATACGTGTGCTGGCGGTAAAAAACTGCGCGGGTGGTAGTACTTAAGTTTCTTTCTACGAGGCCATCATCATGATCGGCGAGATCGGCGGCGATGCCGAAGAACATGCCGCACGCTACATCAAGGAGCACGTGACCAAACCGGTGGTGGCCTACATTGCTGGATTTACCGCGCCGGAGGGCAAAACCATGGGGCACGCAGGAGCGATTGTCTCTGGAGGATCCGGAACCGCAGAGGGCAAGATGGCGGCGCTTGAGGAGGCCGGCGTGAAGGTCGGCAAGACTCCGAGCCAGGCGGCGCAGCTTCTCCGGGAAGCGCTGAAATCTGCCTAGCAGATGCTTAACAAATAAAGCTTCATTGCTAGAATTAATTTCATGACCGAGAAGGATAAGAAGTGGCTCGATGAGGAGGAACTCGCTTCCTTTGTATCCCTCATGGGAGTCACCATCCGCTTAACCAACATTCTGGATGCCCAGCTGCGTGACGACGCCGGCTTGAGCTTCTTCGAGTACACCGTTCTGTCTCGTCTTTCTGAGTCGGAGAACCGTGAGATGCGCATGCGCGACCTTGCGTACACGGCGAACGGCTCGCTCTCACGGCTTAGCCAGGTGGTCACGCGCTTGGAGAAGCAAGGTTGGGTTACGCGCCGTCCAGATCCGAATGATGGCCGCACCACGCTGGCGCAGCTTACCGACGCCGGCTGGGACAAGGTTGTCGCCACCGCGCCTGGGCACGCCGCCCAGGCGCGTCGTTCCGTGATGGACAACCTCACTCGCACGCAGGTGCGCCAGCTCAACCAGATCAACGATCGCATCCTCGCGGCCATCGAGAGCGATGAACGCTACGGCGGGCGTTACTAGGCCTTATTAGCTCGGCGGCAGGCCTCTGCGCGCCGAGACGGTCTTGTCGAAAGGAATCCAAAAGCGCAATGGCGCTTGTTTATTCTTGCTGATGCCAATTCGCGGCCCGCAGACCCACTCCGGCTCTTGCTCACGCTCGGTGAGTTGAATTGGCGTGCCGTTATCTTCCAGCGTGAATCCCAGTGCTTTTCCGAGGTTTCCCGGCCCACGGGCGAGGTTATGGAAGTCGGTGGTGCCGCGGCGTCGGAAAGCGAGCTCGGTACCTTCGGTGACCTCGCCTCCGCGTAGCAGACATCCTTGGCCCGTGCCCTCCGGGGCGCACACGATGTTGCCGTTGCGGTGGATGCCATAGGAGGCATAGACGTAAAGGCGCCCGGGCGGGCCGAACATCGTGGCGTTGCGCGGGGTTGGGCCGTTGTACGTGTGCGCGGCGGGGTCTTTGGCGCCGAGGTAGGCCTCGACTTCCGTCAGGCGGATGCTGACGCCGTTGAAGGTGAGAGTTGCCCCCAAGAGTTGGGGCGCAACGACATCTGCGGGGGCCGAGAAATCAATCATTAGCCCCGAGAGTAGTACTGCTTGCCCGGCTGTGGGTTGGGGACAAGGGTATCGAGGCTGACCGGCTCGAGGCCCTTGGCGCGCAGGCCGTCGATGACGCAGCTGGCAGCATTAACCGTGGTGGCGTGGATATCGTGCATGAGGATGATGCCGCCCGGCTGCGCGCCGCTGACTGCAGCGCTGCATACGTGCTCGGAGTTGCGGTCCTTCCAGTCCAGCGTGTCCACGGACCACATGGCCTCGGCTTGGCCGTTGGCTTTGGCCGCGGCGTCGACAGTGCCGTTTGTGGCGCCGTACGGTGGGCGTAGCCAACGAGGGCTCTGGCCGGTTGCTGCCTTGATGGCGCCGGCACCCGCCTTGATTTCCCCGTCTATGTCGCCGGCGGCGAGCTTGTTCAGTTCGCGGTGCGTGTTGGTGTGGTTGCCGATGGTATGCCCCTCTGCCTGCATGCGGCGCAGCAGCTCTGGGTGGGCTGTGGCGTTAGGGGCGAGCACCATGAAGCTGGCGTGTGCGTGTTTTTCGCGCAAGGTGTCGAGCAGCTGGTTGGTTAGGGTGCTGGGGCCGTCGTCGTAGGTGATGGCGACGCAGTTGGAGCAGTCAGACTTTTGCGTCGGTGCAGGTGCTGGGCTTGGGGTGCGCTTTTGCGGCGCAGGTTTCGAAGAACCGAGCTCTGGTGGCAAGGAGTTTAGGAAGTCGTTATTGAGTTTCTCGGCTTCTTGCTGGAGGTTCGGCAGCTGCATCTGCGGCAAGTTGGGGACCGGGAAGGGCGATGCCGGCGCTGCGTGGGCTGAGACTGGAAGTGCGGCGGTAAGTAAGAGTGCAGCGGTAGCGGCAGCGAGGCGGCGCATGCAAAAGCCTTTCTAACGAGGGTGTTTCTGTTCCTAGATTATGGTCACCGCCGTTTCTAAAAACCGTAGTGACACGCAACCAGAGTGAAAAGAGTTAACTACTGCGACTGATGGGACTCCCGGCCGGGCCAGCGATTTTCTTTCTGCGATACCCCTGGGGTAGCATTAAACGCACTGGGGCATTAGCTCAATTGGTAGAGCATCTGCTTTGCAAGCAGAAGGTCAGGAGTTCGATTCTCCTATGCTCCACAGCCCAGAAACCCGGCACCATTCGGTGCCGGGTTTCGTCGTTCCTGCGTTGCCCTCGGCCCGCCGCTTCCGAGACTCGCTTCTGCATCCCCCACAAAGGGAGCCAAGCAAAGGGACCACCCTCGAAGAGAGGAGAAATGAAGGAGAGAAGGGGAGGAAGCAGCGCGATCAGCTTTGCGTCGGCTTGAAGCGTTTCACCAACACAATGTGGCCTTCCGCCTCATCGACGGGCTCGAAGCCTAAGTGCAGGTAGAGGCGATGGGCGCGTTCGTTTGCTATCGCTACCGAGAGGGAGACACCAGGGGCTCCTTTCTCGCGGGCGAGGTTGGTGGCGGCGTCGAGAAGCAGTGTACCCACGCCCTGGCCGCGGAAGCGCGGCTCGACGGCGAGTGCGAACTCAGGGATTCCTTCGGCGACGTGGCCGTACCCATGGCGATCCTTAGTTCCCCAGTTCAGCCAGACTCCACCGGCCGGAATGGCTCCTGACCAAGCAATGAACCCGCCGCGAGAAGGATTCCAGCCGCGCAGATAGTAATCAAAGTCGGCCTCGAATTGCGGGGTGAGTTCTTTGTGCTCATCGCCGAAAGTGTCAGTGAGGAAGTTTAGTCGTGCCAAGTAAGTACGGTCTGCTTCGGTGAGATGGCGCAGTTCGAAATCAGGCATGGTGGCCAGCCTAGTGGCCGTGCTCCCATTGCGCATAAGCCTTGGCATAGCGGCCGCCGAGCGCCATGAGGGAGGCGTGGTCGCCGTCTTCGACGATTTCTCCTTGCTCCATCACGATGATGCGGTCCGCCTCACGAGCCTGGTCCAAGCGGTGCGCCACCACTAGGCAGGTGTGCCCGCGGGTGACGGCCCGGGCGGCTTCCTCAAGCACGGCGGCGTGTTCAGAGCCGGCCTCTGAGGTGGCCTCATCCATGATGAGCACCGGCGGCTGGCGCAGCACCATGCGCGCCAGCGAGATCTGCTGGGCGGCTTCGGCGCCCATCTCTTCGTTGCCGGCGCCGATGCGGGTATCGAGACCGTCGGGAAGCCAGCGTGAACCTTCCTTCAAGCCGACCTCGTGTAGGGCTGCCCATAGCTCTGCGTCGCTGGCAGTAGGTCGCGCGAGCAGAAGATCCTCGCGCAGCGTGCCGGAGAAGAGGTGGACTTCCTGCGTAATCAGCGCGACGTGCTCGGTCACCCAGGTATTGGGCACTGTTGCGGTGTCGACGTTGTCAAGGCGGATGCTGCCCGCAGTGGGGTATTGCAGCCCGGCCACCAGTGCGGCCAAGGTGGATTTGCCTGCACCTGAGGTGCCCACCAGCGCGGTCGTGGTGCCGGCCGTCAGTGTGAGGCTAATGCCGTCTAAGACCTTGGCGCCGCCGGGGTAGGAGTAGCTCACGGCGTCGATATGCACCGCGGGGGCTTGCCCAAGCGGCGCTACTTCCTTGGTTGGCACGTCAGCGCCCAGCAGAGCCAGCGCTACAGCGCGGCCCAAGGAAGTTGCCGAATGCTGAATTTCCCCAGCGAAGAACAAGATGTTGAAAACGTGCATCTCTAGGCGCATGACCAGCAAGACCGCGGCCGTGGCCTGGCCTTGTGTGAGCCAACCCCAGGCCACCATGGGCACTGACATGGAGAGTGAACCGAGGAGCAGCACACCGAAAGCAATGCTGCCTTGGCCGATGATGCGGTTGATAAGCGGCACCTTATCGCCCCAGGCCTGCACGGTATTCCAAGAATAGTTCTCCATGCGGCGCGTGGCCCAGCCGTCGAGGCGGAAAATCCGGAGGGTCTCCAATGCGCGAATGGTATCGAGCAAGACGTTGTTGCGGCGGGCCTCTACGGTGGAGACGGCATTGGCCACGGCGGGGATATCGCGAATCGTTCCCTTGATAAACGGATACATCACGGCGGCTGCGAGCATGCACAGCAAAAGGTAAGCCGGGTGGATGAAAGCCATGGTTAGGAAAGTAAGCGGCAGAATGAAGATGGTGACGGCAAGGCGCTCACCCATCATGGCCACTGCCGTGACCACGGTGTCGATGTCCTTAGACAAGCGCGTGATCACGTTGCCGGTTCCCAGCTCCATCACGCGCGGCACGGGAGCGCGCAGCACCGAGTCGAGAGCTGCGGTACGCAGATCCACAGCCAGTCGGCGCGTGCGGGCGTTGATGAGATAGCCGCCGAGCGCCCGGCCGCTGACCTCAACGAGGAGGCAGGCTGCGATGATCCATAGTGCAGCAATCATCGCCTTGCGCCCAGAGCCAATCACAGGGACTTCGCCACCCTGGATGATATCCACGAGGCGGCCGAGTACCTGCGAGCCCAGGTTCATCATCAGGATGGTCAGAGTGAAGATGCCGAATACCAGCGCCAGCTTCGCCTTCGACGGTGCGGAAGGCAGCGTGCGAAGGAACTGCCAGGACTCACGGGCGGAGGCAGGAGCTAGGGCATCTGCTGCGGGTTTACTCATAGTTCTAGCACCTCCTTCGCGTTAGCCGCCCACGTCGACGCGCCGCTGATTACGACGGTGATCTGGTCCTTGCGCAAGCACGCCACGCGCTCAGCTACCGTCGCGAGTGTTAGCGAATCCAAGCCCGTAGTGGGGTTATCAAGCACCAAGATTTCTGGGTCCGCGGCAAGCGCGCGGGCAAGCGCAACGCGTTGGCGTTGACCGCCCGATAGGTTCAGTCCAGCCTCCCCAATGGGAGCATCCGGCAAGGCGCCATTGTCATCGAAGCCACCGAGACGAGTGACAATGTCCTCGCAGGCCGCGGCCTCAAGCGCCGCGCGAACCTGCGATGCCGGGATGTTGCCGAGCGGATTGATGTTATCGGCCAGCGTTCCCTCCAGCACGGAAATCCGGTGCGGCGGGCACAGGGCGCCGTGGGCAGAAAGGCGGGACATGGTGGCGTCGACAAGCGCGCGCCCTTTGGTGGTCCCCGGTACCCAGACCTGCAAGCCAGGGCTTAAGGAAAGCGCATCGCCGTGCTTTGCGACGTCCCTTTTATCCAGGTCCTCCAGCAACTCACCGATGCGCTCCACGGAGGCCTGGGCCCGCGCCCACGCCTCGGTGAGATGGCCCAGCGCGATCCCAAGGACGTTGAGCGCCGGTGGGGCGAGCATCGTGATACTCATCATCCCACCTGGGGAAATATTGCCCAGGTACATCTGCCATGAGGTCCATGCGAGCAGACCGATGGTAAATGCGGTAGGTACCATCTGGCGCAACCAGTTCAACCAGACGCTAAGCCTTAGCTCGCGCAGCATTGCGTCGAGGGCGGTGTGTGCAGCGGTGCCAAAGCGTTGCTTGGCCACCTCGTTAGCGCCTAGACCTTTAATAACGCGGGAGCCCTGCGCGTAGTCCGTTGCGAGCGAAAGCGCCGTGTTTTCCTTGTGGCGGCGGGCTGCCGCCACTCTCGTCAACGGTTTTGCGGTGGCCCAAGATACCGCCGCGGTGACGACGGCACCTATCAAAAGCACGATGGAAACCACGGACGAGATCGGCGCTAGGCTGAAAATCGCGCCCAGCAGATAGCCCACCATGGTCAGCGGAAAGTTGAGCACCTGCTTGAGCTGGCCGATGTAATGGGAATCCTCGTCCATCGTGTTGAGCAGGCGGCCTGGGTTAAGTCCGGAGGTAGAAGAGCGGAGCAGCTTCTCCAGCAGCCCGAGCCGCAGCGTATGCGTGGTGCGGGCCTGGCTGAGATCGGTGAAGGCATCCGCGGTGGCCTCGGCGAGATAGACGATGAAAAGCAGCAGTGCGGTCAACGCCACTGGAATGGCGAGTGTGCGCCAGGAAGGGGCGCTGAATGCGTATTGCGTGGCTTGGCCAATAACCACGGAGACAAGCGCGCCCAATGGCGCGTTGATGGCGGCGGAGATGAGAATGCCGGCCACGCCCACCGGCTGCGCAAAGAGCAGGCGCCGGGTTGCGCTGCGGGGTTTAGACCAATTGGTGGTTTCGGTGAGAGAGGTCTCCCCGGCGGGTGGCTGGCTTGGCAGGTACCAAGACCAGGTTTTCATGCGAGGATAGACAGTCATAGCTGCTTATCCTATAAGAAAAGGCTGCCTTCCTTTGCTCGGATTATCCGGAAAGAAAGGCAGCCTTAGCAGGTTTTATGCTCTGCAGGTTTTATGCAAGGTGGTAATTCGATACGTCGTATCCAGAGAACTCGCGGTCGATACCGTTGTCATCAACAGAACGGAAGATAGTGCCGTTCTCAATTGCAAAGCGGAGATTGTCAACACGATGTGAAGGATCCCCGCTGACGGAGCCGGCTGGGAAGTAGTAGGTCGCTCCGCTCTTGAGCTTGACAATGAGAGACTCGAAGCTCATTTACTCTCCTTGAGATAGGTTCGAAATACTCAAGAATTCAATCAGCTCTAGGTCTCTTAATCAAAGAATTGAGATCAAGACAACTTGAGCGCTACCCCCTTGCTCGGGGGATATTACTACTCCTGCTCGTCAGTCTGCAGGCGGTGCTTGCCCTCGTCCTCGCGGTCATCGGTGATGCGGGAGGTATCGGCCTCAGCGGCCGCAGCTTCTTCCTTGTGCTTTGCCAGCTGCTCATCGATGGAGCCCAGCAGCTCCTCATCGCGCTCGACGACGCCCTCTTCAGCGAGGTCGGAATCCTTCTTGAGGTCCTGCTCGGAGGTGGAAGTGTAGACCAAGGTGGAGCCCTCAGCCGCTGCGTTTGCGCCGCCACCGAAGTCCTCAACGCGAGGTGGAACCTCGGAAGGAGCTTCCTTGCGGATCTTGAAGAAGTAGTAAGCGCCGCCGGCAACTGCGGAGACAAGAGTCAGAATAAGAGCGAATGGCCAGAACTTGGAGCCCTTGTCTTCCTTACGGAAGTTGACCTTCTTTGCCTTATTCAGCTTCTTTGCGCTCTGCTTCTGCGCCTTTTTTGCGGCCTTACGTACAGCCTTGGATTGCTTCTTTGCCTGCTTCTTGGTCTTCTTCTGCGCCTTCTTGGCATCCTCGCGAGCCTCTTCGAAGCGTTCAGATGCCTGCTTGCCAGCTTCCTGGCCGCGCTCCTTGAGCTCAGCGATGGTGCGCTCGAGACGCTCGTGGGCAGCCTGGGTTACAGCACCGGCGTTGCGGCGTGCCTCTGGGAAGAGATCCTTGCTGCGGCTTTCCGCACGTGCGGCGGCGCCTTCAAGGGCGGCATAAGCTTCGAGTTCTTTTTCCTCGCGGTAATCCTTGAAACGGCTCCATAGATTGTTCGCTAGACCGATGGAGGCGGAAATTGCGGTGGGGTTCATCCCAGATGCTCCTTAAATTAGTTTATGGTGCGCTTCACCCCAGCGTAGTGACGGCGCGAGGGCCCCGCCACTATAGCGTTTAATCCTTATGTGGATTTCCTAGCGTGCGAGGACGCGATCCGAAAGGATGCGCGCCACGCCAACGTTGCCGGAGTGGGTCAGGTGGTTGAAGAAATTATGCGGCTCCGCAAACTCGTAGACGCCTCCCATCCAGCGCATGCCGGTCGGCGCACACATATTGTGGTCGATGGTGGCCGAACGTAGGTCAAAGTAGTCCACATGGTTTTCCTGGGCGGCCTGGAACATCGCATGGTTAACGTTGTCTTCGATGGTGCGTACGCTGCCCAGTGCGGAGAGGTTAGCGCCTAGGCCTGGGTTCTCCTTGATGCGGATTGGGCAAATGGAGCCGTTTGCCGCAGAGAAGGCTGGGTAGCCCACCAGGGTGATCTTGGCGTTTGGGGCGGCAGCGCGGATGCGGTTTATCTGATTGCGCATCGCGTTCTTATAAGCCGTGCGGTTCGGGTCAAGGATGAAGTTCGTGTTGACGACGTCATTGAAGCCGAACTGGATCAGCACGTTGCGCGTGCCCGGGTTGAGGGTGTGGGTATCCACTGCGTGGCCTACCTGCTGGACAAAGTCCGAACGCGGCGTGGAGCCAGCAGCGGTAGCGCCGGAGCAAGCGTAGTTGATGACGCGCTGGCCCGAGGCGCGGCCGAGCTCGCGGCCAACGTTGGATGCGCCCTGCGGGCAACCCTGTGGGCTCGGAGCGCCTGGGTCGCTGCCGATCTTCATGGCGCTAGACAGCTCGGCAATGGGGGAGCCGATTTGATCGAAGGTGGGGTTGGCAAAAATGGAGTCGCCGAAGAGGACCGTCTCAGATTGCTGAGCCGATGCGGCTGCCGTTCCAAGAGCTGCGGTGGTTACTACTGCAGCGCAGACAGCAGAGAGCTTGGTCAAAATCTTATGTTTTTTCAAGAGAGAGCCTCGATGTCGTTTGCGTTTGGAGCTGGTCGCAACTTGTTTAAGAGAGGTGGTATAGACAAGTCTGACATTGGGAATTGGCCTTGATTTTACTGCTTTTTCAGGCCAGTTACCCCCGCCGCCACGCCTTCTAGGTAGACAGCTTGGTTCATTTTGGGCGATTTTTATTCGCGCTAATAAACGTTAACCCCGCAGGCAGAACCGTTTTAAAGATGGTACCTAAAATTTAGCCCTCCTTTCTTAATAGACCGCTTGGTACATTTCATCTCAACGAAATCGAAGTGACCAGCGAAGGAGGTGGACATGACTCCGCGACTCTCGGCCTCTGCTCCTTTAGACCAAATCAGTGAATGGACGGCTCGGGTGCGTCAACGCACCGCGCTTTCCTTCGAAGTGATTCCGCCGCGCAACGACGCTGATGCGAGCAAGACATCTGAACTGCTTGCAGTGTTGCAGAGCTATCACCCTGATTACATTGCAGTAACCAGCTCGCAGCGCTCCGGATGGTTGCGTGGCACGGCCGCGTTCATTGAGCAGATTTCGCGCACTACCTCGATGCGTCCCCTGGCGCATCTTGCTTGCACTGCCGGTAGCCCGGAGGAACTTAGCGAGTGGGTCGATGTACTCGTCGATTCTGGCGTCCGCGGATTCCTCGCACTGCGCGGGGATCTTCCGGAAGACGGCATGCCCGTGGGCTACCTGCAGCATGCTGATGAGCTGATCCGTCTCATTCGGCGTCGGGAAGCAGCGCAAGCGGCACGTTTCGCCGCAGGCAACCTGGCCGTCGGCGTGGCGTGCTATCCCAATGGCCATGCGGAATCAGCCAATGCTGATGAGGACATCGATGTCTTGCTGGCCAAACAGCGCTTGGGCGCGAACTTCGCCATAACGCAGCTCTTCTTCGACCCAGAAGACTATGCGCGCTTCTATCAACGCGCCCGGCTCGCCGGCGTGCGCATCCCGCTTATCCCAGGAATCATGCCGATGACCAGCGTGGCCCGCCTTGAGCGAATGGCGGGGCTGTCCGGGCTCGACGTCCCGCCAAAAGTGCGGGCAGCGCTCGCGGCAGCGAAAACCCCAGAAGAAGAACAAGAAATCGGTATGGAGCTCACGGCCGAACTCGCGCGCGGCGTTCTGCGCGCGGGCGCGGAGGGCCTCCATATATATACGCATAACAACTCAGCCATCACCCACGACCTACTGAGCAGAATCGGAGTAAATCGATGAACGCACCATTTCCTCACACAACCATCGAAGGCTATCCGCGCGTCGGCGCGAACCGCGAGCTAAAGCGTGCACTTGAGGCCTTCTGGGCCGACAAGATCAATGAGGAGACCTTCGAATCGGCCACGCACTCGTTGCGTCTTGATACCTATGCCCGCCTGCACGACCTCGGCTTGAGCGAGGATTATGCCATCCCGGCGGACGTGGCCTATTACGATCACGTCCTCGAAACCGCGCTGACGGTGGGTGCAGTCGAGGGTGAAACCCTTGCCGATGAGTTCCGTCTAGCGCGCGGAAATGCACAGGCAGCACCACTGGAGATGACCAAGTGGTTTGACACCAACTATCACTACATCGTCCCAGAAATTGCTGACGAGCAGGAGTTTAAGGCGCGTCCGCAGCGCGTGTTGAAGCTGGTGGAGGAAGCCCGGCAAGCAGGCCACAAGGTGCGCCCAGTGCTGGTGGGGCCTGTGACGCTGCTTGCGCTGTCCAAGCCGGCGGAAGGTTCCCACACCCAGCCTCTCGAGCATCTGGGCAAGCTGGTGGATTCCTATATCGAGGTGCTTGGGTACCTGCATGCGGCGGGCGTGGAGTGGATTCAGCTCAACGAGCCAGCGCTGGTGGCTGATCTGCAGTCAGCAGATGACGCTACGCTTGCCGACGCCCTTATTCAGGCCTACGAACGCATCCTCGGCACTGCGAAACGCCCACAGATCTACTTGACCACGCCTTATGGCGCAGCCCGCAGGGGATTGGACGCGATTGCGAAGCTACGCCCGGAAGCAGTCCAGGTGGACTTGAGCGTGGGAACCCTGGCGCTGGAACCGGATTATTTGGAGCGCGTAGCGCAGTTGCCGGTGCACGTGAGCGCGGGCCTGGTTGATGGCCGCAATGTGTGGGCGGCGAACCTGCGCGATCTGCGTGCCAAGCTGGAGCAGCTTCCGGGCGCCTCGGTTACTACCTCGGTATCTTTGCAGCACGTTCCGCATACCGTCGCTGCCGAAACCACATTGCCAGTTGACGTCGCGACGTGGTTCTCCTTCGCTGATGAAAAGGTACGCGAGGTCGTGGCCCTTTTCGCCGGCCCGCTCGACGCCCCAGAGGCTTATGCCCAGGCCGATCGCGCGGTGCGTACCCGGGCGGAATCGGCGCGCACGCATAACCGGGACGTCGCCAAGCGCACGGCAGGGCTGCCGGAAGGGCAGGTCCAGCGTCAGCCGCTGTTTGCCGAGCGCGTCGAGGAGCAGAAGTCCCTGGGCCTGCCGCAGCTTCCGACCACCACGATCGGTTCCTTCCCACAGACCCAGGAGATTCGTGCCGCGCGCGCCGCGCACCGCAAGGGCGAGCTTTCCGACGCCGATTATGAAAAGGCGCTGCGCAAGGAGGTCGCGCAGGTCATCGACCTGCAAGAACGCCTAGGGCTGGACGTACTCGTGCACGGCGAGCCGGAGCGCAATGACATGGTGCAGTACTTCGCGGAGCTGCTCGACGGCTTCGTGGTCACCGAAAATGGCTGGGTGCAGTCTTATGGCTCGCGCTGTACTCGTCCGCCAATCGTTGTCGGTGACATCTCCCGCCCGCAGCCGATGACGGTGGAGTGGGCCAAGTACGCGCAGTCGCTTTCTGCAAAGCATGTCAAGGGAATGCTAACCGGCCCGGTGACCATCCTCGCGTGGTCCTTTACCCGCGATGACGTGCATCAATCAGTCTCCGCGGACCAGTTGGGCGTGGCGCTGGCTGACGAGGTGCGTGACCTCGAAGACGCCGGCATCAGCATCATCCAGATCGACGAGCCCGCACTGCGGGAGCTGCTGCCGCTGCGTCAAGAAGAACGCCAGGCTTACCTTGATTGGGCAGTACGTGCCTTCCGTTTGGTTGCCCTCGAGGCGCAACCGACCACCCAGATTCATACGCACCTGTGTTACTCCGAGTTCGGGCAGATCATTGATGCGGTGGCAGGCCTCGATGCCGATGTCACCTCCATCGAGGCGGCGCGCTCACGCATGGAGCTGCTGCAAGACATCGATGAGAAGTTCCACTCGGAGATCGGCCCTGGCATCTATGACATCCACTCGCCGCGCGTGCCTTCGGTGGCGGAGATGGCCGAGCTCATCCGGGCAGCACTACGCCACGTGCCGGCGGAGCGGCTGTGGATTAACCCAGACTGCGGTCTTAAGACCCGCGGCTATGCCGAGACGGAAGCGGCTTTGCGCAATCTCGTCTTGGCACGCGAGGAAGTGCTGGCCTCCGCGCTAGAACCCCAATTGGTCTAGGCCAGAAATATCGCCCGAGCCGTCGCGACGCAGGTGCACCGCTTGCAGCCCGGCGGCGCGGGCGCCCTCGACGTCGTTAGCCAGCGAGTCACCCACCATCAGCGTTTCCGCGGGAGTAGAACCCACCACCTGGCAGCCTGCCAGGTAGGCGGTGGCCTGCGGTTTGGGGATTCCCAGATCCACCGTGGCGATGAGACGCACCTCTGGCAGATCTAACTTGCCGGCCCGCAGCTTTGCCTCCTGCATCTCGCGGGCGCCGTTGGTGAGGACGCCAACGCGAAGACCTGCTTGCAGGGCTCGCTGCAGGGCGGGCAGGGCGTCGGCAAAAGCGCGCCAATTGCGCTGGTAGGCGGCAAGATAACCCGAATAGGCCTGCAATGCGTCGTGCTCCGAAAGGTCTTTTTCTAGAAACTCGCGGCAGCGGGCGATGCGCTGGCCATGATGGGTGACCTCGCCGCGCTCATAGGCGGCGAACCACTTGCGCTCGATGGCGGCAAAGCGTTCATGTTGGCCAGTGGGAAGCCCTAGCTCGCGGCACCATTCGTCGAGACCTTCGCGCATAGCGGAGGTATGGTCCATCAAAGTGTCATCGAGGTCGAAGAGCACGGCGCGAATCATGGACTTAAGCATAGTGATCGCTTAGGGCGTTATGTCATTTGCGGCGCGCGAGCCAGAAATTCCATACAATGGTCGGCATGACTCAGAAGACCGCAACTGCAACGATGCACACCAATCACGGTGATATCGTTATCGACCTGTTCGGTAACCATGCACCGGTAACCGTGGAGAACTTCATCGGCCTGGCAAAGGGCGAGAAGGACTACTCCACCCAGAACGCAAAGGGCGAGCAGTCCGGACCGTTCTACGATGGCGCAATTTTCCACCGCATCATTGATAACTTCATGATCCAGGGTGGCGATCCAACCGGCACCGGCCGTGGCGGCCCTGGCTACCAGTTCCAGGATGAGTTCCACCCAGAGCTGCAGTTCGACCGTCCATTCCTGCTGGCTATGGCAAATGCTGGCCCAGGCACCAACGGCTCCCAGTTCTTCATCACCGTGGCTGCGACCCCGCACCTGAACAACCACCACACCATCTTTGGTGAGGTCACCGACCCGGCATCCCAGGAAGTCGTGTCCAAGATCGCCAAGGTTGATACGGACCGCATGGACCGCCCACGTGAGGACGTCATCATCGAGTCCATCGAGATCGCCTAAGAGCTCTTAACAACTGAGCCCACCACCACTTATTAAAAGTGGCGGTGGGCTCATTGAAGTTTTTTGGGAAAATATGGAAAAGACATTGCGCAACTACCTAAAACAAGCGCCGGTCACCGCCGGGGTCATCGCCCTGTGCACGCTGGTTTGGACAGTTACCGCCATCCAGTCGCATTCGCTTACTGCGTCCTACTACGGCTCTTCGCTGGCCTATGACTGGACGCTGTGGGGCCCGGACTTTGAGGCTGCGCCGTTGACGGCGCTAAGTGCCGGGTTTATGCATATCGATCTCGGACACCTAGCGGTGAACATGTTTCTGCTTTTGCTCGTAGGCCGCGAAATCGAACAGGCCTTAGGCGGAGTGTTGTATGCCTGTGTATATCTGCTCTCTTTGCTGGGCGCCTCAGCGGCCGTGCTGGGGATGGATTATCAAACACCGACGGTGGGGGCCTCGGGAGCTATATATGCACTGCTGGCTTTGCTGGTAGGGCTCTACAACTCTCGCGGTATGGATCTGCGGGCACCCATTGTTCTTGTAGCGGCCAACGTGGCTTACACGTTTTTGATGTCCGGCGTATCCCTATGGGGTCATTTGGGCGGTTTGTTCACAGGCGTGATTCTCGCATTTTTTGTTTTTAACAGCCGTCGGGGAGTGCGATGGACGGGAATTTTCACGGTTTTCTTGGCTTTAAGTTTCTTTTTAGGCCTTCAAGCAGGGTTTTGGGGATAACTCCGGCGAGTTATTCACCAAAACGCTTGTGCGAAAGAATTCCACAGTAGTTATCCACAATGTGGATAACTACATTTTTGTAATTTCTCGAACGCATGGCCGGAGTTTTGCCTGATCACGCAGGCAAGAAGACTTACATTCTTGTAATTTAGCCCTTGTGGAAGTGGGTGAAAACAGTTATCCACAGGCTGTGGAAGAAAGCTGGGGAATTTGATTTTCACAGAGTTATCCCCAGCCTGTGGATAACTTTCCTCCCATCTTGTTGGCAACTCGGGAAGGGGGCAGAAGCGGGTGTGTACGAAAGGACAATTTTGGCTGCGCGCGGAGTCAAAAATAGCTGGGAAAATTCTGGAAAATGCAAGCTCAAGTGGCAATTATCCGAAAGTATCTGAGGTATTGAAGGATGCGATGGTGGCCGATTAGCGTCATGTGAGTAGTTCACAGCGCGTGGAGGGAGAGACCGCGCTGCTGTGAACCTCAAACTTCAAAAAATAGTGAATAAAAGGAAACGTAGCGATGCGCATTCCCCGCCTCCGTCTCAGCTACTACGTAGCAGCCGCCGCACTGTCTGCGGCAAGCCTCGTTGCCCCTGCTGCGGCACACGCAGAGATCCCCGCCATGCCACAGGGCTATCCGATTGAGAATCTCTACCAGGAGTGCAGCCCAACAGAAGCTACTGCAGCGGGCTATCCAGATTGGCACTTTGGTGAAACTGGCCGCCGTTACCTTTCGGATGGCACCATCCAGTTCACCAACACCACCAAGCAGACGGTTCCGTACACCGCCACCGTCGAATCCGGGACTAATCACGAGATCGAAGCAAACTCTGCCGCCAAGTGGCCTTCCAACTGGAACACCACCGCAAAGGCAGACATCGGTCTGACTCTGTCCAACGGCTGGATAGAGGGGGAAACCATCGGGCCGATCAAGCTTGCGCCTGGCGATTCCTTCCGCGTGGAATACGGCACCGTGGAAAAAGACTTCATTTCCATGTTTGTGGACTGCAAGGATGGCATCTATACCAATATCCAGGGTGCAAATGTCATCCGTGGTACCGCACCGGCCGAGCGTTATGCCTGGGCAACCGTAATCCACGCCGACGGTACCGTTGATGACCAAGCGCTTGAGATTCCTTCCCGCGCGCCGGGTGCGAACAGCAAGGTTGTTGACGGTGGCTACAATGCCGTCTCCGGCCCAAGCCTGGAGAAGATTGCCGATGAAAAGCAGGACTATGTGGTCAACCCTACGACCGACCTGCAGCGCGAGAATTGGCCGAGCGAAGGCGAAGAGTGCACCGCTGGCGATATGCAGTGGTACCCGAACACCATTGAGGGCGTAGCTCCTACTTTCCGAAAGCCGGGCTTTTCCCAGGACTTCATGAACTGGACTGAGGCTGATTACACCTATCGTGGCATCACCGACCACCTGGTGGGCGCGCAGTACAACGGCCAGATGAACTGGCTGGGCAATAAAGGCCGCCTGCCGGAGGGCTGGCTCGGCTCCATCGGTGCCGCACAGCGTGCCTACATGCCGGTGGGTACCGCGCTGGCGCCGCTCGACCTTAAGCCAGGTGAGCGCGCGCGCATCGAATACGGCACCACCATGATGCGCGTGAACTACAGCGAGCTGCACTGTGGCCGCGATGGTAAATACAGCCTCGTTCACGACTTCAAGCAGGCCTCCGCGCCGGCCGGATTCTGGGCGGAGGCCACCGTCACTGGCAAGGATGGCTCGACCCGCAAGGTTGACGTCACCCCAGATGAGTGGCGTGACCTACCAGTTGCGACCCAGACCGCTTATTAACACCACGACACCGCCTACCAACCCCACTTTCTTTCTCACTAAATAGGAGTACATCATGCGCTTTAACCGCACTCTCGCCCTGGCAGCATCCGCAATTGCTGCAACTTCCATCGCCGCTGCACCAGCAATGGCACTGCCTGCCGTTAACCACGGCGCTGCTAACCCGACCACCATCGGTGAAAAGTGCGTCAACCCGGGCGATACCGGCCAGACCGTTGAGATTGTCCGCACCTACTTTGATGGTTCCGCAGGCACCTGGACTGTCTCCAACTACAATGCTGAGCCGCTGCCATTGACCCGCGCCATCAAGGAGACCAAGACCAAGACCTGGAACGTTTCCGTAGGCGTTGACTTCGACATCCTGAAGCTGGTCAACATCAAGTTCAACGCTGGCTACACCGATTCCCAGACCTACGAGGTAGGCGAGACCGTCGGTCCGTACAACGTTGCACCTGGCAAGACCGCCGTCATGCGCGCGGGCTGGGTTGTCTCCGACTTTGAAGGTGAGAAGACCGTGTGCGGCCAGGACGGAACCTGGCAGGGCACCGGCGAGACCTTCACCGCGTCTCTGCCAGCAGAGCGCCACGTTGAGGTTTCTACTCGCGACAACATGAAGTTCAACTAGGGGAGGCAACTGTGCGCAAGTTTGCACGCATCGCCGCAGCATTGCTGGTGGCAGTAAGTGCGGCCACTCCGGCTGCGCAGGCTGTCGACGGCGCGGCTTCCTACCGCCTGCCGCAGCGCTGGAACGATGACTACAAGCCGGGCACGCACTGTGCAACACCGGGCGCACAGGGCACCTATGTCACGGCGGAGCGCATGTGGTTTAAGCAGACTGACGCTGCCAGCGTGGCTAATCGCAACGACTACACTGTTCCAGTTAGCCACACCGTGACTGATAAGCGTACGCAGACCACTGAGGTCAGCGTTTCGGTGAAGCCAATCGGCGACATTGAAAAGTACATGTCGAACGCATTTGGCTTTAACTTCGTCCACCAGATCCATTGGAGCCTCGGGCAAAAGATTGGCCCCTACGATTTGGAAGCTAATCAGCAAGGCAAGCTCGTGTGGGGCTTTATGATGCTCGACGCGGATTCGCAGGATGTGCGTTGTTCCGAGGATCAGCAGTGGGTAGAAAAGGGCGCGCCGTACTTTGTCAGCGCACCGTACTCACGCTATTCGGAGCTACGCATTGACGACGCCCCGGTGTATTAAGACGTGTTCTAGCCTCAGTGCCTAGCTACCTGCCCCGCCTAAAATCTTGGTTACAAGATTTAGGCGGGTGCTTGCGTTAAAGGTGACGATGAGGCTGGAGACGTGCTTTTTCACCGAAGATTCTGAGATTTCCAGCGCTGCTGCGATCTCGGAATTCGAATTGCCCTGTAGCAGCAGTTTGAGCACGTTGATCTCGTTAGTGCTGAGGTGATGCGTCTCGATGGCGGTGGCGACTGGGTCCTTACGGGGCGCATCCCCGATGTATCCCACCAGGCGGTGCATCGCTACGGGTGCAACGACGGTGCCGCCGTGGATGGCCTCGTGCACTGCATCGATGATGGATTGCGGTCTTTGGTTTTTCAGGATGTAGCCAGCGCCGCCCTCTTGCAGAATCTTGAGCATGGTGTCATCCGAATCAAAGGATGTCACCGCCAAGAAAACTGGCGGGTAGGGCCTTTCCTTGATTTTGCGCAGCAAAGTGATGCCGTCCATCGTGGGCATGTGAATATCTGCCAAGACGATGTCGGCATCAACGTTGTCCAGCATCGAGAGGCATTCTGCGCCGTTAGCTGCCTCAGCTACCACCGAGATGTCATCGGTGGTTTCGAAATAAAGCCGCAGTGACGAGCGGACCAGCGGGTCATCATCAACGAGAAAGACTCTAATGGACATCGAGGCTTAGTGGCTACGACCACACCACCAACGCTGCGGGCTGGTGGAGCAACGCAAAGCGTTTGCAAAGTCTTCCGCCTGAGAGGTGTAGTAGGTAAATCCGCCGGTGTAGGCGGTCTCGTTGGCGGTCTCAGTCTGAGTAGCAGACTCAGCGGCACTGGAAAAACCGAAGGAAGAAGCAGCGCTAGCAAATGGGGTGCTGGTAAGGCACAGTACGGCGCCGGCAGCGGCGGCAGCAGAACGAAGACGCATGTAGATACTCCTATTGGGGCGAGAAATAAAGACGATAGGCCTTAGCCTACTACAAGGTAAGTTTATCTGCGCACCATGTTGGAAATTGGGATATAAAGCGCACTTATCCACTTACCATTGTGGGGGCCGCTGCTGAAAGTGCCGTTTGCTGCAGCAACTCTTTTTTCGATTTCTGAAAGACCCAGTCTAGTCGTCATATGTTGATCTGCCTGGGCTTCAGCGATGAGTGAATGGACTTCTATATCGAGACCGCGGTAATTGCGTCGTAGTCGGATGGTGATTTCGGAACCTGCTTCGGCGTATTTGATCAAGTTGGCGCTAAGTTCTGAAAAGACCAGATGCAGATCGTTGGGCAAAGCCATGGAACGCGCCAATTTCCCGAGCTTTCCTTTCACAGTGCATTCGAAACCATGGCTTCTCAGGAAGCTCTGCATCTCTTCCAGTTCTTCTGCGATGGTCGAGCGTGCTTTCTTTAACGTTGGAAGGTCCTCGTTTTTCATAAGGCGCAGCAGATCGCGGACCTCACCCATTGCCTTGCGCGCGTCATCCGCGATGGCTGTGGAGTTCTCAGCCACCTTCGGGTTGGTTTCTAGAAGGCCGAGTGTTTCTGAGCGCATGACCACCGAGGTTAACGTCGTTGCCACGGAATCATGCAGCGTGGTCATCAGCGCGTGTCGGTATTCCTGGTTCCTCTGCTCAGCGGCGAGCCTGCGTTGGCGCGCCTTTTTTAGCCAAACGCCGAAAATGATACCCAGCAAATTGATCGCGGACACCAGAACAAAGCTAAAGAGGTCGAGCGAGGTGCAGATGCCCTGTGCAGGATCGATAATGGAAAGAAGTACCAGCACCAGTCCTGGGATAACGGCGTGAGTCCATGGGCGTCGGTAGGAAATTAGCCCAACGATGACTGCGCTCCATGCGACTAATAAGAACGAGCGCCATTCAGTATGCCATGTGCAAATACCAAAAAGCGCGCTATAAGCCGCAGCCGCCCACAGCGGGTGGTTCATACCGAGCGGGGTAAGTGCCACGCCGAGGGCCGCTAGCAACAGCGCGCCGGGGGTGAGGACAGAAGGATCGATGGCGACGGTCAGCATCACGGCGATGATGAAGCCGACGCCGGCGAAAAGGTAGAACCTCGTAGAGTTCATGGTCTGGGGATGAAGTTTAGCGCCAGCCCATCGTCATGAGCAGGCCGATGATGGCTAAGCCGAAACCGATGCCGTAATTCCATGGGCCCAGTTCCTGCATGAATGGGATGGACTCGCCGGCCAAGTAGTTGACCACGAGCCACAGCAGGCCGATGATCATCAGGCCCAGCATGATGGCGATGTACCACTTTGGCGTGCCCTCGGAATTGATCTTGACCGGAGTGCGGTTGGTCGCAGAGCTAGAGGACTGCGGAACGCCCGAGCTCTGGGTGATCTTTGACTTTGGCATTGCTAAACCTTCAACTTTTCTTTAGGCATTCTTTTTAACGGTTACTTTAGCAGGCGAAATTCGCCTGCTACTAGCGCGGGAGCAGCTCTGTGGCGGTGAACTCCCAGACGCGGAGCTCCACGGTTGCGTTCTTGCGAATGGCATCGCCCGCATTCACAGAAGCCCAGCCCACGCGGCCGTTATCCACCAGTGCACCGGTAGGAACAACGGGGCCGGTGCGCACGCTACCCTGCCAGCCGGCAGAGCGCAGCGCGGATTCAGCCTCAGAAGGCGTCTTGTGCAACAGGTTCGGTGCCGTGATGAGCATGCCATTGGAGACCTCAATCGTGACGGTCTCACCCTTGGCCAGCTTGCTGCCCTGGTTGCTTACGGACAAAACTCGATCCGCCGGCTCCTGAGAGTCCACGACGTTGACGTTTACCTCAAAGCCCACCGACTCCAGCATGCTGACAGCGCGGTCTTGTGGCATACCGGTTACGTCAGGGACCTTGGCCTCCTCCTTGCCCTTGGACACGGTGACCTTGACCTTTGAGCCCTTAGACAGCTGCGAGCCGCCGGCGGGATTCTGAGAAATGATCTGGCCGGCAGGAGCATCGTCGTTTTTCTCTTCGACCTGCTCGTTGAGGGAAAGCCCGGCGTCGCTAAGCGCCTTGCCCGCCTCTTCCAAGGTCATACCGGAGAGATCCGGCACATCGGTGATCTCGTCACCGGAGGAAACAGTCAACGTAATCGAGGAACCCTTCTGCAGCTCCGAACCCGGCGCAGGGTTCACGCGGATTGCCTGGCCACGCTTAATATCCGGGTTAGCTTCTTCGTTGACGGTAACCAGCAGGCCCATCTTCTCGAGTTCGGCGACGACCTCGTTGCGTGGGCGCTTTTCTACCTCGGGAACAACGACCATATTGGCGCGGGCGGTCGCCTCCTCTTGCTGCTGAGCAGCACGATCTTCCTCGCGCGAGGCATTCCAGAAGTCCCAAGCAAAGTAGCCCATGATGGCAACCAACAGGCCCGCCAAGAAAAGCGCGAGCCACTTCAAGCCATTGCCGCCCTCTTCTTCCTCTTCCGGGCGAGTGGATTGCACAGGAGCGCGATGTGCACCCACAACGGGAGAGACCATCGAAGTCGCTTGCTCTTCCTCGCTAACGTGGCCGCGCGCAGCTTCAGTGAGCTGGCCATTGGCCATGCGCTGCAGGTCTTCGCTCATCTCCCAGGCGGATTGGTACCGATCCGCCGGGTGCTTGGCCATGGCAGTCAGAATGACCGCATCGATGTTGAGGCGCTGGGTATTAGTCAGGTGCGTCGTGTCGATGTACTGCGAAGGCGGAACCGGCTCTTCTTGAACATGCTGGTACGCCACCGCGAACGGGGTCTCGCCCTCGAAAGGGGTGCGGCCGGTGACGGCCTCGTACATCACGCAGCCCAATGCGTAGACATCGGAGCGTGCATCCGCTGGGTTGCCACGGGCCTGCTCAGGAGACAGGTACTGAGCGGTGCCGATGACCGCAGAGGTTTGTGTCATGGCGGAGGTGGAATCATCGAGCGCACGCGCGATGCCGAAGTCCATCACCTTCACTTGGCCGGTGTTGGTGAGCATGATGTTGGCGGGCTTGATGTCGCGGTGGATGATGCCGGCTTCGTGGGAAGCCTGCAGCGCATTCGCCACGGGTGCCAGCAGCTGCGCTGCCTCCTGGGCTGGAAGTGGGCCGTCTTCGCGGACGATATCGCGCAGAGTGCGGCCGTTGACCAGCTCCATCACGATGTAGGGGATCGTAATGCCATCGACGGTCTTTTCACCGGTATCGAAAACGGAGACGATGTTGGGATGATTCAGTTTGCCGGAGTTTTGAGCCTCGCGGCGGAAGCGCTCACGGAAATTAATGTCACGCGCCATTTCGGGGCGCAGCATCTTGACAGCAACCGCGCGCCCCAGAACCGTGTCTTCGGCGTCATAAACCTCAGACATGCCGCCAGATCCGATGACCTGGCGAAGGTGGTAGCGGTCATTGACCATGTTCTAGGCACCATCCTGGGGTAGTAGATTTTCTTGGGGGTTATCAGGCAGCGAGTCTACTGCGGTTGGAGACGTTGGCGTTTCATTGACTTCGGTCTCCTGCGGGACAGTAGTAGGGATTTCCTGCTGCCTGGGGGTATGAACCGGCTGGGTCTGGGTGGTTTTCTCCTGCGTAGGTGTCTCCTCCTCAACCGAGTGCGTGGTGGTGACAGTGACCTGCTCAGGGGTATCTTCCGTGGTTTCTTCGGGGGTAACGACCTCGGTTGTTACGGGATCGCGGTACTCCGTAACCACGATGGATTCCGGCGGAGTGGTGGGCTCCGTGGACTCGCCTGCGCCTTTGAAGAAGTTTGCCGCGAAGAATCCCAATGCTGCCAAGGCGGCCAATGCGGCAGCAATAAGAAGGCCTACACCAAATCCAGAGCTCTTCTTTTTCTCCTTTGGCACGGGGTGTGGGGTGTCCTTGACTGGGGCGCGCTCCGGGGTGGCGGTTTTGGGGTTGGCCACGCTGGCGAGCATCTCCGTGGATGCGGAAGGGGAAGGCTCGGCCGCCATTGGTGCCAATGCCCCCGACTTAGGCTGTGGCGGGCGTTGGCCGTTGCGCACTGCGGCGACGGCGTTGGTGAACTCGTTGCCGTCCGCAAAACGGGTGGTGGGATCCTTGCGCAGAGAAATCCCGATGAGCTCACGAGCAGGGGCGCTAATCGACGTCGAGAGTGGCTCCGGCGCCTGGCTGATGTGCGCGAGCGCGACGGACACCGAGGAATCGCCGCTAAACGGGCGCTTGCCGGCGAGCATCTCGTAGCCCACGACGCCCAAGGAATAGACATCGGAAGCCGGCGTGACATCGAGACCCTGTGCCTGCTCTGGGGAGACATACTGCGCAGTGCCGACCACCATGCCGGTGCGCGTGAGAGGAACCGCAGCTGCTGCCTTGGCGATGCCAAAGTCGGTGATCTTGACCCGCCCGTTCTGGGTGATCATCAGGTTGCCGGGCTTGATATCGCGGTGCACCAAACCCATGCGGTGGATCACGGCGAGGCCATGCGCTGCCTGCTCCATGACATCGAGCGCGAGGGTCTCCGGCAGGGCGCCCTCGCGGGCTAGAAGATCGGCGAGGGACTCGCCGCGGACGTACTCGAGCGCCATGAAGCAGAAGGTACGGCCGTTGTCCTCGAGCTCGCGGTAGTCATAGGTGGCCACCACGTTTTCAGAGGTAATCGACTCTGCCGACTGAGCCTCGTTGCGGAAACGGCTGAGGAACTCGGTGTTGTCGGAAAACTCAGGGCGCAGTACCTTGATTGCTACCTCGCGGTCACCGCGGACGTCGTCAGCCAGCCACACCGTGGACATGCCGCCGTGGCCGATGATCCACTGCAGCTGGTAGTCATCGCCGATGAGGGCTTGGAGATGCTCTTTATTATCTGAGTTGCTCACTTTTACTGTCCTCCATATGCGCGCAGGATGGCGCGTCCGATAGGGGCAGAAACCTGGCCGCCGGTGGCAGACTCGCCGAGATTGCCACCGTCTTTGACCACGACGGCGACGGCAATGTCGCGGTCCGGATCGAACGCGACGTACCACACGTGTGGAGCCAGGCCATCGCCGTGCTCTGCGGTGCCGGTCTTGGAAGCAAAGGAGTTGCCATCGTAGCCGAAGGTCGAGTGCTCCGAGCCGTACATCAATTCCTTGATCGTGTTCGCAACATCCTCCGTTACCGCTTGCTCGGCTTGGCGGGGTTTGGTCGCGCGGATCTCATTCATCTGCGCATCAGTGATGCGGTTGATGAGGTAGGGCTCCATGCGCTTGCCCTTGTTGGCAACGGTGCCAGCCATAATGGCCGCCTGCAGTGCAGACATGGTCACGTCTCGCTGACCGATGGCGGACTGGGCAACCTGCGCGCCGTCGGCAAGCTCGCCCAAATTGCCGGCAGCACTGTTGACCCCGAGATCATATTTTTCGCCCACGCCGAAAGCCTCGGCGTACTTGCGCAACTCATCAGCGCCGATGGATTCAGACATCTCCACAAAGGCGGTGTTGCAGGAAAGGGCGAAGGCAGTCTGCAAGGTAACGGACTGGGAGCCGCCACACATCTGGTTTCCGTAGTTGGTCAGCTCCGTCACGGAATCCGGCAGCACGATGGAATTAGCACCCGTCAGCGAGGAGCCGGGGTTGAAACCATTGTTGAGGCCGGCGGCCGTGGTGATGATCTTGAAGATGGAACCAGGAGGCAGGGTTTCCTGCGTGGCGTGGTTGAGCAGCGGGGTGCCCTTCTGCTCTTGCAGCGCGCTCCAGGTCTCGTCGGCGTTTTCACCGAGGAGATCATTGGTGTTGTAGCTCGGCGAGGAAGCCATGGCCAGGATCTTGCCAGAGGAAGGCTGGATGGCCACCGCCGCGCCGTTGTAACCCGGGCCAACCAGCTGATCATAGGCGGCCTGCTGCAGCGCAGGATCGATGGTGACCTCGACGTTGGCACCTACCTTTTCCTTGCCGGAAATGGTGTCAAGCCAGTTCTGGGTGAGGAGGGAATCGTCGGTGCCGTTGAGGATCTCATTCTGGGAAGCCTCCAACTGGGAAGCACCGAACTGGGTGGAAAGGTAGCCGGTGATGTTGGAAAAGGCCGGCGAGTCGGTGGGGTAGGAACGCGAGTACTTGCCCTCGGAATCCTCGGTGGACTTAGCCAGCACCGTATCGCCGGCGAAGATCTGGCCACGCGGGGTGGTCTGCATGGCGTAGAAACCGCGCATGTTCTTCGGGTTATGTGCGTACTTGTCCTCTGAAAATGCCTGCACCACGGTGAGGTTTACGAGCAACACTGCGGTCAAGAGGATGGCAAAGAGAGAGACGAGGCGGATCGACTTATTCATCGGGTTGCCTCCTGTACGGCGGGGAACATGGAAGTATCGGTAGGCGCATTGCTGCTGGTCTCACGCGCTGGGCGACGAGCCGCGTTAGAGATGCGCAGCAGGATTGCCAGAAGCATGTAGTTAGCCATCAGCGAGGAACCGCCAGCCGACATAAATGGGGTGGTCAGGCCGGTCATCGGCAGCATGGCGGAAATACCGCCAGTGACCACGAAGACCTGGACTGCCAGGGTCAGCGACAAACCGGATGCAACCAGCTTGCCGTAGGAATCACGGGACTTCAGCGCGGTATTGAAACCGCGAGAAGCCAGCATGCCAAACATGACCAGCACGGCGGCTAGGCCAATGAGGCCGAACTCCTCACCGATGCCGGCGAGGATGAAGTCGGAGTGCGCCACTGGGACGATCTCTGGGTGGCCTTGGCCCAAGCCGGTTCCGGAGATGCCGCCGGAGGACATGCCGAACAGTGCCTGGGAAAGCTGGTAACCGCCGTTGTCGTAGTTGCCCAGCGGGTCCAGGAAGTTGGAAAAGCGCGTTTGAATCTTCGAAGAGATCTGGTAGATGCCAAAACCACCAACGCCTACCAAGAGCAGGCCAATGAGCAGCCAGCTGACACGGCCAGTTGCCATAAACAGCATGCCGAGGACGGTGCTGAACAGCAGCAGCGCCGGGCCGAAGTCATTGGAGATGCCCATGATCACGATGGCGATTCCCCAAATCACCAGAATCGGCGCGAGGTCACGCAGACGCGGCAGGGAAAGGCCCAAGAAGCGGTAACCGGCAACGGTGAACAGTGAGCGCTTTTGGGTAAGCAACATGGCGAAGAACAAGATGAGCATGATCTTCGAGAACTCGCCAGGCTGGATAGAAAATGGACCCAGCCACAGCCAAATACGCGCCTCGACTCCCGGCGGCTGCGGCCACACCAGCGGCAGCGCCAGCAGGATGAGGCCGGCTGCGCCCAGGATGTAGGAGTAGCGGGTAAGGGAGCGGTGATCCCGCAATACAACCAGCACCAGCACGAAGAGGATAAGGCCGACGATCGTCCACATCACTTGCCGCCGCGCCAGGACACCATCATTGACGAGGTCGAGGCGCGCCAGCATGACCAGGCCGGTGCCGTTGAGCAGAGACACAATCGGCAGCATGAGCTGATCCGAATGCGGTGCCAAAAAGCACAGCACCAGGTGGGCGACGGTGAAGACGCCGATGAATCCACCGATGAGGTAGAGGACGTCCATGGTCAAGATGTTGCCCTGGGAAAGTTCCAGGCTGACGGTGGTGATGGCAAAGACCACGGCCGCCAGAATCAGCAGCCCGAGCTCAGTGCCGCGGGAAAAGATCTTCTTCACTTAGCTCACCTCCCGGCACGTGATTCCTGGTTTAGCGGTTTTCTTCTCTAGCTTCTCGTCCGTCTTCTTGCTCGGCGTGCTGATGCACGGCTTGAGTGCCTTGGAGGACAGGCTCGAAAGCTGGGTTTGTACCTCGGCATAGGAACCCGAAGGCAGGTTATCTACGGCCGCGCGCTCGGAATCTGGCAGGTCAGTGACCTTGAACGGGGCGAAATCCCCCTCACACGGAGTGGATCCGAGACGCAGCGTGTTTGCTTTATCGACGCACGCATTTTGGTATTTGTGGTGCAAAGAACGCCCAAAGACTGAGAAATCTACGCCTTGCTCGATGCTGAGTGCCCCTTCTTCGTCGGTGGCGACGTAGAAGTTGTTAGAAATCTCGTTCTTGGTCCAGAATCCGCCGCCGATGACGAGCGCGAGCACCACTACGAGGGCGCCGATTACCTTCCAACCAACTTTCTTCTTTGGACTGTGAGGTTCCTCGGTGTCGTCTTCCTCTTCTTGGGGCGCAGGCGACGCCTCCCGTGGCCTTGTTAGCGCAGCCGCGCGGCTGGCGGAGGAATCCGGGTGTGTCGGCTCAGGTACGACGCCTGCGATGGCGCCGACCTTGACCGGCGAGCTATCGCCTTTGCCCTCGACTACCTCGGCCAAGACGATGGTGACGTTGTCTGGGCCGCCGGAACGCAGGGCGAGATCGCGGAGGGTAACCGCGGCGTCGTCAAGCGTGCCTTGCGAAAGTGCCAGTTCGATGGTGGCTGCCGTAACCGGATCCGAAAGACCATCGGAGCACAGCAGCAGGCGGTCTCCGACCTTGGCATCCAACATAAACAAGGTGGGATCCACCGGGCGGCCGGTATAGGCCTTAAGAATCAGCGACTTCTGCGGATGGGAGGAAACGTCCTCGGGGTCGAGGCGACCCTCATCCACCAGAGACTGCACATACGTGTCATCGCGCGTTACCTGGGTCAGCTTGCCGTTGCGCAGGCGATAGCCGCGGGAGTCACCTACGTGGCATACGCCGAACTCGGTGCCGTTGAACATCATCGCGGTAAGCGTGGTGCCCATGCCCTCGGTCTCTGGATGCTGCTCGACGTGTGCGGAAATGGACGCGTTTGCATCTTCTGCCGCGGCGCCCAGCAGCGCGAGCATGTCATTGTCTTCGGGGTCTTGGTCGAGGTGCTCCAAGTGCTCAACCATGAGCTGGGAGGCCACCTCGCCGGCGGCGTGGCCGCCCATTCCGTCTGCCAATAACAAAAGATGGGGACCAGCGTGGGCGCTGTCCTCGTTGTTTTGGCGTACTAGACCGCGATCTGTGATCGCGGTGAATTTAAGGCTTAAAGTCATGCCATCAACCTCACGGTCGTGCGGCCAAGTTTGATGTCGGTGCCAACGCCAACTCGCTCCGGCTGATCGATGCGAACGCCACCCACGAAGGTGCCGTTGCGGGATTCCAGGTCTTCCACAAACCACTCGCTGCCGCGGCGGAACAGGCGCGCGTGATGACCGGAAGAAAAGTCATCGCCGGTGACAAAGTCACAGTCCTGCGCACGGCCCATGGTGCACTCTTCGAGCGTGCCGAGCTGCATGTGGGAGCCACGCAGGGGCCCGTCCACGATGTTGATCTGCTTGGGCGCTTCGCGACGCCGCGGAGTGGCCTTCGCCTGCGCCGAAGGCTGGTAGACGCCGGCAGCCTTATTGGCGTCCCGGCGCATTGCGTTCAAGGCCACCAGGATGAAAAGCCACAACAGTGCCAGAAGGCCGATGCGAAGAGCTAGCAAAACGACTGAATCCATGGTGACCTCCTTACTTTCTCGGCGGGGTTTAGTAGTTGTGGTTGTTCTCGGTGCCGGTGATACGGACCTCGATGTGGGAGTGTCCCATGGTAATGACGTCTCCGTCGGCCAGCAGCCAGTTTTCAATTGGCGTCTCGTTGACAGTGGTGCCGTTGGTGGATTGCAAATCTACCAAGACGGCATCCTGTCCGTTCCACGTAATCTCCGCGTGCTGGCGGGAAACGCCAGTGTCGGGCAGGCGAAGGTCAGCGTCGTTGCTGCGACCGATGATGTTGGAACCTTCCCGCACGTGGTACACGCGGGAGGAACCATCCTGCAGCATCAAGTTCACTGCGGGGCCCTGCGAGTGTGGCTGCTCTGGATTTTGATCCGGTGCCATAAAGGTGGTGGTTGCTGCCTCGTCTGCATTAAACGGGTTACTCATGTGGTCCTCCTGACCATCGTCTTCGTGGAAGATTGCGTCGAATCCGGTTTCCTCGGCGGGTTCGTGATCAATAAACGAAGACACTCGAAGCTGTCCTGTACGTAATCCTGATTCCTCCGCGATGCGTACGATGACCGGGCCGGCGAATGACCAGCCGTGGTTTCTAACAAAGCGGGTGAGTTGGTCGGCGAAATCTGCGGGCAGATCTGGGTCACGGGAGAGGTTTTCCAAGTCCTTGGAAGATACGCCTACTGTCATGACGTTGGGGCTGTAGAGGTTCTCGTCATCACCGCGTGCGAGATTGTCCTGCGCCTCCTGTTTGAGGAGCTCTTCAATCTCCGCGGGAACGACCTTGCCTCCGAAGACAAAGGCCATGCCATTGTCCAAGCCTCGTTGCATGGCGGAATCCAGCTTCGCGAGCTTTTCAAAAATTGCCACGTGCTGTCCTCCTTTTCTATGACAGGCTAATTATAGGGTGCCTACCCCTTCTAAACGTAGCCGCGCCGCCTAAAGTTCCGATGCTTTTAGGGGGCTTTTCCCCAGAAAACTTCGTGTTTGCCTGCGGATTTGTAGATTCTTAGCTCCTGCATGCTAATGTTAGTTGGTCGCCAAGACACTTAATACCCAGCCCGGGTGGCGGAATTGGCAGACGCGCTGGCTTCAGGTGCCAGTGTCCTTATAGGACGTGCGGGTTCAAGTCCCGCCCCGGGCACGCTGAGCAGTTGTACAAACTGTGACACCGGAGGTAACAAACTCGAAAGGGTTCGTGACCTCCGGTTTCTTTGTTTTTCTGAACTTTTCCGGTCGAGGATTGTAAGTGTGGGGATTTACATCCTAAATCCCGTTTTGTCGCTCGGCACGTCTTTCGATATTTGTTCATGTAAAACAATGGCCGAAGTGGTCCTATTTTGTAGGCGGCATTCCGTCGCAGGCACGTGTAACAATAGGGCGTACCCCAAAAAGACACACCTGATTAAAGACCCACCCCGGCATCGATATAAATCCCCCATGCAGCCAGGGAAAACAACCAAGTGGAACAAAAAGTGCAAGAGGTGTGGGATCGCCCATGCGCCTAGGGGGGTGTTCCTATATAGGTTGTCAACTCCGTGGGTGAGGTTGCTGGGGGTGTGAAGGGGTTCTGCTTCACGCTGCGGATGTTGTTTTCGGGCATGCTGAAGAGCCGATTGGGCTTCCTGCGCAATCGGCTCCGGGGCTGGTAGGGGCTAGGCCGCAGCGGCCTCCTGGGCTGTGGGGATGTCTCTGTAGAGCTCTCCGCTGCGCATCATGGCGAAGAGGACGTTGAGGCGTCGGCGTGCGAGCGCGACGACTGCGGCGTTATGTCTCTTGCCTTCTTTGCGTTTTCGCTCATAGAATTGCCGGGAACGCTCGTGGAATCTGATCGATGCAAAGGACGATTGCCATAGGGCGTTCTTCAATTTCTTGTTGCCGGCCCGGTTGGGCGAATTCGACATGATCGACGTTCCCGACTGATTCGTCTGCGGCGTCAGGCCTGCATAGGAAGCCAGGTGCGCTGCATTGGGAAAGTCGGACATATCGCCGACGGTCATAAGGATTTGCGCGGCGCTACGTGGGCCGATGCCGGGCATGGACAAGAGAATCTCGGTCTGAGGAATGTCCTGGATCAGCTCGAGTACCTGGGCTTCAATCTCTTTGCGGTGCTCCAGCTTGGCTAGTGCATCTTTGGCGGACATTGCTACGCCAAGTTCCGCGTATTCTGCGCCGGCGATGGATACCGTCTGGCCGTGGATCGCAGCAAGCATGGCATCGATAACTGGTTCAGGATTACGTGCCCTGTGACCACGTGCGAAAGCTGTCAGCCGTGCTTTGCCGACGCGTCGAATCTTGGTGGGGCCACCGTATTTCGCCAGAAGGTGGAGAATCCACTTGCGGTGAATCATCTGGCCACGTAGGACATGTTCGAATGCGGGGTAGGTGCCCACGAGCGCGGATCGCATCTGGTTGATCAGGCGTGTGTAGGCGCGGGCGAGGTCTTCGTCGATACCGTTGAGGACTTTCAGCTGGAGGAAGACTTCCTCAACGCGGTCGACGCTACGCAGGGCATCTGGCAGGTTGAGGCCGGCATGGGCGATGACATAAGCGTCGCGTACATCGGTCTTGGAGTTGCCGACGTGGATACGTGAAAGCTGTCGCATGGCAAGCCCGGGGAGGTAGCGAACGTCGGCTCCCATTGCTTGGGCGACTGCGACGGTTAGCCTGCCGATGTTGTTGGGCTGATCGACGACGACAAGGACTTCGGCGTCATTGGCCAGGAATTTGCCGAAGAGCTTGCGTAGCGAGCCTTCGTGCTGGTTGATGCGTTTGGATAGGACTTGTCTGCCCTGGGGATCGAGGACGCAGGCGTGGTGGAAGTATTTGCCGACGTCCATTCCAATGACGAAGTCATAGGCCATGAGTTGGTGCCTCCTAGCGATGAGTAGGGAGTTGGATTATTTACGCTTCATCGCTGGGGTGGTCGGACATACTGGCGCTGGCATCCACATTACTGTGAGACCTCGTGCCGCCTGGGCCGGGTCAGGTTCCTATTGAGCTGTTTGAGTATGTCACTGTCTCCGGTGGCATCACCCCCCGGATCATTTTCTTAACAGGGACAGGAATAAGCCATACCGAAGCCAGCGACTAGTTCCACTGTCCTTTCGGACGGCGGGAACGGACATAAACATAGCCCCTCCCACTCGGGTGGACAGGCTATGAATCTTCGGCGCCCTGGGGTGGAACTGCTAACAACGTAATGGGCAACCTCTTCCTGAGCAGCGAAAAAGCTGATCAAGACGCCCCAAAAAGTTCAAGTAGGCGAGACATCCCTCGCGGGATGACGCTGAGATACAGCCGAAACTGCACTCTGCACGCTTCCAAGCAAAACCGTCTCCCCGGGCCCATGCCCGGAAATTCAGTAATGCAATCCACGTGCGGTTTTAACGTCTGCTTCCGTCCGGAGCCGACGGCCCCCTCTACGGGGAGACGCTCGCCACCCTAACAGGACCCTGCGCCCCTGTGAACCACCGTTACCCAGTTCGAATTTAAGTTCGACGCTATCGGAGGGTGTCCACCCCAGTAGTTATCCTGCTCGTCCACTCACCACGAAAGGGCAACAAGGATGACCAATTCACCACAAGCTAAAAAATCCTCACCCAACACCAATCATGACCACGAAGGCTTCGTGTTTCGGCTCATTCCCACCCCTCAGCAAGAAGCCCTGTTTGAGGAGATGACACGGGCAGCACACTGGGGGTTCAACGCATTCACCGAAGCCTGGCAGAAGTACGACGAAAACTACCGGGCAAGAAAAGATCAGCTCCTGGCTGCCGGCGTGAACGCCAGCAGCGTGAACAAGCTGATCAAAAAAGAGGCCGAAACCAACCCAGCACTAAAAAACCGCACCGTTTTTCATTTGAGACAGATGTTTTAACTCCCGAAATCCGGCGTCACCGGGAGGCAGCAAAACTGCTGTGGCAACGAGACCACGGGAAACGATGGTCACCTCAACACCAAGAACGGCTTGATGCTGTCTGGAGTCCCGATACCAAGGGCGCCCGCCCCTTTCTCCATCTCGTCAACCGTCGCTGCCCCGTCAGTGGAATCAAAAACGCAGCCGAGGCCATGAAAAACTACTACGCCAGTAAAACTGGTCGAAGAAAAGGCCGGGCTATGGGAAAACCCCAGCGCAAGACCCACCGATCTCGGAAATCAGTCACCATTCACCCAGACAGCAGAATGGGGCCAAAAGGCTGCCCTCCACCCCGAGGGCAGCCCCAGATCACCGGGTACAAGCATCTATACCTGGCCAATCTTTTCTCGCATGCCTCCAAGCCGGATAAAAAAGACCGGATATTGCGCGTACGCGTCCATGGCTCCACCAGACGGTTGGTCAAAGCTCTGCAGAACCACCCTGACGCCAAAATCAGCAATTTTACGATCTCCCAAAAAGGCGGCTACTGGTACGTCGCTGTGATGGTTAAGTCAGCTCAACGCCAACCATCGCTAACCCGACGGCAAAAACAAGCAGACACCCTGGGCATCGATATCGGCATCCACAACTACCTATCGCTCTCGGATGGCTCCACAGTCATCCAGCTTCCACCACTGCTCCAGCGCAACATCAAACGATCGAAAAACCTACGTAAAAAGCTGGCCCGGAGCCAAAAGGGATCCAACCGCCGTCGAAAGCTCATCGCCACGATCAAACGCGTCGACCACGAGCTGAAGTTGCAGCGCGATGGGTTTGTTCATCAGATCACCGCCGAACTGGCCCGCAACTATGCCCTGATCGGCATCGAAGACCTCAATGTTAAAGGCATGACTCGTTCAGCCAGGGGAACCGTAGACGCACCGGGAACAAACGTGAGGGCGAAATCATCCCTCAACCGCCGAATGCTTGAGGGGATCCCTGGCGAGTTTCGTCGCCAGCTGGAGTACAAAACCAAGCGCACCGGCGCTGCTCTAGAGGTCATCGACCGGTTTTACCCATCCTCCAAAACCTGCTCGAGGTGTGGTTGGAAAAACGAGAATCTTTCCCTGAGTAACCGTCAATTCACATGTCTAGAATGCGGCCTATCACTCGACCGGGACCACAACGCCGCATTGAACATCGCAGCTGAGGCCGAAAGGAAACACCTGAAAGACACTAAGTCACCCAAACCCAGCCACGACTAACCAGACCCAAAACGTAGCGGCAACGGGGCTTCTTCCCCTCTTAACCCCGAGCTGGGACCCCACCCTCGCGGTCGCTACAGCCCCACAAGATGGGGCCAACGAGTCGAGAATCCTATACCAACCCCTGCACGTTCTTGGCTGCGGTGATGTGCTCTGCCCATGGTCTGTCCTGGCAGACCCGGGCAAGGTTTCCGACGCTAACCTACGAGCACAGCCTCATCACCCGCGATAGTTACCCCCATACCTTGGGCGACGGTCTGTCGTCCCGCACTTCGGGAAGTCTGGAGTTAGCGACTATCCACTCCGCCGCAGAGGGATCAATCCAGGTAGACAGCTTCTCTATAGCCTGCTGCGCTCGATCGAGGTTATCGTTTTCGTCCTGCAGGTCCTTTTTGATAATCGGCTCATGATGGGCGCACCGGTTACGCAGGTTGTAGACCACACCAACTTCACTTCTGAACTCGTCAAGGCTGGGAACAAGGACATCAGGCTTGCTTCCGCCAGTGGCAGGTGCCTGTGTGCCGACCAAATCTTTACGAACCAGCGGCCAGAGAGTAGAGGCGTAGGTTTTGGTGAACAGGTAGGCCCAGAAATCGAAGCTGAGTTCAGCGATAACCCGCCCCGGCGGTGGGGCTTGCTCTCTTCGTGTGCAGGCACGGCGTTCTGCTTTTTTAATGGCTCTCTCGGCCGGTTTTTCGAAGGGGATGGCCGGGTGGGTGTACCACCTGGGTCCGTAGCGCGGAGCGACGGCGGCGTCTACGCAGTTTCGTAGCAGCACCTCGACATGTTGGAGGTCCTCCAGGAAGGCCTTGGTGACGCGCGTGTTCCAGAGGTAGAGGGATTCAGGATCTGGGTGGTGGGCATAGGTGCTCATCCGCGCAGGTGAGAACCACTTGTCAAGATTGATCGTCAGATTTTCGTTGGAATTCATGGGGACAAATGTTACGATTTTCTATGAAAGCCCCGGAGCGATCCCTGCGTTTTAGATGCATATCACCGGGGTTACTGATTTTTTGGGGGAGGCTCGGGCGCATAACGGCAGGCCAATGCGGGTTAAGTAAAGAAAAGTGTGTCTTTTCCGGGCGTGTTGCGGTTATTTGATCCAGCCTTTTTGGATGCCGAGGTTGTGTTGGTAGCTGGTGTCGATGGCGGTGTCGTATTCTGCTGGTGCACCGATGTCATTGGTAGTGGCTGTGGTGTTGTGGGTGATCAGGTCTGTTGCTGTGGAAAGTGCGTCTTGACCCCATCGTTGGTCCCTGGCGATCTTGACCGGATCGTCAGGGACTTCTGTATGTAGATACAGCCACCAATCCATCACTGTGCGTTGATGCGGTAGTGATAGTCCGCGGTGTCTGCGGGCTAGTTCTTTTATGGGGGCGTTGATGCCACCTTCGAGGCTGTTTGTTGTTGCTGCAAGGTTGTCGGGGTCGATGGTTGTTGGTGGGGGTTGCAGGTAGGTAAACAGCAGGTCTCTGCGGTGCAGAGATAGCAATGATTGATAGGCCGCTCGGACGCGTTGGTGGGTGTAGACCTTGGTGTAGGCGCCGGTAGCAGGGTCTTTGATGGTGGTTTTCTCGTTCATCCATTCCCGGTAGGTGTGGTCGAATTCGTGCAGGTGGGCGACCCATGTGGATGCTTGGTCAAGGTCGGTGATGCGAGTGAGTTTCAGGGCTAGGCGGTAGAGGGTTTTGCCGGCATCGGTGCGGGGGTTGCTGGTGGTGTGGCGGCGGACTGTTCGTTGGGCGTGGACGAGGCAGCGTTGGATGCGTGTTGTTGGCCAGCAGTGGTGGATGGCTGATTGGGCACCTTGTCCGCCGTCTGTGACTGCGATTAGTGGTGCGGCAATGGGGCGTAGGAGTTCTGGGGTTGCCCGCAAATCGTGGACACGTAGTGGAGCTACCTAGTGGTTAGGCAGCTATTTCTTTTCTACTGGTGGTTAGACCAATGTGGTTTTCGAAGTCGACGGGGCTGACCATCCCGAGTGCAGAGTGCCGGCGTCGGCGGTTGTAGACGACTTCAATCCAGTAGGCAACGGCCTTGCGTGCAGCATCACGGGTCGCCCAGCGCTGCCGGTCATAGAATTCAGTCTTTAGCGTCGACCAGAACGACTCAGCCATCGCGTTATCGAAGCACACACCAGTACGCCCCACAGACTGGGCAATGCCCAGGTTGCGGCAGACCTCCCAGAGCTTCTCACTGGTAAATTGCGTTCCGCGGTCAGCGTGAAACACCAGCCCATCAGGAACATCACCGCGTAGCGTATGCGCCATCCGCAGGGCCCGTTCAACCAGGTGTGTGTCTTGAACGCTATCCATAGCCCAGCCCAGTACCCTGCGGGAATGACCATCGCGGACCGCGCACAAGTACAACCAGCCCTCACCGGTGCGCAGGTAGGTAATATCTGACATCCACACTCGGTTGAGCTGACCAGTATCAAACATGCGCTTGACCAGGTCAGGAAGAGTTGACTTACGCTTGGCTTGAATCGTTGTCACCGGGACAAAGGCACGCGGTGAAATCCCTTCAATGCCCATCATGCGCATCCGTTTAGCCACAGTCTTGCGATTCAAGGTGATCTGGTAGCGCTCGGCAAGCTCTGCGGTGATCCGCGGAGCACCATAAACCTCATCGGAGTCTTTCCAAATCTGATGAATCTTTCGGTCAACATCATCGTAAAATGCTGCCCGATCATCTTCGCCGGATAGTCGTTTCTGCTGCGCATGGGCCCATTTGTAGTATCCAGACCGAGATACTTTTAATAGTCGTGCCATGCGCTTGATGCTGTAGTTCGCCTTCTCCTGCTGCATTAGTTCGAACTTTTCTGCTCGCGTTGCTTCGCGGCGAAGAAGGCTGTCGCTTTTGACAAAAACTCGTTATCCATCTTGGCTTCTGCCAGCTCCCGGCGCAGACGAGCATTCTCAGCTCGGAGGTCAGCCTCGCTCATCCCATCGGAGGATCCTCGGCGTTCACGTTCGAGTTTGACCCACCGGCCCAAAAGCCCGGCGGAAACACCGATTTCCTTAGCCACATGAGCGATCGGTCGCTCTGACTCGATTACCAGGTTCGCGGCTTCACGCCGGTACTCCGGCGTGTACTTCTTGCGCTGTTGACTCACAATGAACATCCTCTCTTACGGACACAAGATCCGTACAAATAGGGTGTCCACTAAACGAGGGTAACCTCAGTTCGGTGTAGGCGGCGGTGGTTTCGTGTCTGGCCCAGGTCCAGTTGATGACGTGGGTTTTACTGGCTGCGATCAGGAGGCATCCGGACTTTAGATAGGTCGCGTCGAGGAAGATTTGGTCATGGATGCGGAATGAGTCGATGGTGGGTGTGGGGATGATCCACCAGCACCATCGGAATCGGTGGTGCATGGTTTGCCTGGTTACGCCATGGTGTGCGGCGAAGGTGGTTAGAGATTGGGTGCCGGTGGCCCATTGGATGAACAAAGCCATGGTGGCGGTATTTTTGTTGTGGGTTTGGGTGTTGCGGGTAAAGGAGTGTCCGCAGTGGGTGCAGCGCCAACGGGTGGTTGATTTGCTGGTGGTGCCGTTTTTCTTTGTGTTGTTGCCGCATAGTGGGCAGCTGGGGCGGTTGGTGGTCATCCTTTAATCCAACCGGTGTGCGGTTAGCACAAATGTGGCCGGAGGTGCGGGATGGTGTGGGTAATAGCTTTCGGGGAGCTATTCTTTGGTGATTTGTGGTGTGTGGTCTGGGGTTATGGTGGCATGCGGACACACTTTTCTTTACTTAACCCTCAAAAGCTGCATATTAGGTTATGCTAAGTTAATTCACGCTTGCTGCACTTGTGCCACCACTTTGGCCAACGCAGCCCATAAACCCGTTATTTCCGCATCATGAGACAAGGAGCGCGTGTTGTCTAGCAACCCGTTTGATGACGAACAGGGCAGCTTCTTCGCCCTTATCAACGACGAGGGACAGTACTCGTTGTGGCCTACGTTCGCCGCCGTGCCAGACGGATGGACCGTGGCTCTGGGAGACCCTTCCCGTGGCGTAGACGGCGGGGTATCGCGGGACGAGGCGATGGAGTTCATCGACCGCGAGTGGACCACCTTGCAACCGGCAGGAAAGTCTCACGCTTAAGTGAGTGCCGTACTTCCCACTGCTTTGCCTGGTGAGTCCGCTGCGGAGATTGGCCGCCTGCTCCGTCGCACCGCAACTCCAGCAATTAGTGCGGTGCTGTTCACTTTCGCCGGTGCCTTGCTCTCTCTGGTGCCCATTTATCTGCTGGCCAGCGTCATCGATGCGGTAGCCGCCGGTGACGGCAAGTCTGGCGTGCTGAAGGTGATTGTGTGGGCTGCCGTGGCGTGTGTTGGTACTGCCGTTGTCGCTGGCCTTGCGGAGGCGCTGACGGGTGTGACGATTGCCCAGGTAGTTGCGAAGTTGCGTGAGCGCGCCGTCGCCGCGGTGCTGAATCTGCCTTCCACCACGGTGGAGTCCCTGGGCCGGGGAGAGGTGCTGGGCCGAGTTGGTGCGGATGTCGCCGCGCTGGTGAGCAGTGCCCGCAAGTCGGTTCCATCGACCCTCAGCGCGCTGGTGATGGTCGTGGTGGCCAGCGCTGGAATAGCGGGGTTGGATTGGCGCCTCGCGTTGGCGGGGCTGTGCGGGATTCCGTTCTATGCGCTGGGGTTGCGATGGTATCTTCCTCGTTCTGCCCCTTTGTATCGACGCCAACGCGAATTAGAAGCCGGTGTCATCGGTTCCTTGCAAGGTTCTATGGAGGGCATTCGTTCGGTTCGTTCGCATCGGCTGGTGGATAGCCGCCAAGGTCTCACCAGGCGCTACGCGCAGGCTTCGCGGGACGAATCAATCGCTGCGTTTCGTGTGTTTTCCGGGCTGGTGGCGCGGGAGAACTTCGCGGAGTTCATGGGGTTGTCAGCCCTGTCTGTCGTAGGCTGGTTGCTCTTCCGCGAAGATGCGGTGACGGTGGGCGAGATCTCGGCAGCGTTGATTCTGTTCCACCGTCAGTTCGTGCCGATCGGCACGATTCTGTTCACCTTTGATGAACTGCAGCGCAGCGGGGCGGCCTTGGGGCGCATCGTGGGACTCATTCGCTCCGCGGGTGCGGATACGCCACAGCCGATTGATGACTACTCCTCGCATCGGCAGAGTCCAGCTGTAGAGGTCAAGGGCCTGAATTATCGGTACGAGGATGGCCCAGAGATCTTGCATGACTTGGCGTTCCACATCCCTGCGGGGTGCACGGTATGCGTGGTCGGCGGATCGGGAGCTGGCAAGTCCACGGTTGCGGAAATTGTCTCTGGAACCCTCGAGATGGCAGAGCCGGGTGTGATCACCGTTGGGGGGTGCGACGTGGTGGGAATGAGTGCGCAAGAAAGAAGCTCGATCTTTTGCGTTGCCTCCCAGGAAAACTACGTCTTCGCGATGAGTTTGCGCGATAATCTCCTGCTGGCAGCCGAAGGTGCCAGCGACGCAGAAATATGGGATGCGCTGCGCCGAACCGGTGCGGAAGATTGGTGCACATCCTTGTCCCATGGCGACAAGCAGGGCTTAGACACAATGCTGGGCGAAGGGGGCCTGCACGTAGATGCGGTGGCGGCACAGCGTCTGGCGCTGGCCAGGGTGGCATTGTCTCGGGCTGGCGTCGTCATTCTTGACGAATCAACGGCCGAAGATGACGGTGACCTCGAGGAAACACAGCAATCACACGAGGCCTTTTCGATGTCCTTGGAGGACGCTGCCCGCGCGGCGATCCGCGGACGGACGGCGATGGTGATTGCGCACCGGCTCAGCCAAGCAACCTCCGCCGATAGCGTGGTGGTGATGGAGCGCGGGCGCGTGGTGGAAACAGGTACGCACGAGGAGCTGGCAGCAAGAAACGGAACATATGCCGATATGTGGACCGCCTGGAATGAGCAGGGGAGGCAGGCGCGTGTCTGACAACAAGGTGGTGACGCTGCGCGGGCTGGTCAGAAAAAATTCTCGCGCGATGGCTCTGAGTGGCTTGTTGCTGAGCATCTACCACGTGGCAGAAGCCATGATTGCGGTGTTACTGGGATGGTTGGCGCACAGTCTTATCGCTAGCGAGAATGTGTGGCACCTGGTGGGTGGAATCGCAGCCTTAGGCGCTACGCTGGCGACGGTGTCTGTGAGCTGGCAGACAGGGTTCCGGATACTGCAGGCTACGTCGGCTCGGAACGTATGTGAATTGCGGGCAGGCATCACCTCGCAGGTGGTGAGCCATGGTGGGCATTCCGACGATGCGGACAGTCTGCCTCGCCAGGAATTGCCCACGGTGGTGGGTGAAGACGTGGTGCAGGCGGTAGACATCATCGAAGTGGTCCCGGTGGGGATCAGTGCGCTGGTGGGAGCCATTTTCTGCACGATTGTTCTGGCGCTGATTGATCTGCCACTGGGAGTGGTGGTGTTGGTGCTCAGCGCGGTGGTGTTGATAGTCCTGCACCGGCTGTCTCAGATCATTGAACGCCGCGCGGAGCGGCAACAAACTCTGCTCGCGCGAGTGACCGCGCGCATGACCGACATTCTGCAGGGGCTGCCGGTGATCTCGGGAGTGGCTGGCGCGCATCCGGCCTACCGTGGATATGCGCGTAAATCTGAAGAGGCGTGTGCGGATGCTCGGAAGCTCGCGTGGGTCAGCGGAGGTTATGAAGCCGTGGCGATGGGCAGCAATGTGCTGTTGCTGAGTGCGGTGGGCCTGTACGCGGGCTATCGAACCATTTCCGGCGATGTGACGTTGGGGGAGTTGGTCACCGTGGTGGCGCTGTCACAATTTATCGCGGAGCCGATGCGGCAGTGCAGCAGAATGCCGCGCTTCATTGGATTGGCGAGGGCTTCCGTTCGGAGGCTGCAGCGCGTGGCGGAAGCTCAGCGGCTGCGTGAGGGGCAGGGCGTGCCATCTGCTCAGATTGGCACGCCTGCCATTTCCATGCGCGGTGGAGACGGTGAGGCCGAAGGAGACGGCGAGGTCGAGGGATCAGAGCAGGCTTCCGTGGCGTTCGCAGAGGGGCGACTGACGGTGGTGCACTGTTCAGCCGCATGGGCAGATGCTCTGGTGGATGCGTTGGTCGCGGGGGAGTCGATGGAGCTTGGCTCCCTGACTAGGCCACAAACTCAACAACTGTGGATCCGGGGGCGCGATATTTGCGAGATCTCGGTAGACGATGTGCGTTCCGCTGTGCTTGCCGAGCCTCGGAAGCCGGCATTGTTTGGGGACACAGTGGGGCAGGCGGTGCTGCGGAGCTCTGGAGAGGGCAGGGCGGAGGATGCAGTAGACATTCTTAACGCCTTAGGGCTCGATGAACTGGCGCCGGGGGCGGCTCATTCAGCCGGGGTATTGGATCACGAGCTGACCGAAGGTGCGCGCAATCTTTCCGGTGGTCAGCGGCAGCGGCTGGGATTGGCACGAGCGCTACTGGCTGAGCCGGAGATGTTGGTGATGGTTGATCCGGTCTCGTCAGTGGATTCAATGACGGGCATGAAAGTGGCGCGTGCGGTGAGAGATATTCGCCGCGGGCGTACCACGGTGGTCCTGTGTGTGGGGAGGGCCTTCCAGTCGGTAGCCGAGGACGTAGTTGATGTGAAGCCTCTAGCTGGGAGTTTGCGGACGCGGGGTGAGCAATTCTCGCTAGGGGGTTGTTGAGCAATAGAAGATAGGTTAGCCTACCCTTTGCATTGCCTACCCTAAGAAGTTGGTTGGCGCATCCTACAGAGAGGCCATAGTGACCATCATCGATCGTCAAGCTCAGACATCCGCAGAGCGCAGTACCCACGAAAATTCCGTCCGCGACATCGTCGGGATCGGCATCGGCCCCGGAAACCTCGGGCTCGCGGTAGCTATCGAAGAGCAAGCTCCAGAACTCGATGCACTCTTTGTGGAAGCCCGCCCGGAATTCAACTGGCACCCAGGCATGCTCCTCGAAGGATCCAACATGCAGATCAGCTTCCTTAAAGACCTGGTTACGGTGCGCAATCCGCAGAGCCGCTTCAGCTTCATCAACTACTTGCATCACAGCGACCGCTTGATTGATTTCATTAACCGCCAAACCTTCACCCCGGAACGCGTGGAATTCGCCGATTACCTCCGATGGATCGCGGATCACATCACCGTGGACACGCAGTACAACACCACCGTGACGTCCATCGAGACGCTTCCGGAACTGGCCGCAGACGGAGCTCGTTTTGTGGTGCACGTCCGCAGGAAGTTAGGAAGCGGTGAGTCCGAAGGGCAGCGAGCTCAGCAGTCGGAGTCCATTCGCTGCCGCAACGTGGTGGTTGCCCGCGGGCTGGAAGCCAAGATGCCTGCGTGGGCAGAGGACAGCTCCTTGGACACCTCGCGCATCTTCCACAACATCGATTTGCTCCCGCGCACCAAGAAGCTGCTGAACAGTGGGTGGGATATCCGCCGAGCTTTGGTGATCGGCGCGGGCCAGTCCGCAGCCGAGGCCATCCGGTACTTCCACGATTGCCCGCATATCGATACCGTCACGGGCAGCTTGAACAGCTACGGCTTCATCCCCGCCGATGACAGCCCCTTCGCCAATCGGGTGTTCGACCCGGAGGCCGTTGATGACTTCTTCCATGCGCCCGATGCGATCCGCAACGAGCTGTTGATCCGCCACCGGTACACCAATTACGCCTGCGTGGAATCTGAGCTCCTCGATGAGCTCCACGACCGTCAGTATCGGGAAAGCGTCACCGGGCGTCAGCGGCTCGATATTCGCCGGACCACGGAGGTGCTCGGTGCGCGTAATTGTTCCGACGGCAGCGTCGACGTGGACATTCGCCACCGAGTAACCGGAGACGTGGTGACAGAAAACTTTGACGTGGTGGTGTGCGCCACGGGCTTCCGATCTCGCGGTCTTGCGGGGATTCACGCTGATAGTCACGGCAGTGAAGAATTCACCGTCACTAGGGATTACGGCGCCGTGCTCAATGGCGAGCGCGTGCCAGGACTCTTCGTGCAGGGAGCAACTGAGGCCACGCATGGACTCGGTTCCACGTTGCTCTCCAACATCGCGACCCGCTCCGGGGAACTGGTGGAGGCCATCACGGGTCAGCAACGCACGCATCGTGCGCCGGCGGATGAAGATCTCCGCTCCGAGCAACATCGGGATTCTTCGCACCTGATCGCAGGCTGATTTTCCCGAGCCGTGCTCCGCTTGAGGTTGGCTGACACCTAGCCCGACGTCCGCCATCCGCGTCTGATTCCCTGTTTCCCCATCAACCGAAAGGCTCTTTGTGCCCACCCGATCGTCTGCTCACACTCCGTTTTCCTCTGGCGATACGCTTGCTTCTCGAGATGGCGGCGCCGTCATCGGTCATGGCCGCAGTGAACAGGATCGGATCGCCCAGCAGCGCATATGGAATGACACGGATCAGGATCGCGATCGCCCGGACCTGATTAGCCTGCTCCTGCAGCATGCGCAGGAGACCCCGGATGCGCTCGCAGTGGTGGATGACCGGCACAGACTGACCTATGCGCAGCTCGTCGCCCATGCAACTGCTGTAGCGCGAAATTTGCGGGAACACGGTATTGACGCTGGTCAGAGTGTGGGAATCTCCCTGCCGCGCAGCGCGGAGATGGTGGTGGGTATCGTCGCCACGTTGCTCGCCGGTGGCAGTTTTGTCCCGCTAGACCCCTCGTGGCCGCAGGCGCGCCGGGAATCCGTCACCCACGATGCCAGCCTGAGCTTCGTACTCACGCCGGACAACTGCGCGCTCACCGAAGACGCGCTATTCGACCTCGATGCCACCCGCGAGCTGTTCACCCCGCCGTCCACGGACAGCGTTGCGTACGTCATCTTTACCTCTGGCAGCACCGGCCGCCCAAAGGGCGCAATGATCCGCCACGGTGCGATCGTGGAGCGCTTGCTCTGGCAGCGCGATCAGATCCTGTTCTTCGGCCGCGATGATGCCTCCCTGTTCAAGGCACCGCTGGCCTTTGATATCTCCATCAATGAGATCTTCCTGCCGCTGGTTTGCGGGGGCCGCGTGGTGGTGGCCGCGCCGGGCGTGGAGCAAGACCCCCAACGCTTGGCCCGCCTCATCCATCGCGAGGGCGTGACGTTTGCGTATCTGGTTTCGAGTGTTCTCGACGTCATGCTCAAACAGGCCGAAGGCACGAATCTATTAGACAGCTTGCGGCATGTCTGGTGTGGCGGAGAGATGCTCACCCAGGCGCTGTTCCGTCGCTTTCGCCAGCAGCTGGCCATCCCGCTGTACCACGGGTACGGGCCAGCGGAAGCTACCATCGGTGTCTCCCACGTCATCTACCGTGACGACGAGGATCGCCTCAACACGAGCATCGGTGTGGCCAATCCCAACTGTCGGCTCTATGTGCTCGATGAGCACCTGCGGGTGGTTCCAGACCAAGAAATTGGTGAACTCTATGTGGCCGGATTCCTGCTGGCCAAGGGGTATATCAATGCCCCAGGACTCACGGCCAGCCGCTTTGTTGCGGATGTGTTTGCGTCGGACGGAACCCGGATGTACCGCACGGGAGACCTGGTGCGCCGGCACAACGACGGCTCGCTGGAATTCGTGGGGCGGGCCGATAATCAGGTGAAAATCCGTGGCATGCGTCTGGAGTTGGAGGACGTGGAATCTGCGCTGGTGGGACACCCAGATGTGGAGGCGGCGAGCGTGATTGCTCGGGAGGGGCGACTGCTGGGCTACGTGACGGTGACTGCGGGCCTCGTGGGTGCTGCGATCCGTAGTTGGTGTGCCGAGGTACTGCCCGAATACATGGTGCCCGCGATTATCACCGTCATGGATGAGTTGCCGCGGACGGCCAACGGAAAAGTGGATCGGAAGGCACTGCCGGAACCTGATTGGAGCTCGCTCACTGATGCCCCGGCCGATGCTGAACGTGACGGGGAAACCGTTGCTCTGCTCGCGGAGGCAATGGCTGAAGCATTGGGGGTTAGCGCGGTGGGTGCGGAGACGGACTTCTTCGATATCGGTGGCGATAGCCTGCGGGCCATCACCCTGGTCTCGGCTCTGGGACGGCGCGGGGTGGAGGTGAGTGTGGGAGATATTTTCTCTGCGCGCACTCCACAGCAACTGGCTCGGTGCGCCGAAGAGCGCGGAACCTTCGTGCAGGATCCAGACGATGAACCAACCGGTGAGGTGCAGTCGCTGCCGATTCTGCGCTGGTTCGATTCCATTACTGATCACGTGGACGGCTTCATTCAGTCCGTGGAGTTTTCAGTTCCAGAAGATGTGGATGCGCAGCTGGCCGGGCGAATGGTGGCTGACGTGCTGCAGGCGCACCCTGCACTGCGGGCCCGTGTGCAGCGGAATCCCTTGCGGCTGGAACTCCCGGAGGAATCTGCCGAAGAAGCGGTGGCGATCCACCCCACCACGGACATCGCTGCGCTTTCTGAACTGCTGGATCCGGCAGTCGGAGTGGTGGTAGCGGCTGGGCTGGTGCCCGGAAGATTGCGCCTTGTGGTGCATCACCTGGTGGTCGATGGCGTGTCATGGAACATTATCGGCGAGGACCTCGCCGCGGCGTATCGCGGGGAACAGCTCGCGCCGGAGCGGACGTCCCTGCGCCGATGGACGCAGCTGCTGCAACAGGCCGTTGATACTGGCGAATTCGCGGAGGATGCCAATAGTTCCCTGCCCCCATTGCCGAGTGCAGATGAACCTCTGCGGGACCCGCAGGTGCCAGCGCTTGCTGATAGTCCCGAGAAAGCGCCCACAGTCCGTGAGGAGCGCAGCGTGGTACATGAGGCATCAGTGCAGATCACGGACGAATTACTGGGTGCGGTGCCCCACGCTTTCCGCACGGGGGCGAATTCCGTATTGCTTACGGCATTGAGCGTGGCGTTGGCGCGTTGGCGTCGAAACAAACAAACATGGACCCTGGTGGAGATGGAGGGGCACGGCCGCGAAACCCGATTCGTACCCGGGCCACAGGGCAGGGAAGCAGACCTTTCACGCACGGTGGGCTGGTTCACCTGCCTATATCCCATGCTGATCGACCCCACCCGGGCGGCAGTGCAGGAGGCCTCCACAGAGGTCGAGGGCAGCATCGCCCCGCTAGCGCTGGCACTCAACGCAGTGAAAGACCAGCTCGCGGCCATCCCCGGCAACGGCGTTCCTTACCAGGCCCACACCTGGTTGCATCAGTCCGCGAAGACCCCTCCGCAGGCACAGGTGCTGTTCAACTACTTGGGGCGCGTATCCGCAGGAGCACAAGATTTCGCTCCCGCGGGTTCCACCGGCCAACTCGGCGAGCAACGCGACCCGGACCAGCCGTTGGTCCGCGAGCTGGAGTTCAACGCGATCGCCGAAGACACCGGCGAGGGATACGTCCTGCGCACCACGATCTCCTGGGCGCGCGGCAGGATCTCCCCCGAACGGATCGACGAATTGGTCGCGCACTGGGATGTGGCATTGCGCGAGGTGGCAGCGCTTGCCGATCACGGCGTGTTGTCCGTGGGCGACGTTGCCCCCGCACCCGTGAACTCTGCGGACCTGGCACGAATCACTGCGCAGAGCTCCGCGGAGCTGCAGGACGTGCTGCCGCTGACCCCGCTGCAGCACGGCATGTACTTCCACTCGCTATTCGAGGAATCGGCCAGCTCGTATGTGGAGCAACAGGTCTTGCGGGTGGAATGCAGCGAACCGTTTGACCGGGAGCGATTCGCCCGCGCTGCGCGTAATTTGATCCGACGCCACCCCGCACTGAGCACCCGCCCTTGGGAAACTGACGGTGGCGATGTGGTTGCCGTGATTGATCCGGGGATTGCCGAGCATTTGCGGGTGGACTTTCGGGACGTGACGGTGCCTGCCGAGTTGGCTGGGCCTGGATTAGACGGGTGGCTCGTGCAGCGTACGGAAGAGATTGCCGCTGATGACCTCTCGCGGGGAATCTCCTTGCAGCCGCCCGGTGATGCCGCGCCCGAGCCGCTCATGCGATGGACCGTTGTGCTCCCGACCAGTGTCGATGGTGCGGTGTGTGGCCAGGACATCGCCGTGATCCAGACGGTGCATCACCTGATCGCCGACGGATGGTCCGTGCCCATCATGCTGCGGGATCTCCTGGAGATCTACCGGGATGACGATGCCCGAATCCCGCGCTACGACCCGGACGCCGGAATGGCCGGCAGCGTGCGATGGGTGGCGCGCAGAGACGCGGAAGCCGATATGTCCGTCTGGCGCGAGGAAATGCGCGAGGTACGCCCCACGGTGCTGTGCCCTAATCCTTCGAGTTCGCTCGAGCGCCGGGAGTTGCTGGTAGACGATCCGCGGACTGTTGGCTTGTCTGAGCGTGCTCGGGTAGCGGGTGTGGGCCTGCCGGATGTGGTGCACGCGGCGTGGGGGCTGGTCCTTCGCACCTTGGTGGGCTGCGAACCTGGGGCTGACGTGGTGTTTGCCACTTCCGTTTCCGGCCGTGACATTCCCGTTCTTGGCGTGGCCGATGCCGTGGGCATGCAGCTCAACACCATCCCGGTGGTCGCGCCGGGGCAATCTGATCCCACCCTGCCGGTGACCAGCATGCTGCACGCCATGGTCCATCACAACAATCAGGTCCGCGATGTGCAGCACGTCAGCCTGGCTGATATTGCCCGCGACCTGGGAACCAACGCCAGCGAACTGCTGGATACGTTGATGGTGGTGGAGGTGCCGCTATCTCCACAGGACGTGGGCTGCCCCGGCTCGCCACTACAGGTTGCTGACGTGCGCAACAATGGCGCGCCGCACTTTCCCCTGTCCGTCGTGGTCAACCCTTCCGCTGAGCACCCACTGCGCCTGATCTACGATCCGCAGCGAATCACCGAGGTACGTGCCGAAAGGATCGCGCAGATGCTCGCGGTGAGTGTGGATTCTTTGCTGTCTGAATCCGGTGCGGTGGCGACCGTGGGTGAGGTTGCAGAGGCGTTGGGTGCGGTATCTGGTGTGGACACGCTTCCTTCTTTGTGGCGACGCAGCTTCGAGCACTCCCGCGACCGGCCCGCCCTGACCAGCATCGGAGAAGACGGTGCTGCGGAGCATTGGACCTACGAAGAACTAGACGACGCCGCTCAGCGTATACGCGCTGTGCTGGACCGGAAGGTTGCCATCCACACCCCGAGAGTAGCCCTGCTCATGGAGCGCGATGCGTGGCAGGTTGCGGCCATTCTGGCGACCACGATGTCCGCCGGCACCTACGTTCCCGTGGATCCGTTGTCCCCGCAAGCGCGGGTGGAATTGATCCTGGAGGATTGCCAGCCCGATGCCGTGCTGGTGTCTCCCAGCGCGGAAAAAATGGTCTCTGAGCTGGTAGATTGTCCCGTCCTCGTGGTCAGTGAACAGACGATGAGCGGGGAAGCGAAGCCGCCTGCGGGCCGGTCGGCAAGCGTGGCCCGTGCCAATGACATCGCCTACGTGATCTACACCTCCGGCTCCACAGGGCGGCCGAAGGGCGTGGCCGTCACACACGCCAACGTGACCGCGATGCTGGGCAATGCTCGCAGCCACGTGGAGTTTTCGCAGGAGGACGTGTGGTCGATCAGCCACAGCTTCGCCTTTGACTTTTCGGTGTGGGAGATGTGGGCAGCGCTGAGCTCCGGCGGGCGTGCCGTGGTGATGCCGTATGCGCTGATGCGCTCGCCCGAGGATGCCGCAGAGGTGTTGCGTGCCGAAGCCATCACGGTGCTGAGCCAGACCCCAACCGCCTTTGCCGCGTTGGAGCCGCACCTCGGGCAGGACTCTGCGGTGCGCACGGTGATCTTCGGCGGCGAGGCCTTGGAGGCCCGCGCGGAGGCTGCCTACTGCAGTGCTCATCCGAATGTTCGGTTTATCAACATGTATGGCATCACGGAGACGACAGTGCACGTCACAGCACACGAATGCTCCGAGAATGCAGGGGAGGCCCGCAGCCCGATCGGCCGCCCGATGGACGGGTTGCGTACCTATGTTCTGGACGCGCAATTACAGCCGGTGCAGCCTGGAGAGACCGGCATGATGTACGTTGCCGGGCCGCAGGTCACCGCGGGTTATTGGGGGCTTGCTTCTACCACGGCCTCCCGCTTCGTGGCCGATCCTTTCGTTGGCGGCGGCGCGCGGATGTACTGCAGCAATGACATGGCAAAGGTGCTGAACAACGGTCATCTGGATTACGTGGGCCGCGCCGATAGGCAGGTGCAGCTGCGCGGTTATCGCGTGGAGCTGGGGGAGATCGAGAGCGCGCTGGAGAAGGTCAGCGGTGTGCGGGAGGCCACCGTGGTGGTCGTCGATCTGCCCGAAGGCCAGGTGCCGGGTGCGTTGTTGATTACGGATTCTCGTGCCGACGCAAAGGCGATCACCTCCCGAGCTGCCGCAGCGGCCCGAGACGCGCTCCCTGCCTACATGGTTCCGCAGCTATTCGCGGTGAGTACGCAGGTGCCGCAGACCATCAATGGCAAGCGGGATGAGCGCGCGATCCTGGACCTTCTGGGTGAGATTCCTGCTGCTCAGCAGGCTTCGGGCACCTCGGATCTGGTGGAGGCGATCTCGCAGGCAATTGCTGATGCACTTCGCTTGGACCGCGCCGAGGTGGAGCCGGACTCGGACTTCTTCCGCTTAGGTGGAGACAGTATTCTTGCCATCCGCGTTACTCACGCGCTGGCGCGCGCTGATCTCAACGTGACTCCGCGGGACTTCTTCTTGGGCCGCACGCCACGCAAGATTGCCGAGCGGGTCACGCCGCAGGCCACCCAGCAGAAAATCCAGGAAACAAGGCAGAGCCAGGAAGAAGCCCTGCCCAAGGACGGGCACCAGGAGATCTCGGGGGCTTTCCCCATCCCGGCGATGCTGCGCAGGCAGATGGAAAGAGGCATGAGCGACCGCTTTGTGCAGGCGCGCCGCTTGGATCTGGGGCCAGTCGCTGTGGAGGACTTGGAACAGGCCCTGCAGCAGGTAGCGCAGGCACATCCGATGCTTCGTACGCGCGTGGACACCAGTTCTGCGTTCGCGCACTTTGTTGGTGCCGAGGGAGACGGCCCTATGGTTGTGCGGGCTTTGGACGTGGATGCATTGATCGATCACATCGATATTGCTGCTGGTCGTAGCGTGGTGCTCGGGTGTGTGGATGGGTACGTCAAGGCCGTTGCTCATCACGCGGTGATCGATAGCGCCAGTTGGATGATTCTGGAAGACGATCTGCGCGATGCGCTCGCAGGGCGCAGGATTCTCTCCGGGCAGGCGAGCTACAAGGATCTTTGCCTGCAAGAACTGCACGATGCTCACACCGCAGCAGCTCAGGATGCCCTGCACTGGAGTGAACTGGCTACGCTGCCACGGCCCGTCGAGGACTCGAACCAGTGGAGTACGGATCATGTGAGCACGCTCGAAGTGAACATTGACGGACAGACCGCGCAGGTCCTGCAGAGCGTTGCACCCGACGTGATGGGTGTGGACGTTCAGGACCTCGTGGCAGGACTGGTGACCGTCGCGGTGGCTCGAACAATGGGCACGGACGCGCGGAGCTGGGCCGTGGACGTAGAAGGCCACGGACGTCCGGCTGATCATTCCTATGGTCGAACCCTCGGATGGTTTACCACCATCGCGCCGGTGGAAATCCCGTTGGCTGATCCAGCGGATGCAGCACGTGCCGCAGCGGAAATGCGCGCGCTCCACGAGGACGGCACAGCCCCGGACCGCCGCACTTATCAGGCACTGCGATACACACACCCGCAAGGGCAGCGAACCCTGGCCCATGGGGCACAGATCCTGGTCAACTACCTCGGACGGGGAGAGACTGGCGCTGTCCTCCACGCGCCGGGCGATGCCGCCTGCCAGTGGACGGATTACCTGGTGGAGGCCGATGTGTGGTCTAGCGAGCGGGCCGTAAGCATGGAGCTGTCCGTGGTGAATGCGGTGATTTCCGCCGAGCGTTTGCGCAGCGCCATCGGCGAGGTTGCTCGCGAGTTGCAGGAGCACGTCAGCCGCGAGCAATCCTCAGGACGCCGCGCTCCGCTGAGCGTGCTGCAGCGCGGAATCTGGTTCCAGTCACAGGTGGCAGCACCGGGTGCCTACGTTGCACAGACTGCGTTGACGTTTGACCGGAGACTGGATGCCGAGGCCGTGGTGGAAGCCTTCCGGGACACAGTGACCGTGCATCCAGCCATGGGCGCGGAGTTCCACACCGATGCTTCCGGCCAACCCGTGCAGAACTTGCCGTGGAGTGGACAGGGCATTGACCTCCCCGTCGAGACCACCGAAGGGGATCTCGAGGCGATCATGCACGCTGATCGCAGCGCGGGCATCGATCTCGCATCCGTGCCGCTGGCGAAGGCAACCATCGTCACCGGCCGAAGTGACGGACAGCCTGGCGACACGCTGCTTCTTACCTACCACCTGGTTCTGGTCGATGGTTGGTCGCGTGCAGTGATGCTGCAAACCTTCCTCGAGAGGCTGACGTTGAGGTCCGGCCAGGCCCGCACGCAGGGTGCGGGAGAGTTGGTTCCTCGCGGTTGTTCTATTGCTGACGCCCTGCTCGAGTCCGTTGACACTCGCAAAGAGCAGGCAGATAGCGACTATTGGGTACATCGCCTAGAGACGTTGTCTCAGCCCACGCTCGTTGCCCCGCAGGCCGCGGATATCTCTTCAGAGCACGCTGGTAGCGAGTTGCCTCGCCAGGTGTTTGCCGAGGTCAGCGAGCAGCTGACCGGCGCACTGCAGGAAAAGATCCGGGCGCAGGCCGTGACGTTGACCTCCGTGGTCAACGCAGCCGTGGCCGTGGCCTTGGGTGCTGTCACAGGGGATTCGGATGTGGTGTTTGGTCAGTCTGTCAGTGGCCGCGATGCCTTGAGCGACCCCGCCATGTCTGATGTGGTGGGAGTGCTGCTCAACACAGTGCCAGTGCGAGTGACAGCTCGGCCCGGCCAGAGCATAGAAGAACTGGTCCAGGATGTTTATCGCCAGCGCATCGAGGATATGGACCACGATTCCGCGGACCTCGGCGCCATCCAGCGGCAGCTGGGGGTAGGCACGCTGTTCGATTCCATGGTGGTGGTGCAGAACTTCCTCGATCCGCAGGCAGCAGCGGAACTTCGGGAACGCCACGGGGTTGTGGAGGAGCGCGCGGAAGATTCCACGCACTTCCCTCTGACCTGGGTATTCACTCCGGGGCCGAAGCTGGGCATCAAGCTGGAATTCCGCCACGACGTGGTGGACGAGTCCCTCGCACATTCCGTGCTCAAGGCCGCGACCGAAGTCCTGACCGCGTTTGTGGACACACCAGAGGTCCCGCTCGCTCAGCTGGCCCAGTTGGCGCCAGCCCGAGCGGAGGATTCTTCCCCGCAAAGCACGACGGAGCAGATGGCTTCCTGGCAGAAGGCCGAAGGCATTGACCGCACCATTGCGGATGAGCTCAAGGACACCGCCCAGCGCTTCCCAGATCGCATCGCGCTAGCGGATGACGCACAGCAGTGGACGTTCGGTGAGCTGATTGCTCGCTGTTCCGACATTGCGGAAAAGATCAAGAATTGCGGCGTGACCAGCGGCGATACTGTCGCCATTGCGGTGGAGCGCTCCGCGCATTCGGTGGTGGCTCTGCTGGGAGCCCTGTGGGCAGGGGTGCGCTACGCGCCGCTTGATCTGACGCACCCCGATGGGCGGCTCCGGGTCCTCGTGGAGGACAGCCAGCCCGCAGCCGCGCTGGTGGACTCGAGTTCTCGGGAGCGCATGGAGCGGATCGGTGCGCTTCCTTGCGTCGACGTCACCACTGCCGATTCCCACGCCACCACCCACACGCCTGCGGCGGTGCCCGGGGACGATGCCTACCTGATGTACACCTCCGGATCGACCGGCAAGCCCAAGGGCGTGGTGATCAAGCATCGCGGGCTGCACAACATGCTGGACAATCACCGGCGCAAGATCTTCGCCCCAGCTGCTGCCGATGGGCGGACGTTGCGGATCGCGCATGCCATCAGCTTCGCCTTCGATATGTCGTGGGAAGAGCTGTTTTGGCTGGTGGAAGGCCACGAGGTGCGGATCTTCTCCGAGGATTTGCGACGCGATGCTGCGGCCATGGTTGAGGCCATTCGCGCGCATCAGGTGGATGTCATCAACGTCACCCCGACCGTTGCCGAGCAGCTGCTCGCGGAGGGGATGCTGGAATCCGGCGCGCATCGCCCGCGGCTGGTGCTCTTGGGCGGCGAGGCTGTCTCGCACGGCGTGTGGGAGACCTTGCGAAAGGCCGATGACGTGCGCGGATACAACCTCTATGGACCCACCGAGTACACCATCAACGCCCTGGGTGCTGGCACGGATGAGAGCGCCACGCCCGTGATCGGAATGCCGGTGGATCGCACGGCGGCGTTCGTTTTGGACCCGTGGTTGCGCCCCGTTCCTACAGGAGCGCCGGGTGAGCTCTACCTCGCGGGCAGCGGCTTAGCGCAGGAGTATCATGGGCTCGCGGCGCGCACCGCCAGCTCCATGGTCGCCTGCCCGTGGGGCGCCCCGGGTGAGCGGATGTATCGCACGGGAGACATCGTCCGCGTGCGTGCGGATGGCATGTTCGAGTACCTCGGACGCAGCGACGATCAGGTGAAAATTCGTGGTCACCGCGTGGATCCCGGCGACGTCTCGGCCGCCGTGTCCCGCGGCGTTGATCCCCGCATCCTCCACTGCGTGACCGTTCCTGTTCGTATATCCGACGCCACACTCCTGGCCTGTCACCTCGTGGCCCCACAACTGCGCGATGCGGACCAGGGGGAGCGGCAGAGTTTCCTGACTGGCGTGCGTAATGCATTGCGCGAGGAACTGCCCAGCTACATGATCCCGGATCGATGGTCGATCGTGGATGAGTTGCCGGTGACGTCGAATGGAAAGACCGACCTTGCTGCACTGGGTGAGGGAGAAAGGATCACGGAGAAGGGCCGCGAACCGGCGAACGAAACCGAGGAGATCACGGCGGAGCTGTTTGCCGAATCGCTAGATATTGAGCCCGAGGACGTGCCGGTGGATGCTGATTACTTTGACATGGGTGGGCACTCCATGGCGGTCATCAAGCTCTGCGCACTGCTGCGTGGAGAGCTGGGAGTGGAGGTTGGCGTGCGCGAATTCTACGGTCTGCGGACAGTCGAGCGCGTGGCGGAGTTTGTGGAGGCGCGCTCGTAGATTCAGCCCAGCAATTCGGCGAGTGCCGGGATGATCCCGTGGCGCCACATCGCAGGGTCGTGGCCACCGGGCGTGCGGTGATTGGTGGTGGGAAAGCCGCGGCGTGTCAGGGCATCGGCCACTGCATCCACGTGTCGTTGCATGGGCGGCTCTTCTGCACCGCACGTCAGTACGATGCGTGCCAGACCGGAGCCACTGTGAGCCGCAGGATTTTCGAGTGAGGGGCCAGTGAGCTGTGCGGCAATGTCGCCTCCTGCGGGCCCGTCCGAGAGCGTGTCCGCGAGCTCTGCAGAACGGTCAGCGGACCACCAGACGGCAGGGGACTGGGCGATGGCTCCTTTGATTGCAGGCGTGGTTTCGGTGGAAGCCGTAAGAGCTGCGCGCAGGGCGGAGAGACCGCCGAAGCTTTGCCCCACCAGGACTATGTGGCTGCTGTTGATGATCGGCGGAAGCTCGGTGGCCAGTGCGCTGGCGAATGTTTGGGAGGTGTACTCCTCGCTGCGGTCTTTGGCTGCCGGCAGGAAGACGCGGTTGATCTGGGGGATAAGCCCTGCCGTGACTGCCCGGTCCAGTGCGCCCGTGAGGTCATGCAGATGGATCCAGTCATCGCCATCCAAAAACACCACGGTGGTATCCGCACCGCGGTCATCGAGGCGCGCGGTGCAGCGCCTGCCGAATACCTTCCGGTCGATGGACAGGCGTGCGCCGGGCAAGTCCGCGATGACTTCTGGGGAGCGAGGCGGCCAGAGTGTCTGGTCCACAGAATCGCCGCTCAATAGGCTCGCCTGTGGGCCTGCGCCGTGTGCGTTATGTGGATCGGGATATTTCAGCTCGCCGGATTGAAAGCTATAGGTCACTGCTGAGTGCGCCGGGATGCGCACATCGACGGTGGACATCGATTCGGTGAGCTCGACGTTCGAGCGGTAGGGGTCCGGGAAAACGAGGGCTTCCGCATCCGCGGGCACCGAGATTCGGTGAAGGGTGGTCACGTCCGGGGAGTCTGGCATGAAAATTGCGCCACTTTCATCATTGACTACATAGGTAAACCTAAGCTAACATCCCCTGCATGCGAGTTGCTGTTTTCGGCTATCAGTCGTGGGGACACCGGACGTTGTCTGCGGTCATCAATGCTGGTCATGAAGTAGTTTTGGTAGTTACGCACCCTGCCAGCGATCACCCTTATGAGCAAATGTGGGCAGACTCCGTTGAGGAGCTCGCCAGCGAACATGAGCTCCAGGTGTGTGTCACTGAGCGCGTGGGTCAAGACGTCATTGAGGCGTTGCGCGATGCTGCACCAGACATCATCGTGGCCAACAATTGGCGAACCTGGCTTCCTCCCGAGGTTTTCAGCCTGGCCAAGCACGGCGCATTGAATGTCCACGATGGTCTCCTGCCCGAGTACGCCGGATTTTCGCCCATCCTGTGGGCGCTGTTGAACCGGGAAACTCACGTGGGCGTCACTGTGCACGAGATGGATGAAGTGCTGGACGGCGGACCCATCGTTGCCCAGCGCGCGATCCCCGTGGGTCCGCAGGACACCACCACGGATCTCGTGGCCAAGACCATCGACCTCATCGAGCCCCTCGTGGAACGCGCATTGAGTGACGTCGCCCAAGGCACCGCCACTGCGCAACCTCAAGATCCCACCCGCGCTACGTACTTCCACAAGCGCGGCGAGCAGGAATCTCGCATAGATTTCACCCAACCTGCGGAAGATATCGCCTTGCTGGTCAGGGCGCAGTCCGACCCGTACCCCAATGCTTACTTTGAATTCCGAGGCCAGCGCGTCCGCGTGCTTTCCGCGCACGTCTCGCAGGGCCGCTTCGGCGGAACCCCCGGCCGAGTCACCATCCCTCACGAGGGAGGAATCGCGGTGGTCTGTGGATCGCCCCGTGCCAACGTGCCGGCGCCGGCGATTGTTCTGGATCGTGTTCGTCTCGACGACAACTCGGAACTGACCGCCACCGAATTCTTTGGACATAGGGCTGGATATATCCAACCAAAGGTTTGACCTTTCCCTTTTGTGTACGGGCCACGCCTCGCGCGGAAATCCGTCACCAGTAACAACGGAGAAAAATGACACTCAAGAAGATTCTCGTTAGCACCGCTGCTGTGCTGACCTTGGGCGCGGCACTGACCGCTTGCTCGACTGATGACCAGTCCGGAAATTCCGGGGACTCCCAGGCAGTCAACGCCGAGCAGGGCGCATTCCCCACCACCATCGAGCACCGCTACGGCTCCACCGAAATCAAGGAAGCCCCGCAGCGCGTGGTCTCCTTGGGCTACACGGATCAGGACGCACTGCTGGCGCTGGGAGTTACTCCTGTCTCCGTGAAGTACTGGGACGGAATGACCCCGGATGGTCAGGCTGCGGGCAACTGGTCCAATGACAAGATCGAGGGCGACACTCCTCGGATCGACAAGGACACAGAAGTCAACGCGGAAGCCATCGCCAAGGACAATCCAGACCTCATCGTGGCCGTGTACTCGGACATCGATGAAGACACGTACAAGAAGCTGTCTGAGATCGCCCCTGTCGTCGTACAAAAGGGCGAATACGAAGAACTACAGCAACCATGGGACGTGACCACGGAAGAGATCGGGCAGGCCGTGGGCAAGCCTGAAGAGGCAAAGCGCCAGGTGGAGCAGGTCAAGGAGAAGTTCGCAGAGCTCAAGGGCCGCCACCCAGAATGGGCCGAAAAGGAACTCGGCGTGGCCACTGTCTCCGACGAGAGCCTGGCTGTCTTTGCCGAGGGCGATCCGCGTAGCCGCTTCTTCACCGAGCTGGGATTCAAGATCAACCCGGCCTACGCGGGCATCACCAAGGACAAGTTCTACGGTGAGGTCTCCAAGGAAAACGCAGACCAGATCAACTCTGACGTGCTGGTGTGGGATCAACTGTCTTACTCTCCGAAGCAGAGCAAGGCTTCTGTGACCGAGGATCCGATCGTGGGCAAGCTGCCCGCCGTGAAGGACGGACACAGTGTCTACCTGGAAGGCGACCTGGAAAAGGCCTTCGGATGGCAGACCGTGCTGAGCCTGAACTACCTGCTGGACAAGATCGAGCAGCCGTTGGCAGACGCCACGAAGTAGTCTGAATCAACTGCCGAACCGCCCCGCATGAACGTGCTGGGGCGGTTTTGCTGTTGCTGGCTAGGGGACGGGCACTCATGGGGATAACGGATGCACGCTAGGGGCGAGCTGCCTGTATTCCGGTCAGAAACCGGGGTAAGAATAGACCAGTTGTTTTCTAGAAGGGATTCCCTGTGCACTTAAGCGACCTCATGGACGCCACCACCCTGCTCCAGAACTTTGGCGGCTGGGCGCTCGGCGGCATTGCGCTGATTATCTTTATTGAATCCGGCGTGCTCTTCCCGTTCCTCCCCGGCGATTCCATGCTGGTCACCGCGGCAATCTTGCGCGATCAGCTGGGCTTGAACGTTCCGATTCTGGTGGGCGTGGCCATCGTCGCGGCGTTCTTGGGCGACCAGGTAGGTTTCTGGCTCGGCCACCGCTTTGGCCGCAAGTTGTTTAAGCCCGACGCCAAGATCCTCATAACCGAGCACCTCGAACAAGCCGAGGCTTTCTTCCTGAAGTACGGGCCGTTGGCTCTGGTACTGGGGCGCTTCATCCCGATCGTGCGTACCTACATTCCCGTGGCCGCTGGTACCGCGGAGATGCCGTACAAGAAGTTCGTGGGATGGAACGTCACGGGTGCAGTGCTGTGGATTGTCAGCATGGTCGGCATTGGCGTGCTGCTGGGGGATATCCCGGGCATTGCGGATCGCATCGACATGATCGCCATCGTCATCGTGCTGGTGTCTGTGACTCCGGTGGTGATTTCCGCGATGATCAACTGGCGGAAGTCCAAGAAGACTCCCGCCCAGGAGCTGATGGAGGACTAAGCCCTGATCGTCACTTGGGGACGATCAGCGGACCGCCGGTGACAGGATCCTCGATGACTAGCGCGTTGAGGGCAAACGCCTCGAGCAGTAGCTCTGGGGTAATGACCTCGCTGGGACGCCCGGTGGCGAGGACCTGTCCATCCTTCATCACCACGAGATTATCGCTGTAGCGTACAGCCAAGTTGAGATCGTGCAGCACCATCACCACAGTCCGATCCAGCTCTCGGCGTAGACGCTGCACCAGCTCCAAAATCTCTACCGACGTGGCCAGATCCAGGTAGGTGGTGGGCTCGTCCAGGAACAGGATGTCCGTGTTCTGCGCAAGAACCATGGAGATCCACACACGCTGCCGCTGCCCTCCGGACAGAGAATCCAGGGTGCGCTCCGCCAGCCCCATCGAGCCAGTCATTTCCAGCGCCTTGTGCACCTCGGCTTCGTCCGTGGACGACCACTGACGGATCCACGATTGGTGTGGGTGCCGACCGCGCGAGACGAGATCAGCCACGTTGAGTCCCTCCGGGGCGGTAGGGGTTTGTGGCAGCACGCTGATGGTCCGTGCGAGGTCCTTGCGCCTGATGGATGAGATATCGGCGCCGTCTAACAGCACTTCGCCCTCATTCGCCGGAAGGAGACGAGACATGGCTCGCAACAACGTGGATTTGCCGCAGCCATTGGGGCCGATGATTGTGGTGATCTGCCCGCGAGGAAAGTCCACGTCCAAGCCTTCGATGACCGTCCGGTCGCCGTAGCCCACGGCGAGGCCGCGTGCGCTCATGCTGTGCTTCTGAGTCATGTGTCCTTCTTTGTTCGCGGCACTGCTAACTTCCAGGGTGGGATCTTTTCTCATGCCGTGGTTGACCTATTCCGTTGGACCAGCAAATAAATAAGGAACGCACCGCCGATTGCCGAGGTGAGAATGCCCACCGGCAGCTCTACGGGCAGAAGAGTTTGGGTGCTGATATCTGCCAGCAGGAGTAGCGCAGCGCCGGTCAGCGCAGAGGCCAGAAGCGGTGGTGCAGAGCAGTTGCACAAGCGCAGCGCCACCTGTGGGGCCACGAAGGCGACGAACCCGATGGGGCCAGCGGCCGAGACCGCCACTGCTGCCAAAGCCACGGCAGCGGCGAGCAGAAGCACCTGCACACCCTGGACGTTTTGTCCCAAAGCCCGTGCAGTATCCGAGCCCAGCAAGGTGGCTAAAAGTTGGTGACCAATCCAGGCCAGCAGCGGTGTAAACACCAACACAACAATGGCGATGGGCCACATCTTGGACCAGTCCGCAGTGCTCAGGGAGCCAGTAAGCCAGAACTGCGCGGCCGCGGCATCGCGCAACTCCGTGCGGATCATCAGGAAGTTGATATACGAGGTCAACAGAGCAGAGATGATGATGCCGAACAGCACTAGCCGGAAGGAATCAGTCGATCTCCTCCACGCCAGAGCCCACATCACCGTTGCGGTGACAGCCGCACCAAGCACCGCGGCCAAGGGAATGCCGATGCTGCTGAGCCAGCCGAGGAAACCACCAGCGCCACCACCCAGAGTGATGACGGTGACCGCGGCCGCGGACGCGCCCGTAGTGAAGCCCAAGATATCCGGGCTGGCCAGCGCATTGCGAGTCACGGACTGAGTGAGGGCTCCGGATAATCCCAGCGCACAGCCCACCAGAATGGCCGTCAGCGCACGAGGCATGCGCCAATCCAAAACCACCAGACGCTCAATGCGGGTGCCCTGGCCGGTGAACAGCACCTCCAGCACACGAGCCGGGGACACAGGATAGTCACCCAGGCCGATGGAGACCGCCGCTAGCAAGACGATCGCCACGAGCAGCAATAGAGACACCGTCAACGCGCGAGGGCGCCAGACCACAGAAAATGAGCCCACGCGGAATGGCGGGCGCCCAGGGATAGTGGAAGAGGTAGGGCGGGCAAGGAGGGAACTCATTAAATGGCCACCACCCGGCGTCGATAAATAAGGGCGATGAAGAACGGCGCGCCCACGAACGCGAGGATGATGCCTACTTGCAACTCGCCCGGACGAGCGATCAGACGGCCCACCACGTCTGCGAACAGCATCATCACCGCACCCGTCAGGGCAGAGTAAGGGAGGATCCAGCGGTAATCAGGGCCCGTGATGGCGCGCACGAGGTGCGGGACCACCAGGCCGATGAAGGTGATGGGGCCGGCGGCAGCTGTCGCGGCACCGGCCAGCAGTGCGATCAGAGCCATGCCAATCAGGCGGGCGCGCTGGGTGTTGATGCCCAGTCCGGAGGCGATGTCATCGCCCAGATTCAGGAGGTTTAGCTGCGGTGCCGTGATGAACGCCAGCAGGAGGCCCACCAGGATAAACGGCAGCACGCCGTAGAACACGGTGAGATCCCGGCCCGCGATGGAGCCGACGGTCCAGAAGCGCATGCGATCCAGATTGGCATCGTCAGTGAGGATAAAACCGCTGATGATGGCGCTGAGGACCGCGGACAAAGCCGCGCCGCCGAGGACCAGCGTCATTGGATTGGCCTGTCCTCCTCCTATGGACGCCAAACTAAACACCAACGCAGTAGCAGCGATGGCCCCACCGAACGCCCACATGCTGGTAGCCCACACGGACGTCACACCCAGCAAGGAGAAGCTGGCAACCACGGCCAGGGACGCACCGTAGTTGATGCCGAGAATGCCCGTGTCCGCGAGAGGGTTGCGCGTGTGCCCTTGGATCAATGCACCGGAGGCGCCAAGGGCAGCACCGGCGACTAGGCCCAACAGGGTGCGGGGAATGCGGAGCTCGACGATCACGCGCTGATCCACATTCAGCCCCTCCGCGTGGCCGAACGCCGTGCCGAGATCGCGGAACACGGCGGACACTTCTCCAAAAGGGATCTGCCGTGATCCAAACACGATGCTGGCAACGATGCTGGCGAGCAATAGGAGGAAAAGGACGCCGAGGCCGACGAGGCGACGCGGGATTTTACCTGATGGAGCGCTGGCAGAAGCGTCCGCAGTAGCGTCCGCGCGAGACCCCAGGTGTGATTGAGAAGGGGATTGCGCATGCGGGGTAGAGATAGCCATGCATCCCTCCTTGACGCGTGAAAGTCCATGATCTTAACGGGAGCAAGCTTATATGAACAAGGTAAGCCTAATCAAAGTACTACAAGGAGGGATTGTGGAGCTGTGCAGGTGAGTGTGTGAGCCAGCAGGTGCGGCTAGTGAGGTCGGTCGGCCCTGAATGGCGCCGACCCTACACCTCAGCTCTATGCTTCTGAGCAGGGATTTGGACATGTTTTAGCTGGTTGCTAGGCTAGTCAGGTCTTGCCGTAGGTAGGTACCCCCATGTTCTTTTTTTCGACGCTAACGCGTCAAAATCCCGGGAATGCCACATGACCTGCGGAAAGAGTCTCCCGCTACAAGGGAGAAAAACTGTACATCCACTTTGTTACAGGCCCCTCGCCCGAAGCGGCCGCACGGATAAAGGCAGCGAGCACCCCTAACTACTGAGTTAGGCGGAGCGTGAGTAGCCAGCGATCGTGCGGTACACGCGATTCATCAAGGGTGAGCACGGGAACCGTAACGAAAAAGGCAACAGGTCACTTCACATGACCATGACTGATCCGATTGCGGACATGTTGTCACGAGTGCGCAACGCAAACAATGCGTTCCACGACACCGTGTCTATGCCATCCTCCAAGATCAAGGCCAACATCGCCGAAATCTTGAAGCAGGAAGGCTACATCGCCGACTACTCCGTTAACGACGAGACCGTCGGCAAGACCCTGGAGCTTAACCTGAAGTACGGCCCATCTCGCGAGCGTTCCATCGCTGGCGTGCGTCGTGTTTCCAAGCCGGGTCTGCGCGTTTACGCAAAGTCCACTAATCTGCCAAAGGTTCTCGGTGGCCTGGGCGTGGCTATTATCTCCACGTCCCAGGGTCTGCTGACTGACCGTGAGGCCAACAACAAGGGCGTGGGCGGAGAAGTCCTCGCCTACGTCTGGTAAGAGGAGGTTTAACCATGTCTCGTATTGGCAAGGCACCGGTGACCGTCCCCTCTGGCGTCACCGTCACCATCAACGGCCAGAACGTTGAAGTCAAGGGTCCTAAGGGCACCCTGGCTGAAGAGATTCCGGCACCAATCACCGTGGCTCAGGAAGGCGAAGAACTCGTCGTCTCCCGCCCCGATGACCGCCGCAAGAACCGTTCCCTGCACGGCCTGTCCCGCTCCCTGATCAACAACATGGTCGTGGGCGTTACTACTGGCTACACCATCAAGATGGAAATCTTCGGTGTACTCCATAAAACATATGCGCACTCGAGGAACGGAACCTCTGCCTGTCACATTAAGTGAGCCGAAACCAGTTAGGTGTACTGACCGGAGACGTTGGTCAACCGTGAGAACTGCCGCTGGTTCCCGCAGGCCGTGTGAGGACGGTGCTGGTTATAATAGTGCAGCCAGTCCTCGAGCTCGCCCCGACGCTCCGCCTCGGAGGTGTAGCAGCGGGCGTAGGCCCAGCCATCAGCCAGGGTTCGGTGGAATCTCTCGATCTTGCCGTTGGTCTGCGGGCGATACGGCCTGGACTGTTTGTGCCTGATTCCCAGCTCGGCACAGGTGTCTCGCCACAGGTGTGAGCGGTAGGCGCCACCGTTGTCAGACAGGACCCGCTCGACGGTGACGCCGCGGGCGTTGAACCACTCAACAGCCCTAATGAGGACCGCCGTGGCAGTGAGGGCGGTTTCGTCATCGTGGATCTCGGCGTAGGCGACGCGGGAGTGGTCGTCGATGACAGCGTGGACAAAGGCCTTACCCATCAACGGGTCCCGGTACTTGCTCCTGGGCTTGCCCGGGGTCGCGGCGCGGTTCCTCTCGCCTTGTCGTCGGCCGACGTAGCGCCAGCCTCCGCCATCGGGGATGTTGGCCCAGCTTCTTCACGTCGACATGCAGCATCGCGCCAGGATGGTCATGCTCATAGCGGCGAACAGGCTCACCCGTGGCGCGGTCAACATGGGACAGCCGGTTCAGGTGAGCGTCGGTCAGGATTCGATGGACCGTCGACGGCGCGATCCCCAGCCGACATGCCAACTGCACGGGACCTTCCCTCAGTCGGAGCCGCAGCTGGATGCAGCGCTTGGCCGTCTTCGCATCGGTCTTGTTCGGAGAGCGGTGCGGTCGCGAGGAACGGTCCGGCATGGACTGGCCAGCGCGGTAGCGGTCGGCCCAGCGCTTCACGGTCGGCCAGGAGACCTGGAACCGGGCGGCGACCTCGCTGATCGGCCAGCCCTCGTCCACGACGAGGCGGCCGACAATCAGCCGGTGGCGGGGTGTGAGAGCGGCATTGGGGTGCGACATGAAGGCCGGGTTGCCCCCCGTGGGGCGGCTGATGTGTGGTGGGTCAGGCAGTAGTGGAGACGTGGAGCACCTCGTAGGCGGTGACACCTGTTGAACTCTGGTCGGCTTCGTGGGTGCTGAGTTCGACGAGGATGGCGTTCCAGGTGGTGACGTCGACGGCGGTGACGCGGGCCACGGTGGAGTCTGTGGTCGTAGCGAGGAACTCAGCGGTGATGTCGTCGATGCACTGGGACGGTGCAGCGTTGGTTGGCAGGTGCGCGGTCTTGACGGTCAAGCTGCGGGCAGCGGAGTAGTCCGCGGGCCCGTCGACGAGCTGGTGGACGGTCCAGTCCTGGATCGAGTGGCGGCCGAAGTCGCGCACGATGGCCGAGTAGCCGGGCTCGCCCCAACAGAACTGCCGCATCCCATCGATGTCGCGCCAGATATAGAAGGGGGCGTAGGCGTTGCGCGGTGCGCCCTTGGTCTTCTCCTGGGTGAGGTAGGCCTTGAACTGCAGCCCGGGGTAGCCGTCCATGAAGTGCCCGGTCTGGGTGACGCGGTCGCGAATGATCTGCATGCTGTAGTCGGTGGGCAGGGTGATCTGATACTGCATGGCGTACATCAGTGGTTCTCCTTGGTTGCCTGGGCGTAGGTCGTGGGGGTGACGGGTTTGTGCCAATCGATGGTCGACAGGTCGTCGGCGGCTTGCTGGTAGGCGACGTGGGTCATCGGCTGCCCAGGTGCAGCGCCATGCCAGTGCCGCCGGCCGGCGTCGATCCAGATGGATTCCCCCTTGGTCAGGTGCTTGGCCGTCTGTCCTTCGATGTGCACCAGGGCAACGCCGTCCGTGACGTAGAGGCCTTGTCCCTTGGGATGGGTGTGCCAGTGGGTGTGCGCGCCAGCGGTGAACGTGACGGCGTAGACAGCCAGAGGAGACTGGGGCGTGGGTGTCGCCAACGTCGTGGCGTTGACGGTGCCTGTGAAGTGCACAGGCACCGTGCTCATCGTTGACTCCACGCACACAAGAGCACGGTCGCACCCTGAACGGCGGCGTCGAACTCGGCAGGATCCTGCTGCGCACGCGCCAGGACATAGCCGCCCTGAACAGTGGCTACTACCATGGAGGCGAGCCGGTGGGCATCGGTGTGGCGCGGGAACTCACCGTTGACGATCCCCTCGTCGATGACCAACTTGATCGTCTGGACAAGCCAGGCGAGGGTCTCGGAGACCGGCGTGAGCAGCTTAGGCGTCGCGAGCACGTCCGCGTCGTAGGTCATGCGCCCCATGCGGCACCCCATGAGGGAGTCGCGCTGACGTCCCAGGTAGGCGACGAGCCGCTCCGTGGCCGTTCCGTCTCCATGGAGCAGCGCTTCAGCATCCTGCCGCATGGCTGTCGCGCTGGCCTCCAGCGCCGCTACCGCAAGGTCCTGCTTGCCGGAGAAGTGGTGGTACATGCTGCCCTGCCCGGCGTTGGCCCGGCTCAGGATGTCCTTCGGGCTGGTCGCGGCGTAACCCCGCTCCCACAGCAGTTCCTGGGTGGCATCTAAGAGTCGACTTCTTGTGTCCATGACTCGATTGTACATACCAGTAGTTACAGGCTGTCAATCTGATCCCTGCTGTGAGCCGTCTCAATCAACGTCTCCGGTCAGTACAGCTAGGGGGACCGAGTGAACATTCATGTCGCGAACAGCTAGACAATGAGGTTAACTAATCCGACAAGGTTTTGACATATTTTTCCATCGTTGATGACAGAAGGGCGCGTTTCATGAGCGGAAACGAATTTTCCCAAAACTTGCCTGATGATACAGATGCGTTAAAAGCTCTCTTCTACTTATGCGCTGACCAGTTCGGCCAAGACCCAAACAAGCGCAAGCAAGCAAAACAAATACTAAAAGCGATATCCGAAAAAATCATCCACCAAACAGATTTAGAAAAATACCGGGGCAGCTCAGAAATGCTGAACGACCAGAATTTACGCCAAATTGGCCTAGTGATCTCTCAGGCAGCTGCGACAGAACACGTCGCGGGGCAGATCATTGCAGTCTCAAAGTCTGGCCCATTTGATTCGCCAATTGATAAAGCATGGACACGCTCAGGAACTCAACTGCAGGAGAGCCTGAAGCCCCATGTTCCCGAGTCCCTCTTGGATCGGCTGAAAACTGCAATTGATCTCCGCAATGAAGTAGCACATGGCTTCCACAGCGAGATAACGGATACCGAAGCATATGAGTTACTTGGGTCGCCTGTGGATGCCATCCAGTCCGGTGATCGCATTACCGTGAAAAGGGAACCCAAGAAGGACGCCGCCCCTTTTAAGACTCTTACCTGGAGAGACGATGCCCTTAAGGAACTCCACAAAGAGCTCATCGCTATTGAGGGTGAACTCGAAAAGACCCTGTGGGAGAAGATCAACTCCCTCCTTTAGCGTAGGGTCCACATCCTCTCGGGATGGTTGAAATCTGTTAGCCCAGGGTCAGTTTCACCGCCATTCCAATTATGGATATTTTCCGGCAGTTCGGGAACATTTTCCCCTCTCCACCCGTAATCGTCTTTTAGTTCGAAAGCTGCCACGCCATGTCCTATACGTCAGGCAAAGTAGAGGACAAAGAGGTGTTGTTGCAAAGTTGGGCGGAGAGCAGCGAAGACTCAGTTTCTCATTCCCTGATGGCCGCTGCGTGTGGGCGTTGTTAGGCCCTCTTGAAGACCTGGTTGACGATCACCGCGTCCGGGTTCGGTTGCCCGTAGGCAAACATCGCGCCTTGCCCTTTCCGCAATGAGTGCATCGCCTCCATCCCTTTCAACGTCCGATATGCAGATGTCCGGTTCTTAAACGCGCCTTTCGGCCCGAGGATCCGATTCAGCCGACCATGGTCGCCTTCCAGGATGTTGTTGAGGTATTTCACCTACCGGTGTTCCACTGTTGCCGGGCAGATTCCCTCTGACTTCAACTCGGCGATTGCCCTGGCTAGGGAGGGTGTTTAATCGGTGTTGATCACTCTGGGATACCCGGCTGACGCATTGGATCTGACGGCCTTGGCCAGGAAACACTTCGCTGCAGCCACGTTCTGCTTCGAAGAGAGGTAAAAGTCCAAGGTCTGGCCACCGGCGGTAATCGCCCGATAGAGACAGCACCACCTGCCGCCGACCCGGATATAGGTCTCATCCACCCGCCAAGAACTGGCCTGCCAGTCAGGTACCTGCCGGTACCACCGTGTTTGCTTGTCCAGCTCAGGCGCGTATTTCTGGACCCAGCGGTAGATCGTGGTGTGATCGACTGGCACGCCCCGCTCGGTCATCATTTCCTCCAGAGCGCGGTAGCTCACCCCGTAGCGGCAGTACCACCCACTGCCCACAGAATAATGTCACGGGGGAAATGACAACCGGAGAAAATACCCATGGCTGTGATTACATCACGTCACTCTTCCTACTGCCCCAACTTTGCAACAACACCAGGTGACAGACCTATTGTTCCTGCAACGGCTCCGGTTGGGATTGTGTTGTCTGTGTCTTGTAGATGACGCTTTTGTCAGACTGTTGCTCCGCCGTAAAGGAAGGCTTGATTTTCTCACGTGTGGGGAGCGCGCTGCGCGCTCTCTGTCGTGATTGAGGAAGTAGCCCTCATACGCAAAGCTTCCGATCCCTCTCTTGCGAATGACGGTGAAATAGTCACTACGGACTAGATACGCTTTACCAGTACAGAGCGATGATATCGCCTACCAAATAGAGATCTGAATCATCGTTCGGTGCGCGTAAGACGTTCTCCTCGCTCTTGAGTGGCGCTCCGGTTCCTTGCTCTAATCTAATTGCCTTGCTTCGCAAGCTTCCGATCTCATCGGGAGTGGTTTCTGTGCTTCCCTGCGACGAAAGTAAAAAATCAACTTGGTCAAATGCATCATTAAGTTGACGTTGAGAACCATCGGGTACCATTTGAGCTATCTCATTCACTTGTGGCTCTAGTTGAACCTTGAGTTCCTCATTGTCGGTTCTGATTTGTAGGTAATGGCTGAGGGTTCTTTCCGCTGCATTTGAAACCGGTGTTTCTGCTTTCTGCTTGCTGCTTAATATGGAATTCAACTCGGCGATTTTTGTATCAAAGCCGTCGAAGCTAGGCAATCCCCTAGCAGCATCGAAGAGCTTGAGGGGAGACCAGCTAGTTGAGGGGGTATCTTGGCTAATTCGAACCAGGGCAATGCACTCGGATTGGTCGAAAAGGAAGCTTCGAACATCTCCCCAATAGTTGTCGAGTTGGGTAAGACCGACTAAGCGGATAGGACTGTTTGCCGTGCCATCAGCGCGACGGATGAGTGTGCTAGATTTTTTGTCCCAGTCCCAATCGGACCTGACCCCCATGTGGTGGACACCTGATATCCAGCCCAGTCGAGCTGGGAAGAAAGGTAATCTACCACCATGTCCAGGTACTCCGAACAGTTCAAACGCGATGCCGTAGCCCTCTATGAGAACAACGAGGATCTCTCGCTGAACTCAGCATCAGCTGAGCTCGGTATCAACCGTGCCTCGCTACATTCTTGGGTCAAAAAGTACGGCACTGGCAAACGTGCCCGCACGAAGGCCGTGCACGATCAAGCCCAAGCGGCGAATGATTCTGCGCGAATCCGTCAGCTGGAAAAAGAAGTCTCTAAGCTGCGCGAAGAACGCGACATCCTGCGTAAGGCCGCGAAATATTTTACCGAAGAGACTCACTGGTAATCCGCTTCCAGTTTGTCTATGACCACCAAACCGAATACTCGGCTCACACGGATGTGCCACGTTTTAAAGCTCAATCGCTCCTCGTTTTATAAATGGGTCCAAACCCGTGAAAAGCGCAGGCTAAAGATGTATTCCGATGCCCTTATTGGTGCGAGAATTACAACCATCTTCGATGATGAGCACGGGCTTTATGGCGCTAAACGCATCGCCGCAAGCCTCAAGGAGGACACGACGTATACCCCGATCAATCACAAGAAAGTTGCACGCATCATGAAATCCATGGGGTTAAAAGGCTTTAGCAAACGGCGTCGATGCATTACTACCAGGCGTAAGCCTGGTCACCGTGTCATGCCAGATCTAGTAGGCCGCAAGTTCACAGCTGGCGAGCCAAATCGTGTGTATGTCGGTGACATTACTTACCTGCCGTGTAGGGGAGGCAAAAACATGTACCTTGCCACAGTCATTGACACGTATTCACGTAAACTTGCAGGTTATGCACTCGCAGACCACATGCGGGTCTCACTAGTTATCGATGCTCTAGCCCACGCACACGGCGTGCGCGGCAGTCTTGATGGGACTATTTTCCATTCCGATCACGGCAGCGTGTACACCTCACAAGCCTTTAGGAACTACTGCTCGTCGTTAGGTGTGCGCCAGTCCATGGGCGCGGTTGGAACGAGTGCCGATAATGCCCTGGCAGAATCCTTTAACGCCACCTTAAAGCGGGAAGTACTGCGTGATCGGAAAGTCTTTAACAACCCAATTAGCTGTCGTCAAGAGGTCTTCCGGTGGTGCATGCGCTACAACACGCGCCGGCGGCACTCCTGGTGCAATCTCGTAGCTCCTGATGTCTTTGAAGCCGAGACTTCGGCTATACTGACCACAGCAGCATAGCCAGCCCCCGATGTGTCCACTTTCCGGGGGTCGGGCCCATCAACGAGCTCCGAGTTTATTGGAATTTGGCCGATTAGCATTTGCTGAATTAGTTGGGCGGCCTGGATAAGGGTGTCGTCCTGGGAAAATCCGAGCGCTGGAGTATTGGCCGAGGTTTCGACAAGCGCGTTAGCAATGGTGCTATAGGCATAGATTGAATGGGCTTCTAGGCGTATTCTGACCTGAATTAGTTGGCCGCGTTTTAGTCCACCAGGCGGTAACTCTGGTTGACTGTTGGATTGCGGCACGCCGTCCCAGATTTGACTTTCTTTTCCGGCATAGGATTCTCTCGACACAAAATCTCTGAAAAGAGACTGTTCTGAAGAGACTTGTTCGATCTGTAGGGTTTTGCTTTTTCCAGATCGGAAGCTGATAGATGATGTGCCATTCGAGGTCTGATCATTGACGCGAGAAATGGATGCACCGCCTCCGAGTGTTAATCCTAAGTCCTTTGTTCTCGTCTGAGTAAGGGTCGTTTGGGCATCCTCAGGACCGAACCGGGAGATATACAAGCTACGAAGAGCCAATTCATCGAGATAGAGGAACTGTCTTATGTCGCCCAGCGGTGACGCTTTACGGGAAAGCCGCTCGATTTTCCTTAGAATCCGTGAGCGACGGAAGCTTTCGTGCTTCTTCCTATAGTTTCGGAACCAACTCTTAATATTCACTTTTCTTCGCCCTTTCGAGCATTTCGCGCGGTAGTTGCTTTTTCAAATCCCAAAAGAAAGTGATCATTATATATTCTTGAACGACCTTCGATGACAGCTAACTCTCCTGAGTACTGGAGAATCGACCGTAGTTCTGCGGCAGTCCATCCTTCGGTTTGTGACGAAATTTTATCGAAATCAATATCGTTGGCTAGCGTTGGCGTGCGAGACTTTAGAATCTCAAGACGGTCCATTTGATTCGGTAGACGAAAATATACTTCGCGGTCAAACCTCCCGGGTCGGCGCAGCGCGCGGTCAATGTCGGAAATACGGTTGGTTGCCCCGATAGTTAGGACATTTTCAGGTGCACCTACTCCGTCCATGTTCGTGAGAAATACATTAACGAGACGGGAACCGTGTTCATACGCATTCGAACGGTCTTTAGTTAAAACATCAATCTCATCAACAAAAATGATCGACATTTCTTGTTTAGCTGCGTCCTCGTATATTGCTTCAAGTCGTTCTTCACTTTGCCCTACCAGTTGACCACCTAGAGACGCGGTTGTAACCAAATAGAAGGCGGACTTGGACTGGGCTGCCATTATTTGAGCTAAAAAGGTCTTCCCGGTTCCCGGTGGACCTGCGAAAAGGATCCCGTGTACAGGATCAACCTTCATCTGTGAGATAAAATCTCGTCCCTCGGGCGTGGTGTACAACTCTACTATTCGTTTTGCGTCGGACAGTATCTCGTGCGAGCCGACAAAATAGTCCCAATGAAATCTCTCGGGGTCTAGGTCAATACGAAACTTCGAGGCGCTGTCTTCATCCTCGGTAGTGCTTTTTCGCGCTGCTTCTTGTGGGATCACTTTCAAAATCGAAGAGCTCTCATTGAAGAGGGCGTAATCTCCCATACTCCATCGAGTATTTCTATGCACCAACTTCTGGGCATACCCGTCCGAAGTCTTTATAAGAACTTCGTCGGGGCCGGCCTTTTGTTCGATAACCCCAATTTGGGCCTTAACTTCCCAGCTGTGGTCGGATGCGATTTCCCAGCCCGAGGAATACACGAGGATGTCGCCTACCTTAGGGCTCAATCTCTTGATCTCTTGATCCCCGGCTAATAGCACCCCATTTGGTAAACGCACCATCGGCGTTCCTTGGGGTGTGAAGTGATCGAGTTTAACCGTGAGTGTTGTTAACGGTTCGTCCAATGATTCGCTTCTTCCGATTACTCCCGTGGCATTACATGCCAGGTTGGTGGATATTTACGACCTGAGTGGGCTTCACTCTATCGGTCGAGATTGATTAGCATCTCAGTATATCCGCATCGTTTAACAGGAAGCGCGCGATTCCTTTAGTCATTTGCATCCGCTGGATACCTGGGATTCCGATTCGACATGTTGCTGTAATTTTTGTAAGCCAAACATTTGACGTTGCGATGATTGAAGCCTTGGTTGCGGATTTGATTTTCTGACGGCGGGTTGCCGGCTGGATAGATCGCGGGCCGAAACTCGAATTCTGACTGGGATCGCCGTGTGTTGAAAGTCTGAGCAAATGCAAAAGTCGTTGAGTGATTTGTTATGTGCCGGTTGGAGCCGGTAATCTACAAAGGCCCATTGATTCGGCAATCTACAAAGGCCCAATGCGGATCGCGCTTTGACGTGTAAAGACACAGCCCACACAGGGCTACTGATTTGACGTGACTTCAATGTCACTACTAGCCGGAGTTTTTTCGGCTGGCGCAGGCTTTTGCCTGTGTTTTCGTGGCACATCCGTGCCACGTGTTGGTAGCTGTGTGAAGGAGGCTCGATGGAAATCCCGTCGGCGCATTTTGGCCGTAAGGTCAGTCGGGTAGTGCCTGACGACGCGATTGTGCGCGTCGAATTACGCTTATCTGCGCCTATCGTGGCGAAGCTTTCTGCTGAATCGGCGGAGCGTGGGTGTTCCATGTCGCATGTGATGACACAGTGGCTTTCTGAGGCAGGGCTCTTACATGGGGATCGTGGGGGTGCGCCTGTGACCTAATCGCAATTATCGGACAAATCCGAAACATAATCAGGGCCCGATCCTGCAAGATCGCGCCCTGTGGTCGCCGACGTTCTGCAAAACGTTGAGCGAAAGAATCCAATCAATTCACTGCAAGTTACATGAATGGAGATACGCCTATCTTGTCATGCCTCAAAATATTTAGCAACAGTGTCACCCGGTCCAACGCCTCAAGCATGAGGGCGGTGAGCGCGCGTGGGTAGATTCACGGCTCTTGCAGCAGCACCAGTGGTCGTCGAGGAATCAAAGCGTAGCAGTATTCCTGCTGTGTCGGTGATTGGTCAGGCATCCCCGTCGAGGGTGCGCCGCCTTACTCGACGCACGTTGCCTGATACAGATCGCTATCTGCGACTGAGGGAGATCGGAATCCAGCGCCCAGCGGGACCACTGCGGAGTGACGCCATAGACCGTGCAGCCCTTGTCCAAGCGCACACCCGAGCTATAGATGAGGTCGCTGATGTCAAGGCGGCCCGCGTTGTAGCGCGATACCTCTACGATGAGGCGATCGTTTTCGGCTCGGTTGACGAAGAACGAGCGCTGACACGACCTGCAGTGGATAAATGGCTGTTCCGGGATGACGTCTTTTCTCGCAGGTCACAGCGCACATACCGGACGATCCTCTATGCTGCAGGCCGGACGCTGTACCCTCATGAATTCCCTGAGCCTCATCGTCAACGAGGACCGCGACGCAAAGCGGTCCCAGCTGCGAAAACATCACTGGAAGATGAGTTGTATGCGATTGCTCCGAGCCTGCGACCGATGCTGCGCGCGCAACTGCTGACGATCTTAGATCTGACTACGGGCGCGGGGCTGTCGTCTCAGGAGATCCGTCATCTGCGGGGCAGCGATATTTCCCCTCTTGAGCTGGCAGAACGCACGGTAGTGCAAATCGCTGTGAGAAAAAGAGGAGTTATCTCTCGCGTGGTCCCGGTGGTATGCCCGGTTCGAGGGCATCGCCTTTTGACACGGGCACGCGAGGTCGGCAGCGGTTTCGTTTTTCCTATTGTGGGGGATTCCATGCCTCGAAATGCAATTTGTCATGTGGCAGAAGAGCTCGTTGAGCAGGGTTTTCCCGGATTTAATGCAGCGGCGCTGCGGAACCGTTGGGTGGTAAAGCTGGCCTCTGACCCGGGGGTGCCGGCTGCGATGCTGATGAAAATGGCAGGCATTGCTGACCTGCGGGTTTTGCACGATTTGGAAGCGGATCTGCCGCAGTTTTCGCCGGAGGATGGGGCAAGAGCTTTGCTGCACTGTAAAGGGGAGGACCTCTAATGACAGTTGCAGTGCAGGAGCAGAGGGTGATGATCTCTCCGGACTATATGGACAGCTGCGCGGCTGTGATTGAAAAATCTGGTGCGCACCGGATGATCGAATTCTATTTTCACCAGGACCGTGGCGTGGGCGGACGGAGATCCACCGGCCCGAAATACTCAATGCTGGGGGTGCTCACCGTGGGTTTGGCTTTGATTGGGATTCGGCGTGTGCCTTCGATGGCGGAGATCTGGCGCACTCTATGGACGCTAGACCCCGCCCAACAGGAGCGGCTCGACCTAGATCTTTCTTGCGGCGAGGGCTCGTATCGCGCTTTTGCCATGTGGCTAACACGGCGGCTTGAACCACTGGATTCACTGCCAGATGCCCCTGCGCGCCGTGTGAAAAATGGGGATCATCGTCGAATGATTGCTGCGCGTTCTCCGGAGCAAGAGCAAGCCTCCGAGATGGCATCTGAAAGGCTCCATCAGGTTGTAAACTCGCTGGTGGCAGGCTCAATCCATGAGCAGGCCCCCAAGGGGTATCGAGGCGATATCGTCGCCGACGAGACTATTATTGACCTGGCAGGCCAGTCAATGGGGCTAGGCAGCCGCGATACGAAACACCGCGGCGCGGCATACTCGGGTGCATACTACATCCGCGATCGCGAAGACCACTCCCTGCACGCCGAGCTGGGTACCCGGCGTAGTACCAAAGGCGGGGTAGCCGTTGGCATTACTGCGGTATGCCGCGTCGGACCACCAAAAGCGGTCTACTCGGTCGCCCCGGTGATCACAGGAATTTCAATCGATAAACCCAGCTCAGGTTCGGTGCAGGGTCTGGCGCGTGCTATTCGTTTTCATCAAGAAAATGGTTTTGACCAGCGCATTACGCGTGGCCGTTTGCCATTGCTAACCGTCGACATGGGCTACAACGTCAAAAGGCACTTTAACGACGAGCTTCTTGCCGCAGGCTATGCTCCCGTTGTTCGCTATCCCAAATCCTGGCGTACTGTTTTCGCATCTGACAGCGCTGCAGGGGACGAACCTGCCAGTGGACCACTGCAAGTCGCCGGTGAGTTTTATTGCCCTGCCGCGCGTGCGATCGCAGGCGACGGCAAAATAGTTCGACGCACGATGGAACTACTTGGAGAGGACGACGGTTTTGAACGCCACGATGCTCGACTCGAATCCTTATTCCCACTGATCATGGGGACTAATTCACGGCCTTATCGTGCGCGTCAAGGCCGTGGCCGCCCTCGTAAGCAGGAAGAAAATTCAGAGAAGCCGGTGAAAATCGATTTGGTCTGCCCCGCCGTACAGGGGCGAGTGCGATGCCCACTCAAACCGGCGTCCATGACTCAATCACCCGAGGAGGCACCAGAAATTTCACCCAGCTGGAGTGCAGATCACTATAAATGCTGTGCAAAGTCGAGTATCACCCACACGTTTACCCCTGAGCAGTGGAGACGCGCGCAGTGGGGGCTTGTTCCCGGTTCCTGGGAGCATGCGACTTATTATGAAGCAGCTCGCGCCATTACTGAGCAGCGGTTTTCAATCATGAAGTCCCCGCACGTTACTGGCATGGAATCTTTCAAGCGCGGTGTGAGGCGTGAGCCGATGCTCTACATCACGCTCGCGCTGTGGGTGGCCTCGACGAACCTGGCAATTCAAGAGCAATTTGAGCGGAAAACCGCAGGTCAGGACTCGATGACACGACGACTCCGCATGGTCCGTGAGGACACTGGCCGAGACCTGGCCAAGGTGCCGCCCCGGACTTAATTGTCTGGGAAATAATCTTAAACGTATGTTCTAATGCTCACCTGGACTTTTCGAGGTGGGCATTTTTCATGTCACCTCTTTGTGTTATACGCTGTCGCCGACCGGTGAGACGGTGATTTTAAGGCTGTATTTGTGCCAACAAGGGTGGGGTGTGGGTGTAGTTAATTCTCGGGAGAATTCAAATCCGCAGTACGGGATACGCTTTTTGAAAAGCCATGTTGAGCTGCCATCGTGAACATCACACGCTGAGCAGTTGTACAAACTGTGACACCGGAGGTAACAAACTCGAAAGGGTTCGTGACCTTCGGTTTCTTTCTTTTTCTGAACTTTAGTGGTCGAGGATTGTAAGCGTGGGGATTTACATCCTAGCTCCCGCTCTCGCCTTTCGAGTTTTTATTTCGATGGTGCCAACAGAGGGTTAGGGGTCAAAAGGGTCTGTCCCTCAACCCTCAACAGAGTATTTTCCTACTAAACTCGGTTCTTTTAACCCTTAACCCAAGTAGCATGTTTGAACACATTGTGTATGGGTTGACGAAAGCACAGGTGAAGTGGCTATAAATAGAAAAGACGAAGCCTCCGAATTTTCGTATGAAGAATTGGCGCGATGGGCTGAATCAGAAGAGTTCTTTGACGCACTGAAGGCTTCCTCCAAGTTAACGAAATCGAACGAGACTGCGCTGCGCAAAGCACAAGATATACTCCGTAAGCAGCGTGGAGAATTGCGGTGAGAGTCCCTAGGTGCGGTGGTGACCTCCCAGGAACTCTTTTTCTAGTGGGGCAATAGCTCTTGGATTAGTGGTGAGTGTCTAGTGGCTTTAGCTGAGAACCGGAGGCCGCTAGCGGCACGCGGCTCATTTTCTTTGTGCTGAGAAGGGGCGGCTTCTTTGCCCTGTGGCTTTCACCATATGGGCTTAAACTCTGCCAGCGTGTTCTAACAGGTAGGTAGCATCTTGTGTTGTGAGTCCCCCTTCTCTAAGGAAGCCATAGAAAATGAAATTTACTTTTGAGGTCCCTGAACCGTTGCAGCGGTCTGTACCTGTTTCATACTATGAAAATCTTCTGTCTGATTACCGATACCTGGATATTTCTTATCTCGGGATAGGCAGCACGGGCCAAATTTTTGGCAAATGTGAGATCGGGGGAATCGACTACGACATTAAGGGCTTTGAAAACGACGGATTGATTACCTCAATAAAAATCTTAAACGCGCGGGAGACAGATAGCTTCCTTGATATCCCACTGTCATTGTCGAGTCGAAAGTTTGTAAAAGCCCTAAAAGATGTGGGGATTGAATTTGAACACGACCGTGACGGCATAACCATTCCGCACGACAATGGGACAATTGCTTTGTCATACCAATTCGGCAAAGTTGTGGCTATTTACTGGGGGTAGCTAGTCAATTTCAATCACGCGAATGCGCCGTGTGAATTGGCGATAGCCTGACCGAAGGCCTTGACGTACTAAACAACCGACGAAGAAGAAAGCGTATCGAGACAATGAATCTTGAACGTACCTGTCCCTTGCCCGTAAAACCCGGTATGACGGTGAACCAAGCCACTAAAGCATGCTACGACTCTGAGCTGACTGCCGATACGTATGAGGAACAGTTTGAAGGCTGGGTCGATATCGAAACACTAGAGCCTGGTGATCCTGGCCGCAAGATTGTGTGCTGTGTGGAGGACGGTAAGTGCGTCACCGTTGAAATGAAGTACATGGAGGTGCCAATCACGGATACTTTCTATGGTGTTGACCTTAATCGTCGCCCCGCTGAGACCGCGCAGGAGAGCACTGAACGAGTCGCAAAAGAGCTACAACGCCAAGGAATCCGCACCGAGATAAATGATTTCCTCATCTTATTGCCTGACCAATTAGTCGCACTCGAAGTCGACGAAGGCGTTGCGTGGTTTGATCCTGAATATTGGAGTCTTGAGGACTTTCTTGAAACGTCGTTCCTTGCCTAGTGAAAAGTAATCCTTAGGTGTTAGCGAACGAAGCGGCAGCGGCATACTTTAACGGCAAGTAGTTAGAACGCACACCAACTTTGATGACGGTTCCAGTTTCCCGCTTTGTACTGCGGTATATGGCTAAGGTCGTTGTGCTCGTAATGCGGGCAAGGATCTGAACCTTGTTAGGTAGCCCATACCATCCAGCCCAGGTCAAGAGGAAATAAAAGCTACTACGAACAGTTTAGACGCGATTCTGACTACTTTTCTGACTCAGAAACGCGGTAAAAGGCACTAAAGACAACAAGCCGTGGACGACCCGATCTTAGTATTGTCCACGAGGATGGTGTGTCAATTAAAATTGAGTTCGACCGGCCACCTGCGTCTAGGGCGCCGCACCATGCACAGCAGCAGTTGGATACGAATCCGGATGCGGTTTTTAGGCTGCTTACACTAGACAAGCTTGATGAGTCCTCTGAACTTTGGAAAGTCATCAAAGCTAATCGAGACGGAGTAGACAACTATGTCGCTTCGCTCAGGGAAGGGATTTAAAGATGAGTGTGTACCTGCGGCGAGATATTGATTATCTGTTAGCCCCGTATTCTTATGATCAGTTATTTTTGAAGCTGCCTTTTGATTATGCGGTTGAGGCTGCCGCACGGTCACGTGTTTTCCACACGCCTTTAGAAACAGCTAATAGTTACTGGTCGCAGCAGTATGTGGACATTGATACTACCGTCGATGATCTTCCTCATGCGCTGCGTCTTGGGGTGCACGATCCGCAGTTTCCTCGTCGTTGGGCAGCAGTTTTGGAAACCACGAATCCTGATTGGGTGTGGTTTATCTGCGATGACTCGAGCAACAATTACGATTTTTTCGCAACCGTTAGGTATAATGGTTCTATTCCTTTTGTTCCCGGTATGACACAGCTACGTATCGTGGATGAGCCAGATGAACGCAAAATCGTCAAAGGGTGGAATTACCGCTCAGGCAGCAAGTCCCTCATCATCGGCACCTACGATATGGATGCCGCTATCGGCAAACGCGCCCCTGCCGCTGAAATCCGAGGATACGACACTTTTATTGTAGGTATTGGGGAAGGAGAAACCCGGTTCCAGGCTTTTACCGACTGGCCTGACGGCGAAGACTTCGCCTTTCCCGGACTGGAAAGACTCAAAACCAAAAAGGGTCCACTACGCAAGCGGTTTACTACCGATGATCTCTTCGAGTGTGCACAGCTTTTTGGGCTCGATCCCTTCAACAGACAGTTCCTCACCGGGCGTGCAACACTTATCAATAGTGGATACCCTTTGCCTAAAAAGTACGGGCCATGCGCTTTATTTGAACGTCGTGAACACACCTGGGTCCGCGAACACGAAGGGAACTAAAGACAATGACGAAGTATTTCTACACCCATTCCATAGCACCGGTATCCCATGCTGTGGCGCTTCTTCGGTTTCCACTATCTACCGTGGTTGAAGAATTTCAGCAGTGGGCATCAGGAATAGAAAGTCGGTATACAAAGCCTTATTTTTATCTTCAAAGCCAGACAATCGAATGTATGGTTCATACGAACAAGGTATCTGCTGGCAGGAACCAGCTTGCAGAGCTACTTAAGCCGCAAAATCACATTACGCAGTTTGTATTCGTCCCCACCGAGTCAGAATGGACTGCAGTGTTTAGCCCCTGCTGCTTTACCAAAGCGCCAAAGATGCCGTGGATTGATGAATTTGCCTACCTTTTGGCGCGCAAGAAAGAAATTGAGTCACAAGTTCCTTACTACGTCGAAATTAAGCATACGCCGTGGGTAGATACCGACGATGTAGCCTTTTTCCATCGGGCAAGCTACGGAGAAATAGAGTTTATAATGTGCGCGCTTCCCTCCGAATTACCCGATGACCCTTTAGGCCGATTTGATTGCTGCTTCTACAGATCTTTTAGCAGCCACAAACAGTTAAAAGCTGATGGTACGCTGCATCGTTCCATGTCGTACCTTGAGGATCAAAGTGAACCTTTTAAGGATTACGGGTTTGATTTTGACTCCCTGCCAAAGGTCACTGAGTTTCCGCAAGAAACGTTTACACAAGAACACGCGCAGATTATGTGGTCTCAGTTTGGGGAGAATCAGATAGAAGCCATCCTTGCACCACTAGGTGTATCCCCATATGATGACGCTTTCTATGGGGCGGACGGCTATTTGGCCCGCCTAACACCAGCATGCGTTGTCGACCCACACACTAATGAGTTAACAGCAGCTCCCGACTTCGATCCCCCTGCGCGTATCCCGCTAGAAAAATACCAGTTTTTCCAAGGGCTCCACGACGGCCCCCTCCGTTCCTGGTCGTCAACACCCATTGCTAAATAGAAGTCAGATGAAACATAACCTGAGGTGCCGCAAGTTGGCATTGTTAGATTCCAGACGCACCGCAGCCTCGCTGGAACAAGCCCCCGACCAGCCTATCTAGGTGCACTGAAGAAACAACAGGTCTGGTGGATCCTCCCAATCACGAATCGCAGTAAGCCAGTGTTGCCACAACGGGCAGGTGGGCCTGACCCCGACGTGTCTACCTCGAAGTGGTAGACGCAGTATGACACGGGACACAACCCTTAGTAACCGCTAGAGAACCCAGCTTTCAAGCAATTCTGTAAGCGAGGTTTTCTAGCAGGCAAATGTTACGGCATATGGCAGGTATTGATTCTATATACCTAGATTCTGAAGATGTTCAGCGTTGTCGACGCGACGATGAATCAGTGAAACGAGACCCATGATGTCGAGTGCGTCTTGCTCGCTAATATGCCACTTGAGTTGGATTTCGAGGGCCGCAGGGGTGCGAAAAGCAGAAAACCCTTCAGCTAAAAGTTGGGTGCCTGTTTGCTCGTTCCTGTCCGTTGAGCTATTTAATTGATTGATCTTCAATCGCGGGTTATCACCACCGAAGACTGATTGGGCCAGCTTCCTTGCGTCCAAGTCCATCCCAGTAATAAGACGTAAGCGTTCGGCTAATCCCTTGATGCTTTCAAAAACGGCTTCGTATTAGTCTTCCTGAAGAAGTTCTGGGCGTCAGTGCCTCAAGACTTGTTCATGAGCACCGCGTTCCAGAAGCAATGTGCGAAGCTGTTCGCTTCGAAGCTTTGCCTCACTGAGCGTATTTGTTTTGGTGATCCATCTGATTTTTCCCTCCTCTGAAACGAAAAGCCCGTCGAATGACATATTTGCGGTTACCTCGCCTCGGGCTACATTTATGTCACATCCGGTCTTCACAGTGAGCAGATTTCGTGGATCGAATGCAACTGACAACAACTTGACGAGTGACCTGCCGTCATTCTGGCTAGCTTGTTTTCGCTCTACCGCATGTGCAATTCGCGCTCACTTAGTTGTTGAGCCGCCAAGGTTATATCGACTGATACCCGTTTCAGCCAAAACTTTGTTCAATTGACATCCGGTTTAAAGCTCTCCGATGGGTTGTAGGAGCGCATAGAATGGTACTCACCTGCGCCTGTTAAATTTCGATTTGTTGTCCTGGGTAGTGCTTGCAACCATTGGTATCTTATTTACATGGATGTTTGGAGTCGGCGGGACAAAATCCTAGAAGTCGTCGTTAATTCTGGCGTAGATGTTGTTCAATTCTCAGAGCTTCGACGTGCTGAAAATTTGGAGGGTGAATACATTGATGACCTTCAAGTGGATTTATATTGGTTAGGCCAGCGAGAGTTTATTGAAATTTTTGATAGTTTTCCCGGGGACATTTCAACGGTACGTGCGAAGCGTAGGGGAATTGATTTAGTAGAGCACGGGATTTCCGTCAAGGAAATCAGTCGTCCACAAACTAGGAGTTCTTTTGTGAATAGTCAGGTCAATTTCAATTTGGGCAGTGCAATCAACATTCAAGGAGATGGCAATAATGTCAACCAAAACAATGAGTCTGAGCTCCTTAGAGAGATAATCTTGGCCTTGTACGCGAATGGTGAAACTGGGCGAGCTGAAGAACTTCAAAGCGTAAGTGAAAAAGAAGGAAAGAGAGGGGCGTTGAAAACTGTGAGAGCTTGGATGGCTGACAATGTCCTTGCGCCGGCTGCTAGCGCCGCGATTGGCCCTTTAGTGACTCAAGCTCTATTTGGCTCCTAAACGGCTAGATTGATGGAGTGATGTCCGCATGGGCAGCTTGCAACAGTTAATAGATGATCTCGCTGATGAATCGGTACCATTGTCGCAATCGTTAAGGCAATTACTGACGTTGGGGTTGCCCGCAAATCGTGGACACGTAGTGGAGCTACCTAGTGGTTAGGCAGCTATTTCTTTTCTACTGGTGGTTAGACCAATGTGGTTTTCGAAGTCGACGGGGCTGACCATCCCGAGTGCAGAGTGCCGGCGTCGGCGGTTGTAGACGACTTCAATCCAGTAGGCAACGGCCTTGCGTGCAGCATCACGGGTCGCCCAGCGCTGCCGGTCATAGAATTCAGTCTTTAGCGTCGACCAGAACGACTCAGCCATCGCGTTATCGAAGCACACACCAGTACGCCCCACAGACTGGGCAATGCCCAGGTTGCGGCAGACCTCCCAGAGCTTCTCACTGGTAAATTGCGTTCCGCGGTCAGCGTGAAACACCAGCCCATCAGGAACATCACCGCGTAGCGTATGCGCCATCCGCAGGGCCCGTTCAACCAGGTGTGTGTCTTGAACGCTATCCATAGCCCAGCCCAGTACCCTGCGGGAATGACCATCGCGGACCGCGCACAAGTACAACCAGCCCTCACCGGTGCGCAGGTAGGTAATATCTGACATCCACACTCGGTTGAGCTGACCAGTATCAAACATGCGCTTGACCAGGTCAGGAAGAGTTGACTTACGCTTGGCTTGAATCGTTGTCACCGGGACAAAGGCACGCGGTGAAATCCCTTCAATGCCCATCATGCGCATCCGTTTAGCCACAGTCTTGCGATTCAAGGTGATCTGGTAGCGCTCGGCAAGCTCTGCGGTGATCCGCGGAGCACCATAAACCTCATCGGAGTCTTTCCAAATCTGATGAATCTTTCGGTCAACATCATCGTAAAATGCTGCCCGATCATCTTCGCCGGATAGTCGTTTCTGCTGCGCATGGGCCCATTTGTAGTATCCAGACCGAGATACTTTTAATAGTCGTGCCATGCGCTTGATGCTGTAGTTCGCCTTCTCCTGCTGCATTAGTTCGAACTTTTCTGCTCGCGTTGCTTCGCGGCGAAGAAGGCTGTCGCTTTTGACAAAAACTCGTTATCCATCTTGGCTTCTGCCAGCTCCCGGCGCAGACGAGCATTCTCAGCTCGGAGGTCAGCCTCGCTCATCCCATCGGAGGATCCTCGGCGTTCACGTTCGAGTTTGACCCACCGGCCCAAAAGCCCGGCGGAAACACCGATTTCCTTAGCCACATGAGCGATCGGTCGCTCTGACTCGATTACCAGGTTCGCGGCTTCACGCCGGTACTCCGGCGTGTACTTCTTGCGCTGTTGACTCACAATGAACATCCTCTCTTACGGACACAAGATCCGTACAAATAGGGTGTCCACTAAACGAGGGTAACCTCAACGTTTAGTTATCGTGCCGGAGCGGACACATTGCGAGCTTGGGTTCTAAATGAATTAAATGGTTATCCGAAAGATAGTGAAGTACCGAACTATCGACAAGATGTCTCGTACTGCATCAAGATGTTCTACGTAGGCATGGGTGGTTATCAGAAGCAGACAATTTTGTCTCCCTCCGATCTCCCGCAAAGTCTTAGCTTTGATAGCGATGAGATGACTGCTGTAGGAGCCTCGATTTCGGAACTTGAAATGATAGTCAATGCCGAAGCGGTGCCCTCAATTGAGCTTCCAAAGAAATGGGTAGCTATGTATGCTCAGCTTTTCGAGGAAGGTCAAGCGTCCGGTTTCTCGATGATGGTCTTAGAAAGAGCGATGGTTCAATATTCAAAGCTGCAGTTTAGCCAGGTGCTTTCTAGGACTCGTACCGAAGCTCTCAAGCTATCACTGGAGCTAGAAAAGATTTCTCCCGAGATGCTTTCTCCTGAAGAAACTTCGACCGATGATCTGAAACGAGGGAGAATGAGGACGGAAGTGTTGGTCCAACAGTTCATGGGAGATGTAACCTTCATGCAAGGTGCTACGAACACAAGAGTCTCCGGTGAGTTAAACGACCAAAGGCAAGAAAGAAAACAAGTCAATTTTAACCACATGGAATCTGCAAACATGCAGGAATAAATAGTATTAAGTTGAAACCTGTTCCGCAGGTTCAACAGGTCAAAAGTGGAAAAGTTGGATTCTGAATCAAGACTGCGTTGAAATTCTCTCTAGGTGGGGCCTGATGGGGTCGGTTCTGTTTTGAGATCACGGCTTATCCACCATGAACCCGTGGATGAAAACTTTGTCCGTATCGTGGTGGGATATGGGGATATTCAGGGGGTAAGGCAATTGCTTCAGTTTGGGGACCACATCTGGATCACCGATCCCCCAGAAGCGGTGCAAATTACTGCTGATCTAGCTAGTGAACTTGTGAAACGACATAGTGGGACCACAAATATTGAATCGTAGAGACCAAAGATGGGCATCGGGATGCCGTCGTAACATCTCTGCTGAAACGGCAAGAGGTGCACCAACTATCTAAGAGCCGTCGAGAGTCTTGTGATTGGAGAAAAGTAAGTAACGAGGGCTTTCGCTTCACTCGCGGGGTGGTGGAGTAAAGGTTTCGGAGGTTCAGAGTGTCTTCATGTGCGAGAGCCTCTTAGGACTGGTGAAGCTCCGGCTGAGCCTAACAGAGGCTAATTTCGATGATTCGGTGAAGTGCCAACTATGCCGGTATAAAGTCTTCCCATTTGGTAGAGGACTATTTCTGCTGAGAGCGGCTTGTTGGTAGGGGTGTTGCGGAACGGTGGTAGGGCTGGATTCCGACTAGGTGGTAGGGCCGGGCCGCTGGCCCTGTTGGGGCCAGCGGCCGGGCTTCTAATCCGATCGACTACTCGTTGGCGCCATATGTGGCGCTTGCCAGGTGTTGGCGCATGTCGTAGTCGCCGAGTTCGATGCGCTGTCCGGCATTGAGTCTGCTGACCAGTGAGTCCGCGCCGATGGGGTCGGGTAGTTTCTTCACCCAGTAGGCGGCGGTTGTCTGGGAGACGATGATGGTCGGCAGTCTGCCGTCGCGGTCGAATATGATCTTGGTTAGGTCTTCTTGTCCGCGCTGGTTGATTCCTATGGTCAGGAAATCATCGAGGATGAGTACATCAATGTTTTGTAGCTTGCGCATTTTAGCTACATAGCGTTCATCTGCTGGCAGGAAGGCCCCTAATTCATCGACGAGCTGATCCAGCCGGTAGTACGCGACACTGTATTCAGCCTGGCAAGCAGCAATACCGATAGCGCAGGCGATGTAGGTTTTACCCGCACCGGTGGGCGCTAGGACGTGCACATTGGAAGGTTCGTCGCGCCAGGGTGTTGCGGCTAGTCGTTTGAGCTGGCGTAGATTCAACCCTCGTTCATCTGGGTTGATCAGCTCGGCGAGTGTTGCTCCCGGATAGCGGAATTTCGCCTGGGTGATGGCTTTTGCGATGTTGGTTTGCCGGCGCTTGGCCGCGGTTTCTTCCACGGCTTTGAGGAAGATTTCCTCCGGTAGAGCGGTGTTGGCGTCATCGGCGGCGACTAGGTCGAAAAAGATATCAGCGAAGGTGGAAAGACGCAGTTTACGCAGTGTAGCTCGGATGTCATCGTCAAGGTTGATGGTGGTCATGATGGTCTAGGCCTCCTTCTTCGGGATGTCGTAGTGGCTGGCTGGGCGCAGGAATACTGCATCAGGGATTGCGGTGATATCCACAATGCGCGACTGGGCGTGATCGGCCTGGACGGCTGGCGTTTGGTTGAGGGTGTGACCGTTGCGGGCGATGTCGGCCTGAATCCGCGCGATGACCTGCATGTTGGGTGCCAGGCTATGGTCAATGACTTGCTGGCAGGCAGGCTCAAGCGTGGTCTTGTTGTGCTTGTTGCCCAGCTTGACGAGCACGTTGCGGGCAGTGTGTAGCCCGCGGGGTACGGCTTTGGCGTTGCGTTCCAAAATTGAGGAGACGACCTTGGCCGTTGCCGGCCCAAATGATGATGCTCGAGCAAGCAGCTCGTCACGGGTAAGAGGTTTGACCCCGGCAATGTCCTTATCCGGGGTATGGGCTGGGTCAGTGCAATAGCGGTACTTGAACCCGTGCATACGTGAGTGCTCTGCGACTAGGTCGTCGCCGTCGAAGATGCTCACCAGGCTGTTGGTCAGCCGTGCCCGCAGGGTTTTGCCGATGTATTGGAACGGCACTGAGTAGTACTGGTAGTCGCAGCAGATGTGCCAGTTACGGTCGACTTTGACGTTTCGCCAGGACACTTCCGTAAACGGGGTATCTGGTAAGTCACGCATCATGGGCGCTTCATCAGCATCAAACAACTCTTTACGGGTTATCCCATCGGGCCTAGGCATATTCATGTTGATGTCGTCGACGCGCTGGGCGATAGCCTCATTGAGTTCATCAAGACTGTAGAAGGTGATCCCATCGAAGTAGCCGAGGATGCGCGAGTAGACGAGTTGGACGGCGCGTTCCACAGCGGCCTTATCCCGAGGTTTTCCAGGTCGGGCCGGTACGAGCAGGATGTCGTAGTAGTCGGCGAAGTCCGCGTAGCGTTGTTGAATGCGCCGGCCGGGCTTGTTCTTCACCGGCCGATAAGTCGCGGTCGGTGCGTTGTCAGGAACGATGATGCCAGGGCATTTACCGAGGTAGTCTAAGGCTTTCACATGGCAGGAAATCCAGTTGTCCATCTTCTCGTTAGCTGTTGCTGTCACAAACAACAGTGAAGAATAGGGGCAGATGGCCACGAATAAGCTGGCTTTCATGCCGACTTCACCGATGGCCTTGTCAATGATGGAAACCTTGTCGCCGGCTCAGTCGACATAGAGTTCCTGGCCTGGCTCGTGTTCGATAATCGAGGTCATTCCAGTGGTGCGGATGTGGGTGCGCAGGCGTTCGCAAAACTGGGAGTACTGATACTTCGACTCGC